>NZ_JBFPNG010000023.1:0-835294 GCF_040815535.1 Massilia sp. LMS1-1-1.1 | reverse complement strand
CACCCGTTCGCCACTCGCCACCAGAGCAAGCTCCGTGCTGCCGTTCGACTTGCATGTGTAAGGCATGCCGCCAGCGTTCAATCTGAGCCAGGATCAAACTCTTCAGTTTAATCTCTGTTACTTTGCCGTTTTACCGGCACCGTCTTGCGACGGGTCGCTCACTCAAAAAACTGACAGGCCACTACTTTCGTAGCGCCTATTTCATTATTTCTTGTGAACATTTGATATTTTAAGTTAGACGCCAATCCGAAGATTGACGCTGCACTTACATCAAATGCCCACACTTATCGACTGTTAATTGTTAAAGAACTGTATTCGGTTACTGCTTTCGCGCTATCGACAAAGCGTTGTGTTTGTCAGCTGCGAAGAAGGAAGAGTATGAAGCATTTCGCTAAATCCGTCAACTCCTTCTTTTCCTGCTCATCGCCGTTTCCGGTGATCCTCAACTGCCGCAGTGACTGCGTCTCATTGGGGAGGCGAACTATAGCAAAGCCCCCCGGGAGTAGCAAGGCTTTTCCCGGGTATTTGCGGCCAACTGCTACAATTTCGCCCCCTCAGCGCAAATTCGCGTCCCACCATAGAAGATTCACCATGAAACAACAAGCTCAAGGATCAGGCCTGACCCTGAAACGGGCTGGCTTTACCACTGGCTTCGGCGTGCTCGCCGCCACCCTCGGTTCCGCAGTCGGTCTCGGTAACATCTGGAAGTTCCCCTATCTGACAGGCGCCAATGGCGGCGCCGGCTTCCTGCTCATTTATTTACTCGCTACCTTATTAGTGGGACTGCCCGTGATGATCGCGGAAATCACCCTGGGACGCCGGGCCAAGGTCAATCCCATCTCGACCATGGAGCAGCTGGCACCGAAGGGCAAGCCCTGGTGGCTGGTCGGCTTCATCGGCATGATCGCCGCCTTCCTGATCGTCGCGTTCTATTCGGAAGTGGTGGGCTGGGTATTTGCCTATATTGCCAAGGCCATCGATGGCTCCATTCTCAGCAGCGACAAACTGGTGACGGAAGCGGCCTTCGCCTCCCTGATCAGCAATCCTCTGCAATCGCTGTTGTGGCAATGGGGCGTGCTGCTGTTTATCGGCGGCATATTGATGCTGGGCGTGACCAAGGGTATCGAGGCGATCGCCAAGAAACTGATGCCGCTGCTGTTCCTGTTACTCCTGCTGCTCTGTGCGGTCAGCCTGTCGCTCGATAAGGCAGGCGAAGGCCTGGCCTTCCTGTTCCGTCCTGATTTTTCCAAGCTGACGGCCTCCGTCGTGCTGACAGCCATGGGCCTGGCCTTCTTTAAATTGTCTGTCGGCATGGGCACGATGATGACCTACGGCAGCTATTTCCGCGACGACCAGAATATCCCCGTCACGACCTTGCGCGTGATGGCGGCCGACCTCGGTGTATCAATGCTGGCCGGCATCGCCATCTTCCCCGCCGTGTTCACATTTGGCTTCGCACCCAGTGCGGGACCGTCGCTGGTGTTCATCACCATTCCGGCCGTGTTTTCGCAAATCCCCATGGGGCAAGTCCTGATGGTGGTGTTCTTTATCCTCGCCGCCGTGGCCGCCACGGGGGCGATGCTGTCGCTGATGGAAGTGCCCGTGGTGATTTTCCATGAACGCTTTGGCTGGACGCGCACCAAGGCAACGGTCGTGACCATGCTGCTGCTGGCCGTGCTCGGTTCCGTGTGCGCCTTGAGTAACAGCACCTTGGCGAACTTCAAGCTGTTTGATTTGAATATGTTTGATCTGTTCGACTTCGTCTCGTCGAATATCTTCTTGCCCGTGGGCGGCATCGCGATTGCCTTGTTTACCGGCTGGGCCTGGGGCAAGCAGCATTTCATCGATGCGATCAGCAATCACGGCCAGTTGCAGAACAGAAAACTGGCACATGTGCTGCTGTTCCTGCTGCGCTTTGTCTCGCCCGTGCTGATCCTGATCGTGATGCTGAAGGGACTGAACGTCTTCTAGTCAGAGCACCCGGGTGTAGGTCTGGCGCACCAGCACCCGGTCGCCGCAATCGAAATGCCACCATTCGCTGTTGATGCCAAAGAAACCCGCCTGGAACATGGCCTCGCGCAACAATCGGCGATTGTCCACTTGCTGCTCCGTAATTTCTCCCCTTTCCAGCATCACCAGTTCCAGTGCCGGATGCGAGCGCTCACTTAGGTCATCAAAACCCGTGCCCATGTCCAGTTCCTGCCCGTCCGGCCCGACGATGGTGATGTCGAGCGCCATGCCGAACGAGTGGATCGAGCCACGCGACGGCTCGGCGATGTAGCCGAGCAACTCCGTTCCCTGCAGCGCATCCCATAGTTGCTGCTGCACCCGCTGCGGGCGCAGGGCGTCGAGCACCAGCAGATGATGATCGGGCCGCCGTTCGCCCAGCCACGCCACGGCTTTCTTCAGCGCCACTGCCGCATCGCGGTGCAGCCAGGCGCAATCGATGGGGCTGTATAAGTCGCGGCCGACAAAATTGTCGGGCGTGGCATAGCGCAAGTCGACGGCGATGCCGGCGATGCTGCTCAGGTGGCGAAATTGCGGATCGCTGCCGACCGCTTCCAATTGCAAACTTGCAACAGACATCAGACTCCTCTTTCCAGGCAATTGCGCGCCGCCACACCGATGCTGTCGGCCAGGCGCCGCGCGCCATGCGACAGCGGCGAGTGGCTCGCCGTCAATAAATACAGTTGGATCGGTATCGTCGGCGCCCAAGGACGGCGCTGCAGCCGCTCGGGCGAACCGGACGCAGCCGTAAACGGATCGACCACGGCCATGCCGGCGCCCGCTTCCACCAGCGAGCGGGCGATTTGATAAGTCTGCACCACGGTAGAAAACACGGGGTGGATATCCTGCGCCTCGCAAGCGGCGATCACCAATTCGCCTAGCGGATCGTTGTCCGTATGGCCGATCAGCTCGCCGTTCAGGCCATGCGCCGTCAACGGGGTGCCGCAATCGGCCGCGCGCCAGGTGCCAGCCGGCGCGATCACCGTCATGACGCCCTGCGTGATCGGTTCGGCCACGATGCCCGGATGGCGCGGGTCTTGCAGCGATACGGCCAGGTCCGCTTCACCGAGGCGCAAGGTATTGACGATCTCGCCCGTGTGATGGGTGGCCAGCTGGCAACGCGTGTGGGGAAAGTCGCGCCGCCACTCCGTCATGGCAAACGGCAAGACGCTGATGGCGATCGTCGGCGTGGAGACCAGGCGGATGGTTTCCACCGCATGGCCCTTCAGGCTGGCCGCCAGGCGGCGGATGCCCAACAAATCGCGGTTGAGCTTTTCCGTCTCGACAAACAGGCGGTGCGCCTCGGGTTTCGGGTACAGCTTGCCCCGCACGCGCTCGAACAGCGGCATGCCCAGTTGCAACTCGCAATGCTGCAAGACCTTGGTTACGGCCGGTTGCGAGATATGCAGCACCTGGGCGGCGCCGCTGATGGTGCCAACTTGCATGATGGCGTGAAACACTTCGATATGACGCAGCCGCATGAGCTATTCCTTTACCTTGCCGTGGCCGCCTTGGCCGTCAACGTTCAGCATATAAGAAAAAGTCATGGGCTGGAACGGCTATGCTACTTTGCAACAACAGCTGGCGCCGGCGTCGTCAGCACTTCCAGCAGGGCCGCCGTTTCGCCGTCGGGTGTGCCGTCAAACAAGGTGTTGCGGTATTTCATCTGGAAGGCGATCAGCACATTGCGCGTCGCCTCGTCGAAAACGCCCGTGTTCGGCGTCGCATAACCGTGCTGGGCCAGCTTTTTCTGGAACCAGACGGCGTCCGGTACTTGCTGCTCAAAAATAAGGCGCTGCGCGGCAACACGGTTCGCATCGGGCCAGACGATCAGGCCCGCATCGGCCAGCTGGCGCCAAGGAAACAGCGGCCCCGGGTCCTGCTTGCGCTGCGGGGCGATCTCGTTATGGCCGAGGATATTTTCCGGCGCGATGTTGTAGCGGGCCTGGATATCTTTCAGCAGTGGAATCAGCTCATCGATCTGTGCCTGGGGAAACGGATACCAGAGGCGGCCTTCCGGCGTGTCCTTGTAGCCGGGATTGACGATCTCGATGCCGATCGAGCTGACATTCAACTGTGTATAAGTCTTCCAGTTACTCACACCCGCGTGATTGGCCTGGCGCGATTCGTCGACCAGCACGTAAAACTTCGGCTTGTCCGTGTCCGTCAGCAAATAATGGCTGCTGACCACTTGTTCCGTCAGGATCTTGATCGAGCGGGGCAGGTCGCTGACCGTGTAATGAATGATGATGAATTTGACGCGCGGGCTCTGGCTGCGCGCGCTCAAGCTGTGGTCGAGGTGCGGTGCGGGCGTGGTACAGGCGGAGAGCAGGGCCACCAGCAGGGCGAGGGCGATTTTTTTCATGAAATATCCATGTTGGGGTTAATAAAATGTTCAGTATTGGCCTGTGTCTTGACCGCCGCCTTGACGGCTATCCTGGCTGCTGCGTCATGTGGACGGGCAACTTTCTGTTCCATCGTCAACGATACAGGCAAAGCGGCGCGCATGGCTGATGCGATGGCAGGGTGCAATTGCGCCGCGCGGCCGGCCAGCACCACGGGACGCGGACCATGGCGCGATACCAGTGCCAGGGCCAATCGCGCCAGTTCCTGTCCCGCGCGCTGCAAGATGTCCAGCGCCAGCGGGTCGGCGTCGGCACTGGCGGCCACGGCCAGCGCCAGCCGGCCGATGGCGCCCCGGTCCTGGCCATACATGAAGGCGCGCGACAATGACCAGTCGCTGCCGCCCAGTTGCGCAAACACGGCCTCGGCCATGGGCGACGCTTGCCAGCTGCCGGGCGCCTCGTCTTCGCGGCGCCAGATGTGGCGCAAGGCTTCGCGCGCGACCCAGTAACCGCCGCCGCCATCGTCGAGCAGCACGCCGCGCCCGCCTGCGCGGTGAAACACGCCATCCGCATCGATCCAGGCGGCAATCGAGCCCGTGCCAGCGTAGACCAGATAACCTTCGCCTGGTTCAAAACTGTCGCGATAAGCGATGTCGATATCGTTGCCCAAGCGGACGTCGACGGCGTCCAGCGCCAGCAACTCCGCCAGCAACTCCGCCAGCGTCACATCGTCGCCGCCAAAGCCCGTCAAGCCCGCCACCACGGCGCGCGGGTGGCCAACGGCCAGCACAGCCTGAGACAATTTCGCAAACGTGGCGTGCACGGCTGCGCGGCCCGCATCGCTGCTCATTTGCAAGGCAGACAAGCCTTCCACGGCCCCGTCCGCCACGATGGCGCCATCCGCGCCGGCCAAAGCCCAGCGCGTCTGCGTGCCGCCCGCGTCGATGCCCAGCCCGAGTACGGCCGTGTCAATATTGATTGCAGGGAAGGAAATCATGGCATGAGTGTAAAGCCAAGCGGAGCTTGCAGGCATGAAAGCTTGCGCATGTTTCATGCCTGCAGGTTATGGATTGCCGGTAAACCGGCAAAATTACTTGGCGGCGACCGTAAACGGTGCGCGCACGGTGACGCGGGGGCTTTCATTGCCGAGGCGGTCCACGGCGCTGACCACCACCGCATTGACTTTACCAATGGCATCGTCGATCAGGGTCAGTTCGCCTTGCACGCCTGTGACCACGGTAAAACGCCAGTCCTCGCCGTAGCGGGCCCAGACGGCGTACTGCGCCACGGGTTTGCCGCCGCCCGCCGTCAATTTGATGTTCAGGCTGGTGGAATCGCGGCGCAAGGCCAGCACGGGCGTACCCGGTGCTTCCTTGCCCAGCCATGGCGTGGCGGGAATCAGGGCAGGGCTTTGATACACGCTCGCCTTGAGTTGCTCGCTGACACCCTTGCGGTTCTGCATCAGGGGCACCATGCTGAAATGCACTTGGCCATTCGCGCCGGGGCGCGTGCGCGTCACTTCGATTTGCTTGATGATCTCTTGCGGCGTGAAGGACTTGGCGGAATTGTCGATACGGCTCGTGTACAGGCCAGGCCACACATGGCGGCCATACGGGTTTTGCGCCAGCCAATAATCGAGCAGCACGCCAAACGCTTGCGGCGCCTGCGCCACGGGCCAGTACAGCTGCGGCGACAGGTAATCGAGCCAGCCCTTGGCCAGCCACAACTCCGCGTCCGCATACAATTTATCGTACTGGCTGAAGCCGACGATGCCGGCAGGGCGGCGGTCCGGACGGCCGATGCCGAACGGGCTGATGCCAAAGCGCACCCAGCTCTTTTCGCGGTGGATGCCTGTATACAAAGCCTCGATCAGCTGGTTGACGTTCTGGCGGCGCCAGGAAGCGCGGTCCAGCTGGCCGCCGGCCAGCAGATATTGCTGCCAGGAAGGCTCATCGGGAAACGGCAGTTCGCGCTTGGCGCCGCCATTGCCCGCGTCCAGCGCGGCTGTTTCCGCACCGGCGCCGGCGCCAGGCGCGTCGATCGGGTACGGGTAAAAGTAATCGTCGATGTGCACGCCGTCGATATCGTAGCGGCGCACCACGTCGAGCACCACGTCCGTCGTGTGCTTGGAGGCGGCGGCGTCGCCCGGGTCCATCCACAGGTAGCGGCCGTATTGCTTGACGGACGCCGGGTTGGTGGAAGCGAAACTGTCGCGCGCCAGCGGCGACTTGGCCGTCGCGTGACGGGCCCGATACGGGTTGAACCAGGCATGCAATTCCAGGCCGCGCGCATGCGCCTGTGCCACCCAGAAGGCCAGCGGGTCATACAGGGGCATTGGCGGCTGGCCTTGCTTGCCGGTCAGGTATTCCGACCACGGCTCCAGCTGCGATGGGTAAATCGTGTCGGCGCTAGGGCGCACCTGCAGCACAATCGCGTTCAAATTCAAGGACTTGGCACGGTCGAGGATGGCCAGCGCTTCCGCTTGCTGCTTGGCGACCGGTAAATTGCTGCGGCTGGGCCAGTCGATATTGGCCACCGTCGAGACCCAGGCGGCGCGGAATTCGCGCGGCGCCGGCGGCGGCACTTCGCCCGTGATGTGCTGCACGGGCGGCACGGCTGGCAAACCCGCTGCACCCGGCGTCACTGCGGAGGGGATCCTGGTGCTGGTACAGCTGCTGAGCAATGTGGCGGTGGCCAGCGCGGCCAATACGCCGGCGCTGGCGCTCAGGCGTTTTTTAAAAGTAGACAACAAAACAATTCCTTGCAGTGGTGAAGCGCAGGTCTATCGGTGCGGGCATTTTACTGTGCGCCCGCCATCCATGCGGGCGCACGGTTCAAAAGAATCAGGCCTCGGCCTTCTTGCCGAATTCGGGATCGATCTTGACCAGCGCGGCCATGATGAAAGCAGGAATGGTGGCGATGCAGACCCAGATGAAGAAGTGCTGGTAGCCGAGCATTTGCTGGATCCAGCCGCTGGCCATGCCCGGCAACATCATGCCCAGGGCCATGAAACCCGTGCAGATCGCGTAATGGGCCGTTTTATGCGCGCCATCGGAGACCATGATCATGTACAACATATAGGACGCGAAACCGAAGCCATAGCCAAATTGCTCCAACGCAATGCCACCGGCGATCACATAAATGCTGCTGGGCAAGGCGGTGGCCAGGTAGACAAAGACCAGGTCGGGCAGGTGGACGGACAGCACCATGATCCACAAACAGCGTTTCAAGCCGAAGCGGGAAATGATGAATCCTCCCAGCAAGCCGCCCAGGGTCAGGGCAATCACGCCGATGGTGCCATAGACGAGTCCCACCTGTTCCGTGCTAAGGCCCAGGCCGCCCTTGGCGACGGGGTCGAGCAGGAAAGGCGCGGCCAATTTGAGCAGTTGCGCTTCGCCGAGGCGAAACAGCAGCAAAAAGCCCAGGATGACGACAATATCCTTTTTCTTGAAGAAAAAGGCAAAGGTGGCGATGAATTCCTGCAAGGGAGAAACACCGGCGCCCTGGATGCTGGGGCGGTCGTCCTTCGGTTTCGGCAAGACAAAATAGTGGTACAGGAAAAGGGCGATGAACAGGCCCGCCAAAATCGCAAACACGACGGACCAGGCCAGCTGCACATTGCCCGTCGCATGCGTCAAATAGCCGGCCAGATACACGAGGCCGCCCTGGCCGGCGATCATCGCCAGGCGATAGAAAGTGCTGCGCACGCCGACGAAGGCCGCCTGCTGATGCTCTTCCAGGCCCAGCATATAAAAGCCGTCGGCGGCAATGTCATGCGTGGCGGAACTGAAAGCCATCAGCCAGAAGATGGCCAGGCTGATCTGGAAAAAGTGCGGCAAGGACGTCGTCAGGGCCACCAGCGCCAGCGCGGCGCCGATCACCAGCTGCAAGCCGACGATCCAGAAACGCTTGGTGCGGTACATATCGATGAAGGGCGACCACAGGGGTTTGATGACCCATGGCAAGTACAACCAGCTGGTGTACAGGGCAATATCGGTATTGCTGAAACCGTAGTTCTTGTACATGATCACGGACAAGGTCATGACCACTACATAGGGAATGCCCTGGCCGAAATACAGGGAAGGGATCCACAGCCACGGCTTATTTGACGGCTTATTTGCGCGTGCCGCGGCGGTTTGTTTCACTAGCTCCATACATCCTTCTTTGTCTCCCAGACAGAAGAATGCCGCGCCATCGGATCACGCCGCCAGTGCCGCCCGCACACTGCCGTTCGCGCCGGCCAACAATGCCTGTGCCTGGTTTGTGTTGATTTTTTTGATCAAGGCAACAATCGCCACCTTGACGTGATAGTGGCATTGCTCCAGCACGGTCCTGGCCTGCACTTCGCTGGCGCCGGTGGCGTGCATGGTCAGACGCACCGCCCGCCAGATCAGTTTGGCGTTGGTCGGCTTCAAGTCTACCATCAAGTTTCCGTAAGTTTTGTGCAAACCGACCATCAGGGCGCTGGAAATCGTGTTCAGGGTGATTTTTTGCGCCGTACCCGCTTTCAGGCGCGTGCTGCCGGATATGACTTCCGTACCCGTGTCGAGCACGATGCCGCATTGCGCCTCGTGCGCCACGGGGGCATCCACATTGTTCGCGATGCCTATCGTCAAGGCGCCCGCCTGGCGCGCGGCCAGCAAGGCGCCCAGCACATACGGCGTGGCGCCGGAAGCGGCCAGCAGGATCACGACATCATTTGCTTGCGGCTGCAGGGCCAGTAAATCCGCCTCGCCTTGCTGCAAATCGTCTTCCGCGCCTTCGACGGCCGTGAACATGGCGCCCGCGCCGCCGGCCAGGATGGCGACGGCCCGCTCGGGCGGCCAGGAAAACGTGGGATTCAATTCAACGCTGTCGAGCACGCCCAGGCGTCCCGACGTGCCCGCCCCCACATACAGCAGCCGTCCACCGGCCGCGATGCGGGGCAGGGCGGCCGTGATGGCGGCAGCGATGTCGGGCGACGCCAGCCGCACGGCCTCGACAGCCCAGAACTGGTCATCGACCAGCGCCGCCACCAGCTGCTCCACCGGATACAGGTCCAGATCCGGATGCCGCCGGCTCGGGGTTTCAGTTTTCAACATGATTTCAGAACATGGTTGAAGGTGAAACCAGTTTAATACCAACGAGCAATATCAGCCATGAAAGGTTGGCGGGCGGGCATAACGGGAGTTTATGGCTGGTGCAGGCACGTGGTGTACTACATGTACTTCGATACGCTCCCGTTTGTGTCTATACTTGGGTTCGACGCCAACATCAACGACATCCC
The DNA here is from genome assembly GCF_040815535.1 of Massilia sp. LMS1-1-1.1. Classification (NCBI taxonomy): domain Bacteria; kingdom Pseudomonadati; phylum Pseudomonadota; class Betaproteobacteria; order Burkholderiales; family Oxalobacteraceae; genus Massilia; species Massilia sp. LMS1-1-1.1. Next base: position 825,676 of record NZ_JBFPNG010000023.1, on the reverse strand, counting down.
CATGATCGCTCGCCAATTGCTGTTCCTGTTTAGCGCCCTTGGCGCCATCAACGGCATTTTCCTGGCCGTCTATTTTTTCAGCCGCCGGCCTCGCTGCCTCGCCGACTGCATGCTCGGCGCATTGCTGCTGGCCGTCGGGGTGCGCACCGCCAAATCTGCCTTCCTCTTCTTCAACCCAGCGATCGCACTCGAATTCCGCCAGCTGGGTCTGTCGGCCTGCCTGTTGATCGGTCCCTTGACCTATCTCTATGTGCGCTCTTTTCTGGCCGGGCTCGGACAATTGCCTACTGGACAACAATGGCGTTGGCATCTCGGCCTGTCCTTCCTGCTGATAGGCATTGGCGTTGCCTTTCCATATGCCGCGTATCGTTCTGTGTGGAACCTGTCGAGTCATGCCATTCATGTGTTCTGGCTATGCTACCTGCTGGCGGCCGCCAGGCTGCTCTGGCAAAGCCGCCGTGCATGGTTGAACGACGGACAGCGGATGGCGACCAGCAACGTGCTCCTGCTGAGCGTCTTTGCAGGCAGCTGTGTCATGCTGGCGGCGTACGCGAGCACGCCGTTCACGTCCTATATCGTCGGTGCCTTGTCGTTCACCTTCTCGCTGCATGTCGCGGTCATGGTTTTTCTGCTGAGAAAAGAAACCTCGACGCCTGCCGAGCCAAAACAGAAGTACCAGCATAGCCGCCTGACGCACGACGATGCGCTTGCCGTGCTCGCTGCGCTGGAACAACAGATGACCGGGCAACAATCCTATCTGAATCCGAATCTGACCCTGGCCCAACTGGCCAAACGGGCGGGATACACGCAGGCGCAGGTGTCGCAGGTACTCAATGACAAGCTGAGCAAGAGTTTCAACACCTACGTCAACGAATACCGCATCGCCGAGGCAGAACAGGTGTTGACGGGTGAGCCACAACTGAACATGGATACCGTTGCCGAGCGCTGCGGGTTCAATTCCAGTTCCACCTTCTACTCGACCTTCAAGAAAGTGGCTGGACAGACTCCCGCCAGCTTCCGGGCCCAATCCGGCCAGGCCGTCAGGGCCGTTTCCGCGTAAAACCCCTCCGGAATCGTCATTCCGGAGTCTGACATCCTGTTTGGCGACATCAATTCCCCTGCGCTTCGCTAAATTATCGACCATCAGCGATCTGAAATAGTCGTTGCTCCGATAAACGAAATTCTTCATGCAGGGTAAAACCATGATCCAGTTTTTAGTGCGAACCGTACTCGCCTGTTGCTTGCTTGGCATCACCGCCGTCAGCACCGCCGCAACCGCAGAGCAGGACGAACATGCCATCCAGGAAACCGTACGCTTGTATCTGCATGGCACCAGCTTCAACGTACAGGACGAGATCAAGCAGGCCTTCCATGCCAACGCCCGCCTTTACCTGGACGGCAAAGACGATGCGGAATGGGAGTTGAGCGGTCCCGAATACGCCAAACTCTTTACCGATGAGAAAAAAGGGCAATTCAATGGACGCCACGGGCGGCTGATCAAGGTGGATATGAACGGCAAAGTGGCCACCGCCAAGGCCGAGATCCACATTCCCGCACAAGGAGTCCGCTATGTGGATGTCTTCCTTTTGAAAAAGATCGCCGGCAACTGGAAGATCGTCAGCAAGTCGGCCCATCGCGAGCAAGCGGCGCGCCATGCACGCAAGGTGCTGCTGGTCGTGTCGAATGTGCATCAATATCCCGGCACAAAAGTTAACGCAGGCAATAATTTTCCCGAGCTTGCCTATACCTATGGTGCATTTCGCAAAGCAGGGTACGCGGTCGACTTCGTCAGTCCCGAGGGTGGCGCCGTTCCCCTGGAAATGATCGTCACGTCGGACGAGTTGCTCAAGAAGTATCTGTACGACAGTGATTTCATGTGGGCACTGGCCCATACCAAACCCGTCGCCGAGGTCAAGGCAGACGAGTATGCGGGCATGGCTTTCGTCGGCGGCGGCGCGGCAATCGTCGGCATCCCGGACAACAAGCCGCTGCAGGACATCGCCTTGCGTATCTATGAACAGCAGGGCGGGGTGATCGCGGCCATCTGCCATGGCACCGAGGGCATCAAGAACCTGAAGCTCAGCGACGGTACTTTCCTCATCCAGGGCAAGACGCTCACCTCGTTCCCCGATGCGTTTCTCAACAAGGAATCGCCGGTATACAAAGCCTATCCCTTTTCGGCGGAAGGCAGCATCAAGCGCCAGGGCGGCATATTCAGGCACGGCGCCAGCGGACAGAGCCACGTCGAGGTCGATGGCCGGCTGGTGACCGGCATGAGTTGGGAGTCGTCCGTCGGCGTGGCGGAATCCATGATCCGCCTGATCGAGCAGTAAGTTTATGGCGCGCGGCGCATTTCCGCCACGAAATCGTAATGGTCGCTGCGGCAATACGAATGCGTGAGTTCCACCGCTTCGCCCGTCTCCAGGTAGGCGATGCGCGTGATGAACAGCACGGCCTGGCCATCGGGGATACCCAGTTGCTTGGCCAGCACGTCCGTCGCATTCATGGCGCGGATGTGCTGCAAGGCGCGCACGGGGGCCTTCTTGATGCTGCTCAAGTATTCATACAGCGAATCGCCCATGGCGTCCGGGTCCGGCACCACGCTGAAGGGCAGCACGCTCACTTCATACGCCATCACCACGTCGTCGGCCAGGCGCAAGCGCTCGAGGCGCGCCACTTTCGTGTTCTGCGCCAGGCCCAGGCTCAGCTGTTCATCGCTGCTGGCGATGACGACTTCACGCTTGAGCCAGCGCGAGCCGGGGCGGTAGCCGCGCTGCTGCAGCTGCTCGGAAAAGCTCGACAGGTTCGACAGCGGCTGCTCGATGCGCGGGGCAATATAGTTGCCCGAACCGCGGCGGCGCACGACGAGACCTTGCTCGACGAGCTGGTCGATGGCCTTGCGGGCAGTCACGCGCGATACGTCAAGCAGTTCGGACAGGGTACGTTCGGATGGCAGGGCCTGGTCTACCTGGTAGCGGCCGTTGCGTACGTCATCGCTCAACTTGCGGGCGATCTGCATATATAAAGGCGAATTGTCATTTAAATCGACCTTGAGTTCTACGCTGGTCTGGCTCATACAGTTCTCCTTGTCCTCCTAGTGTAATAGCGATGGCGCTTGTGCGTAGCCCGTCCACCCATGAATAAATGGAAAATGGCCATAAATAACGGTTATACACTTAAAAAAACAATGTTTTACCGTACGTATAGCTTTGCATTATAGATAAATAAGCAATTTTCATTGGCGTCGTGAAGCATCCCGCCCTATGCTGGCGATGCCTCCACTACGCCGTGAACAGGGAAACATGCACAATAAAATGACGGGTTTGCTGGGCTTGCTGCTGCTGGGCACGACCTGGAGCGCACTGGCCGCCCCGCCCGGTGGCGGCAAGGACCAGCAGCGCGCGCTCGATGCCACGCTATCGGCCATCGTTGATGATCCGCTCCACCCGCTGGCCAGCCTGTCCGTGCTGGCCATACGCCACGGCAAGGTGTCGTATGAGCAACAATTTGGCTACCGGCACATCGGCGCCACGCCGGCGGACAGCTTGCCCGTGACGCCGGCCACCCTGTTCCGCATCGCCTCGGTTTCGAAGATGATGACCACACTGGGGTTGATGCGGCTGGTCGAGCAGGGCAAGCTGAGCCTGGATCAGGACGTGGGCATCTATCTGGGCTTTTCCCTGCGCAACCCGCATTTCCCCCAACAACCGTTGACCTTGCGCAGCCTGCTCAGCCACACCTCCTCGCTGCGCGACGCAGGCGGCTATGCCTGGGGTCCCGAACGCAGCCTGCGCGACGTGTTTACGGCCGGCGGCGACACCATGTGGGACAAGCAAACGGCGCCGAGCCGCTATTTCACGTACGCCAACCTGAACTGGGGCGTGATCGGCACGGTGATGGAAAAAGTCACGGGCGAGCGCTTCGACTTGCTGATGCGGCGCTTGCTGCTCGATCCCCTCGATGTGCGCGGCGGCTATCATCCGGCCGCATTTTCCACGGAAGACGTGGCGAATACGGCCACCCTGTACCGCAAGCGCACCTTGGACACGGAAACCTGGCAGCCGCAAGGGTCGTGGATCGCGCAAGCCGACGATTTTCATGCACGCCCGCCGTCTGGCCTGGCCAACTATGTGATCGGCAGCAACGCCACCGTCTTCAGTCCCACGGGCGGCTTGCGCATTTCCGCCGCGGGATTGGGCAAGGTCATGCAGATGCTGCTCGACGGTGGCCGCTACCAACATCAGCAACTGTTGCAGCCGGCCAGCATCGCCTTGATGTTTGGCCCCCAATGGCAGCTGGCGCCCGATGGCGGCAATGGCGACAGCGAACGGGGCCTGTACCGCGCCTGGGGCCTGGGCAACCAGCAGTTCGATGCGGTGGCGGGGCAGGGCAACCGTCTGGTTGAGGGCGCCAGCTTCACGGCCGTAGGCCACCTGGGCGACGCGTATGGCCTCGTCTCCGCCTTCGTGCTCGATTTCAAAAACAGGAACGGCATGGTGATGCTGGTAGGCGGCACGGGCAGCGATCCCGAGCAGTATCCGGGCACGTATTCCGCCATGGGGCGCAGCGAGGAACGGATACTCACCGCGCTATACCGTGGTGCGATGGACAACAATCTATCCTTGCATTGAAATGGTGCATTCCTGAAAGTTATGGCTGCACCATGATGTTTCATTGGCTGCGTTGGCGGCCAGCCTCTAAGCTCTTCCCGAATGCTCCCGCACCATGGGAGCGCAACGCAGCGAGGCAACATGCAGCAACAAGTCATCATCATCGGCGGCGGCGTCGTCGGTCTGACATCGGCCTGGTGGCTGGCCGAGGCCGGCTACAAGGTCACCTTATTGGAACGCAATGAGCAAGTGGCGATCGCCGCCAGCTACCGCAATGGCGGCCAGCTCAGCTATCGCTATGTAGCACCGCTGGCGGACGCGGGCGTGCCCTTCAAGGCCCTGCAATGGCTGCTGCAGAAAGACGGTCCGCTGCGCTTCCGCCCCGAGGCCGACTGGCGCCAATGGCGCTGGATGGCCAGTTTCCTGCGCAATTGCAACAGCGCCAGCAATGCCCGCACGACGGCCAAGCTGCTGCAACTGGGAGAATGGAGCCGCGCCGGCATGGCGCAACTGGAATTGACGGTGCCGCCCGAAGCGTATGCCCGCCGCGATGCGGGCAAGCTCATCGTCTACCGCTCTCCCGCCATCTTCCAGCGTGCCGTGGCGCGGCCCGAATCGGAAGAGGCACGTGTCGTCTTGTCTCCGACGGAAGCCGTGCAGCGCGAACCGGCGCTGGCCGCCTTGCAGGGTTCCCTGGCGGGCGGCATCTTTACGCAGGGCGAAGCGGTGGCCGATTGCCACGCCTTTTGCCTGGCGCTGGAAGCGCGCCTGCTGCAGCACCCGAATTGTTCGCTCTTGTTAAAAGGCGAGGCGCGCCGCCTCGTCATGCACAAGGGCAGGATCACGGGCGTCGACACCAGCCTGGGCCTGTTGCAAGCGGATCACTACGTGCTGGCGGCCGGCATCCAGAGCCGCGACCTGGCCGCCACGGCAGGCATTTACCTGCCCCTGTATCCATTGAAGGGCTACAGCCTGACGGCGCCCATCCGCGCCCAGCACCGTGCGCCCGCGATCAGCATCACGGATTTCGAACGCAAGGTGCTGTATGCGCGCATCGGTGGCGACCTGCGCGTCGCCGCCATGGTCGACATGGTGGGCGCCGACAACAGCATCGACTGGGGCCGCATCGCCGGCCTGACGCGGCTGGCGCGCGAAGCCATGCCGCACGGCGCCGACTACGACCAGGCCACGGCTTGGGCCGGCCTGCGCCCCGCCACGCCGAACAGCGCGCCGCTGGTGGGCGCCAGCAAAGTGGCGAACTTGTGGCTGAACGTGGGCCATGGTCCGCTGGGCTTTACCTTTGCGGCCGGCACGGCGCGCATCCTGGCCGACCTGATGGCCGGCAAGGCGCCGCCGTTCGCGCTGGACTTCCTCGTGCCTAAAAAATAGGCGGACCGGCGGCAGCGGCGACCAGCGCCGCCGTTATGGCGGATAATTGCGGAACTTTTCCGTTCCCCTATTTGCCAGCGCATGCCCACACCCTCGACATCTGCCGCCTGCCCCTGTGGCGGCGCCTCCTACGCCAGCTGCTGTGGCCCGTATATCGCGGGCGACGCCTTGCCGCCGACGGCCGAAACGCTGATGCGTTCGCGCTACACGGCGTTTACCTTGCGCGACGAACCGTATCTGCTTGCCACCTGGCATGCCAGCACCCGTCCCACCGACGCTTTATTTGCCGAAGAAGAAAAAGTCCACTGGCTGGGACTTGAGGTAAAATCTGCTTTACGTTTACGTCAACGTAAAGCAGAATCAGACGATCAAGCCGAAGAGATACATCGCGACAGCGTCGAATTCGTGGCCCGCTACAAGGTCAACGGCCGCGCGCACCGCCTGCATGAAGTGAGCCGCTTTGTGCGTGAAGCTGGTGACGGTGGCATGCGCTGGTTTTATCTCGACGGCAGTTTTCCCGAATAGCGCGACCCGAGAGACCGGGCGATAATAAAAAGGAACCGCAATGCCGCACATCGAAAGCAAACTCAATCCGCGCAGTGAAGATTTCAAGGCCAATGCCGCGGCCATGCAAGCCATCGTCGACGATTTGCGCGACAAGGTGGAAAAGATCGCGGCCGGCGGCGGCGAAGCGGCTGCCGCCAAGCACCTGGCGCGCGGCAAACTGCTGCCGCGCGACAGAGTGCAGATGCTGCTCGATCCCGGCACGCCCTTCCTCGAGTTTTCCCAGATGGCGGCCTACGCCATGTACCAGGACGCCAAGGGCGTCGATGCGGCGCCCGCCGCCGGCATCATCACCGGCATCGGCCGGGTCTCGGGCCAGGAATGCGTCATCGTCTGTAACGACGCTACGGTCAAGGGCGGCACGTATTATCCGATGACGGTGAAAAAACACTTGCGCGCCCAGGAAATCGCCGACCAGAACAACCTGCCCTGCATTTACCTGGTCGATTCGGGCGGCGCCAACCTGCCGAACCAGGACGACGTCTTTCCCGACCGCGACCATTTCGGCCGCATCTTCTACAACCAGGCGAATCTATCGGCCAAGGGCATCCCGCAAATCGCCGTCGTGATGGGTTCTTGCACGGCCGGCGGCGCCTACGTGCCGGCCATGAGCGATGAATCGATCATCGTCAAGGAGCAGGGCACGATTTTCCTCGGCGGCCCGCCGCTGGTGAAAGCGGCGACAGGTGAAGTGGTGACGGCTGAAGACCTGGGCGGCGGCGACGTGCACACGCGCTTGTCCGGCGTGGTCGACCACCTGGCGCAGAATGATCTGCATGCGCTGTCGCTGGCGCGCACCATCGTCTCGAACCTGAACCGCACCAAGCCGCAGCAGATGGCGCTGCGCGAGTCCGTCGAGCCGAAATACCCGACGCAGGAACTGTATGGCGTGATCCCCGTCGATACGCGCAAGCCGTTCGACGTGCGCGAAGTCATTGCGCGCATCGTCGACGGCAGCGATTTCGACGAATTCAAGGCCCGCTACGGCACCACCCTGATCTGCGGCTTTGCGCATATCTATGGGGTCAAAGTCGGCATCATCGCCAACAATGGCATCTTGTTCTCGGAATCGGCGCTGAAAGGCACGCATTTCATCGAATTATGCTGCCAGCGCAAGATCCCGCTCGTCTTCCTGCAAAATATCACGGGCTTCATGGTGGGCCGCAAGTACGAAAACGAGGGCATCGCCCGCAACGGCGCCAAGATGGTGACCGCTGTCGCGACGGCCGCCGTGCCGAAGTTCACGGTCATCATCGGCGGCAGCTTCGGCGCCGGTAACTACGGCATGTGCGGCCGCGCGTTTTCCCCGCGTTTCATGTGGATGTGGCCCAATGCGCGCATCTCCGTCATGGGCGGCGACCAGGCCGCTTCTGTGCTGGCGACCGTCAAGCGCGACGGCATCGAGGGCAAGGGCGGGCAGTGGAGCGCGGACGAGGAAGCGGCCTTCAAGCAGCCGATCAAGGATCAATACGAACACCAGGGCCACCCCTACTATGCCACCGCGCGCCTGTGGGACGATGGCGTGATCGACCCGGCCGACACCCGCATGGTGCTGGGCCTGGGCCTGTCGGCCGCGCTCAACGCCGAGATCCCGGACACGAAGTTCGGCGTATTCCGCATGTAAGGGGAGAAGACCATGGAATTTGAAACCTTAAAGCTGGTCATCGAGGGCAATGTCGCCACCGTGACCCTGAACCGTCCCGACGTACGCAATGCCTTCAACGAGACGACGATCGCCGAACTGGCGCGCGCCTTCGAGGGCCTGGGACGCAGCGACATGGTGCGCGCCATCGTGCTGGCGGCGAATGGCGCGGCCTTTTGCGCCGGTGCGGACCTGAACTGGATGAAGAAGATGGCCGGCTACACGCATGCCGAAAACCAGGCCGACGCGCTGCAGCTGGCGCAGATGCTGCGCACGATTTACCTGTGCCCCAAGCCCGTCGTGGCGAAGATCCAGGGCGACTGTTATGCGGGCGGCATGGGCCTCGTCGCCGCATGCGATATCATTCTGGCTGCGGAAGACGTGCATTTCTGCCTGAGCGAGGTGCGCCTGGGACTGATCCCGGCCACTATTTCACCGTATGTCATCAAGGCCATGGGCGAAAACGCGGCACGCCGCTATTTCCTGACCGCGGAGCGATTCTCCGCTCAGGAAGCGCTACGCATCGGCTTTGCCCACGAGGTAGTCGAGGCAAGCGCGCTGGACGCGAAAACCGCCGAGGTGCTCAAAGCGCTGACGGGCAACAGCCCGCACGCCGTGGCGCAAGCGAAAATGCTGGTGCGCGAGATCGTTGGCCAGCCGGTCGATGACGCGCTGCTGGCCGACACGGCCGAGCGCATCGCGCAGATCCGCGCCTCGGAGCAGGGCCGCGAAGGCGTGCAATCGTTCCTCGACAAGCGCAAGCCGAGTTGGCTCATGGGCTAGTTAAAATAGTCCAAAGCCCATGGACTAAGAAATCATTGGAGCAGTTTTGAAAGCAGAAAAACAATCGGGCTGGGCCGAACGCAGTCTGCGCAGCGTGTGGCATCCGTGCACGCAAATGCAGCACCACGAGACTGTACCGCTCATCCCCGTCAGCCATGGCCGCGGCGCCTGGCTGTATGACCACGACGGCCGACGCTACCTGGACGCCATCAGCTCCTGGTGGGTGAACCTGTTCGGCCATGCGAATCCGCGCATCAATGCGGAACTCAAGGACCAGCTGGACCGCCTGGAACACGCGATGCTGGCCGGTTTCACGCATGAACCGGTGATCGAGCTGTCGGAAAAACTCTCCGCATTAACCGGCGGCGTGCTTGGCCACAGCTTTTACGCTTCCGACGGAGCGTCGGCCGTGGAAATCGCCCTGAAAATGAGTTTTCACGCATGGCGCAACAGCGGCAAGAGCGAGAAACAGGAATTCGTCTGCCTGAAAGGCAGCTACCACGGCGAAACCATCGGCGCCCTCGCCGTCACCGACGTGGCCCTGTTCAAGGATGCCTACGGCCCCCTGCTGCGCGCCACGCAGACGGTGATGTCGCCCGACTTCCGCCAGGCAGCCGAGGGCGAGACCGCCGAGGACGTGGCGCGCCGCGCGGCCGCCGAAGTCGAGCAGCTGTTCCAGCAAAAAGCCGACAAGATCGCCGCCATCATCATCGAGCCGCTGGTGCAATGCGCGACCGGCATGGCCATGCACGACCCGCTGTACCTGTCCCTGGTGCGCGCCCTGTGCGACCGTTATCAAGTCCATTTGATACTCGACGAAATCGCCGTCGGCTGCGGCCGCACGGGCACCTTCTTTGCGTGCGAGCAGGCCGGCATCTGGCCCGATTTCGTCTGTCTCTCCAAGGGCATCAGCGGCGGCTATTTGCCGCTGTCCCTCGTGATGACGCGCGAAGACATCTACCAGGCGTTCTACAGCACCGACGTGCGCCGCGGCTTTTTGCACTCGCATTCGTACACGGGCAACCCGCTGGCCTGCCGCGCGGCGCTGGCGACCTTGTCGATTTTCGAGGAAGACGATGTGCTGGCGGCCAACCGCGTGCGCGCCGAAAAAATCACGCAAGCCCTGGCGCCGCTGGCGCAGCACGAGCGCGTAAAACACTTCCGCCAGCAGGGCATGATCTGGGCCTTCGATGCGGTGAACGCGGCGCCCGATTTTTCGCGCCGTTTCTTCAGCACGGGGCTGGAACATGAACTGTTGATGCGCCCCATCGGCTCCACCGTCTACCTGATGCCGCCGTACATCCTCGACGACGAGGAAATCGCGGGCCTGGGCCAGCAAACGCTGGCCGTCTTCAATCATGTGATCGGGGCCTGAGATGGAACTGATCGCGCGATTGCAACAGCAGCTGCAAGGGCTGGAAGAACGTAGCCTGATCCGCCGCCGCCGCACCGTCGACACGCCATGCGCGCCGCGCCTGACGGTCGATGGCCGCGACATGCTGGCCTTTTGCAGCAATGACTACCTGGGCCTGGCCGCGCATCCGCGCATCGTGGAAGCGTTGAAAGAGGGCGCCGACCTGTATGGCGCCGGCAGCGGCGCTTCGCACCTGATCAGCGGCCACAGCCGCGCCCACGCGCAGCTGGAAGAGCGGCTGGCCACTTTCGTGGGCGCCAACCTGGAACAGGCGCGCGCCCTGTATTTCTGCACCGGCTACATGGCTAATCTGGCTGTGCTCACCGCCTTGTCGGCGGGCGATCCGGACGCCGAGATTTTCTCGGAAGCGCTGAACCACGCTTCGCTGATCGACGGCACGCGCCTGGCCCGCGTCAAGACGCGCGTGTATCCGCACGCCGACCTCGATGCCCTGACGGCCCTGCTGGCGGCCAGCACGGCACAGACGAAAATCGTCGTCACCGACAGCGTCTTCAGCATGGACGGCGACCTGGCGCCGCTGCCCGCGCTGCTGGCCCTGTGCGAGCGCTATGGCGCCTGGCTGGTGGTCGACGATGCGCACGGCTTCGGCGCGCTGGGCGCCGCTGGCCGTGGTGCGCTCGAACATTTCAATCTGCGTTCGCCCTACCTCGTGTATGTGGGCACCCTGGGCAAATCGGCCGGCGTGGGCGGCGCCTTTGTGTGCGCGCACGAAGCCGTGATCGACACCCTGATCCAGAAGGCGCGCCCCTACATCTTCACCACGGCAGCAGCCCCCGCGCTCGCGCATGCGCTCTTGGCCAGCCTGGACATCATCGCCGGGGAAGAAGGAAAACAACGCCGGGCTCACCTGGCGGCGCTGGTGGCGCAATGGAACGAGGGCTTGCAGCTGCGGCGCTGGCAAGCCTTGCCGTCGGTGACCGCCATCCAGCCCGTCATCATCGGCGAAAATGCGGACATGCTGGCCGTCGCAGCCCAACTGTACCAGCAGGGACTGTGGGTCGGCGCCATCCGCCCGCCCACCGTGCCAGCGGGGTCGGCACGCCTGCGCGTGACCCTGTCGGCCGGCCACACGGCGCAGGAAGTGGCGCAATTGATCAACGCAGTCAACACCCTGGAAAGGACTCGCCATGAGCCTTGATGATCCTATCGTGGCGGACGTGCTGGCGGACCTGGCGCCGGCCGTGCAGCCGGCGCCGGCCACCACCGGCCTGCCATCGCGCTTTGCCTGTTTCGTCACCGGCACCGACACGGAAATCGGCAAGACCCTGACCTCGTCGGCCCTGCTGCACGCGCTGGTCGCGCGCGGCGTGCGCGCCTGCGGCATGAAGCCCGTGGCTGCCGGCGCCGAAATGCGCGACGGCGAACTGCATAATGAAGATGCCGACAGCCTGATCGCCGCCGGCAACGTCACCATGCTGCGCAGCCTGACGACGCCCTACATGCTGAAAGAACCAGCCGCGCCGCACATCGCCGCCGCGCTTGAAGGCGTCAGCATCGAGTCCGTGCCGATCCTGGCCGCCTACCTGGAAATCGCCGCCGCCTCGGACGCCGTCGTGGTCGAAGGCGTGGGCGGCTTCCGCGTGCCGCTCTCCAGCGATTTCGATTCGGCCGACCTGGCGCAGCAGCTCGATCTGCCCGTGATCCTCGTGGTCGGCATGCGTTTGGGCTGCATCAGCCAGGCTTTGCTGACGGTGGAAGCCGTCGAAGCGCGCGGTTTGACGGTGATCGGCTGGGTCGCCAACACGCTGGAAGTGGAAATGCGCTTCCTCGACGAAAATATCGATGCGCTGATCGAGCGCATCCCGGCGCCGCTGCTGGGCAGGGTACCGCGCCTGGCGCACCCGAGCGCGAAAGCGGCGGCCGCGTATCTCGATTTCACCGGCTTGCCCAACTGGCCGGCGCAGCAGAATTAAACCGAACACTTAACGTAGCTAAAAAATAGAAGCGAAGGAATCACCATGTCCGTAGTCCAAGAAGCAGCAAAAACCGTCGAACTGCACCGCCCTGCGGCGCGCATCACCCTGCCCGAAGCGGCCACCTGGCCCATCGATGATGTGCTGGCCCTGTTCGACCTGCCTTTCAATGACCTGATGTTCAAGGCCCAGCAAACCCACCGCGCCAACTTCCCCGATGGCGACGTGGAACTGGCGACCCTGTTGTCGATCAAGACGGGCGGCTGCGAGGAAGACTGCGGCTACTGCCCGCAGGCGGCCCGCTACGACACGGGCGTGGAAGCGAAAAAAATCCTCGACATCGACACGGTGCTCGACGCGGCCCGCCAGGCGAAAGCCAATGGCGCCACGCGCTTCTGCATGGGCGCCGCCTGGCGCGGCCCGAAAGACCGCGACATGGACAAAGTCGAAGAGATGGTCAGCAAAGTCAAAGCGCTGGGCCTGGAAACCTGCGCCACCCTGGGCATGCTGGAAGAGGGACAAGCGGACCGCCTGAAAAACGCGGGCCTGGATTTCTATAACCACAACCTCGATACGGCGCCCGAGTTCTACGACAACGTCATCTCGACGCGCGAATACCAGGATCGCCTGGATACCCTGGGCCGCGTGCGCGAAGCGGGCTTGAAAGTATGCTGCGGCGGCATCGTCGGCATGGGCGAGACGCGTCTGCAGCGCGCGGGCCTGATCGCCCAGCTGGCCAATCTGAATCCGTATCCGGAATCGGTGCCCGTCAACCACCTGGTGCAGGTGGAAGGCACGCCGTTGTTTGGCCTGGAAGCGCTGGACCCGTTCGAATTCGTGCGCACGATCGCCGTGGCCCGCATCACCATGCCGAAAGCGCGCGTGCGCTTGTCGGCCGGCCGCCGCCAGATGGGCGAAGCCGTGCAGGCGATGTGCTTCCTGGCTGGCGCCAACTCCATCTTCTACGGCGACAAGCTGCTCACCACCGACAACCCGGAAGCGGAAGACGACCGCGTCTTGCTCGGCAAACTGGGCTTGCAGACGCGCGGCGCCATGCTCGAATCGGTACAGAAAGAGAAGTGCGGCTGCTGATGACAGCCTTGTCGGGTTACGCCGTGCCGGCTAACCCGACCTACGAATACCGCCTCACCAATGCGTAGGTCGGCTTGGCGCAAAGCGCGTAAACCGACACACCAGCAGACAAGGTCCGCCAAGAGACAGCTGCCCCTTTTTGAGAGAATAGAGAGAGACCATGTTCACTAAAATCCTGATCGCCAACCGCGGCGAAATCGCTTGCCGTGTCGCCGCTACCGCGCGCCGCATGGGCATCCAGACCGTCGCCGTATATTCGGAAGCGGACGCCAATGCCAAGCACGTCGCCGTGTGCGACGAAGCCGTGTTGATCGGCCCTGCGCCGGCCAAGGAAAGCTATCTGTGCGGCGACAAGATCATCACCGTGGCGCTGGCGACAGGTGCGCAGGCGATCCACCCAGGCTATGGTTTCCTGTCCGAGAACGCCGACTTTGCCGACGCCTGCCACGCTGCGGGCCTCGTCTTCATCGGCCCGCCGGCATCGGCCATGCGCGCCATGGGCTCGAAGTCGGCCGCCAAGTCGCTGATGGAAAAAGCCAATGTGCCGCTGGTGCCCGGCTACCACGGCGACGAACAGGATGCGGACTTCCTGCACGGGCAGGCCGACAAGATCGGCTACCCGGTGCTGCTGAAAGCCTCGGCCGGTGGCGGCGGCAAGGGCATGCGCGTCATCGAGCATTCCGATGATTTCAAGGCCGCGCTGGCCTCGTGCAAGCGCGAAGCGATCAGCTCTTTCGGCGACGACAAGGTGCTGGCCGAAAAATACCTGTCGCGTCCGCGGCATATCGAAATCCAGGTGTTTGCCGATACCCTGGGCAACTGCATTTATTTGTTCGAGCGCGATTGCTCGGTGCAGCGCCGTCACCAAAAGGTGCTGGAAGAAGCCCCGGCGCCGGGCATGCCAGCCGAACGCCGCGCCGCCATGGGCGAAGCGGCCGTCGCCGCCGCCAAGGCCGTCGGCTACGTGGGTGCGGGCACGGTGGAATTCATCGCCAACCAGGATGGCTCGTTCTACTTCATGGAGATGAACACGCGCCTGCAGGTCGAGCACCCGGTGACGGAGATGATCACCGGCACCGACCTGGTGGAATGGCAGTTGCGCGTCGCCTTTGGCGAACCGCTGCCGAAAAAACAGAGCGAATTGACGATCCACGGCCACGCCATCGAAGCGCGCATCTATGCGGAAAATCCGGAGAAGGGCTTTTTGCCGTCGATCGGCACCCTGCGCCACATGCAGTCGCCATCGGCCGTCACGTTCGAACTCGGTGGCACGGTGGTGCCGGCGTCCGTGCGTATCGATTCGGGCGTGCGCGAAGGCGACGCGATCTCGCCATTCTATGATCCGATGATCGCCAAGCTGATCGTCTGGGGCGCGGACCGCCGCGAAGCGCTGGCGCGCATGGCGCAGGCGCTGTCCGACTACCAGATCGTCGGCCTGGCCAGCAATATCGCCTTCTTGAAACGCCTGGTCGAAGGCCAGGCATTTGCCAGCGCGGACCTCGACACGGGCCTCATCGAGCGCAATCAGGCGTCGCTGTTCCCCGCCCTGCAGGCGGCGCCTGACACGGCCCTGGCGCTGGCGTCCGTCGCCCTGCTGCTGGAAGAAAAAGCGGCGGCCGAAACGCAATCGGCCAACCGCGCCGACCCGTGGGGCAATGCCCTGGGCTGGCGTCTGAACAGCACCCTGGGTCGCAGCCTGTCGTTCGCCGATGAATTCACCTTGGCTGGCGAGGGCAAGGCCTACGCAGCGCGCGTTGCCTACAAAACGGATGGCTGGCTGTTCAACGGCCAGCCCTTGAGCCTGACGGCGCGCACAGGCAACGAGCTGCATATCAAGCTCGGTGAGCGTGCCGTGCATGGCACCGTGCTGCGCGACGGCGAGCAGTTCCACGTATTTACCGGCGGCTTGCACCATACCTTGCATTACAACGACCCGATGGCGCATGCGGGCGAAGTGGAAGCGGAGGGCGGCCGCCTGACGGCGCCGATGCCGGGCAAGGTCGTCGCCGTGCTGGTGAACAAGGGCCAGGACGTCAAGAAGGGCGAGCCTCTGGTCATCATGGAAGCGATGAAAATGGAGCACACGATCGCCGCGCCGCACGATGGCCTGGTGGAAGACGTGCTGTATGCGGTCGGCGACCAGGTGGCCGATGGTGCGCCGCTGCTGGCCTTCAAGGCTGCCGCATAAGGGTAAGCACATGCGCATCCTGTTACAACGTTCGGACGGCAAGGAAGCGGGGTGGATCAGCGACTTCCGCGACTTGCTGCCCGAAGCCGAGATTGTCTTCTGGCGCGAAGGCGAAGCGGTTGAACCATGCGACTACGCCGTCGTGTGGCAGCCGCCCGCCGCCATGCTGCCCGAACTGGCCAAGGTCAAAGCCATCTTCAACACGGGCGCCGGCGTCGACGCGCTGTTGAAGTTTGGCGACGCGCTGCCGGCCCACGTGCCACTGGTCCGCCTCGATGACGCGGGCATGGGCGTGCAGATGGCCGAATATGTAAGCCATGCCGTGCTGCGCCACTTCCGCCGTTTCGACGATTACGAGGCGCAGGGCCGCGCCGGCATCTGGCAGCCGCTGCCTGCCTTCGACAAGACGGATTTCCCCGTCGGCGTGCTGGGCATGGGCGTGCTGGGCACGCGCGTGCTCGAAGCGCTGGCGCAGTTCGAGTTCCCTTTGCGGGGCTGGAGCCGCAGCCGCAAGCACGCCGATGGCGTGGCGTGTTTCGCGGGCGACGAGGGACTCGAAGCATTTTTGCGCGGCACGCGCGTGCTCGTGTGCATGCTGCCGCTCACGCCAGAGACGCATAACCTGCTCGACCGCGCGCGCCTGTCGATGCTGCTGCCAGGCGCCTACGTCATCAACGTGGCACGCGGCGCGCATATCGCCGAACCCGATTTGCTGACGCTGATCCGCTCCGGCCATATCGCCGGGGCGACCCTGGACGTGTTCCGCAACGAGCCGCTGCCGCAGCAGCACCCGTTCTGGCAAGAACCGCGCATCACCATCACGCCGCATATTTCGGCCGCCACCCTGCGCCGCGAAAGCGTGGCGCAGATCGCCGCCAAGATGCGCCGCCTGCAAGCCGGAGACTCTGTCGCCGGCATCGTCAACCGTTTGCAAGGATATTGAAATGAATGCTCAAGCCAGTTTGCCCAAGCAGGTCAAGATCGTCGAAGTGGGCCCGCGCGACGGCCTGCAAAACGAGAAGGAAACCATCAGCGCCGCCGTCAAGATCGAACTGGTCGACCGCCTGACGCAGGCGGGCTTTGCCAATATCGAGGCGGCGTCCTTCGTGTCGCCGAAATGGGTGCCGCAGATGGCCACCAGCGCGGAAGTGATGGAAAAGATCGCGCGCCGCGCCGGCACGATTTACTCGGCGCTGACGCCGAACATGCAAGGCTTTGACGCAGCGCTGGCGGCGAAGGCCGATGAAGTGGTGATCTTCGGTTCCGCGTCCGAAGCGTTCTCGCAAAAGAACATCAATTGCTCGATCGCCGAATCGATCGCCCGCTTCGAAGGCGTGGCGAAAGCGGCCAAGGAACACGGCCTGCGCCTGCGCGGCAGCATCAGCTGCGCCTTCGGCTGCCCCTACCAGGGAGACGTGCCGCTGGACGCCGTGGCCGACGTGGTGGGCCGCATGCGCGACCTCGGTTGCGACGAGATCGACATCGCCGACACCATCGGCGTGGCCACGCCGCGCAAGACGCAGGCGGTAATGGAGCGCGCGATTGCCGCCTTCCACGTGGGCGGGCTGTCCGGCCACTTCCACGACACCTATGGCCAGGCGCTGGCAAATATCTATGCGAGCCTGGAAACGGGCATCGCCATCTATCACTCGTCCGTGTCCGGCCTGGGCGGCTGCCCGTACGCCAAGGGCGCCACCGGCAACGTGGCCACCGAGGACGTGCTGTACATGATGCAGGGACTGGGCATCGCCACCGGCATCGATCTGGACCTGGTGGTGGACGCGGGGCAGTTCATCGCGCAGCAGCTGGGGCGCAAGGGATCTAGCCGCGCGGGTAATGCCATCGCGGCGAAGCGCGCCGGCTGAAATTTGGGGTCAGACCCTCAATGCCGCTGACGTCAAGCTCTGCGCCAACACATCCGGGGGTCTGACCCCGGCAGTACAGACGAAAAAAGACCCAAGAGCCGAAACTCTTGGGTCTTTTTTCTACAAATTTGGTCGGAGTACAAGGATTCGAACCTTGGACCCCCTGGTCCCAAACCAGGTGCGCTACCGGGCTGCGCCACACTCCGAAGACCAAGATAATACAGGCCGTATCGACTTCGGTCAAGGGTCAGGTGAAACTCTCTGTAAATTA
Organism: Massilia sp. LMS1-1-1.1; assembly: GCF_040815535.1. Lineage (NCBI taxonomy): Bacteria > Pseudomonadati > Pseudomonadota > Betaproteobacteria > Burkholderiales > Oxalobacteraceae > Massilia > Massilia sp. LMS1-1-1.1. The sequence goes on along the minus strand of NZ_JBFPNG010000023.1, from coordinate 807,924 downwards.
TTTACGCGCGGCACTGGGATGCATGTATTTTTCAACATGCCGCAAATATGCGACACTGGCTTGGCAAGTTTTCCCGATCAGACATGAAGGCGACGACGGCAATGGAGTTCAGGATAGAAACAAGCGGCGGCGGCCAGCCCGTGCCGAAGCGCCGCGGCATCGTGCTGGGCATCGCCGTGTCCTTGCTGCTGCATGGCGCATTGATCACTCTGTGGCGCCATGTGCAGCCGGCCGCGCCACCGGACACGGCCCCCCGTGTGGAGTCGATCGCCGTGTGGATACGTCCGCTGGCCGCCAAGCCGCCCCCGCCGCCCGTCGAAGTCGTCAAGCCGAAGCGCGAACCAAAACCCATCAGCAAGCCGAAACTCGCCACGACCCGGGAAACGCCGGCGGCAACCACGGCGCCAACATCGAGCCCGCAAGCCATCACGGTCGTGCCGGCATCACCGGCCACACCGGCGGCCAGTCCCGATACCCTCAGGCAAGAAACCCCGGAAACGCCAAAGTTCGACATGGAAGCGGCCAGGAAAACGGCACGCAAGATGGCCGGCGAGCGCGATCCATCCAAGGTGGGTACGGCCGTGGGGCAAATCCCCGACAAGCCGCTGCAAACGGAAACCCAGCTGGCGCGCGACATCGCGCAGGGCAAGCGCGGCGATTGCCGCACCGCCTACTCAGGCGCAGGCTTGCTGGCGCCCGTGTTGATGTTGCTGGACAAGAAGGATAGCGGCTGCAAGTGGTGAGGGCTGGCTTGACTATACCCATATTGGGTACTAACATACCCAATATGGGTATTTATGCAGACACATTGTTTTCCAAGACACAGCAGCGCGTGCTGGCCTTGCTCTTTGGCCAGGCACAACGGTCTTTCTATGCGAATGAAATCATTGCCTTCGCGGCTATCGGCTCCGGCGCCGTGCAACGCGAGCTGGCCAAGCTGGTGAAATCGGCTCTGGTCACGGTGAAAAAAGTGGGCAACCAGAAGCATTACCAGGCAAATCACGATGCGCCGATATTCGATGAGCTGCGCAGCATCGTACTGAAAACCTTCGGCGTGGCAGATGTGCTGCGCGTCGCGCTGCAGCCGCATTGGCAGGAAATCGACCTGGCTTTCGTGTACGGTTCGATGGCCAAGGGCACGGAACAGGCGCACAGCGATATCGACCTGATGCTGATTGGCAGCATGGCGTCGAACGCCCAGTTGCTGGAAGCACTGCAGCCAGCACAGCAGCAGCTGGGGCGCAGCATCAACCCGACCTTGTACACGCCAGAAGAATGGCGGCAAAGAATAGACGAGGGCAAGTCGTTCGTCGTGCGCGTCCTCGAACAGCCCAAGATTTTTGTCAAAGGGGGCGACGATGAACTCACCAAGCTCGCAGGCGCTGGCGAATCTGGCACGCATCGGCCAGCTCAAGGCTGAGCCACCGGACGCACGCGAACGGGCCGGCTTGCTGCGCTCGGCCAGCGTGCGCCTGCACGATGCCAGGCAGGTGATACTGTCACTGGAAAGCCGCTTCGACCTGGCATATAACGCGGCGCATGCGGCCGCCTTGTCTGCGCTGCGTCAACATGGTTATCGCAGCGACAACCGCTATCTGGTCTTTCAAAGCCTGGAACACACGCTGGGGTTCACGCCACAGCAGTGGCTGCTGTTAAATCAGGCGCACAAGAAGCGCAACCTGGCCGAATATGAGGGCGAACTCGATGTCACGGCAGGCTTTGTCGATGAGCTGATCGAACATGTGGAACGGTTACTCGTGGCGGCAAAGGGACTGGATGTCCAACCGCCCTCCTGATTCCCTTATTCCTGCCCCTTCAACTGCAACGCCCGCTCATACAGGGCATTCTTCTTGCGGCCCGTGATCTGTGCCGTCAAATTCGCCGCCTGCTTGACGCTGCATTCGGCCAGCAGGATATTGAGGATGCGCTCCGCTTCCACGTCTTCCGCGTCCTGCGCTTCCGTGGCGCCTTCGAGCAGGACGACGAATTCTCCCTTTTCGCGGTGCGCATCGGCACGGATCCAGCTTTCCGCTTCCGACAGGGGGCAACGGTGGATTTCCTCGAACAGTTTCGTCAGTTCGCGCGCGAACACCACCTGGCGCGTCGGTTCGAACGCTTCCACCAGGGCCGTGGCGCAATCGAGGATGCGGTGCGGCGCTTCATAAAACACCATGGTGGCCGTCACGCCGCGCAGGCTGTGCAGCATGTTTTCGCGCTGCTTGGCTTTCGCGGGCAGGAAGCCGACAAAGTAAAACTGGTCGTTCAACAGGCCGCTGGCGGAAATGGCGGTGATCGCCGCCGACGGACCGGGCAGGGGCAGCACGCGCAGGCCGGCCGCGCGCACGGCGTCGACGATACGCGCACCGGGGTCGGACACGGCGGGCGTGCCGGCGTCGGAAACGAGGGCGATGCGCTCGCCGGCCTGCAGGCGGGCGATCAGGGTTTGCGCCACTTCGCGCTCGTTATGTTGATGCGCCGCAATCAGGGGCTTGTTCAAGCCAAAGCGCGTCAGCAGGTGCGCCGTGTTGCGCGTATCTTCACAGGCGACGGCATCGGCAAGGCTCAGCAAATGCAGCGCGCGCAGGCTGATATCGGTCACATTGCCGATCGGCGTGGCCACTATATACAATGTTGCGATAGGATAGACCTGGTGCGCCGCCTCTGTCATGATGGGCAGGCTGGCGATGGAACTGATTTCTTGTACGGTCATTTTGGAGGTTAAATGCTTGCTAATAGTGTGAAGTTACTGCTTGTTTGTGCCGCGACCGGCATGCTGAGCGCTTGCAGCACGCCTTGCGACGCGCCCGGGCAATTGTGCGCGCCTATTGAATCTAACACAAGGGCGCTGCCCCCACCGAAGCCGCTGCCGCCGCCCGTGCCGCCCAAGCCGCCCGCGCCCGAACCGGTGACGTTTGCCGTGGCCGTACCCGATATTACCGCCTACGACGGCAACGGCGCCCCATTGGCGCCCATCAATACCAAGCCGGCGACCGGCACGCAGCAGGACATGCCGGCCGCCACGGCGCCGGCGCCATCCGACGGCAAGGTCCACCACATCGGCCTGCTGCTGCCGCTGCGCTCCGCCTCCCTGGGGCCGGCCGCCGAACTGCTGCGCGCCGGTTTCATGGCCGCGTACGAGCGCGACCGCAGCGGCTTTGAAGTGACGGTGATCGACACGGGCGACGGCAGCAGCGACGTGCTGAACAAATTTGCGCAAGCACAGGAAGAGCAGGATATCGTCGTCGGTCCTTTGCCGCGCTCGGCCGTCACGGCCGTGGCCAACAGCGACCTGGTACGCAAGCCAACGATCGCCCTGAACCACCCCGACAACCGCGGCGAAGCACGCCTGCCGGCCAAGCTGCTGGTGATGGGCTTGTCGATCGAGGCGGAAGCGCGCCAGGTCGCCGCCTGGGCCGCCAGCGAACAGCCGGGCGCCAGCGCACTGATCCTGTCGGCCGGTTCGCCCTCGCAGCGCCGCATCAGCGCCGCCTTCAAGCAGGAATGGCTGCGCCAGGGCGGCAAGATCGAGGCGATGGACTTGACGGCCACGAATGGCTACCTGAGCGATGCCGAGCTGGTACAGCTGCGCGCGCGCCTGGCCGCCACGCCGCCTGGCCTGCTGTTTGCCGCGCTCGACGCCGACCAGGCGCGCCAGCTGCGCGTGGCCATCGGCAGCGATCTGCCCCTGTATGGCACCTCGTCCTTGAATCCCGGCGCCGGACGCGGCGCCAGCGGCCCCGAGCTCGACGGCGCGCGCCTGCTGGACCTGCCATGGCAAGTGCAGCGCGAGCATCCGCAAGTGATGGTGTATCCGCAGCCGCCGCAACCGGCCGACACCCGGCTGACGGCCGACATGGAACGCCTGTACGCGCTGGGCATCGACGCCTTCCGCGTGGCGCGCGAAGTGGCGCTGCGCCCGAACGCGCCATTCACGCTCGATGGCGTAACGGGCCGCCTGGCCGTGCGCTTCGAGAATGAGCAAAGCATATTCGAACGCACGGAACAGGCCGCCACCTATCAGCAAGGCGTGCTGGGCACCTGGCCACCGGCCGCGCCGGCGCCTGTCGCCGTGCCGCCGGCCCAATAAGGACACGCCATGCCACCCCTGCCTTTCCAGAATAAACAGGCACGGGGACGGCAAGGGGAAGACGATGCGCTCGCGTATCTGCTGCTGCAAGGCCTGGTGCTGCTGGAACGTAACTATCTGTGCAAGGGCGGCGAACTGGACCTGATCATGCGCGATGGCGCATCGGTCGTCTTCGTCGAAGTGCGGCTACGCAGCAGTGCAGCCTTCGGCGGCGCCCTGGCCAGCATCACGCCAGCCAAGCAGCGGCGCATGGTCGTGGCCGCGCAAACCTGGCTGCTGGGGCAAAAAACCGTGCCGCCGTGCCGTTTCGACGCGCTGGCCATCGATGGCGGGCGCATCAGCTGGCTGAAGAACATCCTCGATATGTAAGCATTTTTAACAGTGCTTGTCCGCCATGCCGCGCGCCTGCACTATAATCGGCAGACTATGAATAATCAACGCATCCTCTCGCACTTCCACGAAAGTGCCGAACTCAAGATCCAGGCAGCCACCGTACTGGCGCAACCCATTGCGCAGGCGATCGACCTGATGTTTTATGCATTGTCCAACGGCAACAAGATTCTCGCCTGCGGCAACGGCGGTTCCGCCGCCGACTGCCAGCATTTCGCAGCCGAGCTGGTGGGGCGCTTCGAACGCGAGCGCTTTCCGCTGCCGGCCCTGGCGCTGACGACGGATACGTCGATCCTGACGGCCGTGGCCAACGACTACAGCTACCGCGAGATTTTCTCGAAGCAGGTGCAAGCGTTCGGCCAGGCCGGCGATATCCTGCTGGCCATCTCCACGTCGGGCAATTCGGCCAACGTGATGGCCGCCGTGGAAGCGGCGCTCGAGCGCGAAATGCGCGTCGTGGCGCTGACGGGCAAGGACGGCGGCGCCATCGGCAAGATGCTGACGGACGCCGACGTGCATATCTGCGTGCCGGCCGAGCGCACGGCGCGCATCCAGGAAGTCCACCTGACCACCATACATTGCATCTGCGACGGCATCGACGTCGCGCTATTCGGAGGAGACGTGAATGACTAAATTCGGTACTGGCCCAGGCTGGAAACGCGTACAACGCCCGCTGGCCACCGCACTGCTGTGCGGCGCCATGCTCACCTCGCTCACCGGCTGCATCGAATTGATGGTCGGCGGCGCGGTGATGGGCGGCGTTGCCGCAGCGGACCGCCGCACCTTGGGCGCCCAGACCGAAGACAAGTCGATCGCCGTCAAAGGCGAGTCGCGCATCCCATCGATCACCGGCGACGTGGGCCATGTGAACGTCACCAGCTTCAACCGCCGCGTCCTGCTGACGGGCGAAGTGCGCGACGAGGCGATGAAAAATGCCGTCGAGCGCGAAGTGCGCAATATCGAAGGCGTGGAATCGGTGGCCAATGAACTGATCATCGCCGGTCCGGCCAGCTACACCTCGCGTTCGAACGACGCCCTGATCACCACCAAGGTCAAGGCCAGCCTGGTCGACATGAAAACCATCTCGGCCGCCTCGTTCAAGGTCGTCACGGAAAACGCCACCGTCTTCCTGATGGGCCGGGTCACCCAGCGCGAAGGCACGGTCGCGGCCGACGTGGCGCGCGGCGTGGGCGGCGTGCAGAAAGTGGTCAAGCTGTTCGACTACATTTCGGAATCGGAACTGAAGCAGCTGCAGCCCGATCCGGCGCCAGCACGCACCACCAGCACTGGCGACACGGCGCTGCAATAAGCGCCTCCTCCGTTTGACCTACGGCTTTGATGCGGCGATATGGCTATAATGGCCGCATCGCCGCGCTTTTCAAGTAAAAACCATGTCAACTTCGCCATCCGCAAGCAAGTCCTGGGTCAAGCCAGCCCTGATCGCCGTCTTCGTGGCAGGCGTGGCCGCTGCCGCTTATCTATCGCTCAATGACAAGCAAAGCGCGCCGGACGTGACCTTCCACGGCATCCATGGCGAGAAAATCACGTCGGCGAGCCTGCGCGGCAAGGTCGTGATGGTCAATTTCTGGGCCACCTCGTGCACCACCTGCGTGGCGGAAATGCCGGACATGGTCGACACCTACAACAAGTACAAGGGGCAGGGACTGGAATTCGTGGCCGTGGCCATGAAATACGATCCGGCCAACTACGTGCTGAACTTCGCCGAAACGCGCCAGCTGCCGTTCAAGGTGGCGCTCGACGTGACGGGCGAAGCGGCCAAGGCCTATGGCGACGTGGCCCTCACGCCCACCACCTTCGTGCTCGACAAGCAGGGCAAGATCCTCAAGCGCTACGTGGGCAAGCCGGAATTCGCGGAACTGCACAAGTTGCTGGAAACGGCTATCGCCGGTTAAGGCTCGGCACCGCACAAAACCTTGTTGCCAAGTGTTATCAACCTGTTATAACCTTCCCAGGCGTGATCCCACTCACCTTGTGAAGGCCAGCCGTGCCCCTAGCCGCTCAATCGCTCGACCCGCAGCAACTGAAAACCTGGCTGCTCGCCACCGGCAACAAGGACGCCACCGCGTTCCGCCAGCTATATAACTCCACCTCATCGAAACTGTTTGGCTTCGCGCTGCGTATATTGCATAAGCAAGAGCTCGCAGAAGAAGCCTTGCAAGAGGGTTTCGTCGCCATCTGGAACAACGCCGCCACGTATCAAAGCCATCTGGCGGCGCCGATGACCTGGATGGCCACCATCGTGCGCAACAAGGCGTTCGATGTGCTGCGGCGCAGCGACGATACCGTGGAAATCGATGCCGAACAGTTTGATAGCGAAGTCATGAATGCACTCCGAGACCCCCAGGCCACGCCGATCGAGTCACTGCAGCTAAGCGGTGACGCCAAGGCGCTGGCGTTTTGCATGTCCGCCCTGGAGGGGCTGCACCGGCAGGTGGTCGCCCTGGCGTTCTATCACGACCTGTCGCACAGCGAAGTGGCGCAGCAGATGTCGCTGCCGATCGGCACCGTGAAGACCTGGATACGCCGCAGCCTGGAACGGCTGCGCACGTGTCTGGCGAAACGGGAGGCATCATGAATATCCGCGGCAATGACACCCTGCGCCAGAAACTGGCCTCCGAATACGTGCTCGGCACCCTGAAAGGGGGCGCGCGGCGGCGCTTCGAAGGCTGGCTGCACAACGACGCCGACTTGCGCAATATCACCGCCGAATGGCGCCAGCGCCTGGAACCGATGGCCGAATTTGCCACGCCCGTGGCGCCGCCCAAGCGCGTGTGGCAGCAGATCGAACAACGCTTGCACCTGGCGCCGCAGGGCGGCTGGTCCTGGTTCCGCGATTCCCTGTCGTTCTGGCGTTCGCTGGGCATGGCCTCGAGCGCCATCGCCGCGCTGCTGGTGATCGTCGTGGCCACGCGCATGATGGACGCGCCGCAGATCAGCTATGTAGCCAGCTTGACGGACGAGAAAGCACAAACGGCCCTGCTGCTGACGGCCGACAGCCGCCACGGCGCGCTCGAAGTGCGCATGGTGGGCAACGCACCCGTGCCGAGCGATAAAGATCTGGAACTGTGGGCCGTGCCGAAGAGCGGCAACCCGCGCTCCCTGGGCTTACTGGCAGACAAGGGCAACGTGAAACTGGCCTTGTCCCAGCGCGCTATCGGCAGCGACGTGGCCCTGCTGGCCGTCACCCTGGAGCCGAAAGGCGGTTCGCCGAATCCGAATGGGCCGACGGGACCGATCTTGTACAAGGGTAACTGGGTGAAAATCTAACCCGAAGGCAAAAATCCGGGGTCAGTCCCTTCGGGATCGGAATTTGCCCCATTGGGACAAATTCCCCCGCCGGGTCTGACCCCAGCAGTTGATTTAGGGTGTCGATTTATTTGGGATACAGAATCATCTGCGTGCAGCGGAACAAGGCAATCGTCTTGCCCGTTTCCTTGCTTTTCACCACGGCATCCCACACTTGCGTGTTGCGGCCCTTGTGTTCGACTTTGGCCGTGCAGGTGAGCGTGCCTTCACGGGCCGTGCCCAGGTGGTTCGATTTCAGTTCGATGGTCGTGAAATTGCTGGCGCCTTCAGGCAGGTTGACGATGCAGCCGTAGCCGGAAGCTGTGTCGGCCAGGGTCACCACGCTGCCCGCATGCAGGTAGCCGTTCGGCGCCAGCAAATGCGGCAGCACGGGCAATTCCGCCGTCAGCTGGCCGTCGCCCACTTCCGTGATGACGATGCCCAGGTGGCCGGGCAGGCGGCCCGTGCCGCGTTCATTCAACATTGCTACGGTGATCTCGGGATTGCTCATGCTGGTCCTTGTGCGGGTGAGTCGGGGATACGCCGGAAAATACTATGATGATAGCAACTTTCCCGGCAACGGTCTGGCGACCGCTTATTTCCGGCCGCGCCGCCGTTTCCACCACACCAGCGTCCCCGTCAGCATGAACAGCAGCGGCATCAGGCCGAAGGCGGTAATAAAACTGCGCCCGGCCACGCCAAACGCCTGGCCCGAGTGCAGGGGGAATTGCCAGCCCAGGAAGACGTCTCCGGCCGGCGCCCGCAAGGGATCGCGTATGCGCAGGGGCAAGCCGCTGCGCGCGTCCAAGGTGATGCGCGTGGCGCCGTCGCCCTCGGCGATTTCACCGGGCTGGCGCACGCGCACGTCATACGGCTGGTCCTTGCTGGCCGGCAGCACGATGCGCGACACGCGTGCCTGCGGATACAGCTGTTGCGCGGCGGCCATGGCCTGGCCAGCATCGAGCAGGTCGCCGTCCTGCCGCAGATTTTTCAGTTTGGCCTTGTCCGGCGCCGTCGACACGAGCTCCACCAGCGGCACGATCAGCTGCGGCAAATTGAAATAGATACCGGAAAAAGCGAGCACGGCCAGTACGGGCGCGGCAAAAAAGCCCGCCGCCTTGTGCAGGGTGTAATTGAAGCGGGGCCAGGAACCGCCATGCGACACCGTCAGCGCGCGCTTGATGGCCGCCCACTGCAGGCGCGGCCACCACAGGTAGATGCCGCTCAAGGCCATCAGCAGCAACAGCACACCCGAGATGCCGGTAATCGTCTTGCCCACCTCGCCGGACAATAAATAGCGGTGCAGATGAAACATGCCCGACATCAGCAGCGGGCGCGTGAGGCCGAAACGCCCCCAGTCGCGCTCGCCTTTGACTTGCAGGGTGTAAGGGTCGACCATCACCTGGCGCACGATGGCCTGGCTGAAGGCAGACGGCTTGCCGGCCTGGCGGTACGAGGCCACGTACACGTCGCGTGCATCGGCGGGCGGATTGAGCTGGGCCGGCTTGCCGTAGGCGGGGTCGGCCGCGAGCCCGTCCACCACCGCTTGCACCGTGCGCGGCGTCACCTGGAACACCTGGCCGGGCGCGGGCGTGCTCGCCTGCAACAGGGTCGGATTCAGGTACGCGTCAAGCTCCGGCATCCAGGCGATGGCGGAACCCGTCAAACCCAGCAAAACGAACAGGGCGCCGAACCACAGGCCCGCATACAGGTGCAGCTTGGCGAACAACCACTTGATCGGGCGTTTGGACATGGGGAGGCGACTCGGGGAAATTTGGGCTGCAGAACGATAGCATGAAAGCTCCGCAGTGAAAATCATGCACAGGCAGGAAACGGCAAACGCAACAACACGCTCATGGGAACATTGAAATCAGGTAGAAACGAGCGTTTTGGCACCATCATCGAGCGCATCGGCATCGCGGGTAACTGTTGCACGACATACACTTTCCCCTATACTTCATCGAAAGGAAAACCATGACCACCTGCCGTTTGCTCGCCGTCACGCTGGGTCTCGCTCTGCACTTGGGCGCCCACGCCGCCGATTTCACAGTCACCAGCACCGACATCGCGCCGGGCCAGACCCTGGCGCCGGCGCAAGTATTCCAGGGCTTCGGCTGCACGGGCGGCAACCTGTCGCCGCAATTGTCATGGCACGGCGCGCCGGCCGGCACCAAAAGCTACGCCGTCACCCTGTACGACCCGGACGCGCCCACGGGCAGCGGCTGGTGGCACTGGAGCGTGTTCAATGTGCCTGCCAGCACCACGTCCTTGCCAGGCGGCGCCACGGCCAGCACCCTGCCGGCGGGCGCCATACAAGGACGCAACGATTACGGCGACAGCGCCTACGGCGGCGCCTGCCCGCCACCGGGCGACAAGGCGCACCGTTACCAGATCACCGTGTGGGCGCTGAAAACGGACAAGTTGCCGCTGGACCAGCACGCCAGCGGCGCCATGCTCGGCTACATGCTCAACGCCAACGCGCTGGGCAAGGCGCAGCTGACGGGACTGTATGGCCGATGAGATGGACGCGGTGGCCCTGAGCGAGCTGCGCATCGCCCACGGCACCATCGAGGCGCGCCGCGCGCAAACCTTGCGCCGCGTGCCCGTCTTCCAGAGCGCCCTGTGCCGCGTGCGGCAGGGAACGAAGCTGCTGGAATGGGGCGCTCGCCAGGCCCGCGCCGGCACGCACGACGTGGTGCTGATGCCGGCGGGACAGGAACTGGGCGTGGCCAACCTGCCCGGCGCGCAAGGCTACCGGGCCGAAGTGCTGAGTTTTTCACCGGCCCTGATCGCCCGTTTCCGCACGCGCCATGGCGGCCTCGTCGATACCCAGCTGCGCCAGGCGGCCACGGCCAGCCTGTGCGTGCCACTCGACGTGCATGCGGCACTGGCCTGGGACCAGCTGATGGCCAGCCTGGCGAGTAGCGCACCGCCTGCGCTGCTGGCGCACCAGGCGGAAGGCTTGCTGCTGGCCCTGGCCTTGGGCGGCCATTGCGGCCCGCTGTTGCTGGACCGCCGCGATCCGCTGGCTGCGCGCGTGCAGCAAGTACTGCTGCTGGACCCGGGCGCCGACTGGAGCGTGGCCAAAGTCGCCAGCCATCTGCACCTGGGCGCGTCCACCCTGCGCCGCCAACTGGCACTGGAACAGCGGCATTTCCGCGCCATCCTGGAAGACGTGCGGCTGGGACTGGCCTTGCAGGAATTACAATCTGGCATCTTACCCATCGGCGACATCGCGGCCGCCTGCGGCTATGCCTCGCCATCGCGCTTCGCGGCCCGTTTCCGCCAGCACTACGGCCTGTCGCCGCGCGCACTACGCGCCACCCTGTAGCTCCCTCTAGCGCAAATCAATTGCAACAAGCGCTGACAATGGGGCGATTTTCTTGCTACTATGCGCCCATGTCTTCCCGCCAGCCCACCCGCAAGCTTGCTCATCACGGTGCCGCCGCCCTCGCGCGCACGCCGTGGCGGCTGTGCGTGGCGCTGTTCAGTGCGCTGGCCCTCGTGTTCCTGCTGTCGACGGCCGCCTCGCACCTGCACAAGACGTCGCTCGACGCGGAAGAGTGCGCGCTGTGCGCCACGGCCATCGACAAGGTGGCCGACATCGCCGTACCGCCGGCCATCACCGAGCCACCACCCGCCCAGTTACTGCCATACCGCTTGCTGGCCATCGCGCCCGCCACCCTGGCGCCCATCACCGCCCTCGTTCTGCCGCCCGTGCGCGGCCCGCCTGCCGCCTCACTGTAGTTCCCACGCTGTTTTTCCTTTTTCAGGCTGCCCCTAGCCGCGCGATCATGCGCGCCGGGCCGCCTGGCGTTGACTATTTTGAGGTTCATCATGCAACACACACCACGCCTGAGCGCGCTGTCGCTCGCCCTTGCCAGCCTGTTCACCGTTTCCGCCCACGCCGCCGAGCCTGCCGAGGCCAATACCGATGCTGCCCCCCAGGACATGCAAAAGGTCGAAGTCACCTCTGCCCACCTGAAAAGCGCGCGCATCGAGCTGTCGCCGAAAGTCGGCACCACCATCTACAGCATCGACAGCCACATGGTCGACATGCTGGGCCAGGGCGACAACACGCCATTCAATGAAGTGCTGCTGCGCCTGCCGGGCGTCTCGCAGGATTCGAAAGGCTCGGGCGCCTTGCACGTGCGCGACGACCATGCCAACGTGCAATACCGCATCAATGGCGTGCAACTGCCGGAAAGCATCACCGGCTTCGGCCAGTCGATCGACACACGCTTGATCGACAAAACGGATTTCATGACGGGCGCGTTGCCGGCCCAGTTCGGCCTGCGCACGGCGGGCATTGTCGATATTGAAACGAAAGAGGGTGGCATGACGCCGGGTGGGCGCATCGGCATCATGGTCGGCAGCCACGATCACGTGGAGCCGAGTGCCGAATTTTTTGGCAGCGTGGGCAAGTTCAATTACTACCTGTCCGGCAGCTACCTCGGTAACTCCCTGGGCGTGGAAAACCCGCAAGACACGCGCAGCGCTCTGCACGACAAGACGCGCCAGAACAAATCGTTCGGCAGCCTGTCGTATTTCCTCGATGACAATACGCGCCTGGGCGCCATGTTCGGCACCTATAACGGCCGCTTCCAGATCCCGAACAACCCGAACCAGGCGCCCGCTTTCAGTCTCGATGGCCACAGCGATGCGCAGGCGGGCACGTCCACGTTACCGTCGTCCCAGCTCAATGAAAACCAGCGCGAAGTGAACCGCTTCCTCGTGCTGTCGCTACAAAAAAGCCTGGGCGACGTCAATTACCAGGTGTCAGCCTTCCACCAGTATTCGGAACTGCACTTCACGCCGGACTCCATCGGCGACCTGATCTACAACGGCGTAGCTTCGGACTCGCGCCGCGCGAACAGCGCCTCCGGTGCCCAGTTCGACATCAGCTACAAATTGCACCAGGACCACACCGTGCGCGCGGGCCTGGCCTACACGCGCCAGAAGACGACCAGCGACAACACGGTGGCCGTCTTCCCCGCGATCGATGGCGCGCAAACGTCCACCACGCCCATCACGGTGCTGGACAACAGCGGCAAAACGGGCACCCTGGCCAGCTTTTACCTGCAGGATGAATGGCATATCAGCAAGCCTTTGACCCTGAACTATGGCGCCCGCTTCGACAAGGTCTCGGCCTACACGAGCGAGCAGCAATGGAGCCCGCGCGTCAACTTGGCCTACCAGATCGCGCCAGGCACGGCCCTGCACGCCGGCTACTCGCGCTACTTCACGCCGCCGCCGCAGGAACTGGCCGCGCAAGGCAGTATCGACCTGTATGCGAACACGACGAATGCGCCGGAAATCGGCCAGTCGGACAACGTCAAGGCCGAGCGCACGCATTACTACGACGTGGGCATCAGCCACCAGGTCAATTCAAAACTGACCGTGACGGCCGATGTGTACTATAAAAAGATCAACAACCTGCTGGACGAAGGCCAGTTCGGCCAGGCGCTGATCCTGACGCCATTCAATTACGCGGACGGCTACGCCAAGGGCCTGGAGTTATCGGCCATCTACAGCGAGAAAAACTGGGGCCTGTTCCTCAACGCCAGCACGCAAAAGGCGCAGGGACGCAACATCAATTCGGGCCAGGCCCTGTTTGGCGCCGATGAGTTGAACTACATCAGCCAACACTATGTCTACCTCGATCATGACCAGAAATACACCTTGTCGGGCGGCGGACACTATCACTTTGGCGATTCACAAGTGAGCGCTGACTTCCTCTACGGCAGCGGCCTGCGCATGACCCCGGACGGCGGCGCGCCGAATTCCGGCCATTTGCCCGGCTATTTCACCGTCAACACGGCGCTCACACATACGTGGAAAAACACGCCGGTCGGCAAAGTGGAAGGACGTTTGGCCCTGATCAACCTGTTCGACAAATCGTATCTGCTGCGCGACGGTTCCGGCGTGGGCGTGGGTGCGCCGCAGTACGGCGCCCGCCGCAGCATCTATGCAGGTCTCTCAACCAGCTTTTAACCGTTACGCGCGAAGACAGCGGCAGGGAGCAACGCCTGCCGCTGTCGGTTGCCGTACTATTTCATGACTTATCCCCAGGTGATGCCTTCCTGGCCATGCGCCTGCAAATACGCATTCGCCTGGCTGAACGGCTTGCTGCCAAAGAAACCTTTGCTGGCCGACAAAGGAGAGGGGTGCGGCGCCACCAGCACCAGGTGCTTGCCAGGATCGATCAGGGTGCGCTTGGCTTGCGCATAACCGCCCCACAGGATGAACACGAGATTATTGCGCTCGGCGGACAGGTGGCGGATGGCGCTATCCGTCAATTTTTCCCACCCCTTGCCCGCGTGAGAGCCGGCCGCCCCGGCGCGTACCGTCAGCACGCTGTTGAGCAGAAACACGCCTTGCTCGGCCCAGTCAGACAAATCCGTGCGCGTGCGCGCCACGCCCATGTCGCTGTGTAACTCCTTGAAGATATTTTGCAGGCTAGGCTGCGGCGGCGTGCCATCGGGAATCGAAAAGCACAGCCCCATGGCCGCACCGGGCGTGTGATACGGATCTTGCCCCAGGATCACGACCTTGACTTGCTCGAACGGCGTCAGGTCGAACGCCCGGAAGATGGTTTTACCCGGTGGAAAACACGGCCCCGCCGCATACTCTTCCTTCACGAACGCGGCCAGGCGTTCCCAGTAGGGCTGGGCAAACTCGCCCTCCAGCCGCGCCTTCCACGATGCGTCGATGCGTACGTCCATGGCTCCCCCGTCAATCATGCTTTTAAAACATCATCGATCAGTATAGCCGCGTCACGTCCGTCACCGCGTTACGGTACGGCTGGGCAAAACTTATTTGTCGTCGTAGTGGTAACGGCACGCGGCCACGTAGATGCAGCCCGCGTCAGGCAGATACACGAGCCGGTGCTGGCGGTCGATGCGGCGCGACCAGAAACCAGTCAGATCGCCTTTCAGCGGTTCCGGCTTGCCTGTGCCCTTGAAGGGGTCGGCCAGGCATTCGTCGAGCAAGCCATTGATTTTTTGCAGGATTTTCAGGTCGCTCTCTTGCCAGAACAGATAATCTTCCCAGGCATGATCGGTCCAGGCCAGCACGGCGGCATGCGCCTGCTGCTTGTTCTCAGTCTTCCTGTTTTTCATGCCGCGCCAATTCCCTGGGCGTCGCCTTGCCCGCCCTGATCTGCGCCACGGACGCCATCAGGCGGCTGGCATTCTTGGCCGTGCCCAGCAAATACAGGGTTTCCTCGATGCTGTTGTAGTCCGACAAGGACAGCATCACCACGTGTTCGCCATTCACGCGAGTGATCACCGTGGGCGTGTGGTCGTTGCAGACGTCGTCCATCACGCTTTTCAGGCCCGCGCGCGCCTCGCTGAAAGTCAGGATATTCATGCCGTGCCACCGCTCCCTTGAAAGTACATGTCAATAATTGTACAGGATGTTGTACATCACCTCAATCAGGCAAAAAAAACCGCCCGGCTAAAGCGGACGGTTTTTGATACGGCGCAAGGTGCTTAGAAATTCAGCGCCGATTCCACGCCGGCGCTGTGCGCCTGTTCATCCGCGTGGTACGAGCTGCGCACCATGGCGCCCACGGCGGCGTGGGTGAAGCCCATCTTGTACGCTTCCTCTTCGAACATCTTGAAGACGTCCGGGTGCACGTAGCGGCGCACGGGCAAGTGGCTGTTCGATGGCGCCAGGTACTGGCCGATGGTCAGCATGTCGATGTCGTGCTCGCGCATGTCGCGCATGACTTGCAGGATTTCCTCGTCCGTCTCGCCCAGGCCGACCATGATGCCGGACTTGGTTTTCACGTCCGGATACATGGCCTTGAAATCTTTCAGCAGCTTCAGCGAGTGCATGTAGTCGGAGCCGGGACGCGCTTCCTTGTACAGGCGCGGCGCCGTTTCCAGGTTGTGGTTCATGACGTCAGGCAAGCCATCCTTGAACAACAGCAACGCTTTTTCCAGGCGGCCGCGGAAGTCGGGTACCAGCACTTCGATGCGGGTATTCGGCGACAGGGCGCGCGTTTGCTGGATGCACTCGACGAAATGGCCGGCGCCGCCGTCGCGCAAGTCATCGCGGTCGACGGAGGTGATGACAACGTAGTTCAGGCGCAGCTTGGCGATGGTTTTCGACAAGTTGGCCGGCTCTTCCTTATCCAGCGGATCAGGACGGCCGTGGCCGACGTCGCAGAACGGGCAGCGGCGCGTGCACTTGTCGCCCATGATCATGAAGGTGGCCGTGCCCTTACCGAAGCACTCGCCGATGTTCGGGCAGCTGGCTTCTTCACACACCGTGACGAGTTTGTTTTCGCGCAGGATGTCCTTGATTTCATAGAAACGGGTCGAGGCCGACGCGGCCTTGACGCGGATCCAGTCCGGCTTTTTCAGGCGCTCGACTTGCTCGATCGGAATGATCTTGATCGGGATGCGCGACGTCTTGCTGGCGCCTTTTTGCTTTTCGCTCGGGTTGTAGGCGGGAGCGGCGGGGGCGGTGCTGGAAATGGTCTCAGAAGTCATGGCTGCAAGCCCTTAACGGGCATGTTGGTTTGTTTGCTCAGGCATCCGCTGCCTGAGGCGCGCCTGCGGCGCTGTTTGCTTCGCTTACATCGAGTAATACGGTCAATTCATGGGCCAGGGCCCGCTGCACTTCGGCCAGCGGCGCCACCACGCCCATGCTGCGCATGTCCACCGTCTTCAGACCGGAATAGCCGCAAGGGTTAATCCAGGAAAACGGTGCCAGGTCCATCGCCACGTTGAGCGATACGCCATGGTAGGTGCAGCCGTTGCCGCGCACTTTCAAGCCCAGCGCGGCGATCTTCGCACCCTTGTCTGGTCCGCCGGCAATATAGATGCCAGGCGCGCCATCGATGCGCTCGCCAGCAAGATTATACGCCGCCAGCACGTTGATGATGGCTTGCTCGATTTTATGCACGAACTGGCGCGCATACAGCTTGCCGCCCGGCTTGTTGCGGCGCAAGTCCATCAGCAGGTAAATCACCACCTGACCGGGACCGTGGAACGTCACTTCGCCGCCCCGGTCCGTCTGCACCACGGGAATCGCATCTGCGCCAGCCAGCAGATGGCCGCGGTCGGCCGCCAGGCCCAAGGTAAACACGGGCGGATGCTCGACGATCCACAGTTCGTCGCGCGTGTCCGTCGTGCGCGCATCGGTAAAGGTGCGCATGGCGGCAAAGGTGGGCTCGTAATCGACGCGGCCCAGCTCGCGGATCAGCGCCGTTTCGGTGCGGGTGGTGGTCATGACAGATTCTGTAATCAGCTGCCGGCGCCCTGCGGACGCTGCGGCGAAGCCGTGATTATAAGCCAGGCGGCCATTTCATTCCGGGGCGAACTCTGGCAACAGCAGCAATCTGCCCAATTTTTGTGCAGCGTGGCGTACCTGGGCCAGGCTCAAGGCCGTATAACCGAGCAGCACGGCCGGCGCCAGCCTGGCGCCATGGCAAAAATCGCCGAGCGGCTGCAGCGCCAGCCCTTCCTGCGCGGCGCGCGCGCAAAACACCCGTTCATCGCTGTCTGGCGGCAGCCACAGCACGCAATGGAAACCCGCCTGCTGTCCCGTGATGGTGTAGCGACCGGGGGCGATCTGCTCGAGGCAGGCCAGCAACAGGTCGCGCCGCTCCTTGTAGGCCAGCCGCGCCTGGCGCAAATGGCGCACGAAGGCGCCTTCCTCCATCCAGGCGGCCAGCGCCAGCTGTTCCGTCACACCCACGGAGCGGCCCGTCAACTGCACGATGCGCAGCAACTGCGGGCGCAGAGCGGGCGGCAGCACCATAAAGCCCACGCGCAGGCCGGCAAACAGGGTTTTATTAAAACTGCCACAGTAAATCACGCGCTGGTACTGGTCCAGCGCCTTCAGGGCCGCCAGCGGCGCGCTGTGGTAATTGAATTCGCTGTCGTAATCGTCTTCCACCACCCAGGCGCCATTGTCGTTCGCCCATTCCAGCAAGGCCAGGCGGCGCGTGACGGACATGGTCACGCCCAGCGGCGACTGGTGCGCCGGCGTCACGTAGGCGAGGCAGGCGTCCGCGTGCGCGGCCAGGGCGGCGCAATCGATGCCCTCGGCGTCGACGGCAATGCCCACGGGCACGGCGCCCGCGAGGGCGAACAGGGCGCGCGCGGCCGGATAGCCGGGATCTTCCAGGCAGACTTTATCGCCGTCGCGCACGATGCCGCGCGCCAGCAAGTCGATCGCGTGGCGGATGCCGGTCGTGACGACGATATCTTGCGGGTCGCAGCGGATGCCGCGGTATTTGGCGAGGAAGTCGGCGATCTGCTGGCGCAGCTGGGGCAGGCCGGCCGGCTCGGCGCTGCACAGCTGCTCCGGCGTGACGGCGGCCAGCGCCCGCGTGGCGCACTTGGACCAGGCGGCCATGGGAAACAGGCTGGCGTCGGCGCGCCGCGCAACAAACGGCAAGCCGTCGCGCACGCCCGTGTCCGAAGCGGGAGCCGGCGCCACAGCCAGCGTGGCCGGAGCGGCATCGCCAAATCCTGCCATCAAAAAACGTTCCGGCACCACGGCGCACACGCGCGTGCCGGAGCCGGGCACGCGGGTCACATACGCTTCCGCGTGCAGGCGGTCGAACACGGTTTCGATGGTGCCGCGTGACAACTCCCACCGTTCGGCCAGGGTACGGCTGGACGGCAAACGGCTGCCCGCCGGCAGCATCTTCGTCAGGATGGCCGAGCGCAGCGCTTCATACGCGCCATCCTGCTTGTTGACGCCTTCCTTGTCGAGCCAGCTGGTCGGGCGAGGCAAGTCCAGGGCGTGCGGTGATTTTCCTCGCGGCATGATAATCGTCCAAGTGGTCCAATGAGTTTTCTGATGAGTGGCACTTCGCATTACACCACAACCATCCTACTCTCACCGTTCCGGTGCGCCAGCGGGGCGCACGCTTGTATGGATCGAGTACAACAATGCAGAAACAAATCGCTGTATGGGCCTGGGGCGGCATCGTGCTGCTGCTGGTCTGCCTGTCGCGCATCAGCATCGACATCTATTTACCTTCGCTGCCAGCCATGGCCGATGCCCTGCATGCCAGCGATGCGCAGTTGCAATTGACCTTAAGCCTGTTCATGGCCGGCTCGGCCGCTTCGATGCTCGCTTGCGGGCCACTGGCCGACCGCTACGGACGCCGTCCCGTGCTGTTGGCCGGCACGGTCATTTATGTGCTCGCCAGCATCGTCTGCACCGTGACCAGCGACGTGCACGTGCTGATCGCCGCGCGCGTGCTGCAGGCGTTCGGCGGCTGCAGCGGCACCATCATCGGCCGGGTCATGGTGCGCGACCGCTTCGATCCCGCCACGCAGGCGCGCATGCTGGGGAGAATCTCGATGGTGATGGGCTTGTCGCCTATCCTCGCGCCGCTGGCCGGCAGCGTGCTCGACGCGGCATTCGGCTGGCGCGCCGTGTTTGGCGTGCTGTGCCTGCTGGGGGCGCTGTCGCTGGGGCTGATCGCCGCGTATGTGCCGGAAACCAGGCCAGCCAGCGTCGTACCACAAGGAAATACCCTGGCGCTGTACCGCCGCCTGCTGGGCGATGCGTATTTCCTGCGCTATGCGCTGGCCATCGGCTGCGTGTATTGCACGTATTTCCCGTTCATCGCGGAATCGTCCGTGCTGTTGCAAAGGGGCATGCATCTGTCGCCGCACGCATATGCGCTGATGTTCGCGCTGACGGTCAGCGGCTATATCGCGGGCTCGAGCCTGTTTCGCGCGCTGGGACCGCGCCTGGGCGCCGATTACATGCTGGGCGTGGCGGTGCTGATCAATGTGGCGGGCGCAGCCAGCCTGTTGCTGGCGGGTACGTTGGCGCCACAGCACGTGGCCTCGCTGGTGGCGCCCATGCTGCTGGTGATGGTGTCGGTGGGCATGGCGATTCCCGCCTGCCAGCTGGCCGTGCTGCAGCCGTATGGCGACCAGGCGGGCAGCGCCTCGGGCCTGTTCTTCTTCGTGCAGATGCTCATCACGGCCGCTTGCGGCGCCGTCATCGCCGCCATCACGGACGGCAGCGAAAAGCCGCTGCTGTGGGTGACGGCGGCCGCCAGCGCGGCCTTTGCCCTCGTGTGGCGGCTGACTAAGCCAGTTGCGGCAACGGCACCTGCGCCAGCCACTGCTGCACGCTAGCGCGCTGCCACTGGGCCAGCACATAGTCGCGCAGGGCAGGGGGTACGGGCTCGCCGCTCTTGATCAAACGCAACAGCATCAGGGCCAGATCCGTGTCGGCGATGCTCCAGGCGCCAGCCAGGTAGTCACCGTGCACGAGTTCGCCCGCGATCTGCAGCAGCTTGGCGGCCGCGGCCTGCGCCGCCGGCGACAGCGACGCATGGTCCGCGCGGGACGGGTGGAACACGACGGTGGAATCGCGCTCGTTGCGCAGCGCCAGCAGATCGCTGCGCAGCCACGCCTGCACTTGCCGCGCCCGCGCCCGCTGGCGTACGTCGCGCGGCAGCACGGATGGATAGTCGGGCGCGGCAAAGACGTCGTCGAGGTAATCAGCAATGGCGTTCGATTCCGTCACGATAAAGCCATCATGGTCGATAGCAGGCACGCGCTGCGTCAGGCTCAGGGTGCTGAACGGCGGCTGGCGCGCCGCGCCCGCGTCCAGGTCGACGTCCTGCACGGTGAAGGAAACCCGCTTTTCGCTCAGGGCGACAAAGGCGGACAGGGCGTACGGGCTGATGCGGTTGCGGTCGACATACAAAATGAGGGACATAGTGGGTTTCCTGTGGATAAGTGAACAGGATTCATCATAAAGCGCCGTGTAAAGCTAACAAAACGAGTTATATTCGTTGTTGTTGTTACTTTTATTCACATCAAACGCCATGTCCAGATTGCCTAATTTTTCAGCATTGCGCGCCTTCGAGGCGGCTGCCCGCCACGGCAATTTTTCGCGCGCGGCCGAGGAACTGCACCTGACGCACGGCGCCATCAGCCACCAGGTGCGCAAGCTGGAAGAGGAACTGGGCGTGCTGCTGTTCCTGCGCAACGGCCGCCATGTGACGGTCACGCCGCACGGACGGCAATTTGCGCTGGTGCTGGGCAAGGCTTTTACGGAGATCGCCACGGCGGCGCAAGCGCTGCGGCCCGCGCCCGCCAATACGCGGCTGACGATCACGGCGATTCCCTCGTTTGCGGCGCGCTGGCTGGCGCCGCGCCTCGGGCATTTCATCGAACGTCATCCCGGCATCGAAGTGCTGCTGCAAACGAGCGGCGCCTTGCAGGACCTGGAAGGCGAGGGCATCGACGTGGGCATCCGCTTCGGCCGCGGCCATTATCCGGGCTTGCTGGTGCAGCCGCTGATGGGTGACGTGTATTACCCCGTCTGCAGTCCCCATTACCGGGGTGGTAACTTGCCCGCAACGCCGGGCGAACTGGCGCACGCAACCTTGCTGCGCTCGCTCGAACCGTGGCGGCCATGGCTGCAAGCGGCCGGCTTGCCATTGGCCGAGCCCGTAGGCGGCGTACTGTACGAGGATTTGTCGATGCTGATACGCTCGGCCATCGATGGCGACGGCGTGGCGCTGGTGCGCCATGTGGTGGCGCTGCAGGAGGTGGCGGCGGGGCGGCTGGTGCGCCTGTTCGACATGGCCGTGCCCTGCGCCGACGCGTATTACCTGGTCAGCCCGCCCGCTGCGGCGCAGCGCGAGCCCGTGCGCGCCTTCCGTGCCTGGCTGGGCGAAGAAATCGCCGCCTTCCAGGCACGCGAAGCGCCCACCTTGCTTACATGACGATCTTGACCATCGGGTGGCCCGACAGCGCCGTGTACAGGGCGTCGAGCTGCTCGCGGCTGATGGCGCGCACGGTGACGGTCAGGCCCGTGTAATTGCCCTTGCCCGATGGGCGCTCTTCCATGCGGCCTGCGTGGAAGGTCGGATCGTGGCTGATGACCAGTTCCAGCATGGTCGGCGCGAAGTCGACATGCGTCGGGCCCATGATCTTGATGGGAAAGTCGCTCGGGTATTCGATCAGCGATTCGCTGGGAGGAATCGTCACTTCGGTCGGTGGGGTCGTTTGCATGGGAAATCCAATCAGTGCCGGTCAGAACAGGCAGCGCTTATCGCGCGGCGGCTGCATAAAAGCGTATTGTAGCCAACTTTGAGGGCGGCTGCGCCGGCCGCCATGGCGCAGACGGCAAGGCAAAAAAAAAGCCAGCTTTGTAAGCTGGCGAAAACTATTTCGTTTGGACAAAATAGCCGGAAAAGTCGATGCTGTCACTTGGAGGATAAGCAGTGGTCGTACTGTAGACAAACGACGGCGGCTTTACCTCCTGTATGTGACGAACTGCGCATTTCGCGGCTTGAACGTCGATACGGCGCGACAGACGGCACCGCCGTCAGCGCTCCACTTCCTGCATCCGGCCATTGCGGCCGGGACCGCCGCGCTCGTTGTGACGCTCATGGTTGCGCTCACGCGGCGGATTGGCGCGCTCGGCACCGCGCGCTTCCTGGGGCGGACGGGCGGCAGGGGCCGGCATCGGCGGCGGCGCGGGCCGCGGCTGGGCCACGGGCGGCGGGGCAGGCAAGACAGGCGGCGCCGTCTGCAGCACCTCGCGGCGGGGAGCACGCTCGGCGCGGTGCCAGTCGGCGCGGGGCCGCTCCTCGCCACGCCATCCGGGCCGGGCCACATGATCTTGCACGGGCGGCAAGGCCGGCATGGCTGGCATGGCCGGCATCAGGGGCTGCGGCGGCACCGGTGGCTGGGCCGGAACGGGCGGCCGGTTCGGCTGCAGGGGACGCGGCGCCATGTGCGTCAGGCCATCGTCCGTCTGCAAGCGGCCGGGACGGTTGACCCAGTCGCGCCGGGGCTCCCTCGGCTCGACGGGACGCTGCCAGTTGCCGGCCGGCGCAGGCGCCGTGCTCAACGGCAAGCTTTGCATGACGGGCGGCGGCATGGTGGTGCGGTTGCGGCGCGGCACGTCGACCGTGCGCGAGCCGCCAAAACGTTCACCGGGCAGCATCGTCATGCCTTCGCGCCGTTCGCGCTCGCCCGCCACGGGGCGGCGCCCTTCGGCCATCCGGTTAATGCGGCGTTCATACTCGGCGCTGGCGCGGTAGCCGGGCACGTAGCGCTCGTGCGGCGACAAAGGAAACCAGCCGACGCCGGGGCGCTGGCCATGCTGTGGCCCGTTATGTGGTCCATGATTACCGCCGACCCAGCCCACCAGCGCCGGCGCCCAGGGCACGCGGCCACGTTCGCGGCCCGGGGCCCAGCCCCAGCGGTGGCCCAGCAGCACCCAGCGGCCGTAGTGCGAGGGCGCATAACCCCACGGCGCATTGTCGACCCAGGTCCAGCCCCACGGCGCGATCCACGTCCAGCGTCCGTCGCTGTATGGCGCCCAGCCGGCCGGCACCGCGCTGGGCAGCCACAAGGGGCCGTATTGCGCGTCTTCCTGCCAGGCGCCATAGCGGTCCAGCTCTTCATAGCCGGTCGTATCGTCGGTGACATAGCGCAAGGCCGGCGCGGCGGCGGGCAAGGTTTCGGGCCAGTTGTCGAAGGCCATCCGCTGCAAGGCGCCCGTGCGCAGCTCCTCGTCCGTCAGCTCGGCGCGCTTGCCCGCACGCAAGGTCACGCTACCCGTCGCGCCATCCACGTCGGCCGCCCCGTCAAGCACGCTGACGACGCTGGTGCCGGGCTGGCGCCCCGCATCAATGCGCACCCAGCCCGGCTGGGTCAATATCACGCGCGCCTGGGCGGTGGTCAGCTCGAAGCCGCGCAGCGCGTCGGGATTGCGCACGCGCACGCTGACCGTGCCATAGCTGAGGTGCAATTTGAAACTGTCGTCATCGAGCTCGCTCACTTCCAGTTCGGAGTCGCCATCGAGGCGCACGGCGGCCGCGCCCACGCGAAATTCCGCCAGCGCGCCGCGCATGGTACTGAGCCGGTTATCCGTCGTGACGGGCCAGTTCAGCAGGGCGTTTTGCGCATCGCCATCGCCGGCGCGCACCAGCACCTGCCCTTCGACGGTGGAAATACGGCCCACGCGCGCGGGCGGGTCCTCGGCCAGCGCCAGCGAGCACGCCGACGACAGCAGCACGGCGCAGATGGTTTTCAGCAGGGGCAGGGTCGGACGCATGGCGCGCTCCAGGCAGGACGCAGATAAAAGGAAGACAACAGGTCGATTACAGTCCTATCGGGCAAGTACCGCAAGCGGGCTTACAAATGTTTGCATATTGACTTCGTTCAGGATGCCGCCTGGCCACCGCGCTTGACAAAGAACAGGGCGGCGCCCACGGCCATCAACAAGCCGCCAAAGAAACGGTTCTGCCTCTTCACGGCCTTGGCGTCGCGGAAAAAGCGCTGCATCGACGAAGCGAGGAAAGCGTAGCTGTGCATGACGATCTGATCGATCGTGCACATGGTGACGGCCAGGATCAGCAGTTGCGGCAGCAGCGGCGCAGCAGGGCTGATGAATTGCGGCAGCACCGCCACCATGAAAATGATGCCTTTCGGATTCGTCACGTTGGTGAGAAAACCCGTCAGCACGCGCCGGCGCCAGGACGGAACCACGGCGTCGGCATGCAGGTCGCCGGCCACCGCCACCTTGGCGCGCCATTGCGACAGGCCCAGGTAGATCAGGTACAGGGCACCCACCGTCTTGACGATATTGAACGCCACTTCGGAGGCCAGCAGCAAGGAGCCGACGCCGGCGCCAGCGATACCGAGCACCACCAGCAGCCCCAGTTGCAGGCCGAAAATCGTGGCGCTGGCCTTTTTCACCCCGTACGACAGGCCGTGCGACATCGACAGCACGGCGCCCGAGCCGGGCGAGACGGCGATGATGGAGGCGGCGATGACAAAGGTGATCCAGGTGGCGAAGTGCATGCGGTTTCCAAAAAAATGGTGGCGATCAACAATTTTAACCCGGTCAGTGCGGCCTTGCCGGCCCGCCCTGAGGTAAGATCGCAGTCATGCCTTACCTGGGCCATCCCTTGCCGTACAACCAAGAATAACATCATGAAAAACAACACTTTCCTCGCTCCACGATTCCCTGCCACCAAAGCGGGAGCGCGCTGAGATGGCCGGCTCCAGCCTGTTGGCCCTGCTCGACGACATCGCCAGCATCCTCGACGACGTTTCCCTGATGACCAAGGTGGCCGCCAAGAAGACGGCCGGCGTGCTCGGTGACGACCTGGCCCTGAACGCACAGCAAGTGGCCGGCGTGCGCGCCGAACGCGAATTGCCCGTCGTCTGGGCCGTCGCCGTCGGTTCGCTGAAGAACAAGGCCATCCTCGTGCCCGCCGCGCTGGCCATCAGTGCGTTTGCGCCGTGGGCCATCACGCCGCTCTTGATGGTGGGCGGCGCCTACCTGTGCTTCGAGGGCTTCGAAAAGATCGCCCACAAATACCTGCACCCGGACGACAGCCACAAGGCCGAGCTGGCCCAGGCGCTGCGCGACCCGCAGGTCGACCTCGTCGCGCTGGAAAAAGACAAGATCAAGGGCGCCATCCGCACCGACTTCATCTTATCGGCGGAAATCATCGTCATCGCGCTGGGCACGGTGGCCGCGGCCACCTTCGCCGAGCAGGTGGCCGTCGTCGTCGGCATCGCCCTTCTCATGACGGTCGGCGTGTACGGCCTGGTGGCCGGCATCGTCAAGCTCGATGACGCCGGCTTTTACCTGGCTGCGCGCAAGGGTGCGGGCGCGCTGATGGACGGCGTGCGCGGCTTTGGCCGCATGCTCGTGTCGGCGGCGCCGAAACTGATGAAATTTCTCTCCGTCGTGGGCACCCTGGCCATGTTCATGGTCGGCGGCGGCATCCTGACGCACGGCTGGCCGTGGGCCAGCGGCATGCTGCATCACGCGGAAGCTGCCGTCGGCGGCGTGGCCGGCATTGGCCCCGTGCTGGCAGCCGTCACGCCCAGCCTGATCAACGCAGTGGCCGGCCTCATCGCCGGTGGCCTGGTGCTGGCCGGCGTCACGGCCGTGTCGGCTTTGTTGCGCATGGTCAAGTCAAGCAAATAGGCTTTCTGGTCTGATGGGGCGGCAGGCGCATCCGTGCCTGCCGCCCCGGCCATGCCGGCGGCGCCGTCCGTCCATGGAGACCCTATGCAGACTTCCCCCATCCAACGTCCCAGCAGCGCCTTTATCGGCGCCTCCTGGGCGGCATTGCTGATCGGCGTCATCACCTATCTGTCCGGCCTGTGGAACGCCAGCATGGCGCTCAACGAGAAGGGCTATTACTTCACGATCCTCATGTACGGCCTGTTCGCCGCCATCTCGCTGCAAAAATCCGTGCGCGACCGCGCCGAGGGCATCGCCGTGACGGGCATCTATTTCGGCCTGTGCTGGATTTCCGTACTGCTGGCCTTGCTGCTGCTGACGGTCGGCCTGTGGAACGCCACCCTGCAGAACAGCGAGAAGGGTTTCTACGCGATGGCATTCCTGCTCAGTCTGTTTGCGGCCGTGGCCGTGCAAAAGAATGTGCGCGACGTGGCGCGTGCCTCGGCCGCGACGCCCGCCGAGATACCGGGAACTTAAACACCAGCCGCGTATCTATCCTTATATCCATCTCGGGAGAGGACGATGAGCGACCAGCAAAAACGTTTGCAGATGGCGCTGGAGGCGGCGCACATGGCGATCTGGGATTCGCGCCTCATCGATGGCCAGGTCATCGACGGCACGGTCAGCTGGTCGGCCAAGGGCGCCGCCTTGCTGGGCCTGGAAGAGCAGGCCCTGACGCAGCCATTTCGCACCTTTCTCGGCTTCGTCCATGTGGATGACCAGGGCAAGATACTCGAGGTGATGCAGGAAGCCGTGCGCCAGCGCAACGGTTACGCCCTGCAGTACCGCGTCGTCTGGCCCGATGGCAGCGAACGCTGGCTGGCGGCCAAGGCGCAAGTGTTCACGGATGCGGACGGCCAGCCCGACCGCACCCTGGGCATCATCTGGGATATCACCGAGCACATGCTGCGCGAACTGCTGATCGCCGAGCGCAAGGAACTGGCCGAAGTGACGCTCAGCTCCATCGGCGACGGCGTCATCACCACCGATCCGTACGGCAAGACGCGCTACCTGAACCGGGTGGCCGAGCAATTGACGGGCTGGAGCAACGAACTGGCACGCGGCATGGATATTTGCCAGACCCTGCCGCTGGCTGACGAACGTACGGGCGAAGCGCTCGAGCACGTGGCATACAAATGCCTGCAGCAGCGCCAGGCCATCGGCATTTCAGCGCACTCGCAGCTGGTCACGCGCGACGGGCGGCGCATCGCCGTGGAAGACTCGGCCGCGCCCATCTGGTCGCGCGACGGCGACATCCTCGGCGCCGTCGTCGTGTTCCGCGACGTCAGCCACGAGCGCAAGCTGAGCCAGCAACTGTCGTGGCACGCCACGCACGACACCCTGACGGGCCTGATCAACCGGCGCGAATTCGAACACCTGGTCGCTGGCGCCCTGCACACGGCCAAGCAGGATGGCCACGTGCATGCGCTGCTGTACCTGGACCTGGACCAGTTCAAGGTCATCAACGATACCTGCGGCCACGGCGCCGGCGACGTGCTGCTGCAACTGCTGGCGAAAATGCTGCAGGCACAAATGCGCGACAGCGACATCCTCGCGCGCCTGGGCGGCGACGAACTGGGCGTGCTGCTGCCGCACTGCCCGCTCGATCACGCACGCGTGATCGGCGAACAGCTGCGCCAGTCCATCCGCGATTTCCGTTTCGCCTGGGATAGCCGCAGTTTTGAGCTGGGCGTGAGCATCGGCATGGTCGAAATCAGCCAGGACAGCAAGTCCATGAGCGAGCTGCTGAGCGCCGCCGACCAGGCCTGCTACCTGGCCAAGGAGCAGGGCCGCAACCGCATCCACGTCTACCAGGAATCGGACGTCATGCTGGCGCAGCGACACGGCGAAATGCTGTGGATTTCGCGCCTGAACGAAGCGTTCGCCCACGATTATTTCCGCCTGTACGCCATGCCCATCGTGCACCTGCACGACAGCCAGGAACACCACGACGAAGTGCTCATCCGCATCCGCAACAGCCAGGGCGACCTGATCTTGCCGGGCGCCTTCATCCCCGCCGCCGAACGCTACGACATGATGCTGTCCATCGACCGCTGGGTCATCCGCGCCGTCTGCGCGCATATCGAGAGCGTACGCGACAGCCTGCCGCCGATCGAAGCGATGGCGGAAAGCCGGCGCCGCGCACCGGCCCTGTATTCCGTCAACCTGTCGGGCATGTCGCTGGCCGATGCCGGCTTGCACGACTACATCACCGAGCAGTTCGTGCAATTCGCCATCGCACCCGAGCAGCTCTGCTTTGAGATCACGGAAACGGCCGTCATCGCCAACCTGCCCAAGGCGCAAGTGTTCATGCGCCAGCTCAAGGCCATGGGCTGCCGCTTCTCGCTCGACGACTTCGGCAGCGGCTTTTCCTCGTTCGGCTACCTGAAGGCGCTGCCCGTCGACTATCTGAAGATCGACGGCGTCTTCGTGCGCGACATCGCCAGCAACGCCATCAACCGCGCCATGGTCAAGGCCATCAATGAAGTGGGCCACGTGATGGGCTTGAAAACAGTGGCCGAATACGTGGAAGACGAAGCCACCCTGGCCGTCATCCGCGAGCTGGGCATCGATTACGCGCAAGGCTACGCCGTGGGCAGCCTGCGCCCGCTGACGGCGGGCGTGGATTAGCCACCAACGGCAACCAGTAGCTTTAAAACAATGCTGCATTGCTATCGCTAAATGCGGGCAAGCACGACCAATCTGGAGGATTTTGATCTACATCAATAAATTTGCGCAGGCGACTCCTTACACTGATCTCCATTCTTGCAATCGTGCAAGTCTTACTCACCAATTAGCTATTCAACTGATCAGGAAGCCGCGACCATGCGACAAAATTTGCCAGTGACTAACCGTGAAGTCCTCGTCCTGGACGATCAGGCCATCGTGTCGAAAACGGATATGAACGGCAATATCGTGTATGTGAATCCGTACTTCAGCCAGGTCAGCGGCTTCAGCGAGGCAGAGCTGCTCGGCTCGCCCCAGAACATCGTGCGCCACCCGGACATGCCGGCCGAAGCGTTTGCCGACCTGTGGGCCTCGGTCCAGGCCGGCACGCCGTGGACGGGCCTGGTCAAGAACCGCTGCAAGAACGGCGACTTTTACTGGGTGCGCGCCAACGTCACGCCCATCCGCGAAGCGGGCAAGACCATCGGCTACATGTCCGTGCGCGTCAAGGCGGACAAAGATCAGGTGAAAGCGGCCGAGGAAGCCTACGCGGCCATCCGCAACAAGGAAGGCGGCAACATCGTCATCAAGCATGGCCAGATAGTGCGCCCGGGCCTGGCGCACCTGCTGCACAATCTGACGCACATGTCGCTCAACCTGCGCATCTGGGCCGCCACCTCCATCGTCAACTGCCTGCAGCTGCTGGTGTGCGTCATCAGCCTGTTCGCCAGCGGCGGCAAGATCACCAATTACGCCATCTTCGGCGCCACCCTGTTCGGTTTCCTGATCAACGTTTTCCTCTGGTACACCTTGCGCATGTCTGTGCTCAAGCCGCTGGGCAAGGCCCTGAACGGCGCGCGGGCGATTGCCGCCGGCGACCTGTCGGGCAGTTTCGAAACGGACAGCACGGATGAAATGGGGCAATTGCTGCGCGCGCTGCAACAGATGAACAGCAACCTGATCGCCACCATCCGCGACGTGCGCATCAACGTGGAAACGATGGCCGTGGCCACCAAGCAAATTGCCGTCGGCAATATGGACTTGTCGGGCCGCACGGAATCGCAGGCGGCCAGCCTGGAAGAGACGGCTTCGAGCATCGAGGAATTCTCGTCGACCGTGAAACAGAACGCGGACAATTCGGTGCAGGCGAACGAGCTGGCCGTGGCTGCCTCGAAAGTGGCCGTGCAGGGCGGCGAGATCGTCTCCGAAGTGATCACCACCATGGACGACATCAACACCTCGTCGAAGAAAATCGTCGACATCATCGGCTTGATCGAAGGCATCGCCTTCCAGACCAACATCCTGGCCCTGAACGCGGCCGTGGAAGCGGCGCGCGCCGGCGAGCAGGGCAGGGGCTTTGCCGTCGTGGCGGGCGAAGTGCGCAACCTGGCGCAGCGCTCGTCCGTGGCTGCCAAGGACATCAAGCAACTGATTGAAATTTCCGTCGGCAAGGTGGGCGCCGGCATGCTGCAGGTGAACCGCGCCGGTGCCACCATGGAACAGGTGGTCAGCTCCGTCAAGCAGGTGACGGCCATCATGCAGGAAATCTCGATCGCCTCGCGCGAACAGAGCATCGGCGTCGACCAGGTCAACCAGGCCATCGCCCACATGGACCAGGTGACGCAGCAGAACGCGGCCCTCGTGGAAGAAGCGGCCGCGGCCGCCACGCGCCTGGCGGAAGAAGCGGCCAGCCTGTCGCAAGCCGTGAGCCTGTTCAATTTCGGCAAGATGCCGCCACCGCGCCGCGTCGCCACGCCCGGCGGCAAGTCGGGCGCTGCGGGTGCAGCGAACGCCGGCAAGCCCGCCATGAAACGCCTGGCCGCCTAAACCTTTCAAGACTTCATACACATCATGCCTACACTACTCAGCAGTGCTTCCGCCGACCTGGACGCCGTCGTCGAATTCGACCCGGTCATCATCGGCAAGATGAGCCAGTCCGGCCCCCGCTACACGTCCTACCCGACCGCAGACCGTTTCAATGCCGACTTTGGCTATGGCAACTTCCTCGAAGCGCTGGCCGCCCTGCGCATGCGCGGCGGCCGCCGTCCGCTGTCGCTGTACGTGCACGTGCCGTTCTGCGACACCCTGTGCTACTACTGCGCCTGCAACAAGATCATCACGAAAGACCGCAGCAAGGCCGCCACCTATCTCAGCTATTTAAAGCAGGAAATCGCCATGCAGGGCAAGCTGTTTGCCGGCATGAACCAGATCGAGCAATTGCACTTCGGCGGCGGCACGCCCACTTACCTGAGCGAAAAGCAGATGGACGAACTGATGGCGCATTTGCGTCAGCATTTCGAATTCGCTTCCGATGAAGACGGCGAGTATTCGATCGAGATCGACCCGCGCACCGTCTCGCGCGAGCGCGTGTTCTCGCTGCGCGCGCAAGGTTTCAACCGCATCAGCCTGGGCGTGCAGGATTTCGACGCCGACGTACAGAAGGCCGTCAACCGCATCCAGCCGGAAGCGGAAACGGTGGCCATCATGCAGGCCGCGCGCGACGCCGGTTTCCGCTCGATCAGCATCGACCTGATCTATGGCTTGCCGAAACAAAACCTGGAAACGATGACGGAAACGCTGCGCAAGGTGATCAACGCCAGCCCCGACCGCATCGCCCTGTACCACTACGCGCACATGCCGCATCTGTTCAAGCCGCAGCGCCGCATCCTCGACGCCGACATGCCCGACAGCGCCACCAAGCTGGCCATGCTGGGCCTGTGCATCGCGCGCCTGACGGCCGCCGGCTACGTCTACATCGGCATGGACCATTTCGCCAAGCCCACGGACGACCTGGCCGTGGCGCAGCGCCAGGGCCGCTTGCACCGCAACTTCCAAGGATATTCCACGCGTGCGGAAGCGGACCTGATCGCCTGCGGCGTGTCGGCCATCAGCTCCGTCGGCGCCGTCTACAGCCAGAATGAAAAGACGCTCGACGCGTACTATGAAAAGCTCGACGAAGGCGTGCTGCCGATCGCGCGCGGCATCAAGCTCGACACGGACGATTTGTTGCGCCGTATCATCATCCAGATGCTGATGTGCAATTTCGAATTGTCGATCGCCAGCATCGAGCAAGCGCACCCCGTGAAATTCCGCAGCTATTTCGCCGCCGAGCTGGACAAGCTGCGCGAACTGGCGAGAGATGGCTTGCTCGTCATCGAGGAAGACTGGCTGACGGTGACGCCGAAAGGGCGCTTGTTGATCCGCAATATCTGCATGGTCTTCGACCGCTACCTGACCCTGGCGCGCGCGAATACGGCGCCCGACGCGGTGCAGCCGCTGCGCTACTCGAAAACGGTGTAGCGCCACGCGATGAACACCCTCAGCCTCGTGCCCATGTTCCTCGTCGGCCTGGCCGGCAGCGTGCACTGCATCGGCATGTGCGGCGGCATCGTGGGCGCCCTGTCGCTGGGCGCAAGCGCACCGGCGGCGCCTGCGCGCCCGGTCATCGCCATTGCCGTGGCACGGCCGGCATTGCAGACAACCTTGCAATCGAATGTGCTGCGCGTGCTGGCCTACAACGGCGGGCGCATCGGCAGCTACATGCTGGCCGGCGCCCTGGCCGGCAGCCTGGCGGGCGCGGGCATGCTGCACCTGGCGTCACTACAAGTGGCCGGCTACTGGCTGGCCAACCTGATGCTCGTTGCTTTGGGCCTGTACCTGATGGATGCCTGGCGCGGCCTGGCCCATCTGGAAGCGGCCGGCAACGTTGTCTGGCGCCGCGTGCGCCCCCTGCTCAAACCCTTGATGCCGATGGATACGCCGTTCAAGGCGCTGGCCGTGGGCGGGCTGTGGGGCTGGGTGCCGTGCGGCATGGTCTACAGCGCGCTGCTGACGGCCATGATGCAGGGTTCGGCCCTGAACGGCGCGGCCACGATGGCCGCCTTCGGCCTGGGCACCCTGCCCACTTTGCTGGGCATGGGTTTGCTGGGCACGCGCTTGCGCACGCAGATGCAGCGCCGTCCCGTGCGCATCGCCAGCGGCTTGCTGGTGCTGGGCTTTGGCTTGCTGGGCCTGCTGCGCGCCGCGAATGGCGTCTCGCTGGGCTGGCTCGACGCCCTGTGCGTCACGGGCCATCCATGAAAAGACGCATGAAAACAAACCTATGAATGCTGTTTTACAACCCTCCGCCTGCTTCCATTGCGGCTTGCCCGTGCCAAGCGGCTCGAGCTGGAACGTCACCATCGACGACGTGCCGCGCGCCATGTGCTGCCCCGGCTGCGAAGCGGTGGCGCAAACCATCGTCGACATCGGCCAGAGCGCCTACTACCGCGACCGCGACGAATATGCCGTCAATGCGGCCGATGCGACCATGGTACCGCCCGAACTGCGCCTGTACAGCAATGACGACGCGCAATTCGCGCGCGACGCCAGCAGCTGCGAAGCGACCTTGTCTGTCGAAGGCATCCGCTGCGCCGCCTGCGTCTGGCTGATCGAGCGCCAGCTGACGCGCCTGCCCGGCGTGCAGGCGGCCAGCCTGAACGTCGCCACCGAGCGCCTGTACGTGCGCTGGAGCCGCGCCCAGTGCGAGCCGGGCGACATCCTGCAAGCCGTGCGGCAAGTCGGCTACACGGCCTATCCGTATGACGCCGTGCGCCATGGCGAGCGCCTGCAAAAAGCCAGCAAGACCCTGGGCCGCCAGCTGTTCGTGGCCGGCCTGTCGATGATGCAGGTGATGATGTACGTGGCGCCCGCCTACCTGGCCGAGGATGGCACCTTGGACGACAATATGGCCAGCCTGATGCGCTGGGCCAGTTTGCTGCTGACCCTGCCCGCCATCTGTTACTCCGCCATGCCGTTCTTCCAGGGCGCCTGGGCCAGCTTGCGCGCGCGCACCCTGGGCATGGACGTGCCCGTCGCACTGGGCATCCTGGCGGCCTTCTTCGGCAGCGTGGTGGCGACCTTCACGGGCCGCGGCGAGGTGTATTACGACTCGGCCACGATGTTCATCTTCCTGCTGCTGTGCAGCCGCTATTTCGAGCTGCAGGCGCGCCGCAAGGCCGCTTCCGCGCTCGAGCGCCTGCAGCACGCCTTGCCTGCCTCCGCGTCCTTGATGGCGGGCTTTCCCGACAACCGCGCCACCACCCTGGTGCCGGCCGGCAGCCTGGCCGTGGGCGACATCATCCTGGTCAAGCCGGGCGAAGCGATCGCCGCCGACAGCGTCATCATCGAGGGGAGCAGTGCGCTGGACCTGTCGCTGCTGACGGGCGAAAGCGCGGCCCAGCGACGCAAGACAGGTGAACAGGTGCCGGGCGGGGCCATCAACGCCAGCGCGGCGCTGATTGTGCGCGTGCTGAAACCGGCGCGCGAAAGCACGCTTTCCGATTTATTGAAACTGATCGAGCGGGCCGGCAGCGGCAAGCCGCAGATCGCGCAGTGGGCCGACAAGGTCGCCGCCTGGTTCGTGCTGGGCCTGCTGCTGTTCGCCGTCGCCGTATTCGCCTTCTGGAGCTGGCATGACCCGTCGCAAGCGTGGCCCGTGGCGATTGCCGTGCTGGTTGTGTCGTGCCCGTGCGCACTGTCGCTTGCCACGCCAACGGCGCTGGCGGCCGCCACCGACAGCCTGCTGCGGCGCGGCGTCCTGATCGTCCAGCCGCATGTCTTGGAAACCCTGCACCGCGCCACCCACATCGTCTTCGACAAGACGGGCACCTTGACCCTGGGCCGGCCCGTGCTGCGGCAAATCGAAGGGCTCGGCAGCCTGAGCGAGGACGATTGCCTGCAGGTGGCCGCCGCGCTGGAAGCGGGCAGCGCCCATCCGCTGGCGCAGGCGATCCTGGCGGCAGCCGAAGGGTTGCCAGGACAGCAACCGCGCACGCATGCGGAACAGTTGCAGGAAGTGCAAGGCCAGGGCCTGGAAGGCATCGTCGATGGCGTGCGCTACCGCCTGGGCAACGCGGCCTTTGTCGCCGCCATCGCCGGGCCGCCGCTGGGCGACACGGCCGTCGGCATGCAGGGCATGACGCCGCTGTACCTTGGCACGCAGGGCCGCTGGCTGACGCGTTTCCTGCTCAGCGACGCGCTGCGCCCGGAAGCGCGCGACGTCGTCGCGTATTTCCACCGGCGCGGCAAGCAGGTCGTGCTGCTCAGCGGCGACCAGGAAGCGCTGACGCAAAGCGTGGCGACGGAACTGGGCATCAACACGGCCTGCGGCGAATGCCTGCCCGATGAAAAACTCGATTTCGTGCAGCAGTTGCAGGCAACGGGCGCCGTCGTGGCGATGGTGGGCGACGGCATCAACGACGCCGCCGTGCTGAGCGGCGCCGACGTGTCCTTCGCCATGGGGTCCGGCGCCGCCCTGGCGCAGGCGCATGCGGACACGGTGCTGCTGTCGAGCCAACTGGTGTCCGTGCTCGACACGGCGAAGACGGCTGCGCGCAGCATGCGCATCATCCGCGAGAACCTGGGCTGGGCCACCCTGTACAATCTGACGGCCATCCCGGCCGCCGCGCTGGGTTTCTTGAACCCCTGGCTGTCCGGCGTCGGCATGGCTGCCAGCTCGGCCGTCGTCATCGCCAACGCCCTGCGCCTGCGGAAAGCCTGAACATGGAAGCACTGTATCTCCTCATCCCCTTGAGCGTCGTGGTCGTCTTCATCGCCCTGTGGGTGTATTTCACGGCCTCGGACGGCGGCCAGTTCGACGATCTCGTCGGACCGGGCCTGCGCGTGCTGCAGGACGACGACACGCCGCCCCAGCCGGCGCCCGGCGAACCGCATCCCTGACCGCACCAGCCCGGCCGGCGCGTCTGCCCCCCAATCCGCCCTGATTGCAGGGATCTTGTATGGCTTTTTTGAGCGGAATTTGACCGAAATATCACTTTATTTCGATGCCAGTTCGCTACGCTTATTTCATCCGGGGAATTTTGATCCACATCAAAGTTTTTTCACGGTCAAACACTTACTCTCTGGCCACCATCATAAATAGTAATTCCAGGGAGAGTCTTTGTGGATCAATCGCTGAACTATAACTACAAGATCGTGAAGCAATTCGCGGTCGCTACTGTGGTATGGGGCATCATCGGCATGCTGGTTGGCGTTATCATCGCCGCTCAGCTGGCCTGGCCTGCCCTGAACCTCGACATACCATGGCTGACATACGGACGCCTGCGTCCGCTGCACACGAATGCGGTGATTTTCGCCTTCGGCATCTGCGGCCTGTTCGCTACCTCGTACTACGTCGTGCAACGCACCTGCCAGGTGCGCCTGTTTTCCGACAAACTGGCCGCCTTCACCTTCTGGGGCTGGCAAGCCGTGATCCTGTGCGCCGTCGTTACCCTGCCTATGGGCATGACACGCGGCAAGGAATACGCGGAACTGGAATGGCCTATCGCCATCCTCATCGCCGTCGTCTGGATCGCCTACGCCATCGTGTTCTTCGGCACGCTGATCAAGCGCAAGGTCAAGCACATCTACGTGGCCAACTGGTTCTTCGGCGCCTACATCCTGGCCGTGACGATTTTGCACGTGGTCAATGGCGCCGTCATGCCAGCCTCGTTCACCAAGTCGTATTCCGCCTATGCGGGCGTGCAGGACGCCATGATCCAGTGGTGGTACGGCCATAACGCGGTGGGTTTCATCCTGACCGCCGGCTACCTGGGCATGGTCTACTACTTCATCCCGAAACAGGCCGAGCGCCCCGTGTACTCGTACCGTTTGTCGATCGTCCACTTCTGGGCGCTGATCTTCACCTACATGTGGGCGGGCCCGCATCACCTGCACTACACGGCATTGCCTGACTGGACGCAATCGATCGGCATGGTCTTCTCGCTGGTCCTGCTGGCGCCAAGCTGGGGCGGCATGATCAACGGCATCATGACCCTGTCGGGCGCCTGGCACAAGCTGCGCACCGACCCGATCCTGAAATTCATGATCGTCTCGCTGTCGTTCTACGGCATCGCCACCTTCGAAGGTCCGATGATGTCGATCAAGACCATCAACTCGCTGTCGCACTACACCGACTGGACCGTTGCCCACGTGCATGCGGGCGCTCTGGGTTGGGTGGGCTTCATCACCATGGGTTCGATCTACTACCTGCTGCCGCGCCTGGCTGGCCGCACGCAGATGCACAGCACGCGCCTGGTCGACGTGCACTTCTGGGTGGCCACCATCGGCATCGTGCTGTACATCGCCGCCATGTGGATCGCCGGCGTGATGCAGGGCCTGATGTGGCGTGCGGTCAATCCGGACGGCACCCTGACCTACACCTTTGTCGAGAGCGTGAAAGCGACGTATCCGTACTACGTGGTGCGCGTGGCCGGTGGCCTGCTGTACCTGTCGGGTATGTGCATCATGGGCTACAACACCTGGATGACCTTGCGCGGCAGCAAACTCCCCGTCGCCCGCATTCCGGAACTGAACGCGGCGCACGCCTGATAGGAGCGAAAGCAAATGAAATTTTCACATGCATGGATTGAGAAAAACCCCTGGCTGCTGATCGCCTTGGTCACGGTGGTGATCAGCATCGGCGGCGCCGTCGAGATCGTCCCCCTGTTCTTCCAGAAGAGCACGACGGAACCGGTCGCCGGCCTGAAGCCGTATTCGCCGCTGCGCCTGGCGGGCCGCGACATTTACGTGCGCGAAGGCTGCTACAACTGCCACTCGCAGATGGTGCGTCCGCTGCGCGCGGAAACGGAACGCTATGGCCACTATTCGGTCGCCGGCGAGTTCGTCTATGACCGTCCGTTCCAGTGGGGTTCCAAGCGCACGGGGCCCGATCTGGCCCGCGTGGGCGCCCGCTACAGCGACGAATGGCACCGCACGCACTTGAACAACCCGCGCGACGTGGTGCCCGAGTCGAACATGCCGTCCTACCCCTGGCTGGCGAAGACCAAGCTGGTGCCTGACGAGATCGTGCCGAAGATGCGCGCCCTGAAACGCCTGGGCCAGCCGTACAGCGAGGAAGAAATCGCCGCCGGCCCCGCGCAGCTGCAGGACAAGACGGAAGAAGACGCCCTGGTCGCCTATCTGCAAGGCCTCGGTACATTAATCAAAACAAGGAATTAGCATGGCAATCGAAAACCTGTTTGACAGCGCCAGCAGCGTCATGACGGTGGTTTCCTTTACGACGTTCGTGGGCATCCTGTGGTGGACGTTCAGCCGCAGCAACAGCGACTTCGACGCGGCGGCACGCCTGCCGTTCGCCGACGAAGCGCTCGACTATCCGGCCGAGGCCGAGATGAACCTGGCGAAGGAGCATAACCATGGCTGACTTTACCAATGGCTTCTGGAATATCTACATCATCGTGCTGTCCCTGCTGGGCATCATCGGCTGCGGCGTGCTGCTGTACTCGCAGTCGAAAGTGAAAGTGGTCGCCGGCGCCCCCGCCGACGGCACCACGGGCCACGTCTGGGACGAGGACTTGAAGGAACTCAATACGCCGATGCCGCGCTGGTGGATGTGGCTGTTCTACATCACCATCGTCTTCGCGCTGGCCTACCTGTTCCTGTATCCGGGCCTGGGCAACTATGCCGGCAGCCTGGGCTGGAAATCGACGGGCCAGTACGAGGAAGAGCTGAAGAAGGCGGAAGCCGACTACGGTCCCCTGTTCAACAAGTACCTGAGCCAGGACTTGAAGACGGTGGCCGCCGACCCGCAGGCGCAAGCCATCGGCCAGCGCCTGTTCCTGACCTACTGCGCGCAATGCCACGGTTCGGATGCGCGCGGCAACAAGGGCTTCCCCAACCTGACGGACAAGGACTGGCTGTATGGCGGTGAACCCGACATCATCAAGACCACCATCCTGCACGGCCGCAATGGTCAGATGCCTCCGATGGGCGCCGCCCTCGGCTCCGAAAAAGATGTCGAGAACGTGGCCCATTATGTGCTGAGCCTGTCCGGTTCCACCTCGGATCCCGTCAAGTCCGTGCTGGGCAAGGCCAAGTTTGGCGCCTGCATGGCCTGTCACGGCGCCGATGCGAAGGGTAACCAGATGCTCGGTGCGCCGAATCTGACGGACAAGGTCTGGCTGTACGGCGGCAGCGCCGATACCATCATGGAAACCGTACGCAAGGGACGCAGCAACACCATGCCGGCCTTCAGCGATTTCCTCGGCGAATCCAAGGTACACGTGCTGTCGGCGTATGTCTGGAGCCTGTCGAATCCTCAGACGCCCGTGAAATGATGTAATGGAACCTCAAGTCATCAAGATGTATGCGGCCCGCGAGCAGATCTACCCTCGCGAGGCCAAAGGACGCTACGCTACCTGGCGATGGGTATGCGTATGGCTTACCCAGCTCGCGTTCTACGGCTTGCCGTGGTTGACCTGGAATGGCAGGCAAGCCCTGCTGTTCGACTTGACCACGCGCAAGTTCTACATTTTCGGCGTCGTGCTGTGGCCCCAGGATTTCATCTATCTGGCGGCCCTGCTGATCATCTGTGCGTATTTGTTGTTCCTCGTCACGGCCATTGCCGGACGGGTGTGGTGCGGGTTCTCTTGCCCGCAAACGGTATACACGGAAATTTTCCTGTGGGTCGAACGCCGCATCGAGGGCACGCGCAGCGCGCGCATGGCCCTCGACAAGCAGGGCCCGTCCGTGCGCAAGGCGTTCAAGAAGACGGCCAAGCACGTGGTGTGGGGCGCCATCGCCCTGTGGACGGGCTTTACCTTTGTCGGCTACTTCACGCCGATCAAGGAACTGGCGCAATCGGTGGTCACCTTGAATTTCGGTCCCTGGGAATGGTTCTGGGTCTTGTTCTACAGCCTGGCAACCTACGGCAACGCGGGCTGGCTGCGCGAGCAGGTGTGCAAATACATGTGCCCCTATGCGCGCTTCCAGAGCGCCATGTTCGACCAGGACACCCTGATCATCACCTACGATGCCAAGCGCGGCGAACCACGCGGCGCCATGAGCAAGAAGGCCGGCCACAACGACAAGCTGGGCGATTGCATCGACTGCACCCTGTGCGTGCAGGTGTGTCCGACCGGCATCGATATCCGCAACGGCCTGCAGTATGAATGCATCGGCTGCGCCGCCTGTGTCGATGCCTGCAACAGCGTGATGGACAAGGTCGAGCGGCCGCGTGGCCTGATACGCTACAGCACCGACCATGCGATGGAAAACAACTTCAATTCGAAGCAGATACGCCAGCGCGCCATGCGCCCGCGCGTCTTGATCTACACT
This sequence comes from Massilia sp. LMS1-1-1.1, assembly GCF_040815535.1. Lineage (NCBI taxonomy): Bacteria > Pseudomonadati > Pseudomonadota > Betaproteobacteria > Burkholderiales > Oxalobacteraceae > Massilia > Massilia sp. LMS1-1-1.1. The sequence continues at coordinate 768,353 of NZ_JBFPNG010000023.1, read as the reverse complement.
TCCATCCTGGCCCTGATCATCATCGCCGTATGTACCTCGCTGGCCCTGCGCACGCCCCTGAAAATGGACGTGATCCGCGACCGCGGTTCGATGGGACGCGAAGTGGAAGACGGCATGATCGAAAACGTCTACCGCCTGCAGATCATGAACACGTCCGAGCAAAGCCAGCACTTTAAAATCAGCGCTTCCGGCTTGCCGGGCCTGACCTTGCTGACGCGCGAAGAAGTGACCTTGCAGCCGACGGAAACGCTGGGCTGGCCGATCCGCCTGCGCGTGCCGCACGGCGTGGGCGAGAAGGGGTCGAACAAGATTGCGATCGAATTGCAATCGCTGGACGACCCGTCGCTGCATGTGCGTGAAAGCGCGGTCTTCATCGTGCCGCGGTAATGTTGATTCGGGGTCGGACCCTCTGGGTCCGACCCCGGTATTTCGCCGTAGGGGTAGCATTCAATATGCGGTAGGTTTACTGTATTTTCAACCCAGAAGCAAAAGCTGGGGTCAGACCCAAAGGGTCTGACCCCAAGGAGAACAAAATGTCCGACAGTCTGAAACTGCAGCCTCCCGTTGCACCGTGGTACAAGCACCGCTGGCCATGGCTGCTGATGATCGGTCCCGGCCTGTCCGTGGTCGTCGGCAGCTTCATGGGCTATATCGCGTTTACGCAACCCGATGCGCTGGTGGTGGGCGATTATTACAAGCAGGGCAAGGCGATCAATCAGGATTTGAAGCGCGACACGATCGCCAGCGACCTGGCCATGGATACGAGCCTGTCGTACGACGTGGCGCAAGCGCGCCTGACCGGTTCCGTGCACAGCTTCGGCAAGGCTTATCAGGGACCGCTGCAGCTGCACCTGGCGCATGCGACCCTGCCGGAAAAGGATATCAAGCTGCTGGTGCAGCCCGATGCGGCCGGAAATTTCTCGGTGCCCCTGCCGATGCTCGAGCGCAGCCGCTGGCAAGTGCTGGTGGAAAACGACAAGCGCGAGTGGCGCCTGTCCGGCATCTGGACCTGGCCCGTGCAGCGCAGCATCGCGCTGCATGCGGATGAAGAGCTATAAAGCTTATTTGCAGACGTCCGTGCCTGCCGTAATGGCTTTCAGCTTAGCAGGCTGCAAGATCTCGATCTCGCGGTTCGACACGCGCAGCCAGCCTTCCTTCTTGAATTTCGACAATAAACGGCTGACGCTCTCGATGGTCAGGCCCAGGTAGTTGCCGATTTCCTCGCGCGACATGCGCAGCTGGAATTTGCTGCTCGAATAGCCGCGCGCCTCATAGCGCGACGCCAGGTTGACGATGAAGGCGGCAAAGCGCTGCGTCGCCTGCATATTGCCCAGCAACAGCATCACGCTTTGCTCGCGCGTGATTTCCTGGCTCATCATGCGGTGGAAATGCCGCAGCAGAGTCGGCATATTGCCCAGCAATTGTTCCAGGCTGGAAAACGGGATTTCACACACTTCGCTGTCTTCCAGCGCCACCGCATTACAGTGGTGGCGGTCGGCGCTGATGGCGTCCATGCCCAGCAGTTCGCCGGCCATCTGGAAACCCGTCACCTGCTCCTCGCCGCCCGGATTGATCTGGTAGGTCTTGAAGTGCCCCAGGCGGATCGCGTACAGGTTCTGGAACGAGTCGCCGATGCGGAACAGCGAGGCGCCGCGCACGATCTTGCGGCGGCGGCCGATGATCTGGTCCAGCCTGTCCATGTCGCCCATATCGAGGCCCATCGGCAGACACAATTGATGCATGCTGCAGGTCGAGCATCGCGCACGCAACGCTTCCACGTTCACTGTGGGCAAGGTTGGAGTGATTAGCGCTTCAGTCATGTCGGTACCTTTTAGAAAATGCAACAACAAGTTTACTGCATACCGGGTTGCCGTGTGCCAATTTCACCGCAATTTCGCTGAATAAACGACGTTCCGACTTTAATTATATGGCAACATCGTCAAAAGCCCATGCGGGTAGGGGCTTTTGTGCGGCGGCGCTTGCCAAGCTGGGGTATTGATAGGAAAATTCCTGACAGCATTATCTGCCGCCTGTGCCGCCCGGTACTGAAAAGGAAATCATGAAGCCTCTCGGCATCAAAGCAAAAGTCGCGCTGGCCACCAGCCTGACCTCGATCGCCATGATCGCGCTGGTCACCATGATACAGGTGCAGCACATGCGCGACGACTTCACCCGAGTACTGCTGAGCCAGCAGTCATCCCTGATCAGCCGCACCGCTGCCGAGCTCGACGACAAGCTGGGCATGCTGCTGCAGATCGTCACCCTGACGGCCAGGCAGCAGCCGCCGGAACTGATGGCCCAGCCGGCCCAATTGCGCGAATACTATTCGCGCCGCTCGATGCTGGTGCTGTTCGACGACGTGCTGGTGCTCGACGCGCAGGGCGCCGTCGTGGCCGACATGCCGGAAGTGGCGGGACGCACGGGCATCAACGTTGCCGAGCGCGAGTATTTCCAGACCGTGCTGCGCACGCGCCAGCCCATGATCACCGAACCGATGCTCGGCAAATCGAGCGGCATGCCCATCGTGCAGATGGTGGCGCCCGTGCTGGCCGCCGATGGCCAGGTGGCCGGCGTGGTGATCGGCGTGCTGCGCCTGTACAAGGACAACCTGCTGGGGCGTCTGCGCTCGGAAAAGATCGGCAAGAGCGGCTATTACTTCATCCTCACGCGCGGCGCCGTGCCGCGCTACGTGCTGCATCCCGATACCAGCCGTTTGCTGCAGCCGCGCCAGCCGAGCGCCAACCTGACGACGACCCAGCTGCTGAAGGAAGATGGCGAAGGCAGCATGGTCAGCACGAACAGCCGCGGCATCAAGGCCGTCAACAGCTTCAAGCGCCTGAAATCGGTGAACTGGCTGCTGGCCACCTCGCTGCCCGTCGCGGATGCCTTCGAACCGTTCGATGGCGTGCTGTACCGGCTGGTGCTGTGGAGCATCCTCGCTTCGCTGCTGGCCGCCGCCGTGCTGGGCTGGGTCACCGTGCGCCTGCTATCGCCGCTGGTGCGCCTGCGCAACACCCTGCTGGCCCTGCGCACCAGCGGCAGCCGTTTCACCCCCGTGCCGGTGCAGCAGCGCGACGAGATCGGCGAACTGACGGAAGCGTTCAACGGCCTGATGAGCGAGCGCGACCGCCTGCAGCAGGAACTCGAATCGCGCGCGGCGGAACTGGAGCAGGAACGCGACCGGGCCGAGGCGGCCAACCGCGCGAAGAGCGATTTCGTGGCCAACATGAGCCATGAAATCCGCACGCCCCTCAATGCCGTGCTGGGCATGGTGTATTTGCTGGGTAATACCAAGCTCGACACGGAACAGCGCAAGTATCTGACCATGGTGCGCGTGGCGGGCCAGTCGCTGCTGGGCATTCTCAACGACGTGCTCGACTATTCGAAGATCGAGGCGCGCCGCATGGAACTGTCGCCCGTCGAATTTGACCTCGACGAAGTCATGAATACCCTGGCCACGACGATGACGATGAATGCGGGCGAAAAGGAGCTGGAACTGGCCATCGCCGTCGAGCCCGACGTGCCGCGGCGCCTCGTGGGCGACGCCCAGCGCCTGCAGCAAATCCTCGTCAACCTGGCCGGCAACGCCATCAAGTTCACGGAGAGCGGCGAAGTGGTGGTGGCCGTCAGCCTGGCCGAGAGCAAGAGCGAGAGCGGCCGCGCCTGGCTGCGCTTCGAAGTGCGCGACACGGGCATCGGCATGACGGAACTGCAGCAACAGCAGCTGTTTGCCGCGTTTTCACAGGGCGACCAGAGCATCACGCGGCGCTTCGGCGGCACGGGCCTGGGCCTGGCCATCAGCAAGCAGCTGATCCACATGATGGGCGGCGACATCGCCGTCGCCAGCAGCGAAGGCAAGGGCAGCCGCTTCTGGTTCAGCGTGCCGTTCGAGATGCTGGCGCAGCCGGCCGAAACGCGGCGCACGCCAGCGCTGGGCCAGCTGCGCCTGCTGGTGGCCGACGATAACCGCACCACGCGCGAACTGATCGTCAAGCTGATCGAGGCGTGGGGCTGGCTGGCCGATGAAGTCGATTCCGGCTTTGCCGCCATCGAACTGTACCGCGAGCGCCTGGCGCAGCAGCAGCCGTACGACGTGGTGCTGGCCGACTGGCACATGCCCGTCATGGACGGCCTGGCCACGGCCAAGGCCATCCGCCAGGCGGCCAGCGGCCAGCGCCAGCCCATCGTGGTGATGGTCAACGCCTTCGCCCGCAACCACCTCGAGGAAATCTCCAGCGCGGCCGAGGCCGACGTCGTGCTGATGAAGCCGATCACGGGATCGAGCCTGTTCGATGCTCTGCATCAGGCGCTGATCACGAAGAACGACGGCGGCGAGCAGCGCATCCTGCACCAGCCGCTGGGCACGGAACTGGCCGGCGTGCATTTCCTGCTGGTGGAAGACAATCATTTGAACCAGGCCGTGGCGCGCGGCATCCTCGAACACATGGGCGCCACCCTCGACGTGGTGGGCGATGGCTTGCAAGCCGTGGAACGGCTGCGCACGGAAGCGCTGCGCTACGACATCGTGCTGATGGACATGCAGATGCCCGTCATGGACGGTTTCAGCGCCACCCACATCATCCGCACGGAACTGCGCCTGAGCCTGCCCGTGATCGCCATGACGGCCGGCGTGCTGGCGTCCGAGCGCGAGCGCTGCATGACGGCCGGCATCAGCGACTTCATCGCCAAGCCCGTCGTGGTGGAAGAGATGATGGAAGTCATCCTGCGCCACCTGCCCAAGCGCCCGCAAGTGCAGACGGCCGAGCCGGTGCGCGTCGCCGATGAGGAAGTGTTTTCCATGGCGCCGCTGATGCGCGTGATGGGACGCGACGCGAAGGGGCGCGGCGTGCTGCGGCGCATGGTCGAAGACGCGCTGAACAAGGGCATGACGCCCGTGCGCGACGCGGAAACGGCCTTGCAGGCAGGCCGCCACAGCGACGTGGCGCGCATCCTGCACAGCGTGCGCGGCTCCGTGGGCACCCTGGGCACGAAACGCCTGATCCGCGCCGCGTTCGCCACCGAGGAAGCGATCGACGCTGGCCGCCTGGACGAAGTCCCAGGCCTGCTGGCGCACACGGCGCAGGAGCTGGAACTGGCGCTGGCGGCGGCGGCGGATTGGTTGTCGCGGTTGAAGGATTAGGCCTGCAACGTAAAGCTGGGGTCAGACCCGCCGGGTCTGACCCCGGAACTTTGCTCAGCGCCGCCGTTTACGCCGGTACACCGAGGATCACACTAGATGCTTTAAACATCGCCGTCACGCTGCCGCCAAGTTCGATACCCAGGTCCGTGCTGCTCTGATTGGTGATGATGGCGGCGATCGTGCCGCCGCGCGGCAAGTCCAGCACCACTTCCGTGTTGACGGCGCCCGTCTGCACGCGCGTGACCGTGCCGGCCAGCTGGTTGCGGGCGGAAAAGCGCGCGCCTTCGCTGTCGGCCACGAGGATGATGGACGAAGCCTTGATCAGCGCAAACGCTTCGGCGCCAGGCACCAGGCCCAGGCTTGCGCTGCTGCCCTGCGTGACGATGGCCACGATGTGCTGGCCACCCGGCAATTCCAGGGTGACTTCATCGTTGACGGCGCCCTGTTTCAGTTCGGCCACCTTGCCCAGGAATTGATTGCGTGCCGTGGTTTTCATGGCCATTCTCCGTATGAGTAAAAGATCGTCGGCGATGCCTTCGGCCTGGCTGCCCAGCTGGCGCAGGTAGCGGGCATGCTCGCGTTCGATGATGCGGAAATTGTCGACCAGCTGGCGTCCCCGTTGCGTGAGCCGCGTGCCGCCGCCGCCCTTGCCACCCGTCAGGCGCTCGACCAGCGGTTCGCCGGCCAGGTTGTTCATCGCGTCGATGGCGTCCCAGGCTGCCTTGTAGCTCATCTTTACAAGCTTGGCCGCCTGCGTAATGGAACCGCATTCGGCGATGGCGCCCAGCAATTCCACCCTGCCGGCGCCGCCCAGGTTTTCTCCGCCCACCATCATCCATACCGAGCCTTGCAAGCCGATTTTATCCAATACGTTCACCCAATGCCATGTGGTCTTCCCTGTTATCGATCTGTCCGTCGCGCAAGTACAGCACGTGCTCGCCCAGGATGCGCGCATCTTCCGGATCGTGCGTGATCAGGATCATGGGCACGTCCAGGCGCTGTTGCCACTGGCTCAGTTCCAGCCGCATTTTGACACGCAGGGCCGGGTCGAGGGCGGCAAACGGCTCGTCGAGCAGCAGCGCGGACGGCTCGGCCACGAGCGCCCTCGCCAGCGCCACCCGCTGGCGCTGGCCTCCGGACAACTCGTCGGGGAACTGGTGCGCCAGTTCCTGCAAGTGGAAGGCGTCGAGCCAATGCTCGACCTTCTGCAATTTTTCGCGCGCGCGCGGATTGAACCATCCCCGGCTCAGGCCAAAGCCCACGTTCTGGCGCACCGTCAGGTGCGGGAACAGCGCGTAATCCTGGAACAGATAGGCGACGTTGCGCTGCTGCGGCGGCAAATTGATGCCGGCGGCCGAGTCGAACAAGGTGCGCCCGTTCAGGCGGATATGGCCTTCGTCCGGCGTGAAGAGGCCGGCAATGGCTTTCAGGGTCATGCTCTTGCCGGCGCCGGACGGGCCATACATGGCGATGCGCTGGCTGCCGGACGTGCATTGCACCTGCAGGTCGAAACGGCGTTTGCCGGAGCGCAAGGTGGCGCGGATGTCGAGGTCGAGTTGCATGGGCGTCATCCTCAGCGTCCTTTGTGCGCGACGCGCCCGGGCGCCAGGCGGCCAGCCGACAGCAGCACCACGATGCAGACCACCGAGATGATCACGACCAGCGTATTGGCCACGTCGTCCTGGCCCGCCTGCACGGCTTCATACACGGCTACCGACAGGGTCTGCGTCTTGCCGGGAATGCTGCCGGCCACCATCAGGGTGGCGCCAAACTCGCCCAGCGCGCGCACGAATCCCAGCAGCACGCCGGCGAGGATGCCGCGCCAGGCCAGCGGTAACGTGACGCGAAAGAAAATCGCCAGCTCGGAAATGCCCAGCACGCGGGCCGCCTGCTCGAGCTGGCCGTCGACGGCCTCGAAGGCGGCGCGCGCGGGCTTGAAGACGAGAGGGAAAGCGACCACGGTGGAAGCGATCACGGCGCCCTGCCACGTAAAGATGAGGTTGATGCCGAAGTTGTCCTGCAGCCAGATGCCCAGGGTGCCGCGCCGGCCCAGCAATACCAGCAGGTAATAGCCAAGCACGGTCGGCGGCATCACCATCGGCAGGGTCAACAGGGCGTCGAGCAGCTCGCGCCCGGGAAAACGCGTGCGCGCCAGCAGATAGCCCGTACCGATGCCGAGCAACAAGTTGAGCGCCGTGGCCCATGCCGCCACTTTGAGCGACAGGGCCAGCGCGGTCCAGGCGATATCCATGCGCGTTCGTTTGCTTTATGGCTTTTTAAAGCCGTACTTGGCCAGGATGGCTTGCGCCGGCGTCGTCTGCAAATAGCTGACGAAGCGCTTCGCTTCGGCCGCATTACCGCTGCCCTTGATGGTGGCGATCGGGTACAGCACGGGCGCGTCCAATGGCACGTCCAGCACCACGTTCACCTTGTCCTTCATGATGGCCGCGTCGGTGGCGTAGACAAAGCCCGCATCGACTTCGCCGCGCGCCACGTAGTCGAGCGACTGGCGCACGTTCTGCGTGCCGATGGCTTTCGGTTGCACGGCGTCCCACAGCTTCGCCTTCTTCAGCGCGCCTTCGGAATAGCGGCCGACGGGCACGCTGGCCGGATTGGCGATGGCCACGCGGGTCACGCCCTTGTGCGTCAGGTCAGCCAGGCTCTTGATGCCCAGCTTGCTATCGTGCGGCACGATCAGCACCAGGCTGTTGCCGACGAAGTCCATGCGCTCGGCCGGCAAGACGAGGCCCTGCTTTTGCGCCGCATCCATGGTTTCCTGGTCGGCCGAGGCAAACACGTCCACGGGCGCGCCTTTGACGATCTGCTGCAGCAGCACGCCCGAAGCGGCGAAGTTCAGGGATACCTTGCTGCCCGGATACTGCGCCTCGTAGCTTTGCGCCGCCTCCTTGAACGCATTCGTCAGGCTGGCCGCGGCCGACACCACCACTTCGCCGGCAAAGGCGGACGAGGCGGCGGTGGCGAAGAGGGCGGCGCCGAGCAGTGTGGCGAGGGAGGTGAGGCGCATGATCGTATCCTTGATGAGAAGAGAACCTGGTCCGTAATATACACCGATATATAGCGCTCTGCCATCGCACAGGTCAAGCCAGCGCAAGCTGCATTCCCTGATATACTGTATATAAACACAGTATATCGAGGTGAGCCATGGAATTGACGGACAAGCTGGAAATCCTGGCCGACGCGGCCAAGTACGATGCATCCTGCGCCAGCAGCGGCGCGCCCAGGCGCGATTCCATCGGCAAGGACGGCTTTGGCGCCACCTCGGGCATGGGGATTTGCCACAGCTACACGCCGGACGGGCGCTGCGTCTCGCTGCTGAAAGTGCTGCTGACGAATTACTGCCTGTACGATTGCCAGTACTGCGTCAACCGCCGCACGTCGAACGTGCCGCGCGCGCGCTTTACCGTGGCCGAAGTGGTGAAACTGACGAGCGACTTTTACCTGCGCAACTACATCGACGGCCTGTTCCTCAGTTCCGGCATCATCCAGTCGGCCGACTACACGATGGAGCAGCTGGTGCAGGTGGCGCGCGAGCTGCGCGAAGTGCACCAGTTCCGCGGCTACATCCATCTGAAAACCATTCCCGACGCCGATCCGGCCCTGATCGCGCAGGCGGGCCGCTATGCCGACCGGCTCAGCGTCAATATCGAACTGCCGACGCAGGACAGCGTGCAAAAGCTGGCGCCGGAAAAGAGCGTGCACACGATCAAGCTGGCGATGGGGTCGATACGCCGCAAGCTCGACGAGAAAGCGGAAGAACCGCGCGCGCCGCGTTTCGCGCCGGCCGGGCAAAGCACGCAAATGATCGTCGGCGCCGACGCCAGCGACGACCAGCAGATCCTCTCCACGGCCGAGACCCTGTACGGCAGTTATAAACTCAAGCGCGTGTACTACTCGGCCTTCAGCCCGATCCCCGACAGCCCGAAAAGCGTGCCGCTGGCGCCGCCGCCCATGCTGCGCGAACACAGGTTGTACCAGGCCGATTTCCTGCTGCGCAGCTATGGTTTCCAGGCCAGCGAACTGCTGCCCGCCACGGGCGGCAACCTGGCGCTCGATATCGACCCGAAACTGGCGTGGGCGCTGGCGCACCGCGAACATTTTCCGCTGGACTTGAACCGCGCGGCGCAGCACATGATCGCCCGCGTGCCCGGTATCGGCTTGCGCAGTGCCCAGCGCATCGTTGACCTGCGGCGGCTGCGGCAAGTGCGCTACGCCGACCTGTCGCGCCTGCGCTGCAGCATGAAGAAAATCGCTCCCTTCATCATCACGGCCGACTACTTTCCCGCGCGCGACACCACCGCCTCCGAACACCTGCGGCGCGCCATGGCGGAGGCGCCGCAGCAGATGAATCTGTGGCCGGAGCTGCAGGCCGCATGAGTACGGTGGTGCGGCTGGCGCAGTCGTTCGACGAGTGGCGCGCTGCAGCAAGGGAACTGATCGCGCTTGGCGTGCCACCTGCCGACGTTGCCTGGCAGTGTCAACACGGTGAGGGCGACCTGTTTTCCGCCACGCCGGATGCCACGGATACCAGCGCGCCACTGCTGCGCCTGCCCCGTCCACTGGTGGAATTGCTGGAAAGCGCCGCCTGCTTCAACGTGCCTGACCGCTGGGCCTTTTTGTACCAGGTGCTGTGGCGCTGGCAGCAGGGCCAGCACGACGTGATGTCGCCGGCCGACGCGGACGGCGCGCGCCTGCACGCCATGGTCAAGGCCGTGCACCGCGAAGAGCACGACATGCATGCGTATGTGCGCTTCCGCGAACGGCCAGAATGCGAGGGCGCGCCCCGTTTTGTCGCCTGGTTCGAACCCGTGCACGAGGTGCTGCCGCAGGTGGCGCGCCACTTCGCCCGCCGCATGGGAGCTACCAGCTGGATGATCGCCACGCCCGCCGCCAGCATGCTGTGGGATGGCACGACCTTGCACGCGGGCCCAGCACTGATGCAGGGCGCGGCCGATATCGACGATGCGGGCGAAGCCCTGTGGCTGACCTACTACCGCAGCATCTTCAATCCCGCGCGCGTGAATGCGGATTTGCTGCACAGCCATATCCCCTCGCGTTTCTGGAAAAATTTGCCGGAAGGGGCCATCGTGCCCGCCATGCTCAGCGGCGCCGCCAACGGCGAACGCCGCACGGGCCAGACGGCCAGCGTGGGCCAGCGCAGCGGCGCCACCATGATTCCGATTGCCGCCGAGCGCGCCCAGCCAGTGCGCGAAGTAGCGACAAGCCTGGACCAGTGCCGCCGCTGCGAACTGTGGAAAAGCGCCACGCAAGCCGTGCCCGGCATTGGCCCAGCACAGGCGCGCATCATGCTTGTGGGCGAGCAGCCGGGCGACCAGGAAGACCTGGCGGGACTGCCGTTTGTGGGCCCGGCCGGCGCGCTGCTCGAGCAAGCCATGCAAGAAGCGGGCATGGCGCGCGACAGCATCTACCTGACCAATGCCGTCAAACATTTCAAGTGGGAACCACGCGGCAAGCGCCGCCTGCACAAGACGCCCGCGCAACGCGAGGTCCTCGCCTGCCATGGCTGGCTGGAAGAAGAGATTGAGCGTGTCCAGCCACAGGTGATCGTGGCGCTGGGCAGCACGGCATTAAAATCCGTGCTGCAAGATGGCGCGGCAAGCATGACGCCGCTGATCGGCACGACGATCGAGCATGCGGGGCGCTCGGTGATTACCGTGTATCACCCGTCGTATGTGCTGCGCGCGCCGGATGCGGCCAGCAGGCGGCAGGCTTACGCGGTCATAGTGGCGGGGCTGCGGCAGGCGCTGCGGCTAGAGCAGGATAACCATCACAGCGTCGTGGCCGGCACATCCTGTCCCTCATCGCGCCGCGCATAACGCTGCGCGATCACGGCACAGATCATCAGCTGAATCTGGTGGAACAGCATCAGCGGCAAGATCACCATGCCCAGCGAACGCGTGGAAAACAGCACCTTGGCCATCGGCACGCCGCTGGCCAGGCTTTTCTTCGAGGCGCAAAAGACGATGGCGATTTCATCTTCCTTGTTGAAGCCCAGGCGGCGGCTGACAAAGGTGGAGATGCCCAGCACCAGCGCCAGCAGCAAGGTGCTGATCAGGCCCAGGGCGACCAGGGTTTCCACCGAGATCGTATGCCACAAGCCTTCGCTGACGGCTTCGCTGAAGGCCGTGTAGACCACCAGCAAGATCGAACCCTGGTCGACGTATTTCAGGGTGGCTTTGTGGCGGTCGACCCAGCGGCCGATCCAGCGGCGCAGGAACTGGCCGGCCAAAAATGGCAACAGCAGCTGCATGACGATGGACAGCACGGCATCGACCGACGACTTGCTTTCCGCGCCCTTGGCCACCAGCAAGCCCACGAGGATGGGGGCAAGGAAGATGCCGATGAAGTTCGAGGCCGAGGCGCTGCAGATGGCGGCTGGCACGTTGCCGCGCGCCATGGCCGTCATGGCGATCGAGGACTGCACGGTCGACGGCAGCGCGCACAGGAACAAAATGCCCATGTACAGGTCGGGCGTGAGGAAGGTCAGCGCCAGTGGGCGCAGGGCCAGGCCCAAGAGCGGAAACAGGACAAAGGTGCTGGCCAGCACCAGCAAGTGCAAGCGCCAGTGCATGGCGCCGGCCACCACGGCTTCGCGCGACAGCTTGGCGCCGTGCAGGAAGAACAGGGCGCCGATGGCGACCGTGGTGATGTTGCCGAAGACCACGGCCGTCTGGCCCGTGCAGGGCAGGAAGGTGGCCAGCGCCACGGTGACGAGCAGGGCGATGGTGAAATTATCGGGTTTCAGATTGCGCAGCAGGGCAGCGGGAGAAAAAGAAGACATGCGGTAGCCTGGTAACGGCGCAGCCTTGCACGCTGTGCCGGGGATGACAAACGGCGCCAGGAACGGCGCCAGTGCCAGCCATTCTACCTGCTTCCAGGCGGCTTGCCCGGAAGCAGCAATGCTCCTCTTCCGGCCCCTCCTTACACGATGCCGCTGCTGCTGGCGCCTGCCCTCGGTGGGCGCGCCACGCCGCGCTGCTCCCGGTAGCCGCTGCCGCGATAGCAGGCCACAGGGTCGATGGCGGCGCCCGAGCGCTGGCGCGCCATCGCCAGGATGGCGCTCACATCAGTGCGGAACGCCTGTTTCAGAGCCTGCGCCGAGGCGTGCACGTCGTTGGCTTCCTGGTGGTGGCGCAGGGCGGCGCGGTCGACCAGCGCGGACTGGATGAAGGCGCGCTGTACTTCGACGGCACTGCTCATCAGGCTTTCGATGGGGTCCGTCACATTGTGCGACTGGTCCAGCATGTAGGCGGGATGGAAGGCGGCGCCTTCGCGTTCGGCCGCGTCGGCCAGCTCGTTGAACACCAGGAACAGCTGGAAGGGGTTGATGCTGCCCGAATCGAGGTCGTCGTCGCCGTACTTGCTGTCATTGAAATGGAAGCCGCCCAGTTTGCCGAACTGCGCCAGGCGCGCGACGATCATTTCGATGTTCGTGTTCGGCGCATGGTGGCCCAGGTCGACCAGGCATTTGGCCTTCGGTCCCAGCGCGCTGGCGCAGGCAAAGCTGGTGCCCCAGTCGGCAATCGTGGTGGCATAGAAGGCCGGCTCGAACAGCTTGTGTTCGATAAATAGCTGCCAGTCGGCCGGCAGGGCGCCATAGATGTCGCGCATGCTGTCGAGGTAGCGCTCGAGCGCGCCGCGCAGATTGTGCTGTCCCGGAAAGTTGGCGCCATCGCCCACCCACACCGTCAGCGCTGTCGAGCCCAGCGCACGGCCCAGTTCGATGCATTCGATATTGTGCTCGACGGCCTGCGCGCGCACGGCCGCGCTGTGCGACGTCAGGCTGCCGTATTTGTACGACTGCGCCTGTCCGGCCTGGTCCTGGAAGGTATTCGAATTGACGGCGTCAAAGCCCAGGCCGTAAGCCTGGGCGGTCTCGCGCAGGGCGGCCGTGTCGCTGACCTTGTCCCACGGAAAATGCAGCGAGACGGCGGGCGTCGCTTGCGTCAGCTGGTTGATGACGGCGCAATCTTCGAGCTTTTCAAACACGTTGCGCGGTTCGCCCAGGCCGGGGAAACGGGCAAAGCGCGTGCCGCCCGTGCCGGTGCCCCAGCTGGGTACGGCCACGGCAAACGTCTGCGCCAGCGCCGTCAGTTTTTCAATGTCCTGGCCGCGGCGGGCCAGCACACCGCCCAGGGCCGCATAGTCGGCGTCCAGGTTCGCTTGCAGCTTGGCATTGTGGTCGGCCACCAGGCCGCTATCGATCATGGTATGCATCTTGTCTCCTTGTGCGCAGCGGCGCCATGGCCGGCTGCGTCGTTTTTTTAGATTAACGTGTAAATGCGGCCGCGTTGCCCGCGTCGACATTGATGATATTGCCCGTGCTCTTGGCAGCCTTGTCGCTGGAAAGGAAATACACGGCTTCGGCAATATCTTCCGGCAGCACGCTACGCTTGAGCATGCTGCGCTGGCGATAGAATTCCTCGATGTCGCCCGTCTCGATCTTGTTCGAGGCGGCCCGCTCTTCCTTCCACTTGCCATCCCAGATGCGCGAACCGCGAATGACGGCATCGGGATTGACCACGTTGACGCGGATGCCGTGCGGCGCCCCTTCGAGCGCGATGCAGCGGGCCAGATGGATTTCCGCCGCCTTGGCGGTGCAATAGGCCGAGGCGCCGCCCGACGCCACCAGGCCGTTCTTGCTGGCGACAAACACCATGCTGCCACCGAGCTTCTGCTGCTGCATGATGCGGAAAGCGGCGCGGCTGACGAGAAAGTAGCCGGTCACCAGGATCGACTGGTTGCGTTCCCACATCTCCAGGGTCGTTTCTTCCAGCGGCGCCGAGGAAGCGATGCCCGCGTTCGACACCAGCAGGTCGATGCCGCCAAAGCGCAGCGCGGCCGCGTTCAGGATGGCCTCGACGTCGTTTTCGGCCGTGATGTTTGCGCGCACCGTGGCGATATTGTCGCGTCCCGCCACCTTCAGCAGGCTCTGCTCGGCCTCTTCCAGCGCGGCGCCGTCGATATCGGTCAGCATCACGCACGCACCTTCCTGCAGCAGCTGGCGCGCCACGGCCTGGCCGATGCCGCCGCCGCCGCCCGTCACCAGGGCGATGCGCCCGGCCAGGCTTTTGGGTTTGGGCATGCGCTGCAGCTTGGCTTCTTCCAGCAGCCAGTATTCGATATCGAACGCTTCCTGTTCCGGCAAGCCCACATAGGTGTCGACGCCATTGGCGCCGCGCATCACATTGATGGCATTGACATAGAACTCGCCGGCGATGCGCGCCGTGGCCTTGTCCTTGGCGAACGACAACATGCCCACGCCGGGGATCAGATAAATGATGGGGTTGGCGTCGCGCACGGCGGGGCTGTTGTCGTGCTTGCAGCGCGTGTAATAGGCGAGGTAGTCGGCGCGGTAGGCGGCCAGTGCCTCGTCCAGGCCGGCGACCAAACGATCAAAATCAGGATAGGCCGGATCGAAGTCGATCACGAAGGGGCGGATCTTGGTACGCAGGAAGTGGTCGGGGCACGAGGTACCGAGCGCGGCCAGCGGCAGCAGGTCGGCGCTGCAAACGAATTCAAGCACGTTGGCGCTGTCGTCGAAGTGGCCCAGCTTGTACTCGTCCTGGCTGATCTTGCCGCGCAGCAGCGGCATCAAACGCTGCGCCAGGGCCGCGCGCTCGTGCGCCGGCAAGGGTGCGGACTTGGCGCCGCCGAACGCCGGCTGCGTCGTGTTGGCGGCCAGCCAGTCTTCCGCGCGCTTGATGATGGCCAAGGTGGTTTCATAGCAGGACTTGGCCGTATCGCCCCAGGTAAACAGGCCATGGCCTTCGAGGATGATGCCTTTCAAATGCGGCTGCGACTGCGACAGCGCTTCGAGTTTCAGGCCCAGGTCGTAGCCGGGTCGCTGCCATGGCAGCCAGCCCAGTTCGCCTTCGAAAATCTTGTGCGTCAGCGCCTGGCTGTTGGCGCAGGCGGCGATCGCGATCACGGCGTCCGGGTGCATGTGGTCGACATGCTTGCGCGCGATGTAGGCGTGCAGGGGCGTGTCGATGCTGGCCGCGCGCGGGTTCAGATTGAAAGTGCAATGGGGCAGGTAGGCGACCATTTCATCTTCCAGCGCCAGGCCACGGTAGCGGCCCTTCAGCGCGCGCAGCTTGTCCATGTACAGGGTGGAAAAGCCGTCGAGCTTGATGCTGCCCAGGTCGCCGCCGGAGCCTTTCACCCATAGCACCTCGACCTCGTCGCCGGTCAGGTGATCCGTCATGCGGATCTTGGCCGAGGTATTGCCGCCGCCGAAATTGGTGATGCGCATGTCGGAACCGAGCAGGTTGGAACGGTACAGCAAAAGCTCCGGTTCGCTCAAGGTCGCGGCGTGCGCATCGTCCCATAGCGAGGCCATGGGCGCAGGTGGTGTGGTATCCATCGTGGCGGTCATACAGTGTCTCCATTCTTGGTTGTGCGTGCGGATCGCCATGGCCGCATCTGTGTGCGGGACGCCATGACGGCAGCACTCAGTAGAAGCCAGCGTGCCAATCATGTCAATCAACAAGCAATCAAAAACGTGAGGGAAACGCAAATAATCACCAGGTTGATTGGAACTCCGATCACGCATTTGCGCGCTATGCAAATAATCACGATGTTGATTGATTGATTGTTGACATGCACTGCTCAACTGCTTAGGCTGGCTCACCGATAAAGAAGTCGTCCCCGGGCAGCTGGTACGGGAGAGGGCTCAAAAAGGAGACAACGTGGTTAATCACAAACGCCGCAAAGGCTTGCTGAAACTACTCGCCGAACATAGCGTGGCGAGCGTCGACCAATTGGTCGGCTGGCTCAATTCCTCGCCGGCGACGGTGCGGCGCGATATCGCCTGGCTGGCCGAGCGCAATTTGCTGACCCGCACCCGCGGCGGCGCCGAGAGCCTGCCGCAAAAAAAACAGCGCACGTTTGCGCTGTCGGGCGAAACCTTTCAAAACAACCTGGACCGCTGCGCCGCACAAAAGCGCGCCATCGCCCGCCACGCCTGCGGCCTGTGCGCCGATGGCGACACCATCATCATCAATGGCGGCACCACCACCTACCGAATGGTCGAGTTCCTGGTCGACAAGCGGCTGAAAATCCTCACCAATTCCTTCCTGATGGCCGAGCGCCTGCTGATGTCCAGCGAGAATGAAATCATCCTGCCCGGCGGCAAGGTGTATCGCGAGCAAAACGTCATCCTGAGTCCCTTCGACAACGACATCAGCCAGCATCATTACGCGGGAAAAATGTTCATGGGCGTATACGGCCTGTCGATGCTGGGCTTGATGGAAGCGGATCCCCTGCTGATCCAGGCCGAGAAACGCCTGATCAGCCAGGCCGAGGAGTTGATTGTCCTGGCCGACAGTTCCAAGTTTGCCAGGAAGGCAGGCCTGATCCTGTGCGGCCTGAACCGCGTGTCCTGCGTCATCACGGACACGGGCGCTTCGGACGCGGCCGTGCAGATGCTGGAGCAGTCGGGCGTCAAGGTACTGGCCGTGGCCCCCGAGGCGATGGCGGCGCCGCTGTCGCCGGCGGAGCAGGCGTGGCAAGAGCAATAGGCAATACCTAGTCAGTGGAAAAACAGAGGGCTGGAGACATGGTGTCTACCGCCCCGGCAGCAACAATAAAAAAGGAGACGCGGCATGAAATTGAACAAAATGATGGTGACGGCATTGAGCATGTGCATGATCGGCTGCCTGGCCGCCAGTGCCCAGGCGGCGGAAAAAATCAAGATCGCCATGGTCGTCAAGAGCCTGGGCAACGGCTTCTTCGACGCCGCCCACGAAGGGGCGAACGAGGCGGCCAAGCAGCTGGGCGACGTGGAAGTCATTTACACGGGCCCCACCACGGCGACGGCGGAAGGGCAGATCGAAATCATCAGCTCGCTGATCAGCCAGAAGGTCAGCGCCATCGTCATTTCCGCCAACGATGCCAATGCGCTCGTGCCGATCACCAGGAAAGCCATGCAGCGCGGCATCAAGGTCATTTCCTTCGACAGCGGCCTGGCCAAGGAGGGGCGTTTGATGCAGCTGAATCCGTCCAGCCCGGCCCTGATCGGCCAGAAGCAGATTGAAATGGCGGCCGACGCCATCGGCGGCACGGGCGAGATCGCCATCCTGTCGGCCACGGCGCAGGCGACGAATCAGAACATCTGGATCGGCGAAATGAAAAAGACGCTGGCCCAGCCTGCGTACGCCAAGATCAAGCTGGTGGCCACCGTGTATGGCGACGACCAGTCCGACAAGAGCTACCGCGAAGCGATCGGCCTGCTGCGCAGCAACCCGAACCTGAAAGCCATCATCGCGCCGACCACCGTGGGCATCAATGCGGCCGGCAAGGCCGTGGTCGACGAGAAACTGGTGGGCAAGGTGTATGTGACGGGCCTGGGCTTGCCGTCGGAAATGGCTGGCCACGTGAAGAGCGGCGCCGTGAAAAGCTTTGCCATCTGGAACCCGATCGACCTCGGCTACGCCGCCACGTATGCCGCCCATCAATTCGTCACCGGCAAGGCCAGCGGCAAGCCGGGCGAAAGCATCGCCGCCGGCCGCATGGGCAAGCTGACACTCGATGCGGGCGGCGAAGCGGCGCTGGCGCCGCCGTTCACCTACAACAAGGATAACGTCGACAAGTTCTCGAAGATATTCTGATTTGTTTGTGTACCGACGGCCGTAGGTCGGATCAGGCGCGAAGCGCCGTAATCCGGCATCACCGGTAAAGCCAACAATGTTGTCGGGTTACGCGCTGGCGCGCTAACCCGACCTGCGAATATCTCTCAAGTGTGAATGGCTATGTCACAGAATCCCCCTATTGCGCAGAACGCGGCGCCGGTGTTGCGCCTGCACGGCATCTGCAAGCACTTCCATGGCGTCACCGCGCTGAAAGACGTGGCGCTGACGGTACGCGCCGGTGAAGTCATGGCGCTGATCGGTGAAAACGGCGCCGGCAAGTCGACCCTGGTCAAGACCCTGACGGGCATTTATCAACCGGATGCGGGCAGCATGGAACTGGGCGGCAAGGCTGTGCTGTTTTCCAACCCGCAAGATGCGATGGATGCCGGCATTACCGCCGTGCACCAGGAAACCATGATGTTCGACGAACTGACGGTGGCCGAAAACATCTATATCGGGCGCCAGCCGCAAACGGGTTTTCCGCCGCGCATAGACTGGCCACGCATGGCGGCCGAGGCCGAGCAGATCTTCGCGCGCCTGGAAGTGCAGCTGCCGGTGCTGGCCAAGGTCAAGGAACTGAGCGTGGCGCAGCGCCACTTCGTGGAAATCGCGCGCGCCCTGTCGCAAGAGGCGCGCGTGGTGATCATGGACGAGCCCACCGCCTCGCTGTCGCAGCGTGAAATCCATGAGCTGTACCGCATCATCGCCCAGCTTCGCGCGGCGGGCACGGCGGTGATTTTCATTTCGCACAAATTCGATGAAATCTTTACCGTCGCCGACACCTATACGGTGCTGCGCGACGGCCATTTCGTCGCCGCCGGCGCACTGGCCGACATCAGCGAGCCGCAGCTCGTGTCGCTGATGGTCGGGCGCACCATTCAGCAAGTGTTTCCCAAGGTCGATGTCCCCCTGGGGCCAACCTTGCTGGAAGTGTCGCAACTGTGCCATGCGACGGAATTTCACGACGTCAGTTTCTCCGTGCGGCAAGGCGAAATCGTCGGCTTCTACGGCCTGGTCGGCGCGGGCCGCTCGGAAGTGATGCAAGCGCTGTTCGGCCTGACCGAGGGCGTGCGCGGCACGATCGCCATCGCCGGCGAGGAAGTGCGCATCGGCTGCGCCAGCGACGCCATCCGGCACGGCATCGCGTATGTGCCCGAAGACCGCCAGCACCAGGGCGCGCACCTGTCGATGTCCATCGTGCAAAACATCACCTTGCCGATTCTGGACAGCATCGGCTTTTTCCTGCGGCCACGGCGCGCGCAAGAGACGGCCATCGCGCGCCACCTGAGCGAGCAGCTGGAATTGAAAGCCAGCCACTTTACGCAGATGGTGTCGGAATTGTCGGGTGGCAATCAGCAAAAAGTCGTGCTGGCCAAATGGCTGGCCACCAAGCCCCGCGTGATCATTCTCGATGAACCTACCAAGGGCATC
Source organism: Massilia sp. LMS1-1-1.1 (assembly GCF_040815535.1). Lineage (NCBI taxonomy): Bacteria > Pseudomonadati > Pseudomonadota > Betaproteobacteria > Burkholderiales > Oxalobacteraceae > Massilia > Massilia sp. LMS1-1-1.1. Next base: position 749,111 of record NZ_JBFPNG010000023.1, on the reverse strand, counting down.
GATATCGGCTCCAAGGCGGCCGTGCACCGCTTCATCAGCGAGCTCGTCACGCAAGGCCTGTCCGTGATCCTCGTCTCGTCCGAACTGCCGGAAGTGCTGGGCATGGCGGACCGCATCGTGGTCATGCACCAGGGCCATATCCACCGCGTCTTTCCGCGCGCTCAGGCGACCCCGGAAAACGTCGTCGCCGCCGCGTCCGGCAGCGGCCATCCGATCGAGGAATTGACATGCGCTATCTGAAGCAACGTGAAATCCAGCTGGCACTGCTGATCGTGCTGCTGGTGCTGCTGGTGGGCCTGCGCTCGCCCGTTTTCCTGACTCCGGGCAGCCTGGCCAACCTGCTCACCGACAGCACCTTGCTGATCATGCTGGCGCTGACACAGATGTTCGTCATCATCACGCGCGGCATCGACCTGTCGGTGGCGTCCAATTTGGCGCTGTCGGGCATGCTGTCGGCCTTGCTGGCCGTGCAGTATCCGCACTTGCCGCTGCTACTGGTGGTGCTGGCGGCGCTGGGCATCGGCCTGCTGCTGGGCCTGATCAACGGTTACCTGATCGGCTACCTGGACCTGCCGCCCATCGTCGTGACCCTGGGCACCATGAGCGTGTACCGGGGCCTGGTATTCGTGCTGTCGGGCGGCGCCTGGGTATCGTCGCACCAGATGCCGGCCGCCTTCATCGACTTCCCGCTGGCGCGCCTGCTGGGCGTGACGCACCTCGTATGGATCGCGCTGGCGGCCATCCTGGCAACCTGTTTCCTGGCCCGCTACACGCGCTTCGGCCGCGACCTGTATGCGATCGGCAACCAGCCGCAGGCGGCCCGCTATGTCGGCATCGCCACGGCGCGCCGGCTGCTGTGGACGTATGGCCTGTCGGGCCTGATGGCAGGCCTGTGCGGCTATCTGTGGGTGGCGCGCTACGCCGTGGCGTATTCGGAAATCGCGTATGGCTTTGAATTTACCGTGATCGCCGCCTGCGTGATCGGCGGCATCAGCATCGCCGGCGGCGCCGGCACGGTGGGCGGCGCGGTGCTCGGCTCGCTGTTCCTGGCCGTCATCAACAATGCCTTGCCCATCGTCAAGGTCTCGCCCTTCTGGCAAAGCGCGCTGACAGGGATCGTGATCCTCACGGCCGTGCTGCTCAATGCGCGCGGCACCAGGAACATGGGCCGCCAGATCTTGCCGCTCACGCTGCAAGCCCCTTCGACCCGCAGGAGCGCCGCATGAACGCCACCTCACAGACCTTGCACGGCGAAGCGCCGGACAGCGCACCCGTGCGCTCGCGCTATACCATCCTCGACCGCAAGGCGCACCGCATCGGCCAGTATTTTGCCCATTGGGAAGCGTTATTGGCGCTGCTGCTGATCGCCGTGTTCGCGGCCAACAGCGTGCTGCTGCCGAATTTCCTCGACGCCTACAATCTGGCCGACAGCACCTTCAACTTCAGCGAGAAGGCCCTGATCGCGCTGCCGATGGCCTTGCTGATCATTTGCCGCGAGATCGACATTTCCGTCTCTGGCATCCTGGCGCTGTCCTCGGTGGCGATGGGGTTTGCGCATCACCACGGTGTGCCGCCGCAAGGCTTGCTGTTCGTCGCGCTGGCCATGGGCGCCCTCTGCGGCTGCCTGAACGGCGTGCTCGTCACGCGCTTCGCCCTGCCATCGATCGTCGTGACGATCGGCACCGTGGCCCTGTTCCGCGGCCTGGCCAGCGTGATCCTGGGCGACCAGGCCTACACCGGCTATCCGCCACTGCTGATCGACTGGGGGCAAGGCTATTTCTTCGACATCGTGCCGCGCCCCTTCGTCATCTTGCTGGTGTTTTGCGCGCTGTTTGCCGTGCTGCTGCATGCGACCAGCTGGGGCCGGCGCATCTTTGCCATCGGCTGCAATCCGGGCGCGGCGCGCTTTTCCGGCGTGGCCGTGGACCGCTACCGCTTCGCCCTGTTCGTGGCCACCGGCGCCATGGCGGGTCTGGCCGCCTGGCTGCTGACGGGACGCATCGGCAGCACGCGCCCGAACATCGCCATGGGCTGGGAACTCGAAGTGATCACCATGGTCATCCTCGGCGGCGTGAGCATCGCCGGCGGCAAGGGCAGCATCGGCGGCGTGCTGCTGGCCGTGCTGCTGCTGGGCATGGTCACGTATGGCCTGGCGCTGCTCAATATTCCTGGCGTCATCATGACGATTGTCGTCGGCATCTTGCTCTTGATCACGATTGCACTGCCGCGCCTGTTGAACCGCAAACACACCCGGAAATAAACCATGCAACAGATCGCTTTCAAGATGCAGCTCAAGCCTGGCCATGCCGCCGAATATCAACGCCGCCACGACGCCATCTGGCCCGAGCTGGCCAGCCTGCTGCAGGAGTCCGGCGTACGCGACTACAGCATCTTTCTCGATGAGGATACGGGCGCGCTGTTCGCCGTGCTGCGCCGGATGGAAGGCCACACGATGGAGGCGCTGCCGCAGCATCCCGTGATGCGCCGCTGGTGGGCGCACATGGCCGACCTGATGGAAACGCAGGCCGATGCGTCGCCCGTCGCCGTGCCTTTAACCCCCATGTTTCACCTCGCATAAGGACGGCCGTGACCATCGACGCCACCGTAGTACTCGATATCGGCAAGACCAATGCCAAGCTGACCCTGCTCGACGCCGCCGGCGCCATCCTGGCCGAAGAGCGCCGCCCGAACAGCATCATTCAAACAGGGCCGTATCCGCACCACGATACGGAGCGCTTGTGGGACTGGCTGCAAACGGGCCTGGCCGCCTTTGCGCGCCTGGCGCACGTCACCGCCATCGTGCCCGTCACGCACGGCGCCACGGCGGCGCTGGTCGACGATGCCGGCCTGGTGCTGCCCATCCTCGACTATGAATCGACCTTGCCCCAATCGCTGGCGGCCGAGTATGCCAGCTTGCGGCCGGCCTTTGCCGACAGTCTGTCGCCGCAATTGCCCTGCGGCCTGAACCTGGGCTTGCAACTGTTCTGGCTCGCCAGAACTTACCCACAGGAGTTTGCCCGCGCGCGCCATATCCTGACCTATCCGCAATACTGGGCCTGGCGGCTATCGGGCGTGGCCGCCAGCGAAGTGACCTCGCTCGGTTGCCATACGGATTTGTGGCAGCCGCAGCAAGGGGTCTATTCGTCGCTGGTGGAGACCATGGATTGGGCGCCGTTGTTTCCCCCACTGCAAGCGGCATGGACGGCGCTGGGACCGGTGCTGCCGCAGTGGCGCGAGAGCAATGGCTTGCTGCCCGATTGCCAGGTGCTGTGCGGCATCCATGACAGCAATGCCTCGCTGCTGCGTTATCTCGATGCGCAAGAGCAAGCCCAGCCGCGCACGGTCTTGTCGACCGGCACCTGGGCCATTGCCGCCGCCTTCGGCGCGCCCCTCGGCCGGCTCGATGAAACGGCCGACATGCTGGCCAATGTGCATGCGCTGGGCCAACCCGTGGCTTGCATGCGCTTCATGGGCGGGCGCGAATTTGCCGTGCTGGCGGGCAGCGAACCTCAAGTGTGCGGCGTGGACGATATCGCCCGCCTGGTCAAGCAGGGTACGCTGGCGCTGCCCTGTTTTGCCGAGTCCGGCGGCCCCTTCGTCGGGCAGGCGGGGCGCATCGCCGGGCCAGCCCCACGTACGGCCCAGGAACGCTATGCGCTGGCCACCCTGTATTGCGCGCTGATGAGCGACTATTGCCTCGATGCCCTCGATGCCCAAGGCGCCGTGACGGTGGAAGGCAGCTTCACGGACAACCCGCATTTCGCCGCCCTGCTGGCGGCCTTGCGGCCAGGGCAGGAAGTGAGCGTGTCGCAAGACGCCAGCGGCACGACGTGCGGCGGCTGGATGCTGCACCGCTGGGGCGAGGTGCCGGCGATGGGGGCGACGCTGGAGCCCATGATGGACGTGGCTGGTTTGACCGCGTACCGTGCGCGATGGAGGGCGATTTGCAGGTCGGATTAGGTCTACAGGATCGTCATCCGACGACACCACCAGCGCTGGCCAACAATGTTGTCGGATTACGCGCTGCGCGCTAATCCGACCTACGTAAATGTTTTCAACCAGGCAAAAAAATGCCCTGTCCGCAGACAGGGCAACCCGGAGTAAAGTACAGCGCGAGGGGATTAACCGGCGGCTTTGACTTTCAGCTCGTTCTTGATTTCTTTCACGCCGCTCACGGAAGCGACGATCTGCACGACGCGGTCACCCGCTTCGGCGCTCGGCACGTCGCCCGACAGGACGACCACACCTTGCTGGGTTGCTACCTTGACTGGCAGGGCGGCGGCTTGCGCATCGGCGCTCAGGGCGGCCTTGGCCGAGGAAGTGATGGTTTCATCAGGGACGGCTGCGGCAGCGTTGGCGGCCACGACGGTGTCAGCAGGAGCTTGTGCTTTTGGTGCGGAGTCAGCGGCATGCGAAGCGGTGATCGAGGCGCCCGACAGTACGACAGCGGCAACCAGGGTATTGAACAGTTTCGATGTTTGCATGGTAGTTCCTCTCAATGAAGTTAAAAGCTTCTTACTTGGATAAAGCAACACTTTGAAGCGTCACATCTACCCATACAGCAAGCGCCGTGCCAGCTTTTAAATTTCCTTGAAAATCAATGACTTACATTCCAACTTGATTTTTCCAGCCCGTTTTGCGGCGATCTGGCCGGAAAAACAGGGCTTTTTGTCGCCTGGCAGCGACAGCTTGTGGCAAGACCGTCAATGTTTTACGCCAAGCCCCTGATTTTTAACGCTTTATTTTTGTCGCTATTCAGCGACAGGGTCGCCATCGGCCCGGAACAGGGCCGGCGTCAGCTCATATTTCTGCAATAAGCGGTAGAACTCCGTGCGGTTGCGGTCAGCCAGGCGGGCCGCATCGGCCACGTTGCCGTCCGTCAGGCGCAGCAACTGAATCAGGTAGTCGCGCTCGAAGCGCTGCTTGGCTTCGTTGTAGCTGAGCGCTTCCAGCGACGGCACGCGCAGCGCACGCTGCACCAGGGACAAGGGCACCAGCGGCGCCGTGGCCAGCGCGCACACTTGCTCGACGACATTGACCAGCTGGCGCACGTTGCCGGGCCATGGCGCCGCCACCAGCGCAGTCAAGGCGTCGGGCGCGAAGCCGTTCAACGGTTTTTGATACTTGGCCGCCAGTTTCTGCAGGAAATGGTTCGCCAGCAGGGCGATGTCTTCGCGGCGCTCGGCCAGCGGCGGCAAGGTCAAGGTCACGACATTGAGCCGGTAATATAGGTCTTCGCGGAATTGCCCTTCGGTCATTGCCACGTCCAGGTCGCGGTGCGTGGCCGACAGCAAGCGCACGTCTACCGGACGCGTCTGGTCGGCGCCAACGGGGCGCACGGCCCGCTCCTGCAACACGCGCAGCAGTTTGACTTGCAGCGGCAGCGGCATGTCGCCGATCTCATCCAAAAACAGGGTGCCGCCATCGGCCGCCTGGAACAAGCCTTCGCGGTTGCCCACGGCGCCCGTAAACGAACCTTTCACGTGGCCAAACAATTCCGATTCCAGCAGCTGCTCGGGAATGGCGCCGCAGTTGACGGCGATGAACGGCGCCTTGGCGCGGCGGCTGGCGTTGTGCAGCGCGCGCGCCAGCAACTCCTTGCCCGTGCCGCTGGGACCGCGAATCAGGATGCTGGCATCGGACCCGGCCACCAGCTTGGCTTCGGCCAGCAGCTCGGCCATCTGCGAACTGCGACTGATCAGCTCGGCACGCCAGCTCTCGTCGCCGGACGCTTGCGCCGGCATGACGGTGGACAAGTTGATCGCATACGCTACTTTTTCCATCAGCAGCTTGCCATCGAACGGTTTCGTCAGGTAGGCAAACGCGCCGCGCGCTGTCGCGTCGACGGCGTCCGGGATGGTGCCGTGGGCCGTCAGCAGGATGACGGGCAGGGCCGAATGCTGGCGGCGGATTTCATCGAACAGGGCCAGGCCGTCGCGGCCCGGCAATTGCACGTCGGTAATGACCAGTGCCGGCAATTCCACGGCCAGGCGCGCCAGCGCCGCTTCCGCGCTGCCCACGGCCGTCACCCGGTAGTTACCCGCCTTGAGGCGGATGGTCAGCAGGCGCAGCAGGTCGGGATCATCGTCGACCAATAAGATGTGGGCGTGCTCGCTCATTTCGGCGCTCCCGCAGCAGGGCGCACGGACAGGCTGCGCTCGATGTTTTTCAGCGCCTCGAGTTTTTCATTGAGCAAGTCGATGCGGCGCTGGGCGTCGCGCAACTGCGTGTTGAGCTTGTCGATGCTCTCTTCCTGGCGGCGCAGTTCCGCATACTGGCTGCCCAGCAATTGCGCCAGCGGCGCCAGCAGTTGCGCATCCTTGCTCGTGGCCGTGGCCAGCGGTTCCAGCGAGGCTTGCGCGCGGGCCAGGTCGCCGGGGCCGCGCAAGGCCGCTTGCAGCATGGCACGACGTATGGTGTTGTGCGGCGCATGGTCGGCTTTCGCCAGGTCCAGCTGCGCTTTTACCAGTTCCGACGGCGTCATCAGGCGCAGGGCGCTTTGATACGCGAGCAGTTCGGTCAGCTGGGGATCGGCCACCACCACGACGCGCGGCGGCGTTTGCACGAGCACGGGCGTCTGGACGGGGGGCTTGGCGGCGCAAGCGCCCAACAGCAATGCGCAGGCGGCCATGGCGGCCAGGGAAATTCTCGTCATCATAAGGGCAGTTCTATCCGAAAATGCGCGCCGGCGGGGCGCGGTAAAAGAGTGACGCTGCCATCGTGGGCGGCGATATATTCGCGCACGATGGACAGGCCGATGCCATTGCCGTTGCGCGCGCCAGCCACCTGGCGCACTCCCTGGTAAAACGGTTCAAAAATACGCGCGGCATCCTCGGGCGCCACGCCGGCGCCCTCGTCGATGCAGTCGATGCGCACGCGGCCACCTTTGCAAGACAGGGCAAACCGCACGGTGCCGCCTTCCGGGCTGAAGCGTACGGCATTCGACAACAAATTGGCCAGGGCCGTCGCCAGCTTGTCGCGGTCGGCCTGCACGATCAGGGATACACCCTGCACTTCAACCGTCAAACGGCGCGCCAGCCATTGCAGGCGCTGGCCGGCCACCACATCTTGCAGCAAGACGAGCAAATCGACCTTGCTGTGCGCCAAGTGCTGGGCGTCAAAAGCGGCGGTATTGTAGCGCAGCAAGTCCTCGATTTGCGTTTGCAAGGACGCCGTGTTTTGCTGCAGGATGCCGGCGATTTCGCGCTGGCTATCGCTGAGCTTGCCTGCCACCTCGTCTTCCAGCAAGGCCACGCCTTCGCGCAGGGCCGCCAGCGGGGTTTTCAGCTCGTGGGAAATATGGCGCAGAAAACGTTCCTTGTCGGCATCGAGGTCGGCCAGGCGCTGGCGCAGCCAGTCCAGCTGCTGGCCCAGGCGGCGCGTGTCGGCGGGGCCGCCGACGACGATGGGTTGATCGTAGCGCTTGTCGCCGAGGCGCTCGATGGCCGTCTCGATGCGGCGCAGCGGACGCGACAGCAGGAAGCCGAAGCAGGTGGCCAGCACGGCCGCCAGCAGCACGGCGCCGCCCACCAGCACGCCCAGCAGGCGGCGCTGGCGTTCCAGCTCGGCCAGCAGGGCATCGTTGCGGCTGCCGATTTCCGTCTTGCTTTCGCGCGCCAGGCTGTCATTGATCTGCGTCATGCGGGCAAACGCGCGGTACACGACGGCGTGGCCATCGCGCTTGCGGCGCTTGCCTGCCTGTAAAACTTCCCACGCCGATTGCGCCTGCACCGTCCATTCGTCGGCCAGCTGGGGAGCGAACTCGGGCGTGGCACGGTTCAGCACTTGCAGCGCCGCCGTCGCTTCGTCGCGGGCCGCCGCGAAGCGCTCGCGGAACACGGGGTCGTCCAGCACGAGGAACTGGCGCGCGCTGCGCTCCATGGCCAGGGTGCGCTCGGACAGGCGCTGCGACTGTTCCGTCAGAGCAATCGCCTGCGCCGCCGTCTCACGCCCCAGCCGCGCCAGGTGTTCGAGGGTCAGCAAGGCTTGCACGGAGGTGGCCGTCAAAATGCCCGTCGTCAAAATGAAGGCGGCAAATAACAGTTGGCGAAAGGAAAGTCGGGACAAGGTAGGCGCCTTCGGTTCAGTCTGGAATGCAAAAGGCGCATGGTACGCTAAGCCTCCATTGCGGGGCGCCAGCTGTCAAAAATAGCCGATTTGGCAACCTTGTTGCTTTTGCGCCCGACAAGCAAGCGTCGGCGGCGGCGCGCAGATACTCCTAGTACAATAGGGAAAAACTTCATACAGGCATCAAAGTGGCCCCCAGCCCTGGCATTGCGCCACTTTGCCCCCACATGTGATGCAGCCCCACCGACACTCCGAATCACCTACCGCAGAGATCCCATACCGCATGAGCACATTTGAAAAAGTCAGCAGCAACTTCATTCCAGTCTTGCAGGCAACCATCGAGCAATATGTCGAGCCAGCAACGGGCATGCGCCATATCCACATGCATACCGAGCAGGCTGAGATGGTGTTCCTGGTGGCCTTTCCCACTGTGCCCGAAGTGAGCGACGGACGCGCCCACATCCTTGAACACCTGGCCTTGTGCGGCTCGTCGCGCTACCCGGTGCGCGACCCGTTCTTCTCGATGCTGCGCCGCTCGACGGCCACGTTCATGAATGCGATGACCTATGCGGACCGCACCGTGTACCCGTTCGCCAGCACCGACCGCAAGGATTTTTTCAACCTGCTCGACGTGTACCTCGATGCGGCCTTCTTCCCGAACCTCGATTACCTGAATTTCCGCCAGGAAGGCTGGCGCCATGCGTTCGAAGGCGACAAGCTCGTGTACCAGGGCATCGTCTTCAATGAAATGAAGGGCGCTTTCAACAGCCCCATGCGCGCGCTCGACAGCGGTATCGCCAGCGCCTTGCTCAAAGGCACGACGTATGAAGTGGAATCGGGCGGCGATCCGCTCGACATCCCCGAGCTGACGCATGACATGCTGAAAGCATTCCACGCCAGCCACTATCACCCTTCGCAAGCCGTGATCATGACCGCCGGCAATATCGAAGCGTCGGCCGTGCAGGAGCAAGTCGCCGAGCGCGTGCTGTCCAAGCTCAGCGGTTTCTCCGAACGCCGCCTGCCGCAGCTGGCGCCCGCGTGGGCCGCGCCGCAGGAAAACATCGTCAAAATTCCGTCGCAGGAAGCGCGCGACGATGAGTTCGGCCTGCAATTCGCCTGGCTGATGGGCGAGTCGAGCGACCCCATCGCCTACTACCACGCGCATCTGCTGTCGCACGGCTTGCTCGGCGAATCGTCGGCGCCCGTCATGCGCGCCATGGAATCGGCCGGCTATGGCCGTCCATCGGACATGAATGGCCGCGACGCGGGCATCCGCCAGATGGTGTTCCACATCGGCATGGAAGGTTTAACCAAAGAACAGATCGCCGACGCGCACCAGCGCATCTGGACGGCACTGGAAGAGACGGCGGAAGAAGGCATTCCTGCCGCCGTGCTGCACGCGGCCTTGCGCGACATCAAGTACAGCCAGCGCGAAATCAGCAGCGGCCGCATGCCTTACGGCCTGGGCCGCTTGCTGCACGCCTTGCCGCTGGCTATGTATGGCGGCGACGTGATGGACGCCTTCGACAATGCGGCGATTCTGGAAACGCTGGAACAGCAGATCGAAGACCCGGCCTTCTTCAAGCAACTGGTGCGCGAGCTGATTGCCAACCCGACCCGCTTGACGACGCACGTGGTGCCTGACAGCGCCTACTTCACGGCCCGCGCCGCCCAGGAAGACGCCAAGCTGGCGGCCCTGCAAGCGACGCTGACGGATGCCGAGCGCGAGCACATCGTGGCCGAGTCCGCCGCGCTGGAAGCACATCAGCAACTGCCATCGAATTCCGAAGTCTTGCCGCGCATTCGCCCTGGCGACGTCAGCGCCTTGCCACGTCCGGCCTTGCCGATTCCGGCCGCCGTCAATGGCGCCGTGGCGTTCAGCATTGCTTCCAACGGCATCAGCTATGCCAACGTGCTGTACGACGTGTCGAACTTGCCGGAAGCGTCGTGGCCATGGCTGCGTTTGTACACGGACCTGGCGCCGGAACTGGGCGTGGGCGACATGTCGTTCGACGACGCCAGCGCCTGGCGCCAGAGCATGGTGCCCTCGTTCCACATCGGCCTGGAAGCCATTCCCCGTCCGCAACAAGCGATGCGCGTGGAACTGTCGTTCTCGGCCAGCGGCTTGCGCGAAGAACACGCGGCGATTGCCGCCGTGCTGTCGGCCTGGATCGCCAAGCCACGCTTCGATGAAGAAGAGCGCCTGGCTTTCCTGATCGAAAGCCTGGTGCAAGACAAACTCTCCAGCCTGGCCGAATCGGGCAACCGCTACGCCATGCTGGCCTCGGCAGCACCGCTGTCGCCCACGCGCCGTTTCGACGACATCGTCGGCGGCCCGGCAGCCTTGCCGTTCTACCGCCGCTTGCAGCAGCTGAGCAAGACGTCCGCAGGCTTGCAGGAAATCGCGCGTGAACTCGACACCCTGCACGCGCACATCATCGCCCAGCAACCGACCGTGCTGTGCGCCGGCCTGGAGCAGGATGGCATCACCCTGGCCCGTTTGCTGGAATTGCCGGCAGCCAGTACAGATGCGGCCGCCCCGGCAGAAACCGTCGCACCTGCCGCTTTGCCGCTGGCCAATACGGCCCTGCATGCGACAAGCCAGATCAACCATTGCTTCGTTTCCTGGGCCGTGCCGGGTGTGCACAATCCGGACGCTTCCGCCTTGGCCGTCGCCGCCGAACTGATGACCAACCAGGTGCTGCATACGGCCCTGCGCGAAAAAGGCGGCGCGTATGGCGGCAGCGCCAGCTATGCGGCCGGCGCCGGCACCTTTACATTGAGCTCCTACCGCGATCCGCGCCTGGCCGGCACGTTCGCCGACTTCGGCACGACGCTCGATCAAATCCTCGACGGCGATTTCTCGCAGGAACAAGTGGAAGAAGCCATCATCTGCGTCATCAAGGGCCTCGACAAGCCGCATTCGCCGTACGCGGAAGCGCTGACGGCGTGGAACATGCAGCAGCGCGGCACGACGGAAGCCGTGCGCCAGCAGTTCCGCACCGGCGTGCTCAATTGCACCCTGGAGCAGATCAAGGCCGTCACGCGCACCTGGCTGAAAAACGGCCAGCCGAGCCGCGCCGCGTTTGCGGGCAATACGACGCAGGATCTGGCCGGGCTGGAAGTGGTGGATTTGCTGGCGCTGGCTTCCTAAGCTGGGCAGGCGGATCATGTCGGATTACGCGGCGTGCCGCCGCTAATCCGACACCGCCACGGGCCAACAATGTTGTCGGATTACGTGCGGCCCTGCCGCACTAATCCGACCTACGATGCTATTGGGGGACAGAATTAGATTCCATATACATCAATTCCCACTGGTGCCCATCGGGATCCTGGAAACTGTGCCCGTACATGAAGCCGAAATCCATCGGCTCCTTGTAGATGCTGCCGCCCGCCTGGACGGCCTTCGCCACCAGATCATCGACTTCACCGCGGCTCTCTGCCGACAAACACACGAGCACTTCCGTCGCCACCTTGGTGTCGCACAGCTGCTTGGGCGTAAATTGCTTGAATTTGTCGTGCGTCAACAGCATGACGAAAATGTCGTCGGCAACGATCATGCACGTCGCCGTTTCATCCGTGAAATGGGCATTGAAACTGAAGCCCAGCGCCGTGAAAAACGCGACGGAACGTTCCAGCGACTGGACGGGCAGATTGACAAATATTTTGCGGGCCATCATGTCTCCTTGTGGGTCGTATGAGTATGTGCTGCCCGCCGATTCTACACCGGCTATTCAGCCCTTCGCGCGCGCCACGGTCTTCGGCGCGTAGCCGAAATAGCGGCTGAACGCGGCGCTGAAATTGGCCGGGTGGCGATAGCCGGTTTGCCAGCCCGCCTGCGCCACCTGGCAACCATTTTCCAACAGTAATTTTGCCCGCTGCATGCGCAGCGCCAGCAGGGTGCGCTGGGGGCTGTCGTTGTAGCGGTAGCGCCATCCCTGCTTGAGCTTGAACAAGCTCAGCCCCGCTTGCGCGCACAGGTAATCGAGCGTGAGTTCCTGCGCCATCTGTTCCTGCATCAGCGCGTGCACGCGTTCCAGTTTGGCGATATCGGTCTCGGACCAGCGCGGCACGGCAGAGGGCGCCGGGCGCAGTGCCCGCAGCTGTTCCGCCAGCAGGCTGAGCACGCTGATATGCACGGCCAGCGGGTCCGTCGCGCGCAGCAGCGAGCGGGCGTGCAGGGCACAGGCCGCCGTCGTGGCCGCATGCGCCAGCTGGCGCGCGCCGCCGTCGGGCAGCAGGGACGCCAGACCTTCCGGCCAGTAGCGCGCCAGCGCTTCTTCACCCACCAGCACGCGCAATTGCGCCGCCCGCTGATTCGCCTCGAACCGGCGCTCGCCGCTCGTGTGGCGAAACGCCGTCACCGTCGTATGGCCGCCCCGGAAACGCAATTGTTCGCCATCGCGCGTGACGTAGGCGGACGCGCCTTCCAGGCCGATGGTAATCACCATGCCGCCCCCGTCGTCATGCTTCGATTGCTCGACGAGCGCCAGCCGTGGGCGGTAATCGGAATGCACGAGCAGCAAGCCCTGGTCGACCTGGCGCTGATCGGCGCGGCACTCGCCCATCCCCGGGTCCAGCTGGCGCCGCGTCCAGCCTGCCGCTTCCCTGTCCTGTTCCATCATCGCTCCTCCCTGTCCTTGCGCGCCGTCGCGCATACGAAATACGCCGTGCCGCATACAAATGCAAATGATAATTATTCTCATTGTTGCATAAAATAGCTTCCATGCCCATCTCGCCGAAAGGAAGCACCATGCCGTTCACGTCGCAACACACTTTGCAACCGTACTGGGACCTGGCCGTCGCGCCCGTGCAGGCGGACGGGCTGGCCGCCGCCCTGGAACTGGGCATTTTCGATGTACTGGCCACACCGCACACGCCGGCGCAGCTGGCCGACACCCTGTCGCTGCATGCGCCGCACACGGCGCTGCTGCTGGAACTACTCTGGAGCATGCAGCTGCTGGAGCGCGACGGGGCCGACGCAGATGCCCAGCGCTACCGCTGCACGGCCGCCACCTTGCAGTACTTCTGCCGCAATTCCGTGGCCTTTTGCGGCGACGCCTGGCTGTACCGGCTGCATGCGCTGCGCCACTTTGCGACGCAGCTCAGTACGCTGGTGCGCGACGGCGGCAAGGCGGCGCCGTACAACACGGCCAACGGGATCAACTGGGCCGCCGCCGCGCAGCAGCAAATTGGCCAGGAACAACGCGCCGTCACCATGCGCGCGGCCCTGTCCGTGATGCAGCGCATCGCCCCGTTTGCGGACGGCAACACGCCCTTGCGCCTGCTCGACGTGGGCGGCGGGCCGGGCTGGGTTGCCATTGCGCTGGCGCAAGCCCATGCGGGCTTGCACGGCTGCGTTTTCGACTGGCCGGAAACGGTGGCCGTGGCGGCCGCCAACATCGCCCATGCGCAACTATCCGACCGCCTGGAAACGGCGGGCGGCGACCTGGGCTGCGACGATATCGGCAGCGGCTACGACCTGATCTGGTGCTCGTCCGTGCTGCATTTCGTGCCCGACATGGCGGGTGCCTTGCGCAAGATGCAGGCGGCGTTAAAACCCGGTGGCGTACTCGTCTGCGTGCAGGCGGAAATCGCTCCGGCACCTAGCGATGCGGCGCGCGTGCTGCCGTATTACTTGCCGATGCGCATGCTGGGCCGCACGGTGACACGGCACGGTGAATTGGCGCAGCTGCTGCGCGACACGGGCTGGAAGCAAGTGGAGCAATACGGCGCCAGCGATTTTCCCATGGCGCCCATGCAAGTGCTGATTGCTCGTACCTAACAATTACCATTTAGTAATTATCTTTTTTATAGCAAAAAGGGATACAAATGCGCTAAGCTGTGCCAGCATTGATCGATGTCATCCGCAGCATTCTGCTGCCTCCACAGGGAATCCATCATGAGTCTACATATCGCAGGGAAAGTCGTTGTCATCACCGGCGCCAGCAGCGGCCTGGGCGAAGCCACGGCGCGCCATCTGGCCGCACTCGGTGCCAGCGTCGTGCTCGGTGCACGGCGCATGGATTTGCTCAATACCATCGCCGAGGAAATCACGGCGGCCGGTGGTCAGGCCGCCATCGCCCAGACCGACGTCACGGTGCCTGCCGACGTCAAGAATCTGATCGACACGGCCCTGGCCGTGTTCGGCAAAGTCGACGTGCTGATCAACAATGCGGGGCTGATGGCCATCGCCCCGATGAACGCCTTGCAAGTCGACGAGTGGAACAACATGATCGATATCAACATCAAGGGCGTGTTGAACGGCATCGCCGCCGTCCTGCCGCATTTCCAGGCGCAAAACAGCGGCCATTTCATCAATATCTCGTCGGTGGCCGGACAAAAAGTCTTCAGCCCGGGCGGCACCGTCTACAGCGGCACCAAGTTTGCCGTCAGCGCCATTTCGGAAGGCTTGCGCCATGAGCTGGCGGCCAGCGGCGGCACCATCCGGACCACCACCATCTTGCCGGGCGCCGTGGACACGCCATTGAGCGAGGGCAGCAGCCACGCCGAGAGCGCCAAGGCCGTCAAGGAGTTCTACGAGATTGCCATTCCCGCCGATGCCGTGGCGCGCGCCATCGCATATGCGATCGAACAGCCGGACGACGTGAGCATCAATGAAATCGTGCTGCGCCCGACGGCGCAGGCGTTCTAAGCCGCATCTTGCTGCAGCGACTCGATGATCAGGCTGGCCAGCCGCTCGACGGGCGGCCTGGACACGCTGGACGCACGCAGCAGTTCCAGCGACAGCGGGGGCAGGGCGGGCAAGCCTGCCGCCACGTGATCGAGCGCGCGCACGGTTGAGGGCAAGCCCAGGCCCGTGCGCACCGTCACGCCCAGCCCCGCTGCGGCCGCCGCCCACAGGCCGGCCAGGCTGGGACTGGTAAACGCCGTGCGCCAGGCGATGCCGGCCCGGTCCAGTGCCTGCGTGGCGCAACGCTGGAACAGGCATTCGCGGTCAAACGCAATGAGCGGCAAGGGCTCGCCCGATTCGGGCCGCCAGGCCAGGCTGGACGAGGCGATCCAGCGCATGGCCGGTTCCGCAATATGCTGGCGCTGCTGCTGCGGATACTCGGCCACGTCGGCGATGCACGGGCCGCCCCACAGCAGGGCCAGGTCGAGCTGGCCCATGGCCAGCCCTTCCATCAAGGCCGTGTTGCGCGCCACGTGCGCCTCGATGCGCACTTTCGGATGTGCGCGGGCAAAACGTCCCAGCACGTCGGGCAGCAAGGCTTCGCCAAAATCCTCCTGCAAACCCAGTCTGATCCAGCCTTCCAGTTCCGCGCCGCGCAAGGCGACGGCCGCCTCGTCATTGAGTTCCAGCAGGCGGCGCGCATAGCCGAGCAAGACTTCGCCGGCCGGCGTCAGCGCCAGCCCCCGTCCATCCTTGCGGAACAGGGGCATGCCCGCCTGCTCCTCGAGTTTTTTCAGCTGCGCGCTGACAGCCGAGGTGGAACGCCCCACCTTGTCCGCCGCGCGGGCAAAGCTGCCCAGCTCAATGCCAGCCACATAGCTGCGCAAGAAGGCGATGTCGAAATTCAGCAAGCTCATGGCATCAATACAATCGTCCGGTTTTATGGGATGGTTTAACGTAAATTATCTGATATTCAGAATGATCGTACTGCGCAACACTGTCAGGGTCAACCACTTTCATGTCCCTGCCATGAGCACCAATTGCCAAGCTATGCCTGTTCCTGTCCCCGCCACCACGCCCGCGGTGGGCGACGCCCACCGCTGGAAAGTACTGGCCGTCGGCGTGGCGGCCAATGCCAGCTTTTCCGCCGCCGCCAATGGCATGCCGACCACGGCCATCTGGCTGCGCAGCGGCTATCACCTAAGCAATACGGAACTGGGGGTGGCGCTGGGCGCCATGGGCCTGGGCGTGGCCATGACCGAATTGCCGTGGGGCATGGCCACCGACCGCTGGGGCGACCGCCCCGTGCTGCTGACCGGCTTGCTGGGCACCATGCTGGCACTGTTGACCTTGCTGCTGTGGATCACGCCCGCTGACGGCGCCGTGCCGCCCCTGTGGGCGCTGGCGGCCGGGCTGGCCATGGTCGGCGTGCTGGGCGGCAGCGTGAATGGCGCCAGCGGCCGCGCCGTGATGCGCTGGTTCGGCCCCGGCGAACGGGGCTTCGCCATGAGCATCCGCCAGACGGCCGTGCCGTTCGGCGGTGGCCTCGGCGCCCTCGTCCTGCCCAGCCTGGCTTCACGCTATGGCTTCATGCCCGTGTTTGGCGCCCTGGCCCTCGTATGCGCCCTGTCGGCGTTTTTTACGTGGCGCTGGATGCATGAGCCCGATTTCTCTGCCGAGGTCGCCAAGGGGCCGCACAACGCGCCCACGGGCCTGATGAAAGACCAGGCAACATCGCCCCTGAAAAACCGCAAGGTCTGGCGCATGGTGGCCGCCATCGGCTTGCTGTGCGTGCCACAGTTTGCCGTGCTCAGCTTTGCCACCGTGTTCCTGCACGATGACGGCCACCTGGGCCTGGCGGGAATCACGGCCGTGATGGTGGCCCTGCAGGTGGGCGCCATGGTGATGCGCATCTGGAGCGGGCGCCACACGGACCGCCACGCGAACCGGCCCGCTTTCCTGCGCGGCGCGGCCCTGGTGGCGCTGGCTTGCTTCATTTTGCTGGGATGCATCGCCTGGCTGGAGGCGCCGGGTTGGCTGTTGATGGCCGCCGTGGTGCTGGCCGGCATCGCCGTGTCCGCCTGGCATGGCGTGGCCTACACGGAGCTGGCCACGGAAGCGGGCGGCGCCAACGCGGGCACGGCGCTGGGCATGGCAAACACGGCCGTCTACGTGGGCTTGTTCCTCACGCCGATTGCCATCCCGCATTTGCTGGCGGCCAGCAACTGGCCCGTCGTGTGGTGGCTGGCGGGGCTGGTGGCGCTGCTGGCCCGCCCGCTGTTTCCAAAAGCCTAGGGCAGCGCCCGGATCCGGTAGACGCAGCGCATGGCATTGGCCAGCACGTGCTGCTCGCGCACGATGCTGGCGTTCGGTCCCACCACTTCCTGGAACAGCTGCAATTCGGAGCGGCAAAAGCCCTGGCAGGTGCGCGCGGCGGCGCAGATGGGGCAGTGGTCTTCGATCAGCAGCCAGTCGTCGCCGTCCGCTTCCACGCGCGCCATATAACCCTCTTCGTCGCGCACGGCCGCCAGCTGCTGCAGCCGCGTGAGCAAGTCCGGCGCCGAGCACGCCAGCGCATACGCGCTGCGGCTTTCCTCTTCGCGCTGCGTGATGAGTTTATCCAGGCCTGCCTCGCCGAACAGCTGGCGCACGGAACCGATCAGCTTGATCGTCAGCTGCGCATGCGTGTCGGGAAAGCGCGCATTGCCCGCTTCCGTCAAGACCCAGTTCTGGCGCGGCCGGCCGGCGCCCGCCTGCGCTTCCTGCCGTCCTTCAATCAAGCCCGCCACCACCAGCTTTTGCACTTGCTGGCGCGCCGCCTCGCCCGTCATGTCCAGGGTCTTGGCCAGGGTCGCCGTGGAGACGGGTCCCTTGGTCTTGATGAAATACAGGATGCGCTCCGTCGTTTGCGGTGCCTCGCTATTATCCAAACGTTTACTTGTGTAATTCATTTCGCTCAACTATCATGGGGCAAGTTAACCAACTAATTGCTTGCATAATAGGCCGGTAGCTCCCCGCTGTCGAGGAGTTTCCACGTCCGTATGCCGGCAAGACACTCTTTGGACGGGAATCCCATGCAGCTGCAGCACTCGATCTGGCTGTTTCACGCCATCCTCGCTACCGGCCTGGCCACCTGGCTGACCCTGGCCGCCATCAACAACCTGCACGCCTTCCACGGCTCCGTCTGGGCCATCGGCAACACCATGCGCATGGACCCGCTGCGCCAGGACCCGACCATCCAGACGCCGCTGCTGCGCCGCGCGCTCACGTCCTTGACCTTGCACCGGCTGTCGCTGGGCGTGGTGCTGGCCTTGCAACTGCTGGCCGCCATCGCCGCCTGGACGGGCGTGGCGCTGTTCTTCGGCGCCTCGCTGACGCAGGCGCTGCCCTGGCTGAACCTGGCCCTGTGCGCCATGGCCGCCTTTTTGCTGCTGATGCACCTGGGCGGCCTGTGGTTCGGCTACTGGATCGCACAGGAAGGCTTGCAGACGACGCACCTGGTGCTGCTGCTGTGGACCATCGGCCTGTTCTTTCTTTTCAACGCGCAGCGGACCTGATCAGCCTCCGCTGCGCCTCTTCTTCCCAGTTGTAAAGGACTTCATCATGAATACGAAAATCGTCGGCGCCTGCGCGCTGGCCATCACCCTGGCCGTCGCCGGTGCCGCCCTCTATCCGCGTGCCGACTCCCATGCGGCCGATGCCGCCGCCTCCCCCGCCACCAAGGTGGCGCTGGTGCCCGTCGTGCTGGGCACGCAGGAACGTTTTTTTGCGGGCGTGGGCGAGCTGGAAGCGGCGCGCCAGGTGCAGGTGGCGGCCGAGACGGGCGGGCGCATCACGCAGATCCGCTTCGCATCGGGACAGAATGTGGCGGCCGGCGCCGTGCTGGTCCAGCTCAATGACGCGCCGGAACAGGCGGCCCTGCTGCGCCAGCGCGCACAGCTGAAGAATGCGGAAAGCAGCCATGCGCGCACCGCGCAGATGGTCAAGGAAAAGGCGGCCACGCAGGAGCAGCTCGATAGTGCGCTGGCCGCGCGCGATGCGGCCCTGGGCGACGTGCGCCAGACGGAGGCGCTGATCGCGCAAAAGACCATCCGCGCGCCGTTCGCAGGGCAGCTGGGCATCCGCAAGGTCCACGCGGGGCAGTACCTGAACGCGGCCGACACGGTGGCCAGCCTGATCGACACGCAGTCGCTGATGGTGAACTTCGCCCTCGATGAACAGAGCAGCGCCAAGCTGGCGCCGGGCCAGGCCGTGCAAGTGCTGGTGGATGCCTATCCCGATGACATCTTCACGGCCAAGATCAATGCCATCGATCCGCTGATTGCCCGTTCGCGCATGGTGCAGGTGCAGGCGGCGCTCGCCAATCCGCGCGGCGCGCTCAGAGCGGGGATGTATGCGAACGTGCGCGTGGCGCGCGAGGCGGGCCAGCAGCTGACGGTGCCGGAAACGGCCGTGACCTACAGCGCGTATGGCGACACGGTCTTCGTCGCGCAGCAGGAAGGAAAACAGCCGCTCACCGTCAAGCGCGTGGGCGTGAAACTGGGCGAGCGGGCAAGGGGCCGGATCGCCATCCTCGACGGCTTGCGCGAGGGCCAGCGCGTGGTCGCTTCGGGCCAGCTGAAACTGGCCGACGGCATGGCCGTGCAAGCGGTCGCCAATACCCTGGACGAAGTAAAACGCGCCGCGCCCAAGGCCGGCTCGTAAAGGAAAGACATCACCATGAAATTTACCGATTTATTCGTACGCCGCCCCGTGCTGGCGCTGGTGATCAGCACATTGATTCTGATGCTGGGCGTGATCGCCATCCTGCAGCTGCCGATCCGTCAATACCCGATGCTCGAATCGTCGACCATCACGGTGAAAACCACGTATCCGGGCGCTTCGGCGGAACTGATGCAGGGCTTTGTCACGCAGCCGATCGCGCAAGCCGTATCGTCGGTGGAAGGCATCGATTACCTCACTTCGTCATCGGTGCAGGGCAGCAGCACGGTGACCGTGCGCATGGAACTGAACCGCGATTCCACGCAAGCGTTGACGGAAGTGATGGCCAAGGTCAACCAGGTGCGCTACAAGCTGCCCGAAGGCGCTTTTGACCCCGTCATCGAGCGCTCGGCCGGCGATTCCTCGGCCGTCGCCTATGTCGGCTTTGCCAGCGAGAGCGTGTCCGCGCCCGCGCTGACGGATTACCTGGCGCGCGTGGTGCAGCCGATGTTCGCCACCATCGACGGGGTGGCCAAGGTCGACGTGTATGGCGGCCAGCAACTGGCCATGCGTTTGTGGATCGACCCGGCGAAACTGGCGGCGCGCGGATTGACGGCGGCCGACGTGGCCGACGCCGTGCGGCGCAATAACTACCAGGCGGCACCCGGCAAAGTGAAGGGACAATTCGTCGTGTCTAACATCAGCGTCAACACGGATCTGACCAGCGTGGCGGAGTTCCGCGACATGGTCATACGCAAGGGCGGCGATGACAGCGCGTCACTCGTGCGTCTGAAAGACGTGGGCACGGTGGAACTGGGCGCGGCCGCCACGGAGACGAGCGGCATCATGGACGGCGTGCCGGCCGTGTACCTGGGCCTGTCGCCCACCCCGGGCGGCAACCCATTGGTGATCGTCGACGGCATCAAAAAACTGCTACCCGAAATCCAGAAAACCCTGCCACCCGGCGTGAAAGTCGAACTGGCGTTCGAGACGGCGCGCTTCATCCAGTCGTCCATCGACGAGGTGGCGCACACCCTGCTCGAAGCGCTGCTGATCGTCGTCATCGTCATCTACCTGTGCATGGGTTCCTTGCGCTCGGTGCTGATACCCGTCGTGACGATCCCGTTGTCGATGCTGGGCGCGGCGGCGCTGATGCTGGCCTTCGGCTTCAGCATTAATCTGCTCACCCTGCTGGCCATGGTGCTGGCCGTGGGCCTGGTGGTCGACGACGCCATCGTCGTGGTGGAAAACGTCCATCGGCATATCGAGGAAGGCAAGACGCCCGTGGCGGCCGCCCTCGTCGGCGCGCGCGAAGTGGCCGGCCCCGTGATCGCCATGACGATCACCCTGGCCGCCGTGTATGCCCCGATCGGCATGATGGGGGGACTCACGGGCGCGCTGTTCAAGGAATTCGCGCTCACGCTGGCCGGCGCCGTGGTGGTGTCGGGCGTGGTGGCCTTGACCTTGTCGCCCGTGATGAGCTCCTTGCTGCTGCAGCCCAAACAATCGGAAGGGCGCATGGCGCGCGCCGCCGAACATTTCTTCGAAGGCTTGACCAGCCGCTATGCGCGCCTGCTGGACCGCTCGCTGCACCACCGCTGGATCAGTGCCGGTTTCGCCGCGCTGGTGATGGTCAGTTTGCCGTTTTTGTACCTGCTGCCGCAGCGCGAGCTGGCGCCGGCGGAAGACCAGGCCAGCGTGCTGACGGCCATCAAGGCGCCGCAGCACGCCAACCTCGATTACGTGGAGCGCTTTTCGTACAAGCTCGATGCCATCTACAAAAATATCCCCGAGACGGACTCGCGCTGGATCATCAACGGCGGCGAAGGTCCGGCATCGAGCATCGGCGGCATCAACCTGACGCCGTGGGCCGAACGCACGCGCAATGCGGCCGTCATCCAGGCCGAATTGCAGCATGCCGTGGGTGACGTGGAAGGCACGAGCATCTTCGCCTTTCAACTGGCACCCTTGCCGGGATCGAGCGGCGGCTTGCCCGTGCAGATGGTCTTGCGCAGCGCGCAGGATTACGCCACCCTGTTCCGCACCATGGAAGACGTCAAGCAGCGCGCGCGCGCAAGCGGCCTGTTTGCCGTCGTCGACAGCGACCTCGATTACAACAACCCGGTGGTCAAAGTGCGCGTCGACCGTTCCAAGGCGAATAGTCTGGGCATCCGCATGCAGGACATCGGCGAGTCGCTGGCCGTGCTGGTGGGCGAAAACTACCTGAACCGTTTCGGCATGGATGGCCGCGCCTACGACGTCATCGCGCAAAGCCCGCGCGAACAGCGGCTCACGGCGCAAGCCCTGACGCAGCAGTACGTGCGCGCCGACGATGGCAGCCTGCTGCCCCTGTCCACCGTTGTCTCGGTCACGGAACAGATCGAGCCGAACATGCTGACGCAATTCAACCAGCAAAATGCGGCCACCTTCCAGGGCGTGCCGGCGCCGGGCGTGACCCTCGGCGACGCCGTCGCCTTCCTCGATGGCGTGGCCAAGACCCTGCCGCCGGGCTTCAGCTATGACTGGCAGTCCGATGCGCGCCAGTTCGCCACGGAAGGCAATGCCCTGCTGCTGGCGTTCCTGGCGGCCGTCGTCGTGATCTACCTGGTGCTGGCGGCGCAGTATGAAAGCCTGACGGACCCGTTGATCATTTTGATTACGGTGCCGCTGTCGATCTGCGGCGCGCTGATTCCGCTGGCCCTGGGCTACGCCACCGTCAACATCTACACGCAGATCGGTCTCGTGACCCTGATCGGCTTGATCAGCAAACACGGCATCCTGATGGTGGAATTTGCCAACGAATTGCAGGTGCATGAACGGCTGGATCGCATCACGGCCATCCGCAAGGCGGCGCAGATCCGCTTGCGCCCGATTTTGATGACGACGGCCGCCATGGTGGTGGGCCTGGTGCCGCTGCTGTTCGCCTCGGGCGCGGGCGCCAACAGCCGCTTCGGCCTCGGTGTGGTGATCGTCTCGGGCATGTTGATCGGCACCTTCTTTACCCTGTTCGTGCTGCCCACCGTGTACACCTTTTTGGCCCGCCGCCACACGGCCGACCATGCCACGCCGCGTGCGCGCGATTTGTCGCAGGCGCTGAAGGAATCCCCATGAAACATTACCGTTATCTTGTCGCCCTTTTCCCCGTGCTGGCCGGCTGCGCCGTCAGCCCCACCTATGTCACGCCGGGCACGCCCGCAATCCATTTGGCCAGTCCGCAGCAAGCGCTATTCGCACCCGGCGCGGGCGCCGTCAGCGAGGCCGCCTGGTGGACGTTTTTCGACGATGCGCGTCTGTCGCAGCTGATCGCCGGCGCGCTCGAACACAACCTCGATATCGCCCAGGCGCAGGCGAATCTGCTGGCAGCGCGCGCCGTTTTCGACGAACGCCGGCTCGATGAACTGCCTGCCGTCACGGGCCAGGCGGGCTGGCAGCGCCAAGTGCGGCAAGACACGCCAGACAGCCGCGCCACCAGCGCCAGCACGCGCGTAGGCTTCGACGCGCAATGGGAGATCGACCTGTTCGGCCGCCTCGCGCACATGAGCCGTTCGGCGCAGGCGCACACCGACGCGGCGCAGGCGGACTTGCGGCAGGTGCAGCTGACGATCGCCGCCGAAGTGGCGCGCAATTACTACGAGGCGCTGAGCTACCAGCAAAACCTGGCGCTGACGCAGGCGCAGGTGCACAGCTGGCGCGATACGGTGGCATTGACCGACGCGCGCATCCGCGCCGGCAGCGGCTTGCCGGAAGAGCGCCACAATGCGCTGGCCAACCTGGCGCGCAGCGAGGCGATGCTGCCGCCCTTGCAGGCGGGCTTGCGCCAGGCGCAGTACCGGCTCGATGTGCTGAGCGGACAAGCGCCAGGCGCCATCGCGCTGGCCACCACGCCGCGGCAACAGGCGCCGTTGGCGGGCCAGCTGCCGCTCGGCGACGTGAACCGCCTGATCAAGCAGCGTCCCGACGTGGTGCGCGCCGAGCGCTTGCTGGCCGCCTCCAGCGAAGACGTGGGCGCCGCCACGGCCGACCTGTATCCGCGCCTGAGCCTGGGCGGTTTCTTCGGCTTCTTTGCGCTGCGCGGCAGCGGCGTGTTCGACGGCGGTGCGCGCGCCTTCGAGGTGGCGCCATCGGTCAGCTATCCGGCCTTCCGTCTGGGCAGCGTCAAGGCACGCTTGCGCGGCACGCAAGCCGAAGCGCAGGGCGCGCTGGCGCGCTATGAGCAAACGATGTTGTTGGCGCAGGAAGACGTGGAAAACGCCGTCACGCAACTGGCGGAAAACCAGACGCGATTGGCGTCCCTGCTGCAGTCGGCGCGCCATGGCAACGCGGCCCTCGGCATCGCCAGCACGCGCTATCAGGGCGGTTCCGGCAGCTACCAGGCCGTGCTGGAAAACCAGCGCGCCTTGTACGATATCCGGCGCGAAGCGCTGCTGGCGGAAACGGCGTCCTACATCGATGCGATTGCCCTGTACAAGGCGCTGGGATGGGGGCAAACTATGTAGTATTTTCGATCAAAAGGAGAGACGATGTTCACGCAAGGCAGCTGGCTCAATGCACCGGAAAACTGGTCCGCCGACGGCGCGCAATTGCGCGTGACAACGGATGCCAGCACGGATTTCTGGCGCAAGACCTCGTATGGTTTTATCCGCGACAGCGGCCACTTTTTCGGCACTGAAGTCAAAGGCGATTTCACGGCGCAGCTGCATGTGTCGGCGCAGTACGCGTCGCTGTACGACCAGGCGGGCATGATGGTGCGCATCGATGCGGAAAACTGGATCAAGTGCGGCGTCGAATTTTCCGACGGCCAGCTCTTATTGAGCACTGTGCTGACGGTGGACACATCGGACTGGGCCGTCAGCCTGGCGCCCGCCATGCCGGACGGTTTCTGGCTGCGCGTGACGGTGGAAAAAGGCGCCATCCGCGTGCAGTATTCGACCGATGGCAAGCTGTGGCCGCTGCTGCGCCTGGCGCCATTTCCCGTGGCATCGCGCTACCTCGTCGGCCCCATGTGCTGCACGCCGGAACGCGCGGGGCTCGAAGTCGTGTTTTCGCAGTTTTCCACCGGTCCCGCACTGCAAAAGGATTTGCACGATCTCACTTAGAACGCCACTGCGCCTTGCTTAGCTGAGCGCCGTATCGAGCACCATCATCAGCAGAAAACCGAACACCAGCGCGATACTGGAAAAACCGCCATTGCCGCTGCGGTGCGCCTCGGGAATGGCGTCGTGCACGATGACGAACAACATGGCGCCGGCGGCCGCCGCCAGGCCCCATGGCAGCAGGGCGGACGAGAGGCCGATCAGGGCCAGGCCCGCCAGCGCCGCCACGGGTTCAACCAGGCCAGAGGCGGCGCCCATGGCTACAGACAGACGCCGGCCGTAGCCCACGCTGCGCAGCGCCAGCGCCACGACCAGGCCTTCGGGCACATCCTGGATGGCGATGCCGGCCGCCAGCGCATTGGCCTTGTCCAGGTCGATGCCCGCATAGCCGACGCCGATCGCCAGTCCCTCGGGCAGGTTGTGCAAGGTGACGGCAAACACAAAAATCCACACTCTTTTCAGGCTGCTGGCGGCGACGGGCGCGCCGTGCTGCACGCGTTCGCGCACGAGCAGGTTGAGCGCCACGATCAGCAGCATGCCCAGTCCCATGGCAAAGGCCACCAGCAGGCTGGCGTCCATGGGCGTTGCCACGCGCTGCCTGGCCGCCGCCAGCGCCGGTAGCACCAAAGAAAATGCGGTGGCCGCCAGCATCACGCCCGCGCCAAAACCGAGGAAGCAGTCGTAGCTGCGTTGCGAAAATTTGTGCGACAGCAGCACCGGCACGGTACCGAGTGCCGTGGCACCGGCCGCCATGGCGCCGCCGATCAGGGCCGGCGCCAGATGGGCATGGCGCAGCGTCAGCTGGGCTGCCAACGCGTACAACAGCAAGAGCAGCAGCGCGCCGCACAGGGCAAAGCCCAGTGCATGGGGCCAGGACCAATGCCTGGCCAGGGCCTGCAGCGCGCGCGGCGTGTTCACGCTGGTGGTGCCCGGCCAGCTGCGCTACAAGGGCATGGACGAGGTGCCGCCATCGCGCCCGTTGGGCCGCATCCCCAGCTCCGCGCCCGTCAGCGGGTCGGCATCGGGATTCGACGCCGTGCGCGCAGCCATTTGCTGCACGGTAGCCAGCTCGTCCTGCGGCAATTTCACTTCCGCCTCGCCCGTGCCGCCATCGACGGCCATCTGCTGGCGCGGGTCGGACACATACTGCCACTTGCCGCCCTGGTTCCACGGCCCACGTTCCTCGCCCGGCCCCTGCGACATATTGAAATACACGTCCGCATATTGCGGGTCGCCCGGCAGTTTGCCCGGCGGGAAATTGGGCTCGATCGAATACAGGGCTTTTTCAAACGACTTCTGGTGCGCCACTTCGCGCGTCATCAGGAAACCCAGCGCTTCCTTCACGCCCGGGTCGTCCGTCAGGTTGATCAGGCGCTCGTAGACGATCTTGGCGCGCGCCTCGGCGGCGATATTCGAGCGCAGGTCGGCCGTCGGTTCGCCGATGGTGTCGATGTAGGCGGCCGACCACGGCACGCCGGCCGAGTTGACCAGCGGTGCGCCGCCGCCGTACAGCACCTGCGTCACATGGCTGTCGTTGCCCGCGCCCGTGATATTGCGGTACAGCTCCGCCGCCTGGTCGACGCCCTCGGCCAGCCGGCCCTTGGCGCCCTTGTTGAGCATGACGACGATGTTGCCGATCACTTCCAGGTGGCTCAGTTCTTCCGTGGCGATATCGAACAGCATGTCCTTGCGGCCCGGATCGTCCTCGGACAAGGCTTGCGTAAAGTAGCGGCAGGCGGCGGCCAGCTCGCCCTGCGGGCCGCCGAATTGTTCCAGCATCAGGTTGGCCAGCCCGGGATTGGGCTGCTCCACCCTGACCGTGTATTGCAGTCGCTTGTTGTGTGCAAACATGGGGTTCTCCTCGTTCGCAGCACGCCGGCCTACTCGTGCTGATTCAGTGATCTGTGGATGTCCTTCGACTCGTTGCGGCCCGGCCGGTCGTCAGCCAGCTTGCCCGCTTCGCTTTGCGGCCGCTGCGCCGCGCCCTTGACATGGGCATTGCCATCGGGCTGCGTCAGGGTGCGCAGGTTTTCCTGCTCCACCGGGTCGGGCCCGCCCTGCGGCGTGATGACGTCGTTGGCCCAGTGGCCGCTGTTGGCATTGCCGCTGGCCAGCTTGCCGCCGCCCTGGTTCGCATACGCATCGCCCTTGGCCTTATCGGCGTCGGTCTTGTCCATGCGCGTGTTGCGCCCCTGGTCGGCGGGATGCTGCGGGGTGTTACCGTGTTCGTCCTGCATGCGCTTCTCCTCGGTTAGTGGATGAAGTTCCATGCTACTGGCGCGCAGCGGCCGGCAAGATAGGCGCGCGGCGGGCCGGCGTGTAGGAAAGTGACTCGCGAAACGCCGCGCGCAGCGCCTCAGCGCCGCCGCAGCCACAGCGCACCGGCGGCCAGGCCGATGCCGAAGGCGCCGTACACCAGCAGCAGCGAGGGCCGCGACAGCCGCATCTCGTAGCCGGGCTGCAAACGGTGCGGCGTCAGCTGGTAATCCGTGAAACAGGCCACGGCCGTGGCGCCAGCCGCCGCCGCGACGGTGGACGCCACGCGGCGCCGGTCGAGGATGCGCGCCGCATAGCGCTCGAACAGCACGCCCCAGAACATGGCGCTGCAATGGTGGATGACATAGCCGACCAGGGTGTGCCTGAGCGAGGCATCGTCGCGGCGCGCCGCCTCGTCGCCCCACAGCCAGTGGCTGACGGCGTTGACGGCAGCGAACACGCTGCCCGTTTCGCGCCGCCCGCACAGGGCCAGGGCGGCGGCGGACAGGAGGGAGGCAAGGCTGCCCGACAGGGCGCCATGACGCAGGGTGGCAGGCAAGGATGGCATGGTGGTCTCCTATGGTGAATGCGGCAATGAACTGAAACGCAAAAGGCGAATCCAACTCCCATCAGGAAAGGGCATCGATGCGCATACTGCTGACGGGGGCGAGCGGTTTCATTGGAACGCATGTTTCGACCGCGCTGCTGGCCGAAGGTTTCCAGCTCGCGTGCACAACACGCCGCGCGCCGCCGCACGCGCGCAGCGGCGAAGGGCAGCGTGTGCGCCTGATCGAGGCTGATTTTGCGCGCGACACGGCCAAGGCCGCGTGGCTGCCGCGCCTGGACGGCATCGACGTCGTCATCAACTGCGTCGGCATCATCGCCGAGCATGGCACGCAGACGTTTGCGGCCCTGCACACACAGACGCCGCGCGCCCTGTTCGCCGCCTGCGCCGAGAGCGAGGTGCAGCTGGTGATACAGCTGTCTGCCCTGGGCGCCGACGAAGGCGCCGTCTCGCCCTACCATCTGAGCAAGAAGGCGGCCGACGATTTTCTCGCCGGCCTGCCGCTGCGCGCCGTCATCGTGCAGCCTTCGCTCGTGTATGGCGACGACGGCGAGAGCGCGCGCCTGTTCCGCATGCTGGCCAGCCTGCCCGTGTATCCCCGCTTCGGCCGCGCGCCGCAGCCGGTGCAACCCGTGCACGTGGACGACTTAAGCGACCTGATCGTCGCGCTGGTGCGCGGCGCGGGCGCGCTGGGCGGACAGAAGACGCGCCGCGTGCCCGTCGTGGGGCCGCAGGCGCTGCCGTTTACGGCCTACCTGGCGGCCCTGCGCGCGGCCATGGGGCTGGGGCGGCTGCGCGTCATGCCGCTGCCCCGGTGGCTGATGCCGCCCGTGCTGCTGCTGGCCAGGCTGCTGGGCTTTGCCATGCCGGACCGCGCCACCCTGGGCATGCTCGAACGGGGCAATACCGCCGATGCGGGGCTCACGCGGCGTTTGCTGGGGCGCGCGCCGCGGCCCGTGGCGCAGTTCATCAGCGACGCGCGCGGCGCGGCCGTGCGCGCCCAGCTGGACTGGCTGCTGCCCGTGCTGCGCCTGTCGATTGCCATCGTATGGATCGCCACGGCCATCGTCTCGGCAGGCGTCTATCCGCTTGAAGACAGCTATGACCTGCTCGAGCGCAGCGGTGTGCCGCCAGCCTTGGCGCCGCCGCTGCTGGCCGGCGCCTGCCTGTTCGACCTGCTGCTCGGCATGGCCACCCTGGCGCTGCGCCCGCCGTGGCGGCGCTGGCTATGGCCGCTGCAGGCAGCCCTCATCGTGTTCTATACCGTCTGGATCGCCGTGTTCCTGCCGGAATTCCTCTGGCATCCCTACGGCCCCCTGACAAAAAACCTGCCCATGCTGGCGGCCCTGTGGCTGCTGTACCAACTGGAGGAACATCCATGGAATACCTGATCGTCAAATGGCTGCACATCGTCTCGTCGACTCTGCTGTTCGGCACCGGCATCGGCTCGGCCTTCTACCTGCTGTTCACGAGCCTGAGCCGCGACGTGCGCGCCATCGCCGTCGTCAGCCGCCACGTGGTGCGTGCCGACTGGCTGTTTACAGCCACGACGGTGGTGTTCCAGCCCCTGAGCGGCTTTTACCTGGCCCACCTGGCCGGTTATCCCTTGAGCAGCCGCTGGATCGTCTGGTCCGTGGTGCTGTACCTGGTCGCGGGCGCCTGCTGGCTGCCCGTCGTGTGGCTGCAGATGCGCATGCGCGACATGGCGCAGGCCAGCGCGCGCGACGACCAGGACTTGCCCGCGCTGTACTGGCGCTACCTGCGCATCTGGGCGGCGCTGGGCGTGCCCGCCTTCTTCGCCCTCATCGTCGTGTTTTACCTGATGACGGCCAAGCCGGCTTGAACACGCATCACCGGGTTTGCGTCAGTGTTTGCGGGCCTGCTTCTTGCCGCCGCCGGCCCCCTTGCCGGAACCGGCCTTCGTATGGCTGGCCGCATCCTTGCCGCGCTTGCCAACATCATTGTCGGTGCTGCTTTTGTCTTCCGTGGGGCCGGCCGATTGGCGGTTCTGGCCGGCCTGCGATTTTTGCTTGGTCATGACGCGCTCCTGATGAACGAGAGGACCCTGTCAGCCTAGCAGCCGCAGCGCCATTGTCCATCGGCGCGCCTGCCGCCACGCTGTAGGATCAATCCGCCCGCGCGGCCCACGTTTCATGCAGGTGGCGCCACAGCAAAGCGCCATCGGACGTTTTTTCATACACGACGGTGGACCAGCGCTCGGTGTTTTCCGCGCCCGGCAACGACTGGAATTCGCGGTAGGAGACGGTCGCACCGGCGGCGCTTTCCTGGATCAGCTGCAAGTCCGTGATGCGCATGGCAAGGCCCGGGCGGCTGCCGCCAGCGCCCTGGAAAAACCTGGTCAAGCCAAAGTGATCGAGCCGCATCCCGCCCGGCGCCACCATCGTAAAGTCGGGCGAAAACCGCGCCAGCAATTGCGCGCAGTTTTCCGCCGCCGCCTCGCCGGAAAGCCATGCGCGGATCAGCACATGCGTGGATAAAACGTCGTCAAAATAGGGGTTCGTTGCAGTCATTTTTTTGCTACTCCATGGTGATGTAAAAGGTCGAGAACGGCGCGGTTGTCGATGCGCAGGCACAGTGCCAAAGGCAGTAAGCACGAGGCGGCGGCCAGCGCAAAGCACCAGTGGAACACCTGCGCCGCACGCAGATGCTGGGCGGGGTCGTCGAGCGATGCGATACCCTGCACCGCCAGCAAGCCATTGAGTAATACGCTGAGCAGCGCCACGCCCAGGCAAAAGCCCAGCTGGCGGTTGATATTCCACACGGCGCTGGCCTGGCTCAGCTGCGCATCGGGCGTGCGCAAGAAGGCCGTGCTTTGCGCCGTGCTGCTGCACAAGCCGCCGCCAAAGCCCATCACGGCATACGCACCGGACAGCCAGAACAGCTGATCGGCCGCAGCCACACGCAGCAGCATCAGCATACCCGCCGCCTGCAACAGCGCACCAGCGATGAACAGCGGTTGCGGACCCACGCGGCGGTAGCTTTTGCCGGTCAGCGAAATGGCGGCAAACGAGGCCAGCGCCCACGGCAGCATCAGCGCGCCCGCCTTGGACGCCGACATGCCCAGTACGCCCTGCAGATACAGCATGGCCAGCAGGCTCACGCCCATGAAGACACCCGGCACCAGCAGATACATGAGCATGGCAATGCGCAGCAGCGGTTCGGCGGCCAGGCGCAGGTTGAGCAGCGGCGTCGATTTGCGCAACGCGCCGCGCACATAGCCCCAGGCGCAGGCTACGCCCAGCGCCAGCACGCCGGCGCCGGCCAGCAGCTCGTCCGGCGTGCCCAGCATGGTCAAACCCAGCAACAGCAGCAAAATCGCCGTGCTGCCCGCCAGCAGGCCGCCCACGTCGAGACGGGGCACGGCTGCGCGCGGCGGGTCGGGGCGCAGCCAGCAGGCGGCCAGCAGCAGCGCCAGCGCGGCAAACGGCACGTTCAAATAGAAAATCCAGCGCCACGACAGGCTGTCGACGATGACGCCGCCCAGCGCGGGCGACAGGGCGGGCGCCAGCAAGCCCACGAGCATGATGACGGAGGACAGTCCCGGACGCTCGGCAGGCTGGTACAGCTGGTAGGTCATGCTTTGCCCCAGCGGAATAAGCAAGCCGCCGCCCAGGCCCTGCACGCAGCGCCAGGCGATCAGCGCTTCGATCGATGGCGCCAGGCCGGCGCCGATGCTGGCGACTAAAAAAGTTAGCAACGATGCCATGAACACGGTTTTGCTGCCATAACAGGCAGCCAGCCAGGCGCTGGCCGGGATGACGATGGTCAGGCCGAGGATGTAGGCGGTGCTGATCCAGGCCAGCTGCGCCACCGAGGCGTGCAGGGCATGGCCGATGTCGGGATAGGCGACGCTGGTGATGAACATGTTGATCAGGTCGACGAAAAACCCCAGCAGATAGATGGCTGCCACCTTTTTGCGATAGTCCATGGTGCTCCAAATGGCAAACGGCCAGCTTAAGCTTTCATCGCCATTTGCGTAACGGGCCAGCCCCGACTACACTGTCAAATCCATTTTGACAAAGCCTTGCAAGCCGTATCTCTTCTCACTTCCATCCATGATCAGTCTTGACCGCCTCAGTATTTTTATCGCCATCGTCGACGCCGGTTCACTGACGGCGGCGGCCGCCGTGCTGGGCCAGAGCAAGGCTGTCGTCAGTTTTAATTTGAAACAGCTGGAGGCGGAGCTGGGCGTGTCGCTGCTCACGCGCAGCACGCGCAGCCTGGCGCTGACCGACGTGGGGCGGCGCTTTTATGAAGACTGCCAGCGCGTGCTCAGCGAAGCGCAGGGTGCCATCGAAACGGCGCGCCAGGGTCACCAGGGCTTGCGCGGCACCTTGCGCCTGACCACCACCGTCGAATACGGCAGCCGCACGGTAATCCCCGCGCTGATCGCCTTTGCCGCCGCCCACCCGCAGTTGCAGATCCAGCACTCGTCGTCATCCTCGCATGAAGACCTGATCTCGGGCGGCTATGACCTGGCCATCCGCATGGGTTCCCTCAACGATTCGAGCTACCGCGCCGCGCTGATCGAGCCATATGCGATCTGGCCCGTCGCCTCGCCCGCCTACCTGGCCAGCCTGCCAGCCAAGGGCATCGCCAGTCTGGACGAGCTGCAGCGCGCGCGCTGGCTGGCGCACAGCCGTCTGGCCGCGCCGCTGCGCTGGGATGTGCAGACACCCGGCGGCCCCGCCGCCTTCACGGCGCAGGACGACGCCGCCATCCATTCCGACTCCGCCTCGGCCCTGCTGGGCTTTGCGCTGGGTGGCTGCGGCGTGGCCCTGCTGCCGCAGTGGCAGGTGGAGGGGGACGTGCGCGCGGGACGCCTGCGCCGCCTGCTGCCCGACGTCGTCTTCCCGGAGCAGGGCGTGTATGCCGTGTATCCGAACACCCAGCATATCGCGGAAAAAGTACGCGCCTTTATCGACTTTTTGCGCGCCTTCGTAGGCATGCCGGACTGAGGTTTCACGTGGCGCCACGGCGCCCATATCACGTCGTCAATATTTGTTGAACACAACGATTTCCAAGAGGCAAACGGGCGCCACTTTCGTTTTTAGCGGCCTACACTGGCAGGACGTTGTTCACCGATTGGAGACCATCATGGCACATACATTGGCAGCAGTTTTCACCGCGCGCGATATGGCCGAGCGCGCCCGGCACGACCTGATCACGGCTGGCTTCCCCGGCGCCAGCATCCGCCTGCACGATGCGGGCAGTGACGACATGTCCGCCGCGGAAAACCTCCGCCGCGACGACAACGACAGCCTGCTCGACAGCGTCAAGCATTTCTTTACCGACCTGTTCGGCAGCCACGCCGACCGCCACATCTATGCGGAAGCCGTGCGGCGCGGGCATGTCGTGCTGACGCTGGAGGGAGCGAGCGACGCCGATATCCAGCGCGCCACCGACATCGTCGAACGCTACGCGCCGCTCGACATCGATGCGCACGCGGACCACTGGCGCGCCGGCGGCTGGCAAGGCGCGCCGCAAGACGCCAGTGCGATGCGCCAGGGCGCCAGCATGCAGTCCGATACGTCATCGCAGCAGGGCAGCATGAACGAGGCGCCAGGGTCGCAGCAGTTTGCCACCGACATGGCCCCGCCGCCGTCCAGCGCGGGCGCCAACGTGCGCCGCTATCCCAGCGCCGACAACCTGCCCGGCACCAATTACGACGACGAGCAGTACTACCGCAGCCACTGGAGCGCCACCTATGTCACCACCGGCGCGCGCTTCGAGGACTACGATCCCGCCTACCGCTATGGCCATTCGATGGCGAACAGCGACAGCTACCGGGGCCGCCCATGGGACGACGTGGAAGCGGACCTGCGTTCCACGTGGGAGCACACGTATCCGCAATCGGCGTGGGACAAGTTCAAGGCGGCCGTCAAGCATGGCTGGGAACGCGTGACGTCCTGACGCGCGGGGAGGGGGAATGCCCTCTCTCAGCGCCCCTCGTGCGTGAGCTTGAGGAAGTGGTTCAAGATGTGGAAATGGTCTTCGAAGAATTGCTCTTCCATGGCCGGCAGCGCGGCCACGGGCACCCATTGCGCCAGCGCCGCATCGTCGGCCGCCGTCACGGCCGGCAGCTGGCGCGTCTTCAAATCGAAGTAATGCGCATGCGTGATGGTGCGCCCGCGCTGACTGCGGCCCGGGTGGTCGAACACGGCCACGCCGACCAAGGCCTCGACGAGGGTGGGCGCCAGCACGCCCAGCTGGGTTTCCTCCGCCAGTTCGCGCAGGGCGCCCTGCAGCAGGCGTTCGCGCGGTTCCAGGAAGCCGCCGGGCAAGGCCCATAAATCCTTGCCCGGATAGCCGCCACGGCGCACGAGCAGCACGTGGCCGCCCGTCTGCACCAGCGCGTCGACGGTGGTGAAGATGGGCGGATAAGGCGCCGCGCGCCAGCGCGCTTTATATGCTTCGATGGCGCGGTATTCCTGCACCAGCGGCGCGTACCACGGCAGCAAGGTCCACGCTTTTACATACTGGCCGATGGCCGCCGGCAGCAGCTGCGCCACGGCGCTCAGCGACACGTCCACGTCTTCCGCCTCGAACAGCACGTTGCGGATGGCCGTCGCGCCGATGGGCGCGCCAGGGTCGATCTCCAGGTTCAACAGCTGCCAATGGGGGAAGTGGTGCAGGTAGTAACTGGTGGCGTCCTTGAAGCAGGCCACCAGCATCACGCGCTGCGCCTTCGGCACGGCGCCCGCCACAGCGTGCCGCACGGCGTCAGCCCACAGGCCATCATCGTAGTAGTCGCGCACGGCCACGTAATGCACGCGCGCACGCTGCGCCTCGGGCAAGGTCGCCGCGATCATGGCGGCCCGCTCCTGCCACGTAAACGGGTTCTTCGGGCTGCGCGCATGGAAGGCCGAGCCGAGCACCACCACCACTTGCGCGGCCGTCGTCAGGGCCTTTTGCAGCAAGCCCGCATGGCCATTGTGAAAAGGCTGGAAGCGGCCGATCAGGATGGCCGCGTCGGCAGGGTAGGATGGGGTCATGCGTCGTCTCCGGTGGGGTAGTGGGCGGCAATCGGCAATTGACGCCCGCTGCCAAAGGCGCGCGAACGCACGCGGATGATGGGTGCCGCCTGGCGCCGCTTGTATTCGTTGCGGGCGACCATGCCGAGGATGCGCGTCACCAGAATCCGTCCCTCATCCGTCTCGCGCAGCTGGTCGACCAGGGTCAACGCTTGCGCGCTTTCTGGCGCCGGCAGGCGGCGTCCTTCGATATGCCATTTGAGAATGTCATCGAGCACGGGATACGGCGGCAAGCTGTCGGTGTCGCGCTGGCCCGGCGCCAGTTCCGCCGACGGCGGCTTGTCCAACACGGCGACGGGGATCAGTTCGCGCCCGGCGCTGGCGTTGAGGTGGCGCGACAGGGCAAACACCTCCGTTTTATACAGGTCGCCGATCAGGCCCAGTCCCCCGTTCGTGTCGCCGTACAGGGTGCAGTAACCGACCGAGATTTCGCTCTTGTTGCCGGT
The DNA here is from genome assembly GCF_040815535.1 of Massilia sp. LMS1-1-1.1. Classification (NCBI taxonomy): domain Bacteria; kingdom Pseudomonadati; phylum Pseudomonadota; class Betaproteobacteria; order Burkholderiales; family Oxalobacteraceae; genus Massilia; species Massilia sp. LMS1-1-1.1. Next base: position 714,294 of record NZ_JBFPNG010000023.1, on the reverse strand, counting down.
GGTGAGCAGCAGGGCGCCAAACGCGTTCGAGTATTCCATCAGGATCGTGCCGCGCACGCGCGCCTGCAGGTTTTCCAGCGGCAGTCCCTGCAGCTTGCCGTCGAAGGCGGCTGCGTAGCCGGTTTCATATTGCGCCACGATGTCGCGGATCGGATGCGTGTAGAGGGGGATGCCCAGGTTGGCGCACAGGGCGACGGAATCGGTGACGGAGCCGGCGCTGGAAAACACGGATGGCATGGTGATGCCCACGACGTTGTCGGCACCCAGCGCCTCGACGGCCAGGGCCAGCGTCAGCGCCGAATCGATGCCGCCCGAGCAGCCGACGACGACTTGCGTAAAGCGGCAGCGGCGCGCGTAGTCGCGTAATCCCAGCACGATCTGGCGCCGCGCAAACTCCACGGCGGGGATGCCGTCCGGGTCGGGCACGGGAAACGCGGTACCGTCGGTACGCGTAAATCGGCCATCGGCAAAGCGCAGCAATGGAAAATCTTCGACGAAGCGGGCCGCTTCGAATTGCACGCCCTGGCTCGGCGACATGGCGAACGAGGCGCCGTCGAACACGAGCTGGTCCTGGCCGCCCACCTGGTTGACGAACAGCAGGGGCAAGTTCACGCGCGCGCAGGCGGCGCCAAACACGGCGTGGCGCTGGGCGCGCTTGCCGATGTCGGACGGGCTGGCGTTGATGCTGACGATGAGGTCGGGCTGCGCCGCGTGCAGGGCGTCGAAGGGGTTGACGGCGTAGGCGCGGCCATCGTCATTCCAGCCATCCTCGCAAATCATGAAGCCGACCTTGCAGCCGGCGATATCCAAGGTGCAGGCGCCGGGCGGGCCCGGCTCGAAATGGCGGCCCTCGTCGAAGATGCCGTAAGTGGGCAGCAGCTGCTTGTAGTATTCGGCGACGATGCGCCCGTCGCGCATCGCCAGCAAGGCGTTGTACAGGGGCTTGCCGACGCCGGAGTTGGGCCGCGCCGTGCCGATGACGGTGACCAGTGCCGGCCAGCGGGTGGACGCTTGCAGCACGGTGTCGAGCGCCTGCTGCATGCCGTGCAGGAAGGCGGCATCCTCGAACAGGTCGCCCGGGTAATACGCGCACAGCGACAGTTCGGGGCAGACGAGCAGGTCGGCGCCTTCCTCGCTGGCGCGCTGCATGCGCGCGAGGATGGCGGCGACATTGGCGTCGAAGTCGCCCACGGTGGGATTCATCTGGGCGAGGGCGATGGTCAGCATGGCGATCTTTCAGTTGGTTGCGCTTGAAACCACTATCCTGCCTGAAAATTTTTCTGAGCGTACTGATGCAACCGTGCAAGCCCGCCGATCCCGCTACAAGGTCTTGAGCCAGGCCCGCAAGCGCGTGCGCGCGTTCGCATATGGCGACGCCGTGTTGAACTGGATCATGCGTCCCATCGTGTAATGCGTGTACCAGGGCTGGCCATACAATTGGGCCTCATCATGGCTTTCGACCAGCGCCAGCAACTGGTTTTTCGCCTGCTCCAGGCGCTGCAGCAAGTCGTCCATGCCCAGTTCAGCATAGTCGGCATAGAAGCGCTGCGCCAGTTTTCCCAGAGCGTTCCACGTGAAACCTTCGGCGGGAAAGGCGATGTCCTCGATGCGTTTGCCGTCGCGCAGCTGCGCGTGCCAGTGCAAAACCAGCTCATTCCAGCCAACCAGGTAGGCGAGCAGATCGCATACGCTCATGCGCGTGCCCGCCACTTGTCCTTCCAGCACGGGCTCGCGCGATAGCGCCGGCGGCACGCGCGCCAGCTCCTGCACCAGCTTCGCATACGTGGTGGTAATCGCTTCGATCAGTTCCGACTTGCTGTTGGGGATCGCCATCACGCCGCCTTGACGACAGGCAAGCCAGCCGCCTGCCAATCGTCGTAGCCGCTGCCGAGACGGCGCGCGTGCAAGCCGTGCTGGCGCAGGGCCGCCACGGCCTGCACGGACAGCACGCAATACGGGCCACGGCAGTAGGCGGCGATCTCTGCGTGCGCGGGCAACTCGCCGAGCCTGCGCTGCAAGTCATCAAAAGGAATATTGACCGCACCGGGCAAGTGCCCGGCGGCAAACTCCTGCGCGGGCCGCACGTCGAGCACGGTGATGCTGGCTTCGCGCATGCGCTCGAGCAGCTCGTCGCCCGTGATCGCTTCCACATGGTCGCCGCGGCCCAGCGCCTGCAACTCGCTGCGCTGGTGCTGCGCGTACACGTCCAGCGCGGCCAGCAGTTGCACGATGGGGCCGCTGCCGAGCCGGTACAGCACGCGCTTGCCATCGCGCCGCGCCTGCACGAAACCGGCGCGCCGCAACTGCTGCAAATGCTGGGAGGTATTGGCCACGGACAAGCCCGTCAACTCCACCAGCTGCTCCACCGCATATTCGCCATGCGCGATCTGCTCGAGCAGGCGCAAACGCGGCGCGCTGCCTAAAATATGGGCAAACCCGGCGGAACCGGTGAGGAATTCGATATCGACATTTTTCATTGACACGATGCTAGCACCCTTATAACATTCAAGCAATAAATTGAATGTTAGGAGCGGCAATGCAAATACTCTGGCTCGATGCACTGGCAATCGGCGTGGGCGCGACGGCGGTGATGGATGTGTGGGCAGTGGCTTTGAAACGCTTCTGGTGCATCCCCTCGCTGAACTTTGCGATGGTGGGGCGCTGGCTCGGCCATTTGCCGCGCGGCACCGTGACGCACACCAATATTGCCCAGGCGGCGCCCGTGCGCGATGAAGCCATCCTGGGCTGGACGGCCCACTACGTGATCGGCGTGCTGTTTGCGGCCGTGCTGCTGGCGCTGGTGGGACCGGAGTGGGTGCAGCAGCCGACGTTCGCGCCGGCGCTGCTGGCGGGCCTCGTGAGCGTGGCCGCGCCATTTTGCATCTTGCAGCCGGGCATGGGCGCCGGTCTGGCCGCCAGCAAGACGCCGCATCCGCCCGCCGCTCGCCTGCGCAGCCTGATGGCCCACACGGCGTTCGGCGTCGGCCTGTACCTGGCGGCCCTGCTGTGGTCGACCGTGCGCTGACTTGTGCAGACTAGCTCGTCAGCGGCGGTACCGGTGCGGGCGCCGGCGCAACGGCTGACATGGCCGGCGCCTCGGGCTGTGCCGGCACGGTGCTCAGCACCATCGTGCTGGGCTTGGCGATGGCGATGTTCGCCTCGTCCAGGCGCTTGAGCAATTCGAACAGCAGCGCGCTGCGGATACCCGACGTCAGGCGTGGCGACGAGGCAAAGCCGGTGGCGTTGAACAACAACAGGCCATTGTCGATGCCGTCGAGCTGCACGCTGGGGGCCGGCGTGTCGAGCACGTCGGGATTGTCGACAAAGACGGACAGGATCAGCGCGCGCGCCGCCTGCGCATCCGTGCCCAGCGGCAGCGGCAGCTTGACCTGGACCAGGCCCAGCGGATTGGCCAGGGTCACGTTGCGCACCGTCTTGGTGATGAATTCCGAGTTCGGCACGATCACCGTGGAACGGTCGCCCAGCTGAATTTCCGTGGCGCGCACATTGATGCGGCGAATATCGCCTTCCACGCCACCGAGCGACACCCAGTCGCCCACTTTGACGGGACGTTCGGCCAGCAGGATCAAGCCGGAAACAAAGTTCTGCACCACGGCCTGCAAGCCAAAACCGATACCCACCGACAAGGCCGACGCCACCCACGCGATGCGCTCGAGGCCGATGCCGGCCGCCGACAGGGCCAGCGCCACGGCCAGCACGCCGCCGATATAGCCGAACAGGGTGATGAACGACACTTGCATGCCCGTATCGAGATTGGTGGTCGGCAAATAACTGTTTTGCAGCCAGCGCTTGAACAGGCCCAGCGCGATAAAGCCGACGACCAGCACCAGCAGCGCCTGGATCATGGCGGCCGGACGGATCGCCACTTCGCCGATGGCCAGGCCATCCTGCAGCTTGCCGACGCGCTGGAACAACTCGCCCGGACCTTCGCCAAATGGCGCCAAGAGCAGCATCAGGGCCAGCAGCACGACGATGGCGCGGCCGATGCCCGACAGCAGCACCGCCGCCTGGTCGCGCGCCTTGGGCGTGGCCAGCACAGGATGGGCGGCGTCCGGCGGCGGCGGCGTGGAGGCCAGCAGCATGCAGATGTCATCGACCAGCACCGTCAGCAAATACGTGCTGCACACCACGACAATGACCCAGGCGATTTGCTTGGCAATAAAACTGCCGAATGCCACATAGCCGATCAGCAAGCTGATGACGCTGGACGCCAGCGCCAGCCACAGCAGCACCGTGACGCAGCGCAGCCACAGCGGCGTGACCAGGGTGGCGGGATCGGCCTCGCGCAACTGGCGCCAGCAGCGCTCGGCGCGCATCAGGCCGTAGGCGATGGTCGTGCTCATCACGAGAGCGACGATGCAGTTGACGGCCACGGCCGTCGACAGGCCCGCATTGATGACGATGGTGACCCGTTCCGTCGCCCACACGAGCACGACGATGAAGGAAAACATCGATGGAAAATTGCGCATGCGGTGCGCCAGCGCATCGGGCAGAGGCAGCAGACGCCACGAGACGCGGCGCGGCGACAGCAGCGCGTGGCCGAGCCCTGCCGTAAAGCCGGCAAAACAGATGATGCCGATCAAGCTGCTGAGGAAAGTCGAGGTCTTTTCGGACAGGCCGCCCTCCCAGCGCAGCCCCATGGCCAGCAATTCGGCCACCAGGCCCGGCGTAGCCAATGCCAGCACCAGCACGGCCAGCGCATGCAAGGAGCGGCGCAAGCGGCCGTGCGGCACGCGCGTGGACGTCACCACCAGCAAATAACGCGAAATCCAGACGCTGGCGCCGATCACGGCCACGATGGCGGCCAGCAAGCCGCCCCAGGCCGACCACGGCGTGGCGCTTGCCGCATTCGCCAATTCCAGCTCCAGCGCCCGCAAGCGCTGCAGGTTCTGCGGCAATTCCGCATGCAACTGCTTCCAGAACGAGCCGGCCAGAATCGAGGCCGTGCGTTCGCCCAGGCGCGCCTGCAACTGCGCGCGGCGCACCGTCGACACCTGCTCCGACGCCTGCGTCGCTTCCACAGCCAGCAGGCGCGCCAGTTTCACCTGCGCATCGAGCGCGCTGCTGGTGCGGTCCAGCTGGCTGCGCTGCGCCGCCACGTCGGGAGCATCTTTCGTCCCCGCAGCCGGCGCCCCCAGCTCGGCCAGCCGCGCCTGCACGCTGGTGAGCGTGGGCGCCAGCGACTCGGCCACCTTGTCCGCCTCGGCGCTGGCCGCCAGCGCATCGGCGCGCATCTGCGACAAGGTCGCGTCATCGAGCTCCGCCTCGCCATCGAGCGCCTTCTGGATACCGGTGATCTGCTTGCGCAAGCCATCGAGACGCTGGTCGGCCGTGGCGGCATCGTCGACGGGCTGCGACCAGGCGGGCGGCGGGGCCAGCGAGCAGGCCAGCAACAACGCCAGCAGGAAGGGAAAGAAACGGAGACGGAAAGAAGTCATGCGGACCTAAGGCTGAAAATGGGAAAAATTGCCGAATCGGCGGCGACGCCGGTCATGGCCTGCCGCCCGGCGGGTGCCTGCCAATATAGCTGAAAACACGCGCAAGCCGCAGAACAGGCGGAACCGGCGTGCATCCAAGGGGGCGACTAGGCATATTGCCCTATGGAAATATCACATAAAAAGGTCTAGGATCGTCCTCCGCTTGGCGGCGCGGCCCCCAATCCGCAGCCGCCGACCTTTTGACCATTCCCTCCGTATTGAGACTGCCATGAAGTTTTTATCCAACCTGACCATCGGCACCCGCCTCGCCGTGGGCTTTGGCGCCATCGGCGCCATGCTGATCATCATCTCCTGCCTGGGCATTGCCATGCTGGGCAAGATCAACCAGGGCACCGGCCATATCGTGCATGACAGCATGCCGAAGATTGAGCTCGCCAACAGCGTATCGGCCAACATCAACGACATCGCCATTGCCTTGCGCAACATGATGCTCAGCGCCGATCCGGCCGACCAGCGCAAGCAAACGGACGCCATCCTGGCCGCGCGCCAGGCGGCGGCCGGCAATCTCGGCAAGCTCGCGAACATGCTCGATTCGGAGCGTGAACGCACGCTGATGGCCAAGATGAACGACGCCAACACGCGCTACGCGCAAGGGCAGGAGGCCTTGCTGGAACTGATCAGGAGCGGCACGCCGGACGACAGCAGCGCCTATCTGTACGGCCAACTGCGCCCCGTCTTGCTGGTCTACAAGCAATTGATTGCTGAACAGATCAGCTTGCAAAATACCCTGGCCAACACGGCGGGCGACAATGCCAATGCGACCTATGCCAACACGCGCACCTTGCTGATCGGCATGTCGCTGGCGGCGCTGGCCATCGCGGCGGCCTTGGCGTACGGCATCACGCGCTCGATCACCGGCCCCGTCACCACGGCGCTGCAGGTAGCCAACACGGTGGCCGCAGGTGATTTGCGCAGCCAGATCACGGTGCAGTCGCGCGATGAAATGGGACAACTGTTGCAGGCGCTCAAGCGCATGAACGACAACCTGGCGCAAACGGTGGGCACGGTGCGTGCCGGCACGGAAACGATCGCCTCGGCCTCGTCCGAAGTGGCGGCGGGCAGCCTGGACCTGTCTGCGCGAACGGAGCAGCAAGCCAGCTCGCTGGAAGAGACGGCCTCCTCCATGGAAGAACTGACCTCGACCGTCAAGCAGAATGCCGACAATGCGCGCCAGGCGCATGTGCTGGCCGACACGGCCTCCGGCGTGGCGCAGCGCGGCGGCGCCGTCATCGCGCAAGTGGTGGCGACCATGCGGCAAATCGACGCCTCGTCGAACAAGATCGCCGACATCATCGGCGTCATCGATGGCATCGCCTTCCAGACCAACATTCTGGCCTTGAACGCGGCCGTGGAAGCGGCACGCGCGGGCGAGCAGGGCCGTGGCTTCGCCGTCGTGGCCACGGAAGTGCGCAGCCTGGCGCACCGCTCGGCCGCCGCGGCCAAGGAAATCAAGACCCTGATCGACGACTCGACCCGGAGCGTGGCGGCCGGTAGCGAGCTCGTGCATCAAGCCGGCAACACCATGACCGACATGGTCGACAGCGTGCGCCGCGTTACCGACATCATGGAAGAAATCACCTCGGCCAGCGCGGAACAGACGGCCGGCATCGAGCAAATCAACCAGGCCATCAGCGAGATGGACAACGTCACCCAGCAAAACGCGGCCCTGGTGGAAGAATCGGCGGCAGCGGCGGCGGCCATGCAGGAGCAGGCGGCGACCCTGGCGCAGGTGGTGAGCGCATTTAAACTGGGCGGCGTGCCAGCGGCGACCTTGCCAACACCTGCCGCGCGGCCAGCGGCCGGCACGGCAATGCGCGTGGCCGTGACAGCGGCGCCGCAACGCGCCTGCGCACCGGCACAGTGGGAGGAATTCTAGAATGGCGCGACGACGGATCATATGAACATAAGATTGAATTTAATCGTATTAAATTCAGTTTTATGTTCACTTTAAAAATCAACTGCGGCGTTCATATTCTTCCAATTAAAGACCACAATCCGCCGGCCGCCGCGACATCACACGCGACGCCATGCTGCGCGATGTGACCCGTTTCGGCTTCGCCACGCGCCAACAGGCGGAAGATGATGTCGATGCCCTGCTGGCGCGCATCGAGAAAGCTTTTGCGCAGGTGGCGCCGCTGCTGAACGCAGCCTTGCGGGCACGGATGGGGGAGCGCTTGCGGACAATGCTGCTGCGCCTGGCTTAGGCGCAGGCGTAACTTCACCAGCCGGCTAGGAAAGCTCTCCCCGGATGATTGCCGCACCTGCGCTGAGCGCATTCAACTTGCCTCTTGCGACCTGGCGAGCCAGGGGCGCCATGCCGCAGTTGGTGCTCGGGTAGAGTTTGTCGGCATCGACAAAGCGCAGCGCTTTGCGCAGGGTGTTGGCGACTTCCTCCGGCGTTTCAATGGTATTGCTGGCCACGTCGATGGCCCCGACCATCACCTTCTTGCCACGAATGAGTTCAATCAGGTCGATGGGCACGCGCGAGTTGTGGCATTCGAGCGAGATGATGTCGATATTCGATTTCTGCAGCTTCGGGAAAGACTCTTCATATTGGCGCCACTCGGAGCCCAGCGTATTTTTCCAGTCCGTATTGGCCTTGATGCCATAGCCGTAGCAGATGTGGACAGCCGTTTCGCATTTGAGTCCTTCGATCGCCCTTTCCAGCGTGGCAATCCCCCAGTCATTGACCTCATCAAAGAAGACATTGAATGCAGGTTCGTCAAACTGGATGATGTCGACACCGGCCGCCTCCAGTTCCCTCGCTTCCTGATTGAGTATCTTGGCAAATTCCCAGGCCAGTTTTTCACGGCTCTTGTAGTGGCTGTCATACAGCGTATCGATCATCGTCATCGGGCCTGGCAGGGCCCATTTGATCGGCTGCGTGGTTTGCTGGCGTAAAAATTTGGCGTCTTCCACAAACACCGGCTTCGGGCGACTCACGGCGCCAACCACGGTCGGCACGCTCGCATCGTAGCGGTCACGAATCCTGACGGTCTCGCGTTTGTCAAAATCCACGCCGCTCAGATGCTCGATAAACGTGGTGACGAAATGCTGACGGGTTTGCTCGCCATCACTGACGATATCGATGCCTGCGTGCTGCTGTTCCTGCAGTGACAAACGCAGAGCATCCTGTTTGCCCTCGATCAATTCCTCGTCCTGTAATTTCCACGGCGACCACAGTTTTTCAGGCTGTGCCAGCCAGGAAGGTTTGGGCAAGCTGCCGGCAGTGGAAGTAGGCAATAATTTTTTCATGATAAATGCTTTCGTTTATTTTTTTAATCAGAGCGCGTAGTTCGCAGACCATTGTTCAAGAATATTCTTGTATGGCTTGATGAAGTGCTCTTCTGTGTATTTGCCTTGCTTGACCGCCAACTGGCTGCGCTCTTCCCGGTCATAGACAATTTGCGTCAACGAATAATCCTGGTTCTTCAGGCTGGGCTGATACAACTTCCCCGCTGCGGAATTGGCATTGTAAATTTCGGGCCGGTAGATCTTTTGGAACGTTTCCATCGTGCTGATGGTGCCGATCAGTTCAAGATTGCTGTAGTCGCCAAGCAGATCGCCGATAAAGTAGAAAGCCAGCGGTGCGGAGCTGTTGGGCGGCATGAAATAGCGCACCTGCATCCCCATCTTTTCGAAATATTCATCGGTCGAAGAGAACTCATTTTGTTGGTACTCGACGCCCAGGATGGGGTGCTGGTTTTCAGTGCGCTGATAAGTCTTGCTGCTCGAGGCGCTGATGCAGATAACGGGCGGCTTGCTGAAGTGCGCTTTATAGGTGTCTGACCTGACAAAGTGCTTGAACAGCTTGCCATGGAAATCGCCGAAATTGTCCGGCGTGCCAAACGTGGATTTATTATTGTTGTGCTCTGGCAGCAGCACGCTGAAGTCGTAATCGCGCACGTAGGAGGAGAAGTTATTCCCGGCGATGCCATCAATGCGCTCATTGGTTTTTTTATCGATGATGTTCGGCTTCAATATCTCGATCAGTGGAATATTGTCGCCTTCGGCATCGATATTCAACGCGACGGAAATGATTTCAAGCTCGACCGAGTAGCGGTCTGCCTTCGGGTTGTCCCAATGCGCCAGGTTGTTGAAGCGGCTGTCGATCATTTTCAAGGTATTGCGCAAGTTCTCCTGGCGACGCTCTCCTCTGGCCAGATTGGCAAAGTTGGTCGTCAGGCGCGTGCTGTCCGATGGGTGATAGTTTTCATCGAAAACAATGCTCTTGATGCTGAATACAAAATCTTTGCTCATGGTGATCTGTCCTGATTTCTGCGAAAAGGTGAATATATTGATTGACCGTGGTGATGCGTATCAGGCCGCGACCAGCTCTTCAGCGGTGGCGGATCTCGCATGGCGCGTCAAGCCGATCAAGGGCAATGCCCGTTGCACGGCCAAGGTGGCGCGCTGGATCAGGGCCTCGTCCTGCAGGCGGTAGTCGGTAAAGTCCTTGTCGGTCGCGTAGACGCCCAGCGGCAATGTGCGTGCCTGGAAGAAGCTGAACAGCGGCCGCAACTGGTGGTCGATCATCAGGGCATGGCGCTCGCTGCCGCCGGTAGCTGCCAGCAAAACGGGCTTGTCGATCAAGGCGTCCTGGTCAATGAAGTCGAAGAAGTGCTTGAACAGGCCCGTGTACGCGCCACGATAGACCGGTGTCGCCACCACCAGGATGTCCGCTTGCTCGACCGCCGCGAGTTCCCGCTCCACCGTCTCGGGCAGATGGGAGCGCCAGATTGCGCCGGCCAGCTGCGGCGCGAGCTGCCCCAGTTCGACCAGCCGTTGTTCGCACAGCACTTCCTCGGCGATCAAATCCATCAGGTGCTCGGCCAGGGCGGCAGCCTTGGAAGGGCGTTGCAGCCCGCCGGAAACGGCGACTAAGCGAAGTGGACGTGTCATGTTTGCTTTCATAGGGAGTGATGCGCGAGGGCGAAGAATGCCAACAGCAAGAGGATGGATGATAACGGGGGGGATCGATGAAGTATAATGGTCTTATTTCATACATCCATGAATATGGCTCATTCCAATGCTTGAACGTATCCACCTCAGCATCGTCCAGCAAGTCGAAAAGCAAGGGTCGTTGACGGCCGCCGCAGGCGTGCTGAACCTGACGCAGTCGGCCTTGAGCCACAGCATGAAGAAGCTGGAGCAGCAACTGGGCACCGACGTCTGGCTGCGCGAAGGGCGCAACCTGCGCCTGACGCAGGCCGGCCAGTACTTGCTGGCAGTGGCGAACCGGGTGCTGCCGCAACTGGACTTGGCCGAAGAGCGCCTGGGCCAGTTCGCGCAGGGCGAGCGCGGTGCGTTGCGCATCGGCATGGAATGCCATCCTTGCTACCAGTGGCTGCTCAAGGTAGTGTCTCCCTATCTGGCCGCGTGGCCCGACGTGGATGTCGACGTCAAGCAGAAGTTCCAGTTCGGCGGGATCGGCGCGCTCTTCGGCTACGAGATCGACTTGCTGGTCACGCCCGACCCGCTGTACAAGCCGGGGCTGACATTCGAACCCGTGTTCGACTACGAGCAGGTGCTCGTCGTGGCCAAGGGCCATGCCCTGGCGTCGGCAGCCTATGTGAAGCCGCAGCAGCTGACGCAGGAAGTGCTGATCAGCTACCCCGTGGACATCGAGCGCCTGGACATCTACAACCAGTTCCTGTTGCCTGCCGGTGTCACGCCCAAGCGCCACAAAGCCATCGAAACGACCGACATCATGTTGCAGATGGTGGCCAGCGGCCGCGGCGTAGCCGCCCTGCCGCGCTGGCTGGTCGAGGAATACGCGGCCAAGATGGACGTGGTGCCTGTGCGGCTGGGCGCGCGCGGCATCGCCAAGCAGATCTTCCTGGGCGCACGCGAGACGGACACCGCCATCGACTACGTCAAGGCCTTCATCGCCATGGCGCAAGGAAGCTAAGGTAAAACCCTTGATGCATCCCGCTCAGCCCTGGCCCGCCAACAACATCACGCACGCCTATTCGCTGGAAGCCAGTACGAAAGACATTGCTGCGCTGAGCGCGGCGGCGCCCCGGATATTGCCCGGGTCCACCATTTCCATTCCCTACCTGGCACGCGAGGACGACGACGCGCGGCTTGCCGCGGCGCGGGCCGTGCGCAGCCTCGGCTTTGAGCCCATGCCGCACTTGTCTGCGCGCCGTATCGCTTCGCTCGCCGGCTTGGAGTCCTTCGTCCAGCGCGCGGCCGCTGAAGCCGGCGTCGAGCGCTGCTTCGTCATCGCTGGCGATCCACCCACACCGATGGGGCCGTTTGCCGACAGTGCCGCGCTGATCGACACAGGTATTTTTGAGCGCGCGGGCATGAAAGTGATCGGCGTGGGTGGCCACCCGGAAGGCCATCCGGTGATGAGCAAGGCTGAACAGTGGGAGGTGCTTGAGCGCAAGTGCCATAGCATCGAGAAGCACGGCATGGCGCCCTTGATCGTCACACAGTTTGCGTTTGATGCCGACGTCGTGTTGACGTGGTTGCAAGCCCTGCGCGCGCGTGGCATAACCCATCCCGTGCACGTGGGCGTGCCGGGCCCCGCGAGCATCGCCGTGCTGGCGCGCTATGCCGCGGTGTGCGGTGTGGGCGCCTGCGCATCGATGTGGTCCAAATATGGCGTCTCGATCGGCAAGCTGTTCGGCACGGCAGGGCCCGATCTGTTTGTCGAGCGCCTGGCCGCCGGCCTGACAGCAGCACATGGCGAGGTCAGCCTGCATTTCTTTCCATTTGGCGGCATCGCACAGTCGGTGAAGTGGATAGAGCAGTACCGTTCTCGTACCGCCCCAGGCCCTTGAGCATCCTGTGCGACGACCGCCTCTCTGGCGGCGCCGCGCCACCAGAGCAATACACAATCCGCCCTGCTTACTCCACCGTCACCGACTTCGCCAGATTGCGTGGCTTGTCCACATCCGTGCCGCGCGCCAGCGCCGTGTGATACGCCAGCAATTGCAGTGCGACCACGTGCAGGATCGGCGACAGATCGCCGTAGTGCTCGGGCAGGCGGATGACGTGCAGGCCTTCGCCGGAGCTGATGCGCGAATCGACGTCGGCGAAGACATACAATTGGCCGCCGCGGGCGCGCACTTCCTGCATGTTCGATTTGAGCTTTTCGATCAGGGCGTCGTTTGGCGCGATGGTGACGACCGGCATTTCATTCGTCACCAGGGCCAGCGGGCCGTGCTTCAATTCACCGGCCGGATACGCTTCCGCGTGGATGTACGAGATTTCCTTCAGTTTCAACGCGCCTTCCAGGGCGATCGGGTAGTGCATGCCGCGACCGAGGAAGAGGGCGTTTTCCTTGCGCGCAAATTCTTCGGACCAGGCGATGATTTGCGGTTCCAGCGCCAGCACGGACGCGATGGCGACGGGCAGGTGGCGCATGGCTTTCAGGTGCGCCGCTTCCTGTTCTTCGGACAGGTGGCCATTGACTTGCGCCAGGCACAAGGTCAGCAGGAACAGACCGGCCAGCTGCGTCGTGAACGCTTTGGTGGATGCCACGCCGACTTCCACGCCGGCGCGCGTGATGTAGGCCAAGGCGCATTCGCGCACCATGGCGCTGGTGGCCACGTTGCAGATGGTCAAGGTGTGCTGCATGCCCAGGCTGCGCGCGTGTTTCAGGGCGGCCAGGGTATCGGCCGTTTCGCCGCTTTGCGAAATGGTCACCACCAGCGTGTTCGGGTGCGGCACGCTGTCGCGGTAGCGGTATTCGCTGGCCACTTCCACGCTGACGGGCACCTTGGCGATCGACTCGATCCAGTATTTCGCCGTCATGCCGGCGTACGAGCTGGTGCCGCAGGCCAAGATCAGCACGCGGTCGATCTGCTTGAAGATTTTATAGGCGTCGTCGCCGAACAGTTCCGGCATGATGCCCGTCACGCCTTCCAAGGTGTCGCCGATGGCGCGCGGCTGCTCGAAGATTTCCTTCTGCATGTAGTGGCGGTACGGGCCCAGCTCGGCCGCGCCCGTGTGCGCGTGCACGGTTTTCACTTCGCGCTCGACGGGCTTGCCATCGACGTCGACGATCCAGCAGCGTGACAGTTGCAGGTCGACCACATCGCCCTCTTCCAGGTAGATGATCTGGTCCGTCGTGCCGGCCAGCGCCATGGCGTCGGACGCGACAAAGTTTTCACCATTGCCCAGGCCGACGATCAGGGGCGAACCCTGGCGCGCGGCGACCACGCGGTGCGGTTCGTCGCGGCAGAACACGGCGATCGCATACGCGCCATCGAGGCGTTTCACGGCTTGCTGCACGGTTTCGAACAGGTCGCCGTTGTACATGTGCTCGACCAGGTGGGCGATCACTTCCGTGTCCGTCTGGCTCTGGAAGACGTAACCGAGGGCCGTCAGTTCGGCACGCAGTTCGTCGTGGTTTTCGATGATGCCGTTATGCACCAGCGCCACGCGGGCGTTCTCTTCCGTTGGGGAAAAGTGCGGGTGGGCATTGAACGAGACAGGGGCGCCATGCGTGGCCCAGCGCGTGTGGGCGATGCCCGTGAAACCGCTCAAGCCTTCTTCGCCGATCTGCTTTTCCAGCTCGGCCACGCGCGAGGTGGAGCGCGAACGCTGCAAACGGCCATCCGCATGCAGGGCGATGCCGCAGGAATCGTAGCCGCGGTATTCCAGGCGCTTCAAGCCTTCGACCAGGATGGGAGTGATATTACGTTGCGCTACTGCGCCGACGATGCCGCACATGGAAACCTCTGTCTAAAATTTAATCAATGCACGCATGCTAATGCAGAGTGCATGAAATATGCTTTCTAAATAAGTGTATATTTGACTGAATATTTCACCTCTATTTTGTGGTGAAATATTATTTCATTTAAACTCAATATATTCTCCAATTCTTCAATACCATGAGCGAAGACAACATTACCCTCGACGAAATCGATCGTCGCATCCTGAACGCCTTGCAAATTGATGCATCGCAAACCAACAGTGAACTGGCGCGCTCGGTGCACGTCTCGGCGCCCACCTGTTTGCGGCGGGTCAAGCATTTAAGGGAAAGCGGCGTCATCGAGCGGCAAGTGGCCATCGTCGCGCCGCAGCTGGTGGGCGCGCGCCTGACTGCCATCGTGGAAATCACGCTCGACGTGCAGGCGGCGGAGCGCATGGCGGAATTCGAGCAGCTCGTGGCGCAGGAAGCTGCTGTGCTGCAATGCTACCGCGTCTCGCCCGGGCCCGACTTCGTGCTGATGGTGCAGGTGGCCGACATGCCCGCCTACCACGCGCTGGCGCACCGCCTGTTTGCCGCACACGCGAATGTGCGCAACGTGAAAAGCTACTTTTCCACGTTCCGCAGCAAATTCGAGACGCGCATCGCGGTGTGAAGCAAGCGGACAGAACAGTTATCCCTGCTTATCCTCACTTTTCCGCATGCTTATACACAAGTTTATCCACAGTATAAAAATCACGGATTTTCACGGCTGCCACATCTGGCCTCGGAGGAGGCCCCTCAATAAATGTGTAGCTACTGCCGGGCAAAACTTATCCGGGCTTATCCATCGCTTGCCCACGCTTTAATCACAGCCTTTTGCACAGCTTTACCCACAGCCAGCATTGACGAATAACTCTTGAATATCCTTACAATACAATGACTTATAAGTTATTCATCACTTATCCGTAGATTACACACAAGCTTATCCACAGTCCAGGCAAGCAAAAATCCGGCGATGCTTTTTCAGTCTGCACGGACTGGCTTGTACGCTGGAGCGGCAAGCTGGGCCAAAAAACTTATCCCGTCTTTTCCACAGGTTCTTGACCGTTTATACGCAGCTTATACCGGGCTTATCCATCACTTGTCCGCATGCTTGTTCACATGTTTATCCACACACAACAATACGGAGAAAATACGGGATGGGGAAAATGGCAGGACTTATCCCGGGTTGTCAGCCAACTCTCCACAGGATTATCCACAGGTATAAAAAAACGCCGCCAGCCCGGACAGGCTGACGGCGTCATGCTTACCGAGGGCGGTGCGCTTACTTCTTGATTTTCACGGGACGCGTCCAGCCGTCGATGGTCACCTGGCGCGCGCGCGAAACGGTCAGCTTGCCGGCCGGCGCATCTTTCGACAAGGTCGTGCCGGCGCCCAGGGTGGCGCCCTTGCCGACGGTGACGGGCGCGATCAACTGGCTGTCGCTGCCAATGAAGGCGTCGTCTTCAATCACCGTGCGGAACTTGTTCACGCCGTCATAGTTGCAGGTAATCGTGCCGGCCCCGATGTTGACCTTCGAGCCGATGGTGGCGTCGCCGATGTAGGCCAGGTGATTCGCCTTGCTGTGCGCGGCGATCTGGCTGTTTTTCACTTCGACGAAGTTACCGATGTGCACGTCTTCCGCCAGGACCGTGCCCGGGCGCAGGCGCGCGTACGGGCCGATGATGGAGGCGGCGCCGACGATGGCGTCCTCGATATGGCAGAAGGGCTTGATGTGTGCGCCAGCCGCCACCGTGGCGTTGATGAAGACGTTGTTGGCGCCCACGCGCACGCCGTCGCCCAGTTCGACTCTGCCTTCGAACACGCAGCCGACGTCGATGGTGACATCGCGGCCGCAAATGAGTTCGCCGCGCACGTCGATGCGGGCCGGGTCAAACAGGGTCACGCCACGCTCGAGCAGCGCTTGCGCGATATTGTTCTGGTGGATGCGTTCCAGCTGGGCCAGCTGCACCTTGCTGTTGACGCCCGCCACTTCCCACACGGCAGCAGGCTGGGCCGAGGTGACGGCAACACCATCAGCGACGGCCTGGGCAACGATATCGGTCAGATAGTATTCCCCTTGCGCATTGTCATTCGACAAGGCGGACAGCCATTGCTTCAGGGCCACGGTGGGCGCGACCATGATGCCGCTGTTGATTTCCTGGATGGCGCGCTCTGCTGGCGTGGCATCTTTTTCCTCGACGATGCGCACGATGGCGCCGTTCTCGCGCACGATGCGGCCCAGGCCGAAGGGATCGTCCTGTTCCACGGTCAGGATGGCCAGCTTATCGTTGCCAGCCGCATCCACCAGTTGTTGCAGGGAAACAGCGCTGGTCAGCGGCACGTCGCCGTACAGGATCAGGGTCGGCACGCTGTCGTCCAGCAAAGGCAGCGCTTGCTGCACGGCATGGCCGGTGCCCAGCTGCTGCGCCTGTTCAGCGGCGTCGATCTGCACGGCATGGTTCACCTTGTAGCCGTCGAGCAACTTCAGCACCGCTGCGCCCCCATGCCCGTAAATCACGCATAATCGGGACGGCGCCAGGCCGCGCGCCGTGTCGATGACGTGCGACAACAATGGCTTGCCCGCCAACGGGTGCAATACCTTGGGCAGTGCCGACTGCATGCGTTTGCCCATACCGGCAGCGAGAATGACAACGTTCATAGACCGTCTTTTATAAGTTAAGAATATGAAAAAGTTTAACACGCAGGCCCCATTCTCCAGCCGCTTTCGTTACGCCGTGCTGGCCATGCTTTTCATTATTGTCGCAGGCTGCAGCGGCTTGCGCCTGGCCTACAACAATGGCGATACCGTGCTGTACTGGTGGCTGAACGCGTATGTCGACCTCGACCGCGACCAGAAAGGCTGGGTGCGCGAGGATATCGACAAGCTGTTCGACTGGCACCGCAAGACGCAATTGAAGGATTACGTGGAGATCCTGCGCACGGGCCAGAAGCAGTTGCAAGGCAATATCACGCAGGCGGACCTGATGGCCGATTACAGCGAGATCAAGCAGCGCACCCAGGCGCTGCTGCTGAAAGCGGCGCCCGAACTGGCCGACCTGGCGCGCTCGCTCAAGCCCGAGCAGATCGCACAGATGGAAAAGAAGTTCAAGTCGAACAATGATGATTACCGCAAGAAATATCTGAGCGGCGACCAGGAGAAGCGCCAGCAACTGCGCTACAAGAAAGCCATGGAGCAATTCGAACTGTGGTTCGGCAGCTTCAGCAGCGAGCAGGAAGCCATCATCCGCAAGGCGTCCGACGCGCGTCCGCTGAACAATGAGATCTGGCTCGACGAACGCATGCGGCGCCAGCAGAATGTGTTGAACCTGGTCAAGAAGGTTCACCAGGAAAAACTCGGCAAGGACGCCACCGTGGGCTTGATCACGACCCTGATCAAGGACAGTTTCGAGCGCCTCGAACATTCGGAGCGCAAGGCCTTCTTCGATGCCTACGAAAGCAGCACGGCGCAGATGGTCTTGACAGTGATCAAGATCGCCACGCCGGCGCAAAAGGCCCACGCCGTCAAGCGCATGCAGGGCTGGATCGACGATTTCAATTCCCTGGCCACACAACCCAAATAGCGGGGCAGCGCCAGCAGGGGGGAGGGGGCCATATGCTATAGTGGCCGCCATCGAATTGAAGAAATCCCCATGCAAAAGAAGATTAAAAAACCCGCCAAAGTCCCTGTCCACCACGCGCCGCCACCGAACCAGGTGCGCATCATCGGTGGCCAGTGGAAGCGCTCCGTGCTGCCTGTTTTGCAGGCACTCGGTTTGCGCCCGACACCGGACCGCGTGCGCGAAACCGTATTTAACTGGATCAATCACTTGCGCGACGGCGACTGGGCCAACGCCCAGGTGCTGGATCTGTTCGCCGGCAGCGGCGCGCTGGGTTTCGAAGCGGCCAGCCGCGGCGCCGCGTCCGTCACCATGGTCGACACGCACACGCCCGTGATTCGCCAGCTGGAAGAAAACAAGACGAAATTGCGCGCTGATAATGTCCAACTGCTGCGCGGCGACGCCCTGCTGACGGCGCAAGGCCTGGCAGCGCGCGGCCAGCGCTTCGATCTAATCTTCCTTGACCCGCCTTACCAGCTGGATTTCCTCGCGAAAGTACTGCCGCTGTGCGCCAATCTGCTCAAGGAAGGCGGCATCATATACGCGGAATCGGGCTTGCCGCTGGTCTTCGATGAAAACAGCGCGCTGGAAAAACCAGAATGGATGGCGCCATGGGAAGTCATCCGCGCCGACAAGGCGGGCACCGTTTATTATCATTTGCTAACTTACAACAAAATGCCGGCAACTGCCTGAATCTGCCTATAAATGAGGCAAAAAGGCTCCCTGGCCCGAGGCGCAGCACCAATTTCAGGCATAATGCGCGTCTATATTGGTGCATCGTCAGGGAGCCGCAATGGTTGTAGCCGTTTATCCAGGAACATTCGATCCGCTCACGCGTGGTCATGAAGATTTGGTGCGCCGCGCATCGGGTCTGTTTGACAAGCTGATCGTCGGTGTGGCCGACAGCAAGAACAAGCAACCGTTTTTCTCGCTCGACGAACGCCTGGAAATCGCCAACGAAGTGCTTGGCCACTATCCGAATGTGCAAGTGGAAAGCTTTTCCGGCTTGCTCAAGGATTTCGTGCGCAAGCATGAAGCGCGTGTCATCGTGCGCGGCTTGCGCGCCGTTTCCGACTTCGAATACGAATTCCAGATGGCGGGCATGAACCGCTACCTGCTGCCCGATGTCGAAACCATGTTCCTGACGCCGTCCGACCAGTACCAGTTCATTTCGGGCACCATCGTGCGCGAAATCGCGGCGCTGGGCGGCGACGTCTCCAAGTTTGTCTTCCCCTCGGTGAACCGCTGGCTGCAGAACAAGATTGCCGCCAACGCTGCCTCATCGCAATAAGTAAGAGTGAAATCATGGCATTACTGATCACCGACGAATGCATCAATTGCGACATTTGCGAGCCCGAGTGCCCGAATGACGCGATCTACATGGGCGCGGAAATCTACGAAATCGATCCCAACAAGTGCACCGAATGCGTGGGCCACTTTGACGAGCCGCAATGCCAGCAAGTGTGCCCCGTCAGCTGCATCCCCTTCAATCCCGCCTGGCGCGAAAGCCCGGAACAATTGATGGCCAAGTACGAACGCCTGCAGGCGGAACTGCCTGCCGCCAAAACCTAAGCTTTTCTCCCGCGCCCCCTTCTGCGTGGCGCCAGCTTCTGCCAACTGTTCTACACTGTGTGCTGACTTATCCACAGCCCATGGTTTCCACGGAGGTAGAAGATGCAAATAAGCACATCCCGTTTCGGCCGTTCCCTCGCTGCCGCCTGCCTGTACGCCGCCTTGGCACAAGCGGCGCTGGCCGTCGAGGTGGGCGGCGTCAAGCTGGACGACACGGTACAACTGGCCAGCCGCGAGTTGAAACTCAACGGCGCCGGCGTGCGCTACAAGGTCATCTTCAAGGTCTACACGATCGCGCTGTACCTGCCGGAAAAGAAAACCCAGCTGGCCGACATTTTGGTGCTGCCCGGACCGCGCCGTCTGGAAATCGTCATGCTGCGCGACATCACTTCCGACGAGCTGGGGCAAGCCTTCATGCAGGGCTTGAAGCGCAGTTCCGACCAGGCCGACCGCACACGCCTGCTGAGCCAGACGATGCAATTCGGCGCCATGTTCGAAATGGTGCCCGGCCTGAAAAAGGGCGACATTCTGACCGTGGACTGGCTGCCGGAAGAGGGAACCTTGTGCAAACTGAACGGCAAGCAGGTGGGCGACATGGTGCCGGACCTGGCCTTTTACAATGCGCTGCTGAAAATCTGGATCGGCGCCCATCCTGCCGACACTTTGCTGCGCGCGCATTTGTTGGGCGATATGGCTTAAAGCGGCTTGAACGAAAACGCGGGCGTAAAAAAAGCCGGCGCATGCCGGCTTGTCTTTCTGCAACAGCGAGCTTATGCGCGTGTCGACAGGGCGCGCAATTCGGCGGCGTTGCTTGGCGATACGCCATCCATCTTGCCCAGGGTGCGCTTCAAGGCTTGCGCTTCGCGCATCTGCTGGCGCGCCAGACGCTCTTCTCGGCTCAGCTTGGGACGCACCACCAGCATCATGGCGCGGGCAATCCCCACCAGCAAAGGCTTGAACAGCAGGGCGAACGCGCCCACGGCGACGATCACCAGCACGAGTTGCAGGGCGTTCAACAGAGAAATCTCCAGCACGGGTGCGGATACTGCGTACAGGGCGGAGGCGAAGGTAGACATAGTGTTCCAGTGCATTATAGAATTTGCCAGTACTATAGTGCAGTGCAACATATAAATCTAATTCCATTTCTTGATACCAATTATATGAATCGTGAATGGAAAACTGTAATATTTTTTAACGAGTGAAAATATTCGTGCCCGGCGCGGTTTACACTCCTAAGTAATCAATTTTAAGTAATCAATTCAACTTTTATCTTGGGCTTTCCATGAGTTTTCTGACGCTGGATCTGAACTTGCTGCGTGTTTTCGACGCCGTCATGACGGAACAAAACCTGACGCGCGCAGCCGGCCACCTGGCGATGACGCAGCCGGCGGTATCGAACGCCATCAAACGCCTGCGCGAGAGCCTCGGTGACGAGTTGCTGATCCGCACGGCCTACGGCGTGAAACCCACGCCCCGCGCCGAAGCCCTGTGGCCATCCGTGCGCTCGGCCCTGGCCAGCCTGGAAGCGGCCGTCACGCCGGAAACTTTCGACGTGTCGAAAACCCACGCCACCTTCCGCATGGCCATGGCCGATGCGACGGCCGCGTTCTGGCTGCCCTCGCTGATGCGCTCGATCGAACGGGAAGCACCGGGCGTCAACGTGCGCATGATGCCGCTGACGACGCGCGAACCGCGCCCGATGCTGCTGCGCGGCGATATCGACCTGGCCGTGGGCTTCTTTCCCGGCGTGGCAGCGCAATTGTCGAGCGAAACGGGTTCGCCCATCCGCCACGAGCGCCTGTATTCCGGCAAGTATGTGTGCGTGATGCGGCGCGGCCATCCGCTGGCCGACAAGGAATTGACTCTGGATAACTACTGCGCAGCCAACCATTTATTGGTGAGCTTTTCCGGCCGCGCACATGGCTTGATCGACGAAGCGCTGTCGCAGATCCACCGCGAACGGCGCATTCTGTTGACGGTCAACCAGTTCTTCACAGCAGGCAGAGTGGTCGCCAATTCCGACCTGATCACGGTCTTGCCGCGCCATTTGATCGCCTCGACGGGCATGACGGAGTCCCTGCTGTACAAAGATTTGCCATTGACCTTGCCGGCCGTCCACCTGGACATGCTGTGGCACGAGCGCGATGCCCGCAGCCCCGCCCACAAATGGCTGCGCAACCATCTGGAAAGCATGAACACGCCCACCCTGCGCACGGCCACGGCCGCCGGCGGCGGCGTGGCACCGAAGCCGCATATCGAGTAAGCGTCGCCTGCACAAGAAAAAACGCCTGATGATCTCTCATCAGGCGTTTTGCTATGCGTGGTTGCTGGAGCGATAACCGATGCGAAAACCGCCCCAGTGCTTGCCCTCGACGTGGATGGGCACGGACAAATCGTGCATGACCTCGCCTGTGTCGCGTTTATAGGTCTGCAGCAGGAAGGCCTTGGTGTTGCTGCCGCAGCGCTTGCCCGTGCGGTCGCTGAAGATGCGCTTGGTGCGGTTATTGACCATATCGGTGGCGTAGTCGCCCGTCAGCGGCTGGGAAAACTTCTTGTTGTGCGTCGGAAAATAGCCATTGTTGTCGACGGCGCCCGCATACGCCAGGTGGGGTAGGGCGGCCAGCACGCCTTCCTGCAGGTCGGGCAGCACCTTGTCCGTAAACGCGTCGAACTTCGTGTTGTGCTTGGGCGGATTGGTGTTCGGAATCGGGCGGTAGTGGCGGTCGAACAGGGCTTCGCGCGTGATGCGGCCCGACGCGATCGCTTGCTCGAACAGTTTGCCCACGTCGCGCGCGGCGCGCTGGGCCGCCTCGCGGATCTCGTCGTGCGGCGTGGCCACGCTCGATTCACCGAGGGCGCCGGCGATCACTTCGGCCCGCTCGGCCAGGGCCATGGCCGACTGCGTGGCGCGCGGCAATTCGGCATTCGTCGACAGCATGCTGTCGCGGATTTGCAGGATGGCGTCGGCGATCACTTGCGTCGTGTCGACGTGTTCGCGCGAGGCGCGGGCAATTTGCCCGATCTCGTCTTCCGACTCGCCCGACGATTGCTCGATATGGCTGAGTGAGGCGTGCACGCTTTCCACGTTGCGCGCCGCTTCCGTGACACCGGCCGCCAGCGAACTCATGCCGCGCGCGGCTTTTTCCGACTGTTCATTGATTTCGCGCACCATGACGCTGATTTCATCGGAAGCTTCCTTGGTGCGCTGCGCCAATTGCCGCACTTCACCGGCCACGACGGCAAAACCGCGGCCATGTTCGCCGGCACGGGCCGCTTCGATGGCGGCGTTCAGCGCCAGCAAGTTGGTGCGCGCGGAAATATCGGAAATGGCTTCCGTGAAGCCCGTGATGCGTTTGGATTTTTCCTGCAGGCTCAGCATGGTGCTGGACGCGCCTTGCGCTTCCTCGCGTGCCGTATTGATGCGGCGCAAGCCCTGGTCCACTTCGGCACGCGCCGCCACGCTTTCCACGCGCACGCCGGCCGCTACCTTGGCGGCCCGTTCCGCATTGGCGGCGATCTTTTCCGTCATCGCGGCATTTTGTACGGAACTGTCGGCAATGTCGCTGGCCGTGCGGACATCAAGTTCCACCTTCTGTTTGACGGAATCGACGAAATACGAGGTTTCAGCCGCACCGATCATGATGGCATCGATGGCATTGCCCACCGTGTCGGCGAACTGGTGCAAGCCCGGTTCGCCGCGTGGACGGCCGGCAAACGCCAGCAGCGCGGCGCCGATGGCGGCGGCCACGCAGGCAATCAAATAAGGATGGTCGCCGCCCGACAGCAGCAGCAGATAGGCCAGGCAACAGGCCACGGCCATTGCCAGGATCGTGAATACAAAGAAACGCACCAGCTGATGCTGCAACTGCTTCATTTGTCCCCCGCTGCGCGAACCCGTCACGTCCCTGGAGGGACGTGCTGTGGCCGTATGCGGATGGGCACGATTGCCCACCTTGCACCCTGAACACAACGTCTGCGCGTGTTTTCAGGCCGGCTACCGGATAGCAGAATTGTAGTTCTACCCTACAACATTTGTTCCGATAGCTCAATCAGAAAAACGGGGCGGCTACACCAGGGTCACTTAATTGGCAATTTGGTGGTGTTTTTGACCTCTTCCATGACGGCATAAGTGTGGGTTTCCCGCACACCTTTCTGCAACAGCGTCTTGCCCAGGAATTCGCGGTAGGCGGCCATGTCCTTGACGCGCGCCTTGACCAGGTAATCGAAACCGCCAGCGACCATATGACATTCCAGTACCTCTGGAATGATTTGTACGCTATGCTTGAAGGCGTCGAACACTTCCGGTGTCGTGCGATCGAGCACCACTTCGATGAACACCAGCAGCGACACGTCGAGCAGCTGCGGGTTCAACTGGGCCGTATAGCCCATGATGTAACCGGATTCGTGCAGCTTGCGCACGCGCTCCAGGCAGGCGGCCGGCGACAGGTTCACGCGCGCGGCCAGCTCCACATTGCTGATGCGTCCATCGCTCTGCAATTCCATCAGGATTTTCTTACTGATCTTGTCCAGCATTCCCATCACCCCCAAATTAATATTATTTGGTTAAATTGTCGCATCAAAAACTATCTATTGCTAGTCCCCTGTATTACCAGAATTAATCCATAAGAATCCCCTTTACAATCGAATCATCTTAACGTCCGACTTTCTGTATTTTTTTGCACCAAAAAAGAGCAAGAATTACGTCAGTTTTCGTCCCCTTTTTCCTTGTAAAGAGCACTTATGCACCCTGCAGGCCCCTCGGCTTTTACCCCGATTCCTTTTGCTGCGTTCCAGGCAGAAATCCTGCCCGAAGCGACTCCACAACGCGCCGCCATCACCGCTGCCTATAGGCGCGACGAGGTTTCCGCCGTGCAGTGGCTGTTGCAACAAGTGCGCCCCAGCAGCACCGAAACGACGGCCGAAGGACAAGCGCTGGCGCACCGCCTGGTCTCGAACGTGCGCCAAAAACGCACACGCGCGTCCGGCGTCGATGCACTGATGCACGAGTTCTCGCTATCGTCGGAAGAGGGTGTTGCATTAATGTGTCTGGCTGAAGCGCTGTTGCGTATACCCGACAGTCAGACGGCCGACCGTTTGATCGCCGACAAAATCAGCAAGGGTGACTGGAAGAAACACCTGGGCGAATCGCCGTCGCTGTTCGTCAACGCGGCCACCTGGGGTTTGCTGATTACGGGCAAACTGGTCAGTACCAGCAGCGAATCGGGCCTCGGTTCGGCCATGACCAAGCTCATCGCCAAAGGCGGCGAACCGCTGATCCGCAGAGGCGTCGACCTGGCCATGCGCATGCTGGGCAACCAGTTCGTGACGGGTCAAACCATCGAGGAAGCGCTGAAGAACAGCCGCGAGAATGAAACGCGCGGCTACCGTTACTCCTACGACATGCTGGGCGAGGCGGCCCTGACGCAGCAGGACGCGGCCAACTACTACGCCTCGTACGAAACGGCAATCCACGCCATCGGCAAGGCGTCGAACGGCCGCGGCATCCGCAACGGTCCCGGCATTTCCGTGAAACTGTCGGCCCTGCATGCGCGCTACAGCCGCGCCCAGCGTACCCGCGTCATGGAGGAATTGCTGCCGAAAGTCAAAGCGCTGCTGTTGCTGGCCAAACAGTACAACATCGGCTTCAACATCGATGCGGAAGAAACGGACCGCCTGGAATTGTCGCTCGACCTGATGGAAGCACTGGCTTTCGATGCGGACCTCGCCGGCTTCGACGGCATCGGCTACGTGGTGCAGGCGTATCAAAAACGCTGCCCGTTTGCCATCGATTTCCTGATCGACCTGGCGCACCGCAGCGGCCGCAAGTTCATGGTGCGCCTGGTGAAGGGCGCGTATTGGGATGCGGAAGTCAAACGCGCGCAAGTCGACGGCCAGGAAGGCTATCCCGTCTACACGCGCAAGGTCTACACGGACGTCTCTTACCTCGTGTGTGCGCAAAAACTGCTGGCCGCCAGCAGCCTGATCTATCCACAATTTGCCACGCACAACGCGCAAACCCTGTCGACCATTTATACCTGGGCGAAACGCGACGGCATCACCGACTACGAATTCCAATGTCTGCACGGCATGGGCGAAACCTTGTACGACCAGGTCGTCGGCCCCGAGAATCTCGACAAGCCGTGCCGCATCTACGCGCCCGTCGGTTCGCATGAAACCCTGCTGGCCTATTTGGTGCGGCGCCTGCTGGAAAACGGCGCCAACTCCTCCTTCGTCAACCAGATCGTCGACGAAAGCGTGGCCATCGATAGCCTGATCCGCGATCCGCTCGAGCAGGCGCGCCTGCAGGGCGGCTTGCCGCATCCGTCGATTCCGCTGCCGCTGGACATGTTTGGCAGCGAACGCAGGAACTCGGCCGGCCTGGACCTGTCGAATGAAGATACTTTGCGCACGCTGGCCACGGGCCTGGCGCAACAGCAGACATGGCAGGCAGCGCCGCTGATCGATGGCGCCGTCAGCCTGAATGGCCCCACGCACATGCTGCACAATCCGGCCCAGCACGACGATGTCGTGGGCAAGGTCATGGAAGCCGGTCCGGCCGACGTGGAAACGGCCCTGGCCAGCGCCAGCGCCTACGCCATGGATTGGCAAACAACAGAACCATCGATCCGCGCGCAAGCGTTGCTGCGCGCTGCCGACCTGTTCGAAGAACATCATATCGAGCTGATGGCCCTGGCCGTGCGCGAAGCGGGCAAGTCCCTGCCGAACGCGATCGCGGAAATCCGCGAAGCCGTCGACTTCCTGCGCTACTACGCGGCGCAGGTGGAACACGCGCCGAATACCCTGGCGCTCGGTCCCGTCACCTGCATCAGCCCGTGGAACTTCCCGCTGGCCATCTTTACGGGCCAGCTGGCCGCCGCCCTGGCCGCAGGCAACGTGGTGCTGGCCAAACCGGCCGAGCAAACGCCGCTGATCGCCCACCGCGCCGTGCAATTGCTGCACGCGGCAGGCGTACCGCGCGGTGCGCTGCAATTCTTGCCCGGCAGCGGCGAAGTCGTCGGCGCCGGCCTGTGCAATGACGCACGCGTGAAAGGCGTGATTTTCACGGGCTCGACGGAAGTGGCGCAACTGATCAACCGCAACCTGGCCGCGCGCGCCGTGGCCGAAGGCATCGACATTCCCCTGATCGCCGAAACGGGCGGCCAGAATGCCCTGATCGTCGATTCGTCCGCCTTGCCGGAGCAAGTGGTGCAGGATGTGATGTCGTCCGCCTTTGACAGTGCCGGCCAGCGCTGCTCTGCCTTGCGCGTGCTGTTCCTGCAAACGGAAATCGCCGACAAGACCATCCACATGCTCAAGGGCGCCATGCAGGAACTGCGCGTCGGCAATCCTGACCGCCTGGCGACCGATATCGGTCCCGTCATCGATGCGGAAGCGCAAGGTAACTTGCTGGCGCACATCAACAAGATGAAAACCATGGCCATCGACCATTATTCGCTCGATTTGCCGACCGTCAAAGGCACGTTCGTCGCCCCGACCGTGCTGGAAATCAAGTCGCTGACGCAATTGACGCAGGAAGTCTTCGGCCCCGTGCTGCACGTAATCCGCTACAAGCGCTCCGAGCTGCCGCAACTGGTGCAATCGATCAATGACAGCGGTTACGGCCTGACCCTGGGCATCCATACGCGCATCGATGAAACGATCGATTTCATTACCAAGCGCGCACACGTAGGCAATATTTATGTGAACCGCAACATCGTCGGTGCCGTCGTCGGCGTGCAGCCGTTCGGCGGCGAAGGCAAATCAGGCACCGGCCCCAAAGCGGGCGGCCCCCTGTACCTGAAACGCCTGCAGCGCAATGCGCCAGCCGGCGCGCAGCACCAGCGCCAGGCGCCGCCAGCGCTCGATGCGCTGACCGTGTGGGCAAAGATGCATGGCCACGACAAGGTCGAGCAACTGGCGCAGGAATACGCACGCACCACCTTGCTGGGCAGCACCACCGTCTTGCCAGGCCCGACAGGCGAGCGCAATACCCTGAGCTTTGCCGCGCGCGGCACGATTCTGTGCGCGGCCGCCACGTCCGGCACGCTGATGAACCAGCTGGCCGCCGTCCTGGCCACCGGTAACGAGGCCCTGGTGCTGGCACAATCGCCGGAGCTGATCCCGGGCGACTTGCCGGCCGCGCTGAAGGACCGCATCCAGATCATTACGAGCCTGGAGTCGGTCAAGCATGATTTCCAGATCGCCATGATCGAGCCTAGCCTCGATGCGCAGCTCAAACCGCTGCTGGCGGCACGGGAAGGGGCCCTGGTGGGCACCATCGCCACCACACAAGAGGGTGCCATCCCTCTGTGGCGTCTGGTCGCTGAGCGAGCGCTGTGCGTGAATACGACGGCGGCCGGTGGGAATGCCAGCCTGATGATGCTCAGTGTCTAACATTTAAGCAGGCAGTCAACGCAAAAGGGCAGAACCAGTGGTTCTGCCCTTTTTTTATGCACGCTGGATGAAAAATCAGCCAGCCAGACGCTGGCACAATTGCTGGATCACCGTAAACGCATACGGCGAAGCGACGGTTTGCACGAAACGCATGAAATCGACGGCCGCCTCTTCGTTGGCGTTGTCGGAAATAGTGCGCATAACGGTAAACGGCACGCCCAGTTCAAAACACACTTGCGCCACGGCGGCGCCTTCCATTTCGACGGCTAGCAGGTCGGGGATATCTACTTTGAGCTGGTTCAGATGCGCGGCGCTGCTGATGAACTGGTCGCCGCTGGCGATCAGGCCACGGTGCACTCGCGCGTGTTGCAAGCCAAATGCCGCGATATCGGCCGCCTTGAGCACGCTGGAAACATCGTCACGCAGGAAATCTTCCGCGGCGCCAGCCAGTTGCGTGCTCAGTTCCAGGTCCGTGGCAAAGCGCTGCAGGCCAGTCAATGGCACTTCAAAACGGGGAAACAAAGGGCGGGCGTCCATATCGTGCTGCAACAGCGATTCGGCCACGACGATATCGCCGACTTTCACGTGTTTATCCCCACTGCCGGCCACGCCGGTGAAGACGATGTGGGTAACTCCGTACTTTTCCACAAGGATAGAAGCTGTCATGGCAGCAGCAACCTTGCCCAGACGCGACAGGACGCACACAGCGTCGATATTCCACAGGGTTCCCAGGGTGTAGTCGCGCATGCCGTGCGAACGCCTCTGGGGGCTCTGCATGGCTTCTACCAGCCCCTGCTGTTCTTCGTGCAAGGCACTGATGATGCCTAAACGCATTTTTTGATGTGTATGCATGCTGTTTTTACAGGTTTTTTTGAATTGCAAAACGGTTTACATGGTGAAAACAGCCGTTTCAGCGACTTTTCCACCGTTCGCGTTTGTCTCTGTGTTTTAAATAAAGATGTATACATAAAAATAGTAGTGATAGTAAACGGCCATTTTTTTGTGGATAAGTCGGTATACCATCGAAAAATCATCGACTTAGCGCACAAAAAAGTAGGCGCACAAGCATTGTATCTACGGCGGACTTGTTTGGGATAAAAATTGGCGTGTGGACAAAGATCGACTTTCCCCACATCTCATCCTGTGGATATGCAGGCACTTATCCACACCGCCAAGCAAAAATCGTGGCTTTTCTTGCTGTAGTGGCATGTTTGACGTGTTTCGTCAGCATGGGATCTTGTCTGGCAATGAACGCTGAGTGACCAAGAGCGCTGTTCTTTCACGGAGGCTGGCATCGAGGTGATTCCTGGAAGACGGTTTGGCAGTGGGTCGTGATGTTGCCGTTGGCTTTTTTTTTGACGGCTTTGCGTGTTTTTTGGAAATATCCCCGCACTTCCGCTTTTTTTGTCGGTTTACAATAGATCTATATATAAAAATAGTAGTAATAGTAAACGCTTTTTTTTCTGTGGATAAGTCGCTTTTTTTCAACAGGATCAATTGTTTACAAGCAAAATAAAGCGTGCATAATCGCTGTATCACACGAGGAGCAAAATTGTATAAAATGCGGGCCTGTGCAAAAGTTCGTGTTTACGCACAAGTCATCCTGTGGATATCAAGTGACTTATCCACACTCGTTTCAAAATTTCCCTTTTTTCGACATCGAACCGCCTGCTGGCACTGTGCCTGCTCAGGTCTGTTGACGTTTCCATTTTGAAAAACGGTTTGGCAGTGCTGTGTGCGTGATGCCGGCCGTGCCGGTTTTCGTCGCGCAGTTGTTGGCGCGATTTTTTTTTGTCAGCCAAAGCTGCTGCCCGGCTTTTTTTTTGAAGACAGGCTTGTGGAGGTTCGCTAAGGCGTAGGGCAGGCAAAGCGTGCGTTGTCGGGTTTACCTTAACAAGTTCGTATACAAGAATAGTAATAGTAGTTAACGGCGGCATCTTCTGTGGATAAGTCCCGATTTATCCTTGTAAACAATCGCTTGGCGTGCGGATAAGCGCTGAGTAAGGGTTGTATCTGCCCGGGACGGTTTCTGGACAAAAAAAAGCCGCTGAAAAAATTTTCGTTTACACACATATCGTCCCTGTGGATATCCATACGGTTATCCACAGCTTGCCGCCCCTGATTTTGATGCTTTTTTACCTTGGCGTAACGCTTGTTCGTATCCCAGGCAACGATTAATGTCGCCCTGTCCCGGCACTGGTGGTAATCTCAAGGCGGCTCAGCAGCCATGCATGCATGAAGAAAGACAGACTCTGGTAGCGGAACGCGACGGGGAGACACGCCGCGCGACAGCTTGATGGCATACCGAAAGGAGCTTCATTGGAATCGGCAGGCGAATACGACTACATCATCGTGGGCGGCGGCACGGCAGGTTGCGTGTTGGCCAACCGGCTCACACGCGACAAGGACGCCAATGTTTTGCTCGTGGAAGCAGGCGGCAAGGACGATTACGTGTGGATCCACATCCCCGTCGGCTATCTGCATTGCATCGGCAATCCCCGCACGGACTGGCTGTATTCCACGCAGGCGGACGCGGGACTGGGCGGGCGCAGCCTGATCTATCCGCGCGGAAAAGTCCTGGGCGGCAGTTCTTCCATCAACGGCATGATCTATATGCGGGGCCAGGCCGGCGATTACGACCACTGGGCCGACCTGACGGACGACGCTTCCTGGCGCTGGGACAAGGTCTTGCCGCTATTTAAGCAAAGCGAGGATTATTACGGCGGCGTCTCGGAAAACCATGGCGTGGGCGGCGAGTGGAGAGTGGAAAAACAGCGGCTGTCATGGGATATCCTGAACGCGTTTCGCGATGCGGCGCAGCAGGTCGGCATCCCGAAAACCAGCGATTTCAATGGCGGCGATAATAGCGGCAGCGCGTATTTCGACGTCAACCAGCGCCGCGGCATCCGCTGGAATACCTCGAAAGCATTTTTGAAACCGGCATCGCGCCGCCCGAACCTGACCATCATGACGGGCTGCCACGTGGAACGACTGTTGATTGAGACTTCGGAGTCGGGGCCCCGTTGCACGGGCATCGTGTTTACGGGCGGCGGCACGCAGTGGCAGGCGACGGCCAAGCGGGAAACCTTGCTGACGGCGGGCGCCATCGGTTCGCCGCAATTGCTGCAATTGTCCGGCATCGGACCGGCCGCCTTGCTGCAGCAGCATGGGATTGTTCCCGTGGTCGATGCCGCCGGCGTGGGCGGCAATTTGCAGGACCACCTGCAGTTGCGCATGGTCTTTAAAGTGCAGGGCGTGAAAACCCTGAACATCATGGCGGGCAATATGCTGGGCAAGATGCAGATCGGCTTGCAATATGCGCTGTTTCAGAGCGGGCCCATGTCGATGGCGCCATCGCAGCTGGGGGCGTTCGCCAAGTCCGATCCGCAGCAAGCCACGCCGAACCTGCAATACCACGTGCAGCCCTTGTCGCTCGACAAATTCGGCGAACCCTTGCACGCGTTTCCCGCGTTTACGGCCAGCGTGTGCAATCTGCGTCCCACGTCGCGTGGTCACGTGCAGATCGCATCGGCCGACAGCTATGCGGCGCCAAAGATTATGCCCAATTACCTCAGTACGGAGCAGGACCGCGCCGTGGCGGCCGACGCCTTGCGCCTGACGCGGACCATCGCCGCCGCACCGGCCCTGAAAAAATTTGCGCCGCAAGAATACAAGCCTGGCGTGCAATTCCAGAGCCAGGAAGAACTGGCGCAGGCGGCCAGCCAGATCGGCACCACCATCTTCCACCCGGTGGGCACTTGCCGCATGGGACTGGCCAGCGATGCCTCGAGCGTGGTCGACAGCCAGTTGCGCGTGATCGGCGTGGCGGGCTTGCGCGTCGTTGATGCCTCGATCATGCCGTACATTACTTCTGGTAACACGAACTCGCCCACGGTGATGATCGCGGAAAAAGCGGCGCAAATGATACATGCGGCCTGGAAATAGCGGGGCAAACGTGCGAGTTTGCGCCATTCGGGCTGGCGAAAAATCCCCGTAGTTATACTGTATTGTGCGTTAAATTTAAGTTGTGTATTATAAAAATGACTAAGTAGTACAAAAAGTACAACTAGGAGACACGATGTCAAACGTAATCTTGGAAACAAGAAATTTGACCAAGGAATTCAAGGGTTTCACCGCTGTGAGCGACGTGAACCTGAAGGTAGAGCGCGGCCATATCCACGCCTTGATCGGTCCGAACGGCGCCGGCAAGACCACGTGTTTTAACTTGCTCACCAAATTCCTGGTCCCCACTTCCGGACAGATCCTGTTCAATGGGAAAGATATCACGGCCGCCAAACCGGCCCAGATCGCGCGCATGGGCGTGATCCGTTCCTTTCAGATTTCCGCCGTCTTCCCCCATTTGTCCGTGCTGCAGAATGTGCGCATCGGCTTGCAGCGCCAGCTCGGTACCTCGTTCCACTTCTGGCAAAGCGAACGGGCATTGAACCAGCTCAACGACCGCGCCATGTCCTTGCTGGCCGAGGTCGACCTGACGGAGTTTGCCGACACCATCACGGTCGACATGCCCTACGGGCGCAAGCGGGCGCTGGAAATTGCCACCACCCTGGCGATGGAACCGGAAATGATGCTGCTCGACGAACCGACGCAGGGCATGGGCCACGAAGACGTGCACCGCGTGACGGAACTGATTAAAAAAGTGTCGGCCGGCCGCACGATTTTGATGGTGGAACACAATATGAGCGTGGTCTCTGGCATCTGCGACAAAATTTCCGTGCTGCAGCGTGGCGCCATGCTGGCCGAAGGCAGTTACGCGGAAGTGTCGCGCAATCCGCAAGTGATGGAAGCGTATATGGGCACCACCCACGCGGAACTGGAAGGGGCGCATTGATGGCGACACAAGTGAATGGCGGCGCACCTGCGCTGGAAATTACGCAACTGCACACCTGGTATGGCGAATCGCACATCCTGCACGACGTGAACCTGAAAGTGGCGCAGGGCGAAGTGGTCACTTTGCTGGGCCGCAACGGCGCCGGCCGTACGACCACCTTGCGCGCCATCATGGGGCTGACGGGCGCCCGCACGGGCTCCATCAAAGTCAACGGCGTCGAAGCGATAGGTTTGGCCACGCACAAAATCGCCCACCTGGGCATCGGGTATTGTCCCGAAGAGCGCGGTATTTTTTCCTCGCTGTCGACCGAGGAAAACCTGCTGCTGCCGCCGACCCTGGCCAGCGGCGAGAAGGGCATGTCGGTGGAGGAAATCTACGCCATGTTCCCGAACTTGCAGGAACGCCGCCACAGCCAGGGAACGCGCCTGTCGGGCGGGGAACAGCAGATGCTGGCCGTGGCGCGCATCCTGCGCACGGGCGCGCGCCTGCTGCTGCTCGATGAAATTTCCGAAGGCCTGGCGCCCGTCATCGTGCAAGGGCTGGCGCGCATGATCACCACCCTGAAAGCGAAGGGCTACACCATTGTCATGGTGGAACAGAATTTCCGGTTTGCCGCGCCGCTGGCGGACCGGTTTTATGTGATGGAGCACGGTCAGATCGTCGAGACTTTTGCTGCATCCGAACTGGAGGCCAAGATGCCGGTATTGACCGAGCTGCTTGGCGTGTAGTCCCCATGTAGTGCGTTTTACTCGTCATCGACCAGCAATCGTCTGAATAGCAAACAATAATCCCAACGGAGACACTATGAAACGTAACGCTATCGCCATTGCCACCGCCACTCTTTGCGCATTGGGCTTTTCCGCCGCCGCGCACGCCCAGGTATCGGGCGACACCATCAAGATCGGTTTTATTTCCGACATGTCGGGCGTGTATTCCGACGTCGACGGCCTCGGCGGCGCGGAAGCCATCAAGATGGCGATCGCCGATGCCGGCGTGGTATTGGCCGGCAAGAAGGTGGAATTCATTTCCGCCGACCATCAAAACAAGGCCGACATCGCCGCTTCGAAGGCGCGCGAATGGTTCGACCAGCAGGGCGTCGACATGCTGATCGGCGGCACCAATTCCGGCGCCAGCCTGGCCATGGCCAAGGTGGCGGCGGAAAAGAAAAAAATCTTTATCGCCATCGGCGCCGGCTCCTCGCGCCTGACGAATGAAGAGTGCACGCCGTACACCGTGCATTACGCCTACGACACGGTGGCACTGGCGCGCGGCACAGGCGGCACCATCGTCAAGCAGGGCGGCAAGAACTGGTATTTCATGACGGCCGATTATGCGTTCGGCCACTCGCTGGAAAAAGATACGGCCGAAGTCGTCAAGGCGGCCGGCGGCAAGGTGCTGGGCAGCGTCAAGCATCCGCTGGGCGCTTCGGATTTCTCGTCCTTCCTGCTGCAGGCGCAATCGGCAAAACCGCAAATCCTCGGCCTGGCGAATGCCGGTGGCGACGCCATCAACAGCATCAAGGCGGCCAACGAGTTTGGTTTGACGAAGTCCATGAAACTGGCCGGCTTGCTGATCTTCATCAATGACATCCATTCGCTGGGCCTGAACCTGACGCAGGGCATGTACCTGACGGATGGCTGGTACTGGGACTTGAATGCGGACACGCGCGCCTGGTCGAAACGCTATTTCGCCAAGATGAAGAAAGAGCCATCGATGCTGCAGGCGGCCGACTATTCGGCAGCGGCGAACTACCTGAAAGCCGTCAAGGCGATCGGTACGGATGACACCGAGAAGGTCATGGCCTACCTGAAAAAGACCAAGATCAACGACATGTTCACGCAGAATGGCGAAGTACGTCCCGATGGCCGCATGGTGCACGATATGTATTTGATGGAAGTGAAGAAACCGTCCGAGTCGAAATATCCATGGGATTACTACAAGGTGGTCGCCACCGTGCCCGGTGCGCAAGCGTATGTGACCAAGGCCGAGTCGAAGTGTTCGCTGTGGAAGTAACGCTGTAGCAACCTCCACAGAGTGCCCGCCTGCGCGCGGGCGCTCTGTCCTGCATGCGCTTCGCCCGCAGGGTTCGCCTTGCGCCGCCGCACCCGTTTGCGGTGGCGCGTTTCCCTTGATACCACACTGCTATCTGGCGGTGCTTTTTATACTGTGATGCCATGGAAATTTTCGGCGTTCCAATACAAGCGATGATGAGCCAGCTGCTGCTGGGTCTTGTCAACGGCTCGTTCTATGCCATGTTGTCCCTCGGTCTGGCCGTCATCTTCGGCTTGCTTAACGTTATTAATTTCTCGCACGGCGCCATGTACATGATGGGCGCTTTCCTGGCCTGGATGGGCCTCAGCTATTTCGACATCAATTACTGGGCCATGCTCGTCATCGCCCCGATCCTCGTCGGCCTGGTCGGCATCCTGATCGAAAAGACCATGCTGCGCTGGCTGTATAAACTCGACCACCTGTATGGCTTGCTGCTGACCTTCGGCATCACCCTGATCATGGAAGGCGTGTTTCGCTCGTTCTATGGCGTCTCGGGCCAGCCGTATGCCGTGCCCGAAGCGCTGGCCGGCGCGACGGACTTGGGTTTCATGATCTTGCCGAACTACCGCGCCTGGGTCGTGATCGCTTCGCTCTCCGTGTGCCTGGCCACCTGGTTCGTCATCGAAAAAACCAAATTAGGGGCCTACCTGCGGGCCGGCACGGAAAACCCGAAACTGGTGGAAGCGTTCGGCATCAACGTGCCATTGATGGTGACGTTGACGTTCGGCTTCGGCGTGGCGCTGGCCGGTTTCGCCGGCGTGCTGGCGGCGCCGATCATCCAGGTTTCGCCGCTGATGGGCTCGAACCTGATCATCGTCGTGTTCGCCGTGGTGGTGATTGGCGGCATGGGTTCCATCATGGGCTCCATCCTGACGGGCCTGGGCCTGGGCGTGATCGAGGGCCTGACCCGCGTGTTCTACCCGGAAGGCTCGGCCACCGTGGTGTTCGTGGTGATGGTCATCGTGCTGCTGCTGCGTCCCGCCGGCCTGTTCGGCAAAGAAAAGTAATCCTCATCAGTCATGTATTGGAGCTACCACGATGAATAAGAATGTAGGCTACGCCATTGCCTTGCTGCTGGCGTTGGCGGCCCCGTTTTACGGCTATCCCGTCTTCCTGATGAAGTTGCTGTGCTTTGCCCTGTTTGCCTGCGCTTTCAACTTGCTGATCGGCTATACGGGCTTGTTGTCGTTCGGCCACGCGGCCTTCTTCGGCGGCGCCGGCTATGTCACCGGCTACGCGCTGCGCACCTGGGGCTGGCCAACGGAACTCGGTTTGCTGGCTGGTGTCGCCACGGGTGCCTTGCTGGGCCTGGTGATCGGTGGCCTGGCGATCCGCCGCCAAGGTATCTACTTTACGATGATCACCCTGGCGCTGGCGCAGATGGTGTACTTCCTGGCCTTGCGGCTGCCCTTTACGGGCGGCGAGGATGGCTTGCAGGGTGTTCCACGTGGAACCTTGCTGGGAACGATAGACCTGGGCAATGACACTGTCTTGTACTACGTCGTGCTGGCCATTTTTGTCGCCGGCTTCGCCCTGATCGTGCGCACCATCCACTCGCCGTTCGGCCAGGTGCTCAAGGCGATCAAGGAAAACGAACCGCGCGCCATCTCGCTCGGCTACGACGTCAACAAGTACAAGCTGATGGCCATCGTGTTGTCCGCTTCCTTGGCAGCACTGGCTGGCGCGACCAAGACCCTGGTGCTGGGCTTTGAAACCCTCACCGATGTCTATTGGGGCATGTCGGGCCTGGTCGTGCTGATGACCCTGGTGGGCGGCATGGGTACCTTGTCCGGCCCCATCCTCGGCGCCGTGCTGATCAT
The DNA here is from genome assembly GCF_040815535.1 of Massilia sp. LMS1-1-1.1. Classification (NCBI taxonomy): domain Bacteria; kingdom Pseudomonadati; phylum Pseudomonadota; class Betaproteobacteria; order Burkholderiales; family Oxalobacteraceae; genus Massilia; species Massilia sp. LMS1-1-1.1. Next base: position 677,779 of record NZ_JBFPNG010000023.1, on the reverse strand, counting down.
TGCGCTGGAAAACAAGCTGGGCGATGTCGGTACCTATTTGGCCACGCACACGGGCATCGAGTGGTTCGGCACCCTGGGCGAATCGGTGGGCATGGTGACGGGCGTGATCTTCGTCATCTGCGTGCTGATGTTCCGGCGCGGCATCGTCGGCGAAGCCATCGCCCGCTTCGGCGGCAGGGCTGCCAAAGCCGCGGTCTGATTTTCAAGCAACGCCGGACGGATCGTCCGGCGTTTTTCATTGTGCGTCCACTGTTACTTCAACGGAGAGTACCACCATGCAAATGACGATCACGCGCGCGGGGAGCAGTCTGTGCACCGTGCTGGTGTTGGCAGCCTGCGGCAGCAACCATGCGCCGGAAGAACTGAACCAGATGCCCAGCTACCTGGGTACCATCACGCGGGCCGACTACGACGGCAAGACGAACGATCTGCTGACGGCTGGCCTGGGCAAGACGGGGCTGGCGGGAGCAACTCCCGCGTATGCGAACGTGGAACAGCCGACGCCGCTTGAACTGCGCCGCAATGCCATCTACGCCAATTACCGCGCCGTGCTCGACATTGCCGCCAACAGCGGCTACGGCACCCTGTACGGACCGAACGTGGATGCGTCCGGCAACGTGGGCACGGGCGAGGGCCTGGTCGCGGGCAGCGAATACATCGCCTATGCCGACGATGGCACGGGCAAGAAGAACGTCACCCTGATGGTGCAGGTGCCGGCCAGCTTCGATCCCGACCATGCCTGCATCGTCACCGGCACGTCGAGCGGCTCGCGCGGCATCTACGGCGCCATCGGCAGCTCCGGTGAATGGGGCTTGAAAAAAGGCTGCGCCGTGGCGTATGCGGACAAGGGTTCCGGCACGGGCTTGTATGTGTTTGAAGACGACAGCGTCAACCTGCAGAATGGCCTGCGCGCGGGCAGGGTGGCCGCCGGCAAGAACGCGCTCTTCGCGCCGGACCTGAGCGACGCCGAGCGGCTGACTTGGGCCACAGCCAACCCGAACCGCATCGCCTTCAAGCATGCGCACTCGCAGCAGAATCCGGAGAAGGATTGGGGCAAGGTCACCTTGCAGGCCGTCGAGATGGCGTATTACGTGTTGAACGAGCGTTATGGCGTGCTGGCCCGCGACGGCAGTTCGCGCGTCGTCCGGCTGACGCCGAAGAACACCATCACGATCGCCTCGAGCATTTCCAACGGCGCCGGCTCGGCCTTGCTGGCGGCGGAGCAGGATACCAGAGGCTTGATCAGCGGCGTGGCGGCCAGCGAGCCGCAAGTCCAACCGGCGGCATCGAGCGCCTACACTGTGCGCCAGGGCGGGGCGGTGGTGGCCAATCCCGGCCGTGCGCTGTTCGACTACGCCACCTATGCGGCCCTGTATCAGCCGTGCATCGCTTCCGTGGCCGGCAATGCGGGACGCTGCACGGCACTCGTCGCCAAGGGGCTATTGAATGGCGCCGACCTGGCGGCGCAGCAGGCGGACGCCAAGCAGCGCTTGCGCGCATATGGCTGGCTGGCCGACTCCGATCCGCTGCAGGCAGCGCATGCGGGCACGAACATCCTCGTGGCCGTCACGTATGCGTATGCCTACGGCAAATTCTCCGTGACCGATAAAGTGTGCGGTTTCACGTTTGCGCAGACGGATGGCAGCGGCAATCCGATCGCGTTCACGTCGGTGCAAAAGGCGGCCAGCTTTGCCGCGCAAAACGGCATCCTCGGCAATGTCGTGTACGAGAACAGCGTGGGCGGCGCCAAGGTGTACACGGCTGGCGTGTCGCCGTCAAACAACCTGGCGGACCAGTCGCTCGACGGCTTCCTGTGCCTGCGCAGCCTGGCTACGGGGCGCGACACCGTCAGCGGTGCCAACTTGCAAGGGACATTGGCCACGCAAAGCGTGCGCGTGCGGGCAGGCATGGCCGAGGTCGCGGCCAGCGGCAAATTGAATGGCAAACCAGCCATCATCGTGCACGGGCGCAGCGATACCCTGATTCCCGTCAATCACGCGTCGCGCGCTTACGTGGGACTGAACGCCGCCATGGAAGGGGGTAATAGCCAGCTGCGCTATATCGAGGTGACCAACGCCAACCATTTCGATTCCTTCAGCAGCGCCTTGCCGACCCTGATCGTGCCGCTGCACTTGTACCTGAACCGGGCGCTGGACGCCATGTATGCACACTTGAATGCCAAGCAAGCCTTGCCGCCATCACAGGTGGTGCGCACGGTGACGCGTGCCGATGCCTCGACCCTGATCACGAATGTCAACGTGCCAGCGATCGCCACGGCGCCGGCGCCTGGCAATGTCATCAGTGTGACAGGGACCGTCGTCGATATTCCCAACTAGGCTGTAGCGTCTGTGCAACTTGCGGCCACGTTTCACGTGGCCGTTTTTATTCCCAGGCCGACTCGGCGATGTGGCCGAGTCCCTGGAAGACGGGCTTGGAAAACCAGTAGCCCTGCATCAGGGAAATGCCGCAGCCGGAAAGAAAATCGCGCTCGGCGCGCGTCTCGATGCCTTCGGCCAGCACCCGGATACCGAGTTCACGGCACAGGCTGGCGATGGCCCGCACGATGGCCTGGCGCGGCGTGTGCGTATCGATGCCGCGCACCAGGTCCATGTCGATCTTGATGATGTCGGGCTGGTATTCGGCCAGCAAGTTCAAGCCCGCATAGCCGGCGCCGAAATCATCGATGGCCGTCTGGAAACCGAAACGCCGGTAGGCGCGGAAGATCTCGACCAGGTGCGGACGGTCTTGCACCCGTTCGCCTTCCGTCACTTCAAAGATGATTTTGTCGGTAGGGAAGTGATGGAGCTTGGCCGCTTCCAGGGTGCTGCGGATGCACACTTCAGGACGGTAGACGGCATTGGGCAGGAAGTTGATCGACAGAAAACCTTGCATGCCCAGCCTGGCGGCACCGGCCACGGCCTTGACGCGGCAAGCCTGGTCGAAGCGATAGCGGTTGTCGTCGTTGACTTGCGCCAGCACGCTGGCCGCGCTTTCGCCGTTGGGGCCGCGCACCAGCGCCTCGTGCGCATAGATGCTGCGCGTGGCCAGGTCGACGATGGGCTGATACGCATACTCGAAGGCAAACGGCAGCGGCGCGCTGTCGTGGCAGCCCGCGCAGGCACCGTATGGAAAGCTGGTGCTGTCAGGATGGATGGGGATGTCGGGAGGCGTCATGGCGGCAGTGTAGCAGGGCGGGCCGGTCCTATTCCGTCTGCTGCTTCACAGTGCGGCCGCATAGATGGCGCGCGCGTCGCCGCGGGTAACGGGCCGGGGATTGTTGCCCAGCAAGCGCGTCTGCAGCATGGCTTCATCGGCCAGGCGGTCCAGGTCACCGGCTGCGATGCCCACCTCGCGCAGGGTGCGCGCGATGCCCGTGGCCACGGCGATTTCCTGCATCGTATCGATCAGGACCACGGCCCGCGCCTCCTCGCTGCCCGCGATGCCGGGCTGCAGGATGGTGGCCAATTGCGCATACAGGGGCGCTGCGTGGGACAGATTAAAACGCAGCACGTGCGGCAGCACCAGCGCATTCGACAGGCCGTGTGGCACGTGGAACAGTCCCCCGATGGGATAGGCGAGCGCATGCACGGCGGCCACGGGCGCGTTGGCAAACGCCTGGCCGGCCAGCATGGCGCCCAGCAACATGGCTTGGCGCGCCGGCAAGTTGCTGCCATCGCGGCAGGCGGTGACCAGGTTGTTCGACAGCAGCGACAGCGCCTGTGTGGCCAGCATGTCGGACAAGGGATTTTTCAGCAGGCGGCTGGTGTACGCTTCGATCGCATGCACCATGGCATCGAGGCCGGTGGCGGCCGTCACGGCGGACGGCAAACCGAGGGTCAGGCTGGCGTCGAGGATGGCCAGGTCCGCATACAGTTGCGGCGCGACCACACCCATCTTGCTGGTGGCGCCCGTGGTGACGATGGCGATATGCGTCACTTCCGAGCCCGTGCCGGCCGTGGTCGGCAATTGCACGAGGGGCAGGCGCTGGCCGTGAACATTACCGATGCCATACAGTTGCGCCAGTTCCTGGTGGCCCGATGCTAGCACGGCGATCAGCTTGGCCACGTCCAGCGAGCTGCCGCCACCGAGGCCGATAATCAGTTCCACGTGAAACATCTGCGCCTGGGCCACGCCGGCCAGCACGACGGCTTCGGGCGGATCGGCTTGCACGTCGGAAAACACGTGGACCTCAATGCCGGCCGCCTGCAAGCTGTGCAAGGGAGCATCGGCCAGGCCCGTGCGCAAAAAGCCCGCATCGGTGACGAGCAGGGTGCGGCGCACGGTGGGGAAGTGATGGGCGATGTGCGTGCCCAGTTGGGCGGCGGCGCCCGGTTCAACGATCAGATGGGGCACGGTGCGGAACTGGAAGGCGGACATGCAGACTCCTGACAGGAAGGACAGAAGCCAAGCTTACTCCGCTTTTCGGCCCCGCGTCTGTTTCACGTGGAACCAGATCCGTCGCTTACTCCCAGTCCAGCGCGCCTTTTTTCCACTCGTACACTAGCCCGATGGTCAGCACGGAGAGAAAGCCCATGACGGCCCAGAAGCCGACCAGGCCCAGTTCGTTGACATTGGCCGCCCACGGCATCAGGAAGATGACTTCGATATCGAACAGGATGAACAGGATGGCGACCAGGTAGAAACGGACGTCGAACTTCATGCGCGCGTCGCCGAATGCTTCGAAGCCGCATTCGTACGGCGACAGTTTTTGTGCATCCGGTTTGTGCGGACCGAGCGCGCGCCCCAGCAGCATGGGCACGATACCAACGAGGATACCGATCAGAATGAACAGCAGAACGGGAAAATAGTTTTCGAGGAGCATGGGAATTCCTCTCAGTGACTGGACGACAGTTTCATCAGCACGATGCCGCATACGATGAGCACGGCGGCGCACACGCGCATGGTGTTGACTTGCTCGCCCAGAAAAACGATGCCGACGATAAAGGCGCCGACGGCGCCGATGCCCGTCCAGATCGTATAGGCCGTGCCCAGGGGCAGGGTGCGCATGGCCAGCGACAGCAAGCCGAAGCTGGCGATCATCATGACGATGGTAAGGACGGAGGGAGTGAGTTTGGTGAAACCCTCGGAGAGTTTCATCGAGTATGCCCACACGACTTCAAACATGCCGGCAATGAGTAACAGTATCCAGGCCATGGCGGCTCCTTATACAGAGCGGGCCGTCCCGGTGTGTTCCCATGATGGGGGAGGCCGTCCTCCTGGATGATCGTCACGATGGCCACAAGCGTGGCCACGGATGCGGACGATGCGGCAATTGTAGCAAACATTGCCGGATGCCGCAGCCCCAGCGCGGGCACTGTCCTGGCACCGCTGCGTGTTCCACGTGAAACAAAAATCGCCGCTGACTTGCCCTTGCTGAGTAAAAATTAAGCAAAAATTGGCCCGTGGAAGGTTGCGCTTGCAAAAAGACTCTATAATCGGAGCTCTCTTCCCGCATTTTTACTTGCACTGTTACCTATTTATCATGTTATTTCCTACAGAATTCGACGTCATCGTTGTCGGCGGTGGTCACGCCGGTACCGAGGCGGCCCTCGCTTCCGCCCGCATGGGGCAGAAGACGCTATTGCTCACGCATAATATTGAGACACTGGGCCAGATGTCGTGCAACCCCTCCATCGGCGGCATCGGCAAGGGCCATCTGGTCAAGGAAGTCGATGCCATGGGCGGCGCGATGGCGATTGCCACCGACGAATCCGGCATCCAGTTTCGCATCCTGAATTCCTCGAAAGGCCCGGCAGTTCGCGCCACGCGCGCCCAGGCCGACCGTATTTTGTACAAGGCCGCCATCCGCACGCGCCTGGAAAACCAGCCTAACCTGTGGCTGTTCCAGCAAGCGGTCGATGACCTGATCGTCGAAGGCGACCGGGTCGTCGGCGCCGTCACGCAGATCGGCCTGAAGTTTCTCGCGCGCGCCGTCGTGCTGACGGCCGGTACTTTCCTCGACGGCAAGATCCACGTGGGCTTGAATAATTATTCGGCTGGCCGCGCCGGCGACCCGCCCGCCATCTCGTTGTCGGCCCGCTTGAAAGAGCTGAAACTGCCGCAGGGCCGTTTGAAAACGGGCACGCCACCGCGCATCGATGGCCGCACGATCGACTTTTCCGTCATGCAGGAACAGGCGGGCGACCTCGATCCCGTACCCGTGTTCTCCGTGATGGGCAACACGGCCATGCACCCGCGCCAGGTGCCGTGCTGGGTCACGCACACGAATAGCCAGACGCACGACATCATCCGTGCCGGCCTCGATCGCAGCCCCATGTACACGGGTGTCATCGAGGGCGTGGGCCCCCGCTATTGCCCGTCGATCGAAGACAAGATCCACCGTTTCTCGGGCAAGGAATCGCACCAGATCTTCCTCGAGCCGGAAGGCTTGACGACGCATGAGTTCTATCCGAACGGCATTTCCACGAGCTTGCCGTTCGACGTGCAGATCGCTCTGGTGCAGTCGATGAAGGGCATGGAAAACGCCCACATCCTGCGTCCCGGCTACGCCATCGAGTACGATTATTTCGACCCGCGCGGCTTGAAAGCATCGCTGGAAACGAAGGCCGTCGCCGGCCTGTTCTTCGCCGGCCAGATCAATGGCACCACCGGCTACGAAGAAGCTGCCGCGCAAGGCATGCTGGCGGGCCTGAATGCGGCCTTGCTGACGCAGGACAAGGAAGCCTGGGTACCGGGCCGCTCCGAGGCCTACCTGGGCGTGCTGGTCGACGATCTGATCACCCAGGGCGTGCAGGAGCCGTACCGCATGTTCACCAGCCGTGCCGAGTACCGTTTGAGCCTGCGCGAAGACAATGCCGACATGCGCCTGACGGAAATCGGCCGCGCTTTGGGCTGCGTCGGCGACGCCCAATGGCAAGCGTTCGAGACCAAGCGCGAAGCGGTGGCGCTGGAATTGCAGCGCCTGCGTTCCACGTGGGTCAATCCGCGCATCCTGGCGGCCGCCGAATCGGAACGCATCGTGGGCCAGGCCATCGAACGCGAGTACTCGCTGGCGGATCTGCTGTGCCGCCCGAACGTCGCCTACGACACCCTGATGAGCATGACGGGCATGGAAGGCCAGGCCTTGGCCGGCCCCGGCGTGGAGGATGCGGCCGTGCGCGAACAGGTGGAAATCCAGCTCAAATATGCGGGCTACATCGAGCGCCAGAGCAAGGAAATCGAGCGCCACGAACACTATGAAAACCTGGCCTTGCCAGAAGGTTTCAATTACCTCGATATCGGCGCATTGTCGGTCGAAGTGCGGCAAAAACTCGACAAGCAGCGCCCGGAAACCCTGGGCCAGGCATCGCGCATTTCGGGCGTGACGCCGGCGGCCATTTCGCTGCTGCTGGTGCACCTGAAAAAGCGCGGCTTTGGCGCCGCGCACACCACCACTTTAAAGGACGAGGTTGTTGAATGAAGCAGTTTGACCGGGCCGCATTGGCCCCCATTTTGAATGAAGGCATCGCCGCGCTGGGGCTGGACCTGAGCGCGGATCAGACGGAAAAACTGCTCGATTACCTGGCCTTGCTGGCCAAATGGAATAGCGTATACAACCTGACGTCGGTGCGCGATCCTATGCAGATGCTGACCCTGCACGTGCTCGATTCGCTGGCCGCCGTGCCGGCGTTCGCTGACGCAAAGAATGTGCTCGACGTGGGCGCCGGTGGCGGCTTGCCGGGCATGGTCTTGGCCATCGCGCGGCCCGATATCAAGGTGTCGATGATCGATACCGTGCATAAAAAGACAGCTTTTTTGACGCAAGTGAAGGCCGAACTGGGCTTGAGCAACGTCACCGTGTACACGAAACGGGTGGAACAGCTGGAAGTGCAGCAGAAATTCGACGTGATCACCTCGCGCGCCTTTGCCGACCTGTCCGACTTCGTCAACTGGTCGAACCACGTACTGGCCGAGGGCGGGCAATACATCGCCTTGAAAGGGGTGGCACCGCCAGACGAGAGAGAGCGATTGCCGGCAGACTGGAAAGTGACGGAATTACGCGCAATCCAGGTACCAGGGCTAAATGCAGAGCGTCATCTGGTCTTTATAGCAAGAATTTAAAAGTTGAAAATAAATGATATAAACAGTTTATACGGTATAAATTATATAAACCATATAAACGATTTATATCGTATAAATGAAATAAACAGTATAAATCGTTTCGGCCAAATGCCGGGGCGCATGATGAAGTTTGCATCTCTTTACAACTAGAAGATACATGGCCAAAATTTTTTGTGTAGCAAATCAAAAGGGTGGTGTTGGTAAAACCACAACAAGTGTCAACCTGTCCGCCGGTCTGGCCAAGTTGAACCAGCGCGTGCTGCTGGTCGACCTCGACCCGCAGGGCAATGCGACCATGGGCGCCGGCATCAACAAGGCCGGCCTGAAGGCGTCGACCTATGAAGTCATGCTGGGCGAGTCCGATGTCAAGACGGCACGCCAGCGTTCGGAAGCGGGGCGCTTCGATGTCTTGCCGTCGAACCGCGAACTGGCCGGCGCGGAAGTGGAGATGGTCGAGCTCGACAACCGCGAACGCCGCCTCAAGGATGCGCTGGCCGAAGTGGACGGCGAATACGATTTCATATTAGTGGATTGCCCGCCGGCTTTATCGATGCTGACCCTGAACGGTCTGTGCGCCGCGCATGGTGTGATCATCCCGATGCAGTGCGAGTACTACGCGCTGGAAGGCTTGTCCGATCTGGTCAACACCATCAAGAAGGTGCATGCGAACCTGAACCCGGATCTGAAGATCATCGGCTTGCTGCGCGTAATGTTCGATCCACGCATGACATTATCACAACAAGTATCGGCCCAGCTGGAACAGCACTTCGGCGACAAGGTGTTCAATACCATCATCCCGCGCAACGTGCGCCTGGCCGAAGCGCCGTCGTACGGTTTGCCTGGCGTGACCTTCGATCCGAGCTCGAAAGGTGCCCAGGCGTATATCGCCTTCGGCGCCGAGATGGTCGAACGCATCAAACATATGTAAACAAGGGGCGAGCGTTCGCACAATATGGTGTGAGCGCTTACTCTGAAAACACGATTAGGACAGCATGGCTACGAAAAAATTAAAAGGACTGGGTCGCGGACTCGACGCCCTGTTGGGCGGCGGCGGTGGCGACTTCGCCAGTCCGGACACGAATCAACCGTCGAACTTGCCCGTGTCGCAAATGCAAGCGGGCAAATACCAGCCGCGCACGCGCATGGACGAAGGGGCATTGAATGAGCTGGCCGCCTCGATCAAGGCGCAAGGGCTGATGCAGCCGATCCTGGTGCGCCCGATCGGGCAAGACACCTTGAGCGGACTTGTCAAATATGAAATCATCGCCGGCGAACGCCGTTTCCGCGCTTCGCAACTGGCCGGCCTGACGGAAGTGCCGGTGCTGGTACGCGATGTGGACGACCTGGCCGCCGCGGCCATGGCGCTGATCGAGAATATCCAGCGCGAAGATCTCAATCCCCTGGAAGAAGCGCAGGGCATTCACCGCCTGATCGCGGACTTCAGTTTTACGCATGAGCAAGCGGCCACTGCGCTGGGACGCTCGCGCAGCGCCGTGTCGAACCTGTTGCGTTTGATGAACCTGGCCGCTCCCGTGCAAACCATGCTGATGGCCGGCGATATCGACATGGGCCATGCGCGCGCGCTGCTGGCCGTCGATGCGGCCAGCCAGATCACCCTGGCGAACCAGGTCGTGGCCAAGCGCCTGTCCGTGCGCGAAACGGAAAAGCTCGTTACCCGCACGGTCGAGGAAGCGGCCAACCCGGTCGAGCCGCGGCAAAAGGAAAAGTCCGGCGACATCGCGCGCCTGGAAGAAGAACTGTCCGATGCGCTGGCCACGCCCGTGGTGTTCAAGATGGGCAACAAGGGCCGTGGCCAATTGGTGATTGATTTTGCCGATCTTGACGTGCTCGATGGTTTGTTGACCCGCTTGCGTGGTTAAATAGCAAGCTGCAAAGACAGGGGCAATGCCGGTGTGAGCAATCCGGCCATGCTTTCCGGATGCAGCACGTGATTCCTTGATAACACGGCTGGGAGCGGCCAGACAAGCGGCTTTGCCATATAGTGGTGCAAATGGCGGCGAATAGTCGGTAAAGCGTCAGTTTCACGCAGCAATTGCCCTGCTGCGGTGCAGCAACGTTTGACTCTATAGATCAAAGCCAACTATAATCCCGTGTCTTTGCGTGTGTAGATTTTTCTGGGAACTTGGCAATTGAGTGATTCACAACAAAGTATTGCCAAGCCAGTCTACAAAGTAGTTGCCTTGCAGCTAGCAATCGCTATCAGTTTTGCCACGGTCACCCTGTTTTTCGGTGGCAGTGTCAGAGGCTGGTCCGCCGCATACGGCGGCGCTATCGCAGTCATCGGTAGCCTGGTGTATGCCCTGTTGGTGGTTCGCGGTTCTAGCGACGCCAATAAGGCATTCCGGGCGCATTTGCGCGCAGAAGTGGTGAAAATATTTATCACAGCGGTGCTGTTTATATTGGCACTGGTGTTGTTTCAGTCGGCCGCCTGGTTATGGCTGATCTTGGGTTTCGCGGTGGCAACCTTAGCATACTGGTTTTCATTGCTCGCTGTTTAATCATTGGTTTTGGGGCCTGTTGAGCTCTGAAACGACAAATCTAAATTCATTATGACCACAGAACACGCTATTGAAGCGGGCCATGCTGCCCCGGCCAACGCCACAGAATACATCAGTCACCATCTGGCCCACCTGAGAAGTGCCGACGGCATGATCAATCTGGATACGTTCTGGATTTCGGCCATTCTGGGCTTTGTTTTCCTGGCTGTTTTCTATATGGCGTCGCGCCGCGCGACGGCTGGTGTCCCTGGCAAGTTGCAAAACTTCGTCGAAATGGTCATGGAAATCGTCAATGACACTATTAATGGGGCCTTCCACGCGAAAAGCAAGGTCATCGCGCCGCTGGCCATCACTATTTTTGTGTGGGTCTGGTTGCTGAACGCGATGGACTTCCTGCCGGTTGACCTGTTGCCGAAGATTCTGAGCTGGTTTGGCGTGCATAAACTGCGCGCCGTGCCGACCGCCGACGTCAACCACACCTTCGCCATGTCGCTGTCGGTTGTGCTGTGCGTGATCGCCTTCTCGATCAAGGCCAAGGGCCTGGGCGGCTGGATCAAGGAACTGTTCACGGCACCGTTCCACGCGAGCGGCCTGATCGGCACGATCGCCCTGGCACCTGTCAATTTCTTGCTGCAAATGGTTGAGCTGGTTGCAAAACTGATCTCCCTGTCGCTGCGACTGTTCGGCAATATGTATGCCGGCGAACTGATTTTCATCTTGATCGCGTTGTTGCCTTGGTGGGCACAGTGGGCGTTGGGTGGTCCATGGGCAATTTTCCATATCTTGATTGTAACTTTGCAAGCTTTTGTGTTTATGGCGTTGACGGTTGTGTATCTGAGCCTTGCGGTTGAGAAACATTAATCATTAACTTTATATTTTGTTTTTTTAGTATCTTTCGTTTTTAAATTTAGGAGAATTTTATGCAAGCTCTGATCGCACAAGTACAAAGCATGACCGTTCTGGCAGCAGCAATCATCATCGGCCTGGCCGCAATCGGCACCGCTCTGGGCTTCGCTATCTTGGGTGGCAAATTCCTGGAAGCTTCGGCACGTCAACCAGAACTGATGCCACAACTGCAAACCAAACTGTTCGTTATCGCTGGTCTGCTGGATGCTATTTCGATGATCGGCGTTGGTGTTGCTCTGCTGTACACGTTCGCTAACCCGTTCCTGTCCGCTCTGACGGCTGTTGCTCAGTAATTCGCTCCAACCCTAGGAGAAACTTTTAGTTAGGAGCAAAGGTATGGACATCAATATGTCGCTCATCGGCCAGATGATCACCTTCGCGGTGTTGGTCTGGTTCTCGATGAAGTTCGTATTTCCAGCGCTGAACAATGCGCTGGATGAGCGTGCCAAACGAATCGCGGATGGATTGGCTGCGGCCGATCAAGGTCAAGCTTCGATGGCAGTCGCTGAAAAGCGTGCGCAAGAGGCATTGAACAGTGCACGTGAAGAAGCGTCGCAACGCGTTGCGGACGCTGAAAAGCGCGCGCAGCTGGTTGCTGAAGAGATCAAGCAAAATGCACAAGCTGAAGCTGCGCGTATCATTGCGCAAGCCCAGTCGGACGCCGAACAGCAACTGTCGAAAGCACGCGAACAATTGCGCGCTCAGGTGGCTGACCTGGCTGTCAAGGGTGCCGAGCAGATCTTGAAGCGTGAAGTTAACGCTACGGCTCACGCCGAAATGTTGCAGCGTCTTGCTGTCGAGCTGTAATCATGGCAGAACTCGCAACCGTCGCCCGTCCCTACGCGGAAGCTTTGTTCCGCGTAGCCCAAGCTGGTAAGGAGTCAAGCAACCTCGCGGCGTGGTCCGAGCTGGTGTCCGAACTGGCACAGATCGGTAGCCACCCCGAGGTACAGGCGTACGCGCGCAATCCGAAAGTTTCGGAAAGCGACGTCGCCGCCACCATCCTGTCGTTGTTGAAATCGCCGCTCAATGAGGAAGTGAAAAACTTCGTCACGATGTTGATCGAAAATGGCCGCATCAGCCTGCTGCCGGAAATCGGCGCGCAATTCCATGCCTTGAAAAATGGCCTGGAAGGTGCGGCTGACGCCGAGATCACGAGCGCTTTCGATCTGAGCGAAGGCCAAACGGCCGAGCTGGTCGCAACGCTGGAAAAGAAATTCAGTCGTAAGCTCAACCCTGCCGTCACAGTGGATCCATCGCTGCTCGGCGGCGTGCGCGTGGTCGTTGGCGACCAGGTGCTCGATACCTCGGTGCGCGCCAAGTTGCAGCAACTGCACGCTGCACTGGTGTCGTAAGACACGCGCTTCGGCAGGCCAGCTTAGACAGACCCTTACCCCTCGCGCAAGCTGAGAGAAACACTTTTAGGAGTTAGTATGCAACTCAACCCATCTGAAATCAGCGAGTTGATCAAGAGCCGGATCCAAGGTCTTGACGGCGGCGCTGAAGTGCGTAATCAAGGCACGGTTATTTCCGTCGCCGACGGTATCTGCCGCATCCACGGTTTGTCGGACGTGATGCAAGGCGAGATGCTGGAATTCCCAGGCAACACGTTTGGCCTGGCAATGAATCTGGAACGCGACTCCGTCGGTTCCGTGATTCTGGGTGCCTACGAGCACATCTCCGAAGGCGACACGGTGAAATGCACCGGCCGCATTCTGGAAGTGCCAGTCGGTCCTGAGCTGCTCGGCCGCGTTGTCAACGCGCTGGGCCAGCCGATCGACGGCAAAGGCGCCATCGAAACCAAACTGACGGCCGCGATTGAAAAAATCGCCCCAGGCGTGATCGCCCGTGAATCCGTTTCGCAACCAATGCAAACCGGCCTGAAGTCGATCGATGCGATGGTTCCAGTTGGCCGCGGCCAGCGCGAACTGATCATCGGCGACCGTCAAACCGGCAAGTCGGCTGTGGCGATTGATGCGATCATCAATCAAAAAGGCCAGGGCATGAAATGTATCTACGTCGCGATTGGCCAAAAAGCCTCGTCGATCAAGAACATCGTGCGCTCGCTGGAACAGCACGGCGCGATGGAATACACCATCGTTGTCGCCGCTTCCGCTTCGGAATCGGCCGCCATGCAATACATCTCGCCGTACTCCGGTTGCGCCATGGGCGAATACTTCCGTGACCGCGGTGAAGATGCACTGATCGTCTACGATGATCTGTCGAAACAAGCTGTTGCATACCGTCAAATCTCGCTGCTGCTGCGCCGTCCACCAGGTCGCGAAGCGTACCCAGGCGACGTGTTCTACCTGCACAGCCGCCTGCTGGAACGCGCAGCACGCGTGAACGCCGACTACGTCGAGAAGTTCACCGACGGCGCCGTTAAAGGCAAGACCGGTTCCCTGACGGCACTGCCGATCATTGAAACGCAAGCTGGCGACGTGTCCGCATTCGTTCCAACCAACGTGATTTCGATTACCGACGGTCAGATCTTCCTGGAAACCTCGCTGTTCAACGCCGGTATCCGTCCTGCAATTAACGCCGGTATTTCCGTATCGCGCGTCGGTGGCGCCGCTCAGACCAAGGTCATCAAAAACCTGTCCGGCGGTATCCGTACCGACTTGGCGCAGTACCGTGAACTGGCCGCGTTTGCGCAGTTCGCTTCGGACCTCGATGAATCGACCCGCAAGCAGCTGGACCGTGGTGCCCGCGTAACGGAATTGCTCAAGCAAGCCCAATACTCGCCACTGTCGATCTCGCTGATGGCCGTATCGCTGTTCTCGGTGAACAAAGGCTTCATGGACGACGTGCCAGTCAAGCAAGTGCTGTCGTTCGAAGCTGGTGTCCACGCTTACATGAAGACCAAGCAAGCTGCTCTGCTGGCCAAGATCGAAGAAACCAAGCAACTCGACAAAGACAGCGAAGCAACTCTGTCGGCGGCCATTGCTGATTTCAAGAAATCCGGCGCATATTAAGCGGCCAGGCGGCGCCCACCTCGAGTGAGGCGCCGCCCTACGCGCAGAAGGAGTAAGGACTCATGGCATCAAGCAAAGAGATACGAGGCAAGATCAAGAGCGTAGAGAATACGAAGAAGATCACCAAGGCGATGGAAATGGTCGCCGCGTCCAAAATGCGCAAGGCGCAAGACCGGATGCGGGCCGCCCGTCCCTACAGTGACAAGATTCGGAATATCGCCGCCAATCTGGCGAATGCCAATCCGGAATACACGCACCCGTTCCTGGCAGCTGCCCAGGGCACGCAAGCGAAGGCAGTGGGTTTCATCGTTGTGACGACCGACAAGGGTCTGTGCGGCGGCATGAATACCAACATCCTGCGCCAGGTGACGTCGAAGTCGCGCGAGCTGGAAGCAGCTGGCAACCGGGTTGAAGCAGTTGCCATCGGTAACAAGGGTTTGGGTTTTTTGAATCGCATCGGCGTCAAGATCGTCGCCTCTGCCATTCAGACCGGTGATACGCCCCACCTGGAAAAATTGATCGGACCTGTCAAGGTCATGCTCGAAGAGTTCCAGGCTGGCAAGCTCGACGCAGTGTACCTGTGCTACACCAAATTCATCAACACGATGAAGCAGGAACCAGTGGTCGAACAGTTGCTGCCATTGACGGCCGACAAGATGGTCGCCGACAAGAGCGCTCACTCGTGGGATTACATCTACGAGCCGGATGCACAAAGCATCATCGACGAATTGCTGGAGCGCTATGTAGAAGCGCTGGTGTACCAGGCTGTCGCGGAGAATCTGGCGTCCGAGCAATCGGCACGGATGGTCGCGATGAAAGCTGCAAGCGACAACGCGGGTAGTGTGATCGGCGAATTGAAGCTGATCTACAACAAGACCCGCCAAGCTGCGATTACCAAAGAACTCTCCGAAATCGTCGCCGGTGCGGCTGCGGTTTAAACGAATTTAACTATATTGAAGGAACGAACATGGCTGATGGCAAAATCGTTCAGTGTATCGGCGCTGTGGTGGACGTTGAGTTTCCCCGCAACGCGATGCCTAAGGTATTTGATGCCTTGAAGATGGCAGGCTCGGAACTGACCCTGGAAGTACAACAGCAGTTGGGCGACGGCATTGTCCGTACCATTGCACTCGGCTCGTCCGATGGCCTGCGTCGCGGCATGATGATCCAGAACACCGGCAAACCTATCATGGTGCCAGTCGGTAAAGCAACCCTGGGTCGCATCATGGACGTGCTGGGCAACCCGATCGACGAATGCGGCCCAGTGTCGCACGAGCAGATCGCGTCGATCCACCGCACGGCTCCCGCATACGACGAACTGTCGCCATCGCAAGAACTGCTGGAAACCGGCATCAAGGTGATCGACCTGGTTTGCCCGTTTGCAAAAGGCGGTAAAGTTGGTCTGTTCGGCGGCGCTGGCGTAGGCAAGACCGTGAACATGATGGAACTGATTAACAACATCGCCAAAGCGCACAGCGGCGTGTCCGTGTTCGCCGGTGTTGGTGAGCGTACCCGTGAAGGTAACGACTTCTACCACGAGATGGCTGACGCGAAAGTGGTCGATCTGGAAAATCCAGAGAATTCCAAAGTCGCGATGGTCTACGGTCAGATGAATGAACCGCCAGGTAACCGTCTGCGCGTTGCGCTGACCGGCCTGACGATCGCTGAATCGTTCCGTGATGAAGGCAAGGACGTTCTGTTCTTCGTCGACAACATCTACCGCTTTACGCTGGCTGGTACCGAAGTCTCGGCACTGCTGGGCCGTATGCCGTCGGCTGTGGGTTACCAACCGACCCTGGCTGAAGAAATGGGCCGTCTGCAAGAGCGTATTACGTCGACCAAGACCGGTTCGATCACCTCGATCCAGGCCGTCTACGTTCCAGCCGATGATTACACCGATCCGTCGCCTGCTACCACGTTTGCTCACTTGGATTCGACCGTTGCGCTGTCGCGTGACATCGCTTCCCTGGGTATCTACCCAGCCGTGGACCCACTGGATTCGACCTCGCGTCAGCTGGATCCGTTGATCGTTGGTCAAGAGCACTATGACACCGCGCGTGCCGTGCAAACGACCCTGCAACGCTACAAGGAATTGCGCGACATTATCGCGATTCTGGGTATGGACGAGCTGGCACCGGAAGACAAACTGCTGGTCGCCCGCGCACGTAAGATGCAGCGTTTCCTGTCGCAGCCTTTCCACGTCGCTGAAGTCTTTACCGGCGCGCCTGGTAAATACGTTTCGCTCAAAGACACGATCAAGGGCTTCAAAATGATCGCTTCGGGCGAACTCGATCACCTGCCGGAACAAGCGTTCTACATGGTCGGCACGATCGAAGAAGCAATCGAAAAAGCCAAGAAACTTAACTAAGTTAAGTCTGGGCCTAACCCCGCCCCTCAGAAGGCGGGGTTCTTCAACCCGATAGGACACACATGGCACACACAATTCACGTTGACGTGGTTTCCGCTGAAGAACTGATTTTTTCAGGCGAAGCAGAATTCGTCGCGTTGCCGGGTGAACAGGGCGAGCTGGGTATCTACCCACGCCACACGCCTTTGATTACCCGCATCCGTCCGGGCGCGGTCCGCATCAAGGTAGTCGGCCAGGCTGAAGAAGAGTTCGTCTTCGTTGCCGGCGGCCTGCTGGAAGTGCAACCGGATACCGTGACCGTCCTGGCCGATACCGCGATCCGCGGTCACGACCTCGACGAAGCGAAAGCGCTGGAAGCGAAGAAGTTGGCGGAAGAAAATATCCACAACAAGGATTCGGGCATCGACTACGCGCAAGCGCAAGCCGAGCTGGCCAGCGCGATTGCGCAGCTGGCAGCGATCCAGAAGCTGCGCAAGATGTAATCAATCTGCGCCGCGCAAGAAAGGCAGCCTTCGGGCTGCCTTTTTTTTCGACTCTGTCATCGGCAAGTAGGGGAATGCCGGAATTTTCCCTTGGCAGTGCTGTCTGACTCTGCATGTCAATCACGCACGGAGCAGATCATGCGGCCAGCTGAATGGACCACCTTGATTGCGCAGTTTGTTCGTTTGAGCAGACGCCAGCGGCAGGCAGGCATTGCCCTGCTGCATGGCAACGCGCCACACGACGCGACCGTTGCGCTGCTGGAAAATGTCGCGCAGCCGCGATTGGCCTGTCCCGCCTGCCATTCGGCGCACCTGCACCGGCATGGCCATGCGCACGGCTTGCAGCGCTACCGTTGCGTGCCCTGCGGCCGCACCTTCAATGCACTCACCGGCACACCCCTGGCGCGCTTGCGCCATAAATCGTTGTGGCTCGACTATGCCGATTGCCTGCTGGCATCGGATTCCGTGCGCAAGGCAGCGTCACAGCTAGGTGTGCACCGCAACACCACGTTTCGCTGGCGCCACCGGTTTCTATCGCTGGCAAAGACGGATCGGCCCCATGGCCTGCACGGCATCGCCGAGGCAGACGAGTTATATCTGCTGGAATCGGAAAAGGGATCCAGAAACATGACGCGTCCGCCCCGCCGCCGGGGCGGCCATGCTCATAAACGCGGCATATCGAACGAACAGGTTTGCATCCTGGTGGCGCGCGACCGTACGGGACAGACCCTCGATTTCGTCACGGGAAAAGGAGCGCTAACCAAGGCGCAGTTGCACCACTGTTTGTTGCCCGTCATCGACAAGGATGTGCTGCTGGTCACCGATGGTCATGCAGCCTATCGGGCTTTTGCTCGGGAAGCGGGGATCAGCCACCAGGCCGTCAACCTGCGCGCCGGCATCCGCGTGCAGGGCGCCGCCCACGTGCAGAACGTCAACGCCTATCACAGCCGTTTGCGACAATGGATGGGGCCGTTTCACGGCGTGGCGACGCGCTACCTGCCGAACTATCTGGGATGGCGCTGGATACTCGACGCCAGGCGTATCCGTTCACCGGAAACGCTGTTGAAAGCAACTTTGGGTGCATTCCCACATCTAATGGTGACATAGCCTTTTTTTCAGCAAACGAATTTCAGTAAAAATTAGCGGCGCTTGTCCTTGCCCCTTTCCAGTCCCGCCTTCAGTATCGTCTTCCACTTGGCGCGCGCGGCGATGCGTTCGAGCGGCGTTTCCTCGCTGCGGCGCGCGTCGCGCAGCAGCTTGTGATAATTGCGCAGGCGGTCCCCATCGACGGCGCCGCGCACGGCGCAACCGGGTTCGCTCGCATGCCGGCAATCGCGGAACTGGCACGTTGCCGCCAGCGCTGCGATGTCGTCAAACGTGGCCGCCAAGGTTTGCGCATCGGCATCGGCGCGCCAGCTGCGCAGGCCCGGCGTGTCGATGATGCAGGCGCCGCTGGCGCACAGATGCAGCGAGCGCGCCGTCGTCGTGTGACGGCCGCGCCCGTCGCCATGGCGCACGCCGTTGGTTGGTTGCTCCACCGCGCACAAGGTATTGGTCAGGCTGGACTTGCCGGCACCCGATGAACCGAGCAGCACCAGGGTCTGGCCGGCGCTCAACCACGGTTCCAGGATGGCCACGTCATACGCATGGCGCGTATCGATGGCAAACAGCGGCACGTGGGGCGGCAGACGGTGCTTGAGCTGCGCCAGCTTGCCCGGCACGTCGTCGGCCACGTCGGCCTTGCTCAGCACGACCACGGGCGCCACTTGCGCCGCCAGCACGATGGACAGATAGCGCTCGAGGCGGCGCGGATTGAAATCCTCGTCCAGTCCCATCACCAGCAGCGCCGTATCGACATTGCTGGCAAGCAGTTGGCGCCGGCCGTCATTGCCGCGCCGCGCGATTTGCGTGGCTGGGGATAAGTGCGCCGTTATCCACAGCGTGCCGTGACCATCGGCTTCGGCGGCGACCCAGTCGCCCACCGTGAGGATGGTGTCCAGCGTCTGCAGTTCGTGCAGCAGGCGCGGCAGGATCTGCGCCGGCTGTTCCAGGACACCGTCGTGCACGATGATGCTGTCGCGGTGCACGGCGCAAACGCGCATCAGCTGCGCGGCGGGGGAAGAGATGTCGAGCTGGGTGGCTGCGCTGGCGATGGACTGCTGCAGTCCGATAAGGCGTAGTTGTGCAAAATCGAATGCGATCATGGTAGCGTGATTCCAGATTCTGTCGTCCGCATGCGGACGTGTAGCCTGCGCGTGCAGGCACCGCCAGTCGCGATGACTGGCACGAAAGAAAGGGAAGTCGGCTACGCGATCAGCGTATGGGGAATTGCGGGCTAAAAATCTTAGCGGGGAAAAACGGTGATCAGGCAGCCGACAGCACGGCAGTATCCGAATGGCGCATGTTGCCTACTCCTGTTGTGTGATGGAAAACACCAGTGTGCCAGCGGCCTGCGCCGCCGTCAACAGAAGGTGTGGCTCAGCTGCACATGCCGTAAGCCTGGCGCTCGGGGAAATAGCGGTACGTAAACGTGCGCACCGGATAGCGCTTGCCGCCGACGAGCATGTCGGGCATCGACAGATCGAAGCGCTGCGGCAGCTGGCGCGGCAGTTGCAATCGCAGGCGCCATTGCGTTTCCTTGCTGTTGCCGACGGCGGAAAACATGATGGGCAGCTGCTCGATGACGTCGACGATCTCCGCCTTCTGGTTCATGCCGCGCTGGTAAATGGTGAGTATCTTGGCCTGCGCGAAGGGCGGCTGTTTCGGTTCTTCCAGCAGGAAGGACAGGCGCGTAAAACTGGCTTGCGTACCGACGGGCAAGGTAAAGATCAGCGCCAGCTCCGTGCCGCCTTCCTTCAGGGTGACGGGCGGCGTGGCGTAGATGCTGATACCGCGCGGCAGCTCGAAACGCGAGCCGTCCGTCCACGTCTTGCACTCGGGCGTGGTGGCCTGGTACAGGCTGGGCGCCGTGTAGTCATCGCAGGCGGAAACCAGCAGCAGCAGGGGCAGGGCAAGGAGGGCGGAACGGCGCATGGGAGTCACGGTTGGGGGAATGAGCCGACAGTGTAAGCGATCCCCACGCGATCCACCAGCGGCGCTAGGAATGCCCGGGTGGCGCGCGCCGCACGGATTGGAGCTGGCAATGCGCGGCCTGCAGCGCCTCCTTGATGATGTCGAGCGCCAGCTGCGGCCGCGCCGCGCCGCACATGAAGATATCGACGGCGGCAAAGCCGACCTCGGGCCAGGTATGCAGCGAGATATGCGACTCGGCCAGCAGCAGCACGCCCGTGACGCCCTGGCCCGGGCCAAAGCTGTGGAAATGGCCGTGCAGCACTTGCGCGCCGGACGCGATGGCGGCGTCGCGCAGCAGGCGCTCGAGCGCGGCGCAGTCGCGCAGAGGTTCCTGCGCGATGCCCGACAGGTCGGCCAGCAGATGCGTGCCCAGGGGCAGATGCGGTGTGGACGCCATGCTTATTTGTGGCTCCCGCCGCTGGAGCCGCCGCCATAGCTGCCGCCGCCGCTGCCCGTGCGCGAACTCCAGCTGCTGCCGCTGCTGCTGCCGGCCACCTTGAACATGCGCACCCAGTTGGCGGCCGTGACACTGAAGGTCACCATCAGGGCATAGATCACATATTTACTCATGGGGGATTCTTTGCATTCTTGTCGAGAAAAGCGGCGGGCAGGAACAACGCCAGGCAGCCCAGCAAACTCCACATCAAGGTGCTGGAGAACGAGATGAACATCGGGATCGCGTTCAATACCAGCACGATGACGATGAAGACCTTGGCGATGCCGCGGTGGCTCACCTGGATATTCCGCACCTGGTCGCCGCCATGGAAGGCGGCGCCAAACCAGGCGGCCATCTGGTCATAGGCGACGGGCACGGAGCGCGACCAGGTCATTTCCTCGCCGGTGATCTCGGCCGCCAGTTTGGTCTGTCCCTGTTCGAATTCATGCACATGCGTGCTGTCGCCGACGGCCACCTTCCAGTTGAAGGCGCCCGCCGCATACACGACCTGCGAGCCGTAGTCATACAGTTTGCGGTAGGTGGCGCCATCGAGCGTGCAGGTATCGGCGTCCAGCGACGCCCAGTTGGGCCAGTTCGGCAGCACGTTCGAGCGCGACCAGCCATCGTCCGTCTCCACCAGCCAGAAGAAGCCGGCGCGCGCGTTGTACAGCAGGTATTCGTTCCACTCGCTGCCTTCGTCGTCGGCGCGGCGCATCATGCCGATGACCGTGAAGTCCACATTGCTGATCTTCGCGCTGGCACCCAGTTCCAGGGAAATGTCGGCGTTGTCGTGCACCTGCTTGCCGATGGCCAGCACCTGCGCTTCCGGGCCGCTGGCGTCGAGCTGCGCGTGGCAGGCGGGGCACACGAGCTGCGCCGCTGCACCGGGCACATAGTGGATGCCGCTACCGCAGGAGGGGCAGTCGAGCGCATCGAGCTTGCCGCGGTATTTGCCGGCGCTTTTGGCGATGGCGTCATCGTCGCGCAGCAGCTGGCACTGCAATCCATCCAGGGTGACGGCAACGCCCTGGTAGACGACCGGTTGCGGGCCATCCGTGTAGTCGAGCGTGACAAAGCTGGCGTAGTTGCGGAAGTCCGCTACCTGGATGCGCCAGCCGGCGCCCACCTTGAACGGCAATTCGCCCTGGCCGGCGATGCATTCGGCGTTGCGGATCTCGGCCGCCGTGTACGGCTCGCCGCAGATCGTGTAGCGCTTGCCCGGCGCCAGCTCGCCAAAGACGGGCAGGGTATCTTGCGTGCTGCGCTCGCGTGTCAGGGTGTACAGGCCGGACGAGTCGCCCAGCCACGCCGTGCTGGCGTCATCGAACAGCAGATACCACTCGTTCCACGTGCCGGCGCTGTAGCGCTGCTGGATGCGCCCGACGACGGTGAAGTGGATGCCATCGTGCACGCCGGCCGTGCCGATCTGGATCGGCGTATAGTCTTCCAGGACGGCCGACATCTTGCCCACGTCCCTGACGGAATCGGCGTCCTTGAGGATGGTGCTGTGGCAGTACTCGCACACGGCGAGCACGGAAGCGTGCGAGCGGAAGCGGACTTCCGCGCCGCAGCTGGGACAGGAAACAGTTTGCATGCAGTCGCGCTTAGCCGATCAGTTTTTTCAGCAGTTCAGCCTTGGCGCCATCGTAGTCGGCCGGCGAAATGAGACCCTTGTCGAGCAGATCCTTGAGTTTTTCCAGGCGCGCCTCTATCGGTTCCTCCGCGGGGGCTGGCGGCGCCGCCGGCGCCGGCGGCTGCAGCGCACCGCCCATGCTTTGCGCCATCACCTGGCCGATCGACAGCCCGGCGCCCAGTCCCGCACCGATGCCGGCCATGCCGCCTTCGTTTTGCGCCGCCAGCGGGATCGCATTGGCCACCTGGAATTTGGTGTAGCCGCTCATCTTGTCGGCGCCCAGGCCGCCCTTCATGCCGGCCGAGATGCGTTCGTCCAGCGCCGCCTGCAATTCCTCGGGCAAGCTGATGCTGGCCACGTTGAATTCATCGAGGCCCACGCCATAGCGGGCAAACGCCTGCACCAGGCCATCCTTGACTTCCTGCGCCATCAGCGCCTGGTTGGCCGCCATGTCGAGGAAGGGGACGTTCGCGCCGCCCAGCGAGCTGGCCATGCTCGACATCAGAATGCCGCGCAATTGATCTTCCACCTCGTCGCGCGTGTAGACTTCGCGCGTGCCACTGATCTCGGTGAAGAAGGTGCGGGCGTCGGCGATGCGGTACGAGTACATGCCGAAGGCGCGCACGCGGATCATGTCGAAATCCTTGTCGCGGATGGTGATCGGCTGCGGCGTGCCCCACTTGCGGCCAGTCTGCACGCGCGTGCTGAAGTAATACACGTCCGACTTGAATGGCGAGTCGAACAGCTTGTCCCAGTTTTTCAGGTTGGTCAGCAGCGGCAAGGTCTGCGTCGTCAGCTTGTGCGTGCCGGGACCGAAGACGTCGGCGATCTTGCCTTCATTGACGAAGACGGCGACCTGCGATTCGCGCACATTCAGGATGGCGCCGTTCTGGATCTCGAAATCCTGCATGGGGAAGCGCCAGGCCAGCACGCCTTCCGTCTCTTCGTTCCACTGCAGTACGTCGATAAACTGCTTCTTGATAAAGCTGCCGAGGCTCATGATGAATGTCCTTGAAAAAGATAAAGCGGTGTCAGGAAATGCAGGCGGCGTTGATGGCGCCGATCGACAGGGCTATGGCGCCCAGCAGGCCGCCGAAAGCGCTGTTGTTCGATTCGATCTGGTCCTTCGACATGCGCAGCAAACGCGTGGTCACCACATAGGCGAGCAATTGCACCACCATGGCGCCGAAGGCCCAGGCAAAGAATTGCTGGTAGTCGGCCGTGTGCATCAGGGACGAGGCGATGGTGGCGGAAAAGCCCAGCAGCGCGCCGCCCAGCGACAGGGCCGCCGCCTGGTTGCCCTGGCGGATCAGCAGCACTTCGTTATACGGCGTGACGCGCGTGTAGATGATAAAAAAGGCAATCAGCAGCGCGGCGGCCAGTATAAGATGGATCAGATAGTTTAGGATGGCGGGCACGGCTTTCCTCGCAATGAGTATTTGATAACGTCAACGCATATTAGAACAAAAAAAAGTCCAATGAACAAAAAGATTCTGATTTTGTCCGTCTTCGTGGTCGCCTCCTGCGGCCTCGCGTATGAACTGATCGCTGGCGCCATGTCCAGCTACCTGCTCGGCGACTCCATCCTGCAGTTTTCCACCATCATCGGCTGCTACCTGTTTGCCATGGGCGTAGGTGCTCATTTTTCCAAGTACGTGAAGGACGACGACGTGCTCTCGCGCTTCGTCGACATCGAACTGGCCGTGGGCCTGATCGGCGGCCTGTCGGCCGCCATCCTGTTCATGACGTTTTCGTGGATGGCGGCGCCATTTCGCACCTTATTGTATGTGATGGTGTTCCTGATCGGCGCACTGGTCGGCATGGAAGTGCCGCTGGTGATGCGCGCCCTGAACACGCGCCAGACGGAATTTTCCGAACTGGTCAGCCGCGTGCTCACCTTCGACTACTTGGGCGCGCTGGCCGTTTCCCTGCTGTTCCCGCTGGTGCTGTCGCCGTATCTGGGCCTGGTGCGCACGGGCTTTTTGTTCGGCATGCTCAACGTGGGCGTGGGCCTGTGGAGCATCTATGTCTTCCGCGCGGAACTGAAGAACCTCACGGGGCGTTTGCTGCGCGCCTGCGCCGTGATGCTGCTGCTGATTGCCGGCTTTGCCATGTCCGACCGCATGGTGGCCTGGGGAGAACATGGCCTGTTCGGCGACCAGATCGTGTATTCCACCACCACGCCCTACCAGCGCCTGGTGATCACGCGCTGGAAGGACGATACGCGGCTGTACATCAACGGCAATTTGCAGTTTTCCTCGCGCGACGAGTACCGCTATCACGAGGCGCTCGTGCACCCGGTGCTGGAAGCGCTGCCTTGGGCGCGCCGCGTGCTGGTGCTGGGCGGCGGCGATGGTCTGGCCCTGCGTGAAATCCTCCGTTATCCCCATATCGAACACGTCACCGTGGTCGACCTCGACCCCGCCATGACGGCCGCGTTCACCACGCGCCCGGAACTGGCCAAGCTGAATAACGGCTCGTTCTCGGACAAGCGCGTCACCGTCGTCAATGCCGATGCCGCCGTCTGGCTGCGCAATAACGGCGACATGTTCGACGCGGCCATTGTCGATTTCCCCGATCCGTCCAGCTTCGCGCTCGGCAAACTGTATTCGGTGCCGTTTTACGACCTGGTGAAAAAGCACCTGGCCGTCAAGGGCTTGATGGTGGTGCAATCGACGTCGCCGTTCTTTGCCCCGCACGCCTACTGGACCATCAATTCGACTCTGCGCGAAGTGGGCATGCGCACCTGGCCCTACCACGCCTACGTGCCCTCGTTCGGCGAATGGGGTTTTATCCTCGCCTCGCCGCAGCTCGACTACACACCGCCGACGAAATACCGCCTGCCCATGCGCTACCTGAATGCGGACACCACGCGCGAAATGTTCATCTTCCCGCCCGACATGCAGCCGCTGCCGATGGCGCCGAATCGCCTCAACACCCAGTCGCTCGTGCATGAATTCGAGCAGGACTGGAATCGGGTGATCCGCTGATGCAGCGGCGTTCCTTCATGCTGTGGGCCGCCGGCGGCACGGCAGCGGCCGCCGCCGGCATCGGCAGCATCGCCGCCTACCTGCGCTGGCAGGAAATCACGCCCAGGGTGCTGTACCCGGGCCGCAGCGAGGGCCACTATTTGCGTGAGCTGCTGCGCGAGCGCAAGGCGCTGCCGCCACCTTCACGCACCTTGCATACCGACGTGGCCATCCTCGGCTCGGGCATCGCCGGCCTGACGGCCGCCTGGCGCCTGAACAAGCTGGGGCACAAGGATTTCCTCATGATCGACGGCCCGCAGCCGTATGGCAACGCGGCCGGCGGGCAGTTCGGCGACCTCGCTTATCCCACGGGCGGCCATTATTTGCCGCTGCCGTCGCCCGAATCGACGCATGTGCGCGAAATCCTGTTCGACCTGGGCATCATCGAGCGCGATCCGCAGGCGGAAAAGCCCACTTACGACGAGCGCTACATCCTGCACGCGCCGGAAGAGCGATTGCTGTTCAACGGCCACTGGCAGGATGGCTTCATTCCCACCGAAGGCGTCTCTGCCGAGGAACTGGCGCAGCACGAGCGCTTCTTTGCCGACGTGCGGCGCCTGCGCCAGGCGCATGGCAACGACGGCAAGCGCGTCTTCGTGTTCCCTACCGTGGAATCGTCGCAAGACCCGGCCTGGCAGGCGCTCGATACCATCACCTTGAAACAGTGGATGGAGCGCGAGGGATACACCTCGCCCACCTTGCACTGGTATTTGAATTACTGCTGCCGCGACGACTACGGCACGCGCTACGACCAGGTCTCGGCCTGGGCCGGCCTGCATTACTACTGCAGCCGCTGGGGCCAGGCGGCCAACGCGGGCAATGGCGCCTGGCTGACTTGGCCGGGCGGCATGCAGCCGGTCGCCACGGCCATGGAGCAGGCCTCAGGGGTCAAACGCCATGCGGGCACGGTGGTTTCCCTCACGACGACGGCCAGCGGCGTGGAGGCGCTGTGCCTGGAGCTGGTCGATGGCCAGCCGCGCACCTACCTGGTCAAGGCGCGCAAGGCCATCTGCGCCATGCCGCTGTATGTCGCGGCGCGCGTGGTGGACAACATCGCCGCCTATGGCTTCGACGCGAAGCGCGATACGCCCGCGTATGCGCCGTGGATGGTGGCCAATTTCCTGCTCAAGCGTTTTCCCGACGAACTGCCGCACGCACCGCTGTGCTGGGACAACGTGGTGTATCAGGAACCGGGCCTCGGCTATGTCGTCTCCACGCACCAGGATATCCGCGTGCGCCCGCCCGAGAAAACCGTCTTCAGCGCTTACGTGGCGTTATCCGACCGCACGCCGCAGCAAGCGCGCAAATGGCTCGATACGGCCACGCCCGAAGAATTGCTGGCGCTGGCCAGCGTCGATTTGAAGACGGCGTATGGACGTGATTTTGCCAATTGCGTCGAACGCGTCGACATCACCGTGCGCGGCCACGCCATGGCCGCACCGTTGCCCGGTTTTCGCAGCAATGCGGGGCTGAAAGCCTTGCGCGAACACGATGGCGCCATCCTGTTCGCGCATGCCGATCTGTCGGGCTTTTCCGTGTTCGAGGAAGCGGCGTGGTGGGGCGACCGTGCGGCGCGCTTAGCCGCCGCATAAAAAAGGCCGGCGCAAGCGCCGGCCAGAGCCCCCTAAGGCTCGAACCTGTACTTCCTTGTTCTTCTCATTTATTTTTATTAATGACGTCGATGAAGACGGCCGCCAGCAGCACCAGGCCCTTGATCACTTGCTGGTAATCGATGCCGATGCCCATGATGGACATGCCGTTGTTCATCACGCCCATGATGAAGGCGCCGATGACGGCTCCCATCACCTTGCCCACGCCGCCCGAGGCCGAGGCGCCGCCGATGAAGCAGGCGGCGATCACGTCCAGCTCGAAACCCGTACCGGCCTTCGGTGTGGCCGTATTCAGGCGCGCCGCGAAGATCAGACCGGCCAGCGCGGCCAGCATGCCCATGTTGACGAAGGTGTAGAAGCTGACCCGTTCCGTCTTGATGCCGGACAGGCGCGCCGCCTTCTCGTTGCCGCCCACGGCATACACGCGGCGGCCCAGCACGGTGCGGTTGGTAATGAAGGTGTAGGCGACGATGAGCAGCGACATGACGGCCAGCACGTTGGGAAAGCCGCGGTACGACGCCAGCAGATAGCTGAAATACACCATCACGGCGGCGAAGATGGCGTTTTTCAGCAGGAAGAAGGCGCGCGGCTCATTTTCCATGCCGTGCTTCAGTTGCTTGGCGCGGCTGCGCAGCGAGGTGATGATCAGCGCCGCGGCGGCGATCACGCCCAGCAGCAGTGAAAAACCGCGCAGGTTTTCGCCGCCGAACGGGTCGGGCAGGAAGCCCGAGCTGAGCATCTGGAAGCCTTCCGGGAAGGGGCCGACCGACTGGCCAGCGAGCAGCGCCAGGGTCAAGCCCTTGAAGACCAGCATGCCGGCCAGGGTGACGATGAAGGACGGGATTTTGAAGAAGGCGACGAAATAGCCTTGCGCGCCGCCGATGACGGCGCCGGCCAGCAGGCAGAGGATGCTGGCGGCGACAAAATTCATGTTGTAGTTGACGATCAGGACGGCCGCCAGCGCGCCGACGAAGCCGACCACCGAGCCGACGGACAAATCGATATGGCCGGCCACGATGACCATCAGCATGCCCAGCGCCATGATGACGATGTAGCTGTTTTGCAGCACCAGGTTGGTCAGGTTCAGCGGCTGCATCAGGGTGCCGTCGGTCATGTACTGGAAAAAGCCCATGATGACGATCAGCGAGAGCAGCATGCCGTAGTCGCGCATATTGTTCTTCAAAAAGCCGGCATAGCTTTTCGCTTGCGGCGCGGCCGCTGGCGCTGCTGCTGCCGGCGCGCCTGCTGTCAATTTATTGTCCATTGTTTTCTCCGTGTGTAACGATCGCGCGCATGATTCGCTCCTGCGATGCTTCTGCCGCGCTCAATTCCGCCGCAAAGCGGCCTTCGTTCATGACATAGATCCGGTCGCACATGCCCAGCAATTCCGGCATTTCCGACGAGATCATGATGATGCATTTGCCTTCCGCGGCCAGGTCGCTGATGATGCTGTAGATCTCGTACTTGGCGCCCACGTCGATGCCGCGGCTCGGTTCATCGAGGATCAGCACGTCGGGGCGCGAAAACAGCCACTTCGCCAGTACCACTTTCTGCTGGTTGCCGCCGGACAGATTGACCACCTTCTGCGCCACGCTCGAGCAACGTGTCTTGAGCTTGCGGCGGAAATCCTCGGCTACGCTGAATTCACGCTGCTCGTCGATCACCATGTGTTTGGAAATCGCATCGAGGTTGGCCAGGCTGGTGTTCTTCTGGATGTCTTCCTCGAGGATCAGGCCCAGGCCCTTGCGGTCTTCCGTCACATACGCGAGGCCGTGGGCGATCGCCTTGCCGATGGTGCTGACGTCGATCTCCTGGCCATTTTTGAGCACCGTGCCGCTGATGCGCTGGCCGTAGGCGCGGCCGAAAATGCTCATTGCCAGTTCCGTGCGCCCGGAGCCCATCAAGCCGGCGATGCCGATGATTTCTCCCTTTTTGGCGTGCATATTGATGCCCTTGATGACGGGACGGTCGGCATGCTCGGGATGGAAGACGCGCCAGTCGCGCACTTCGAAAATGGTCTCGCCTATCGTCGGCGTGCGCGGCGGATAGCGGTCCGCCATTTCGCGTCCGACCATTTTTTCGATGATGCGGTCTTCGCTGACGGGTTCCACGCGGCAGTCGAAACTGTCCACCGTGTTCCCGTCGCGCAGCACCGTGATGGCATCGGCGACTCTTGAAATTTCATTGAGCTTGTGCGAAATCAGGATCGAGGCGATGCCCTGGGCTTTCAGGCCAAGCAGCAGGTCGAGCAGGGCCGCGCTGTCGCTTTCGTTCAGGCTGGCCGTTGGCTCGTCGAGGATCAAGAGCTTGACGTCCTTGCACAGCGCCTTGGCGATCTCGATCAGTTGCTGCTTGCCCACGCCCAGGTTGGTGATCAGGGTGTCAGGTGATTCTTTCAAGCCGACTTTGTGCAGCAGTTCGCGCGTCTTGCTTTGCGCGTATTCCCAGTCGATGACGCCCATGCTGGACGGTTCGTTGCCGAGGAAGATATTCTCGGCGATCGACAACTGAGGCACCAGCGCCAGTTCCTGGTGGATGATGATGATGCCGATTTCTTCGCTGTCCTTGATGCCGCGGAAGTGCCGCGTCTGGCCCAGGTAATCGATGTCGCCCGTATAGCTGCCATGGCCGTAGACGCCACTGAGCACTTTCATCAGGGTCGATTTGCCGGCGCCGTTTTCGCCGACGATGGCGTGGATCTCGCCGCTGCGTACCCGCAGGTTGACATTGTCGAGCGCAACGACGCCCGGGAATGTTTTGCGTATCCCGCGCATTTCCAGGATAGTGTTCGTCATATAACCTCTCT
Source organism: Massilia sp. LMS1-1-1.1 (assembly GCF_040815535.1). Taxonomy (NCBI): domain Bacteria; kingdom Pseudomonadati; phylum Pseudomonadota; class Betaproteobacteria; order Burkholderiales; family Oxalobacteraceae; genus Massilia; species Massilia sp. LMS1-1-1.1. The sequence goes on along the minus strand of NZ_JBFPNG010000023.1, from coordinate 647,882 downwards.
GGCACGGCCGCGCTGGTCGGCATCGGTCGTGCGGCAGTCTTGTTCTTGATAGTGCGTGAAGCGAAAGGCCCGGCAGGGCCGGGCCTTCAGTACCTTGGATGCTTATTTCACTTGCGCTTCCGTGTAGTAGCCGCTGCCGGTGACGAGCACCTGCTTCCAGTTCGCCTTGTCGACGGTGACCGGTTTCAACAGGTAGGACGGCACGACTTTCACGCCGTTGTTATAGGTCTTCGTATCATTGACGGTCGGCGTCTTGCCGCTCATCATCGCGTCGACCATGTTGGCCGTGACCTTGGCCAGTTCGCGCGTGTCCTTGAACACGGTCGATGCCTGTTCGCCGCGGATGATCGATTTCACCGACGGGATTTCCGCATCCTGGCCCGTCACGACGGGGAAGGGCTGCTTCGGCGTGCCGTAACCGACGCCCTTGAGCGAGGACAGGATGCCGATGCTCAAGCCGTCATATGGCGACAGCACGGCGTCGACGCGCGCATTGCCGTAGTAGGCGCTGAGCAGGTTGTCCATGCGGGCTTGCGCCACGGCGCCATCCCAGCGCAGGGTGGCGACCTTTTCCATGCCCATCTGCTTCGAGCGCACCACCAGCTTGCCGCTGTCGATGTACGGTTTCAGCACCGACAGCGCGCCGTTGTAGAAGAAGTGCGCATTGTTGTCGTCGGCCGAGCCACCGAACAGTTCGATATTGAACGGGCCCTTGCCTTCCTTGAGTTTCAGCGCCGATTCGATATAGCCCGCTTGCAGCACGCCGACCTGGAAGTTGTCGAAGGTGGCGTAGTAATCGATGTTTTTCGTGCCGCGGATCAAACGGTCATACGAGATGACCTTGATGCCCTTGTCGGCCGCTTTTTGCAGCACGTTCGACAGGGTGGTGCCGTCGATGGCGGCGATCACCAGCACCTTGGCGCCCTTGGTGATCATGTTTTCCACCTGCGCCAGCTGGTTCGGGATATCGTCGTCGGCAAACTGCAAGTCCGTCTTGTAGCCGCGCTCCTTGAATACCTTGACCATGTTGTCGCCGTCGGCGATCCAGCGCATGGACGATTTGGTTGGCATCGAGATGCCGATCGCGCCCTTGTCTGCGGCGCTTGCCACGGGCATTACCGCCATGCCGGAGATGGCCAGCGCCAGGCTCGCGGTCAGCATTTTCATTGTTGTTTTCATTTCAGGTCTCCACCGTCTTCGATAGTTGAATGTGCCAGGGCCGTCGTCCAGTGGGCGGGCTCCGTGCGAATGGCCGATTGCAGGCCACGGCTGATACTAGTTTGTCCATCCATCCCTCACCAATCACTTTTTTCGCATTGGTGATATCCAAAACGATATCGATGGGTCAATTGATGCAATGCGCCATGGCACGCCTTTCCAACTGCTGACAGGGCGGAAACGGGGGCTGGATGGCGGCTTTTTTTGGTGCACTGCAATACCAATAATCATCATTCAATTTGGTGATTTTCGTAATTGCGGCGACACAGGGCGGCGCGCAGAATCGGTCCGAACTTGAACACCGGCCATCCCGTCACGACCTTTTGAAAGCTTGCCATGCAGCCGATTTCCCCCGCCTCTTTGTTGCCCGCCGACCTGGCGCAGGCCCTCCTTGTCGGCCGCATCTGGCGTGACGGCCCTTGCGTCGTCGCCGTGCGCGGCGGCGAGGTGGTCGACATCACGCAGACGGTGGCGACGGTGGCCGAGCTGTTCGAACGCAACGATGCGCTCGATATCGCCCGCCATGCACCCGGCATCGCGCTTGGCCCAGTGCAGGTGCTGCTGGAGCAGGCGCTGGCCGCACCGGCCGGCGAGCCATTGCTGCTGGCGCCGTGCGACCTGCAGGCCGTCAAGGCTTGCGGCGTGACTTTTGCCGTCAGCCTGCTCGAACGGGTGATCGAGGAACAGGCGGGCGGCGACGCGGCGCGCGCGGCGAGCCTGCGCGCCGCCCTGCAAATGACATTGGGCGGCGACCTGTCGGCCCTGAAACCGGGTTCGGACGCGGCGCAGCGCCTGAAACAGCAGTTGCAGCAGCGCGGTGCCTGGTCGCAATACATGGAAGTGGGCATCGGCCCCGATGCGGAAGTGTTTACCAAGGCGCAGCCGATGTCGTCGGTGGGCTGCGGTGCGCAGGTGGGCTTGCTGCCATCGTCCGCCTGGAACAACCCCGAGCCCGAGATCGTCCTGGCCGTCAACAGCCGTGGCGAGGTGCTGGGAGCGACCCTGGGCAACGACGTCAACCTGCGCGACATCGAAGGGCGCAGCGCCCTCTTGCTGGGCAAGGCCAAGGACAACAACGGCTCCTGCGCCATCGGCCCCTTCATCCGCCTGTTCGACGAGCACTTCACGCTCGACACCGTGCGCGAAGCGGAAGTGTCGCTGCTGATCGAAGGCGCGGACGACGGCTTTGCGCTCGAAGGCGCCAGCTTCATGCGCGAAATCAGCCGCGACCCGCTCGACCTCGTGCGCCAGACGGCAGGCCAGTACCACCAGTATCCGGACGGCTTCATGCTGTTCCTCGGGACCATGTTCTCGCCCGTGAAGGACCGCGGCGCGCAGGGCGGCGGCTTTACGCACCACCTGGGCGACCGGGTGACGATTGCCAGCGCTGCGCTGGGCGCGCTGGTCAACGAAGTGCAGCGCTGCGATGCGATTGCCCCCTGGACGTTCGGCGTGCGCGCGCTGTACCAGAACCTGGCCCAGCGCGGCTTGCTTTGATCCGATTATTTTAAAAAGAGAGACACCATGCAGCATGCAACTTACCCTAGCCTGGCCGGCAAGCGCGTCGTCATCACGGGCGGCGGCACCGGCATCGGCGTGGCCATCGTCGAGGCGTTCGCGCGCCAGGGCGCCCACGTCACCTTTCTCGATATCGCCCGCGAGGCGTCGCTGGCGCTGCAGGACAAGCTGGCCCACCTGCCGCAGCCGCCCGTTTTCCGCTATTGCGACCTGACGGACCTGGGCGCGCTGGCCGCCACCTTCGCCGAGATCGCACACAGCGCGGGCGCCACGGATATCCTCGTCAACAACGCGGCCAATGACGACCGCCACGAACTGCAGGACGTCACGCCCGCCTACTGGGACGAGCGCATGGCCGTGAACCTGCGCCACCAGTATTTCTGCGCCCAGGCCGTGGCGCCCGCCATGCGCGTCAAGGGCAGCGGCGTGATTCTCAACCTGGGGTCGATTTCCTGGCACCTGGCGCAAGCGCGCCTGTCGATCTACATGACGGCCAAGGCCGGCATCGAGGGCTTGACGCGCGGCCTGGCGCGCGACCTAGGCGTCGACGGCATCCGCGTCAACTGCATCATTCCTGGTGCCGTGCGCACGCCGCGCCAGGAAAAGCTGTGGCATACGCCGGAAGCGGAAGCCGTGATCCTGCAGGGCCAATGCCTGCAGCTGCGCGTGGAGCCGGAAGACGTGGCGGCGCTGGCGCTGTTCCTCGCGTCGGACAACGCGGCCAAGTGCGCGGGACGCGAATACTACGTTGACGCAGGCTGGTACGGCGCATGAGCACCGCAGGCAAACACCAGGCGCGGCGCTTCCGCTCGCAGGACTGGTTCGACAATCCCGACCACATCGACATGACCGCGCTGTACCTTGAGCGCTTCATGAACTATGGCATCACGGCCGAGGAGCTGCGTTCGGGCCGGCCCATCATCGGCATCGCGCAAAGCGGCAGCGATATCAGTCCCTGCAACCGCATCCATCTGGAGCTGGCGCAGCGCGTGCGCGACGGCATCCGCGACGCGGGTGGCATCCCGATGGAATTCCCGCTGCACCCGATCTTCGAGAACTGCCGCCGTCCCACGGCCGCGCTGGACCGCAACCTTGCGTATATGGGCCTGGTGGAGATTTTGCATGGCTACCCGATCGACGCCGTGGTGCTGACGACGGGCTGCGACAAGACGACGCCGGCGCAGCTGATGGCCGCCGCCACGGTCGACATTCCCGCCATCGTGCTGTCGGGCGGCCCCATGCTCGACGGCTGGATGGACGGCGAACTGGTGGGCTCCGGCGCCGCCATCTGGAAGGGCCGCCGCCAGCTGTCCGCCGGCTTGATCGACAACGACAAATTCCTGCAGATCGCGGCCGCCTCCGCGCCATCGGCCGGCCATTGCAACACCATGGGCACGGCATCGACCATGAATGCGCTGGCCGAAGCGCTGGGCATGTCGCTGACAGGCTGCTCGGCCATTCCCGCGCCATACCGCGAGCGGGGCCAGATCGCCTATGAAACGGGGCGCCGCATCGTCGCCATGGCGCATGAGGACGTGCGCCCGTCGAGCATTCTCACGCGCGAGGCGTTCCTGGACGCGATCATCGTCAACGCGGCCATCGGCGGCTCGACCAACGCCCAGCCGCACTTGATGGCCATGGCGCGCCATACGGGCGTGGAACTGCACTCGAGCGACTGGATGGAACATGGCTACGACGTGCCGCTGCTGTTGAACATGCAGCCGGCCGGAAAATACCTGGGCGAGCGCTTCCACCGCGCCGGCGGCGTGCCGGCCGTGATGTGGGAGTTGCAGCAGGCGGGCTTGCTGCATGCGGACCGGTTGACGGTCACGGGCCAGACGATGGCGGCGAACCTGGCCGGACGCGAAAGTACTGATCGCGAGATGATCCGCCCGTTTGCCGCGCCGCTGAAGGAAAAGGCCGGTTTCATGGCCTTGCAGGGCAACCTGTTCGACTTCGCCATCATGAAGACCAGCGTGATCTCTCCCGCTTTCCGCGAGCGCTACCTGTCGCGTCCTGGCAGCGAGGGCGTGTTCGAGGCGCGCGCCATCGTCTTCGATGGTTCAAGCGACTACCACGCGCGCATCAACGACCCGGCGCTCAATATCGACGACAGCTGCATGCTGGTCATGCGCGGCGCAGGTCCCGTGGGCTGGCCCGGTTCGGCCGAAGTGGTCAACATGCAGCCGCCCGACGCCTTGCTCAAGGCCGGCATTTTGAACCTGCCGACCCTGGGTGATGGGCGCCAGTCGGGCACGTCGGACAGTCCTTCGATCCTGAACGCGTCGCCGGAAAGCGCCGTGGGCGGCGGCCTGGCGCTGCTGCGCACGGGCGACATCATCCGCGTGGACTTGAACGGGGGCCAGTGTGACATGCTGGTCGATGCTGACGAACTGGCGCGCCGCGCGCAGGAATTGCCGCCGCCTGTCAACGACAGCGCCACGCCGTGGCAGGAAATCTACCGCGCCAGCGTGGGCCAGCTGGAAACGGGCGCCTGCATGGAGCTGGCCCTGAAATACCGCGCCGTGGGCCAGACCCTGCCACGTCACAACCATTGATGTAGGTCGGCTTAGCGCTCCGCGCGTAAGCCGACACCACCAAGACATAAAATTTTTCAGCAGTACCCGCAGTTAAAAAACGTTGTTAATAAAATCCACAAGGAGACACACAATGAACAAGATCATCAGTGCAGCCATCATGACCGCCATGCTGGCATTGAGCAGCAGCGCCGCCCTGGCCGATGCGAAAAACCCGAAAATCGGCTTCTCCATCGACGATTTGCGCGTGGAACGCTGGACGCGCGACCGCGATTTCTTCATCGCCGCCGCCGAGAAGCAGGGCGCCAAGGTCTTCGTGCAATCGGCCGACGCCAGCGAGCAGCGCCAGATTTCGCAGATCGAAAACCTGATCTCGCGCGGCGTGGACGTGCTGGTGATCGTGCCGTTCAACGCCACTGTCCTCAACAACACCGTCAAGGAAGCGAAAAAGGCCGGCATCAAGGTGCTGTCGTATGACCGCCTGATCCTGAACGCCGATATCGACGCGTACATTTCGTTCGACAACGAGAAAGTGGGCGAGATGCAGGCCGAAGGCGTGACCAAGCTGCAGCCGAAGGGCAATTACTACCTGCTGGGCGGCTCGCCGACCGACAACAACGCCAAGATGCTGCGCGAAGGCCAGATGAAGGTATTGAAACCGTTCATCGACAAGGGCGACATCAAGATCGTCGGCCAGCAGTGGGTGAAGGACTGGAGCGCCACCGAAGCGTTGTCCATCGTGGAAAACGCGCTGACGGCCAACGGCAACAAGATCGACGCCATCGTCGCCTCGAACGACGGCACGGCAGGCGGCGCCATCCAGGCCCTGGCTGCGCAAAAACTGGCCGGCAAGGTGCCGGTCTCGGGCCAGGACGCCGATCTGGCGGCCGTGAAACGCGTCATCGCCGGCACGCAGTCGATGACCGTCTACAAACCGTTGAAAACCATCGCTGCGGAAGCGGCCAAGCTGGCCGTGCAACTGGCGCGCAATGAAAAGCCGGCTTACAACTCGAGCTATGACAACGGCCTGAAAAAAGTCAGCACAGTGCTGCTGAAACCAACGCCGCTGACCAAGGCGAATGTGAACATTCTCGTCGATGACGGTTTCTATACCAAGGCGCAGCTGGGTAATTGATTACCGCTTGATGTCGGCTTATGCGCTGTGCGCTAAGCCGACCTGCGATTGCCCGCATCGGCCGTTATCCGACAATCGCCGGCTTCGGAAACGCCGATGGTGGTGTCGGCCGTCCGCATCGGCCGTAGGTCGGATTAGCGGCGCCATGGGTGCCGCGTAATCCGACATTTCCCCCGTATCCGCAACGAGAGTGAGCATGTCCGACTATCTGCTTGAAATGAAAGGCATCGTCAAACAGTTTGGCGGTGTCCGCGCGCTTGACGGCATCGACCTGCAGGTGCGGGCCGGCGAGTGCATCGGCTTGTGCGGCGAGAATGGCGCCGGCAAGTCGACCCTGATGAAGGTGTTGTCCGGCGTGTACCCGCATGGCACCTGGGATGGCGAGATCCTGTGGGATGGCCAGCCCCTGCGCGCGCAATCGATCCGCGACACGGAAGACGCGGGCATCATCATCATCCACCAGGAACTGATGCTGGTGCCGCAGCTGTCCGTGGCCGAGAATATCTTCATGGGCCGCGAGCTGACCCTGCCAGGCGGGCGCATGCACTACGCGGCCATGTACAAGCGCGCCGACGAGCTGCTGCGCGAACTGAAAATTCCCGAACTGAACGTGGCGCAGCCCGTGATGAATTACGGCGGCGGCCACCAGCAGCTGGTGGAAATCGCCAAGGCGCTCAACAAGAATGCGCGCCTGCTGATCCTCGACGAGCCGTCGTCGTCGCTGACGGCGTCGGAAATCGCCGTGCTGCTCGATATTCTGCGCGCGTTGAAGGCCAAGGGCGTCACCTGCATCTACATTTCGCACAAGCTCGATGAAGTGGCGGCCATCTGCGACACCATCGTCGTCATCCGCGACGGCAAGCATATCGCCACCACGCCGATGGCGCAGATGAACGTCGAGCGCATCATCGCGCAGATGGTGGGCCGTGAAATGAGCCAGCTGTATCCGCAGCGTGCGCAGCCGGTACCTATCGGCGAAGTGCTGTTCGAGGCGCGCCACGTGACGTGCATCGACGCCGACAACCCGCAGCGCAAGCGGGTCGACGATGTGTCATTCACCCTGCGCAAGGGCGAGATCCTCGGCATCGCCGGCCTGGTGGGAGCGGGGCGCACGGAGCTCGTCTCGGCCCTGTTCGGCGCCTACCAGGGGCCGTGCCAGGCCGAGGTGTGGCTCGATGGCCGCAAGATCGATACCCGTTCGCCGCAAAAGGCCATCGCCATGGGCCTGGCCATGGTGCCGGAAGACCGCAAGCATCACGGCATCGTGCCGGACCTCGACGTGGGGCAGAACATCACCCTGGCCGTGCTGGAGGAATTCACGCGCGCCACGCGCATCGACGGCGAGGCGGAATTGACGGCCGTGCGCGGCGAGATCGCGAAGCTGGAACTGAAGGCGGCCAGCCCGTCGCTGTCCATTACGAGCCTGTCGGGCGGCAACCAGCAAAAGGCCGTGCTGGCCAAGATGCTGCTGACGCGCCCGCGCGTGCTGATCCTCGACGAGCCCACGCGCGGCGTCGACGTGGGCGCCAAATATGAAATCTACAAATTGATGCTGGCGCTGGCCGACCAGGGCGTGGCCATCATCATGGTCTCGTCGGAACTGGCCGAAGTGCTGGGCGTGTCCGACCGCGTGCTGGTGATGGGCGAAGGCCGCCTGCGCGGCGACTTTATCAACGATGGCCTGAGCCAGGAAACCGTGCTGGCGGCCGCGCTCGACCAGCGCCCGGCGCCCGCCGCCAACACCGCAAACAAGGAAACCGCAGCATGAAACCGCACAGTATCAAACAGCTGTTCACCCAATACAAGATGCTGGCCCTGCTGATCGCCGTGGCGCTGATCTGGGCCTTCTTTTCGTGGAAGACGGAGGGCAGTTTCCTCACGCCGCGCAACCTGTCTAACCTGCTGCGCCAGATGTCCGTCACCGGCATCCTCGCCTGCGGCATGGTGCTGGTGATTATCGCTGGCGAGATCGATTTGTCGATCGGCTCCCTGCTGGGGCTGCTCGGCGGCATCGCCGCCGTGCTGGACGTCACGCAGCACTGGCCGCTGGCGCTGAACCTGGCGGCCGTACTCGGCTGCGGCCTGGTGATCGGTTTGCTCAATGGCTACCTGACGGCGTACCGGGGCATCCCCTCCTTCATCGTCGGGCTGGGCGGCATGCTCGCGTACCGCGGCATCCTGCTGGGCATCACGGGCGGCATCACGATCGCGCCCGTCTCCGAGCCGATGGTCTACCTGGGACAGGGCTACCTGCCCGCGGTGCCCGGCATCGTGCTGGGCATCGGCCTGTTCCTGCTGGCCGCCTTTTTGACGTGGCGCGCGCGCGCCAGCCGTGCGCAGCATGGCTTGCCGCAGACGGCGCCCTGGGCCGACGGCTTGCGCCTGGCCGTCATCGGCGCCGTGCTGTATGCCTTCGTGCAAACCCTGAACGGCTATGAAGGCATTCCGCTGCCCGTGCTGTTGCTGCTGGCCTTGCTGGGACTGTTCAGCTACATCACGAGCCAGACCGTGTTCGGCCGCCGCATCTACGCCGTCGGCAGCAATATGGAAGCGACGCGCCTGTCCGGCATCAACGTGAAAGCCGTCAAGCTGTGGATCTTCGGCATCATGGGCCTGATGTGCGCGCTGGCGGGCCTGATCAACACGGGCCGCCTGGCGGCCGGTTCGCCATCGGCCGGCACCTTCAGCGAACTCGACGCGATCGCTGCCTGTTTCATCGGCGGCACCTCGATGCGCGGCGGCTCGGGCACCGTGTACGGCGCCCTGATCGGCGCGCTGGTGATGGCCAGCCTCGATAACGGCATGTCCATGCTGGACGTGGACACCTACTGGCAGATGATCGTGAAAGGCAGTATCCTCACTTTGGCCGTGTGGGTCGATGTCAGCACGCGAGCAGGGCGTCGTTAGCCGTGAAACGATCTGGCACGGGAGGAGACACCATGAAGATGCCGACCGCGCACCGGATCGCGCTGCTGTTTAACGGGAATAAAATCTACGACCGCGACATCATCGCGGGCATCGCCGCCTATCTGAACACGACGCGCGTGTCGTGGGACCTGTTCCTGGAAGAGGATTTCCGCTGCCGCCTGCCCGGCATCGAACGCTGGCAGGGCGACGGCATCATCGCCGATTTTGACGATCCCGCCGTCTGCGAAGCGCTGGCGCACAGCCGCCTGCCCGTGGTGGCCGTGGGTGGCTCGTATGCACGCGCCGAGGATTACCCGGCCGGCATCCCGTATGTGGCGACCGATAATTTCAAGATCGTCAAGCTGGCCTATGAACACCTGGTGGAAGCGGGCCTGACGCGTTTCGCCTGTTTCAGCCTGCCCGAGGCCGACGTCAACCGCTGGGCGCAGGAGCGCGAAACGGCGTTTTGCGCCTTGATGGAGCGCGACCACATGCGCGCCGACGTGTACCGGGGCGTCGCCACCAGCGCGCCCTCGTGGGACGAAGCGGTGGAGCAGCAGATCGCCTGGCTCAACAGCCTGGAAAAACCCGTCGGCATCATCGCCGTCAGCGACGCGCGCGCGCGCCAGCTGCTGCAAGCGTGCATGCATGCGGGCATCGCCGTGCCGGAGCAAGTGGCCCTGATCGGCATCGACAACGACCCGCTGGCGCGCATGCTCACGCGCATTCCCTTGAGTTCCGTGATCCAGGGCACGGAGGAAATGGGCCGCACGGCCGCGCATCTGCTGCATCAGATGTTGAATGGCGCGCGTCTGTCCGGCACGCGCATCCTCGTGCCGCCGGCCGGCCTGAACGTGCTCGCTTCCACGCGCCACCAGCCTTTCCAGCATCCGCAGGTGATGCAGGCGCGCCACTTCATCCGCCAGTACGCCTGCCAGGGCATCAAGACGGAGCAGGTGGCCGATTACGTGGGCGTGTCGCGCTCCTCGCTCGAAGCGCACTTCCGCCACGAGCTGGGGCGCAGCGTGCACGATGAAATCCTCCATTTCAAGCTCGATGCGGCCAAGACCCTGCTGGCGCGCGGGCCGGGGCAGGTGGCCGAGGTGGCCGTGCGTTGCGGCTTTACCACGGTGCAGTACATGCATGCTGTCTTCAAGCGCGAACTCGGTTGCACACCGCGTGAATTCCAGCAGCGCAGCCGGCCGCCGCCAGCCCCCGGGCATGCGCCATGATGCATCTGCTGCGCAATGCGCGCGGCATGCGTGTGGCCATCGACGCGCACGATGCCAGCGTGCGGGCCTGGTGGGCGCCCGACCGCTATGGCCGCCTGGCCGACGTGCTGGGCGCCGCGCCCCCTGCGGCGCGCTCGTCCACGGTCTGGCAGTGCGCGCCGCCGGACGACGGCCACTTGCTGCTGCACCTGGCGCATGACGGCCTGTCGGTGCGCCTGGCCTACCGGCTTGACGAGGATGGCAGCTTGCACCTCGACTGCGTCGCCACGGCCGAGACGGTTTCCCGTTTTGCGCTGGCCGCGCCCCTGTTCAATCTGCAGGGCGGCCGCGCCGCCGTGGGTGACCATGTGCTGCGCCTGGCCGCCGACCGCTACTGGCCCGGCGGGCACTCTTGCAGCGCTCCGCTCGACGTGGCGGGCAGCGCGTTCGACTTCCGCCAGCCGGCGCCGCTCGCTACACGCCTGGCCTGGCCCGCGCTCGTGCACTTGCCGGGATTCCGGCATGACTTTTACTGGACGGGCAGCGGCCAGCTGCGCGAGGCGGCGCGGGTGGCCGACCCCGCTTCGGGACGGGTCCTGCGTTTTTACAGCACCCAGGACAGTTGCCATTTATATTCCGATGCGCGCTGTTTTTCCCTGCTGGCGCAGGGTGTGCAATTGCAACCGGGACAAGTGAGGCGCTTCAATCTTGCCTACCGTTTGGGCGTGCAGGATATCGATGCGTTTGACATATCCGAACCGGTATCAATGATGTCAAATAAGTGATTGGTCAGATATGCGGGGCAGTTCTACCATGGGGTAGTTTTTCCCTCATTCATTTTTGTCCTGACCGACGCTGCGAACCTGTCCATGAACATACTCACCATCGATGCCGGCACCACCAATACGCGTACCTTGCTGTGGCGCGCAGGCGCCGTCGTCGCCCAGGCGCAGCTGGAAACGGGCGTGCGCAATACCGCCATCGATGGCCATAACGGCGCGCTGAAACAGGCGCTGCGCGACACCATCGCCAGCGTGCTGGCCAGCGCCGGCATCGCGCCGTCCGAGGTGGATCTGGCGCTGGCCTCGGGCATGATCACTTCGCCCATGGGCGTGCGGGAAGTGCCGCATCTGCCGGCGCCCGCAGGCCTGGCCCAGCTGGCGCAAGGCATGCAGGCGGTGGACTTGCCCGACGTGCTGCCCCAGCCCCTGTGGCTGATTCCCGGCGTGCGCAACCAGCATGGCGCCGTCGGCCTGCATAACGTCGAGGCGATGGACATGATGCGCGGCGAAGAGACGGAAGTCGTCGCGCTGCTCGAGCGCCTGCAATTACGGGGCGCGGCGACCCTGATCATGCCCGGTTCGCATACCAAGCTGATCAGTGTTGACGAGCAGCGCCGCATCCTCGGCTGCAGCACCACCATCGCGGGCGAACTGCTGCAGGCGATCACGCAGCACACCCTGATCAAGCAATCGGTCGATGGCGGTTTTGCGCAGACTCTGGTGCCGAAAATGCTGCTGGCCGGCGCGGCGGCGGCGCAAAAAACGGGGCTGGCGCGCGCCTGCTTCAGCGTGCGCACCTTGGGCCAGTTCAGCGCCATCGAATGCAATGAGCGGGCCAATTTCCTGATGGGCGCCGTCCTCAGCGGCGACCTGCTGGCGCTGCGCAACAGCACCGCCATCCAGATGCGGCCCGATACGCCGCTCGTCATTACTGGCAAACCCATGCTGCGCCAGGCGCTCGGGCTGCTGATCGAAGAACACGGATTTTTTTATGGCAAGCGCATCATCGTCGACGACCAGCAGCAAGCTAATCTGGCCGGTCACGGTGCGCTGCTGATCGCCGCCGCGCGCGGCTTGATTTCCCCGCAGGAGACAGTATGAGCAGCAACAAGAACAAGCGCCCCTTGCGTTCGCAATCGTGGTTTGGTGGCGACGACAAGGACAGTTTTATTCACCGCAGCTGGATGAAGAACCAGGGCTATCCCAGCGATGCCTTCGATGGCCGTCCCGTCATCGGCATCTGCAATACCTGGTCCGAGCTGACGCCCTGCAATGGCCATTTCCGCGACCTGGCCGAGATGGTCAAGCGCGGCGTGCTCGAAGCGGGCGGCTTCCCCGTCGAATTTCCCGTGATGTCGCTGGGCGAGACGAATCTGCGCCCGACGGCCATGCTGTTCCGTAACCTGGCCAGCATGGATGTCGAGGAATCGATCCGCGCCAACCCGATCGACGGCGTGGTGCTGCTGACGGGCTGCGACAAGACCACCCCGGCCCTGCTGATGGGCGCGGCCAGCGTGGATTTGCCGACCATCGTGCTGTCGGGCGGCCCCATGCTGAACGGGAATTACCGTGGCAAGCCGATCGGCTCGGGCACCGACGTGTGGAAGTTTTCCGAGGACGTACGGGCCGGGCGCATGACCTCGGCCGAATTCAAGCAGGCTGAATCGTGCATGTCGCGTTCCGCCGGCCACTGCATGACCATGGGCACGGCCTCGACCATGGCCAGCATGGTCGAAGCGCTGGGCGTGACCTTGCCTGGCAACGCGGCAATTCCCGCCGTCGATGCGCGCCGCAAGCTGCAGGCGCAGCTGACGGGCCGGCGCATCGTCGACATGGTGCACGAAGACCTGAAACTGTCGCAGATCCTCACGCGCGAAGCGTTTGAAAACGCCATCATGGTCAACGGCGCCATCGGCGGCTCGACCAATGCCGTGATCCATTTGCTGGCCATCGCCGGGCGCATCGGCGTGGACATGCGCCTGGGCGACTGGGACCGCCTGGGCCGCGACATTCCCTGCCTGCTGAACCTGATGCCGTCGGGCCAGTACCTGATGGAAGATTTTTACTATGCGGGCGGCCTGCCCGTGATCATCCGCGACCTGCTGGGTAAATTGCATGGCGAGGCGCTCACCGTCACGGGCGCGACCATGGCCGTCAACGTGGCCGAAGCGGAAAATTTCAATCCCGAGGTGATCACGCCGCTGGCGCAGCCATTCAAGGATGAAGGCGGCATCGCCGTCCTGCATGGTAACCTGGCCCCGCGCGGCGCCGTCATCAAGCCATCGGCGGCATCGCCCGAGCTGATGCAGCACCGTGGCCGCGCCGTCGTCTTCAACAGCATCGAGCACTACAAAAAGCGCGTCGACGATCCCGCGCTCGATATCGATGCCAGCTGCGTGATGGTGCTGCAAAATTGCGGCCCGCAGGGCTATCCGGGCATGGCCGAAGTGGGCAATATGGGATTGCCGAAAAAACTGCTGGAGCAGGGCGTGCGCGACATGGTGCGCATCTCGGACGCCCGCATGAGCGGCACGGCCTACGGCACGGTGGTGCTGCACGTGGCGCCGGAAGCGGCCGTGGGCGGGCCGCTGGCCCTGGTGCGCGATGGTGACATGATCGAACTGGACGTGGCGGGACGCCGTTTGCACCTGGACGTCGACGAAGCGGAGCTGGCGCGCCGGCGCGCCGAGTGGAGCGCCCCGCCGCCGGCCATGAAGGGCGGTTATCAGTCGATGTATATCAAGCACGTGACGCAGGCTGACGAAGGCGCGGATCTGGACTTCCTCGTCGGTTGCCGCGGTTCGGCCGTTCCGCGCGAGTCACACTGAAGGGAAGGAATAAAAATGATGGGGACACAGGCGCAATTACTGGTCGATGCGCAAAACTTCCTGGGCGAGGGCGTGCGCTGGTGCGAACGCAGCGGCCGCGTTTTCTGGACGAATATCGAAGGCTGCCAGCTGCATGCGCTGGTGCTGGCCACGGGCGAGCGCCAGAGCTGGGCCATGCCCGAGCGCCTGGCGTGCTTCGCGCTGACGGACAGCGACGAGGTGCTGCTGCTGGGACTGGCCTCGGGGCTGGCCTGGTTTGACGCGCGCAGCGGGGCCGTCACGCGCTTGCACACGGTGGAGGGCGACTTGCCCATGACGCGCCTGAACGATGGCCGCTGCGACCGCCAGGGACGCTTTGTCTTCGGCACGCTCGATGAACGCCCGTGCCGCGATGCGATCGGCAGCTTTTACCGCCTCAACCTGGACTTGACCCTGGAGCGCCTGCCGCTACCGCAGATCGCCATCTCGAACAGCATCTGCTTCAGCGTCGACGGCACGGCCATGTATTTCTGCGACTCGATGAAGAGGGCGATCTACCGCTGGGACGATTACCTGGGGGGCGACGCGAGCCGGGTGCGCGTGTTTGCCGTACTCGATCCGGGGCCGGGCGCCGCCGATGGCGCCACCATCGATGCGGATGACTACCTGTGGAGCGCGCAGTGGGGCGCCGGCAGGGTCTTGCGCTTCGCGCCGGACGGCAGCGTCGAGCGCAAGATCAGCCTGCCCGTCTCGCAGCCCAGCTGCGTGAGCCTGGGCGGCCCGCACTACGACGAATTGTTCGTCACGACGGCGCAGGAGAATTTGACCCCGGCCCAGCTGGCGAGCGAACCTCTGGCCGGCGGATTGTTTCATGCGCGCCAGATGGGCGTGCGCGGTTTGCCGGAAGTGCGCTTTGGCGCCCTGCCGGCCTGACAGGAGAGAGCATATGCAAAAACACACGGTTTTCAATGGCATCCTCGAACGGGGCATGGTCGGCATCGTGCGCGCCGGCTCGCCCGATGCGGCGCTGCAGATCGCCGAGGCGTGCATCGCCGGCGGCATCACGGCGCTGGAAGTGGCGTTCACCACGCCCGACACCCTGGGCGTGCTGCGCACCTTGCGCGAACGCCATGGCCATGACGTGCTGCTGGGCGCGGGCACCGTGCTCGATACGGAGACGGCGCGCGCCGCCATCCTGGCCGGCGCCCAGTTCATCATTTCGCCCAGCGTCAACGTGGATACCATCGCGCTGTGCCAGCGCTACCAGGTGCTGTCCATGCCGGGCGCGATGACGCCGACGGAAATCGTCACGGCCCTGCAGGCGGGCGCCGACATCGTCAAGGTCTTCCCCGCCGAGATGTTCGGCCCCGCCTACATCAAGGCCCTGCGCGCGCCCCTGCCGCAAGCGCCATTGATGCCGACGGGCGGCGTGACGGTAGAGAACCTCAATGAATGGTTTGACAGTGGCGCCGTGGCCGTGGGCATCGGCAGCAGCCTCAGTGGCCCGGGCGCCACGGGCGATTACGCGGCCGTGACGGCGCGCGCGCAGGCTTTCGTGGCGAAGATGGCGGCCGTGCGCAAGGCGAAGTCTTCTGGCTAAGTAATCCTCAGGAAATTATTGTGAATTTATGACGAACAGAACCGGATGCTATGCAAGGCGCCTGCTGCGACGCAGTGCGAGCACTGCTAGCAGCGGGCAACACCGCAGAGCGCCGATTATGGAAGTCAGAAATCATAATAATTTATTGGGGGTTACTTAGCTCCCGGCGGGACGGGAATCTGCTACGCTAGGCGGGCAATGTCGCACGCTTCATAGACCAGAATATGTCCAACATCGCCCGCATCCTGCAAGACAGCCGCATCATCGCCATCGTCGGCATGTCCGACAAGCCCGAACGCGCCAGCCATGAAGTGGCCGACTACCTGCTGCGCCATGGCTACCGCGTGCTGCCCGTCAATCCGGCCCTGGCCGGGCGCGATGTGCTGGGGCAGCGCGCCTACGCCAATCTGACGGAGGCGGCCGCTGCCGTCGCGCCGGCGCGCATCGACATCGTCGACTGCTTCCGCAAATCCGAAGATATCCTGCCCATCGCCGAGGAGGCCATCGCCGTCAAGGCGGGCTGTCTGTGGCTGCAGCTCGACATCGTCAACGAGCAGGCGGCGCAGCTGGCGCGGGCGGCGGGCCTGGACGTGGTGATGGATCACTGCACAAAAATCGAGCACCGCAAGCTGGCGGTGGCGGCATGAAGGCGCGCACCCAATTTCGCGCCGGCAAGGGCTTCGAGCTGAACGAGGAATTCGCCGGCAAGCGCCTGCTGGGCGCCGCCACCAAGGCGGCGAACAAGAAACTGACGCCGGCCCAGTGCAAGGCCATGGACCGCGAGGAAACCGTGGCGCTGACGGCGCAGATCGCCGAATGCCAGAGCATGCTGTATGCGCAGCACAAAAAGAAGGTGCTGCTGGTCCTGCAGGGCATGGATACGTCGGGCAAGGATGGCACGGTCAAGGCCATCTTCAGCAACATCAACCCGATGGGTATCCGCGCCATCGCGTTCAAGGGCCCCACCGATATCGAACTGGCGCACGATTACCTGTGGCGCGTGCACCAGCACGTGCCCGTGAAGGGCGAAATCGCCATCTTCAACCGCAGCCATTACGAAGATGTGCTGATCACGCGTGTGCAGGACATGATCGACAAGGCCGAATGCCAGCGCCGCTACGCGCAGATCCGCGATTTCGAGCGCATGCTGAGCGAAACGGGCACCGTCATCCTGAAAATCTTCCTGCATATCTCGAAGGACGAGCAACGGGGACGGCTGCAGGAGCGGCTCGATGATCCCGACCGCCAGTGGAAGTTCGACCCCAACGATATCGCCCAGCGCAAGAAGTGGGATGGCTACCAGCGCGCCTATGAAACGGCGATCCGCGAGACGGATGCCGATCACGCGCCGTGGTATGTGGTGCCATCGAACTCCAAGACCCAGCGCAACCTGGTGGTCGCGTCCCTGCTGCTGGAAACCCTGCAGGGCATGAAGCTGGAATACCCGGCGCCGGACCCGAAACTGTCGTCTTTCAAGGTCGAGTAAATCCGTTCCGCGCCTGCGGAATCGGCCGCGCTGTGGCATAGTATCCCTCGTCGATAATTCAAACCAGACCGGAGATCCATATGCTGCAGTTGAAAGATCCTACCTTGTTGCGTCACCAGGCTTACGTGAATGGAGCCTGGGTCGATGCCGATGGTGGCCAGACGATTAACGTGAACAATCCCGCCACGGGCGAGCATATCGGCACGGTGCCCCTGATGGGCGCAGCCGAGACGCGCCGCGCCATCGAGGCGGCCAATGCCGCCTGGCCCGCCTGGCGCAAGAAGACGGCCAAGGAACGCGCGGCCGTGCTGCGCCGCTGGCATGACCTGATCCTGGAAAACGCCGACGACCTGGCGCTGATCATGACCACCGAGCAGGGCAAGCCCTTGCCGGAAGCGAAGGGTGAAGTGCAGTTCGGCGCCTCGTTCATCGAGTGGTTCGCCGAAGAAGGCAAGCGCGTCGCGGGCGATACCCTGCAATCGCCATGGCCGGACCGCCGCCTGGTTGTCACCAAGGAGCCGATCGGCGTGTGCGCCGCCATCACGCCGTGGAACTTCCCCGCCGCCATGATCACGCGCAAGGTCGGCCCGGCCCTGGCCGCCGGCTGCCCGATGGTATTGAAACCGGCGGAAGCGACGCCGTTTTCCGCGCTGGCGCTGGCCGTGCTGGCCGAGCGCGCGGGCGTGCCTGCGGGCGTGTTCAGCATCGTCACGGGTGCACCGAAAGACATCGGCGGCGAAATGACGTCGAACCCCATCGTGCGCAAGCTGACGTTTACGGGCTCGACCCAGGTGGGCCGTTTGCTGGCCGAGCAGTGCGCGCCGACGATCAAGAAACTGTCGCTGGAACTGGGCGGCAATGCGCCGTTCATCGTCTTCGACGACGCGGACCTGGACGCGGCCGTGGAAGGCGCCATCGCCTCGAAATACCGCAATGCGGGCCAGACCTGCGTCTGCGCCAACCGCCTGTACGTGCAGGACAGCGTGTATGACGCGTTTGCCGAGAAACTGGTCGCGGCCGTGGCCAAGCTGAAGGTGGGCAATGGCATCGAGGCCGGTGTCACGCAGGGCCCGCTGATCGACGCCAAGGCCGTGGCCAAGGTGGAAGAACACGTGGCCGATGCGCTGGGCAAGGGCGGCCGCCTGCTGGCTGGCGGCAAGCGCCATGCGCTGGGCAACGGCTTCTTCGAGCCGACCATCATCGCCGACGTGACGAACGACATGCGCGTGGCCACCGAGGAAACCTTCGGCCCGCTGGCACCCCTGTTCCGCTTCAAGACGGACGATGAAGTGATCGGCCTGGCCAACAACACGGAGTTCGGCCTGGCCGCCTACTTCTATTCGCGCGACATCGGCCGCATCTGGCGTGTGGCCGAAGGCCTGGAAACGGGCATGGTTGGCGTGAACACGGGCCTGATCTCGAACGAGATCGCGCCCTTCGGCGGCGTCAAGCAATCGGGCCTGGGCCGTGAAGGGTCGACCTACGGTATCGAAGACTATCTTGTCATCAAATACATCTGCATGGGCGGTATCTAGAATGCTTGATTAAATCTACTGCGCGGCGCGCTTTCCGGCCTGCGATGCTCGCTGTACTAAAGTACAGCTGCGCTTCTTAGCCAGAAATAGTTGCCGCTCGCTACGATTTTCTCAAGCATCCGTGACGTCCGTTATCGATGGCTGTTGCGAGCAGATCCTAACCGGTCCAGCATGCCCTTGACCGCCTCCATCTGCGTGCCGCTCTTGCGGTAGAAATCCGGGTCGATCGGATTGATGCTGGTGTAGCCCCAGAAATCCCAGCAGCCTTTCGGGTTGTACGGGTAGACGGGGCTCGGTTCGGCTTGCGGGTACAGCACGATGATCTTGTTGGCGTCCGCCACCTGGTTGTAGCCGGTGCTCGTATAGAAACGGTCGCCGATGGCCTGCGTCGTTTGCAGGCAGCCGTGGAATACCACGTGCACGCGGCAGCTCTCGCTGTTGCAGGCTTTCGGGATGTAGGCGTAGCCCGTATTGTTCATGCTCGAGTACGCGTTCTGGATGAAGCTGCGCTGGTTGAAGGCGATCAGCTTGCCCGTCAGGGTGGTCGACGACGGCTGCAGGTCCGGGTACAGGTGCAGCAGGATGTCGCGCGCCTGCGCATAGTCGCAGTCGTTGATGAACGGCGACTCCGTCACGGCGCAAGGCTTGTCCTGATTGCTGTCGGTGAGGATGGCGTGGCCCGCGCCTAGCGTGTCGACGAAGCGGATCTGCGCCGCCGGCGTACCGGCCAGTTGATAGAATTTCCCCACCTGCTCCACCACCGGCCGCGTCACGGTCTGGTCTTTCGTTCCGCTGAACAGATACACGCGCTGGCGTTTCAGGTTGGCCGTGTCGTCGATGAGACGCTCGCGCGCAAAATCGTTCGCCGCGCGCAGCAATTCGCTGGCGACAGGCGGCGCCACCTGCGCGCTGCCGGGATTCATGCAGGTGCTCAAGGCATTCGTCAGGTAGGGAATGTAGGGGAAGCGGCCCGGCTGGCCCGAACAGAAATACGGGCCGCCCGCGATGATGCCGGCGCCGGCCACCGTGGCCGAGTAGGCGACGGCAAACTGCGCCGCCATGAAGCCGCCCGAGGACAGGCCGGACACCGTGGTCTGGCTCAGGTCAGCCTGGTAGGCGGGCAGGGCGGGGGCGTCCCTGGTCGCGGCGGGCTTGGCGGGCTTGGCCGTCGTGGCGGCGTGCGCGCCGCCTGGCGCCAGGATGAGCAGGCTGGCGGCCAGCAGGGCGGTGGTTAGTGTGGTCAGGTGCGCGGTCAGGTGCGGGAAGGGCATGGCGACTCCACAAGGCAGGGAAAGGGACAGGAAGGCCGAGCATAGGTAAAAAAACTGTGCTCTGGGCAAGTACTGCACGGTCGTTGATGTCGCTCAAGCCATCGCTGTTGTTGTCCGTCTTGTACGCGCGCGCGGCGTTTGACATAGAATGGTTTTCTTCCGTTCAACCATGGTGCCCTTCATGTCCAAGACCCTTGCCCAGCTGTTTGCACTGACCACCCTTGCCGCCGGCGCCAGCCTTGCCGTGCCGGCCCATGCCGCCGACGCTGCCCCTGCTGCTGCCGCCGCGCCAGCCGCCTGCCCGGCCATCCTCAAGCAGACCTTCAACCGCCTGCAGGATGAGGCGCCGCAAAACCTGTGCCAGTACGCGGGCAAGGTCGTGCTGGTGGTCAATACGGCCAGTTATTGCGGTTTTACCAATCAATACGAAGGGCTCGAGGCGCTGTACGCCAAGTACGGCAGCAAGGGCTTGGTGGTGCTGGGCTTTCCGTCGAACGATTTTGGCAAGCAGGAGCCCGGTAACAGCAAGGAAATCGCCGATTTCTGCTACAACACCTATGGCGTGAAGTTTCCCATGTTTTCGAAGTCGGTCGTCTCCGGCCCTGCGCCGAATCCGCTGTACGTGGACCTGATCAAGCAGACGGGCAAGACCCCGGCCTGGAACTTCCACAAATACCTGATCGACCGCCACGGCAAAGTGGTGGAAAGCTTCCCCAGCAAGGTGACGCCGGACGACAAGAAACTCGTTGGCGCGGTGGAAAAAGCGCTGGCGCTGTAAGTTGCCGGCACACAAGCAGGCTTGAACACCTGCTTTTTTAATGCCGCGCTTGTCCTCTTGCCATCATTGTCCTAAGCTGGTTGTTCGCGTTTGTCACAACAAAGGAGAACATCATGGCGTATGTCGATGGATTTGTCGTGCCCGTACCGAAAGCCAAGCTCGATGCCTACCTGGCCATGTCGCGCAGTTGCGGCGCCGTTTGGCGAGAGTACGGCGCGCTGGAATTTCGCGAATGCGTGGGCGACGATGTCAAGCCGGGCAAGCTGACCTCGTTCCCGCAGGCGGTGGACTTGCAGGATGGCGAAGTGGTGGTGTTTTCCTGGATCGTGTATGAATCGCGCGCCAAACGCGATGAAATCAACGACAAGGTCATGAAAGACCCGCGCCTGGCCGAGATGATGGACCCGGAAAAATTGCCGTTCGATGGCAAGCGGATGATCTATGGCGGGTACGAAATGCGCGTTGACGTTTAAATCACGAGCTGCGCCGGCAACGCCCCGCGCAGCGCATTGCACACGACGATCGCTTCGGCCCGCGCCAGCATGGCGCGCGTGATGATGGTTTCCTGCGCTTTCCAGGCAGGATCGGCCAGCATGGCCGCGCGCTGCACGCCGGGCAGCAGGCCGCAGGACAGGGGCGGCGTGTGCCAGCGGCCGTCCAGCTGCACGAAGACATTGCTGCGCCCACCCTCCGTCAGCTCGCCCCGTTCATTAAAGAACAGCATGTCGAAGCCGCCTTGCGCCTCGGCCGCGCGCCAGGCCGCGTCATAGCGCGTGCGCACGCTGCTCTTGTGGCGCAGGAACAGGTCGCCGGCCGTCGTTGTATCGGGCGCCAACATGACGTTGACCGTCCCCGGCAAGGCGCTGAGCGCGCCGCTTTGCGTCGTCAACTGGCCATCCTGGCGCAGCGCCAGGCGCAGGCGGAAAGGGACATCGTCGGGGCGTGCCGCGCAGGCCGCCTGCAGCGCGGCGCGGGCAGCGTTGGCATCCCAGGAAAAACCGAAATAGGCGCTGGAGGCGGCTAGGCGCGCCAAGTGGCGCTCTTGCAGGCGGCAGCCATGGTTGCGGCTCGCGTGCAAGGTCTCGAACAGTTCGAAGTTGTTGCTCAGGCCCGTCAGGAAGCGGGCCTTGAGCTGGCATTCCGCAAATTCCTCGCGCGGGTCGCTGTCCAGGACGATGCCGGCGCCCACGCCCATTTCGCCGCGCCGGATGCCGTCAGGGCCCGCCGGCTGCAAGGCCAGGGTGCGGATCGGCACGGACATGCAGAAGTCGCCCACCGCGTGGGCAGCACCGGCGGCTGGCGGATCGAACCAGCCGATGGCGCCCGTGTAGATGCCGCGCGGCGCCGGTTCCAGTTCGGCGATGATTTCCATGGTGCGGCGTTTCGGTGCGCCCGTGATCGAGCCGCACGGATACAAGGCCTGGAAGATGTCGCTTAGCGTTGCGTCGTCGCGCAGGCGTGCCTGCACGGTGGACGTCATTTGCAGCACGCTGCTGTAGCGCGTCACCTCGAACAGGGCCGGCACCTTGACGGAGCCCGTGACGGCGATGCGGCCGATGTCGTTGCGCAGCAGGTCGACGATCATCAGGTTTTCCGCGCGGTTCTTCGGGTCCTTGGCCAGGGCGCTGGCGCGGCGCGCGTTTTCTGCCATTTGCTCAGGCGGGGCGGCCGGTGCCGTGCCTTTCATGGGACGCGCCGTCAGCTCGCCCTGCGCGTGGCGCACGAACAGCTCCGGCGACAGCGACAGTAGGGCGCCGCCATCGGGCAGCATCACCAGCGCGCCGTAGGGCACGGGCTGGCGCGCGCGCAGCCGCGCATACAGGGCCAGGGACGAGCCGAAGGCGTCGAAGCGCAAACGATACGTGTAGTTGACCTGATAGGTGTCGCCGGCCACGATGTAGTCGTGGATGCGGTGCAGTGCGCGCGTGAATTCGGCCTGATCCACGTTCGCGCGGATACCGGCCACGCCGGCCGGCGCGGCGTCCGCATCGACGCGCGCGTCCAGCCACTGCGCCACCTCGTCCTGCGACAGCTGCGTGCAATGCTCGAAGACGAGCACTTGCGCCAGCGGTGGCGCGTCAAGGCTGGCCGCGCGCGGCGGCATGGCCAGCAAGTGCGCGCCCAGTTCGTAGCTGCACACGCTGACGGCGTACTGGCCGCGTTGCAAGGCCTCTTGCAGCCCTTCGAGCAGGGCCGGCCACTGTTCCCCCTCGCTGCACCGCAAGACCGCCGCCAGGCCCGTGTACAGGCGCGAACCGGCGCCGGGTGTGCTGGCGTCGTCGAGCAGGGCGAAGCAGTCGGTATGCATGGGGACAGCCGCGGCGGTGACTTACCCCAGCAGCATGGCGATTTGCAGCGCCGCTTCCTGGGATGGATTGATCTTGAATCCGCTCTTGGCGTAGCGGTGCCAGCGTCCGATGACGAAGCTGACGATCAGGGTGGCGCGCGCCGCCACTTCGCTTTCCTTGCCATGGCCTTCGGCGGCGGCCACGCGCAAGGCCTGCTTGAGCGCCAGTTCCACGCGGTCGTAAAACTGGTTCATGCGCACTTGCAGGCGCTCGTCCTCATTGACCAGCGCATCACCGATCAGCACGCGCGTCATGCCCGGATTGCTGATGGCGAAATTGAGCAGCATGCCGATGATGTCGCGCGTCTGCGTCATGCCATCGCTGTGTTTTTCCGCGATCTGGTTGATCAGGCCGAAGACGCTCGACTCGATGAATTCGATCAGCCCTTCGAACATTTGCGCCTTGCTGGCGAAATGGCGGTACAGGGCCGCTTCCGATACGGTCAGTCTGGCCGCCAGTGCGGCGGTGGTGATCTTTTCGCCTTTCGGCTGCTCCAGCATTGCGGCGAGGGCCTGAAGAATTTGTAGCCTGCGTTGGCCCGGCGGTGTGCTTGCCATATTTTCTCTTGTCGTTAAAAAAAATGCTGCCTTGATGGGGAGGTCCGTCACCGCCGCTAGCGGTGCGGCTTCCAGTGTCAACCGGAAGCCCAGGAATCCCCTTCAACGCAGACGGTGAAGGCGGCGTGCCAAATGCCGGACAGATTTTACTTTGACATCGACGTAAGCGGGGCGATTTAACGCCTTGGGCAACTTTGCCACGCCGATCGGATCGGCCATTTTCAGGTATTGCGTGATCCAGGCCGTGCGCAGGCCCAGTTTTTTCGCACCCTTGAGGTTGGCCAGCGTGTCTTCCACCAGAATGCAGCGGCCGGGGCGGATGTGGTGCTTGCGCATCAGTTTGCGCAGCATCAGGGTCGATGGCTTGGGCCGCAGCTGGCGGTGCACATGCATCGCTTCGATGGCGACGTGGTGTGAAAAGTGCCGGCGCAAGCCCAGGTGGCGCATCACGTCGCTTGAATAGCGCAGCGGCGCGTTGGTGAGTAAAATTTTACGGCCAGGCAGGCGTTTGAGTAAAGCCCCCAGCCCCCGCTCGGCGCGTATCATCGCGCGCAAATCGTCGAAGGCATGCGTCTCGTGCAGAAAATGCGCGGCCTGCACCTGATGGTGCTTGACCATGCCCAGCAAGGTGGCGCCATAGCGGCGCCAGTAGGCCGCGCGCGCCGCATTGACGATGGCGTCGTCGGCCGGCGTCACGCCGTCGCCCAGTACGCGGGCAATATAGATATTCATATTGGCCGTGATGGTGGGGAAGATGGCGTGCGAGGCATTGTGCAGCGTGTTGTCGAGGTCAAACAGCCAGACCGGCGACGAGCGGTTAAGATGGGACACAGGCACAGGAGTCTTTGCTAGCGAGAGAAGATGAAAAATTCAACAATCAGGAAAACCATGCGACGCCAGATTATAGTGATGTTTTGCGGATTATTCTTGCTGCCGTTGCAGTCGGCCTTGGCGGAAGCGCCTTCCGTGGCGCAAAAACGGGGCGCGCTGTTCAAGGTGCAGGATGCCAGCCACACCCTGTTTTTGTTCGGTACCATCCACGTCGGCGCGCCCGACTTTTATCCGCTCGAGCCGACCGTGACGCAGGCATTAAACGGCGCCGGTGCGCTGGCGCTGGAGATCGATCCCGGCGCCGATCCGCGCAAGGCCGTCAGCGCCGTGCTGAAATACGGCATGGAGGCGCCGGGCAGCAAAGTACCTGCCGACTGCCGCCAGACCCTGGCGCCGCGTCTTGCGCCGCTGTTGCAAAAATACGGCATCGCGCCCGCAGCGGTGGCGCCGATGAAGCCGTGGATGCTGGCCAGCGTGCTGGCCATCGGCGAATTTTCCACGCTTGGCTACCGCTCCGATCTGGCCGTCGACAGTTATCTGTCGCAGCAAGCCAAGGCGCGCAAGATCCCCGTGGTGGAACTCGAATCGATGGAAGGCCAGATGGCGCTGTTCGGCGCCATGTCGCCGCTCGACCAGTGCCGCTTCCTGGAAGACGGCGTGGCGTCGATCGAAGGCCAGGAACAAAGCCAGGAAGCGCGCGAGATCGCCGATGCCTGGCGCAACGCCGACGCGGCCGCCTTCGACAAGCTGGCCACCAAAGCGGCAACAGACCCCTCGTTCGCCGCGCAGTTCGTGCAAAAGGTGTTGCTGGACGGTCGCAACCCGGCCCTGGCCGACGGCATCGCCAACTTGCTTGCGCGCGAAAAGTCCAGCCTGGCCGCCATCGGCGTGCTGCACTTGGTAGGCGAAAAGAGCGTGCCGAATTTACTGCGTAAACGCGGATTGAAGGTCGAGCGGGTGTATTGAGTTTTGACGACAGAAGGCAGAAGAGATAGCGCTAGCTCAGCCGCGCAAGACACGCGGCAGAGCAGATGGAAAAGTGTTCAGGGCAAGGCGGACTGACGAAGACAGTACGAATGTACGGCGAGGAAGGACAACGCCGCCATGGACAGTTTTACTATGAGGAGATGACGGCAGAGTAGATGAAAAGTGTTCAGGGCAAGGCGCCGAGCCGAAGACAGTACGCATGTACGGCGAGGCGAGGCAACGCAGCCATGGATATTTTTCAGATACGGGGATAAGTCGATGGTGCCCTTGACGTGGATCGAACACGTGGCCTCTCCCTTACCAAGGGAGTGCTCTACCACTGAGCTACAAGGGCATAAAAAATCGGCGCTGGGTGAATTGCGCCGAATTATTTTTTAGTGCGAACGGATCATAGTACCAAAAGCCTGCTCGGTCAACACTTCCAGCAATAATGAGTGTTCGATGCGGCCGTCGATGATGTGCACCGTGTTCACGCCGGACTTGGCGGCGTCGAGCGCGGACGAGATCTTCGGCAGCATGCCGCCCGAGATCGTGCCATCGGCGAACATCTCGTCGATTTCGCGCGCCGACAAGTCGGTCACCAGGTTGCCCTGCTTGTCCTGGACGCCGGCGATGTTGGTCATCATGATCAGCTTTTCCGCTTTCAGGATTTCCGCGATCTTGCCCGCCACGACATCGGCGTTGATGTTGTAGGCCTGGCCATCCTGGCCGAAACCGATCGGCGAAATGATGGGAATGAAGGCGTCGTCCTGCAGAGCCTTGACGACGGCCGGGTTGATCGCGTCGATCTCGCCGACGAAGCCGATGTCGAGGAATTCGCCCGGATGTTCGCGGTCCGGCATCTGCATCTTGCGCGCGCGGATCAAGCCGCCATCCTTGCCCGTCAGGCCCACGGCCTGGCCGCCGTAATGGTTGATCAGCATGACGATATCCTGCTGCACTTCGCCGCCCAGTACCCACTCCACCACTTCCATGGTTTCTTCATCGGTGATGCGCATGCCTTGCACGAAGGTGCCTTGCTTGCCGATTTTTTTCAGCGCGTTGTCGATCTGCGGTCCGCCGCCGTGCACCACGACCGGGTTCATGCCGACCAGCTTGAGGAGGATGACGTCGCGCGCGAAGCCGTGCTTCAGGCGTTCGTCCGTCATGGCATTGCCACCGTATTTGATAACGATGGTCTTGCCGTGGAAATTGCGGATGTAGGGGAGGGCCTCGGCCAGAATCTGCGCCTTGATTTGCGGCGACACCGCCGTCAAGTCGTCATTCATGTCCAGGTTCAAGTTAGCTAGTTGATTCATGGCGAGTCCGGAAAATAGATTTGTGCGATTTTACAGGGAAGAAGAAAATCTTGGAGGCATTATAGGGCGATCTTGTTGTATTTTCCCTGATGATCCTATAGTCTGGCCCGATATGTCCCCCAGCCAGCCCTTTTACTGCCCGTTACATCTGCGTCCCATCCCGGCGCGGCATGACACACACTTGCCAATTCACACACAGCCATGAGCCAGTGCAGCCTGTGCGGCGCCACTTTCCAGTGCGGCCAGCTTGACCCGGACGCCAAGCAACCGTGCTGGTGCGTGGCTCTGCCGCCCGCCATTCCCGTGCCCGGCAGCGCCGCGGGATGCTGGTGCCCCGCCTGCCTGCAAGCCCATATCGCCACCCTGACGCCGCCTGAAAAAGTCCCGACAGCGGCCAAATAAGCGCATCGGCATACTTTTTCCTTTGCAAAAGACCTTGCATTTTGTAGGGGAATAAGGTCAGACTTCGACTTTCAAGAATTTCTTATAGGAAAGTTATGCGCTTCAGGGATATCAGTATCGGCGTGCGCATCAATGCCGGTTATGCCATGTTGATCGTGCTGATGCTGGTCGTCATCGTCCTGTCCGGCAGCCGCATCTATGCCATCCGCGCCGAGACCGACGATATCCTGCAGCGCGACTGGGTCGCCGCCAAGGCCACCAGCAAGATCCACGGGCTGGCGCGCGAGGCGGCCACGCGCATCGGCAACCTGCCGAACCAGCACGAGCTGGCGCTGCGCCAGGCGAACCAGGCGCGCCTCGAAGCGATCAAGCAAGGCATCGACGAGCAGGTGCGCATCCTCGATGGCCTCGATGCGCGGCCCGAGGAACGGCGCCTGCTGGAACAGATGCACCTGGCACGCGCCGGCTACTATGTGTCGCTCAAGGCGATGTTCGAACTGGTCGAGCGCGGCGAGCATGCCCGCGCCGAGCAGGCCATGCAGACGCAGACCTTGCCGGTGCTGGAAAAAGTGCTGCTGTACGTGGGCCAGCTCGACGACTTGCAGCAGCAGCTGATCCGCGACAGCGCGGCCAGGATACGCAACGACATCGACACCTCGCTGCTGCTGATGGGCGGCATCGGCCTGGCGGCCTTGCTGACGGGTCTCGCCTTTGCCTGGTCGGCGCGCTCGATCACGCGTCCGCTGGGCGAGGCGGTGGCGATCGCCACGCGCGTGGCCAATGGCGATCTCAGCTCCGTCATCGAAGTGACGTCGCGCGACGAGACGGGTGAATTGCTGCAGGCGCTCAAGGACATGAGCACCAGCCTGGCCGTCGAGCAGGACCTGCGCCACGCCGTCGAGGTGGCAGAAGATGCAACCAAGATGAAGTCGGACTTCCTCGCCAATATGTCGCACGAAATCCGTACGCCGATGAACGGCATCATCGGCATGACCCACCTGGCGCTGCAGACGGAACTGACGTCGATCCAGCGCAACTACCTGGAGAAGGTGGAATCGGCTTCGAAGAACCTGCTGGCCATCATCGACGACATCCTCGATTTCTCGAAGATCGAGGCGGGCAAGATGGCCTTTGAAAAAGTCGATTTCTTCCTCGAGGACGTGCTGGCGCAGATCGCCGACCTGTCCGTGATGCGCGCGCAGGACAAGGGGCTCGAACTGCTGTTCGACGTCGCCCCCGACGTGCCGAACGCCCTGCAGGGCGATCCGCTGCGCCTGGGCCAGGTGCTGATCAACCTGACCAACAACGCCATCAAATTTACGGACAAGGGCGAGATCGTCGTCACTATCCGCCTGCAGCAGCTGGAAGAGCATGCGGCCGTGCTGCGCGTGGACGTGCGCGACACGGGTATCGGCCTCACGCCGCCCCAGCGCAGCAAATTGTTCCAGGCCTTTACGCAGGCCGACACGTCCACCACGCGCCACCATGGCGGCACGGGCCTGGGGCTGACCATCAGCAAGCGGCTGGTGGAAATGATGGAAGGCGAGATCGACCTGGTCAGCGAAGCGGGCGTGGGCAGCACCTTTTTCTTCACGGCCCGCTTCGGCCTGGCTGCCGTGCCGCGCGATAATTTGCTACTGCCACAGCAATTCCATGGCCTGCGCGTGCTGGTGGTTGACGACAACCCCAGCGCGCGTGAAATCTTCGTCAGCATGCTGACGGCGCTGGGCTTCGAGGCGCGTGCCGTGCTTGGCGGCGCGCTGGCCATCGGCGCCGTGGCGCAGGCGCGCGCCGAGGGGCGGCCGTACGGCCTGGTGCTGATGGACTGGAAAATGCCGGGCATGAACGGTCTCGATACCCTGGCCGGCATCCGCGCCGATGCCGCCGGCATCGATGCGACACCGGCCTGCATCATGGTCACGGCCTTCCATCGCGAAGCGCTGCTGGAGGCGGCGCGCCAGCGCGACTTGCCGCTCGACGGCGTATTGAACAAGCCGATCAGCGCCTCGACCCTGCTCGACCAGATTGCGTTCGTGTTTGGCGGCGTGACGGGGCAGAGCCGCAAGACGCAGCGCCAGAGCAGCTACCGCGACGACGAGCGCGCCTTGCGCGGCGCCTGGCTGCTGCTGGTCGAGGATAATGAAGTGAACCAGGAAGTGGCGCAGCATATCCTCAACGACGCCGGCATCCGCGTCGACATCGCCGGCAATGGCGCCATCGCGCTGGCGAAGATCGCGGAAAACGCCTATGACGGCGTGCTGATGGATTGCCAGATGCCGGTGATGGACGGCTACCAGGCGACGCGCAAGCTGCGCCAGGATCCCCGCTATTCGAATTTGCCCGTGATCGCCATGACGGCCAATGCCATGGTGGGCGACAAGGAAAAATGCCTGGACGCCGGCATGAACGATTTCATCGCCAAGCCGATCGACGTGGCGCAGCTGTTCGGCACCCTGGCGCGCTGGATTGCGCCGGCCACGCCGCAGGAAATGGCGGCGGTGGTGGCGCAGCCGGAAGCGGAGCTGCCCGTGATCGCCGGCCTGAAAATGGCGGAGGCCATGCGCCGCGTGGGCGGCAATGCCGCTTTGATGCGAAAATTGCTGGACCGCTTCGTGGAAACCCAATTCGACGCCATGCAGCGCATCGTTGCCGCCATCGAGAACAACCAGCTGGAAACGGCGATCCGCGAAGCGCATACCCTGAAGGGCCTGGCCGGTAATATCGGCGCCGGCGGCCTGGCCGACAGCGCCGCGCGGGTCGAGCACTTGCTCAGCCTGGGCTCGCACGACGGCTTGCCGCAGGCGCTGGCCGCCTGCACTTTGGCGCTCGACGAGCTGGTGCCGAAGATCGTGCTGGCCATGCAGTCGCGCGGCCATGCGGCCGAGGCGGGTGGCGCGGCGGTGGCGCACGTGGCGCCGGTGGACCGGGCGCACCTGGAAGCAGGCTTGCGCGAGCTGTCGCAGCTGCTGCAGCAGGACGATGCGCAGGCCGTCAAGCACCTCGACGGCATCGGCCCCGTGCTGGTCGCGGCGGGGCAGGCGGAACATGCGCGCCAGTTGAAGCGCATGCTGGGACAATACGATTTCGAAGGTGCGCTAGCGCAGCTGGGCGAAGTGGCCGATGCGCTGGAGCTGACACTGTGAGAAGGATAATGATGCAGAACGAAGGACGGGCATGAGAGCGCCGGCAAGCAAGCCAACCATCCTGGTGGTCGACGACACGCCAGACAATATCGATCTGCTGCGCGCGGTGCTGGAAGACGATTACCGCACCAAGATCGCCGTCAATGGCGAGCGCGCCCTGAAGATCGCCGCCGGCAGCGACCAGCCCGACCTGATCCTGCTCGATATCATGATGCCGGGCATGAGCGGCTACGACGTGTGCCGCGCGCTGAAGGCCGATCCCGCCACGGCCGGCATCCCCGTGATTTTCGTCACGGCCATGAGCGAAGTGGCGGACGAGCAGCTGGGCCTGGCCCTGGGCGCCGTCGACTACATCACCAAGCCGATCTCGGCGCCCATCGTGCTGGCGCGCATCAGGACACAGCTGGCGATGAAGCAGATGCAGGATTTCCTGCGCGACCAGAACCAGTACCTGGAAACGGAAGTGGAGCGCCGCGTGCAGGAAGTGGCGGCGCTGCAGGACGTCACCATCCACGCCATGGCCTCGCTGGCCGAGACGCGCGACAGCGAGACGGGCAACCATATCCGCCGCACCTCGCACTACCTGAAGGCGCTGGCCGAGAAGGTGCGCGGCTTGCCGCGTTTCCGCGATTTTTTGACGGACAAGAATATCGAACTGCTGTTCAAGACGGCGCCGCTGCACGACATCGGCAAGGTGGGCATCCCCGACCATATCCTGCTCAAGCCGGGACGTTTCGAGCCGCACGAAATGGCCATCATGAAGACGCACACCACCCTGGGACGCGACGCCATCCTGGCGGCCGAGCACGAGCTGGGCATCGAAGTCGATTTCCTCAAGTACGCGAAAGAGATCGCCTACAGCCACCATGAAAAATGGGATGGCAGCGGCTACCCGCAAGGGCTGGCTGGCGAAGATATCCCGATTTCGGCGCGCCTGATGGCGCTGGCCGACGTGTACGACGCCCTGATCAGCCGGCGTATCTACAAGCAGGGCATGGACCATGCGCAGGCCGTGCGGATCATCGTTGAAGGACGCGGTTCGCATTTCGACGCCGAGATCGTCGACGCCTTTTTGCAGATCCAGGACCAGTTCATCGCCATCTCCCACCGCTATGCCGACGGCGTATGCGAGATCGCCGACAAGCAGCGGCAGATCGCGCCCTACACCGACAACATCAGCTGACGGTCTTGAAGAAGCGCAGCATTTCGCGGCTCGCGTCCGGCCCTTTTCCATCCGTATAGCTGCCGTTATCGCTGCCGCCGGACCACGCATGGCCGGCGCCGTGGATGACCCAGTATTCGCCCAGCGGCGAGCCATCGGCCTGGCTGTGCGTGGTGCGCGTGTAGCGGTGGCCATTCGGCACGCTGCCGTCGATGGACGCGGCTTTCGCCGCCTTGCCGCCCGCCTGGCTGCGCACGCCCTGGGCGATCAGTTCATCGCCATTGCGCGGGTTGACGGTGGTGTCGCGGTCGCCGTGGAAGACGATGATGGGCACGCCGCCGGCCGGCGCCTTGCGTTGGGCGTTGGGCATGGCGCCGCCCTTCATGGCTGCCAGCGCCGACGGCAAGTCCTGCGCCGAGGCGAAAGGCAAGCCCGAATGCACGCCGACGGCGGCAAACAGGTCGGGATACAAAGTACCGACGATGACGGCCATGGCGCCGCCCGCCGACAGGCCGGCGACGAACACTTCGCGTTCATTCACAGGATATTCGTCGATCACTTGCCGGGCGATGCCGGCGATCAGCGATGGTTCGCCCTGGTCGCGCTGCTGGTCGATGGCGTTGAACCAGTTCCAGCAACGCGAACTGTTGGCACCCTGCGTTTGCGCCGGGTAGACGACAAAGCATTCCTTTTCTTCGGCCAGCGCATTCATCTGCGTGCCGGCGGCGAAGTCGTCGGGATTTTGCGTGCAGCCGTGCAGCATCACGATCAGCGGCATGGCCTGGCCGTGATAGCTGCTGGGGATATACAGTTTGTAGGAACGCGTGCCCGCATGGTTGCGGTACACGCCGTCGATGAACTGTGCACCTGCGGGTATCTCCACCGGCGTGGCGGCCGGCGCGTTGAAGCCGGGTGGGTGGAAGTTCGGCAGCTCGAAGCTGGGCATGTCGAAGCTGTGCTGGCCCAGGCCGGCCGGTACGCCCAGGCGCGACATGAAATCCTGCGCGAAGTCCTGCGCCACCTGTGCGGCCGTGGGTGGCGCGGCAGGCGTCTCTGGTGCGGCGGCAGCTTGCGGCTGCTCGGCTCTGGCTTGCGGCGCAGGTGGCGGATTAATGTCACGCATCGGCTGCGGTGGCGGCGTTTGCGTGGCGGCAGCCTGCGGCGCCAGGCCGGCGGCGGACAGCGCTTGCTGGATCGCTTCGGTGGCGGCGGCGGGACCGCTGCCCATCAGGTTGCGGGTTGCGGCGCGCATCTGCGCCAGCATGTTGAGAGGTAGTTTCATGACCATCCTTAACGGTGCCGCGTATCGGCCGGGTCATCGCCGCGAACCAATACGCTAGTGAATTCGCCCTGCGAGCGCCGTCTTGACGACGGTGCTGGCGTGCAGGGCACCTAATACGAAAATCGACTCGATGGTGGCCAGTGCCAGTTCCACGGAGACGTCGCTGGCGATGCTGGCCAGTCCCAGCACCTGTATCTGCAGGCGCTGGCCGGCTGCCTGGATCGCTTCCAGGTCGGCGCGCGAGTAATGCTGCATGCCCAATACCAGGCTTTTACGGGCGACGGTTTGTTTCACCACGTCGGCGTGCGTACCCAGTTGGTTGCGTATGGCCGTACGGATCAGATCCGTACGGTTGGAATAAAATCCCTCCTGGACCAGCAGATCGATCTGCCCCAGGTCGATCAAGCCGAGGTTGATCGTGATTTTCTCGGATTCCCCAATTTTGGGCTTGCTGTCTTGCTTGGCCATATCTCTCCATAAACTCCACGTGGCATCCATTTGCCATCTGTATGGATGGTAGTATAGTTGTGTAATATCTCAAGTCAAGCAGGATCTGGCCTGATCGTGTTGTAGGACGGGCACCCGCAGAGTGAGAATGCAGCGCAAAATAAATTTCCGGAAGATGCGTTTTTGATCATTTGTACTCTGGAAAATATATTCACAGAAACATTGCATGCCGATCCCGTCGACTCGCCGGTGCCGTTTCGCGGCATAATGAAGCCTCCACGTTTACCGATGCCGCTTCATGATGGTCGCTACCCCACCTCCGCCAGCCGTTCCGCTTCCCTTGCCGTCGCCGGTACCGTCGCCCTGCGTCAGCCTGTGCAAGATGAACCGCAACAGCGGCTTGTGCGAAGGCTGTTTGCGCACGCTCGACGAGATCATGGCCTGGAGCAAGGCCGACGACGACTTCAAGCGCGCCGTGTGGGCCGAATTGCCAGGACGCGAATCCCTGCTCGATTTCGAGTCCGACTACTGAGGAAGCCATGCCGCGATCGCCAGCGCTGTTCCCCGATGCCATGCAGGTATTCGAACGCGGCTGGCTGTCGTCGAACAACATCCTGTTCCTGGGCCGGGAGGACACGACCCTGATCGACAGCGGCTATGTCACGCATGCGCCGCAAACCCTGGCCCTGCTGCGCCATAGCCTTGCCGGCCGTCCCCTGGACCGCCTGTTCAACACCCATCTGCATTCCGACCATTGCGGCGGCAACGCGCTGCTGCAAGAGGAGTACGGCTGCCATACGGCCATTCCCGTGTCGGAAGCGGACAAGGTGCGCGCCTGGGATGTCGACGCCCTCAGCTTCCAGGCCACGGGCCAGCAATGTCCGCGCTTCGGCTTTGATGCCACCATCTCGCCCGGCGACACGTTGACCTTGGCCGACATGCGCTGGCAAGCGCTGGGCGCACCGGGCCACGATCCGCACTCGCTGATTTTTTACTGCGCCGACGAGGGCATCCTGATCTCTGCCGACGCCCTGTGGGAAAACGGCTTTGGCGTGATCTTCCCCGAACTCGATGGCGGCTCCGGTTTTCCTGAGGCGCGCGCCACCCTGGACCTGATCGCCAGCCTGGACGTGCGCGTGGTGATCCCCGGCCACGGGCGGCCGTTTCAGGATGCGGACGGCGCCCTGCAGCGCGCCTATTCGCGCCTCGATTACCTGGCGTCCGATCCCGTGCGCAATGCGCAGAACGCCGTAAAAGTGCTGCTGAAATTCCTGCTGCTGGAACGCCAGCGCATCGCCCTCGCCGAGATACCGGCTCTGCTGCGCGGCATGCCCGTCTTCGAAGAGGCCAACCGGCGCTTCCTGCGCCAGGAGGCGGCCGCGCTGGCCGAGTGGGCCGTTTCCCAGTTGATGCGGGCCACGGCCGCGCGCATCGAGGGTGAGTACTTGCTTAACGAGGGTTGAAACACAGTCGCGATAAATTCAGCACGATCGTACTTTTTCTGCACTATAATCAAGCTCAGTGTGTTTCTCATCCCGATCAACTTTCCAGCGAGTCCGCCATGGCATTGCCTGTTGCGTTGCAAAACCTCTCCTTACCCGTTATCGCTTCGCCGATGTTCATCGCCAGCGGCCCGGCCCTCGTCGCGGCGCAGTGCAAGGCCGGCATCGTCGGGTCCTTCCCGGCCCTGAACGCGCGTCCCGCCGAATTGCTCGACACGTGGCTTACGGAGCTGCAGGCCGAACTGGCCGCCTTCCAGGCCGCCAATCCGGACAAGAAAGTCGGGCCGATCGCCGTCAACCAGATCGTGCACCAGTCGAACGACCGCCTCGCGCATGACGTGGAAGTGTGCGTCAAACACCGGATCCCCATCATCATTTCCTCGCTGCGCGCGCCGCCCAAGGAAATGCTCGACGCCATCCACAGCTATGGCGGCATCGTGCTGCATGACGTGATTTCGATCCGCCACGCGAAAAAGGCGCTGGAAGCTGGTGTCGATGGCTTGATCCTGGTGGCCAGCGGCGCTGGCGGCCACGCGGGCACCCTGTCGCCATTCGCGCTGGTGGGCGAAGTGCGCAAATTCTTCGACGGTCCGCTGGCCCTGTCCGGCTCCATCGCCACGGGCGACGCCGTACTGGCCGCGCAAGCGATGGGCGCGGACTTTGCCTACATCGGCTCGCGCTGGCTGGCGACCAAGGAATCGAACGTCAGCGACGGCTACCGCGACGCCATCGTCGATTCCAGCGCGGCGGACATCGTCTACACGAACCTGTTTACTGGCGTGCACGGCAATTACCTGAAAAAATCGATCGAAGCGGCCGGACTCGATCCGGAAGCCTTGCCCGAAGCGGACAAGAGCGCGATGAATTTCGGCTCGGGCAGCGCCAAGGCCTGGCGCGACATCTGGGGCGCGGGCCAGGGCGTAGGCTTGATGAATGACGTGCCGAGCGTGGAAGAGATGGTGGCGCGCCTGAAAGCCGAATACGATGCGGCGCGCGCGCGGTTGAAGCTGTAATCGTTGTTGCGATGGTGGTGGTGTCGGATTACGCGGCGTGCCGCCGCTAATCCGACCTACGACCTATGATGGCGGTGTCGGATTACGCCACCGGGCACTGGTAGGTCGGATTAGCGCGCAGCGCGTAATCCGACAACACCTCCATCACTCCTGCTTCAAATCTTCAGGCTTGATGGCCCACAGCCCCGGCAGGTTGCGCCAGTAGCCATACGCATCCATACCGAAGCCGACGACGAAGCGGTTCGGGATCACCAGGCCGACGATGTCGGCTTGCACGGGCTTTTTCTTGCCGATGGCCTTGTCGGCGAACACGGCCAGGATGACTTCCGAAGCACCCATGTCCAGCAAGCGCTGCTTGACGTGCGCCAGGGTTTCGCCTTCGTCGAGAATATCATCGAGCACGATGACGGTGCGGCCCGCCACGTTCGAGCGGGGGATGACTTTCCACACCACTTCGCCACCCTTGTCGTCGTCGCCGTAGCGGCTTACGTGGATGTAGTCGAATTCGAGCGGAAAGCTCAGTTGCGGCAGCAGGCTGCCCGTAAACACGACGGCGCCGCCCATCACGCCCAGCACCAGCGGGAACTCTTTCGAGTCCTCGGCGTTGAAGCGCGTGTTGAGCACATCGGCCATGCGCGTGATCGACGCCTGCACGGCGTCTTGGTCGAACAGCAGTTCCGCGTTCTTGATCAGGTCACGGGCACGATTGTGATGAAATTCTTGCATGGACTCTTGCATGGCGATGAATGGGGCTGATGATGAATGCGGGTATTATCCCGCAAACGCCATCCGTGCGCTACGCCTAGCTGTAATCGCGCACGTCGTCGATTATTTTCCCATCTTGCGCCAGGCTGCCCACGGCCACCAGCACCACGTCGCCGCGCAGCTTGGTCAGTTCGCGGATCGAGCCGATGATGGCCTCGGTGCCGCTGGCGTCATGGGGATTATCGACTTCGCAATGCAAAGTCATTTCGTCGTTGGCCATGCGGCCAGACACCACCAGCCGCGCCTTCTTGATTTGCGGGTGGCGGCGCGTGATTTCATGCACCTGCGACGGATGCACGAACATGGCGCGCACCTTGGTGGTTTGATCGGCGCGTCCCATCCAGCCTTTGATGCGCGTATTCGTGCGCCCGCACGGCGACTCCGGCGTATTGACCAGCACGGCCGACAGATCGCCCGTGGCAAAGCGGATCAGCGGGTAGTCGGCATTGAAGACGGTGACGACGACTTCGCCCACTTCACCCGGCGCGACGGGAATGCCGCTGCCCGGATGGACGATTTCCAGCAGTATGTTTTCATCAACGACCATGCCCGGATTGAGTTTGCCATTGCTGGCCGTCTCATAGGCGATGCTGCCTATATCGGCCGAGGCATAGGTCTGGAACACGTGCGGCACGCCGTTCGCGGCAAACCAGCTGCGCAGGGATTCGGGCAAGGCTTCGGCGCCCATCACGGCCTTGGTGACGCTGCTGATGTCGGCGCCCATTTCGCGCGCTTTTTCGATGATCAGTTTTAAAAATGACGGCGTGCCGATATACGTATCCGGCTTCAGGTCGACCATCGCCTGCACCTGCATTTCCGTCTGGCCGATGCCGGCCGGGATGACGGTGCAGCCGATGCGCGCGGCGCCCCCTTCGACCATGAAGGCGGCCGGCGTGAAGTGATACGAAAAGCAGTTCTGCAGCAAGCCGCCGGCGCGCACGCCGGCCGCATACATGGGCCGCGCGAAGCGCCACCAGTCGGGGCCGCGGCCTTCCGGATCGAAGATGGGACCGGGCGAGACGAAGACGCGCGACAGGGCGTTTTTCGGCGTCGTGTTCAAGCCGCCGAACGGCAGCGCGCCGTGCTGCAATTGCTTGAGGTCGGACTTGCGCGTGACGGGCAGCTGCGCCAGCGCGGCGCGGCTGGTGATGTCGGCCGCGTTGACGCCATCGAGGATGCGGGCCCAGCCCGGCGCCTGTTGCGCGCGCGCGATCAGCTGCGGCAGGCCGGCCATCAATTCGCGTTCGCGCGCTTCGGGGGCGCGTGCTTCCAGACTGTCGAGCGTATCGGTCATGTTGCGGATTCTCCAATGTCACGTTGCATTTTTTTCGTCAGCCCCGCCAAAATCAGGCTGTATGAGCGGTGTAGCAGGGCGGCCATTTCGTCGTCGTCGAGGGCGTCGGGACTGGCGACCAGCACCCATTTGGCCCGCGCCAGGTAGGGCGCCGGGCGAAAACCGGGGCGGTCCGTCAGTTCCAGGAAGCGCTCCGCATCGACCTTGAAGCTCATGCCGCGCGTACTGTGCGCTTCCGCGCCGCATAGCGCGAACAGGCGGCCACCGACAGAAAACGCCAGCACGTTGCTCCACTTGATGTCTTCGGTCGCGCCGGGAAAGCCGCGGCACACTTGCTTCGCCCGTTCCAGGTCCATGACGGCAGCTCCGATATCAGGCCAGCCAGCGCTTGCGGCGGCGGTAGAACTTCATGTCGCGGAAGCTCTTGCGCCCGGCGCTGGACACGCCCAGGTAAAACTCTTTGACGTCTTCGTTGCTGGCCAGTTCCTGCGCTTGCCCTTCCATCACGACTCTGCCGTTTTCCAGGATGTAGCCGAAGTCGGCGTAGCGCAGCGCCACGTTGGTGTTCTGTTCGGCCAGCAGGAAAGAGACGTTTTCCTTGTGGTTCAAATCCTTCACGATGCCGAAGATCTCTTCGACGATCTGCGGCGCGATGCCCATCGAGGGCTCGTCCAATAAAATCATCGACGGCTTGGCCATCAGCGCGCGGCCGATGGCGCACATCTGCTGTTCGCCGCCCGAGGTGTAGCCGGCCTGGCTGCTGCGCCGCGTTTTCAGGCGCGGAAAATAGTGGTAGACCTTGTCCAGCGCGTCTTTCAGCTCGCCGCGCGACAGGCTGCGCGTATAGGCGCCCGTCAGCAGGTTTTCCTCGATGGTCAGGTGGCCGAAACAGTGGCGCCCTTCCATCACTTGCGACAGGCCCCGCTTGACCAGTTCATTCGGCGTCAATTGGTCCACGCGCTCGCCCTTGAACTGGACTTCGCCCTTGGTGACGTCGCCGCGTTCGCCGCGCAGCAGGGTCGAGATGGTTTTCAAGGTGGTCGACTTGCCGGCGCCGTTGGCGCCCAGGAGCGCCACGATCTTGCCCTGCGGGACTTGCAGCGACACGCCCTTCAGGACCAGGATCACGTGGTCGTAGATGACTTCGATGTTGTTGACCGACAGGTAGGGCGGCGCGGTGTCTGGTGTTTGCGTGGCAGTGGGTATCATGGCTGCTTCGTTTTCATGTGATGTTGGTGCTTGTCGGATTACGCTACGCTAATCCGACCTACGTGGATGCGGCGTAGGTCGGATTAGGCCGCAGGCCGTAATCCGACACCATCCCGAAAGCCGCTTACTTCATGCACGCCGGCGTGATCTTTTTCTCTTCGGCGTACTTGCCCGACGATTCCTCGACCAGCTTGCGCACCAGGG
The DNA here is from genome assembly GCF_040815535.1 of Massilia sp. LMS1-1-1.1. Taxonomy (NCBI): domain Bacteria; kingdom Pseudomonadati; phylum Pseudomonadota; class Betaproteobacteria; order Burkholderiales; family Oxalobacteraceae; genus Massilia; species Massilia sp. LMS1-1-1.1. The sequence goes on along the minus strand of NZ_JBFPNG010000023.1, from coordinate 608,653 downwards.
CCTTGTCGCCGACGATCCATTTCGGCGTAATGGCGGTCCACTTCTTGCCATCCCACTGCTGCACTTTCACGGCGCCCGAACCCTCATGGTCGTCGCAGCTGGTTTTCACGGTCGGGAACATGCCCAGCGCACCCACGGCCTTCTGGCGCGCATCGTCGACGTTCAGGTTTTCCAGGCCCCAGCGCATTTGCTCGCCCGTGATCGGTTTACCCTTGCCGAATTTTTCCTGCGCCACGCGGATCGCTTCCACCCACAGGATGCCGGCCGTCACGCCGCGCATGTGGTAGACGGAGCCGATGCGCGACTGGTCGGACAGGTTGCCCTTGCCGGAGGCGTAGAGTTTCTTGCGGATGTCGTCGAGCACGGGGTAGTTGCCCGGCGTATTGAAGGTCATCGCCGTGTAGCCCTTGGCTGCGTCGCCCGATGGAATCGTGTCTTCCTCGGAGCCGGCCCACCAGACGCCCAGCATTTTGTCGCGCGGGAAGCCGTTGCGCTGCGCCGTCTTGATGGCCACGGAGTTCATCACGCCCCAGCCCCACAGGATCACGTGGTCCGGCTTGGCCTGGCGGATTTGCAGCCATTGCGACTGCTGTTCGCTGCCCGGTGGCGCGACGGGAATTTTCACCAGCTCGAAGCCGTACTGTTTCGACAGCGCTTCAAGCACGGGCAGTGGCTCCTTGCCGAAGGCCGAATCGTGGTACAGGTGGACGATCTTTTTGCCTTTCAGCTTGTCCATGCCGCCATCCTTGTCGCCCAGGTACTTGATCATGGCGGCAGCCTGGCTCCAGTAGCTGGAGATCAGCGGATACACATACGGGAAGACCTTGCCGTTGGCGGCGTCCGAGCGGCCGTAGCCGATCATCGTCATGGGGATCTTGTCCTGTGCCACGCGGTCGAGGATGCCGTAGGCGACGCCCGTGGACAGGGTTTCGACCAGGGTGGCGCCGCCCTGCTTGGTTTTAAGGCGCTCATAGCATTCCACGCCGCGCGACGGGTTGTATTCGGTTTCGCATTCTTCCCAGCTGATTTTCACGCCATTGACGCCGCCGGCCTGGTTGACCAGGTTGAAGTAATCGATGATGCCGCCGTAGAAACCGGAGCCGCCGGCCGCGTAAGGACCCACGCGGTAGGACGGCAGGGCGATGTACTGTTCCTTGTCCTGCGCTTGCGCGCTGCCGGCCATGGTGAGTGCGGCACTGGCGATGGCGGCGGCCAGCATGAGCGATTTGATGTGTTTCATTGTGTGTCTCCTCTTGTTTTATTTGGTATTCAAGTGAACCGACATCGACTGCAAAAACTTAGTGTGGGAAGGGCCAGAGTCTCAGCTTTTCCTTCGCGATCTGCCACAGCCTGGCCAGGCCGTGCGGCTCGACGATCAGGAAGAAAATGATCAGCGCGCCGAACACCATCAGTTCCAGGTTCGAAGCCACGCTGGTCGGCAATGCCAGGCCATGCGCGATGGTGTTCAGGAAGACGGGCAGCAGCACGATGAAGGCAGCGCCGAGGAAGGAACCGAGAATCGAACCGACGCCGCCGATGATGATCATGAACAGGATGCGGAAGGACAGGTCCAGGTTGTACGCTTCCGGTTCCACCGTGCCCAGGTAGGCATACGCATACAGGGCGCCGGCCACGCCGCAGTAGAACGAGCTGACGGCAAATGCCAGCAGCTTGGTGCGCATCAGTCTGAAACCGATCACTTCGGCCGCCATGTCCATGTCGCGCACGGCCATCCACGAGCGGCCCACGTTCGAGCGGATCATGTTCTTGGCCAGCAGCGCCATGCCGGCGACAATCGCCAGCACCAGCAGGTATTTGCTTTGCGGCGTGTCGAACTGGTAGCCGAGGATGGTCATCTTCTGCACCGTGATCACGCCCGAGGAGCTGTAGTTGGTCAGATACGGAATCTTGGTCAGGCACCAGACGACAAAGAACTGCGTCGCCAGGGTGGAGGCGGCCAGGTAAAAGCCGCGAATGCGCAAGGACGGCAGGCCGAAGGCGATGCCCACCATGGCCGCGCACAGACCGCCGAGGATGAAGGACACGAGCAGCGGCAAGCCAGGCAGGCGGGCCATGAAGTTATACGAGGCAAAGGCGCCCACGGCCATGAAGGCGGCCGTGCCCAGCGACAGCTGGCCCGCGTAACCGGTCAGGATGTTCAGGCCCAGCGCCGCCAGGGCGAAGATCAGGAAGGGGATCAGGATCGCCGACAGCATGTAGGGCGAGGCGAAATACGGCAGGAGGAAGACGGCGACGAGCAGCGTGGCCGTCAGCGCCAGGCGGTCTTGCCTGATCGGGAAAATCTGGTTGTCAGCCTGGTAGCTGGTCTTGAATTGTCCTGCTTCACGGTAAATCATGGCGTGTCCTTTACTGGCTGTTGGGGTGTTTGTCGGATTACGCCTTCGGCTAATCCGACCTACGATGTGCTTGGGGCCTTATATTCGTCGGATGATCTTCTCGCCGAACAGGCCTTCCGGACGCACCAGCAGGAACAGCAGGGCCAGCACATACGGGAACCAGCCTTCGATGCCGCCGCCCACCATGGGGCCGAGGTAGACTTCGGCCAGCTTTTCCGACGCGCCGATGATCAGGCCACCGACGATGGCGCCCGGCACCGACGTAAAGCCGCCGAGGATCAGCACCGGCAGCGCTTTCAGGGCGATGAAGGTGAGGGCGAACTGCACCCCGTTGCGCGCGCCCCACAGCAAGCCGGCCACCATCGCCACCAGGCCCGCCACGCCCCACACGACGGCCCAGATGCGCTGCAGCGGGATACCCACGGCCAGCGCCGCCTGGTGGTCGTCGGCGACGGCGCGCAGGGCGCGGCCCACCTTGGTTTTCGAGAAGAGCAAGGCCAGGCAGATCACCAGCAGCGCGCAGATGCCGGCCGCCACCACGTCGAACTGCGAGATGATGATGTTGAAATGGTCCATCAGGAAGGGCATCGGCACGTCTTCGATGGGCAGGTCCAGCTTGTGCACCTGCGAGCCCCACATCAGCTGTGCCAGCCCTTCGATGAAGAAGGTCAGGCCGATGGTGGCCATGAACAGTGTGATTTCGGGCTGGTTGACGAGGGGGCGCAAGACGACTTTTTCAATCGCCATGCCCAGCACGATCATGGTCACCATCGTCAGCGGGATGGCCAGCCACAGCGACAGGCCAAACTTGTCCATGATGCCGACGCAGGTGAGGGCGGCGAAAAACACCATCGCGCCCTGCGCGAAGTTGAACACGCCCGACGCCTTGTAGATCAGGACGAAGCCGATCGCCACCAGCGCGTACATGACGCCCGACAGCAGGCCGCCGATCAGCACTTCAAAGAAAAAATTGATATTCATTGTTATTCCTCGTCTAGTGCGCCACGCCGAGATAGGCGTTGATGACATCCTGGTTGCTGCGCACCTCGTCGGGCGTGCCGTCGCCGATCTTCTTGCCGTAATCGAGCACCACCACGCGGTCGGAGATATCCATCACCACGCCCATGTCGTGCTCGATCAGCACGATGGTCGTGCCCAGCTGGTCGTTGACGTCGAGGATGAAGCGGCACATGTCCTGCTTTTCTTCCACGTTCATGCCGGCCATCGGTTCATCGAGCAGTAAAATTTCCGGTTCGGCCACCAGCGCGCGGCCCAGTTCCACCCGCTTTTGCAGGCCGTAGGGCAGGCGCCCCACGGGCGTCTTGCGGATGGCCTGGATTTCCAGGAAGTCGATGATTTCCTCGGCCTTCTTGCGGTGCTCGATTTCCTCGCGCCGCGCCGGGCCCCAGTACAGGGCTTGCAGCAGGAAATTCGACTTCATCTTGAGGTTACGCCCCGTCATGATGTTGTCTAGCACCGTCATGCCCTTGAACAGGGCGATGTTCTGGAAGGTGCGCGCGATGCCGGATTTGGCGGCCGCATAGCAGTCCATGCCGCGCCGGTGCTCGCCGCGGTAGATGATTTCGCCCTGCTGCGGGCGGTACACGCCATTGATCACGTTGAGCATCGAGCTTTTGCCCGCGCCGTTCGGGCCGATGATGGCGCGGATTTCATGCTGTTTCACGTCGAACGAGATGTCGGTCAGCGCTTTCACGCCGCCGAACGACAGCGAGATGTTCTTCAGGTCGAGGATCACGGGACCCGCCTTGCGGGCCGTGCCGAAATGGGCGTCGGGTTCGTTCATTTGCATCGTGCTGTGCTCCATCATGCGGCCAGGCCCTGGGGCCGGTACGTTTTGCTGTCCCAGATCTGCAGGTCGGCGCTGGTCGAACCGGTGCGGCCGTCCTCGAATTTCACCTGGGTCTCGATGTATTGCGTTGTCTTGCCTTCATACAGGGCAGAAATGAGCACCGCGTACTTTTCGGCGATGAATTTGCGGCGGACCTTGCGCGTGCGCGTCAGCTCGTCGTCGTCCGGGTCGAGTTCCTTGTGCAGCACGAGGAAGCGGTGCACCTGCGTGCGGTCCATCAGCGGGTCGGCTGCCAGTTCCGCGTTGACCTGCTCGATGCAGTCGCGGATCAAGCCATAGGTTTCGGCGCGCGCCGCCAGATCCGTGTAGCCGGAGTAGGCGATGCCGCGCCGCTCGGACCAGTTGCCCACCGCTTCGATGTCGATGTTGATGAAGGCGCACACCTGGTCGCGCGCATGGCCGAAGGCCACCACTTCCTTGATGAAGGGGAAGAACTTGAGCTTGTTTTCGATGTAGTTGGGCGCGAACATGGCGCCGCAATTCATCTTGCCCACGTCGGCCGCGCGGTCGATGATTTTCAGATGGCCTTCGCTGTCGAACACGCCCGCGTCACCGGTATGGAAGTAGCCGTGATCGTCGATCACTTCGGCCGTGGCGTCGGGACGCTTGAAGTAGCCGCTCATGGTGGCGGGCGACTTGACCAGCACCTCGCCATTGGGTGCCAGCTTGACTTCCACGCCGGGCGCGGGCAAGCCGACGCTGTCGAACTTGATATTGCCGTCCGGTTGCAGACACACGTAGGCGCAGGTTTCGGTCGAGCCGTACAGCTGCTTGAGGTTGACGCCGATGGAGCGGTAGAAGCGGAACAGGTCGGGGCCGATGGCGGCGCCGGCCGTGTAGGCGACGCGCACGCGCGACAGTCCCAGCACGTTTTTCAGGGGGCCGTAGACGAGCAGTTCGCCCAGCTTGTAGCTGATGCGGTCCGCCAGCGGAACGGGCTTGCCATCGAGGATCTGCGCGCCGCAGCGCTTGGCCACGTCCATGAAATGGCTGAACATGTGGCGCTTGATGCTGCTCGCGTCTTCCATGCGTATCATCACGCTGGTGAGCATGTTCTCGAACACGCGCGGCGGCGCAAAGTAGCAGGTGGGGCCGATTTCGCGCATGTCGATCATCACCGTGTCGCCCGATTCGGGGCAGTTGACGGTGAAGCCGGCCACCATGGCTTGCGCCAGCGAGAACAGGCAGTCGCCGACCCACGCCATGGGCAGGTAGGACAGGATGTCTTCATTGTCGGTGAGCTTGTCGAAGGCGACGCCGCCTTCGCCGGCTGCCAGCAGTGCCGTATGGCTCTGGCACACGCCCTTCGGCTTGCCCGTGGTGCCCGAGGTGTACAGGATCACGGCCGAGTCGCTGCCTTGGCCCGCTGCCACGGCGGCGTCGAAAAAGCCCGGATGTTCGCGGTCATAGGCCCGGCCCAGCGTCTGCAGGGCGGCAAAGGACGTCAGCTCCGGCTGGCGGTAATGGCGCATGCCGCGTTCATCGTCATAGGCGATGTGGGCGACGTGCGGATACAGGGCCTTGAGTTCGAGCAGCTTGTCGACCTGCTCCTGGTCTTCGACGATGGCGTAGCGGATTTCCGCATCCTGCAGCACGTAGGCCATGTCGGCGGCGGGCGCGTCCTGGTACAGTGGCACGGGCACGCCGCCCAGGCTTTGCGCGGCCAGCATGGCCCAGTACAGGCGGGGACGGTTGTCGCCGATGATGGCCAGGTTCATGCCGCGCTGGAAGCCGATGGCGGCCAGGCCACAGGCCAGCGCGCGCACTTCCTCGTTCACCTCGGACCAGGTCCAGGTTTGCCAGATGCCCAGGTATTTTTCGCGAAACGCGGGCTTGTCGGACCGTACTGTCCCGTGTTGCAATAAGCGCCGCGGAAAAGTCGGCATTGCTGCTGTGGTATTCGTTTGCACCAGTGTCTCCCTGTTGCTTGTCTCAGGCACCACCTCGTTGGATGGCGCTCTGTGTTTTTTATGTGTAAGGCGTTTGTGCAATGATAGTAGCTTGCGTTAGTTTGCCAAGTTGTCTTTTCGGGGACATTTACCCACTTTTCGATGGTGCATCGCACAATGATCAATCCTGATATCAGCCTCAAGGATGCCGTGCGCGCGGCCCACTGGGCGCAGCTGCTCGACCCCTTGCAAATGGCACGGGTCGAAGCCGATGTGTTCGAGACTTTCGTGCCGAAAGGCGGCTTTGTCTGCCGCAAGGGCGAGCCGGTGGACAACTGGATCGGCGTCATCAGCGGCATGGTCAAGATGAATAATTTTTCCGCCTCGGGCAAGGCCATGACGTTTACGGGCTTGTCACCGGGCAGCTGGTTTGGCGAAGGTTCGCTGCTCAAGCGCGAGATGCGCAAATACGACACCATCGCCGTGCGCGATACGCGCGTGGCGCGCCTGCCTGCCAGCACCTTCCACTGGCTGCTGGAAACGAGTCTGCCATTCACGCGCTTCCTGCTGATGCAGCTCAACGAGCGCCTGGGCCAGTTCATCGGCATGATGGAAAACGAGCGCCTGCTCGACCTGAACACGCGCGTGGCGCGCTGCCTGGCGTCGATGTTTCATTCGCATTTGTACCCGAGCGTGGACACCCTGGTGCAACTGTCGCAGGAAGAAATCGGCTTGCTGTCCGGTTCTTCGCGCCAGCGCGCCAACCAGGCCTTGCAGGTGCTGGAAAAAAAAGGTTTATTGCGCCTCGATTACGGCGGCATCCGCGTGCTGGACCTGGAAGGCTTGCGCCGCTACGAGGCCGATGATGGAGAATGAGGTGTCGATGGATGACGTACGGCACTTGACGGAGCAGCACTACCAGTCATTCCTGCAGGCGCGCCTGGCTGGCGCCAAGGCGCTGGCGCGGCTGGATGCTGCCATGCAGGCACGCCACGCCTTGCTGCCGATGCCGCTGACCTTGCGCGAACTGGCCTTGCTGCCGCAACTGTGCGATGCCTCCTTGCTGGCGCTGGCCCGTTCGCCGCACGGCGGGCACTGGAGCCGCGACGACATCGGCGACATGGATCCCGCGATGGCGCTGGCCGGCGACGCCGCGTATGCCGACTTTTCGCGTGCCATCCTGAAAGACGCGGCTGCGCACATCGCCGCCATCCATGCCGGCCAGCTGCCGTATGTGGCTGATGCGGCCTTTGCCACGGCCGATTCCGGCGTGCTGGCGCGCGCCGCGCGGGTGGCCTCCTACCGCGATGACGCATGGTTCGCGCCCGTCATCGCCACCTTGCTGCCGCAGGTGTGCGTGGCGCCGGGCACGGCGAAAAGCGCGCCGTCGCAGTCGCTGGCCATGGCGCTCGGCCATGGCGTGGAAACCATCCCCACCCAGGCAAGCCTGGCAGCCCTGCGCACGGCGCTGGAGCAGGTGCGCCATGCGGGCGTCCGTAAAAAACTCGAACGCAACCTGAAACCGGCGGAAAAGGCGTTGCGGGCACGCAGTGCTTTACCCGGCCTAATCGGGGTATCATAGGCACTTCCCAGCACCGCTCTTTTCGTCCCCATGCAGACACCTGACCAAGCCACTCCCGCCTCCCGTTTGTCGCAACTGCGCGCCGCCATGCGCGCGCAGCATATCGATGCGCTGATCGTGCCATCGGCCGACCCGCATTTGTCCGAGTACCTGCCGGCGCGCTGGCAGGGCCGCGAGTGGCTGTCGGGCTTTACGGGTTCCGTCGGCACCCTGGTCGTGACGCAGGATGTCGCCGGCGTGTGGACCGATGGCCGCTACTGGGAACAGGCGGAAGACGAGCTGGCCGGCAGCGGCATCGTCCTTAAAAAAATCCCGTCCGGCGCCAGCGTGCTGTATATCGACTGGCTGGGCGAGACCATGCAGCCGGGGCAGACGGTGGCCGTCGACGGCGCCGTGCTGGGCCTGGCCAATGCGCGATTGCTGCAGCAGGCGCTGGGTAAGGAAGTGACCCTGCGCACGGACACCGACGTGCTGCAAGCCGTCTGGCCCGATCGCCCGGCCATGCCGGCCGCGCCCGTGGTTGAGCATGCGGCCGCCTATCCGTCGCTGTCGCGCACGCAAAAACTGGCGGCCCTGCGCGCCGGCATGGCCGCCCACGGCGCCAGCCACCATGTGATTTCCACGCTCGACGACATCGCGTATCTGTTCAACCTGCGCGGCGCCGACGTCAGTTACAACCCCGTCTTCCTCGCGCATGCGCTGGTGGGGCCGGAGCGCGCCACCCTGTTCGTCGCCGACGGCAAAGTGCCGGCCGCCCTGCGCGCTACCTTGGAAAGCGAAGGCGTGGACGTGGCCGCGTATGACCGCACGGCGGCCGTGCTGGCCGCCTTGCCGGCCGGCACCACCTTGCTGCTCGATCCGCGCCGCATTACGTTCGGCACGCGCCAGGCCGTGGCCGAGGGCGTGCGGGTAGTGGAGTCCATCAACCCGACCACCCTGGCCAAGTCGCGCAAGACGGACGGCGAAGCGGCGCATGTGCGCGCCGCCATGGAGCAGGACGGTGCCGCCCTGTGCGAATTTTTCAGCTGGCTGGATGCCACCCTGGCCGACCCGCAGCGCGCGCCGTTGACGGAAATCGGCGTCGACGAACACCTGACGGCCGCCCGCGCCCGCCGCGCGCACTTTGTCAGCCCCAGCTTCGGCACCATCGCCGGCTTCAATGCGCATGGCGCCATCATGCATTACCACGCGCATGCGGATACGGCAGCGACCATCGAAGGCGACGGCTTGCTGCTGATCGACTCGGGCGGCCAGTATTGGGGCGGCACCACGGACATCACGCGCGTCGTCCCCGTCGGCAAGATCACGGCCGGGCACAAGCGCGATTTCACCCTGGTCTTGCGCAGCATGATCGCCCTGTCGTGCGCGCAGTTCCCGCGCGGCGTGAAGTCACCCATGCTCGACTCTATTGCCCGCGCACCCCTGTGGGCCGAAGGCATCGACTTTGGCCATGGCACGGGCCACGGCGTGGGCTTTTTCCTCAACGTGCATGAAGGACCGCAATCGATTTCGCAGTCCGCCATGCCGGAGCCGCAGACGGCGATGGAACCGGGCATGATCACGTCCATCGAACCGGGCATTTATCGCCCCGGCCAGTGGGGCATCCGCATCGAGAACCTGGTGCTCAACGTCGCGGCGGAAACGACGCAGTTCGGCGAATTCCTGCGTTTTGAGACCTTGACCCTGTGCCCGATCGATACGCGCTGCGTGGAACGCTCGCTGTTGCGCGACGACGAGGCGGCCTGGCTCAACGACTATCACGCCACCGTGCGTGCGCGCCTGGCGCCGCACCTGGCCGGCAGTGCGCTGGCGTGGCTGGAACAGCGCACGGGAGCCATCTGATGCGCTCGACCCGCGCCACGTCCGCCATCGAACGGCTCAAGGAACGCACCGGCAACCGCCTCTACACGATGGCGCGCACGGGCGATGAACTGTTTTTTCTTACCGAAGGCCCCGGCTTGCCGCCTTTGTGCCCGCCGTTGGAACTCGATGCCTTTGTCGCCTTCGTCAATGGCCTGGGACCGCAAAAGGCGCGCCGCGTCAGCAAGCTCGATGTGGCGTTTGAAAAGCAGCTGACGAAAAAGCCCCAGGATTAAATGCCGACTATCGACTTCCTGCGCGCCTACTGGTCGCCGGCTGAGCTGGCGACGAATGGCGTGATCCTGCTGAACCTGCTGGGCGCGCTGCTGCTGGGCTTGCTGGTGGGCTACGAGCGTTCGTATCACGGGCGCGCGGCGGGCATGCGCACCTACAGCCTGGTCTGCATGGCTTCGGCCGCGCTGACGGTGCTGGGCGGCTATCCCGAGTTCTGGTACGGCGGCCATGGCGCCATCGTCGGCAGCGATCCCACGCGCGTGATCCAGGGCATCGTCACGGGCGTGGGTTTTCTCGGCGCCGGCGTGATCATGCGCGAGGGTTTCAATATCAGCGGCCTGACGACGGCCGCCTCGATCTGGGCCTCGTCCGTGATCGGCATCATGGTCGGCATCGGCTTTTATCTGTCGGCCATGGGCCTGGCCTTCCTGTGCGCGATGGCGATGATTTTTCTGTCAAAATTGGAGAACTGGCTGCCGTCGCGCCATGCGGTGGCCATCACCATGCGCTTCAAGCAGGGGTTCATTCCCCGTGAAGATGCGCTGCGGCGCATGGCCGCCAAGCGCGGCTATGACATCGCCGGCGGCTCGCTGACCATTGGCAGCAACGACGGCATGCAGGAATGGCGCTTTGTCGCCATCGCGCATGGCAAGAATACGGGCGCCAGCCTGTCGGCCATGTCGGCCGAACTGGCCGCCTTCGAAGGCATCGCCGGCTTCCAGCTGTCGCATGCCCGCAATTGACATGGATGCCGAGAGGATGGACATGGATGCACAGGCCCAAGAGGTACTCGATTTCTGGTTCCTGCCGCCGGATAACCCAGACTATGGCCAATCGCGTGCGGAATGGTTCCGCAAGGATGACGGCTTTGACGCACAGATACGCGCGCGTTTCGGCGCGCTGATCGATGCCGCCATCGACGGCGGCTTGCGCGAATGGGATGCGACGCCGCATGGCGCGCTGGCGCGCCTCATCGTGCTCGACCAGTTCACGCGCAATGTGTATCGCGGCACGCCGCGCGCCTTTGCCGGCGACGCTCAGGCGCTGGCGCTGGCCATCGCCTTGACGCAAGCGGAGCAGGATGGACAACTGCCGCCGATGCTGCGCGCTTTTGCCTACCTGCCGTTCGAACACGCGGAAGACCTGGCCATGCAGGCGCGCGCCGTCGAGCTGTTCCAGCTGCTGTCGCAGGCGCAGCCCGGTTTTGACGGCATGCTCGACTACGCTGAGCGCCACCAGGAAGTGATCGCCCGCTTTGGCCGCTTCCCGCACCGTAACGCCATCCTCGGCCGCGCGTCCACGCCGCAAGAGCTGGAATTTTTGCGCCAGCCGGGATCGAGCTTTTAGAAAATCATCATGAACGTCACACTCAATATCATCGGCGCCGGCCACGTGGGCCGCGTGCTGGGCAGGCTGTTTGCGCAAACCGAGGGGACGCATGGCGGAAAAATCCTGGTGCAGGATGTGCTGACGCGGTCGATGGCCTCGGCGCAAGCGGCCGTGGCTTTCATCGGCGCCGGCACGCCCGTCGCCAGCTATGCGGCCTTGCGCCACGCCGACGTCACCATGCTGGCCGTCTCGGACGACCAGATCGGCCCGGCCTGCGCGGCGCTGGTGGCCGAAGGACGGCAGGCGGGCGCCATCGTGTTTCACTGCAGCGGCGCGCTGGCCTCGAACGTGCTGCTGGCGGCCACGCAGGCCGGCGCCTTTGTCGCCAGCGCCCACCCGATCCGCAGCTTTGCCGACCCGGCACAGGTGGCCGCCACCTTCGACGGCACGTTTTGCGGCGTGGAAGGCGATCCGCTGGCGCTGGCCTTCCTCACGCCGGCCTTGAATGCCATTGGCGCGCGCCCTGTGCCCATCGATCCGGCCGCCAAGACCCTGTATCACGCCGCTGCCGTCTTCGCCAGCAATTACCTGGTGACGGTGCTCGACGCGGCCTTGCGCGCCTACCAGGCGGCCGGCATTCCCGAGCCGGTGGCGCGCGAACTGGCGCAGCCTCTGGTGACGGAAGCGGTGGCCAATGTATTTCGCCTGGGCGCCGCGCCCGCGCTGTCCGGCCCCATCGCACGCGGTGATTCGGCCACCGTGCAACGCCAGCAGCTGGCCGTGCAAAGCTGGGATGCCGCGACGGGCGAGTTGTACCGGTCGCTGGTGGCGCCCACGCAGGATCTGGCCAGGCGCAAGCGCGGCGGATGACTCAGGCCGCGTGCACGCCATTGCGGCCGTGATGCTTGGCCTGGTACAAGGCGCTGTCGGCGCGTGAAAAGAAGGCCGATTCGCTCTCCTCCGGCCGGTACTCGGCTACGCCCAAACTGATCGTCACGGGTAGTTGCGGCGCGGGCAGGCCGAAATCGTGGCCTTCGATGGCGGCGCGCAGGTTTTCCGCCACTTCCGCCGCTTGCGCCAGGCTGCAGTTATTCAGCAGTACCAGGTATTCCTCGCCGCCCCAGCGCGTGATGACGTCGCTTTCGCGCACGGTGGCGCGCGCCACGTCGGCCACGCCACGGATGACCTTGTCACCCCACAGATGGCCGTGCGTATCGTTGACGCGCTTGAAGAAATCGATGTCGAAGAGGATGGCCGACATCGGCTGCTCGTTGCGTCTGGACAAGAGCATGGCGCGCTGGAACAGCAATTCCAGCGATTGGCGGTTCAAGAGCCCGGTCAGCGCATCCGTCGAGGCGATGCGCTCGATGCGGCGCTGGTAGCGGTTCACCGTCAGCAGGGTCAAGCCCAAGACCAGCAGGGTCACGCCAAAGCTGATGGCCAGGTTGAAGATGAACACGCGCTGCAGCGACTGGACTTCGTCGCTGACATTCTGCTCGACCACCAGGTACCAGCCCAGTTCGGGGATGAAACGCGAATTGACGAGGATTTCCGCGCGGCCCAACTGGTACGACAGATGCGTCGGTTCGCTCCGGTGGTTGATGATCTGCTCGGCAATGGCGCGCACGCCGGGCAGGCTGCGGATATTGCCGCGCCCGTTGCGCATGGTCTTGCCCGCCAACACCAGGGTACCGGCGGCATCGACAAAATAGATGTTGCGGTGGAAGCGCGCCTGGTAGCGGTCGATGATGTGGCTCATGGTGTCCAGGGTCAGGCCAATGCCGGTGGCGCCGATGAACTGGCCGTCGTAGTCAACCACGCGGTGGTTGATGAAGATGGTCATGCTGTCGCGGTTGGCCATGTCGATGTCGACATTCGTTTCATAATCGGTCTTGTCCATGGCGCGCACGCGGTAGTACCAGATGTCGCGCGTCGCCTGCGGGCTGACGGATTTCAAGGTGCCTTCCGCATAGTAATATTTACTGCTCTTGTCCGAGACGAGAAAGCTGGTGATGGCGCCGTACTTCTTCTTGACCTCGGCCAGGTAGCGCACGATCTGCTCCGGCTTGTTTTCGCCGGCCAGTATCCAGTCGCGCACGAAGGTGTCGTGCGCCATCAGCGAGGAAATGAAGACGGGGCGCAGCATGTCCTTCTGGATCTCCGAATAAATATTGTCGCCCGTCAGCGGCAAGGTCTGGTCGGCGATGCCGTGTTCGATGGCCTGGCGCGAGGCCAGGTAGCTGGCCAGGCTGGTCGCCATGAAGCCCGCCCCCAGGATCAGGGTCAGGAGGATGAGCAGGCGGTATTTGATCGACAGAAGACGCATGGAGACGGGGAGTGGCCGGCGGGAAGGCTATCGTGACGCAAGCCAAAAGTATGCAGCAGGGCGGATATTGGCGCAATGATAACTGGTTTTATTGATAATTTCCCCTGGCGAACGCGACAAGATAACCACGACTTACCAAATAAAAGTGCCGATTTGTCGACAAAGATGCCAATTAGCAATAAGATTTGACGAGGGGAATCATTGCGCACCGCCCCTGTCTTGCCGCCCGTTTCAGGCGCAGGATATTACGCGCAGGGAGTGTTGCATGTTATTTTTAAAGAGTACGTCCGTCAGCAAGGCCCCCGGCATCTACGAGGTCGACATCGCCGCCAAGCCGCCTGGCAAGACCTTCGGCATTTTTCTCGCCACCGATCCCGACCATCCACCGTCAGCCTTGCTGGGGCAATTGAAGGCGCTGGGCTTCGAGAACACCTATAGTTCGCCCTACCTGCACAAGGATGGAGGCAAAGTGCTGGACCTGCATTTCCAGAAGGATGGCACGGACATCTTCAAGGGCTGGAAGACCGAGGAGTGCACGCAGAACCTGGCGGCGATCACGGCGCTGTTCGAAGACCATGGCATCACCATCGCGCCACGGGTGATGTCGATGGCCGAAGCCTACGCTTAATCTGCCTCAACCGCGTCAACCCGCCTCCACGCCGATGTGATACAGCGCCCATGGGCAGCTGGCAAAACGTTCGGCCAGGGGCAGCGCCGCCACGGCCGCGATGCGGTCCGCATCGTGGATCGCCCATAGCGGCCCCAGCCCGCCCAGCGCCATCGCTTGCCCGTCCAGGTGGGTGGCGACAATAAAACGCTGGGCGCGCGCCTGCGCCATGGTCAGCGCCGCCGCATAGCCATCGACGGCGCGCAGCAGCAAGCGAATCTCACCTTCCTCGGGCGCGCCCGCCGCCTTCAATACATCGACCAGCAACGGCCCGCGCAAGGCATGCGCCTTGCCGTCGTATTCCAGGGTGGGGTGGATCGTGCGCGCCGGCAAGTTCGCCAGCGCCGCAAAGTCGAATGCCCGCGCCCGCTCAAAACTGATCTTTTGCTTGTGCATCATCTGGTCGCGCACGGCGTCGAACGGACCCCGGTTCGGCTTGTCGATGCTGCCCGTGACGGTCAGCAAGGCCGGACCGCGCAGGCCGGCGGGTGCCGCCCGGGCGATGGCGGGCAGGGCCGCGCCGGCCATGGCGGCGGCGAGAAACTGGCGTTTATGCATGCACTTCTCCTCTGACTGAAAATCGATAATGTTCTTAAGTCTATATTAAGTTCGCTCAACGGTGCGCATTTTACGGTTATTGTCAGTTTGGAATCTCGACTTACATCTTGTCACAGTTCTTACGGAATGGTGAAAGACGTAGCTTTTTTCGGCTGTTATTGTGTCCTCATCGCACTTCGCTGAACTGCGAATCCAGGCACCATTCACTAATTGAGAGAGAGAACATGATGAAGAAGAAAATCCTGTTTGCAATGATCGCTTCCGTTACCGCACTGACCGGCATGAGCGCCGCACATGCCGAAGGCGCCTATGTGGGTGCCGGCGTCACGGGCAACCGTTATAACTTCGATATTCCTGGCGCCACCAGCGCCGATAATCACAGCGGCTACAAGGCAGGCGCCAAGATCTTCGCCGGTTACGATTTCGATAAGACCTGGGCGGTCGAGGGCGGTTATGCCGATTTCGGCAGCAAGGATTACAGCTATGTCACCGGCGCCGGCAACGGTTCCGTGAAAAGCGATTCGCACGGCTACTACCTGGCCGGCAAGGCCACCATGCCCGTGACCGACAAGGTTGGCGTGTTCGGCAAGCTCGGCGTGGCCAAGGTCAAGAATAGCCTGAGCGGCACGGGCCTGTCGACCGGCATCAGCGGCAACGACAAGACGGGCGTGTACGCTTCCGTCGGGGCCCAGTACGCGATCAACGAGAAAGTCTCGCTGACGGCGGAAGTGGAACACTTCGGCAAGAGCGCCGACCAGGGCCGCAAGGCTACCGGCCTCGCTTTAGGTGCACGCTACAACTTCTAATCACCTGGAAGTTTGCTGAAAAAAAAGGCAGTTACCGCGAGGTAACTGCCTTTTTGCATGGCCAGACCGAAATTACGTGGTCAAAGGCTTGTAGCGGATGCGTTTTGGTTTCGCGCCTTCTTCACCCAGGCGTTTCTTCTTGTCGGCTTCGTACTCTTGATAGTTGCCGTCGAAGAAGGTGACTTGCGAGTTGCCTTCGAACGCCAGGATGTGCGTGGCGATACGGTCGAGGAACCAGCGGTCATGGGAAATGACCATGACGCTGCCGGCAAATTCCAGCAGGGCGTCTTCCAGCGCGCGCAAGGTTTCCACGTCCAGATCGTTCGACGGTTCATCGAGCAGCAGGACGTTGCCGCCCATTAAGAGGGTTTTCGCCAGGTGCAGACGGCCGCGTTCACCGCCGGACAGGTTGCCCACTTGCTTTTGCTGGTCCGAGCCCTTGAAGTTGAAGCGGCCCAGGTAGGCGCGCGACGGCATTTCGAAGCGGCCCACGGTCAGCATGTCGGCGCCGCCGGACACGTCTTCGAACACGGATTTGTTGTCAGCGAGACTATCGCGGTTCTGGTCGACGATGGACACGCGCGCCGTCTGGCCGATGGCCACTTCGCCGCTGTCCGGCGTTTCCTTGCCGGTGATCATCTTGAACAGGGTTGATTTACCGGCGCCGTTGGGGCCGATGATGCCGACGATGGCGCCTGGCGGCACGGTGAAGCTCAGGTTATCGATCAGCAGGCGGTCGCCGAACGCTTTCGACACGTTCTTGAACTCGATGACTTCATTGCCCAGGCGTTCGGCCACGGGAATGAAGATCTCCTGCGTTTCGTTGCGCTTCTGGTATTCGTGCTCGGACAGCTCGTTGAAGCGGGCCAGACGGGCTTTCGACTTGGCCTGGCGCGCTTTCGGGTTCTGGCGCGACCATTCCAATTCCTTCTGCAGCGCTTTCTGGCGCGCCGATTCCGTCGCCTCTTCCTGCTTCAAACGGGCTTGCTTCTGGTCCAGCCAGGTCGAGTAGTTACCCTTCCATGGAATGCCGTGGCCGCGGTCCAGCTCCAGGATCCACTCTGCCGCGTTGTCGAGGAAGTAGCGGTCATGGGTGATGGCCACCACGGTGCCGGGGAAGCGCAGCAGGAATTGTTCCAGCCAGTCGACCGATTCCGCATCCAGATGGTTGGTCGGTTCGTCGAGCAGCAGCATGTCGGGTTTCGACAGCAGCAGCTTGCACAGCGCCACGCGGCGCTTTTCACCACCGGACAGCACGCCGATGGTGGCGTCCCATGGCGGCAGGCGCAGCGCGTCGGCGGCCATTTCCAGCTGCAAATTCAGATTGCCGCCGTCGGAAGTCGAGATGATCGCTTCCAGGCGTGCCTGTTCCGTGGCCAGGGCGTCGAAATCGGCGTCTTCCTCTGCATACGCGGCGTACACGGCTTCCAGCTTGGCTTGCGCTTCAAATACTTCGCCCAGGCCCGATTCGACTTCCTGGCGCACGGTTTTTGCCGGGTCCAGCTGCGGTTCCTGCGGCAGGTAGCCGATGTTCAGGCCCGGCATCGGCACGGCTTCGCCCTGGATGTCGGTGTCGATGCCTGCCATGATTTTCAGCAGGGTCGATTTGCCGGAGCCGTTCAGGCCCAGCACGCCGATCTTCGCGCCTGGGAAGAAGGAGAGGGAAATATCTTTCAGAATCTGACGCTTGGGCGGGACGATTTTGCCCACGCGATTCATGGTGTAGACGTAATTTGCCATTAGAAATCTCGGGTGATATACAAAGACGGACAGGATACGGTAAACGCCCGCTTCCGGCCAGCGCTGTGCGCTGCCGGAACGGGCCGGTCAGGCGGCCACGCGCGCGCGGCGGCTGCTCCACAAGCCTTCGGCCGCATACAGGCCAAGCGCCGTCCAGATGACGAGGAAGCCCAGCATGCGCTCGGGCGTGAACGATTCATGGAAGACCCATACGCCGATCAGGAGCTGGCCCGTGGGGGCGATGTATTGCAATAGCCCCAGCACGGCCAGCGGCAGGCGGCGCGCGCCGGCGGCAAACAGCAGCAGGGGAATGGCCGTGATGGGGCCGGATGCCAGCAGCAGCGCGCGCGTGGCGGTGGAATCTGTATTGACGAAGCCGCTCTGGCCATGCCAGGCCAGCCACAGCATGTAGGCCAGCGCCAGGGGGAACAGAATCAATGTTTCGAACGACAGGCCTTCCAGCGCGCCCAGCGCGGCCGTCTTGCGCAGCAAGCCATAGCCGCCGAAGGTGGCCGCCAGCAGCAGGGCGATCCAAGGCACTTGCCCCGCCTGCCAGGTGAGCCAGGCCACGCCGCAGGCGGCCAGACCGATGGCCAGCCACTGCAGGCGGCGCAGGCGTTCGTGCAGCAGCAGAAAGCCCAGCATGACATTGATCAGGGGCGTAATGAAGTAGCCGAGGCTGGCGTCGACCACGTGACCATTGTTGACGGCCCAGATATAGATGAACCAGTTGGCCGAGAGCAAAAACGCACTGGCGACGAAGCTGGCCACGACCTTGGGCTGCGCTTTCAGGCTGCCCAGCCAGCTCCACTGCCGGCGCACGGTCAGCACGATACCGAGGAACAACAGCGACCAGACCATGCGGTGCGCGAGGATCTCCTGCGGCGCGATCTCGCCGATGGCATGAAAGTACAGGGGGAACAGGCCCCAGCACAGGAAGGCGAGGGAGGCGTACAACATGCCTGGATTCATGATGGGCTTCGCAGGAGAGTAGACAGTCTGTCATTATGGCTGAAAACATCGGGGGCTGCCCGGCGCCGCTGGCGAGGCGTAGAATGGCAACAAATCAATGGCCGCAAGCCCGCGCAGCAAGGCGGAGCGGCACAAAACCACGACTTTGGGGCAGCTGCGGAACCATGCAAAAATACTCTTGCTATTTGCTAATACCTATCATATTGTGCGATGCAACAAAACAAAAACGGGTGCAATCTTGACGTCGGAACATAAAAAAAGCGGCCTGGCTGGCCTGACCTTGGCGGCCGTCGGCATCGTTTACGGCGATATCGGTACCAGTCCGCTGTACACCCTGAAGACCGTCTTCGACCCGGCCCACGGCCTGATGCTGTCGCCCGAGAACTTGCTGGGCATCGTCTCGCTGATCTTCTGGGGCCTGACCCTGATCGTCTCGCTCAAGTACGTGACCCTGGTGCTGCGCGCCGATAACCGCGGCGAGGGCGGCATCATGGCCCTGATGGCACTGGTGCTGTCGTCCGTCAGCCGCCTGTCGCGCTGGCATTTCCCGCTGATGGTGATCGGCGTCTTCGGCGCCACCCTGTTCTATGGCGACAGCGTGATCA
This sequence comes from Massilia sp. LMS1-1-1.1, assembly GCF_040815535.1. Classification (NCBI taxonomy): domain Bacteria; kingdom Pseudomonadati; phylum Pseudomonadota; class Betaproteobacteria; order Burkholderiales; family Oxalobacteraceae; genus Massilia; species Massilia sp. LMS1-1-1.1. The sequence continues at coordinate 589,858 of NZ_JBFPNG010000023.1, read as the reverse complement.
CGCCGGCCATCTCCGTGCTGTCGGCCATCGAAGGCCTGGAAGTGGCCACGCCCGCCTTCAGTCCGTATGTCGTGCCGCTGACCATCGTCGTGCTGGTGGCGCTGTACTCGGTGCAATCGCACGGCACGGCCGGCATCGGCCGCTATTTTGCCCCCATCATGGTGCTGTGGTTTGCCGCGCTGGCCGGTATGGGCGTGGTCAACATCATCAAGTCGCCAGCCATCCTGGCTGCGCTCAATCCCCTGCACGCGGCGACTTTCCTGATGAATAACGGCTTCGTTGCCTTCGTTGCCCTGGGCGCCGTGGTGCTGGCGCTGACGGGCGCCGAGGCGCTGTACGCCGACATGGGCCACTTCGGCAAGAAGCCGATCCGCCTGGCCTGGTTCCTGATCGCCTTTCCCGCGCTGGCGCTGAACTACCTGGGCCAGGGCGGCTTGCTGCTCGCGCATCCGGAAGCCGTCACGAATCCGTTTTACCAGCAGCTGGGCGCGTGGAGCGTGTACCCGCTGGTGATCCTGTCGACCATGGCCACCGTGATCGCCTCGCAGGCGACCATTTCCGGCACCTTCTCGATGACCAAGCAGGCGATCGCGCTGGGCTTCTTGCCGCGCATGCGCGTGCGCCACACGTCGGAAAGCGAAATCGGGCAAATCTACATCCCCGCCGTGAACTGGCTGCAGCTGGCCGTGGTGCTGCTGGCCGTCGTCGGCTTCGGCTCGTCGGAAAACCTGGCCGCCGCCTACGGTATCGCCGTGACGGCCACCATGCTGTCGACCACGATCCTGACGTTCTTCGTCATCCGCTACCGCTGGAAGATGAACCTGGCCCTGTGCTGGGCCGCCACGGGCTTTTTCCTGATCATCGACGTCAACCTGGTGTCGGCGACTGCCCTGAAACTGTTCCATGGCGGCTGGTTCCCGCTGCTGCTGGGCTCGATTTTGTTCATCGTCATGCTGACCTGGAAGCGCGGCCGCCAGCTGGTGTTCCAGAACCTGGAAAAGCATGCGATCCCGCTCGACGATTTCCTTTCGTCGCTGTTCATCGCGCCGCCGCTGCGCGTGCCGGGCACGGCCATCTTCCTGCGCGGCGAAACGGATGGCGTGCCGCATGCGCTGCTGCATAACTTGCTCCACAACAAGGTGTTGCATGAGCGCGTCATTTTCCTCACCGTCTTCATGCATGAAGAGCCGTGGGTGGCGCCATCGGAGCGCGTGCGCGTGGTGGACCTGGGCCATCAGTGCTACCAGGTCAATGTGCATTACGGCTTCAAGGATGAACCGGACATTCCGTCCGCGCTGGCCCAGTGCGCGCAGCAGGGGCTGGATTTCGAGATGATGGAAACGTCGTTCTTCATCGCGCGCCAGACCATCATTTCGACGCCGGGCGCCGGCATGATGCCGTGGCGCGAGCACCTGTTCGTCACCATGTCGCGCAACGCGCGCACGGCGGCCGACTACTATCAGATCCCGAGCAACCGGGTGATCGAACTGGGCACGCAGGTGGAAATCTAGACGTGACAATGCGGCGGAATGGTTATTCTGGCAATGTTGTATTGTTGCGTAATCTTCCGCCGCGCTTACGTCTGCTTACAAATTGGCTGCGCGACTCCTGTTAAACTGCTGCTCGCACCGGTCCGCACCGTACGGGCCTCAGCCACACACCAATATTTAAAGGGAAACCATGAAATCGGTATTTCAAATGATCGCCACCCTCGCTTGTGCCGTGGCCCTGACCGCTTGCGGTGCTGCTGCCAACACCGAGAAGCCGGTCGTGCTCGACCCGAATACGCAAGTGAAAGAACTGACCATTACCAATCCGGTGGTCGGCACCGGTACGGCAGCGGCAGCGGGCGATACCCTGCTGGTGACTTACACGGGCTGGCTGTATGACGCAAGCAAGCCGGACAATAAGGGCGTGCAATTCGATGCGAACCAGACTGGCGCCGGTTTTAGTTTCCCTCTCGGTATCGGCCAGGTCATCCTGGGTTGGGACCGCGGCCTGGTCGGCATGCAGGTCGGCGGCACGCGCGTGCTGGCCATTCCGTATGACCTCGGTTATGGCAAGGCGGGCAGCCCGCCGAAGATTCCTGGCTATGCCGGCTTGCTGTTCGAGATCAAGCTGGTGAGCGTGACGAAAAAGTAAGCACGCGCAGGGCAGCAAACAAAAGGGCGATTCCACGGAATCGCCCTTTTTGCTTTGGCGGCCCTTTACGCCTCGGGCGGGGCCAGTTCCTGGAAGTAATACGTGGCGCCGCCCAGCTTGGCCGGCGCGTCATATTGCAGCACTTGCGTGCGGCGTAGCGCCACCGGTGCGCTGAAGGCGGGCCCGTCGTAGACGAAGGTGTGGAATTCGCCGTTTTCGCCGCAGGCGTCGACGCCGGGCGGCAGGTCGGCCAGGAAGGAAGCGTCGAACTCGCGTCCGCAAAATGCGCGCGGCAGGTGCTGGCCGTTGATGCACACGACGATGGCCTTGAAGCCGGCGGCGAGAAATTCGTCGACCAGCGCGCGGCGATCCCCGCCCCACAGGGGCAGGTGGGCCGTCAGGCCGGCGACCGCGCAGACTTTTTCTTCCCAGTCGCGGTGCGGCTGCAAGTCGATGTCGCCAAACAGCGCGTGATCGATGCCCTCGGCCTTTGCCGCGCGCAGCATGGCGATGAATTGCTCTTCGTAGCTGGCCCAGCTGGCGTGATAGCGCTGCAGGCGCGCGCCCAGGCTGGCCGCCTGCGCGGCGAGCAGCTCGGGCGGCACGCCGTGCGAGCGCGACTTGCGGCCATCTTCATCCATGGCCGTGATCAGCAGCGGCACGTCCATGCCGGCGTTGCGCGCGCGCCACAGGGCCAGGCAGGAATCCTTGCCGCCGCTCCAGGAAATCAGGGCCGTCGTCATTTCTCCACCGCGCGCAGCATGTCGACGTGCTGTATGCCGTCTTCGTCGTATGGCGCGCTGACGGTGACAAAGCCGAACGATTGATAGAAGCGCTCCAGGTACTGCTGCGCGCCGATGCGGATGGCGTGGCCGGGATGCTGGCGTTCGGCGCGCGCGATGCCTTCCGCCAGCAGATGCTTGCCGGCGCCCGTGGTGCGTGCCTCGGGCGCCGTCAGCACGCGGCCCAGCGACATTTCCACGTACTTGGCCCCCGGTGCCAGCACGCGCAGGTAGGCGGCCAGCTGGCGCTGGCCATCGACCGTTTGCCAGCCCAGCAAATGCATGGCTTGCTGGTCATGGCCGTCCAGGTCCGGGTAAATGCACTGCTGTTCGATGACGAACACGCGCTGGCGCAAGGCCAGCACCTGGTACAAATCGTGGGCGCCGAGTTCGTCGAACGTGTTCCATTGCCAGCTGATCATGGGTCATCCTTGATTGAGAGTGGCGTGATTTTACCGGCTTCACGCAGCCGGCGTGGGATAGCGCTGCGCATACCACTGCTTCAGGTGCTCGATGCAGCGCGTCACGCGGGGCGCCACCAGCTGGCGCGACGGATAGATGGCGAACAGCGCCAGGCTGGGCCGCTCGATGTCCGGAAACAGCTCGACCAGGGCGCCGCTGGCCAGTTCCTCGCGGCAGACAAAGGTGGGTAGGATGCCGATGCCCAGGCCGCGCAGGATCAGGCTGCGCATGAACAGCGTGTTGTTCGTGCGGACCCAGTTCGGCACTTCGATGTCGCTGTGCGGTCCCGCATGGCGCAGCGGCCAGCGGCTGCCGAACAGCGCGTGACTGTAGATGAAGCAGCGCTGGCGCGTCAGGTCCGTGGCTTCCCGCAAGGGACCGTGGCGTTCCAGGTAGGCGGGCGCGCAGCAGATGTGCAGGCGGTAGTCGTGGATATGGCGCGCCACGTAGCTCGAATCGTTGAGCGCGGTGGTGACGCGAAAGCCCAGGTCGTAGTTGGCGGCCGCCAGGTCGACATATTCATCCTTCAGGTCGACGTCCAGGCGCAGCGCGGGCCAGTCGGCCATGAAATCGGCCAGGCCCTCGGCCAGCTCGCCCACGCCCAAGGTCAGCGGCGCGTTGATGCGCAGGCGGCCCGTTACGTGCGCCGTCGAGTGTGCCACCATGTCTTCCGCCTGCGCCAGCTCGTCGAGCAGCTTGCGGCAGTGCTCAAGGTAGGCGGCGCCCGTTTCCGTCAGGGCCAGCTGGCGCGTGGTGCGCGTCATCAGGCGCCCGCCCAGTTCCTGCTCCAGCTGGCCGATGCGCCGGCTCACATATGACGCTGACAGGTCCAGTTCATCGGCGGCGCGGCGAAAGCTGCCCAGCTCGGCCACGCGGCGAAACAGCTGCATCGCCTGCAATTTATCCATTTCATTCCTATTCGGCGCTTCTATTCGGTCTTATTCTGCATCAGTGCTGTGCATTATTCATCATTTTTCCCAATTTTGATTCGGAATATGCTGGTGACCTCTCTACAGAAAGGCCACACCATGAAAAAATTACTGATCAGCAGCCTGTTGCTCGCCGCCTTTTCCACCGCTCAGGCGGCCGAGGTCCTCGTCGTGCTGTCGGACGCCAATCACCTCGAGCTGCGCGACGGCAAGGTCTTCCCGACGGGTTTTTATCTGAATGAATTGATGCAGCCCGTGAAGAAGCTGCTCGACGCGGGCCACACGGTGACGTTCGCCACGCCGCAGGGCAAGGCGCCCACCCTGGACGCGAGCTCGGATACGGTCGATTACTTTGGCGGCGACGCCGCCGCGCACGCGGCGCACAAGGCACTGCTGGACCAGCTGGCGCTGACGGTGCCGGGCCGCTCGCCCGTGATCAGCCTGAAGCGCGTGGAGCAGATCGGTTATGGCCACTACGCGGCCGTGCTGGTGCCGGGCGGCCACGCGCCGATGCAGGATCTGTTGAAGGATGCCAGCCTGGGCGCCTTGCTGCGCCAGTTCCACGCGGATGGCAAGCCGACGGCGCTGCTGTGCCATGGCCCCATCGCCTTGCTGTCGGCTTTGCCGCAGGCGGCAGCGTTTGCGGCCGCGCTGGAAGCGGGACGCACGCCGCCCAAGCCGGCGGACTGGATCTACAGCGGCTACCGCATGACGGTGATCAGCAATCAGGAAGAACTGGCGGCGCAAGGCGCGCTGAAGGGCGGGACGATGAAGTTCTATCCGCAGTCGGGCTTGCAGGCGGCCGGCGCGCGCTATGTGCAGAACCAGGCGCCGTGGACCAGCAACGTGGTGGTCGACCGCGAACTGATCACGGGAGAGAATCCCGCCTCGGCGCCGGCCCTGGCGGACAAGCTGCTGCAGGCGCTGCAGGTGTTGCGTTAACGAAAAATCCCCGGCGGCGTCAGGGCGCGGCCGGGGAGTGTCAGTACGTGCGGCCGGGATTAGACGATCGTCAAGGTGACGTCGATGTTGCCGCGCGTGGCGTTCGAGTACGGGCAGACGATGTGGGCGGCGGCGACCAGCGCTTCGGCGGCGGCGCGTTCCATGCCTGGCAGCGAGATTTTCAGTTCCACTTCGATGCCGAAGCCCGTTTCGATGGCGCCGATACCGACGTTGCCTTCGATGGACAGATCCGCTGGCACGGCGATCTTGTCGCGGCCGCCGACGAATTTCATGGCGCCGATGAAGCAGGCCGAGTAGCCGGCGGCGAACAGTTGTTCCGGGTTGGTGCCGACGGCGCCATTGCCGCCCAGTTCTTTTGGCGTGGTCAGCTTGACGTCCAGCACGTTGTCGGACGACACGGCACGGCCTTCGCGGCCTCCGGTGGCGGTGGCTTGAGCGCGGTACAGGACTTGTTTGATCGACATGATGGTTTCCTTTAGGTAGATAAATAGGTGGCTACTAAATAGTGTACTACTTGTTTCATGGGCTCTCGCCCCAGGATCTCCGTCTGCAGAAGCACTTGCCGGCGTCCATGTACATAATATATATCGCGTGCTATTTAATTGCAAGCGATTTTATTTTGAAGTGGCGCGGATTGATGCTTTATTTTGCAGCCTTTGTCGCCACTACTTGGCTTCCATCGCATAATGGCCACCGCCGCCGGGGCCGATGGTTATGCTTGGCCCACTTCAAACCCCAAGGAAAAATCATGACTAGCCTCTTCTTTATCCTGCGCATCACCGTGGCCACGATGCTCACCTACATCATCGCCACGGCGATCCTGGTCGAGAACTTCCTGCGCTATATCTTCGGGAATACGGAAGGCTTCTTTGTCATCGTCGGCGCGCTGCTGGCCAGCGCCGTCATCACGAATGCGTTTTCGCACGTGCGGCGCGTGCGCCTGATCGCCGGCGCCGTCAATGCCGGCACGCTGTCGAGCCGCCAGCGGCGCCAGATCGAGATCCCGTTCGAAGCGGGCGAAACGTTCGACATGATCGACGCGGCCATCCGCGAATTGCCGGGCAGCGAAGTGGTCGAAAGCGCGCGCGACAGCCTGCAAGTGCAGGCTAGAGTGCGCCGTGCCGCGCCCTACACGCACACGGGCTTGCCCCGCATGCGCGTGCTCGGTTTCCTCGAGCCGCGGCCGAACCAGATCCTAGCCACCGTCACGCCGAATGGCGAGGCGGGCAGCGTGACCCTGATCTGCGAACCGGCGCGCAATGCCTGGACCGACTGGTTCCTCGTTGACCATGGCAGCAACCTGGAAAACGCGGAAGCGGTGACGCGGGCGTTGACGCGCCGCGTGGCGCAGCGCCGGCGCGGCGAGCAGGCCGAGGCGCGCCAGACGGTGACGGAAAAGGAGCTCACGGTGGCCAAGCTGAGCCTGTTGCATGCGCAGGTCGAGCCGCACTTCCTGTACAACACCCTGGCCAGCGCGCAGCTGCTCACGCGCAGCGACCCCGTGCGCGCCGACGAAATGCTGGGCAATCTGATCCTGTACCTGCGCCATTCACTGCCGCGTACGGAGCAAGCCATGTCGACCCTGGGCACGGAGCTGGAACGGGCGCGCGCCTACCTCGATATTTTGAAAATCCGCATGGGCGGGCGTTTGAACCTGCAGATCGAAGTGCCGCAATACCTGCGCCAGGTGGAACTGCCGCCGATGATGCTGCAAACCCTGGTGGAAAACGCCATCAAGCATGGCCTGGAGCCGAAAAGCGGCGGCGGCACCATCTGGATCATGGCGCGCAGCGGCGACGGCACGGTGATCGTCACGGTGGCCGACGACGGCAAGGGTTTCAGCGACGACGGCGCCGGCACGGGCATCGGACTGCGCAATGTGCGCGAACGCTTGCGCCTGACCTACGGCAATGCCGCCGCGTTTGCCATCGTCGCCAATTTCCCCGATGGCGTGACAGCCACCATCACGGTGCCGGACAGCACGGCGCAAGGAGTGTCGTATGCATCAGCCTGAGATGACTTGCGTGATCGCCGAGGACGAAACCCTGCTGCGCGACGCGCTCGTGGCCCTGCTGACCGAAGAGTGGCCGGCACTGCGCATCGTCGCCGCCTGCGATGACGGCGGCACGGCGCTCGAGGCCATCGCCACGCACAAGCCCGACGTCGCCTTCCTCGATATCCGCATGCCGGGCCTGACGGGGCTGGAAGTGGCGGCCGGCGCGCTCGAAGCGAGTCCCGCCACGCAGGTGGTGTTCGTCACGGCCTACGACCAGTACGCGATCGATGCCTTCGACAAGGGCGCCGTCGATTATCTGTTGAAACCGATTGGACGCGAGCGCCTGCAAGCGACCCTGCAGCGTGTGCAGGCGCGGGCCGGCAAGGCCCGGGCGGGCGGCGGCGCGCTGGCCGGCCTGCTGCAGCAATTGAGTAGTGCTTTGCCGGCCGCCGCCAAGTCGCCGCCGCTGGTGTGGCTGACGGCCAGCAGCGGCAAGGATACGCGGCTGATCATGGTGGAAGACATCGCCTATTTTCAGTCCGACACCAAGTACACGGCCGTCATGACGGCGGACGGCGAAGCGCTGCTGCGCAAGCCGATCCGCGAACTGCTCGACGTGCTCGACCCGGCCATCTTCAAGCAGATCCACCGTTCCACCATCGTCAACATGAAGATGGTGGCCTCCGTGACGCGCGACGAGGTCGGGCGCGGCGCCTTGCGCCTGAAGACGCGGCCGGAAACGCTGGCCGTGAGCCAGCCGTTCATGGCGCTGTTCCGGAATATGTAGAGCTGCTAAAGCCGGGGTCAGACCCTCAACACCGCTAACGCCAGGCTCACCGTCAACGTGGACGGGGGTCTGACCCCAGAATTACTCCGCCGTTTCAAAACCTTCAAGCACATTGACGACATTGATGCCGATTTCCTTCACCGCATAGCCGCCTTCGAGGATGAAGGCGGTGGGCAGGTTCAGATGCGCGAGGCGTTCGCCCACGCGCAGGTAGTCGCCGCTTTGCAGGGCGAAGTGCGACAGCGGGTCGCCGGCGAAGGTGTCGACACCGAGCGAGACCACCAGCGCGTCGGGCGCGTACATATTGATGCGTAGGCAGGCCGTTTCCAGCGCCGCGAACCAGCTGGCCGTGGTGCTGCCGGCCGGCAGCGGCAGGTTCACGTTGTAGCCGAGCCCCGCGCCGCTGCCCGTCTCGTCGGCGTGGCCCAGATAAAACGGGTATTCGCTGCGCGGGTCGGCGTGGATGGAGGCGAACAGCACGTCATCGCGCTGGTAAAAGATGCTCTGGGTGCCGTTGCCGTGGTGGTAGTCGATATCGAGGATGGCGACCTTGCGCGCGCCGTCGTCGAGCAGGTGCTGTGCGGCCAGGGCCGCGTTATTGAGAAAACAGTAGCCGCCAAAAAAGTCGCTGCCCGCGTGGTGGCCTGGCGGGCGCGTGAGGGCGAACGTGGCGCGCTCGCCCAGGCGCAGCGCGTGGGCCGCGTTGACGGCGCAGTCGGCGCCCGTCTTGGCCGCCGTCCATGTGCCGGCCGTCAGCGGCGTGCCATTGTCCATCGAGTACAGGCCCAGCTTGGCCGTGAAATCGTCCGGTTCGATATCGCTGCGCAAGGTGCGCACGGGCCACACGGATGGCAAGGCGTCCTTGCCCACGTTGTCGGGGTCGAGCGCCAGCCAGTCGTGCCAGGCGTGGCGCAAAAAATGCAGGTAGCGGGGCGTGTGGATGCGCTCGAGCGACGTCAGCGGCACGCCATGCGGCGTGACGATGCGGCCCAGGTTGCGCCGCCCCAGCTCGGCCACCACCATGTCGGCCCGTTCGGGCGTCTCGAAGCAGGGCACCATGGCGCCGCGAAACATCTCGAAGCGGCCCCGGTGCTGGCCGTGCAATTCATTGTAGAAAGTCAGCATGGGGCGCCAGGCAGGAAGTCGGGCAGGATCAGGTGTGCGAGCACAGGGTGCTGGCGCGGTAGGCGGCGGCGAAATCGTCGAAGCTGCCGGCCGGTGCCGCTTCCATGGCGCGCTGCTCGGCCAGCGAGCTGGCGGCCATCGCGTCGAAATACGCACTTTGCTCGGGTGTGGGCGGATGCGCGCGGAAAAATGCCGCATGGCGTTCGCTTTGCTGCAGGCCGAAGGCGGCAAACGAGCCGCCGTTGGCGCGCAGCTCGGCCAAGACCTTCGCCGATGGCGTCGCATCGGGATTGGCCAGTTTGACGGCTTGCGCCGCCAGGCTGTCCGCGTGCTGCGTGTCGCCATGGCGCGCGTCGAGCAAGGCTGCCACCGGTGCGATACGCGCCAGCAATTCCTCGCCCCACGCCTGCAAGCCGATGTCCTCGCCATCGCGGCGCAGGCTCAAGCCCGGCTTGCGGCCTTCCTTGACGGTACGGGCGAAATTGTTCGTGTAGCAGGCGCTTTGCTCGGCCGAAATGGGACCGCTGTCGTCGAGCGCGCAGAACAGCAGGAAGGCGTCGAGGAAGCGGCCCGTTTCCAGGCTGATGCCGACCGGTTCGAACGGGTCGACGTCCATGCAGCGCACTTCGATGTATTGCACGCCGCGAAGGCACAGGGCCTGGATCGGGCGCTCGCCCGTGCGGATCACCCGTTTCGGGCGAATGGTCGAATAGTATTCATTTTCGATCTGCAGCACGTTGGTGGACAGCTGAATCCACTCGCCATCTTTTTTGGTTCCCAGCGCTTCGTACGGCGGATACGGATCGTTGACGGCGTGCGTGAGCGCGTTGACGTAGTCTTCCAGGCTGTTTTCGTGCGGGCGCAGGCCCGACTGGGCGTCGTTCTGGTAGCCGAGGTCGCTCATGCGCAGGCTGGTGGCGTACGGCAGGAACAGGGTGTCGTCGGACAAGGTGTCGAGTTTGTGCGCGCGGCCGCGCAGGAAACCGGCGGACAGGGCCGGCGAGGCGCCGAACAGGTACATCAGCAGCCAGCTGTAGCGGCGGAAATTGCGGATCGTTGCCAGATAGCTTTCCGACTGCACGTCTTTCGGCGTGGCTGCCGCCTGCGTGGCGCTGGCGCTGGTGTCCGGATTGCTGGCCAGCACTTGCCACAGCTGCTCGTCGAGCGAATAGTTGTAATGGATGCCGGCGATGCATTGCATGGCTTTGCCATAACGCAAGGCCAGGCCGCGGCGGTAGACGTGCTTAAGCATGCCCATGTTCGACGTGCCGTAGTTGGCGATCTCGATCTCCGCTTCGGGCGGCAGCTGGCACGGCATCGACTGGCTCCACAGCAACTCGTCGCCGAGGCGGCTGTAGGCGTGGCGGTGCACGGTGTCGAGCTTGTCGAGCGTGACGCCGATGTCGGCTTCGGCCGGGGTGATGAATTCGAGCAGCGCCTCGGCGTAGTCGGTGGTGATTTCAGGGTGCGTCAGCGCCGAGCCCAGAGCGGCGGGATGGGGCGTGGAAGCCAGATGGCCGGCGTGGTCGACGCGCAGGGTTTCACGTTCGATGCCGCGCAAGCCGCCCAGCAGCGCGCGGTTGGCATCTTCGGTCAGCAATGCCAGGCGGCGAGTCAACAGGTTGGGCAATTTGAGCTTCCTTTCTTGTGCAGCATATAAATAATTTGTGCTGAGATTAACCGAATTTTGGCAAATGCGTCGGCGCCGGCCCAAAAAACGCCGCGTCGCCAGCGTCCGTCCCGGGCAACGGGGACGGCGCTTCGGTCAGGAATTCGCTTGATAGTTTAACAAACTGCGGGGGGATCTGGCGCGCTGCCGGGTCAAGCTTTGCGCAGGTGGCGGCCGTCAGCCCAGGCGGGCGCCGCTGACCCGTTCGATGCCGGCCAGGTCGCGCCAGCTTTGCACTTTGCTGTAGCCGGCGTCGGCCAGCAAGCCGCGCACGGAAGCCGCCTGGTCGTAGCCGTGCTCCATCAGCAGCCAGGCGCCTGAGGCCAGGTGGCGCGCGGCGCCGGAAACGATGGTGCGCAGGGCCGACAAGCCGTCCGCGTGGTCGGTCAGCGCGCCCGTCGGCTCGAAGCGCAGATCGCCTTCGGCCAGGTGGCGGTCGCCGCTGGCGATGTAGGGGGGATTGGAGACGATCAGGTCGAATTTTTCCGTGCCCAGCGCTTCGAACCAGTCGCTGGCCATGAAGGTGATGTTGACGCCGTTGGCGCTGGCGTTGCGGCGCGCCACGGCCAGCGCCGCGCTGCTCACGTCCAGGGCCGTGACGACGGCGTCGGGCCGCGTGTGGGCGAGCGCGACGGCGATGGCGCCGCTGCCCGTGCCCATATCGAGCACCCGTCCGCCCGGTGGCAGGCGCTCGAGCGCCAGTTCCACCAGCACTTCCGTGTCGGGACGGGGAATCAGCACGGCGTCGTTCACTTCGAACGGCAGGCCGAAAAATTCGCGCTGGCCGACGATGTAGGCGATCGGCTCGCCCTGCAGGCGGCGCGCCAGCAAGCTGGACAGGCGCAGCGCTTCGTCCGCAGTAAGTACACGCTCCGATTGCGTGATCAGGCTCACGCGCGACAGGCCCAGCGCGTGGCCCAGCAAAATGCGGTTATCGAGCGGATCGAGCAGCGGACGGATTTGCAGGGCGCCGACAGTGCTGCCGGCGGGAATCAAGGTTTCTGGCATGGTGCTTTCAATTATTTCTGACGGCGCAGCAAGGTCCACAGCATGGCGATGGCGAAGATGGCGAACCAGGCGAAGGCCCATTGCGGGATCGACAGGCCGAAAAACGGCTCGCCGGCGCTTTCGCAGGCGCCGTACGATTCAAACATGAAGGGCATGAGTTCGGCCGTGAAGACCTTGTTCAGCGCCGTTTCCACCGGATCGATGCCGCACGAGAAGCCGGGGTTGGCCAGCACGTACAAATGCTTGGCGCCCACGCCCAGGCCGCCAAGGGCCGCCAGCAAGCCGACGCTGGCGCCGATTTTTGGCCGGTTGGCCACCGCGCCAGCCAGGCAGGCGATGCCGATGGCGAGGAACAAGTAGCGCTGGATCACGCACAGCGGGCACGGCGCCATGTTCATGGCATGCTGCAAATACATGGCCACGCCCAGCATCAGGAAACACAGGGCGGCGGTCAACAGGAGGACGGTGCGTGAATTTTTCATGGGCGACACGGTGAGGTGGATGGAATCGAGCAGGTCATTTTCGCACAAGGGCCGATTTTTATTGCTTAGCCGCTACTTAAAGCTGTCGGCTTACGCGCAGCGTAAGCCGACGCAACGGCGCCAGCGTTTAATCGCCCAGGGCAGCCAACAGTTCCGCTTGATGTTCCGCCGCCAGCGCATTCGTCAACTCCGTCAAATCCCCATCCATGATGAAGTCGAGCTTATATAACGTCAGATTGATGCGGTGGTCCGTCAGCCGGCCTTGCGGGAAATTATATGTGCGGATGCGCTCGCTGCGGTCGCCCGAGCCAATCAGGCTCTTGCGCGTGGCCGCTTCCTTCGATTGCTGTTCGCGCAGCTGCACGTCCTTGATGCGCGCGGCCAGCACTTTCATCGCTTGCGCCTTGTTCTTGTGCTGGCTGCGGTCATCCTGGCATTCGACCACGATACCGGTCGGCAAGTGGGTGATGCGCACGGCCGAATCCGTCTTGTTGATGTGCTGACCGCCGGCGCCCGAGGCGCGGTAGGTGTCGATGCGCAAGTCGGCCGGGTTGATGTTGACGTCTTCGACTTCATCGGCTTCCGGCATCACGGCCACCGTGCAGGCGGACGTGTGGATGCGCCCTTGCGTCTCCGTGGCCGGCACGCGCTGCACGCGGTGGCCGCCCGATTCGAATTTCAGCTTCGAATATGCGCCATTGCCCACCACGCGCACGATCACTTCGCGGTAGCCGCCCAGGTCGGAATCGGACGAGGACACGAGTTCCACCTGCCAGCGGTTGCGCTCGGCAAAGCGCGTGTACATGCGCAGCAGGTCGCCCGCGAACAGCGCCGATTCGTCGCCGCCCGTGCCGGCGCGAATTTCCAGGAAGATGTTGCGCTCGTCATTGACGTCCTTCGGCAGCAGCATGGTCTGCAGTTCGCGCTCGAGCCGCGCCATGGTGGTTTTCGCCGCCTCGATTTCTTCCTGGGCGAATTCCTTCATGTCCGGATCGCCGAGCATCTCTTGCGCCGCCGTAATATCGTTGCCCGCTTCCTGGTAGGAACGGTACAGGGCCACCAGCGGGCCCAGTTCGGCGTGCTCGCGCGTCATCTTGCGGTAGCTGTCCATGTTCGACGTGGCGTCCGGATGCATCAGCAGTTCGTCGAGTTCGACCAGGCGGTTCGCCAGTTGATCGAGTTTGGCCAGCATGGATGGTTTCATAGCGATTCGCGGTAAAAGAGTGTAGGGATGGTGCCGGTTCTGCAACTACGCGGCAGGCGGGCAGGGGTGGCCGCGCGCAGGCGGCCGGCGGGGCTGCGCTAACGGCGGGGGCGGAACAGTTTCGGCAGCAGGGTGACCAGCTGCTTGCGCTCGTCGCCTTGCGCGTGGTGCAGCGCCTGCTGCGGGCCGTGCAGGAACTTGGCCGTCAAGCCTTTCGACAGCGCTTCGAGGACGGCGTCGATGTCGGCGCCCTTGGCCAGCATCTTGCGCGCCCGTTCCACTTCCATCAGGCGCAACGATTCGCTGTTTTCATGCAAATGCTGGATGACGGGCACCATGGCGCGGTCGTCGACCCAGCTCATGAACGATTGCACGCGCGTCTCGATGATGGCTTCGGCTTGCGCCACGGCCGCTTGCCGGCTTTCCAGGCCCGTCTGCACGACCTTGCCCAGGTCGTCGACCGTGTACAGGAAAACGTCGTTCAAACGGCCCACTTCCGCTTCGATGTCGCGCGGCACGGCCAGGTCGACCATGAACATGGGCTTGTGGCGCCGTGCCTTGATGGCGCGCTCGACCAGGCCCAGTCCCAGCAGCGGCAACGATGACGCCGTGCACGAGATGACGATGTCGAACTGGTGCAGCTGCTCCGGCAAGTCCGCCAGGCGGATGGCCTTGCCGTTGAAGCGGTGAGCCAGCTCCTCGCCCCGTTCCATGGTGCGGTTGGCAATGGTGATGCTTTTCGGGTTTTGCGCCGCAAAGTGCGTGGCGCACAGTTCGATCATTTCGCCGGCGCCGATGAACAGCACGTTCTGCTCGGCGATCTTGTCGAAGATGCGCTGCGACAGGCGCACGGCGGCGGCCGCCATGGACACGCTGTGGGCGCCGATTTCCGTGCTGCTGCGCACTTCCTTGGCGACGGAAAAGCTGCGCTGGAACAACTGGTGCAGATACGTGCCCAGGCCGCCCGCCTCGTCGGCCGTGCGGATCGCATCCTTGATCTGGCCCAGAATCTGCGTTTCGCCCAGCACCATCGAATCGAGCCCGGAGGCGACGCGGAAGGTGTGGCGCACGGCATCGTGCTGCGGCAGCATATACAAGTGGGGGCGCAGCTCGCTGTAGTTGAGCTGGTGGTAGTCGGCCAGGAAATGCGCGCCCGCGTCGAGCGGATTGGGCACGTGGCTGGCCGCATACAGCTCGGTGCGGTTGCACGTCGACAGGATGGCCGCTTCGTCGTTGTCGCGCAGGTCGATGCGCTGGAACCAGGTACGCGCCGCCATCACCGCCGAACCCAAGTGCTCAGGCGCAAACGCCAGCTGTTCGCGAAGCGACACTGGGGCGGTGGTATGGTTGAGGCCGACGGCGAGCAGTTGCATTTCAGGGCTGTTGGGGTGACTTATGCCGACATTATAGCGCTTTGTGCCCGCGCTTTGAGCAGGTCAGCCGTTTGCCGCCGTTCAGCCGCCAAGTTTTTCCAGGCGATAACCGTAGCTGTAGACGGGCACGAGCCTGTAACCATGTTCCGGTTTCAACTGCAGCTTGTTGCGTACACGCGAGACGTGGGTATCCATGGTGCGCGAGGGCAGGGCCGTGTCGCGCTGCCACACGGCTTCGTGGATGTAGGCGCGCGACAGGGGACGGCCCAGGTTGCGGAAAAACAGCAGCGCCAGGGCAAATTCCTTGTGCGTCACGTCCAGCACTTCGCCATCGCGCAGCAGGCGGCCAGGGCGGGTTTCAAACGTGTAATGGCCGAACTGCAAGTACTCGGCGCCATTCTGGGCCGGGTAGGCCACGCGCAACAGCGCCTGGGTGCGCAAGGTCAGTTCGCTGCGCCGCAGGGGCTTGATCATGTAGTCGTCGGCACCGGCCGTCATGCCCGCCACCACGTCGTCTTCGCCGGAACTGTTGGTCATAAACAACACGGGCGCCTTCGGCGCCAGTTTTTCGCGGGCACGGCGCAAGACTTCCGCACCGTCCAGATCGCTCACATGCCAGTCGAGTATGAGCATGTCGCAACTGTCCTTGCGCAGTTGCCCCAGCATTTCCTTACCACTCTGAAACTCGTGGCAAGCGTGGCCGGCGGCGGTGAGCACCTGGCAGATCAGCTCTGCCTGGCTATGGTCGCTATCGAGTACGGCAATTCGCATAATTGGCTGGAGTGTGTAGCAACAAACAGACGGTCTGCTCTGCTTATCGTAATGTTAAGGAATGCTCAAGTGAAATATAACAGAGATTGCAACTGTGTCCAGTGAAATCGGAGGGCAGAGCCTTTACGTTACACTTGTTCATCTACCCCCTACTGTGGAGAAGCGGCCATGTCAGACAAGAGCACTACGGATTGGACACTGATACCGGCCAGTCGTGCGGAAATCGAGCAAGTGCGCGAGCGTTGCCGGCGCCTGGTGCAGCGGCGCGCGATGATGTCGGCGGGCGCCTCGGCCATTCCCATTCCCGGCGTCGACCTGATGTCCGACGTGGGCCTGTTTTCCATGCTGATCAACGATATCAACCACGAATTCGGCCTCACGCCCGAGCAGATCGAGCGCCTGAACCCGCAGTTCAAGATGATGGCCTACCGCGCGGCGGTGGGCATGGGCGGCATGCTGGTGGGAAAGCTAGTGTCGCGCGAACTGATCCTCCACCTGCTCAAGCGCAGTGGTGTCAAGATAGCCACCAAGCAGGTGGCGCGCTTCGTGCCGTTCGCCGGCCAGGCGGTGGCGGCAGCCATCGGCTACGCCGTGTTCCGCCAGATCGGCAACCAGCACGTGAACGCCTGCGCCGCGGTGGCGCAGGAATTGCTCACGGTGCGGCCGAGTTAAATTTATGCGTCCGGCAGCACCACGTTGACGTCGAGCACTTCCAGGTTGCCCTGGCGGTCCAGCGAAATCTTGATGTCGTCGGCGTTGACCTTGGTGTACTTGGAAATGACGGCGATCAATTCCTTGTGCAGGGCGGGCAGGAAGTCGGGACCATCGCGTCCGCTGCGTTCGCGGGCGATGATGATCTGCAGGCGTTCCTTGGCCGCGGTGGCCGTCTTCGGCTTGGGGGGGAAGAGGAAAGAAAGCAAGGCCATATCACTTCGCCCCAAAAATGCGCTGGAGTAATCCAGGCTTTTCATAGTTGGTAAAGCGCAACTCGACTTCTTCGCCGAGGAAACGCGAGACCACGTCTTCATAGGCTTGCGCCACGTCCGTGCCCGTGAAATGGATGGCCGGATTGCCCTGGTTCGAGGCGGCCAGCACTTGTTCCGATTCCGGAATGATGCCCACCAGCGGAATGCGCAGGATTTCCTGCACGTCCTGGTAAGACAGCATTTCATCCGATTCCACGCGTTTCGGCGAGTAGCGGGTGATCAGCAAATGTTCCTTGACCGGCTCGCCGCCCGTCTGCGCGCGGCGCGACTTGGCTTGCAGGATGCCGAGGATGCGGTCCGAATCGCGCACCGACGACACTTCCGGATTGGTGACGATGATGGCTTCGTCGGCGAACGTCAACGCCATCAGCGCGCCATGCTCGATGCCGGCCGGCGAATCGCAGATGATGAACTCGAAACCCATGTTGATCAGGTCGTTCAACACGCGTTCCACGCCTTCTTCCGACAAGGCATCCTTGTCGCGCGTTTGCGAGGCGGGCAGAATGAACAGGTTGTCGCAGTGCTTGTCCTTGATCAGGGCCTGGTTCAGGGTGGCCTCTTTATTGATCACATTGATCAGGTCGTAGACGACGCGGCGCTCGCAACCCATGATCAGGTCGAGGTTACGCAGGCCTACGTCGAAGTCGAGCACGGCTGTCTTGTGGCCGCGCATGGCCAGGCCAGTGGAAAAACTGGCGCTAGAGGTCGTCTTGCCGACACCGCCCTTGCCGGACGTCACAACAATAATTCTTGCCACAAATAATCCTTTTCAGATATCTCTTGAATTGTGCAGCTTAAGAGCGGTTCACGGGAGTGACCGGATTGACAGAGTGTATATCGATTCTGTCTCCAGCCAAACGAATTTGCGCGGGTCCGCGCGCCATTTCCGCAGGGAAACCATCCTCGAACGTGCGGTACACGCCGGCGATCGAGACCAGTTCCGGTTCCATTGCCAGCGCGAAGATGCGCGCCTGGGGATTGCCCGAGGCGCCGGCCAGCGCGCGGCCGTACAGCGAGGAGTACACGTGGATGCTGCCGTCGGCGATGATTTCGGCGCCATTGTTGACGACAGCGGTGATGATCAGGTCGCAGCCGCGTGCATAAATGCGCTGGCCGGCCCGCACGGGCGTGTCGATCACCATCACCTGGGCGTCGGCGCCCGACTGGGCCGCCGCCGTGGGCGTATCCTTGGGGCCATCCTTGGGCGGCGCATCGTCGCGCGTCTTGCCGCTGTCGAGGCTCAAGCCTTGCGCCAAGATGGCGTCATGCATGTCGGCCGGCGCATTGCGCACGGCCACGGCATTCAAACGGTATTTCTTCAGCAGGGCCACGAGGGCGGCCCAGTCGATGGGCACGCTGCCGGGCGGCAAGGCGGCCACGTCCAGCACGGCCAGGTCGTCCTCGAAAAAGTCGGCCACGCCTCCCGTCATGTCGCGCAAGGCGGCATCGAGGGCCTGCGTATCGGCGCTATGCATGATGGCGGAGACAGCAACGACGGTGGAAATCTTGATTTCGATAGGCTTCTGCGACGGGCTTTTGGACATAAACATTTATCAAAGTGAAACTGCGGCAGGCCAGATGTTCCGTACGGCAACAATGGGAGCAGTAAATTTCTTGCATTCTACTGCAAAAAAATCGGCGTCAGGGGCCTGGCGCATGCTATTCCGCAGGGCAACACCTACTTCATGTCAAAAAAAACGGACGGCGCCCCGGAAAACCGGCGCGCCGCCCTGAAAGCAGCCCTGCATGCGGCTTGGGTCGGCTTATGTCATGCAGCCGCGCGCATCTGCCGCGCCGCCGCGACCATATTCTTTAAAGCCGCTTCCGTTTCCACCCAGCCCCGCGTTTTGAGGCCGCAGTCCGGGTTGACCCATAAATGGGCCGCTGGAATCACGGCGCTGGCTTTTTGCAGCAATGCCACCATGTCGGGTGTCGAGGGGATGCGCGGCGAGTGGATGTCGTACACGCCGGGGCCGATTTCGTTCGGATATTGAAATTGGCCAAAGCCCGTCAGCAACTCCATGTCCGAGCGGCTCGTCTCTATCGTGATGACGTCGGCGTCCATGGCGGCGATCTGCGGCAGGATGTCGTTGAACTCGGCATAGCACATGTGGGTGTGGATCTGCGTCGCGTCGCTGACGACGGACGCGGCGATGCGGAAGGCGCGCGTGGCCCAGGCCAGGTAAGTATCCCACTGGCCGCGGCGCAGCGGCAAGCCTTCGCGGATGGCCGGCTCGTCGATCTGGATGATGCCGATGCCGGCCGCTTCCAGGTCGGCCACTTCGTCGCGGATGGCCAGGGCGATCTGCAGCGCCGTGGTGGCGCGCGGCTGGTCGTCGCGCACGAACGACCATTGCAAGATCGTTACCGGCCCCGTCAGCATGCCCTTCACCGGTTTATGCGTCAGGCTTTGCGCGTGCACCGTCCAGGCCACCGTCATGGCGGCCGGGCGCTGCACGTCGCCATAGATGACGGGCGGCTTGACGCAGCGCGAGCCGTACGATTGCACCCAGCCGTGACGCGTGAAGATAAAACCGTCCAGTTGCTCGCCGAAGTATTCGACCATGTCGTTGCGTTCCGCTTCGCCATGCACGAGCACGTCCAGGCCCAGCGCTTCCTGGCGGCCCACGGCGTGGGCGATTTCGGCGCGCATCTGCTGTTCGTAATCGGCGATGGCCAGTTCTCCCCGCTTGAAACTCGCGCGGGCGGCGCGGATGGCCGTCGTCTGCGGGAAGGAACCGATGGTTGTCGTCGGGAAGTCGGGCAACTGGAAACGCGCACGCTGCACGGCCTGGCGCAGCGGGAAGCTGGAATCGCGGCGGTCCACGGTGGGCGTCAGCGCTTGCAGGCGCTGCGTCACCGATGAACGGTGCACGCGGGCGCTGGCGCGGCGGCTGGCAATGGCCAGACGAGACACAGCTAGTGCGGCCTCATCGGGATGGCCCGTCAGCGCGTCCTTCAGCAGCGCAATTTCTGCCAGTTTTTCCGTGGCGAACGCCTGCCAGGTCCGGATTTCACCGTCGAGTTCCGTTTCCGCTTCCAGGCTGAACGGCACGTGCAGCAAGGAGCACGACGGCGCCAGCCACAGCTGGCCATTGCGCTTGGCCGCCAGCGGCTGCAGCACGACCAGGGCCGCGTCAAGGTCGGTGCGCCAGATGTTGCGCCCGTCGACGATGCCGATCGACAAGACTTTATGCGCGGGCAGCCAGTCCGTGACACTGATCAGTTCATGCGGCGCGCGGATGCCGTCCACGTGCAGGCCGGCCACGGGCAGGCGGCATGCCAGGCTGAGGTTTTCTTCCAGCGGCGAGAAATACGTGGCCAGCAGGATATTGATACCTACCTGGTTCAGCTGCCAGTAGGCGCTCTCGAAGGCGCTGCGCCACGTGGTGGGCAAGTCCAGGCCCAGGATCGGTTCGTCGACCTGCACCCACGCCACGCCTTGTTGTTTCAGACGGTCGAGCAGGGCGCCGTAGACGGGCAGCAATTGTTCCAGCAGGGACAGGCGGTCGAAGCCGTGTGTCTTTTCCTTGCCCAGCCACAGGAAGGTGAGGGGGCCGATCAGGGCCGCCTTGACCTGGTGGCCCAGCGCCTGCGCCTCGGCCACTTCCGCCAGCAGGCGCTCGCAAGCGAGAGAAAACCGGGTCTGCGGCGACAATTCGGGCACCAGGTAATGGTAATTGGTGTCAAACCACTTGGTCATTTCCAGCGCGGCAGTGCCTGCTGCGTGTGCAGGGTGCGCGTGGTCGCAGTCCGCGTGCTCCGCATGCGTGCCGGTCTCTGCACCGCGCGCCATCGTGAAATAGCGCGACAGCGGCGACTGCTCTGGCGCAAAGCTGAAACGGGGCGGTTCGCAGCCCAGCAGCTGGATATGGTTGGCCACCTGGTCGTAAAAGGCGAAGTCGCCCACGGTAACGTAGTCGAGCCCTGCATCGCGTTGCAGCGCCCAGTGGCGCGCGCGCAATTGCCGGCCCGTCGCTTCCAGCGCTGTTTCGGACAGCTCGCCGCGCCAGTGGCTTTCCAGCGCCAGTTTCAGTTCGCGCGCGGCGCCGATACGGGGAAAGCCAAGAATGTGGGTATGAATGGTCATGATGTCATCGAGATTTAATGTGAATGCGCTAGAGTGTGCGGCAACTTGGTCTATAATCAAAACGAAACATTTTGACGAATAACATGAAAATAATTCACGTACAGCAACCAATTTTCCGATGCTAGAAATCCGCCACCTGCGCACCCTGAGTGCCCTGCGTTCGTCCGGCAGCCTGGTGCGTGCCGCGCAGCTGCTCAACCTGACCCAGTCGGCCCTGTCGCACCAGATCCGTTTGCTCGAAGAGCGTTACAAGGCGCCCCTGTTCGAGCGCAAGTCGATGCCGATCGCGTTTACGGCCACCGGCAGCCGGCTGCTGGAGCTGGCCGACAAGCTGCTGCCCGAGATCGAGCTGGCCGAGCGCGACGTGGCGCGCCTGTCGCAGGGCGACCAGGGACAGTTACGCGTGGCGCTCGAATGCCATACCTGCTTCGATTGGCTCATGCCCGTGATGGATGCGTTCCGCCAGCGCTGGCCGGAAGTGGAAATCGATCTTGTCTCCGGCTTTCACAGCGAACCGGCGGACTTGCTGCGTTCGGGCGAGGCGGACCTGGTCATCGGTTCGCCATATGGCCCCGATTTCACCGTGTTTCCCCTGTTCCGCTTTGAAATGCTGGTGGTGATGGCGCAGAAGCACCGGCTGCAGGCGCAGCGCCGGCTGGCGGCGGCCGACTTTACGGGCGAGACCTTGATTACCTATCCCGTGCCGGAAGAGCGCATCGATCTGATCCGCGAAGTGCTCAAGCCCGCCGGCATCCAGTTTGAGCGCCGCACAGCCGAATTGACGGTCGCCGTGCTGCAGCTGGTGGCAAGCCGGCGCGGCATCGCCGCCTTGCCGAACTGGGCCATCAAGAATTACGTCGATTACGATTATGTGGTGGCGCGCCCGGTGGGCGAGCACGGCCTGTGGAGCGATTTGTACGTGTCCGTGCCCGAGCAGTTGCAGGACAAGGCATACGTGCGTGATTTCGTCAGCGTGATACGCGAGCAGTGCGCGGCCTCGCTCGATGGTATCAAGTTGTTGTCCTGATCAACGTTGAGTTGGAAACAAACCAACAGGAATGTTTGATAAATATCAAGGTTTAGCAATGAACCACCGCTTACAGTTGAGCACTGTGCGGCGCAACATGGCGCTGCCTACTCTTTGGGGAGGAACGACATGTTTTCATTTTCCGAACAATGGGCACTGGCTGGCAAGGCCGTGGTGGAAGCACAATTGGTCAGCGCGCAAGCGTATGCCCAGGCCGCCGTCGATAGCGGCGCCAGCGTGCTGGACTTGCAGCTCGATGCGGCCCGCACGGCGCTGGCGGCCGCTACGGTGGCGGGCAATCAGCTGCTGTCCGTGAAGGACCCGCAAGCGCTGCTGCAACTGTCGCGCACGCAGTCGCAACTGGCCATCGAGCGCATCGGTGCATATGGCCGCCAGGCAAAGGATGTTGCCCAAGAAACCCAAGAGAAATTCGACACTGTGACAAAGGGTGAGTTTGCTGCATCGCGTCAAAAATTTGGCGAGCTGTTGCAAGTGGTAAAGCAAACCCCCGTACCCCTGATTATTCCCTTCAATAATTTTCTAAAAACCACTTTCGGCAGCGCCGATGAAGGGTATGATAAAAATAAAAACACGCGTCCTGCGCCCCAGGCGTAAGCGTTTTGCGGCCCGGCAGCGGCTATCCGCCGCGCCAGGCCATCCGCCAGTACCGCAAGCAGGCTGTCATCGCCGCCGCCAGCGGTGCGGCGCTGGAACTGCGGCGCATGCCGCGCTAGAATGAAACGCAGCTTGCTGTGTCTTTCCGAATTCTCATTGGATTCTATTAACACCTTGACCTTGGCCCTCGTGGCCTGCATATCGGAGAAATAAATGGATGATGTCGTAATCGTGGCCGCTGGCCGTACCGCAGTCGGCAAATTCGGTGGCAGCCTGGCCAAGATTCCTGCGTCCGAACTGGGCGCGCATGTAATCAAGGGCTTGATGGCACAAACCGGCATCGACCCGAACCTGATCGGCGAAGCGATCCTGGGCCAGGTGCTGACAGCCGCCGTCGGCCAGAACGCCGCGCGCCAGGCCGTCATCAAGGCTGGCCTGCCCAGCGCCATCCCGGCATTTACCATCAACAAGGTTTGCGGCAGCGGCCTGAAGGCCACGCACCTGGCGGCGCAAGCGATCAAGTGCGGCGACGCCAACATCATCATCGCCGGCGGCCAGGAAAACATGAGCGCTTCGCCGCACGCGATGAACGGCTCGCGCGACGGTTTCCGCATGGGCGACTTCAAGATGATCGACACCATGATCGTCGACGGCCTGTGGGACGTGTACAACCAGTACCACATGGGCATCACGGCGGAAAACGTCGCCAAGAAATACGAAGTGACGCGCGCCGAGCAGGATGAATTCGCGCTGCAGTCGCAACTGAAAGCGGAAGCGGCGCAAAAAGCGGGCAAGTTCAAGGATGAAATCCTGCCGCTGGAAATCGCCAACAAAAAAGGCACCGTGGTCTTCGACAGCGATGAATACATCAAGCCCGGTTCGACCCTGGAATCGCTGTCCGGCCTGCGCCCCGCGTTCGCCAAGGACGGTACTGTTACCGCCGGCAATGCGTCGGGCCTGAACGACGGCGCCGCCGCCGTGATCATGATGTCCGCTTCGCAAGCGAAAGAACTGGGCTTGAAGCCGCTGGCGCGCATCAAGGCTTACGCATCGTCGGGCCTGGACCCTGCCGTCATGGGCATGGGCCCCGTCTCCGCCTCGCGCCTTTGCCTGAAAAAAGCCGGCTGGACGCATGAAGAGCTGGACCTGATGGAAATCAACGAAGCGTTTGCCGCGCAAGCGATTGCCGTCAACAAGGAAATGGGCTGGGATACCAGCAAGATCAACGTGAACGGCGGCGCGATCGCCATCGGCCACCCGATCGGCGCCTCCGGCGCGCGCATCCTGGTCACCCTGATCCACGAAATGATACGCCGCGACGCCAAAAAAGGCCTGGCAGCCTTGTGCATCGGCGGCGGCATGGGTGTTGCTTTAGCGATCGAGCGGGATTAAGTAGCTGGCACCGCACCCAAGCTACTGCGCGGCGCGCTTTGCGGCCTGCGATGCTCACCGTGCTAGAGCACGGTTGCGCTTCTTAGCCACAAATCATCGCCGCTCGCTACGCTTGGATACGGTGCGGTACGGCGCTGTGGTTCAACGGTTGTGGACTACTTTCACTAAATAATTAACTTTTTAGCAATAGAACGACACTGAGGGGATGAAAATGGCAAGAGTTGCATTGGTAACTGGTGGCATGGGCGGTCTGGGCGAAGCGGTGTGTTTCAAGCTGGCGGCGCTCGGCTATCGCGTGGTGACCACATATTCCCCAGGCAATCCGAAGGTCGCGGAATGGCTGGCGACGACGAAGGACATGGGTTATGACTTCAAGGCGTATCCGTGCGACGTGGCTGACTACGATTCGGCGGCTGCCTGCGTGGCGGCCGTGGAAGCGGAAATCGGTCCTGTCGACGTGCTGGTGAATAACGCCGGCATCACGCGCGACATGACGTTCAAGAAGATGGACAAGCCGAACTGGGATGCCGTCATGAGCACCAACCTCGATTCCGTCTTCAACATGACCAAGCCCGTCTGCGACGGCATGGTGGAACGCGGCTGGGGCCGCATCATCAATATTTCGTCCGTCAACGGCCAGAAGGGCGCCTTCGGCCAGACCAACTATTCGGCCGCGAAAGCCGGCATGCATGGTTTCACCAAGTCGCTGGCGCTGGAAGTGGCGCGCAAGAACGTCACCGTCAACACCATCTCGCCAGGCTACATCGGCACCAAGATGGTCATGGCGATTCCACAGGAAGTGCTCGACAGCAAAATCATCCCGCAAATTCCGATGGCGCGTCTGGGCAAGCCGGAAGAAGTGGCCGGCCTGGTGGCCTACCTGGCTTCCGATGAAGCGGCGTTCGTCACGGGCGCCAACATCTCGATCAACGGCGGCCAGCACATGTCGTAATCGTTGTTGAGGTAAAAAAGAGAGACAGCTTCGGCTGTCTTTTTTTATGCTTGCCAGCAAAACAAGGGGATGGCCGGATTTGCCTTAAAATCAGCATTTCTTCACTGCATCATTCCATGACCCTTGTTCCCGCCTTGCGCCGCGCCAGCGTGGCCGCCATCCTTTTCCTGGGCGCCAGCGCGGCCCAGGCCAGCGTTGCGTTCCACGTCACGGTAACTACCGAACGCGTCAACCAGCCCGGCGTGAAAACCAGCTTGCCCGCGCGCACCACGCAGGAAAGCGATGTCGTGCTGGGCCCGCATTACCTGAGCGTGCGCGATGGCAAGGCCTTGTCGGTGTTGGACTTTGCCACGCGACGCCGCCACGTCATCGATATGGCGGCGTCTACCTACGACACGTATTCGCTGTTCGACGTGGCGGGTTTTCGCGTCTTCGAGCTGCGCCACCGGCAGGGGATCGCCGGCATCTTGAAGGCGGGCGGCCTTGAGCAGCACGCAACGCTGCCCGTGTATGAGGAGCAAGCTTTATCGGTGCTGGACAACAAGCGGCGCGGCGCGCTGCAGCCCCAGCTGCTCGATGGCGCCGTGCTGTGGTCGCTCGACGGACACCCCCTGCTGCGCCTGGGCATTGCCGGCAGCCCCGTCAGCGGCGACGATGCGACGGCGTTTGCCCAGTATGTGCGCTACACCTGGGGCGGCCACCCGCTGGTACTGAAGCTGCTGGCCGACGGCAAGCGCATTCCCGCCGACTTCACCTTGCACTACGAGGAAGTGGGCGGCACGGTCGCGCGCCATTTCCGCGTCAGCGCCATGACGGCGGGGGCGCCCGCCACCTATTCGCTGACCGCCTACCGGCTACGCCCGCTGGCGGCCGACGCGCCGCCGCTCGAAAGAGTGCTGGCGCAGGCGGCGTCGCTGCCGCCGTTGAGCCCCCAGGCGCATCCAGCGCTGCGGGCCGAGGCGGAGCGCCTGTTTGCGGTAGACAAACCCTTCGAGGCTTTCTTGACCATGCTGGAAGACCATTTTTCCACGGGCGCGCTGGTCGAAAAACTGTCGCTTCAGCAACAACGGGCCATGCAGGAGTGCCAGCCCATCCACGATTTGACGCGGGGATTGCAGGCCAAGGACAAGGACAAGGAGGGTATCGCGGACGCGCTGGCCACCGTGCAGGAATTGAGGAAGCAAACGGGAATGGAGCAACCCGTCCTGGCCTTGTTCGAGGGGAATTTGCGCGCCAAGCTGGGGCAATGGCCGCAAGCGACGGCCTTGTATCTGCAAGTGCTGCAGGCAAAGCCGCAGATGGCGGCCGTGTACCAGGATCTGGGCGACGCCTTGCTGGCGCAATTCGATGCGCCAAATGCCTGGCGCAGCTGGGATGCGGGCCGGGCCATGGCGCCGTCGCTACGGCAATTTCGCAAGGTCAACGACCTTGAGCGCAGCCTGCTGAACGATTATCCTGCCTTCTTTGCCGACGTTAAATCAATTCAGCCCAGCACCAGCCGTCCGGCCAGCAGCACGAAGACGGAGGGCAGCACGAACTTGCCGTAAGGCGAAGGCTTGCCGCGCAGGCGGCGCGCTAGGCGCGCGGCCAGCACGGCGTAGATGGCGTCGAACAGCAGGCCCATCAGCACCAGAACGGCACCCAGGCGCAGGTATTGCATGCCGACCTGTTCGCTGCCGGCGACGAATTGCGGCAGGAACATGCTGCAAAACAGCAGTGCCTTCGGATTGAGCAGATTCGTCAGGAAGCCGCGCACCAGGCTGGCGCGGGCGCTGTGCGCCGTGGCGGGGGCCGCTTCTTCCGGCGCCGTTTTGCTCGACAGGGCCGACTGCAGCAAGCGCAGCGCCAGGTACAGCAGGTAGGCGGCGCCTGCCCATTTGACCCACTGCAAGGCTTGCGGATGCGTCACCATCAGCGCCGCCAGGCCCGCGCCCGCCAGCGCCACGTGGACGGCGCGCGCGCCAGCGATGCCCAGCGCCGTCACCAGCGCCGTGGCCACGCCGCGCGCGGCGCCCGTGGCCAGCACCAGCGCCATGTCGGGACCCGGTAATAAAAAGGCGCCGGCCAGTGCCAGCAGGTACATCAGGAAGGTAGAATCGGACATGGGCCAGTCGAAAAGAAAAGCGGGAGCATGCGCACGGTGCAGCCTGCTCGCCGGCCCCCATTATGTTCTTGCGGCGATGAAATGTGCTTGCTTTTCCTGCCCCGCATGCCCTAGTATTTGGGTAGATTCCACTCGTATAAAAACAAAAATTAGATGAAAATTTCAGAAGTTAGTCTCGACGCCACCGATTTGCAGATACTCAGGCTGTTGCAGGATGAAGGAAGGCTGTCGAATGCGCGCCTGGCCGAGCGCTTGAAACTGAGCGAAACCCCCGTCTGGCGCCGCTTGCGCCGTCTGGAAGAGGAAGGTTTTATTACCGGCTACCAGGCTTTGCTCAACCGCAAGAAGCTGGGCATCGGCCTGGTCGCGTTTGTCCGGGTCGTGTTCGCCAACCATGGCGGCGAGCAACCGTCGCAGTTCGAACAAGCGATCGCGACGATTCCCGAAATTCTGTCGTGCCACAACGTGGCGGGCGAAGCCGATTATTTCCTGCAAGTGGTGGCGCGCGACCTGGAAGCGTATGGCGAATTCGTCTCGACTGTGCTGCGCCGCCTGCCTGGCGTGGCGGAAATCCAGTCCAGCCTGTCGATGCGCGAAATCAAGTCGTCGAACCGCCTGCCTTTGCTGCTGGCCTGAGGCGCCGGGCGCGCACTATAATTGGAACAGTTGCCAGGACTCGCGCCTGGCGCCCTGACCGCCACTCCAAGGACCGCCATGCCCGATTCCCTGTCTCCTTTGTTTCCCGCCCTGTCGCCGAACCGGCACGGCATGCTGGCGGTCGATGACATCCACACCATTTATTGGGAAGAGTGCGGCAACCCCGACGGCATTCCCGTGCTGTTCCTGCATGGCGGCCCCGGCGCGGGCCTGTCGCCGCAGCACCGCCGCTTTTTTGACCCGCAGCGCTACCGCGTGATCCTGTTCGACCAGCGCGGCGCCGGCAAGTCCACGCCGCTGGGCGAATGGCGCAACAACACGACGCAGTTGCTGATCGAGGACATCGAACGCTTGCGCGCCCAGTTCGGCATCGCCCAATGGCTGGTGTTTGGCGGCTCGTGGGGTTCGACCCTGGCGCTGGCGTATGGCCAGGCGCATCCTGAAGCCTGCCTCGGTTTCGTGCTGCGCGGCATTTTCCTGTGCACGCAGGCGGAAATCGACTGGTTCATCGAGGGCGTGCGCTGGTTCTACCCGGAACTGTACGCGGAGTTCGCCGCACCGATTCCACCAGAGGAACGGGGTGACCTGCTGGCGGCCTACGTGCAACGCATCCTCAGCAGCGATCCAAACGTGTACTGGCCGGCCGCGCGCGCCTGGAGCCGCTTCGAAGGGCGCCGCGTCTACCTGATGCCGCAGCCGGAAGATGCGCCGAACGATGCGCTGGACTTGGGCGTGGGCCGGCTCGAATCGCATTACATGGCCAATCTGGGTTTCTTCGAGGAAGACCAGCTGATCCGCAACATGGGGCGCATCGCGCATTTGCCGGCCGTCATCGTGCAAGGACGCTACGACGCCATCTGCCCACCGCTGTCGGCCTACCGCCTGCAGCAGGCCTGGCCAGGCGCGCAGCTGGAAATGATCCCGGACGCGGGCCATGGCGCGCTCGAGCACAGCATCGCTTCGGCGCTGGTGCGCGCCACCGAGCGCTTCGTGCCGGGGCGCGGCTTCGCATGAACTGTGAACATGCCGGTTGGCAAAGCTGCCAGCCGGCGTGTGCCACCTGCTACACTATGGCCTGTGCTGGCGCCAAGGTCGGGCGCCGGTGTGAACCCACGACTTTTTATCCATGAACATACAGATCGGCGACATCGGCCATATCATCCAGCTGGCGATTGCGCCGGTTTTCCTGTTGACCGGTATCGGCACCATGCTGGTGGTGCTGACCAACCGCCTGGGCCGCATCATCGACCGCACGCGCGTGCTGGAAGACCGGCTCGACATCGGCTACAACGATTTCTATATGGATGAGCTCGATACCTTGTATCGGCGTACCCATTTGATCAATTATTCGATTTCGCTGAGCACGGCGTGCGGTTTCTTCGTCTGCGTCATCATCGCCATGCTGTTTTTGGGCGATATTCTGAACCTGACCCTGGACAGATACATCGCGGCCTTCTTTGTGCTGGCCGTGATTTGCCTGATCGGCTGTTTTATTTATTTACTGCGCGAAATTTATCTGGCCGCGACGGCCCAGCGCATCCGGCGCCATATCCGCCCGCCACGTTAAGCGGCGCGCCGGTTTACCCTACTATTGAAGAACGAGTCCAGCATGCACGATTACAAACGTCCCCCCACCCTGCACCGCTACGGCCAGCGCAGTGAACTCGAGCTGGCCCTGAGCCTGGGCCAGTTCCGCCTGGCGCCGGCGGGCAATTGTCTGACCCTGAGCTTTTCGCAAGTGTGGGACAAGCAACTGTTCGACCTGTTCGCCCCGGCCGACGCTTGTTTGATCATCCACAATACGGAAGAATTCGGCGAACGCCTGCACCGCGCCGTGCAGCGCACCTTGCCCAGCTGGGCAGGCATCGATGGCCTCGTCGAATACGGCCAGCGCGCTGCCCTGGGCGCCGCCTTCACCAAGACGCGCGCCGAAGCGCCCGAGCAGGAATGGCTGTTCGCCTGGCGCTCGATGCAGCCGCAGGCCAGCCTGAACCCCGTCACCGTGAAACTGGGCAGCCTGGAAAACTTCGCGGAAATCCGCGACCGCGACACGTACTTGGCGTAGTTCAGCTCGATTTGTCGGCGTACTGGCTGTCGATGCGGGCCAGCACGGCCGCCATCATGCGCTCGATATCGCCGCGTATCATGGTCGTGCCCAGCATGCCGGGCACATAGAAGCCCGGCATCAGGCGGCTGGAAAAGACGATGCGCGTGCCGCCCGTCTCGGGCACGGGATACAGATTCCAGCGCGATTCGTAATGCCGCATGTCGCCGGAGATCAGGGCGATGTCGATGGACGTGAACGGCGTTTCCGTGGCCCGCACCACCAGGTGGATGGGGTGGTTCATGAACAGGAAGCGCGCCATGCCCTGCTGCTCGATGATGACTTCATTGCCGTTGCGCGACAGCACGCGGCAGGAACTGAGGTCGGGCACGAATTCACTCATGCGCTCATAGGTGGTCAGGGTCTTCCACACGGACGCCGGCGGCGCCTGCACGCTGGCGCTGGCATCGACTTCATACATGCGCTGCCCGTCGACCTCGATGCGCTTGACCTCGACCTTGAGCTTGTCCAAGCGTATCGCCTGTGCCAGCGCGGTAGCGGGGACGGCGCACAGCATCAGCAGGCAGAGGAAGAGTCGCTTCATGCCAGCTAGCCTACGGGAAAGTACCGCCCGGCACAAGCTGTACCCGTCGCCGGCCCGCGCGCCGGGCGATTTAGAACTCCCGGTCTAGAGAAAGTCGCTGCGGCGATCGGCAATGCTTGCTACCGTACGGCCTGCATACCACTTCTACCGGACCGATCACCATGACTGCCTATCCTCACCTGCTGGCCCCGCTCGACCTGGGTTTTACCACCTTGCGCAATCGAGTCATCATGGGGTCCATGCACACGGGCCTGGAAGACCGCTTTTATCATTATGGCAAGCTGGCCGCCTTTTACCGCGAGCGGGCGCGCGGCGGCGTGGGGCTGATCGTCACGGGCGGCATCTCGCCGAACCGTCAGGGCTGGCTGCTGCCGTTTGGCGGCACCTTGAATTTCCTCGGCGACGTGCCCAACCACCGCAAGGTGACGCGCGCCGTGCACGAGGAGGGTGGCAAGATCGTCATGCAGATCCTGCATGCGGGCCGCTATGGCTATCAGCCGTTCGTCGTCTCGGCGTCGGCCAAGAAATCGCCGATCTCGCCATTCCGTCCCCGTCCCTTGAGCGAGCGGGGAATCGAACGCACCATCTGCGACTACGTGCGCTGCGCGCGCCTGGCGCAAAAGGCGGGCTACGATGGCATCGAGGTGATGGGCAGCGAAGGATATTTATTGAACCAGTTCCTGTGCGCGCGCACGAATCTGCGCCAGGACCGCTGGGGCGGCAGCATCGAGAACCGCATGCGCCTGCCCGTGGAGATCGTGCGCCGCATCCGCGCCGCCGTCGGCCCCAACTTCATCATCATGTACCGTCATTCCTTGCTCGACCTGGTCGAAGGCGGCAATACCTGGGAGGACGTGGTGACGGTGGCCAAGGCGCTGGAGCAGGCGGGCGTGACGATTTTGAATACCGGCTTCGGCTGGCATGAGGCGAGGGTGCCCACCATCGTCACCTCGGTGCCGCGCGCCGCGTTTGCTTCCGTGGCGGGCCGATTGCGCCGCGAAGTGACGATTCCCGTGGTGGCCTCGAACCGTATCAACATGCCGCACGAAGCCAACGCCATCCTCGAGCGGGGCGACTGCGACCTCGTGTCGATGGCGCGCCCCTTCCTGGCCGACCCTGATTTTGTCGCCAAGGCGGCCTCGGGACGCGCCGACGAAATCAATACCTGCATCGGCTGCAACCAGGCCTGCCTCGACCACACGTTCGCCAACAAGCGCGCCAGCTGCCTCGTCAACCCGCGCGCCTGCCATGAAACGGAACTCGTGTACGCGAAAAAGGCCGTGCCGCGCAAGGTCGCCGTCGTCGGCGCGGGCCCGGCCGGCTTGTCCGCCGCCTGCGTGGCGGCCGAATGCGGGCACGAGGTCACCCTGTTCGACAGCAGCGATAGCGTGGGCGGCCAGTTCAAGGTGGCCATGCAGATTCCCGGCAAGGAAGAATTCACGGAAACCATCCGCTATTTTGCGCGCCGTCTGGCGCTGCTGGACGTCAAGCTGCGCCTGGGCCAGCGCGTGACGCGCGAGCAATTGCTGGCCGGCGGCTACGACGACGTCATCGTCGCCACGGGCATCAAGGTGCGCTTGCCGGCCATTCCCGGCATCGACCATCCGAAGGTGCTGTCGTACCTCGATGTGCTGCAAGCCAAGAAGCCCGTGGGCGCGCGCGTGGCCATCATCGGCGCGGGCGGCATCGGTTTCGACGTGGGAGAGTATCTGCTGCACGACCCGGCGCATCCATTGCCGCAACCCGTGGCGACGTGGGCGGGCGAGTGGGGCGTGGACTTGAACGCGGCGACCGGTGGCGGCCTGGTGCCGCCCGTGGCACCCCATCCCGTACGGCAAATCTTCCTGTTGCAACGCAAGACGTCGAAAGTGGGTGCCGGATTGGGCAAGACGTCGGGCTGGGTGCACCGCGCGGCGCTGGCGCGAAACGGCGTGGCCATGCTGGCCGGCGTGAGCTACGACAAGATCGACGAGCAGGGCTTGCACATCACCGTGGGCGGCGAGCAGCGCCTGCTGGCGGTGGACAACGTGATCATCTGCGCCGGCCAGGACAGCTTGACGGAACTCATGCCGCCCACCGACAAGGATGGCAAGCCCTTGCAGGCTGGCGGCCCCCGTTTCCATAAAATCGGCGGCGCCGCGCTGGCGGCGGAACTCGATGCCAAGCGGGCGATACGGGAAGGGGCGGAGCTGGCCGCCAGCCTGTAAAAAGAAAGCCTGCCGGCTGGGTAGCGGGCAGGCTTGCTGGACGGGAAGGACGCTGGCTTAATGCCCGCCATGCCCCTTCTTCGCCGTCTCAAAACTCTGCAGCACATGCTCGGCCATGCCATTGGCCAGCTCGTGCTCGCCAATAAACACCTTGCCCGCGTTTTCCGCGCGCAGCAATTCCGCCTCTTCTTCGCTATGCGTGCGCACCACCGTCAGGATGGCGGGGTTCAGCGCGCGCGCCGTCTCGATCATGGCGCGCACGTGGAAGGTGTCCGGCGTGGCGATGACGAGCATGGTGGCGTGCGTGATGTGCGCCTGGATCAGCACGGCCGGTTCGCCCGCATTGCCGGCCACAGCGGGAATGCCCTGCTTGCGCAGCTGGTCGACGATTTCACGGTTTTCCTCGGCCACGACAAAGTGGATACCCCGCTCCATCAGGGCGGCGGCGATGCGCCGGCCCACGCGGCCATAGCCGACGAGCACGATCTGGCCCGACAGTTTTTCCTGCGGCACGGTCATCGGCAGCTCGGCCAGCGGATCGGTCGTGCGTTCGAACTTGCGCGCGAAGTCGCTGTTGCCGATCACGCGCAGCAGCGGCTTGGCCATGCTGAAGACAAGCGGGTTGAGGGCGATCGACAGGATGGCGCCGGCCAGGATCAGGCTTTGGCCTTCCTGCGGCATCAGGCCCAGCGAAAGGCCCAGCGCGGCCAGGATGAACGAGAACTCGCCGATCTGCGCCAGGCTGGCCGAGACGATGATGGCCGTTTTCGGCGGATAGCGCAGCGCCATCACGAGCAAAAAGGCGGCGATCGATTTGCCGAAGATAATGATGGCGCATACGGCCAGCACTTGCAGGGGCTTGTCGATGAGGATATTCGGCTCGAACAGCATGCCGACGGAAACGAAGAACAGCACGGCGAACGCGTCGCGCAGGGGCAGGGATTCTTCCGCGGCGCGGTGACTGAGTTCGGACTCGCGCAGCACCATGCCGGCGAAGAAGGCGCCCAGCGCGAACGACACGCCGAACAGCTTGGTCGAAGCGTAGGCGATGCCGACGGCGGCCGCGATCACGCACAGGGTGAACAGTTCACGCGAGCCGGTGCGCGCCACTTGCCACAAAATCCACGGGAACAGCTTGCGGCCGACGACCAGCATGAAGACGATGAAACCGGCCACTTGCCCCAGGGTCACGGCCAGGGTTTGCCACAGGCTGACGGCCTCGGCGCCAGGGGCGACCTTGCCGCCCAGCGCGCCGGCAAACGCCGGCAGCAGCACCAGCACCAGCACGGTGACGAGGTCTTCGACCACCAGCCAGCCGACGGCGATGCGGCCATTCAGGGAATCGAGGATGCCCCGTTCTTCCAGCGCACGCAGCAGCACCACGGTACTGGCCACGGACAGGGCCAGGCCAAAAATCAGTCCGCCACCAAGGGTCCAGCCCCACCAGTGGGCCAGGCCCATGCCCATCGCCGTGGCGACGCCGATCTGCAGGATGGCGCCGGGCAGCGCGATCTTGCGCACGTCCCACAAATCGTCGATGGAAAAGTGCAGGCCGACACCGAACATCATCAGCATCACCCCGATTTCCGCCAATTGTCCCGCTATTTCCGCATCCGCCACAAAACCGGGCGTGGCCGGTCCGATGATGATGCCGGCGGCCAGATAGCCGACCAGTGCCGGCAGTTTCAGGCGCGCGGCGATGAAGCCGAAGATGAGGCCAAACCCGAGGGCGGCGGCGATGGTGGTAATCAAGCTGATGTCATGGGGCATGCGTGTGGGGTTCCTTATGGGGACGTGCGGGTAGAAAAAGATGTTGCTCAGCGACCAAGTATAAACGCTTCAAAGCCCCTGCCGGAAAATTTCCTGCGGCTTTATTGCAAAAAACCAGTGCTATATCTTCGTCCAGGTGGCCGCGAACGCATGCCTATCCACCTTGAACATCGCCTAATTCAAGGTATCAAACGATGTTACACCCATGCGCTCAGACCTTGCGCACGACCACGCAGCCGATGGAATAGCCGGCGCCAAACGAGCAGATGACGCCGGTGCTGCCCGCCGCCATGTCATCCTGATATTTATGGAAGGCGATGATGGAACCGGCCGACGAGGTGTTGGCATAGGTGTCGAGGATCACGGGCGCCTCATTGGCTTGCGCGTCGCGGCCCAGGATCAGGCGCGCGATCAGCAAGTTCATGTTCAGGTTGGCCTGGTGCAGCCAGTAGCGGGAGACTTGCGCCACTTCCACGCCGGCCTTGGCCAGGGTCGCCTTGATCATTTCGGCGGCCATCGGGCACACTTCCTTGAAGACCTTGCGGCCTTGCTGGCGGAACAATTTATCGGCCTGGCCCACGCCGGACTCGTCAAAACGGTTGAGGAAGCCGAAATTGTTGCGGATGGCGTTAGAGAAGCGCGTTTTGAGTTCCGTGCCGATGATCTCGAACTGGTGCTGCGACACGGCCGTATCTTTCGCTTCGACGATGATGGCGGTGCAGGCGTCGCCGAAAATGAAATGGCTGTCGCGGTCGCGCCAGTTCAGGTGGCCGCTGGTGATTTCGGGATTCAGGACCAGCACGGCGCGCGCCTGGCCGCTTTGCACGGCGGCCACGGCTTGCTGGATGCCGAAGGTGGCGGACGAGCACGCCACGTTCATGTCAAAGCCATAGCCATCGATGCCCAGCGCATCCTGCACTTCCACGGCCATGGCCGGGTAGGCGCGCTGCATGTTGCTGCAAGCGACCAGTACCATGTCGATATCGGCTGGCGTGCGGCCGGCGCGGGCCAGCGCATCGCGCGCGGCGGCGACCGCCATTTCCGCCTGTAGCGACAGTTCGTCATCGCCCCGTTCCGGGATGCGGGAGACCATGCGCGCCGGATCGAGGATGCCTTCCTTTTCCATCACGAAGCGCGACTTGATGCCGGATGCCTTTTCGATGAAGGCCACGCTCGACAGGTCCAGCGCCGTCACCGTGCCTGCGGCGATCGCGTCGGCGTTGTCGGCATTGAACTTTTCCGCGTAGGCATTGAAGCAGGTGACCAGCTCTTCGTTGGAGATCGAAAATGGCGGCGTGTACAGTCCGGTACCGCTGATGACGACTTGTTTCATGGTTAAACTTTCAAATTTGGCAATCGACGTGGCGCCGATAAGTGAAGCAAATTTTACACAAACGGGCTCGACTGTAGAGAGTTTCGTGTTGCGGGGCAGGGCGATGTGTGGCGGAAGATTGATTTTTGTCGCGTGGAGCGGTGCTGGGGGGATTGCGTGTGATGGGGTCAGACCCGCCGGGTCTGACCCCAAACTGCTTACTTCTTCTGTTCTTTCTTGACGTCGGCTTGCACCACCACCGGTTCGGCCTTGGCCAGTTGCACTGGCAAGCCCTTCAGGTGATTGAGCGCCTGGTGCAACTGAAAATCGTCCTTGCTGCCAAATTCCAGCGGCTTGCGGGTCTTTTCCAGGGCGATGATGCGCAATTGCTCTTCCATCTCGTCGTTGACGGGGGCCGCCTTGGTACTTTCCTTGTCGCGGTCGTTGCTCAGGTGCTTGGTCAGGTCCGCTTCACGGATGCGCAAGCCGTTCAAGCCGTCGCCATCCGCATTTTCATCGACCAGCAGGTCGGGCACGATGCCCTTGGCCTGGATCGAGCGGCCATTCGGCGTGTAGTAGCGGGCCGTCGTCAGCTTGACGGCCGTGTCGGCTGTCAGTTGGCGGATGGTTTGTACGGAACCCTTGCCGAAGGTTTGCGTGCCGATGATGGTGGCGCGCTTGTAATCCTGCAGGGCGCCGGCGACGATTTCCGAGGCCGAGGCCGACCCCGTGTTGACCAGCACTACGAGCGGCACTTTCTTGATGGCGGCCGGCAATTTCGCCAGCGCGTCGCCTTCCGAGCGGAACGTATAGTATTCGGCGCGGCCGTAGAACACCTGTTTCGAGTCCGGCAGCTGGCCGTTGGTCGAGACGATGGCCGCGTCCTTCGGCAGGAAGGCGGCCGAGACGCCGATGGCGCCCTGCAGCACGCCGCCCGGATCGTTGCGCAGGTCGAGCACCATGCCCTTGATGTTCGGATCTTGTTGATATAGCGCCGTGATCTGCGCGGCCATGTCGTCGACGGTCGGTTCCTGGAATTGCGACACGCGCAGCCAGGCGTAGCCCGGTTCGACCATCTTCGCCTTCACGCTTTTTTGATGGATTTCCTCGCGCGTGATGGTAAAGGCCAGCGGCTGCGCTTCATCCTTGCGGGCAATGGTCAGCGACACCTTGGTGCCCGGTTCGCCGCGCATGCGCTTGACGTTGTCGTCGAGGCTGACGCCTTTCACGGGCTGGCCATCGAGGCGGGTGATCAGGTCGCCAGCCTTGATGCCGGCGCGGTAGGCGGGCGAATCCTCGATGGGCGAGACGATCTTGATGTAGCCGTCTTCGCTGAGGCCAATTTCAATGCCGAGGCCGACGAACTTGCCTTCGGAGCCTTCGCGCAGCTCGGCGTAGGCTTTCTTGTCCAGGTAGGCGGAATGGGGGTCGAGCGAAGCAACCATGCCGGAAATGGCGTCTTCCAGCAGTTTCTTGTCTTCGACGGGCTCGACGTAATCGGACTTGATCAGGCCAAACACGTCGGCCAGCTGGCGCAGCTCTTCCAGCGGCAGGGGCGGCTCGACCGTTTTTTGCGCCATGGCGGAAAATTGCAGCGACACGGCGACGCCGGCCACCACGCCCAGGCCGATCAAGCCGGTATTTTTGAGTTTGCCCATCATTGCACCTTTGCAGCTAGCGTGTCTTGCACAAGCGCCAGTCCCCGTGGAGCGGCGCTTTGTTGAAAGTATAGACCTGAATCTCTGCCGGCGTGGGCCGGCTATGGAAAAAGCGTGCCTGGGGCCAGTCTACGCGCGAAAACGGGGCTGCCAGCTTGCCATATGTTGCGGTTTTGTATGCGATGTATAGGGAGTCTTGAGGGGAGTAAGCATTTGTAAGAGTCGAAAAAAAGCGTGTGCGGCGGCCCTATAGTGGACTCGCATTCTCGACCCGAAGTGGTTTTGCCTGCGTCCGCGGACGCAGGCTTTTTTTTATCCGCGGGCTCCGGCTCATTTAGACTGGAGCTTCTTTCTTCCCAGCAGATAAAAAATGTTAACTGATTTGCAGGCACGTGTCTCGCTCGAAGCGCTGATTGAAAAGTATCTGAGGGGGCGGGATCCTGATGCCGGCCTGCTGATCGACATCGTTCAGGACCCGTCACGGCAAGTGCCGATTAGAGGTGTGCTCGAAGCTATCGGGCAGTTCAACAACACGCAGTTCACGCAACAGGAACTGGCGCTGATCGACGACCTGCTTTATCTGTATGGATAAACGCTGCATGTGCTGTTCCAGCCCACGCCATGCTCGCCGGACTGGACAATGAAAGCCCCTTGAGCCTGGCCGAACTGAGCGGCGCGTGCTACATTCCTGCAGCGCCTGGCGCGGAGGGCTATCCGCCCGCAGCTATCTGCCCGGTCTTTTTGACATGCCCCATAAGGACAATTCGTGAATCGCTATCTCTTGAGCAGTCTGACCCTGACCCTGTTGGCTGCGTTTGCCCATGCCGCCGAACCCGTATCCGCCGCTGCCGCCCCGACCGTGGCCCCAAGCGCCGCGCCTGCCGCCGCTGGCGTCGTTTCCGGCATCGATGTGCAGTACATCGACCCCGCCGTGCGCGTGCAGGACGATTTCTTTACCCATTTGAACGGCAAGTGGCTGGCGACGGCCGAGATCCCTGCCGACAAGTCGAGCTGGGGTTCGTTCGCCAAGCTGCGCGATGACACGACACCGCAATTGCGCGGCATCATCGAAGCGACGCAACAGGACAAAAACAAGAAGGCCGGTTCCGAAGCGCAGAAAATCAGCGACCTGTACGCCAGCTACATGGATGAAGCCAAGCTCGATGCGCTGGGCACGAAGCCGCTGGCCGGCGAACTGA
The DNA here is from genome assembly GCF_040815535.1 of Massilia sp. LMS1-1-1.1. Lineage (NCBI taxonomy): Bacteria > Pseudomonadati > Pseudomonadota > Betaproteobacteria > Burkholderiales > Oxalobacteraceae > Massilia > Massilia sp. LMS1-1-1.1. The sequence goes on along the minus strand of NZ_JBFPNG010000023.1, from coordinate 551,548 downwards.
ACCGCATCCGCTCGCTGCGCGACAAGAAGGGCGTGCCGGCCCTGATCGCCCACCTGAGCCAGACGGGCGTGTCGACCCCGTACGCCGTCTATGTGGGCCAGGATGCGCGTGCCTCGACGAAATATGCGGCATATGTCAGCCAAAGCGGCCTGGGCATGCCAGACCGCGATTACTACCTGGAAGCCAAGCAGGCTGGCGTCAAGGAAAAATACCAGGCGCACGTGGAAAAAATGCTGGCCATGGCCGGCGACAAGAACGCCGCCGCGCGCGCCAAGGCGGTCGTTGCGCTGGAAACGGCCCTGGCCGAAGTGCAATGGACCAAGGTCGAGAACCGCGATCCCGTCAAACGCTACAACAAGACCGACATCAATAAGCTGAACGACCTGACCCCGGGCTACGACCTGAAGTCGGGCCTGGCCGCCCTGGGCATCGCCAACAAGGTCGATTACGTCATCGTCAACCAGCCAAGCTACCTGGCCGGCTACAACAAGGTGCTGGCATCAAGCGACCTGGACACCGTGAAAGCGTATTTCGAATGGCAGTTGCTGCGCAGCTATGCCAGCTACCTGTCGAAAAACTTCGTCGATGAAAGCTTTGCCTTCTACGGCACGGTACTCAGTGGCGTGAAGGAAAACCAGCCGCGCTGGAAGCGTGGCGTGGGCGCCGTCGAAGGCGTGTTGGGCGAAGCCGTCGGCAAACTGTATGTCGCGCAATATTTCCCGGCAGAGCGCAAGGCGCACATGCAGGAACTGGTGAAAAACGTGCTGGCCGCCTACAAGGACAGCATCGATACCCTGGACTGGATGAGCCCGGAGACCAAGAAGGAAGCGCAAGCCAAGCTGGCCAAGTTCACGCCGAAAATTGCGTATCCGAACAAATGGCGCGATTACACGAAGCTGCAAATCGTCCCGGGCGACTTGGTGGGCAACATGATGCGCGCCGCCAACTTCGGCTCCGCGCGCCAGGTGGCCAAGCTGGGCAAACCGATCGACCGCGAAGAATGGGGCATGACGCCGCAGACGGTGAACGCCTATTACAGCTCGACGATGAATGAAATCGTCTTCCCCGCCTCGATCCTGCAGCCGCCGTTCTTCGACGCCAACGCGGACGACGCCGTCAACTATGGCGCCATCGGCGCCGTCATCGGCCATGAAATCAGCCATGGCTTCGACGACAAGGGCAGCCAGTCCGATGGCGACGGCAACCTGCGCGACTGGTGGACCCCGGCCGACCGCAAGAATTTTGCGGCCAAGGCCGATGCGCTGACCAAGCAGTACGATGGCTACAGCCCATTGCCTGGCTATCACGTCAACGGCGCGCTGACCCTGGGCGAGAACATCGCCGACAACTCGGGCGTGGCGATCGCCTATAAAGCCTATAAAATCTCGCTGGGCGGCAAGCCGGCGCCCGTGCTGGACGGTCTGACGGGCGACCAGCGCTTCTACATGGGCTTTGGCCAGGTGTGGCGCAGCAAGATGCGCGAAGCGCAGCAGATCGTGCAGATCAAGACCGACCCGCATTCGCCAGGCCAGTACCGCGCCAATGGCACCATGGTCAACCAGCCAGGCTTCTACGAAGCGTTTGGCGTGAAACCGGGCGACAAGATGTATGTCGCGCCGGAAAACCGCGTGATCATCTGGTAAACGTCGTATCCATGTAAACGTTATCTTGTCACAACAAAAAAGACCACTTGCGTGGTCTTTTTTGCATTCTGGCCAAAGTTTTTTCTGTCATTTCGGCCGGTATGCTACAGTCAAAAACCGGGCCAGAAGCCTTGGGCCTTCTGACCCTTATATTCCACACAATATAATATAGAGGACAACCGTGAATCGTTATTTGTTAAGTGCTTTGACCCTGAGTTTGCTGGCCGGCGTGTCCGGCATGGCTGGCGCCGCTGATGCGGCCAAGAAAGCCGCCGCCGCTCCCGCCACGGCCGTCGCGTCTGCGGCGCTGACGTCCGGCATCGCCGTCGAATACGTCGACCCTGCCGTGCGCGCGCAGGACGACCTGTTCCAGCACCTGAATGGCAAATGGCTGGCGGAAACCGTGATTCCTGCCGACAAGTCGAGCTGGGGCAGCTTTGCCAAGCTGGCCGACGATACGCAAACGCAGCTGCGCGGCATCGTCGAAGGCGCTGCCGCCGACAAGGCACGCGCGGCCGGTTCGAATGCCCAGAAAATCGGTGATTTCTATAACAGCTTCATGGATGAAGCCAAGCTGGAAAGCCTGGGCTTGAGCCCATTGAACGCGGAGCTGGCGAAGATCGCGGCGCTGCAGGACAAGGCGGAGTTGCCGGCCGTGATCGCCCACTTCAGCAAGCTGGGCGTGACCTCGCCTTACGACTTCGGCATCCACCAGGACGCCAAGGATTCCACCAAATACGTGGCCGACATCGTGCAAAGCGGCCTGGGCTTGCCTGACCGCGATTATTACCTGGAAGAAGGCAAGGCCGATACGCGCGCCAAATACCTGGCCCACGTGGAAAAAATGCTGAGCTTGGCTGGCGACGCGAACGCGGCCGCCAATGCCAAGGCCATCCTGGCGCTGGAAACGGAACTGGCCAAGGCGCAATGGAGCAATGTGCAGAACCGCGACCCCGTCAAAACCTACAACAAGGTGGAACTGGCGAAACTGGCCAGCGTGGCGCCAGGCTACGACTGGGCCCGCTACCTGAAGGACACGGGTATCGCCGGTAAGGTCAATTATGTGATCGTCAGCCAGCCCAGCTACCTGAAGGGCTTTGCCGAGATCGCCAACAAGACGCCGCTGGAAACGTGGAAAGCGTATTTCCAGTGGCACTTGCTGCACGCCAATGCCGGCTACCTGCCGAAAGCGTATGTCGATGAAAACTTCGCGTTTTATGGCACCACTCTGACGGGCGTGACGGAAATGCGTCCGCGCTGGAAACGCGGCGTGGGCGCCGTCGAAGGCGCGCTGGGCGAAGCCGTGGGCCAGCTGTACGTGGAGCAATATTTCCCGGCCGAGCGCAAGGTGCGCATGGAAGCGCTGGTGAAAAACCTGATGACGGCCTACAAGCAAAGCATCGACAAGCTCGACTGGATGAGCCCCGTCACCAAGAAACAGGCGCAAATCAAGCTGGCCAAGTTCACCACCAAGATCGGCTATCCGAACAAATGGCGCGATTACTCGGGCCTGACGGTGGCGCCGGACGACTTGATCGGCAACATCCAGCGTTCGCACCTGCTCAACTACAACCGCGAGCTGAACAAGCTGGGCCAGCCCATCGACCGCGACGAGTGGGGCATGACGCCGCAGACCGTGAACGCCTATTACAATCCTGAGCTGAACGAAATCGTCTTCCCGGCCGCCATCCTGCAAGCGCCGTTCTTCGACGCCAACGCGGACGACGCCGTCAACTATGGCGCCATCGGCGGCGTCATCGGCCATGAAATCAGCCACGGCTTCGACGACCAGGGCGCCCAGTACGACGGCGACGGCAATTTGCGCGACTGGTGGACCAAGGCCGACCATAAAAACTTCGCCAAGAAAACCAAGCAGCTGGTGGCGCAGTACAACAGCTTCAGCCCGGTGAAAGGCCACTTCGTCAACGGCGAACTGACCCTGGGCGAGAACATCGCCGATAACTCCGGCGTGGCGATTGCCTATAAAGCGTATAAATTGTCGCTGAACGGCAAGAAAGCCCCCGTCATCGACGGCTTCACGGGCGAGCAGCGCTTCTACGCGGGCTTTGCCCAGGTATGGCGCATGAAGATGCGCGAAGCGCAGCAACTGGTCTTGCTGAAAACGGACCCGCACTCGCCAGGCCAGTTCCGTGCCAACGGCACCATGCGCAACCAGCCCGGCTTCTATCAAGCCTTCGACGTGAAACCGGGCGACAAGATGTATCTGCCACCGAAAGACCGCGTCATCATGTGGTAACAGCAGTGCCAACGCGCTAGCATCGAGCCGCCCCGCTATCAAGCCCGGGCGGCTTTTTTACGCCGTGTGATCTGGCACAAACTGCAGGCGAAAAAAAACCGCCCATACGGGCGGTTCCTGGTTCAGCGCGCTGGCTGAATTATTTGGCAGGCTCGGCTGCAGGAGCAGCACCGTCAGCGGCAGCGGCTGGTGCCGGCACTTCCGGTTCCTTGAACTTGCCGCCCGACGCGTTGGCGATGTAGACGACGGCGCGCGCCACTTCCACATCGTCGAGGTCGGGATTGCCGCCCTTGGCCGGCATCGCGCGCAAGCCTTCGATGGCGTGCTTCAGGACCGTATCGTAGCCCTGGGCCAGACGTGCAGACCAGCCGCCCACGTCGCCAAATTTCGGTGCACCGGCCACGCCGGCGCCATGGCAAGCCACGCAGGTCGCCGTGTAGACGGCTTCGCCGCTTTGCAGCACTTTCGGACCGCTGGCATCCTTGAAGGTAAAGCCAGCATTGGCAACCGGACTCAAGCGCTCGGCAATGGCTTCCGGCGACTGGCTGTCCGTACCGGCGCCCGTCAGTTTTTGCGCCGTGACGAACTGCACCAGCAGGATGATGCCGATGACGGTGACGAGGAAGAAGCCAGCTACGGCGGCAAGCAATTGTTTAGGCGTTTTGATCGCTGATTGTTGTTCGTTATGTGCGTCGCTCATGATGTCCTTAGTCCAGATTTGAAACTGATGGCCGTGTAAGGTAGCATTTTTACATGCTTGGATGTAAACCTTTATGAAACCCACAATTATAGGCACAAAAATTGAGCAGTGACATGCAATTGCCAGCGATACGACAGTTTCCGTAGACGTAGGTAAAGAAAAACGGTATCCTTCGCATCACTTCAGAAATTCCCCCTACGCGGCTGTAGCTCAGTGGATAGAGTATTGGCCTCCGAAGCCAAGGGTCGTGGGTTCGATCCCCGCCAGCCGCACCAGACAAACCAAGACCTTGCGCTTTCCTTCCGGGTTCTTGCTGTTCATTGATTAATGCTTTACATGGTTAGCCTTTTCGTGGATGTACGCGAGCTGCACCATGATGTATCTTTCATGTAGTGATACCTTATTTTCTATCCAAGCAAAGAGCCACTGCATATGATCCTCGAGCTACCGCTGGTCGAATCACTGACGGTTGAATTCAAGAGCGACCGGAAACGCTTACCTGATCGTGAGCTTGTTGAAGCGGTCATTTGCCTCGCAAATGCCGAGGGTGGACAGTTATGGCTAGGGGTAGAGGACGATGGTATCCCGACTGGATTACATGCTGAACGTTTGGAATTGACGGGACTGGCAGGGCTTATCGCGGCCCGGACATCACCTTCCTTGGCGGTCAATTTCAAGGCTGTCATCGTGGGTGAAGTTCGTGTCGCCTGTATCTTTGTTCCCAAGGCCCATGGTGAGGTCGCAACTACTTCTGGTACTTATCTCCGGCGCCGCATCAAGGCTGATGGACAGCCTGAATGTGTGGCCATGCTGCCGCATGATCGTGCCAGCCGGGTTAGCAGTTTTGGTTTGATGGATGCGTCAGCTCAAATAGTCGCAGGGGCATCATTGAGCGATCTCGATCCATTGGAACGCGAACGCTTGCGTCAGAGTGTGCAGCAATATGGTGGTGACCGTGTGTTGCTGGAACTCGATGATGAAGCGCTCGATGGTGCCTTGGGGCTCACTGCGCGCTTGAGTGATGGCAGCCGTGCACCGACTTTGGCTGGCCTCTTGCTCATTGGCCGGGAAACGGCATTGAACGAGTTGGTTCCCACACATGAATTTGCTTTTCAGGTGTTGGCGCGCGAAGCAGTGACGTTTAATGAATTCCGCCGCTTTCCTTTGCTAAAAGCGTTAGATTGGCTGGAAACGAATTTCCGTCCCTATAATCCCGAACGGGAGATCCAAGTCGATCTCTTTCGTGTCCCGGTACCTAAAGTAGATTTTGGGGCCTTTCGGGAAGCCGTTGCAAATGCCTTGGTGCACCGTGACTATCATCGCTTGGGCGCAGTGCATGTCCGTATGGATGATGATGGCTTGACGATCAGTAATCCAGGCGGTCTGGTGGATGGCGTCACCTTGGCAAATTTATTAACGACCGAACCGCGACCGCGCAATAGAGCCTTGGCCGATGCCATGAAACGCATAGGCTTGGTTGAGCGTTCTGGTCGTGGCGTAGATAAAATTTATCGAGGACTGCTACGTTTTGGACGATCCGAGCCCGATTATCGCCGCACTGATAGCACCAACGTTGTTTTGCGTCTGGATACAACGGATGGGGATGAGGCATTCCTGAAGCGTGTGATTGAAGAGGAAGGGCGTCGCGGTGGCGAGTTACCGATAGATAGCCTTATCGCCTTGGCTGCATTGCGTGGCATGAAACGCATGACAACGGAAGAACTGGCACTGCATATTCAGCGGGAACCTGCGCAAGCCAAACGTACTCTCGAGGCACTCGTTGAGGTTGGATTGGCGCAGGCACATGGTATGGCCCGTGGCCGGACGTACACCTTGGCCGCTGGTTTGTACCGTGCTGACGGTGATAAAGCCGCCTATACACGGCAAATGGGATTCAGCGGTCTTCAGCAGGAACAAATGGTTTTGAGCTATGTACAGCAACATGGTTCGGTGCGGCGTGCCGAGGTGGCTGAGCTATGCCGCTTGACTTCGCTGCAGGCGAAAAATTTGCTGAAACGTTTGCGAGAGTCTGGCCAACTCCTGCAGCGAGGTGAGCGCCGCACTGCATATTATGTGCCAAATGATGGCACGACATCGCTTTAATGGTTTGGCTATTTTTGGATTATTTTGGACTTCTTTGGACATCTTTGGATATCCGTATGTGATTTCCGCCGATTGAACTGTACCGTAGCCCAAACGGCCCATCCTGGCCGTTTGGGCTGAGGGTTACTGCAGCAATGTCAACCATGTCTGCGTCGTCGCCTTCGACGAGGCTGGATGTCAGCCTGTGATAAGGCACTATCTGTCAGCACATACAAGCCCCACTCGGCGACTATCGGGTAATTACTACCGTTTTCTCTGAGCATGTCTTCCACCAAGTCGGGTGAATCGCCACGACCTTTGTCAGACCCACAGCGTTACTTCCGTATGCATCAATCCCGTCATTTTTGTCCCTGACGCCCCTGCCGTTGTCTGTTTGCAACCTCCAAAGTCCCTCAGCCGCTGATATCAATATTGATATCGAAACAGTGGAAAAATTGATTGGAGAGATTATCGCCCAGCCCCTAAGATAAACGCCGAGCATGCGAACGACATGCAAGCGATACAAAAAATATCAATACAATATCTGGAGATTCATGATGCGCAACGCCACCGGCCCGCTCGCGGCCACTTCCCCTCGTCCATTCACCTTGAAGGCAGCCGTTGCGGCACTGGCCGGTATTGGTTTGCTGAGCACGGCTTCGGTCTGGGCGCAGGATGCGGTGGCGGCCGATGCCGGTGCCGAGCCTGCTGCGGAAGTGTCGGTCGTGACCGTCAGCGGCGTGCGCCGCTCGGCCCAGAACTCCCAGCAGATCAAGATGCGCTCGGACCAGGTCATCGATTCCATCGTGGCTGACGACATCGGCAAATTCCCCGATAACAACGTGGCTGAAACCCTGGCGCGCATTTCAGGTATCCAGATCCGCCGCGATTCGGGCGAGGCGAGCGCCGTCATGATCCGCGGCTTGCGCGATGTCACGACCCTGCTCAACGGCCGCGAACTGTTCACCACCACGGGCCGCTACGTCAACCTGGCAGACATTCCCGCCACCATGCTGCAGCGCGTTGACGTGTATAAGTCGCAGGGCGCGGACCAGGTCGAAGGCGGCGTGGCCGGCATCATCGACGTGCGCACCAACCGTCCGTTCGACTTCAAGGACTTCACGGCCAGCGTGAATACGCGCGCCGTCTACAGCGACAAATCCAAGGCCACCGACCCGAACATCAGCGGCATGCTGTCGAACCGCTGGAAGACGGGCATCGGCGAAGTGGGCGCGCTGCTGGGCCTGTCGCAGCAGCAGCACCGCTACCATGAAGAGCGCGCGTTCAATACGGCGCCCGTGGATAAAAGTTTCCTGTCGCCGGGTTTGACGGGGCCGGACCAGGTGGGCTTGCTGCCGATCAAGGGCGACCGCCGCCGCACGACCGCCAATGCCGTGCTGCAATGGCGTCCGAACGCCGACGTCGAGTTGTACGCGGAAGGCATGGCCACGCGCTTCCTGCTCGATGCCGAGTCCGATTACTTTGTCGGCTTGCCATGGTGGGGCACGCCCGTGTCGGCTACAAAAATTCCCGGCACCAACCAGCTGCAAACGCTCACATCCACCAACGTCAACACCATCATGTCGACGCAGGCGAACAAGAACCAGACGAAGACGCATCAATTTGCCGTCGGCGGCTTGTGGGATATCAATTCCGAATGGCGGTTCACGTCGGAAGTGGCCAGCACCAAAAGTACCTATGCCTGGCGCAATCCCATTCTCGATGCGATTACCGTCGTGCCGAATGCTCGCATCAATACCAACCAGAACGGCACCTTGCACGTGGACTACACGGGCGTCGATTTGCAAGACCCGTCGAATTACTATTTGAAGGGTTTCTTCGACCGCTACGGCCGTGACCAGGGCAGCTCGAACGACGTGCGCGCCGACCTGGCGTACACGCCCAGTGCCGGCGGCATCTTCAAGGAAATCAGCGTCGGCCTGCGCGGCGTGAAGCGCGAAGCCGAATCGATCAAGAGTTTCGAGGGCAATGCGGAAGCACCGGACGTGTCCGGCGCCGCGTTTCCGTTCGGCCGCCAGAGTGTGACGTCGATTCCGGGCCTCAATTGTCTGTCGGAACCGATGTCCAGCGGCGGCCCCGACTATGGCTTGAAGCAGTGGTACACGCCGTGCGCCAGCTTCCTGCTCAATAACACGGGCACCATCCGCGAAGCCGTCACGGGCAGCAGCGCGGCACGGGCCATGGACCCGGGCTCGTTCTTCAAGGATACGGAAAAGACGTACTCGATCTATACCAAGGCCAAGGTTGCCTTCAAGCTGGGCGCCTATCCCGTCGATGGCACCCTGGGCGTGCGCGTCGTGCGCACCGAACAAAGCCTGCAAGGCAACAGTTCGCAGGATGGCGTCTACACGCCCGTCATCAGCGACACGGCCAGCACCGACGTGCTGCCGAGCGTGGCCCTGAAAATCAAGCTGCGCTCGGACCTGGTCGGCCGCTTCGCTGCGGGCCGCACCATCAGCCGTCCCGGCTTTTCCCAGTTGAACCCGGGCGTGGCCCTCGTCAACTCGACGGAAACGGTGAAGGCGACGGGCGCGGGCGGCAATCCGAATTTGAAACCAGTCACAGGCGACAATGTTGACGCGGCACTGGAATGGTATTTCGCGCCCGCCGGTTCCGTCACTGCTACCGTGTTCCACCACAAGTTCGACGGTTATATCCAGCAACGCATTTCCAGCGAAACCATCGCCGGCAAGACCTATGATGTGGACCGCCCATACAACACTGCCGCCGGCAAGCTGCAAGGCCTGGAAATTGGCTACCAGCAGTTCTATGACGGTTTGCCTGGCCTGTTGAGCGGCCTGGGCCTGCAGGCGAACGGCACCTACATGAGCGGCACCACGGACGACGAGACGGGCAGCCATGCCATCACGGGCGTGTCGCGCTATGCCTACAACCTGGTGCTGCTGTACGAAAAAGACGCGTGGTCGGGCCGCCTGGCTTACAACTGGCGCTCGAAATTCGTCGACAGCTACAACCAGGGCGGCCCCGGCCTGGACTTGAAAGTGGCGTCGACGGCCCAGCTCGACGGTTCGCTGTCGTACAAGATCAACGACCAGTTCACCGTGACCCTCGATGGGAATAACTTGCTCGACACCAAGTTCAAGGATTACTGGAACACTGCGGGCGTGTATCCGCGCGACACGCGCCGCTATGACCGCACGGTAGGGTTATCACTGCGCTGGAAAATGTAAGTTGGTCGCACAGTAAAAATCAAGGGCGTTGCCATGGTTTCGGCCGGCAACGCCCCTGTCAGTTGGGCAGTCACGCACGATTCATCATAAAAAGAATGGACGGAAAGCATGGAGACGCAAAAATTATCTACCGTTGAAAAGGTCGGCTTCGGCGCCGGCGACATGGCGCTCAATGTCGTCATTTCGTCGATGATGTTGATCATCACCTTTTTCTATACCGATATCTATGGCTTGAAAACCACCGACCTGGCCCTGCTGTTCGTGGCCGTGAAAGTCATCGGCGCGATTGCCGACCTGGTCATGGGCCAGATCACCGACCGCTACAGCTTTGCCTCGGGCCGCTACCGTCCATATCTGCTGTGGCTGGCCGTGCCGTATGGCGTCAGCGTCTTCTTTGTCTTCAGCACGCCCGAGTGGCACTATGACGCCAAGCTGATCTGGGCATACTCGACGTATATCCTGATGACCATCATGACGGCCGGCGTGGGCATTCCGTATATCTCCCTGATCAGCGGCCTGACCAGCGATCCGCAAGACCGCCTGTCGGCCAACGGCTACCGCCTGTTCTTCGCCAAGATCGGCGCCTTCATGGTGACCATCGTCGTGCCGGTTCTGTCGCAGCGCTGGGGCGGCGGCAACCCGGCCGTCGGCTACCAGGCGGCCATGGCCGTGATGGCCGTCATGGGCGTGGCCCTGTTCCTGTTCTGCTATTTCTCCACCACCGAGCGCGTCGTGCACGTAGTGGAAAAGCAATCGTTGCTCGACCAATTGAAAGTGCTGCTGCAGAACGACCAGTGGCTGGTGCTGTGCGGCGTGTGCGTCACGGGCACCATCGGCTACGTGGTGCGCGGCTCGGTCGCCATTTATTACGCGAAATACTATCTGGGCGGCAGCACGGAAACCGTGGCCGCCTTCCTCACGACCGGCGTGGTGGCCGCCATTCTGGCCATGATCGCCTCGACCTGGATCACCAAGTTTTACTGCAAGGTAAAACTGTTCCGTTACACGCAGATCGGCGTCGCCCTGATCAGCCTGGCGATCTATTTCTTTGTGAAGCCGAGCGACACCGTGCTGGCTTTCGCCCTGTATTTCCTGCTGTCCTTTGTCGTGGATTTGCATGCGCCCGTGTTCTGGTCGGCCATCGCGGAAACCATCGATTACGGTCAAGTCAAGACGGGCAAGCGCGTCTCCGGCTTCGCCTTTGGCGGCATCTCCGTCTGCCAGAAGGCGGGCATGGCGGTGGCGGGCGGCCTGGTAGGCGTGCTGCTCGCGTATTTCGACTACCAGCCCAACCATGAGCAAACGCAATTCGCCCTGAACGGCATCGCCCTGATGCTGTCGATCATCCCCGGTTTCTTCCACTTGCTGATGGGCTTGCTGATGTTCAAGTACCGCATCAGCGATGCGTACTACAGCGGCGTGAAGTCGGAAATGCACAAGCGCGGCTACGTGGCCGCGTAAGAATAATTGAATGGAGCAAGCAACATGGCAGACATCTTGACACCGTTGATCGAACAGCGCGCCGACCCGCATATCTACCGTCACAGCGACGGCTATTATTACTTTACGGCGTCCGTGCCCCAGTACGACCGCATCGAACTGCGCCGCGCCGACAGTATCGCCGGCCTGGCCGACGCGCAAACGGTCGACGTGTGGCACAAGCCGGAAACGGGCCCGTACAGCGAACTGGTGTGGGCGCCGGAATTGCACTTCAACCAGGGCGCCTGGTATGTGTACTTCGCCGCCGCGCCAAGCCGCGAGATCAAACATAAGTTGTTCCAGCACCGCATGTATGCGATTCGTAACACGAACGCTAATCCGCTCGAAGGCGAATGGGAATTCATGGGCCAGATCGACACGGGCATCGACACCTTCTGCCTGGACGCCACCACCTTTACGCACGATGGCGTGCTGTATTACCTGTGGGCGCAGAAAGATGTCGCCATCGAGGGCAATTCGAACCTGTATATCGCGCCGATGGCCACACCGTGGCAGCTGGCCGGTCCGCCCGTGATGCTGAGCAAGCCGGAATTCGACTGGGAAATCCGCGGCTTCTGGGTCAATGAGGGGCCGTCCGTGCTGAAGCGCAACGGCAAGATCTTCATCAGCTATTCGGCCAGCGCCACCGATGAAAACTACGCGATGGGCTTGCTGTGGGCCGACGACTCTGCCGACCTGCTCGATCCAGCGGCGTGGACCAAGTCGCCCGAGCCCGTGTTTGCCACCTGCTACGAGCACGGCATTTACGGTCCCGGCCACAACAGCTTCACGACGGCCGGCGATGGCGACGGCGTATTGCTGGTGTACCATGCCCGCACCTACACGGAAATCGTTGGCGACCCTTTGTGGAACCCGGACCGCCACACGTTTGTCAAACCGTTGCGCTGGGATGCGCAAGGCATGCCCGTGTTTGGCCGCTCATCGACCCTGTAAAACCTGGACCTGACGCCATGACCCCAGTTGATTCTGTTTCAGTGACGCAATTGCCGTTCGGCATCTTGCCCGATGGCCAGCACGTCAGCGTATTTACCCTGACGAACCGCCAGGGCATGCAAGTCAAGGTGCTCGACTTTGGCGCCATCATCAGCGAAATCCACGTGCCGGACCGCGACGGCAACTTTGCCGACGTGGTGCTGGGTTTCGATCGCATCGAGCCGTATCTGCACAACAGCGCTTTCCTGGGCGCCGTCATCGGCCGTTTCGGCAACCGCATCGCCGAGGGACGTTTCAGTCTCGACGGCAAGGATTACCAGCTGGCCGTCAACAACCCGCCCAATCACTTGCATGGCGGAAACCAGGGTTTTCACCAGGTCATGTGGCAAGCCGCGCCGTTCACCAGGGACGACGCCGTCGGTATCACGTTCACGCGCAGCAGCCCGCATGGCGAAGACGGCTACCCGGGCAAGCTGGATGTCACCGTGGTCTACGAACTGGACAACGATAACGCGCTGAGCCTGCGCTATCACGCCGTGACGGACCAGGCCACGCCGATCAACTTGACCAACCACAGCTATTTCAATCTGGCGGGGCAGGACGATATCCTCGGCCACGCGTTGTCCATCAACGCGGACCGCTACCTGCCCGTGGACGCGGGGGCTATCCCCACGGGCGAACTGGCGGACGTGTCCGGCACGCCGTTCGACTTGCGCCAGAGCACCGTTCTCGGCAGCAGCATTGATGTGCCGCATGAGCAGCTGCGCATCGGCCGCGGCTACGACCATAACTTTGTGCTCAATAAACAGACAGATCACGGGCTGAACCTGGCCGCCACCGTGCGCGATCCCGTTTCCGGGAGGGTGATGCAGGTGTACACGCAGGAGCCGGGCATCCAGTTTTATTCCGGTAATTTCCTCGACGGCAGCCAGCAGGGCAAGCAGGGCGCCATCCGCTATCGCGGCGCGCTATGCCTGGAAACCCAGCATTTTCCGGATTCGCCGAACCAGCCGCATTTCCCGAATACCATTTTGCGCCCGGGCGAGGTGTATCAGACGGAAACGGTCTATCGGTTTTCCGCAGAATAATCGTCGCAGACCCCGAAAACCTTCCACGCCCTGCCGCCACGCGCCCGCAGGGCGTTTTCATTGGTGCTTATGGATATCATTTTCGATATCGGAACGCATTAAAAATTGATTGGAAAGGCATGGCAGGATTCTTTAGTATTCCAACATCGCTGCCCGGGCCGACGACATTAGATCCGGCATGGCACAACCAGGAGAATGGCATGTCTGAGACAAAAAAGAAGGTAGCCCTGCGCTCTGCCGAGTGGTTCGGCTCGCAGGACAAGAACGGCTTCATGTACCGCAGCTGGATGAAAAACCAGGGCATACCTGACCACGAGTTTCACGGCAAGCCCATCATCGGCATCTGCAATACCTGGTCCGAACTGACCCCTTGCAACGCACATTTCCGCCAACTGGCCGAACACGTCAAGCGCGGCATCCTGGAGGCGGGCGGTTTTCCAGTGGAATTCCCTGTTTTCTCGAATGGCGAATCGAATTTGCGCCCGACAGCCATGCTGACGCGCAACCTGGCGTCGATGGACGTGGAAGAATCGATCCGCGGCAACCCGATGGACGCCGTCGTGCTGCTGGTCGGCTGCGACAAGACGACGCCGGCGCTGCTGATGGGCGCTGCCAGCGTCGACATCCCCACCATCGTCGTCAGCGGCGGCCCCATGCTGAACGGCAAACTCAATGGCAAGGACATCGGCTCCGGCACGGCCGTGTGGCAGTTGCACGAGCAGATGAAGGCGGGATCGATCACCTTGCACCAGTTCATGTCGGCCGAATCGGGCATGTCGCGCTCGGCCGGTACCTGCAACACCATGGGCACGGCTTCGACGATGGCCAGCATGGCGGAAGCGCTGGGCACGTCCCTGCCGCACAACGCGGCCATCCCCGCCGTCGATTCGCGCCGCTACGTGCTGGCACATATGTCGGGCATCCGCATCGTCGAAATGGTGCACGAAGATCTGCGCCTGTCGAAAGTGCTGACGCGTGAAGCGTTTGAAAACGCCATCAAGGTCAACGCCGCCATCGGCGGCTCGACCAATGCCGTGATCCACCTGAAGGCGATTGCCGGCCGCATCGGCGTGCCGCTGGAGCTGGAAGACTGGACCAAGGTAGGCCGCGGCACGCCGACCATCGTTGACTTGCTGCCGTCGGGCCGTTTCCTGATGGAAGAGTTTTATTATGCGGGCGGCTTGCCGGCCGTGATACGCCGCCTGGGCGAGGGCGATTTGCTGCCGCACAAGAATGCGCTGACCGTCAACGGCAAGTCGCTGTGGGACAACTGCGTCGAAGCGCCGATCTACAACGATGAAGTGGTGCGCACCTTGGACAACCCATTGCTGGCCGATGGCGGCATTTGCGTGCTGCGCGGCAATCTGGCGCCACGCGGCGCTGTGCTGAAACCGTCGGCCGCCTCGCCACACCTGATGCAGCATCGCGGCAAGGCCGTTGTGTTCGAAGATTTTGAACATTACAAGGCCCGCATCGTTGATCCGGATCTGGATGTCGACGCGAACTCCGTGCTGGTCATGAAGAACTGCGGCCCGAAAGGCTATCCTGGCATGGCGGAAGTAGGCAACATGGGCTTGCCGCCGAAACTGCTGGCGCAAGGCATCACCGACATGGTGCGCATCTCGGATGCGCGCATGAGCGGCACGGCCTACGGCACGGTCGTGCTGCACGTGGCGCCGGAAGCGATGGCCGGCGGCCCGCTGGGCATCGTGAGGGATGGCGACATGATCGCCCTCGACTGCCACAACGGCAGCCTGAACATCGACATCAGCGATGCGGAAATCGCTGAGCGCCTGGCGGCCCGCGAACTGGGCAGCGCGCCCGGACCGAAGAGCGGCTACCAGCAGCTGTACATCGAACACGTGTTGCAGGCCGATGAAGGCTGCGATTTCGACTTCCTGGTCGGCAATCGCGGTTCCGCCGTGCCGCGCCACTCACATTAAGCGGAGAATCCCATGCTGTTGCTGCAATTTACGAATGAACACGGCGGCCGCCTCGTCGGCCTGCTGCAAGACGACGTCATCCGCGTCATCGAAGGCTACAACACGACGTATGCACTGGCGCAAGACGCCATCCGAAAGAAAGTCAGCCTGGCGGACCTGGTCAACGCCACGGTCGGCAATACCACGCATTCCTATACGGACGTGGCCGCTACCGGACGTGTGCTGCCGCCGCTCGACCACGCCGATGAAGCGCACTGCTACGTGACGGGCACGGGCCTGACCCACCTGGGCAGCGCCGGCGCGCGCGACGCCATGCACAAGAAGATCGGCGGCGATGCCGAGTCCCTGAGCGATTCGATGAAAATGTTCCGCCTGGGCGTGGAAGGCGGCAAGCCGGCTGACGGTACGGCCGGCGCCCAGCCCGAATGGTTCTATAAAGGCGACGGCTCCATTGTGCGCGCCGGCGGCCAGCCGCTGCGCATGCCGGATTTTGCCCTCGATGGCGGCGAAGAGCCGGAAATCGCCGGCCTGTACGTGATCGGCGACGATGGCCAGCCCTACCGGGTCGGCTACGCCATCGGCAATGAATTCTCGGACCACATCACGGAGCGCCAGAACTATCTGTACCTGGCCCACTCGAAACTGCGCGCCTGCAGCGTGGGACCGGCCCTGCTGGTGGGCGAATTGCCCGCGCATATCGCCGGCGCCTCGCGCGTGCTCGATGCGGCTGGCAATGTACGCTGGGAAAAGGCGTTCGTCAGCGGCGAAGAGAATATGTCGCACACGATTGCCAATCTGGAACATCATCACTTCAAGTACCCGCTGTTCAAGCGCCCTGGCGACGTGCACGTACACTTCTTTGGCACGGCAACGTTAAGCTTTGCCGATGGCGTGAGCGTGGCGCCGGGTGAAACCTTTGAAATCGAAGCGCCGGCCTTTGGCCCTGCCTTGCGCAACCGCCTCGATGTCTTCCCAACCGAATTTGCGAAAGTGAGCACATTATGAGTTTCAATATCACCGGTGATGCATTGATCGGCGGCGTCGCCGTCAAGGGTAACGGCGGCTCCTTCGAAGCGTGGGACCCGGCCGCGCGCACACACATCGCGCCCGCTTTCCACATGGTCGACGCCGCGCAAATCGACGCGGCGTGCCGTTTGGCCCAAGCCGCGTTCGATCCGTACCGCGCCACCAGCGATGCGGAACGCGCCGATTTTCTCGACACCATCGCCGCGCAAATCCTCGAGCTGGGCGACGATCTGATCGTGCGCGCCATGACGGAAAGCGGCTTGCCGCGCGCGCGCCTGGAAGGCGAACGTGGCCGCACGGTGGGTCAGCTGAAATTGTTCGCCGGCTTGCTGCGCGAGGGTTCATGGACCGATGCACGCAT
Organism: Massilia sp. LMS1-1-1.1; assembly: GCF_040815535.1. Taxonomy (NCBI): domain Bacteria; kingdom Pseudomonadati; phylum Pseudomonadota; class Betaproteobacteria; order Burkholderiales; family Oxalobacteraceae; genus Massilia; species Massilia sp. LMS1-1-1.1. The sequence continues at coordinate 534,803 of NZ_JBFPNG010000023.1, read as the reverse complement.
CGACAGCCCGCTGCCTGACCGCGTGCCGCCGCGTCCTGACTTGCGTTTGCGCATGATCGGCCTGGGCCCCGTCGCCGTGTTCGCGGCCAGTAACTTCCCGCTGGCCTTCTCGGTCGCTGGCGGCGATACGGCCTCGGCCCTGGCTGCAGGCTGTCCCGTCGTCCTGAAAGCCCATTCGGCCCATCCGGGCACGTCGGAGCTGGTGGCGCGCGCGATCGTGAAAGCGATTGCCATCTGCAAGCTGCCAGCCGGCGTGTTCGCCTTGCTGACAGGCACGGGCAATGGCATCGGCCAGACCCTGGTGGCGCATCCCGCCATCCAGGCCGTGGGCTTTACGGGTTCGCGTTCGGGCGGCATCGCCTTGATGAAGGTGGCGGCGGAACGTGCGCAACCGATACCCGTATATGCGGAAATGAGCAGCATCAATCCCGTCTTCGTGTTGCCGCAAGCGCTGGCCGCCCGTGGCGCGGCGATTGCCAGCGGCTTTGCCGCCTCGCTGACGATGGGCGTGGGTCAGTTCTGCACCAATCCCGGCCTCGTGCTGGGCCTGGAAGGCCCTGACTTTACGGCGTTTGCCGCCGCTGCCGCCGAAGCGTTGGCGCCGGCGCCTGCCGCCACCATGTTGACGGCTGGCATAGCCAGCAGCTATGCCAAGGGCGTCGCCGCCCTGGCGCAGCATGCCGACGTGACGCCGCTGGTGCAAAACACGGGCGACGAAGGCAAGGGCGCCGCCGCCCTGTTCGTTACTTCGGGTGAAGCGTTTTTGGCCAAGCACGATCTGCGCGACGAAGTCTTCGGCCCGGCCTCGCTGCTGGTCGCCTGCCGCGACATCGAGCAATTGCTGGCGATCACGGAAAGCCTGGAAGGCCAGCTGACGGCCACCTTGCAAATGGATGCCGGCGACGTGGCAGATGCGCGCCGTTTGCTGCCCGTGCTGGAACGCCGCGTGGGCCGCATCCTGGCCAACGGTTTCCCGACGGGCGTGGAAGTGTCGACAGCCATGGTGCACGGCGGCCCGTTCCCGGCCACATCGGACGGCCGCAGCACCTCGGTCGGCACGGCAGCCATCAACCGCTTCCTGCGTCCCGTGTCCTACCAGAACCTGCCGCAGGACTTGCTGCCGGAGTCGCTGCGCGACGATAATCCGCTGGGCATCTGGCGCCGTCACGATGGCGTGCTGGGCAAACTTTAATCACAAAAAATAAAAATACACAGGCGGAGACAAGATGAAGCAATTGGCGAAATATGGCAGCTTGCAGGGCAAGCGCGTGTTCATCACGGGTGGCGGCAGCGGCATCGGCGAATCTTTGGTGGCGGAATTTGCCGCTCAGGGCGCACTGGTGGCGTTTGTCGATATCGCCGTGGAAGCGAGCGAGGCCCTGTGCCGCCGCCTGGCCGAAGCGGGCCTGACGGCACCGTTGTTCCGCCATTGCGACATCACGGATATTCCATCGTTGCAAGCCGTCATGGCCGAACTGGCCGACAAGCTGGGCGACTTCGATATCCTCGTCAACAATGCCGCCAACGACCAGCGCCACCAGGCGCAGGACGTCACCCTGGAATACTGGAACGAGCGCATTGCGATCAATCAACGTCCCATGTTCTTCACGTGCCAGGCCGTCTTCGAGGGCATGAAACGCAAGGGCGGCGGTTCCATCATCAACGTCAGCTCGATTTCCTGGCACATGAAGTCGGGCGGCTACCCTGTGTATGCCACCACCAAGGCGGCCGTCGTGGGCCTCACGCGGGGCCTGGCGCGCGACTTTGGCGCCCACAATATCCGCGTCAACACCGTCACACCGGGCTGGGTCATGACGCAGCGCCAGATCGACCTGTGGGTCGACGACGCGGCGGAAGTGGAAATCAAGAAAAGCCAATGCTTGCCAAGCAAGCTGATGCCACAGGACATCGCCGCCATGGTGCTGTTCCTCGCTTCCGATGACGGAGCGATGTGTTCCTCCCAGGAATTCATCGTCGACGCCGGCTGGGTCTAAGCCTTAGGGCATCGTTTAATCCGCGCCGGTACTGACCGGCCCTCCAATCTTGAAACACCGCTCTTGCCGCCGCAACCCCGCGGCAGGAGAGGCATCGCCATATCCATATTGCCGGGTTGATCCCGGCCCTTGCTTTTCACTAAAAAACAGGAGACAGCATGAAACTCATCCATACCAGCATCGTGGCCCTCAGCCTGGCCATGGCCGCCGGCAGCACCTTTGCCGCGCCCGTCAAGGTCACCATCGACGTGGCCAAGCCCGGTGCCGTGATCAACAAGAACGTGTACGGCCAGTTCGCCGAGCACCTGGGCACGGGCATCTACGAAGGCATGTGGGTGGGACCGGAATCTTCCATTCCGAATACCAAGGGCTGGCGCAACGACGTGCTGGGCGCGCTGAAACAGTTGCACGTGCCCCTGGTCCGCTGGCCGGGCGGTTGTTTTGCCGATGAATACCACTGGAAGGACGGCATCGGCGCGCGCGACAAGCGCCCGACCAAGGTCAACACCAACTGGGGCGGCGTGGAAGAATCGAACGCCGTCGGCACGCACGAATTCTTCGATCTGGCCGAGCTCCTGGGTGCGCAGACCTATATCAACGGCAACCTCGGTTCCGGCACGCCGCAGGAAATGTCCGAATGGCTCGAATACATGACCTCGGACAGCAAGTCGACCCTGGCCGAGCTGCGCCGCAAGAATGGCCGTGCCCAGCCGTATAAAGTCGATTACTTTGGCATCGGCAATGAAGCCTGGGGTTGCGGCGGCAATATGCGCCCGCAGTACTATGCCGACCTGTACAAGCACTATCACACCTTCATGAAGACGCCGGAAAGCGCGCGCCCGAAATTTATCGCCAGCGGCGGCAATGACGACGACATCAGCTGGTCCAGCACCCTGAGCCGCGAAATCAAGCCGAACATGATGGACGCCATCAGTTTCCACTACTACACGGTACCGACGGGCGTCTGGGAAAAGAAGGGCGCCGCCACGGGCTTTGGCGAAGATCAATGGATCTCGACCCTGAGCCGTACCCTGTGCATCGATAGCTTGATCAAGAACAATATCGCCGCCATCGACAAGAACGATCCCTCGAAAAAGACGGGCTTGTACGTCGATGAATGGGGCACCTGGTACGACGTGGAGCCGGGCACCAACACCGGTTTCCTGTTCCAGCAAAACAGCTTGCGCGACGCCTTGGTCGCCGCCCTGAACTTCAATATCTTCCACGCCCACGCGGACCGCGTGCGCATGACGAATATCGCGCAAATGGTCAACGTGCTGCAGGCGATGATCATTACCGACAAGGACAAATATTTCCTCACGCCTACATATCACGCGTTTGAAATGTACGTGCCGTTCCAGGATGCCACGTCCCTGCCGGTCGCCATCCAGGGCAATGGCAAGTACAGCCTGGGCAAGGTCAGCATTCCGGAAGTGAGCGCCTCGGCCGCGCGCGGCAAGGATGGCAAGGTGTATCTGTCGCTGGTCAACACGAACCCGCACAAGGCTGTCGACGTGAGCGTGGCATTGGCCGGCAAGCAAGTGGCCAGCGTGACGGGCCGCGTGCTGACCGCAGGCAAGATGGATGCCGTCAACAGCTTTGCGCAACCGCAAGCCGTGCAGCCGGTGGCGTTCAATGCCCAGGCGCAAGGCGGCAAGCTGACCGTGTCGGTACCGGCCAAGGCCGTCGTGGTGGTGGCCGTCGACTAAGCTGTCGCTCACCTGTCACTCATCAGGCCGGCCCGCATGACGGGCCGGCTGACCATTTTGGAGAAGACGATGCACACATTGACACGCGGCATGGCCGCCATCCTGAGCACCCTGGCGATCATGGCTGCCGCGCACGCGGCCCAAGTCAGCGTGCACGACCCCGTGATGGCCAAGGAAGGCGACACGTATTATTTGTACAGCACCGGTCCCGGCATCACCTTCTACAGTTCGAAAAACATGGTTGACTGGCAACCGGAAGGGCGCGTCTTCGCGGGCCAGCCTACGTGGGCAAAAACAGCTGCTCCCAGCTTTGACGACCATATCTGGGCGCCCGACGTGCAATTTCACGACGGAAAATATTACCTGTACTACTCGGTATCCGGCTTCGGCAAGAACACGTCCGGCATCGGCGTGACCGTCAACACCACCTTGAATCCCCGCTCGCCCGACTACCGCTGGGTCGACCAGGGCATGCTGCTGCAATCGGTGCCCGAACGCGACGAGTGGAACGCCATCGATTCGAACATCATCACCGATGCCAAGGGCACGCCGTGGATGTCGTTTGGCTCATTCTGGAATGGCATCAAGCTGGTGAAACTGACGCCGGACTGGACCCATATTGCGGAACCGCAAGAGTGGCACTCGCTGGCCCGACGCGTACCCCTGCCGCCACGCGCAGGCGAATTCAAGCCGGCGCCCGAGGAAATCGAGGCACCGTTCATCTTCCAGCGCGGCAACGATTACTTCCTCTTCGTTTCCTGGGGCTTGTGCTGTCAGAAAGAAAAAAGCACCTATCACCTGGCCGTGGGACGCTCAAAAAGCGTGACGGGCCCCTACCTGGACAAGGATGGCCGCGACATGGCACAGGGCGGCGGCACGGTGCTGCTGAAAGGCGACAAGGACTGGCAAGGCCTCGGCCACAACAGCGCCTATAAGTTTGACGGCAAGGATTACCTGGTGCTGCACGCCTATGAAACGACGGACAATTATTTGCAGAAGCTCAAGATCTTGCCCATGACGTGGGACAAGGACGGCTGGCCGCAAGTCGATGCGCGCGACTTGAACCGCTATCAAAGCCGCGAATTGCCGGCAGCCAAACGGTAAGCAGGCTAGGGGATGGGCGGTAGGTGATACGCAAATCGATATCACAAGCGAAAAAGAATTGATTGGATGGCTATGTTGCTTTCTCCTACCATGGGTTCATAAAAAACCGCCCATCCGGCATCCGGCTGTGATGGTATTCCAAAAAAAACTGGAGACAAGAATGAAATTGACACGCCGCACACTCCTCGCCAGCGCCATGTTGTTGGCACTGTCCGCTACTTCTTCCGCTTTTGCCGCCAAGCCCCTCGTCATGGGCTTTTCGCAGGTGGGCGCCGAAAGCGAATGGCGCACCGCCAATACCGTCTCCATCAAGGATGCGGCCAAGAAAGATGGCGTCACCCTGAAATTTGCCGATGCGCAGCAAAAACAGGAAAACCAGGTCAAGGCCCTGCGCTCGTTCATTGCGCAAAAAGTCGACGTGATCGCCTTCTCGCCGGTCGTTGAGTCCGGCTGGGATACGGTTCTGCGCGAAGCCAAGGCCGCCAAGATTCCCGTCATCCTGACGGATCGTGCCGTCAATGTCACCGACAAATCGCTGTACGTGACCTTCATCGGTTCCGATTTCGTGGAAGAGGGCCGCCGCGCCGGCCAATGGCTGCTCGAGCACGCCAAGAAAACCCCGGACGCGCAACTGAACATCGTCGAGCTGCAAGGCACGGTCGGTTCCGCGCCGGCCATCGACCGCAAGGAAGGCTTCCAGGAAGTCATCGGCAAGAATCCGAAATTGAAGATCATCCGTTCGCAAACGGGCGACTTTACGCGCGCCAAGGGCAAGGAAGTGATGGAAGCGTTCCTGAAGGCCGAAGGCAAGAAGATCAACGTGCTGTACGCGCACAATGACGACATGGCCATCGGCGCCATCCAGGCCATCGAAGAAGCGGGCATGAAACCGGGCAAGGACATCATCATCATCTCGATCGATGGCGTCAAAGGCGCGTTCGAAGCCATGATCGCCGGCAAACTGAACGTCACCGTCGAATGCAGCCCGCTGCTGGGCCCGCAATTGATGTCGATCGCCCGCGACGTGGTGGCCGGTAAACCCGTGCCAGCGCGCATCACGACGGTGGAAGGCGTGTTCCCTGCCGAGGTGGCCGCCAAGGAATTCCCGAACCGTAAGTACTAAGCTTGCCGCATGATGAATACGCAAGCGCAACACAACGCCGCGCCAGCTCCCTTGCTGGAGTTGCGCGGCATCAGCAAGTCCTTTCCTGGCGTCAAAGCCCTCAGCGACGTTGCCCTGCGCCTGTATCCGGGCGAAGTGCATACCTTGATGGGGCAGAACGGCGCCGGGAAATCGACCCTGATCAAGGTGCTGACGGGCGTCTACACGCCCGACAGCGGCCAGATTCTGTTTGAAGGCAAGCCCATCGCCCCCGCATCCACGTCGGACGCGCAGTTGCTCGGCATCAGCACCGTGTACCAGGAAGTCAATCTGTGCCCGAACCTGTCGGTGGCGGAAAACATCTTTATTGGCCGCTACCCGCGCCGCTTCGGGGCCATCGACTGGCGTTCCATGCAGCAGCAGGCGCGTGCCTTGCTGCAGCAATTGCAGATCGATATCGATGTCACGGCGCAATTGTCCAGTTTTCCGCTGGCCATCCAGCAAATGGTCGCCATTTCGCGCGCGCTGAACATTTCGGCCCGCGTGCTGATCCTCGACGAACCCACGTCTAGCCTGGACGAGGCGGAAGTCAATCTGCTGTTTTCCGTGCTGCGCCGCCTGCGCGAGCAGGGCATGGCGATTCTGTTTGTGACCCACTTCCTCGACCAGACCTACGCCATTTCCGACCGCATCACCGTCATGCGCAATGGCGAGCGCGAGGGCGAATACGCGTGCAGCGAACTGTCGCGCCTGGCGCTGGTGAATAAAATGATCGGCGTGGCGGCCGACACGCAGGAGCAAACGCTGGACCTGGCGCAAGAAGCGGGCGCCGCCAGCTTCGGTCCGACTGTGCTCGAAGCGCAGGGACTGGGCCGCAAGGGCGCCCTGCTGCCCATGGATTTCCACATCCGCCAGGGTGAATTGCTGGGTCTGGCCGGCTTGCTCGGTTCGGGCCGCACGGAACTGGCGCGTTTGCTGTTCGGCGCCGACAAGGCCGATTCCGGCAGCATCGTTATGCAGGGCAAGATACGCCAGTTCAACGTGCCGCGCGACGCGATCGCCCAGGACATCGGTTTCTGCTCGGAAGACCGCAAGCACGAGGGCGCGATTTTGTCGCTGTCCGTGCGCGAAAACATCATCCTGGCCTTGCAGGCCCGCACGGGCTTGCTGCGCGCCATTCCATTCAAACGCCAGCAGGCGCTGGCCGACGAGTATGTGAAGGCGCTCGGCATCAAGACGGCCAGCATTGAAACGCCGATTGGCAGCCTGTCGGGCGGCAATCAGCAGAAAGCTTTGCTGGCGCGCTGGCTGGTGACGTCGCCGGCCATGCTGATTCTCGATGAACCGACGCGCGGCATCGACGTGCGCGCCAAGCAGGAAATCATGAGTTATGTGAGCAAGCTGTGCCGCAAAGGCATGGCCATCCTGTTCATCTCGTCGGAGTTGCCGGAAGTGCTGCGCTGCAGCGACCGTATTCTCGTCATGCGCGACCGCAAGGCCTGCGGCGACTATGCGCGCGGCGAGCTCGATGACAGTTCCGTGCTGCAAGTGATCGCCGGAGACGCCACATGAGTTTATCCACGCCATCGAACGCGCCCCTGGCGCGTCCGGCTTCCACTACGGGTACGTCCGCCTTGCATACCGTTCTGCATCACCCCTTGAGCCGGCCCCTGGCCGCGCTGTTGCTGCTGTTGCTGGTGGCCTTCTTCGCCATCCCCGGCTTTTTTCATCTGGAGATCCGCGACGGCCACCTCTACGGCAGCGTGATCGACATCGTCAACCGTGCCGCCCCGCTGATGCTGGCGGCCCTGGGCATGACCCTGGTGATCGCCACGCGCGGCATCGATATTTCCGTGGGCGCCGTCGTAGCCCTGTCCGGCACGGTGGCCGCCATGCTGATCGGCGGCACCATGGTGATGGACAACGGCGTGCCGACCTACGTGAGCAACATCCCCATGGGCTGGGCCCTGGCGGCCGCCCTGGGCGCTGCCCTGTTGTGCGGCGCCTGGAATGGCGTGCTGGTGGCGGGACTCGGCTTGCAACCCATCGTCGCGACATTGATACTGATGGTGGCTGGGCGTGGCCTGGCGCAATTGCTGACGGATGGGCAGATCGTCACCGTCTATTATCAACCGTTTTTTTTCATCGGCAGCGGCTACCTGTTTGGCTTGCCGTTCTCGCTGTTCCTCGTCGCTGCCGTGTTCATCATCACGGCCGTGCTGATGCGCAAGACGGCCCTGGGCCTGTTCATCCAGGCCGTCGGCATCAACCCCGTCGCCGCGCGCCTGGCCGGCATCAAGACGGCGACGCTGATCTTCTTCGTCTACGTGTTTTGCGCGGCCTGCGCGGGTCTGTCGGGCCTGATGATCAGCTCGAACATCAAGAGCGCCGACGCCAATAACGCGGGCCTGATGCTGGAACTCGACGCCATCCTGGCCGTCACTTTGGGCGGCACCTCGCTGGCTGGCGGCAAGTTCAGCCTCGTGGGCAGCATGATAGGCGCGCTCATCATCCAGACCCTGACCTACACGATTTATTCGCTGGGCGTGCCGCCGGAAGTGAACATGGTCGTCAAGTCGGTCGTCGTCTTCCTCGTCTGCCTGTCGCAATCGTCGGAATTCAAGCAATTGCTGCATCGGAGAAAAGCATGAAGGGCTTGCTGCACACCCCGTATTTCACCTCGCTCGTCACGGTCCTGCTGCTGGTGGTGATGCTGGGCCTGGGCGGTGCCGCCTATCCGGGCCTGCTGTCGACGCAAGTGATCTTTAACCTGTTGATCGATAACGCCTTTTTACTGGTCATCGCCGTCGGCATGACTTTCGTCATCGTCTCCGGCGGCATCGATTTATCGGTCGGTTCCGTGCTGGCCCTGTCGACCATGATCGCCGCCTGGCTGCTCAACGTGGCGCACTGGCCGCCGCTCCTGGTGATCGTCACCGTGCTGGCGCTGGGCACGGTCTTTGGCGCCAGCATGGGCGCGCTGATCCATTACTTCAAATTGCAGCCGTTCATCGTCACCCTGGCCGGCATGTTTTTGGCGCGCGGCCTGTGCTACTTGATCAGCATCAATTCCATCACCATCGATGACCCGTTGTTCGTGGCCATGTCGCAGACGCAATTGCAATTTCTCGGCGGTTTTGTCTCACCCGGCGTCGTGATCGCCGTGATCACGTTGCTCTTGGCCATCTGGCTGGCGCACGCCACGCCGTTCGGCCGCGCCGTGTATGCGATCGGCGGCAATGAACAGTCGGCCCTGATGATGGGGCTGCCCGTGGGCCGCACCAAGGTGTTCATTTACGCCTTCAGCGGCTTTTGCGCCGCGCTGGGCGGCGTGCTGTTTTCGTTCTACATGCTGTCCGGCTATGGCTTGCATGCGCAAGGCACGGAACTGGACGCGATTGCCGCTGTCGTCATCGGCGGCACCCTGCTCAGCGGTGGCTATGGCTACGTGGCGGGTGCGCTGTCCGGCGTGCTCGTGCTCGGCACCATCCAGACCCTGATCGCCTTCGACGGCACGCTCAGCTCGTGGTGGACCAAGATCGTCATCGGCGGCTTGCTGTTCGTCTTTTGCGTCGTGCAAAGACTGATGGCCATGGGTCAGAAAAATACCAATCGGAGTTAATACCATGTTTCACAAGAATAAACTTGCCGCAACCATCGGCATGGCGGCGGCGCTCGCCTGCGCCCCATTCGGCGCGCAGGCGGCCAACCCCATCGTCAAGGACATCTACACGGGCGACCCGGCCGCGCTGGTGGACAATGGCAGGGTCTACCTGTACGTGGGCCACGATGAAGCGAGCGCCACGGATACGGATTACCGCATGCACGAGTGGCGCGTGTATTCCTCGTGCGACATGGCGAACTGGACGGATCACGGCTCGCCCGTGCGCTTTTCCACCTTCGCGTGGGCCGGCAAGGATGCGTGGGCCGGTGACATCGTCAAGCGCGATAATAAATATTATTTCTATTCGACCGTCGACCATAAAAGCATCCCGGGAAAAGCCATCGGCGTGGCCGTCTCCGACAGCCCGACAGGCCCCTTCGTCGACGCGCGCGGCAGCGCTCTGGTCACGAATGACATGACGAAGCAGACGGCCATTCCCTGGGACGATATCGACCCGGCCGTCTTCATTGACACGGATGGCCAGGCCTACATTTACTGGGGCAACACGGTCTTGAAATACGCCAAGCTCAAGCCCAATATGACGGAGCTGGACGGCCCGATTCTGACCTTCGGCATGGATGCGTTCACGGAAGCGGCCTACATGCATAAGCATGCGGGCACGTATTACTTGTCGTACTCGCGTAACTTCCCGGAAGAAACGGCGTATTCGACGGGTCCGACGCCGACGGGTCCGTGGCATTTCCGCGGCACCATCATGGACAAGAACGCCGTCGTGAAAACCATTCACCAGGCCATCATCGAGTTCAACGGCAAGTCCTACATCTTCTATCACAACGACAAGTTGCCCGGCGGCGGAGAATACCGGCGTTCCGTGGCCGTGGAAGAGCTGAAATACAAGCCGGACGGCACCATCGAATTCATCCAGCAAACGGCTGGCCCGGCCGCTAACCCGAGCGCCGCCTGCAAGGCATTGTGAACGCTTGTTGACCAAGTATAAAAAGGAGACATACCGATATCTATAACATCGATATTGAATTAAAACTGATATCGATCATGATATGATTTATTCATGGATACCCTCAACCCCAACTGGTTCTTGCGAGCCCGCCTGAAGACGCGGCAATTGCTGCTGTTGATCGCCCTTGACGAGCAGCGCAACATCCACCGCGCGGCGGAAGAGTTGCACATGACGCAGCCGGCCGCGTCCAAGCAAATCAAGGACTTGGAAGAGATGCTGGACGTGCGCCTGTTCGACAGGTTGCCACGCGGCATGGAGCCGACCATCTACGGCGAGACAATGATACGCCACGCGCGCATGGCCCTGACGAGCCTGTCCTTGGCGCATGACGATATCGTTGCCCTGAAGTCGGGCCTCACGGGCCAGGTGGAAGTGGGCGTCATCATGACGCCGGCCATGGCCTTGCTGCCGCGCGCGATTGCCCGCATCAAGCAGCAGGCACCGTTGATGCGCATCGGCGTGCATCTGGAACACAGCAATACCCTGATGGACATGCTGCAGCACGGCACCCTCGATTTCATGATCGGGCGCATCCTGGAAAAGGAAAGCAGCGCGGGACTCATCTACGAGGAATTGACGGAGGAGCCTGCCAGCGCCGTGGCGCGCAATGGCCATCCGCTGCTGTCGCGCAAGAATCTGCAATTGAAGGATTTGGCGGCCCAGCCGTGGATCTTGCCGCCGCAAGGCAGCATCCTGCGCCACCGCTTCGACATGATGTTCCGCCGCGCGGGCCAGGAACCGCCCGTCGATGTGGTCGACACGACCGCCTTGCTCCTGATCACGTCGCTACTACAGCAGACGGACTCGCTGCACGTGATGCCGACGGAAGTGGCGCATTACTATGAATCGTTGAACGTGCTGAGCATCTTGCCCATCGAACTGCCGTGCAAGATGGATGCGTTCGGCATTATTCGCCAGCAGGATCATTTGCTGTCGCCGGGGGCGGATATGCTGTTGAAAGCTGTGCGGGCGACGGCGGCGGATATGTATTGACTGACCCGACGGCTGAAGAGCTGGGGTCAGACCCGTCGGGTCTGACCCCGGATTTACGCTGCGTAATCCGACAATATCCGCGCAGCATGCTCAATCCGGTACTTCAAAGAAAAACAGCTGCACCAATCGCCCATTCTCCGGCGTGTCGCCAAACACATTGCTGATCGAGTGAAAGTAGTGTCCCTTGTAGACGATCAGGCGGTTGTGGCGCATCGGCACTTCCAGCAGGGCTTGCCAACTGTCGCGCTGTTCCTGCAAGTCGTTGAATTTCTGCACTTTGCTGTTCGGCAGCCAGCGTTTCTGGAAATCCTTGAAGCTGGCGTAGCCGCCCGCTTTCACGTCCGCCTCGGGTAATCGCCGGTACCAGCCGCTGGGCTGGTGGCGCCAGAAGGTGGTGCCGCCCTGGCATTGCTCGGGCGGGTTCAGATACAGCACGCCCGCATAGAAATTGAAATTGTTGCCCGTCTCGTTATCCACGTGGATATCGGTGCGCGCCATGGCGTCCGCATAGCTGAGGCGGTAGGAACCGTTGTCGGGCGAAATGAAACGAATGGGCCGGCCCAGCGCCGTGGCGATGCGTTCCATGATGGCCTGGCTGGGCTGGCCTGCCGTCTGGCTGCCTGGATAGTTTTGTCCCGCATAGCGCTGCTGCTCGAACGGCAACGCCAGCGCTTGCGCGCGCCAGGCGGCGGGATCGGGCAGGAAATCGTCGAGGATGTGCAAATCCGTTTCGCGCAGGAAATCGTGCAAGCTTGCCGGTACGTCGGGCGCCGTCAGCCGCTCCGTGTTTTCCGTGCCGGGGCTGGCAAAGCCGATGCGGCACGTTTGCGCCAGCGCAGGATGCAGCGCCAGGGCTTGCGCGTAGCGTTGCAACGCCAGTTCCTGCTGTCCCGTGCGGTAGTACAGCTCGGCCAGTCCCTGCAGGGTTTGCCAGCGCTGCGGACGCAGGGCGTGGGCCCGTTCCAGTTCGGCGATGGTATCCATCAGCCGCTGTTTTCCCATCAGCAATTCCGCATGGCTGATGGCGAAATCATGTTCGTGCGGCGCCAGCCGCGCCGCCGTGGCGTAGCTGGCCAGCGCCGCGTCGCTGTCCGTGCCGCGCAGCACGTTACCGAGGTTGTAGTGGAACAGGGCGTTGTCCGGCTGCTGCTTGAGCGACAGTTTCAGCAAGCCCAGGCCGATGGCGCCCTGGCCCAGCTCCAGCATCGCCAGGCCCTGGAAATGCTGCGCTTCGGCCAGGGCCGGATTCAGCTTATACGCGGCCTGGTAGGCGTTGATCGCCTCGATCAGCTTGCCTTGCTGCTGCAGCCGTTGCCCGTTTGCCAGATGTTGTTCCGCCAGTGTCTGTTCGCCCATATGTCCCGATCCCGATCCCGATGCAATGTGGCGAACAGTGTAACCGAGCCCGTTCTACCGCGCCTGGCTGACGGGAATTTCTTCTCCGTTCAGCTTGATCGCCACCTTGACGATCTGCGCCTTGACCTGGTTGCTGGCCATGTCCGCTTCCTGGGCGTAGGCGTACACGACGATGGCGAAATCCTTGTAGCCGCTGCGCGCCGCTTCGATCTTGCGCGCCGCATCCTGGTCCACTTTCAGCAGCGAATAACCGTCGCCATTCGTGAACGCCAGCTTGTAGTCGCCGTTGTCGTACATGTAGTAATAGGTGCCCGCGTCGGCGAACTTGGCGGGGAAGGCGGCCTTGTCCATCGCGTACGGCGACAGTGCGCCCTGGCCATTGATCTGGTAGCGCAGGTAGCGCTTGGTTTTCGCTTCATTGACCTTGGCGTCGATCTGCGGTTTCAGGGCGTCGAGCACTTCCTGCTTGCGGAAGGCGTCGTTGCTGCCCGCATATTCGCGCGAGATGCGCTGGGCCACGGCCGCGTAGTCGGGCGGCACGCCGGACAAGGCGAGGTAGCTGTACATCAGCTGGTGGCCGCTCGTGATGTCGACATAGCTGGACGTTGGCGTGGCAGCGTCCGCTTGCGGCAGGCTGGCTGCTGCTGCCTTCACTTGCGCCTTGGCGGCCATGTCGGCGACATTCGCTGCGACGGGAGCGGAGGCGGCCGGTGTGGCGGTCTCTGTTTTACCGCAGGCGGACAGCAGGACGGCGATGGCGAGCAGGGCTGGGAGGGTACGTTGCATGATATTTCCTTCAATGAATGTGTAAGAGGTGGCTTAGCCGATGGTTTTACGTTTGTATTCGCCGACGCCGTAAGCGGCCAGGACGATGGAAGACGCCAGCACCAGGTAAAAGCCGATGCCGAACGAGAGGCCTTGCCACACTTGCCCCAGCATTTCGCTGGCCATCTGCTCGGCCATGCGGGCCGCGCGGGTGCCCATGATGCCGCCCATGGCGCTGCCCGCGTCGCTGACGGCGCCCTTGATCTTGATGAACAGCAAGCTGCTGTGGATGACGATGAACAGCAGCGGGGCGCACTTGCCCAGCGCCGCTTTCGGGTGGCGGCTAACCATGGTGGCGCAGCATCCGGCAATGGCCAGCAGGAAGAAAAATTGTGCCGACGTAAAACCGCCGCCGCCATCGCGGGCAAAGCTTTCCAGGCTGTCGGCGGACAGGCCCAGCAGCTGCCAGTAGGTGCGCGAGACGGAGGCGAACAAACGGATGCCGATGGTGTTGAAGATAAAGGCGCCGGCGATCAGAACGCCCAGGCTGGCCAGCACCTTGATGCCCAGGGCGGACACGGCCTGGCCCCACAGCTGCTGGCCCTTGTCGCGTGCCAGTTTCGCCGCGCCGGCCATCTCTTCCTGCGCCAGTTGCTGTGTCGCCACGGCGCTGACGGTGGCGAGGCTGCCGGCCTCATCGAAGCGCACGTCGACGACGGCGTTGATGGCGGGTGCCACGTCCGAGCGCCAGTGTGTTGCCACGTCGAACGCATGTTGAATGCCGGCCACGCTGACGGAACCTTGTCCGCTCGGTTGGTAGGCGAGGATGCGGCCACGCTGGCCGGTGGTGGTGAATGGTTGCATGAGATTTCCCTGGTCACTGTCATGCTCTATTGCATGTACCCACGGATAACGGGGGCAGTTCAGGGAAATCTAAAATTATTTTGAATTATTTTTTGGCGGCTGCATCATGTCCTTGGCGGCGCCCTGGTAATCCTTCATCAAGCCCATGAAAGCATCCTGCAAATGCCGGGCCGCATCCTGCGGCGGCGCGCCCGTGCGCCGCGCCAGATCGAATTTATACGCATGGGCGGGGCTGTAGCCCGCCTGCGATGCGGCGTCCAGCAGCACGCCCGCCCGCTTCAGCGAAGCGGGGTCGCCCTTGACCATCAGCAATTCCGCCAGATAGGTCTGGGCAATCGGAAAATCTTTCGCGGCCGCCTTTTCCAGCCACTGCATGCCCGCCTTCGGCTGCTTGATGCCAGCATCGCCGCCGCCGATGCCATAGCCGAGGGCCGTCAGCGCCACCAGATCTCCGCCCCGTGCGCGTTTTTCCAGTTGCTGGCGGGGAAATGGACGGGCCGCGATCTGCATGCGGATTTCATAGTTAATGTCTTGCAGTACATTGCCTGGCCACACTTTGACGCCCGGTGCGGCCGGCTTTTCCACCGCTGGCGCAGGCGCGCGCACGCCGCCCTGGCCTTGCGCGCCGGCCAGCACGCCTGGCGTTGCCTGGCTGACGCCCTTGCCGCTGCCCATGTTCAGCACCAGGCGCGCCGACGTCTCGCCAAACGACACGCGGGGTTTTTGCACGTCGTGCGTCATGGCGGCAACCCTGGCCGCCACTTGCGAAAACACATCGCTCATCGGCAAACCGGGCGCATCGAGCGCGTCGAGCAGGGCGCTCGTGTAGGGGCTGTTGCGCGAATCGGGCGACCAGAAGTCGCGCGCCAGGGCGCCCGGGCCCGCCGAATAGGCGATCACCACGCCGCGTGGCGCGGCCGTATCGGCAAAGCCGTGGCTGGCCGCATTGCCGCCGCCGGGAATCGCCACGGCGCCGCCGCGCGTATATTCCTGGCGGCAAGCGTCGAGGATCAGTACGGCGCCGCGCGCGCCCGTGCGCTGCAAGTCGCCCGCCAGGCTGGAAACGGACACGCCCTGCGCGGCGATGGCGGCCGCGCTCAATGCATTCATGTTGGCGCCCAGCGGCAATACATAGTTCGCTTCGCCCGCCTGCGCGCCGTGGCCCGCGTAAAACACGAGGGCGATATCGGCGCCGCGCGCCTGCGTGGAAAACTCGGCCGACGCCTTTTGCAGCTGTTGCGCATTGATGTCCGTGCGCAACAGCACTTCAAAGCCCAGGCGGCGCAGGCGCTCGGCCATGGCACGCGCATCGTTCACGGGATTCAATAGAGGCTGCGGATAGGCCGCATTGCCGATCACGAGGGCGATGCGCTTGCCGGGACCGCTGGCGGCGTTGCCCACGGCCGCCTGCGCGACGTTAACGCAGAGTAAAAAGAGGAGGCTGAAAGACAGGGGAATCAGGCGATGCATCGGCGTCTCGAGAATTGTCGTGAAAGTAACAAAAGTTAGCGATTTTTACTGTGATATGAGAAAATTGCTTAAATGCATTTTACCTTACTGACAAGTTTCTCTTGTCTGGCCAGCGCACGGTACGTCGCCGCCGGCCAGTGGCGCGTGCCGCCCAACACACGATCGGACCGGCTTTGCAATCGGAACAATTTGAACGGATTCATGCTTTCTGGACCCGCCGCCAGCAGCTGACACAAGGCGAACTTGGCGAGTTTTACCAGCGCGTCATCGCCGCGCTGACGCCGTGCCGTCCGCGCGAGGCGGCGTCGCTGGGCGACTCGCTGGCCGACTTGCGCCACCAGTTTTTCATCGAAAAAGTCCTGCACGGCGACAGCGAGGCGGCGCCCCACCACATCGGCGCCCTGTTTTTGTACTTCAAGCGTTTCATCATCGACCAGCTGCGCAAGCAGCGCGATGACGAAGATGCCGATGCACAAGAGGGCTGCGAGCTGCGCGCGCCCGATGCGTATGCGGAACCGCTGCGCGACTACCAGCTCACGCCGCAGCAAGTGCGCGACGCGGCCGACGTGTTCATCACCACCTTGCCCGACGATTTGATCTTGCTGCTGCGCCATTGCGGCTGCGGTGGCATGCCCGTCAAGGAACTGGCCGAGCAGATCGCTTCCGCGCACTACCACGGCGGAAAATTAGGCCTGGTACACAGGCAGAAGGGTGATCCTGCCAGCGCGGGCCGCCAGATCGTCGAGCCGGCCCACCGCGCCACCTTGCTGGGCAGCTGGGTCTTGAACCTGCTCAAGCTGCGCGTCGGGGACGCCCTGGCCGCACGCGATCTGCAGGCGGCGCAAATAGTTTTGGATATCTTGTGCGTGGCCGCGTTATCCCTGCACATGGACCCCGCGCCCACCCACCCAAACCCTGATGAAAGGCCATCGGCATGAACGCATTGACGCCCTCGCTGGCCATCGTTGCCGCGCGCCTGCCGTCGCCTCCATCTTCAGCCGAACTGCTGGACGACGAGGTGGCCGGCACTACCCCCGACTGGCGCGGCATTGCCGTGCCGGAACACCTGCTGCAACGTTTCGAGCGCCGCAGCGATGCGGCGCCGTTGGCCGCGCGCCCCATCGCCGGTGGGCAGATCCACTTGCTGGCGCGCCTTCCCGGCTTTGGCGCCGTGCTGCTCGATGCCTGGGACAGCACGCGGCAGCGCTGGCGCGGCTGGCTCGTCACGCCGGACACGGCGTATGCGGACGCCTGCGGCCTCGTGGTCGAGGAGCGCGACGCGCCCGCCGATCCGCGCGCGGGCCTCGTGCTGTGCGACATGCCGGTGACCTTGGCCGTGACGGACCTGGGCGCCTGCCTGGGCGTGTTCAGCCAGGAGCGCCTGCAGGCGGCGCGCTGGCTGGAGCTGCATGGCCGCGCGAATGGCGCCACGGCGGCACCCGGCGTGATCGCCCGCGTGGCCTTGCCCGGCGATGATTACGCCTTGACCGGCACACCGCTGTCGAGCGAGCTGGGCAAGGACGGCCGCGTGGCCTACCGCCAACTGCTGCGCCAGGGCTTGCAGCAATTGCAGATCGCTTCGGCCGATGCTATCGCGCCAGCGATGTCCCCCGTGAAGGCGGCCAATGCCAACCGCTGGCTGAAGCTCGTCACGGCCGTGGCCGCCAGCGTGATGGTGGTGCAATCGGCGTGGCTGTTCCTGCCGAAAGAGGGCGCCGTTGTCGGCAATGCGGAATTCCGCAGCGGTGGCAGCGGCATCGAGACGGGCGTGCGCACGCGCGTGCTGTTCCGTGCCGAGGCTACGGAGGCGGAAATCCGCACGTGGCTGCAGCGCGAGCAGCTGGAAATCGTCGCCGGACCGGACACCCTGGGTGCCTTCACCGTGCTCTCGCGCAACCGCCAGAAAGTCTTGCCGCCGCCAGGCCCGGGCAATCCGCTGGCTGTCATCAATCCCTGACCCTGAAATAAGAGAAAGTTATCGAGCATGACAAGGTATAAGAATTTTGCATCCGCGCACTGGCGCAAATTGATCGCCGGCGTGGCTGCCGGCGTCCTGTTGACGGGCTGCGCCATGACGCCGAACGGCCGTGGCGGCGTGTTGATGGGCCTCGATACGGCCGAGCTGTTCGGCACGCCGATTTCCACCTTCCGCCTGCGCGACGGCACGGAAGGGACCTTGCGCAAGGACCCGCAAGGCAAGTATTCGATCAAGCTGTCGCAGGCCTTCCGCGTCGTGCCGCTGGCCAACGCCATCACGGCCCGCGTGGCGCGTGTGGAAAACGTGGGCGAGCGCACCGTGGTTATCGTGGAAACGCAGGAGCGCGGCTGCGCCTACCGCTATGAAGTGCTGGCTTTCCAGGGCACGGACGTGCTGCAGTGGACGGTCGGCAATTGCAAGGACCGCCCCCGCGTGGACGTGGCGGCGGACGGGAAGTCGCTCAATATCGACTTCCCCAACTACAACCGCCTGTCGCGCATGATCTACACGGACAACCGCCTGCTCAACGCCAGCGTGGCCGTGCCGCCCGGCGTCGATACGCGCGCCCAGCCGTTTGCCGACGATGCCTTGCGCGGCACGGGTCCCGCCATCGCCACCACGCCCGGCAGCGACAGCGGCCGCGTGATCCCGGCGCCACCGGCACCGGCATCGACCCGGGCGCCTGCCGCCGCGCCGAAAGCGGCCAGCCGCGCCAGCGCCAAGGCGCGCCGCCAGGACACCCCGGCCAGGGTGGCAACGCCCGCCGCCATCAGCCTGCCCGCGCAACGTAGCGCTGCGCCTGCTCCGATGGCGCCGATGATCTTCCAGGCCGAAGAGATCAAGCCCGTCGTCATCGATCTGAGGAAATAAGATGGCCGCGAGTTTGCGCAGTCTGCAGATCCGGCAGACCTTGATCCTGATCGTCCTGACGATCATTTATTTGTGCTTCGAGCTGGGCTTCAATGCCCGTTTGCTCGACGTGGTGGGCGGCGACGTCAAGCCGCACGACGTGGAGGGCGTGGAATTCTATGGCCGCAGCCTGTCGGGCATCGCCGCCGCGCTCGTGGTGCTGCAACTGATGTGGCGCCGCCGCCTGAAGAACAATGGCAGCGGCCCCAGCTGGAAAAAGATCGTCTTTTGCTGCGTCGCCACGGCGGCGGTCGTGTTCGGCATTTTGAAAACGACGGTCACCGTGCTGGTCGAAACGCGCGATGCGCAATTTCGCCGCCTGGCCTTCAACACGACCCTGATGCAGCGCTCGCTGGTCGGCGGCAGCTTGCAATTGCAGGGCCTGGTCGATGACGCCACCCTGTTTGCCAAGCCCGAAGGCAAGGCTTTCCTCGCGCTGTTTCCCTTCCTGGCTGTCTCGGTGGGCCACCTCGATGAGCGCATGGAGCCGGCCAAGGAACAGTTGATCAATTTCAATGTGCGCAAGATCGCCGGCGGCGCGGCCGGGTACTATGAAAAATACCAGCAGGCGATCGGCGAAGTGCGCGACAAATGGAAACTGTATTCGGGCATCATTCCCGATGATGATGCGGGCTTGCGCCAGCAGCAGGAAACGGCGTGGAGCGATTACCGGCAAAGCCTGTCGCGCCATGGCTGGCAGCCGCATTCCGTGCCGGCGCGGCGCAAGGCGGCCGTCGTCAACAATGTGCGCAAGAAAGTGCCCGTATCGGCCAACTGGCACCCTGCCGACCAATTGAGCTTCCGCGCCGCCGTCAAGCGCCGCTATGCGTCGGAAGCGGCCAGCAAGGGTTTGCATATCAAGGGTGACCGTATTCCGCCTGGCTTGTCCTTTGCCGCCTTCGTGGCGCGCCCCGGCATCCAGGCCGTCCTGCGAGACGGGCCGGACGGCGGCGATGGCAGCGAAGCGAGCAAGGGCTTGCGTTTGCCGAAAGGCGCCGTGGTGCAGGACGCGTATGCGAGCCCGGCCGAGTTCAGCCGTCTGTTCGACCAGTTCGCCGCGCGCCAGACGGCGGAAAAACTCGTGGAATACCGCGCCAGCCGCAACGACTTCGAGGTGGGCGGCAAGTACTTTGAAGAGGGCAAGGAAGCGGCGCGCGCGGCCATCGTGCCGCCCGTCGCCCTGTTCTTCTCCTTGCTGGGCGCCATCGGCCACTTCTCGAAATTGCTGTACCTGATCGCCACGGTGGGCTTGCTGGCGCTGGCGGCGCGCCGCGGCGAGCAGGCGGGCGCCGATGGCCAGCTGAGCCGCCGTTCCGCCTGGATCGCCACGGGCGTGCTGGCTGGCGCCTTCCTGGGAACCTGGGGTATCTTTACCCTCTCGGACAATAATGTCACGAAGAGCGAGCTGTTCCGCCAGATGCTGGACTGGAACCGCCAGGCCGCCGACGACAGCACGCGCTGGCAAATCGCCGGCAAGGGCTTGCTGGCCAATATCACGCACGTCGTGGCGGTGGGGCAGGGCTACAGCTACCCCGTCAACGAAGCGATCCGCATCCACGTTTTGCAGGGAATTCACTATGGCTATCATCCGGGACAAAAATAAGGCGGCCGCACTGGCCTTGCTGCTTTCCATGGCCAGCACGGCTGTCCAGGCCGACTGCCTGGGCATGAAGGTGCACGCCCACCGTGGCGCCGGCAATGCGCCGGAAAACTCGCTGAGCGCGCTGCGCAACACGTATTTCGGCACTTGGGATGGTGTCGAGACGGATTTGCAGCTGCTTGGCGACGGCAGCTGGGTAGTGCACCACGACCTGTTGACGGGCAGGGTCGTCGACACGGGCTCGCCCCGTACCGTCAAGCAATTGACGGCCGACGATTGGCGCGCCGCCAGCATGAAGAACCGTGGCGTGGCCACACCGGAAACACCGCCTTTTGTGACCGACATCGCTGACCTGGCCACGGCTTTTCCAAGTAAAACCCTGAACGCGGAAATCAAGGATGTCGTGGGATCGTGCGCACCGATCGCCTCCCTGGTGGGGCAGTTGCGCGCAAACATCAAGCACGGCAACTGGTTCTTGACGTCGGGCGTGCCGAACAACCTCGCGTGCGCGCGCCGCGCCGATCCGCAGGGCTACCTGGGCTTGCTCGTGTTTGACGCGCGCAATGCGCAGGCGGCCGGCACGAACCGCGTCAGCCGCTATATCGCGAAAAATGCCCGCCCGCCGAAGCTGGACAAGCCGTGGTTGCAGCGCGTGCAGCAGCAGATCGGCATGCCCACGGGCGTGCACGTCGATGCGCGCAGCCTGGACGCCAATCCGAATTTGCTCAGCGACGCGGCCAGCCTGAACATGCCCGTCTTCGTGTATGCCATCGATGGCGACTCGGCCCTGGCCGCCTCCTTGCTGCGCGCTCAGCAGCGCAGCCACCGCTGGCCCAGCGGCGTCATCCTTGACGGCAATCCCGAGACGTTTTGCGCGATGATGCAGTAAGTTCCCCCTGATCTGCGATACGGCGGTTTTGCCGTGCAGCAGAACGCCTTGCAGCCCCAGAAATAGCTTTTCCAACGGCCCGTACAGGGCCGCTTTTTGCTCATTTTTTGCGCGCCGCAGCATCGATAATGTTTGCATCGCGCGCGCGACTGGCTTATAAATGTAATCGATTACATTTTGTTGAAAAGCGCCATGCCTGCAGCCCTTCCATCACCTTTGCCGACAGAAACCGTCTCCATCAGCGCCGTCGCCGCGCATGCGGGCGTGTCGGTGGCCACCGTCTCGCGCGTGATGAACGAGCAGGCGGGAGTGCGGGCGCCCACGCGCGACAAGGTGCTCGCTTCCGTGGCGGCGCTCGGCTACCGCATGAACCACCTGGCGCGCAGCCTGCGCACGGCCGAGAGCCGCATGCTGCTCACCATGGTGCCTGACGTGGGTAATCCGTTCTATGCGCAGATCGTGCGCGGCATCGATACGGTGGCGCGCGAGCACGGCTACTTCGTGCTGCTGTGCGACACGGGCGCCGACGCGGGCCGCGAGCGCTCCTACTTCGACTTGCTGCGCATGCACCGCGCCGACGGCGCCATCTGCCTCGATCCGGACACGGTGCAGCATGCCCTGTCGCATGAATCCGTCAGCCTGCCCTGGGTGGCGTGCTGCGAATTCGACCCCGCCGTGGCCGTGCCCTATGTCGGTATCGACAACCACCGGGCCGCGTCCGACGCTGTCGCGCATCTGCTGTCGCGCGGCCATACGCGCATCGGCCTGATCAACTCCGATGAGCGCTATCTGTACGCGCGGCAACGCCAGCAGGGCTACCTGGACACCCTGAAGGCGGCCGGCTTGCCCGTGCAGCCGCAGTGGGTGCACACGGTGCAAAGCCTCGATTACGAAGCGGGCACGGCCGCCACTTTGCGGATGATGGCGCAGCCCGACGCGCCGACGGCCATCTTTGCCGTCTCCGACACCCTGGCCATTGGCGTGCTGAGCGCGCTGCGCCAGCTGAACAAGCGCGTGCCCGAAGACGTGGCCGTCATCGGCTTCGACGATATCGCCATCGCCGCGCAGATCGATCCGGGCTTGACCACGATTGCCCAGCCGATGCGCGAACTGGGCGAGACGGCGGCGCGATTATTGCTGCAGCGTTTGGCGGACCCGGCGGCCAGTGTGCCTGGCGTGCTGCTGCAACACCAATTAATTCTGCGAGGGAGTGCATAGTGAGCGTTGCCGTCGGTTTCGAAGGGGTCTGCAAGGATTTCGGCCCCGTGCGCGTCTTGCATGGCGTCAGTTTCAACCTGTCGCCGGGGCGCGTGTATGGCTTGCTCGGTGAAAATGGTGCCGGCAAGTCGACCCTGATGAAAATCCTCGCCGGCTATGAAGCCGTCAGCGAAGGCCAGCTGCTGATCGATGGCCAGCCCCAGCGCTTTGCCAGTTCGCGCGCGGCGGAGAGCGCCGGCATCGTGCTGATCCACCAGGAATTCAACCTGGCCGAACACCTGACGGTGGCGCAGAACATGTTCCTCGGCCACGAAAAAACGCGCGGCTGGCTGCTCGACGAGAGCGCCATGAAGGAAGAAGCGTCGCGCTACCTGAAACAGGTGGGCCTGGACGTGTCGCCCGACACGAAAATCCGCGACCTCATCGTCGCCGAGAAACAGCTGGTGGAAATCGCCAAGGCCCTGTCGCGCCGCGCCCGTTTCCTGATCATGGATGAACCGACCGCCACCCTGACGTCGTCGGAAACGCAGCGTTTGTTTGCCGTCATGGCGCAGCTGAAAGCGGATGGCGTGACCATCCTCTACATTTCCCACAAGCTCGATGAAGTCGAGCGCAACACGGACGAGGTCATCGTCATGCGCGACGGGCGTTTCGTTACGCGCGAGCCGACGGCCAGCCTCACGCGCCAGCAGATGGCGAACCTGATGGTGGGGCGCGAATTGTCCGACATGTTTCCGGTCAAGGTGGCGCTGGCGAAAGACGCTCCTGTGTTGCTGAAAGTGGAGGGCTTGTGCGTGCCCGGCTGGTCCAGGGACCTGTCGTTCGAGGTGCGCGCCGGTGAAGTACTGGGCTTTGCGGGCCTGGTGGGCGCGGGGCGCACGGAATCGTTCGAGGCGCTGCTGGGCTTGCGTCCGCGCAGCGCGGGCACGATCAAACTCAATGGCCGGCCCGTGGACATCCGCACCCCCAAGCAAGCCATGCAGAACGGCATGACCTATCTGAGCGAAGACCGCAAGGGGAAGGGCTTGCACGTGAACCTGGGCTTGCGCGAAAACCTCACGATGATGACGATGGAGCGCTATGCACGGCCGTGGCTCGATGTGGCCGGGGAAAAAGCTGCATTGGCCAAGGCCGTCGGGGATTTCAATATCCGCACGGGCGACCTGGACAGCCGCGCGCGCATGCTGTCCGGCGGCAACCAGCAAAAGTTGGCGCTGGCGAAATACCTGCATTCGGACCCGCGTGTCGTCGTGCTCGACGAGCCCAGCCGCGGCGTGGACGTGGGCGCCAAGCGCGACATTTACTTTTTGATCCACCGCCTGGCCGCCGAAGGGCGTGCCGTGATCGTGATTTCATCCGAACTGATCGAATTGATTGGCCTGTGCCACCGGGTCGCCGTGATGCGCGCCGGCACCTTGCAAGCCACCCTGTCTGCTGACCACCTGACTGAAGAGGAGTTGATTGCCCATGCAACCGGCACGCACTGACACCACCGTATCCACGCTTGCCAGCTTCGGCGCGCGCATCAAGGGCTTTGGCCCCGTGCTGGGCCTGCTGGCCCTGTGCATCGCGGGCACCTTGCTCAACGGCGACTTCGCCACCGTGGACAACCTGATGAACGTGCTCACGCGCACGGCCTTCATCGGCATCATCGCCGTCGGCATGACCTTCGTGATTATTTCCGGCGGCATCGACTTATCGGTGGGTTCCATGGCGGCCCTGATCGCCGGCTGCATGATCTATTTCATGAATGCGCTGGCGCAAGGCGCGGGCGGCGATTTGGCGCCGATCACCATGCTGGTGCTGGGCATCGCCATGGCTCTGGTCCTGGGCGCGGGCTTTGGCCTGATGCATGGCTTGTTGATCAGCAAGGGCAATATCGAGCCGTTCATCGTCACCCTGGGCACGCTAGGCATCTTCCGCGCCGTGCTCACGTATTTGGCTGACGGCGGCGCCCTGACCCTGGACGCCACCCTGTCCGAGCTGTACAGCCCCGTCTACTACACGAGCGTGCTGGGCGCGCCGATCCCGATCTGGATCTTTTTATTCGTCGCCGCGGCCGGCGCCATCATCCTCAACCGCACGACCTTTGGCCGCCATGTGCAGGCGATTGGTTCCAACGAGCAAGTGGCGCGCTATGCGGCCATCAATGTCGATAGAGTCAAGATCGCTACTTACATGCTGCTGGGCGTCTGTGTGGGCATCGCCACGGTGCTGTACGTGCCGCGGCTGGGCTCGGCCACGCCGACGACGGGCTTGCTGTGGGAACTCGAAGCCATTGCCGCCGTCGTCGTGGGCGGCACGGCGCTGAAGGGGGGAGAGGGACGCATCGTCGGCACCGTGATCGGCGCCATCCTCTTGTCCGTGATCAGCAATATCCTGAATTTGACCAGCATCATCAGTGTCTACCTGAATGCCGCAGTGCAAGGCGTGGTGATCATCGCCGTCGCCTTCCTGCAGCGAGGCCGCAAATAAAAACATGGCGGCGTTCTGAAAGGGCAGCCAACGGGCGCCCACAACCTTGGAGGAGAGCAGCATGAAGAGCTTTATACGGGTAGCAGGGATGGCAGTGCTGGTGATGCAGGCGTGGGCGCTGCCGAGCGCACAGGCCGCTGAAAAGCTGGTGGTCGGCGTGGCCATCCCCACGGCTACGCACAGCTTTACGTCGGGCATCGTCTGGTGGGCGAACCAGGCCAAGGCGGAACTGGAAAAAGCCCATTTAGGGCTGAAAATCATCGTCAAGACGGCCGCCACGGCACCGGAGCAGGCGAACCAGTTGCAGGACATGTTGACGGTGAACAAGATCAACACCCTGGTGATCTTCCCCATCGAATCGGCCTCGCTGACGCAGCCCGTCGCGCAAGTGAAAAACAAGGGCGTCTACGTCACCGTGGTCGACCGTGGCTTGACGAACACGCAGTCGCAGGATGCCTACATCGCCGGCGACAACACTGCGTTTGGCAAGCTGCCGGCCGAATACCTGGCGAAAAGCCTGAATGGCAAGGGCAATATCGTCGTGCTGCGCGGCATGCCGACCACCCTGGACAACGAGCGCTATGATGCCTTCAGCGCCGTGATGAAGGGCCATCCCGAGATCAAGATCCTGGACGCCAAGTATGGCAACTGGAACCGCGACGATGCCTTCAAGGTCATGCAGGATTATCTGACGCGCTTCAAGCAGATCGACGCCGTCTGGGCCGCCGATGACGACATGGCCATCGGCGTGCAGAAAGCCATCGCGCAAGCCAAGCGCACGGACATCAAGCAAGTGTTCGGCGGCGCGGGCGCGAAGGGTGCCGTCAAGAAGATCATGGACGGTTCCGACCCGCTGATCGTGGCCGACGTGTCCTACTCGCCCAAGTTCATGTACGACGCCATCAAGCTGACGACGGAAGCGCGCCTGAAAGGTGATAAATTGCCGGCCAACACGATCATCCCATCGGTGCTGATCACGCGCGAGAACGCCAAGCAGTTTTACTTTCCGAACTCGCCTTTTTAACGACACCCCAAAACAAGGGCTGGGGTCGTACCCTCAGGGTACGACCCCGGGTTTCGGTTTGGGTTAACAGGACATTGACATGAAAACCATCCAGGGCCCGGCCATTTTCCTGGCCCAGTTTCTCGGCGATGAGCCGCCGTTCGACTCGCTCGAGCACCTGGCGCAATGGGCGGCCAGCCTCGGTTACAAGGGCTTGCAGCTCCCCACGGCGCCGCGCCTGTTCGACCTGGAGCAGGCGGCGGCCAGCCAGCAGTACTGCGACGACGTGAAAGCCTTGCTGGCGCGCCACGGCTTGCAGGTGACGGAATTGTCGACGCATCTGCAGGGCCAGCTGATCGCCGTGCATCCCGCTTACGACGCCCTGTTCGACGGCTTTGCGCCCGAGCACGTTCGTGGCGATCCGGCTGCGCGCACGGCCTGGGCCACGCAGCAACTGCTGTGGGCGGCTACCGCCTCGCAGCGCCTGGGCCTCAAGGCGCACGTGACGTTTTCCGGCGCGCTGGCCTGGCCCTATCTGTATCCGTGGCCGCAGCGCCCGGCCGGCCTGGTGGAAACGGCATTTGCCGAACTGGCCAAGCGCTGGCTGCCCATCCTCGATGCCTTCGATGCCGCTGGCGTGGACGTCTGCTATGAACTGCATCCGGGCGAAGATTTACATGACGGCGTGACCTTCGAGCGCTTCCTGGCCGCCGTCAACGACCACCCGCGCGCGTCGATTCTGTATGACCCCAGCCACTTCGTGCTGCAGCAGCTCGATTACCTGGCCTTTATCGACATTTATCACGCGCGCATCAAGGCCTTCCATGTAAAAGATGCGGAATTCCGGCCGAACGGGCGCCAGGGCGTGTATGGCGGCTATGCCGACTGGCAAGACCGGGCCGGGCGCTTCCGCTCGCTGGGCGACGGGCAGATCGATTTCAAGGCGATTTTCTCGAAGATGGCGCAGTACGATTTCCCGGGCTGGGCCGTGCTGGAATGGGAATGCTGCCTGAAACACCCGGAGGACGGGGCGGCCGAAGGGGCGCGTTTCATCCGCGAGCACATCATCCACGTGGCCGAACGCGCGTTCGACGATTTTGCCGGCAGCGCCGTGGATCAACATCAGATCAATCATTTGCTCGGCTTGAAATAAGGAAACGACATGCAGCGACGCTTACGGCTGGGTATGGTAGGGGGCGGGCAGGGCGCATTCATCGGCGCCGTGCACCGTATCGCGGCGCGCATCGACGACCAGTATGAACTGGTGGCGGGCGCGCTGTCGTCCGATCCGGACCGCGCGCGCGACAGCGGCGCCGCGCTGCACCTGGCGCCGGACCGCATCTATTGCGATTACCGCGCCATGGCGCAGGCGGAGGCCGCCAGGGCGGACGGCATCGAGGCCGTGGCCATCGTCACGCCCAACCATTTGCATGCACCGGTCGCCACGGCGTTCATGGAAGCGGGCATCCACGTGATTTGCGACAAGCCGCTGGGCATCTCTTTGGCGGAAGGGCAAAAGCTGGCGGCGCTGGCGCAACGCAAAAATTTGCTGTTTGCGCTCACGCATACCTACAGCGGTTACCCGCTGCTGCGTCATGCGAAAGCGATGGTCGAGGCGGGCGAGATCGGCGAACTGCGCCTCGTGCAAGTCGAGTATTCGCAGGATTGGCTGGCCGATGCGATTGCGGCGGGCGGCATGAACGAGGGCAACTGGCATAACGACCCGCAGAAAGCCGGACCCGGCGGCACTTTGCTCGACGTGGGGCTGCACGCCTACCACCTGGCGCAATTCGTCAGCGGATTGACGCCGCAGGCCGTGCTGGCGGAACTGTCGACGTTTGTACCGAACCGCACGCTGGACGACCACGTGCAAGTGATGCTGCGCTATGCGAATGGGGCGAAGGGTACGTTGTGGGCCAGCCAGGTAGCGACCGGTTGCGAAAACACGGTGCGTCTGCGCCTGTTCGGCACCAAGGCGCAGCTGGACTTCGACCAGGAACAACCGAACGAATTGTGGTGTACACCGCAGGGCGGCAACCGCCAGCTGCTGCGTCCGGGGCGGGTCGACAGCGCCGCCGCGCGCCATGCCACGCGCGTGCCGGCCGGCCATCCGGAGGGGTATCTGGAAGCGTTTGCCCAGCTGTACCTGGATGCGGCCCTGGCCATCCGCGCGCTGCAAGCGGGCTTGCCCGTGCCCAGGGAAGCGAGCTGGCTACCGACGGTGGCCGATGGCGTGGCGGGCCTGGCCTTTGCCGAGGCCGTGCTGCGCAGCCATGCGGCGGGCGCCAGCTGGACTGCGCTGGCGGACTGTTAAACTGGAGGCATGAGCGCGCCTCCCTTTACCATCACCATCGTCCCGCAAGGCTGGCAATTCCCGGCCGAAGCGGGCACGACCATCCTGGCCGCCGCCGAGCTGGCCGGCATCCGCCTGCTCAGTTCCTGCCGCAACGGCACGTGCCGCACCTGTCTCTGCCACATGCCGGCGGGCCAGGTGCGTTACACGGTGGACTGGCCCGGCATCAGCCCCGATGAACGGCTCGACGGCTACATCCTGCCCTGCGTGGCCGTGGCCGAAAGCGACCTCACGGTGCAAGCGCGGGCTGTGCGCACCGGGGCCTGATTCACGTTGACTTGCCGCCCTTGAGCCGCTGCAGCAGCGCATCCACGCTGTCGCTCACGGGCAAGCCGTGGCGGCGCAGCAGCTGCACGTGCAAGACGAGGTTTTCCAGCACCAGCTTGGCCGCCACGGCCAGCAAGGCCAGGTTGCGGTCTTCGGGGCTGAAACTTTCCATGGCGTCGGCCATCTCGCACAGGTGGTTGGCGATCAGTCCGCGCAATTCCTGCTCGTTGAAGGGCAGGTCGGCAAAATCGATGGGATCGGCCACCTCCACTTCCTGCATCAGCACCGCTAGTTCTTCCGGGGTAATCGTCATGCCTGGCCTCCTTGTGTGCTTGCCGCTATTTTAATTGTATTGGCCGCAAAGCGGACTAGAATGAGTCGAGGCCGACGACGTCGAAGGGCAGCATGGCGCATCTGCATTTTACGCAACAACTGGCACGCTACCTCGACGTCCCCACGGTGGACGTCGATGCACCACGTCTGCGCGCCGCCCTCGATGCCGCGTTTGTGCAGCAGCCGCGCCTGCGCGGTTATGTGCTCGACGAGCAGGGCGCCTTGCGCCCGAACGTGGTGATCTTCATCGACGGCGTGCGCTGCCGCGAGCGGCGCGTGCTCGACGACGTCTTGCTGCCCGACAGCCAGGTCTATATCTTGCAAGCACTTTCCGGAGGTTAAGTATGGCTCAACGCGCGTATCTCGGCACCCGCAAGGGGCTGTTCCAGTTCGATGTCGATGCGGCCGGTGCCTGGCAGCTGGCGCTGGTGCAGTTTGCCGGCGATCCCGTCTCCATGCTGCTGCACGATGGCCGCGACGGTGCCGTGTACGCTGCCCTGAACCTGGGCCACTTCGGCGCCAAGCTGCACCGCCTCGACGCGGGCGCCAGCGCGTGGCAGGAAGTCGCCGTGCCCGCCTATCCTGCCAAGCCCGAGGACAGCACCGATACCGTGGACTGGACCTTGCGGCAAATCTGGTCGTTGGCGGCCGGCGGCCCGGACCAGCCCGGCGTGCTGTGGGCGGGCACCTTGCCTGGCGGCCTGTTCCGCTCAAGCGACCGCGGCGAGAGCTGGCAGCTGGTGGAGTCCTTGTGGAACGTGCCGCAGCGGGCGCAGTGGTTTGGCGGCGGCTATGACGTGCCCGGCATCCACAGCATCTGCGTCGACCCGCGCGACAGCAACAAAGTACTGGTTGGCGTGTCCTGCGGCGGCGTGTGGCAAACGCTCGATGGCGGCGCCAGCTGGGCCTTGAGCGCGACGGGCATGCGCGCCGATTACATGCCACCCGAGCTCGATGAAAACGAGGCTGTGCAAGACCCGCACCGCATCGTGCGCAGCGCCGGCACGCCGGACGCCCTGTGGTGCCAGCACCATAACGGCATCTGGCGTTCGGACGATGCTGGCTGGCACTGGCAGGAAGTGACGACGGCGCCGCTGTCGCATTTCGGCTTTGCCGTGGCCGTGCATCCGCGCGATGGCGGCACGGCCTGGTTCGTGCCGGCGCAGGCGGACGTGCTGCGCATTCCCATCGATGGTGCGCTGGCCGTCACGCGCACGCGCGATGGCGGAAAAACCTTCGAGGTGTTGCGTGCGGGCTTGCCGCAGCAGCATTGCTACGACCTCATCTACCGCCACGGGCTGGCGCTGGCCGACGACGGGCGCAGTTTATTGATGGCGTCGACGACGGGCGGCGCCTGGTATTCCGGCGATGAGGGCGAACACTGGCAGACGCTGTCTGCCCACTTGCCGCCCGTTTATGCCGTCTGTTTCGCCAAGCCGTAATAGCACAGGAAGATATCGACGGCCAGTTCCGTTATTTCGCGCCGGCGTGCCGGGCCCAGCAGGGGCTCACCCATGGTGATCTGCGGCCAGAAGGCAAAGGTTTTTAAAGGCGACATCAGCAGATGCGCCACTTCCAGGGTCTCGCCCGCCTTGATGCGCCCGTCTTGCTGCGCCGCGCGGATCCAGATATTCAGGCCCGTTTCCTTCTCATTCAGGCGCGTCACCATCGCTTGCGCGCGCTCGGGCGAGTGGACGGTTTCGCCAAAGATCACGCGCGCCAGGTCGATGAAGGCCGGATCGCACAGCAATTCCATTTTCTGCTCGACCAGGGCCAGCACTTGCGGGCGCAACGGCTGGTCGGCCACATAGGGCACGGCTGGCTGGGACACGCTGCTTTCCCACATGCGCTGCAGGATTTCCGCGAACAATTCGTCCTTGCTGGGGAAATGGTTGTACACGGTGCGCTTGGAAACGGCGGCCGTGGCAGCGATCCTGTCCATGCTGGTCGCATCAAAACCGTGGTCGCGGAACTCGGCGATGGCGGCATCGACGATGGCGACGCGCTTGCGGTCGGTGAGGCGTTGCGGTGCGGCCATGGCTGAAAATCTCCTTTGAAAACAATATTTTACACCTCTTGGTTTACTTTGCCAGAAATAGGAACTACACTGTGTAGTGTAATTTAATCCTTGTTAATTCCTTGCCGGGCCATATATGCACTTGCACCGAGCCGCACGTCGTCTCTTCTTTCTGGGAGTCCTGATCATCATGAGTTCTTGCACCTTGCGCGCCGCGCCTGCCGCGCCCGCTGAATCCCCACAACGCCACGAAGGCAAGTTCCGCAATCCCGTGGAAATGTACAAGCTGGGCACGACAGCGACGCTCAAGCTGCTGTGGACGTTTGTCTTCGACAAGCCGGACAGCACGGTGCCGGCCGCTGCCGTTCCCGTGCAAGCCTTGACCCGGGCGCAGCTGCTGGCCGCGCCCGACAACAGCCTGTTTCGCCTCGGCCATTCGACCCTGCTGCTGAAACTGAATAATGAATTCTTCCTCACCGATCCCGTGTTTTCCGAGCGCGCTTCGCCGGTGCAGTGGGCAGGACCGAAACGTTTCCACCAGCCTCCCATCAGCATCGCCGACTTGCCGCCGATCAAGGCCATCATCCTGTCGCATAACCATTACGACCACCTCGACTATGCCGCCGTGCTGCAACTGGCCGCCAAGACCGAACACTTCGTCGCGCCGCTGGGCGTGGGCGACACCCTCGTCGAATGGGGCGTGCCGAAGGAAAAGGTGCAGCAATTCGACTGGTGGCAAGGCACGACGATTGCCGGCGTGAAACTCGTCGCCACGCCATCGCAGCATTTCTCGGGACGCGGCCTGTTTGACAGCAATCAAACCCTGTGGGCCTCGTGGGTCATTGACGCTCCGGACGTGCGCGTGTTTTTCAGCGGCGACTCCGGCTATTTCGACGGTTTCAAGCAGATCGGCGACAGGTACGGCCCGTTCGACGTGACCATGATCGAAACGGGCGCCTACGACAAGCTGTGGCCGGACGTGCACATGCAGCCGGAACAGACCTTGCAAGCGCACCAGGACTTGCGCGGCAAGTGGCTCATGCCCGTGCACAACGGCACGTTTGACCTGGGTCTGCATGCCTGGCATGAACCGTTCGACCGCATCACGGGACTGGCGGCCAAGCAGGGCGTGAACCTGGCCACGCCGCAGATGGGCGAAGCGGTCGACCTGGCGCAGCCGAAGAAGGGAGATAAATGGTGGCTGGCGATGCTGGAGGAGGAGATGGGCCAGTAATTTACGCCGTCACGTCGATCAGGCGGCCGAGGGTCTGGCCATAGCCGTTCAACTGGGGCGTGCTTTTCGGTGCGGCCGGGGCCGCTTGTTGCGGCACGGCCACCTTGATCGCCTGGTCCAGCTGCGGTGCCTTGACGGCGGCCGGGGCATCGGCCTGCGCTTGCTGGCTGCTGCGTTGCGTCTGGCTCAGCGATTCCTGTTCCCGCGCCAGCAACTGGCGGCTTTGCGCCAGCTGTTCGCTGTCGCGTTGCACCTGGTTCTGGCCTTGTTCGACCCTGCGTTGTGCCGTGGCGAGCGAGGCTTGCAAGTTGTTGACGGACGTTAGCGATACCACATTGTTCACCTTTGAAAGTATGCCCAAGCGTGTACAGAAAAGAGGGAAGTCCAGGAAGATGTGCTGCACCAAGCGCAACATGCCTGGCAGTAACCTTTACCTGAATCAAGATTAGGACAAATTCTCGCACAGTTCCAGTAAATATGTTTTCTTGATAATGCTATCGCGCGCGTCCTGTGTTGCCGAAGCGTCATGCCGAAGGTAAGGAGATGATTGTCGAAGTGAGTACATGCTGTCGCCTGCGAGCATTGTTTCTCTGCCATCAGTGACTCCGTGCCGTAGAGAAGCACATGTGCTCATATTTAAAACGTTGCTTTTTAGATAGTCAATGTATTGTTGTTTTTATACCATGTCTGCGCCCGCTAATGCGCGGCCTGTTTGGCGCTCTGGGCTATAATGGACGGTCAGAGTTGGTTTCTTTTGCCATACAGACAGGTAGTTAACATGAATCTCAAGAGCCTCGCAATTGCCCTCGGCATGTCGAAAACGACAGTTAGCAGGGCGTTGAACGGCTATCCGGAAGTCAATTCCCGCACCCGTGAAATCGTCCTGGCCGCCGCCAAGAAAGTCGGCTACCGGCCTAACCCGCTTGCGCGCAGCCTGGCCGTCGGCCGCACGAATGTGCTGGGCATGATCTACCCCTTGTTGCCCAGCGACCTGGGCGACAGCGTCTTTCTTTCCGTGGTCAATGGCATGTCCGACGCCGTCGAAGCGTCGAAGATGAGTTTGATCATCGCCCCCGTGTCGCCGCAGAACGAACAGCCCTCGTATGAAAACATGGTGCGCGGGCGCCAGGTCGATGGCCTGGTGGTGGGCCGCACCAAGGTTGTCGACGAGCGCATTGCCTACCTGACGAAAGTCGGCTTTCCCTTTGTCGCGAATGGCCGCACGCGCATCGATGCGCCATACGCCTATTTCGACTACGACAACGACACGGGCATCGACCTGGCCGTGTCTTTCCTGGCGGCGCACGGGCATCAGCGCATCGCCCTGCTGAGCGCGCCGCTGGATCTGCATTTTGCGTATGAGCGCAAGGAAAGCTTTATCCGCTGCATGGCGCAAGCGGGCTTGCCGGTCGATCCCGCCTGTCTGCTCGACAATACTTTTGATCGCCGCAGCGGCTACCAGGCCATGCAGCAATTGCTGGCCTGCTCGCCACGTCCCACGGCCGTCATCGTCGACAACCACTTGTCCGGCGTGGGCGTGGTGCGCGCGCTGATGGATGCGGGCATCGAGATCGGCAAGGAAATCTCCGTCATCGTCTGGGGCAATGTGGAAGACACCTTGATCGGTATCAATGTCACCACCATCGACCAGCCCGACCTGCGCCGCGCCGGCGCCAAGATGGTCGAAATGCTGCAATCCCTGCTGGCCGGCACGCCGCCGGAACGGCTGCAGGAAATCTGGCAGCCGGTGCTATTGCCGGGGGCGACGGTGGGGCGCTGCCCCGAATAAAAAAACGCAGAGCCGAGGCTCTGCGTTGTCTTTTATGCCGCGTGCTTGCTTCCATCCGCCAGCACGGCCAATAGTCTCGCCTTATCCTTGCGGTAAGTATCGACTGCCGCTTCCTTGACGTGGCCGAAGCCGCGGATTTTCTCGGGCAGGGAGGCCAGTTCCACGCAGGTGGACAGGTTCTCCGCCGTCAGGTTGACCAGCAGGCCCGCCAGCAGTTCGCGGTATTCGACGATCAGCGCGCGTTCCATCTTGCGCTCGGCTGTGTAACCGAAGAGGTCGAAGGTGCCGCCGCGCAAGCCCTTGGCTTTGGCCAGCAGCTTGAAGGCGCGCCACATCCAGGAACCGAACTCCGCTTTCACCAGATGCCCTTTCGCATCTTTCTTGGCGAACAGCGGCGGCGCCAGGTTGAATTTGACGGAAAAATTCCCTTCGAACTGCTGCTGCAATTGCTCGACGAAACGGCCATCCGTGTACAGGCGCGCCACTTCGTATTCGTCCTTGTAGGCCAGCAATTTGAAATAGCTTTTCGCCACGGCGGTCGACAATTTCTGTCCCAGTCCCAGGGTATTTTCGCGGTCGCGCACCTGCTTCACCAAGGTCGCATAACCATCCGCATACGCGGCATTCTGGTAGGCCGTGAGGAATTCCACGCGCTTCTTGATGACGCTGTCGAGGCTTTGCGGCATTTGCACGATGATCGCTTGCGACGGCGTGGCGATTTGCGTTACACGGCGCACGTCGACGGCGGCACGGCGGCCCCACAGGAAACTTTTCTTGTTCGATTCGATGCCCACGCCATTCAATTCGATGGCGCGCAGCAAGGCCGCTTCCGTCAGCGGGATACGGCCCTTTTGCCAGGCGTAGCCGAGCATGAACAGGTTGGCGGCGATCGAGTCGCCCATCAGTGCGGTGGCTAATTTTGTCGCATCGATGAAGTCGGCCGCGTCGGCGCCGCCGACGGATTCCTCGATCAGCTGGCGCACTTCCGCCGTCGGATATTGCCAGTCCGCATTCTGCGCAAACGTGCCCGGCGGCTGCTCGTGCAGATTGACGACTGCCAGGCTGCGGC
This sequence comes from Massilia sp. LMS1-1-1.1, assembly GCF_040815535.1. NCBI lineage: Bacteria > Pseudomonadati > Pseudomonadota > Betaproteobacteria > Burkholderiales > Oxalobacteraceae > Massilia > Massilia sp. LMS1-1-1.1. The sequence continues at coordinate 499,669 of NZ_JBFPNG010000023.1, read as the reverse complement.
CCGGACGCATTTTCGACACGGCATCCTGCGCCCCGGCCGTCAGCATGTCGCAGCCCAGGATCAGGTCCGCTTCACCCGTGGCAATGCGCTGTGCGCGGATGTGCGCGGGGGATTTGGCGATTTTCACGTGCGAGGTGACGGAACCGTTCTTTTGCGACATGCCCGTCATGTCCAGCACGGACGCGCCCTTGCCTTCCAGGTGCGCCGCCATGCCCATCAGGGCGCCGACGGTGATGACACCGGTGCCGCCGATGCCGTTGATCAGGATGTTGTACGGCGCGTCGCAAGCGGGCAGGACGGGTTCCGGCAGGGGGCCGAAGTTGTCCGTCTCGCCTGCTTTGCTTGCGCCCGTCTTGGTCTTCTTCAGGCTGCCGCCTTCGACGGTGACGAAGCTGGGGCAAAAGCCCTTGGCGCACGAATAATCCTTGTTGCACGAGGATTGGTCGATGGTGCGCTTGCGGCCAAATTCCGTCTCTTTCGGCAAGATCGACACGCAGTTCGACTGCACGCCGCAGTCGCCGCAGCCTTCGCAGACGGCGTCGTTGATGACCATGCGCTTGGCAATGTCCGGATACTCGCCTTTCTTGCGGCGCCGGCGTTTCTCGGCCGCGCAGGTCTGGTCGTAGATCAGCACGGATACGCCTTGGACTTCACGCAATTCGCGCTGCACGGCATCCATGTCCTTGCGGTCGTGCAAGGTCAGGTGGGCGGGCAGGTTGCTGCGGTCGCTGTAGCGGCTCAGGTCTTCCGTGACCAGCGCGATGCGGGCGATGCCTTCGGCCGCCACTTGCTGCGCCATCATCGGCACGGTGATGAGGCCGTCCACGGGCTGGCCTCCCGTCATGGCGACGGCGTCGTTGTAGAGAATCTTGTAGGTAATGTTGACCTTGGCCGCCTGCGCGGCACGGATGGCCAGATAGCCGGAATGGAAATACGTGCCGTCACCCAAGTTCTGGAACACGTGCGGCAGTTCCGAGAACGCGGCTTGCCCGATCCACGGCGCGCCTTCGCCGCCCATGTGCGTGGTCAGCTTGTTCATTTCCGGATAGATCGACGTGGCCATCACGTGGCAGCCGATGCCCGCCAGCGCCAGGCTGCCGTCCGGGACCTTGGTCGAGGTGTTGTGCGGGCAGCCGGAGCAGTAAAACGCGGGGCGGAACGGTGTGTTCACGGCCTTTTTCAGCACCGCATCCTTTGCGTCGAGAAAACTCAGGCGCGCCTTGATCAGGTCGCAGGTGACGGGGTCGGAAATCAGGCGCGCGATGCGGCTGGCGATGACACGCGCCACTTGCGAGACGGAAAAATCCGCCTTCGAGGTCAGCAGCCATTCGCCACGTGGCGCCACCCATTCGCCTTTTTCGTCGAACTTGCCGATCACGCGAGGGCGCACGTCGTCGCGCCAGTTGTACAGCTGCTCTTTTAACTGGTATTCGACGATCTGGCGTTTTTCTTCGACGACGAGGATTTCATCGAGGCCTTGCGCGAATTCGCGCACGCTGTCCGGTTCCAGCGGCCACGGCATGGCGACTTTGAACAGCCGCATGCCGACGTCGGCCGCCATCTGTTCGTCGATGCCCAGCTCTTCCAGCGCCTCGAGCACGTCCAGGTAGGACTTGCCGGAGGCGATGATGCCCAGCTTGGCGTTCGGGCTGTCGATGGTGGTGTGGTTGAGCTTGTTTTCGCGCGCGTAAGCGAGGGCCGCATAGATCTTGTAATCCTGCATCAGCGCTTCCTGGTTGCGCGCCTGCTGGCCCAGCGGGATGCTCGACAAGCGTGCGTTCAGGCCGCCTTCGGGCATGTGGAAATCCTGTGGAATTTTCACTTCCACGCGGAAAGGATCGGCATCGATGGAAGCCGACGATTCGACCGTGTCGGCCAGGGCCTTGAAGGCCACCGTGCAGCCGGAAAAGCGCGACATGGCCCAGCCGTGGATACCGAGGTCCAGGTATTCCTGCACATTGCATGGATACAGGACGGGGATCATCGAGGCGGAAAACAGGTGGTCGGACTGGTGCGGCAGGGTCGACGAATAGGCGCCATGGTCGTCGCCGGCCACCAGCAGCACGCCACCCAATTTGGATGTGCCCGCATGGTTCATGTGCTTGAAGACATCGCCGCAGCGGTCCACGCCAGGACCTTTGCCGTACCACATGGCGAACACGCCGTCGTACTTGGCCGGCCCGATCAGGTCCACCTGCTGCGAACCCCAGACGGCCGTGGCGGCCAGGTCTTCGTTGACGCCGGGCACGAACTGCACGTGGTGCGCTTCCAGCTGTTTCTTGGCTTTCCACAGGTTCTCGTCGAGGCCGCCCAGGGGCGAACCGCGGTAGCCGGAGATGAAACCGGCCGTGTTCAGGCCGGCAGCCTGGTCGCGCAGGCGCTGCATCATCGGCAGGCGCACGAGGGCCTGGATGCCGGACAGGAAGATGGCGCCGGAAGTGGCCGTGTATTTGTCGTCGAGGCTGACGGTGGTCAAACGGGAAGTGTCGGGGGGGGTAGATGGCGCGGCACCGGCGTTTCTAGCGAACGCTGCGGAGCCGTTTTCCGTGGTCACGGACATGGCTGTCTCCAAAAGGGTGTTTCAGATGACGGCTGTACAAGGGGCACGCCCGGTAAGGCGCGCACTGTGCAGACGGGATGGCCGCGTGTGGGCGGCACATAACTATTTTAAATTTAAAATAGTTAATGTGGTCAGTGTAGAACGAGTGGGGGAGAGGGGCAAATACGGTTTGACGATGGGGGTATAAGAAAAATTGATGGCCTATCCTGCGCTGCAAGACAGGCCATGTTGGCCGTGCACGCTTTAGGGCTGCGTCCATTGCAGCTTGCGCGCGCGCAAGGGATAGGCCACTGGCGTCAATTCGGGCAGCAAGGCATTGAGCGAGTCTTGCGTCAGTTCCAGGGCTTTTTGGGGACTAAGCTCATTGACGCTGAGACTACTCATGAAACCTGTATCAAAGCTCAGATATATGGGAGGACCATTTTCCTTGATATTGACGGTCGTGCGCTTTTTGTAGAAGGCGAGCTCGTATGTGCCCGGTGCCAGCTCCAGCGCCACATGTGTGCCGGAATCATGATAGTAGAGGTTTTTTTTCGCGCTGCCCTGCAGATGGCTGGCCTCGATAGTGTAGAAGGTGCTGCCATCTTCGAATTTCTCGCTATCTACCGTTTCTTGCGGCATGCGGTTAAAGAGGATCAGATTGGCTTTTCTATTGAGTACCGTGCCCGCTTGCCCAGGCGCACTTGACGGCTCCAGGGCGGTCGTGCGGCGCAGGCCTTGTTCCTCTGCTTCGTGCTGGGCTTTGTGTCCCATGATCCCATTCAGCGCAATAGAGACGTTAAGTGGCCCCATGGATCTGGCCTCTTTTGCATCGTAGTGAAGGTCCTTCATGGTGGCACGCGTCGTTTCTATGGAATGCCAGATGGTTTTACTCGCCACTCGGTCATATACCACCGCTTCAATGAGCATGATGAAGGAAGAACGGCAGCCATAGCTATTGCATTTTCCTAGCGTGGTATCTGCATATTTCCAGTCCACCAGAGCCACGTAGCGCCGTCCCGTCGTGCTGGCAGGCAGTCCCTGCACGGTGTCGAGGATGGATGGTTGCTTGAACGCGGGCGGCATGGGGACGAAGGCGAGTTCTTCTTTCGGATCCTTGGCAGCGTCGACATAAGCGCGGCAAGCCCAGCTTTTGAACAGGGAGGTGTTGTCCGACGAGACGATGGTGCCCCAGGTACTTTCATGGGTCTTGGGCGTGCAACTTTCCGGGGCGATAAATACCACCACCTCGATTTCTTTTCTTTCGATGGGCTGCGCAACATCGCTGAGCAGCACTTCGCGCAAGGGAAATTCGGATTGCGGGCGGGCCGCTTGGGCGCCCTGCATCAATAGCAGCAGGGCGGTGCCTGCCGCCAGGCAGCGCAGGGACGTGGTGAGGAAGGACATGGTGACGATGGTGAAATGAATAAGACCATCATTTTATTTCTTTTGAGAAATTATTGCTGGAAAAATAATGCTCGCTACAGCACGTGCGCCCCCACCCAGCGCCCGCTGCCGCACAGCTCGGCGGCCACTTGCAGCACGAGGTTTTTCACGGCGTTGCCCGCATTGGTGAGGGGAATGTTTTTCGAGGCGCACAGGGCCACCGTGCGCGACAGGACGGGGCTGTGGATGGCGTAGCTGCGCATGGCGCCGCTGTCGAGCTCGGCCAGCAGGGGCGCGGCGGGCAGGATGGTGGCGCCCATGCCGGCCAGGATGGCCGATTTCAGGATGGCGATCGAGTTGATCTCGATCACGTTCGCCGTCTCCAGGCCCAGTTCGCGGGCGCGGCTGTCGATGCGTGGGCGCACGCCATGCTGCAGGCCCGGCAGGATCAGGGTGGCGCTCAATGCCTGCGGGAACGACAGCGCCGAGCCCGTGGGCGCGAACGGCGAATCGCTGCGGCAGATGAAACGCATCTCTTCCTCCACCAGGGGGCAGCAGGCAAACGGGGTCAGCTGGCCATCATCGAACAGCACGGCCAGATTGATGCGGCCCGATTTCAGTTGTTCATTGAGGTTGCCCGTGATTTCTTCCGTCAGTTGCAGGGTGATTTCGGGATAGCGTTCGCGCGCGGCCAGCAGCAGGGGCAGGGCCAGCGCGCCCGATATGCTGTGCGGCAAGCCCAGGGTGACGTTGCCGGACGGCCGCGTGGCGCTTTGCGTGACGGCCGAGCGGGCGTCGGCCACCTGTTTCAGGATCGCTTGTGCATGTTCGTAAAACACCTTGCCCGCGTCCGTGCTGAGCACGCCCTGCGCCGAGCGGTGCAGCAGCTGCACGCCCAGTTCCTCTTCCAGCTGGCGCAGCTGCTGCGTCAGGGCCGGCTGCGCCACGTGCAGGATCAGGGCCGCGCGCGACAGCGAGCCGTGGTCGACGATGGCAACAAAGTAGCGTAATTGGCGCAGTTCCATGGGTCCCAAAAGCGGTGCGGTGGTCGGAAAAGCAGCATATTGCGCCGCAGCGCCGAACGCGGCCAGCAGAATAACAATTTTGTTATACTCATTCTAGCGCCTTCGGTGCTCCAGCCGCGTATTTGTGGGATGACAGCATGCTCAAGAAAGTTGATTCGTCTCAATTAAAAGTGGGCATGTACATTCATGACCTCAGCTGCGACTGGATGACGCATCCATTCGTGCGCAACCGCTTCCTGTTGCGCAGCGACGATGAAATCCGCAAGATCATGCAGGCCGGCATCCACGACGTGGTAATCGACAGCGGCAAGGGCCTCGACGTGCAGGATGCGCCCACGGTGGCGCAGGCGCAGGTGGAAACGGAACGCGAACTGGTGCAGATCGCCACGCCGCTGCAAGTGGTCACGCGCGTGTCGCTGGGCATGGAACTGGCGCGCGCCACGCAGGTGCGGCGGCAGGCGGCAAGCCTGGTGCGCACGGTGATGGCCGATGTGCGCCTGGGCAAGGCTGTCGAGCTCGACCGCGTACAGCACACGGTGCAAGACATTACCGAATCAATCCTGCGCAATCCCGGCGCCCTCGTCGGCTTGTTGCGCATCAAGAGCAAGGATGACTACACCTTCTTGCATTCCGTCAGCGTATGCGCGCTGCTGGTGGCGTTTTGCCGCTCGCGCGGCATCGATGCGGCCACCACGCACCAGGCCGGTCTCGGCGGCTTGCTGCACGACACGGGCAAGGCGCTGGTGCCCGATAGCGTGTTGAACAAGCCGGGTCCTCTGAGCCCGGAGGAGTTTATCCAGATCAAGCGCCACCCGCGCGACGGCTACGACATCCTGCGCCAGTCGCCCGAGGTGGGCGCCATTCCCCTCGACATTACCTTGCACCACCACGAACGGCGCGACGGCAGCGGCTACCCGGACCAACTGGCCGGCGACGCCATCAGCGAGCTGGCGCAGATGGCCGCCATCGTCGATGTGTATGACGCGCTGACGTCGGACCGCAGCTATCACAAGGGTATTCCCGCCGCCGAAGCCTTGCGCAAGATCTATGAGTGGAGCAAATTCCACTTCAATCCCGTGTTCGCGCAGGATTTCATGCGCTGCGTGGGAATTTATCCGGTAGGCACCATGGTGATGCTGGAGTCGGGCCGCCTGGCCGTCGTCATCGAGGCGCACGAAAGCAATCTGCTGGCGCCGAAGGTCAATGTGTTTTTCAGTACGAAGAGCAAGACCTACATCAAGCCGGAAACGGTCGATTTGTCTCGCGGCTTCGGTTTTGGCGGCGCTGACAAGATCGTCGGCCATGAGTCGGCCGCCAAGTGGCAGGTCGATCCCATGCGCTTTTTATCGCTGGCGGATGCATGAACGGTGTGCGCCTTTGAAAAGAGCGCCTGAAAAACGTTCAGGGCAAGGCGCTGGCGCGAAGACAGTACGACTAGTACGGCGAGCGCCTGCAACGCCGCCATGGACGTTTTCTCAGGTGATCAGAAAAATTCCGCCGTATCGTTCGAGGTAATGGTTGTCAGCAAGCCTTTTGCCACCAGCTCGTCATAGTGGCACGCCAGGTTGCGGCCATGGCTCTTGGCGTAATACAGGGCCTGGTCGGCGCGGCCGAGGATGATGACGGGCGCCTCGTAGGCGTTGATGCTGACGAAGCCCACGCTGACGGTCACCCTGCCCACTTGCGGGAAGTCGTGCGCTTCGACATTGGTGCGGAAGCGGTCGATGATTTTCTGTGCATTTTCCAGGGTGATCGAGCGCAGCAGCACGACGAATTCCTCGCCGCCGAAGCGGAAGATGCGGTCTTGCGAGCGGAACGACGATTGCAGCTGGTTGGCGATCAGGATCAGCACTTCATCGCCATACAGATGGCCAAATTTATCGTTGACCAGTTTGAAATGATCGACGTCGATCACGGCCAGCCATTGCCGTTCCGTGTCCGTATGGTGGCGCCGTTCTTCATCGATGGGACGCGGCTTTTCCATTTCCGGTTCGCCGCGGCTGTGCAGGATTTTCGCCAGCTGGTCGTCAAAGGTCTTGCGGTTCAACAAGCCGGTGAGCGAATCGCGTTCGCTGTAGTCGAGCAGGTTCTGGAAATTGCGGTATACGCTGACGATGCCGCCGATCACCTGGATGGTGGCACCCGTGTACGGCGTGGGATTGGTGATTTCCAGGCAGGTGGTGACCTGGTCGCCGATCCAGATGGGCAGCCACAGCAGATGGCGGCCATCGGCGCACAAGGTGTCGGCACTCGCTTCATGGCGCTTGATGCAGGCGGCCAGGGCCGGGTAGTCGGACAGCGGTTCGCCGGGCAGGGTCGGGTCGTTATGCTCTTCCATGCGGGCCACGCTGCCCGCCACGATGATGGCCCGCGACCGCACGAACACCTGGCCACGCACGGTGGTCAGCGCCAACACACGGGTCTGCGACGCGGCAGCGAGTTCCTGGACCGCCGAGATCACGGAGATGTCGAGCATCGTGTGGTCGCGGTGCCCGGTCATGTCCACCATGTGTTTCAGTAGGGAATCCATTGTCGATCTCTGGAAAGTGGTCACACAAGTGTCGTCATAACAGCATTGCATCAAGCAAGAGCATGTTCGCGTCCGTCTACAAGAAGCCAAGATTTATTTGGTGGCATGACGCTCTGTACCGCCGGGCGAGAGGCCTTTCCAAAGAAGAGCTAAGCAGGATAATGTCTTTTTGCCTAATAGGCAATTAACGTATGCAATATTTCATGTAAATACATGAGATTCATGCACTACATTGCAAAAAACTTGCCCTGACGCAGGCTTTCAATCCGGATCGCAACATTTGTTTGCGCCAGCCGCCATTTCACCAGAGTTTGATAATTTCCATGTGGAAACTTGTGGCGCGTCAATTTGCCAAAACATGGACGCTTTATAGTCAATGCAATGGCGCAGAAATTTACGGCAGGAAACATATTAGCAGGAAAGGGCAATGTTTCACACCCGATTGCGCCAGGGACTTGTGATTCACTTTTGGGAGCTTGTCATGCATACCTTCCTGTCGGCAGTACAGCAGTTTGTCAAGGATGAGGATGGCATTACGGCAATCGAATACGGCCTGATCGCGGCGTTGATGGCTACCGCCATCACGGCCGGTTTCTTGCTGATCAAGACCAACTTGCTGGCCGTCCTCACCGACATTTCGTCGAACCTGGTGTTGACACCCTAAGCGGGTGCCCGCCATCGGCCGGCCGGTGGCGGGTTTTTTTCGGGAGGTGTGCCATGCCTGCAACTGCCTTGTGCGACCTGCTGTTGCTGAGCTTCGTGACGGGAGCCGCCGTCAGTGATTTGATCCAACGCAAGATTCCGAATTGGCTGGTGCTGGCCGGCATGCTCGCCGCGCTGGCGCTGCATTTGTGGCTGTGGCCGCACCGCGTGCCGCAGCTGGTGCTGGGCGGTATGGCGACGGGCTTCTTCCTGTTCCTGCCTTTATATGTGCTGCGCGGCATGGCCGCCGGCGACGTCAAGCTGATCGCCATGGTGGGTGCCTTTGTCGGTCCCTGGCCCGTGCTGCAGATCTGTTTTGCCACATTTGTCCTGGGCGGCGTGATGGCCGTGATGATGATCACCTGGCAGGGCAAGTGGCGCGTTTGCCTCGGCAATTTGCGCCAGCTGATGTGGCCGATGATCGCGCGCATGGCCGGCATTCCGCTGGCGCCAAGCGCGCTGGGCAGCGGCGCCAGCGTGGGCAACATGCCGTACGGACTGGCCGTCGCCCTGGGCTGCCTGGTGGTGCAAGGGCGGAATTATTTCTGATTGGTATTCATTGCTTTGAATCAATGGACGCCAGTTCTCGCTCGCTAGAATGAATTCTGTTCAATGCAGTCCTAACCGGCTGGGAGACGCAGCATGACCGAGGTCGATTATTCCATGAGCACCGACAGCGTTCCGCGCCCTGCCGACGCGAACCTGATGCCGCCCTTGCCGCCGCAGCCGAAGAGCTTGCGTGAAACGGGACTCGAGCGGCCGCTCGTCGTCGAACTGATCGCCAAGCTGATGTTTGTGGGCGGCAAGACGCACCTGTCGGCGCTGACGACGCGCTTGCGCCTGTCGATCAATGTCTTGCGCGAAGTGCTCGATTTCATGGTGACGGAGCAGATGGCCGAAGTGGCCTGGCGCGGCGAATCCGATATCGACGTGCAGTACCAGCTGACGGGCGCCGGCAAGCAGCGCGCCAGCGCCTTCCTCGAACGCTGCGCGTATATCGGCGCCGCGCCCGTCACCCTGGAAGCGTACCGCGCCATGGTGGCGCGCCAGTCGTGGCTGGCACAGGAACAGCGCGTCGGCAGCGATGACCTGGCCGCCGTGCTCGGTGGCGCCCATGCGGGGCCGGGCATGCTCGACGTGGTCGGCGCGGCCCTGCATTCGGGACGCTCGCTGCTGCTGTACGGTCCGCCCGGCAGCGGCAAATCGACCCTGGCGCTGCAGCTGGGCCAATTGCTGCACGGTCTCGTCGCCGTGCCCTACGCCATCGTCGTCGGCCAGGACATCATCCAGTTGTACGATCCGGCCCAGCACCTGCCGCCCGCGCCGCAGCACGTCAGCCATGCGCGCCAGGCGCTGGAGCGGCGCAGCACGGATATCCGCTGGGTGCTGTGCCAGCGTCCCGTGATCCACGTGGGCGCCGAGCTCGACGCCGGCATGCTGGAACTGCGCCACGACGCCAGCGGCGGCTGCTACCAGGCGCCGCCCCATGTGCGGGCGAATAACGGCATGCTGATCATCGACGACCTGGGGCGCCAGCGCCTGGGTGCGCAAGAACTGCTGACGCGGCTGATGCAGCCGCTGGCGCGCGGCAGCGATCAGCTGGCTTTGCCAGGCGGCGTGCAGATCAGCGTGCCGTTCGACAATGCCCTCGTGCTGGCCACGAATGTGCCGCCGGGCGAGCTGTTTGACGCCGCCTTGCTGCGCCGCATCGGCTACAAGGTGCAGGTGGGGCCGCTGGCCGAGAACGCCTATCGCGCCCTGTTCCGCCAGCAATGCCGGCTGGCCGGCCTGGCCATCGACGAGCTGGTCCTGCACCATCTGCTGCAGCTGCATGGCGCGCAGGGACGGCCCTTGCTGGCCAGCTATCCGCAGGAATTGCTGGCGCGCATAGGCGACTTCGCCGGCTTTGCCGGCTGCGACGCGCGCCTGACGGTGACCGCGCTGGAGCAGGCCTGGAGCAGCCTGTTTGCCAGCTGCGACGTGCCGGCCGCCAGCCTGTGCGAGCGTATCGCATGAAAAACCGGCGCGCCCTCTTGATGATGGCCCTGGCCGTGGTGCTGGGTCTGCTGGCCGTGCTGCTGGCCTCGCACTGGCTGCTGCGCCAGACGCCGGCCGGCAAGGGCAAGATCGTCGTCGCCTCCAGCGATGTCAACCTGGGTCAGCGCCTGACACCCGAGATGCTGCGCCTGGCCGAGTGGCCAGCGGAAAGCTTGCCGCAAGGCGCGCTGCAAGAACCGGCAAAACTGGCCGGACGGGTGCTGAAAACCAGCGTGCTGCGCGGCGAGCCGCTGAGCGAGGCCAAGCTCGCGCCCGTCGGTACCCTGGGTGGCCTGTCGGCCCTGATCACGGAAGGGCGGCGCGCCATCACCGTGCGCGTCAACGACGTGATCGGCGTGGCCGGCTTCGCCTTGCCGGGCAACTATGTCGACATCATCGTCAGTACCCAGCAAGATGCCGGCGACCGCGCGTTTCCGCAAAGCCGCAACATTTCCAAGATCGTGCTCGAACGCATTCTCGTGCTGGCCGTGGCGCAGGAAGTGGGACGCGACGAGACCAAGCCGCGCGTGGTCAATGCCGTGACCCTGGAAGTGACGCCGGAACAGGCGGAAAACCTGGACCTGGCGCGCAGCGTGGGCAGCCTGTCGCTGGTGCTGCGCAACCAGGTCGATCCGCAGCCGGGCGTGACGGCGGGCGCCACCAAGCTGACCTTGCTGGGCGGACCGCACGAAGCCGAGCCTGCTTCTGCGCCTGCCACCGTCGTGCCCGTGGCTGCCGCGGCGCCGCGTCCGGTGCGCGTGGCGAAGGCGCCACCGGAACCACAGCGCCAGTGCAGCACCGTCATCGATGGGACGCGCCAGTCGCGCGAATGTTTTTAGCCAACCATGGACACGCTCATGAACCGCGCCCTGCTGACACTGTGCTGCCTGCTGTTGCCGCTTGCCGGCACGGCAGCCGATCCTGGCCCCCGCTGCGGTGGCGAAGCGGCGACACCGGGCAACTTGCAGCTGCAGGTGGGCAAGTCGAGCATGCTGCGCCTGCCCGAGGCGGTGCTGGCCCGCAGCGTCGGCAATCCGGCCATGCTGCAAGCCATGCTGGTCGCGCCCGACACTTTATATGTCGTCGGTGTCGACGTGGGCAGCACGAATATGATCATCCAGGGCAGGAGCGGCGTGTGCAGCGTGGTGAACGTCAGTGTCAGCATGGACCCGTCCGGCTTGCAAACGACCCTGGCGGCTCTGATGCCGGAAGAAAAAGCCATTCGCGTCACGGCCGTGGCCGACACCCTGGTGCTGTCGGGCACGGTGCAGGATGCGGGCGCCGTGCTGCGCGCCACCGAGCTGGCGCACGCGTATGTGCGCCGCGCTACCGTGCCGCTGGCCTTGCCCAAGCCGGCCGACGGCGCCGCCATGCCGGCGGCGGCCACGGCGCCCGCTGGCAGCGCGAACAGCCGCATCATCAATATGCTCGACGTCAGCGCGCCGCAGCAGGTGATGCTGGCCGTGCAGATCGCCGAAGTGTCGAAGTCGCTCCTGGAACGCCTGGAAGTGGGCGCCACCTTGCGCTTCGCTTCCGGCAGCTGGGCCACCACCTTGCTGTCGAATTTCTTGAGCGGCACGGCCAATGGCTTGCTTGACGTGCGCAAGTCGAATGGCCAGCAGCTGACCATCGAGGCGCAGAAACAGGATGGCCTGGTGCGCATCCTGGCCGAGCCGACCGTGATGGCGATCAGCGGGCAGGAGGGCAGTTTTCTGGCCGGCGGCAAGATCTTCATTCCCGTCGGCCAGGACAACAACAAGATCACCTTGGAAGAGCGCGAGTATGGCGTCGGCCTGCGTTTTACGCCCACCGTGCTGTCGGGCGGGCGCATCAATTTGAAGGTGGCGCCGGAAGTGTCGGAACTGTCGCGCGAAGGGGTGGGCATTTCCGCCGCCGGCGTCAGCGGGCGCTCCATTTTGCCCGTGATCACCACGCGACGCGCCTCGACCACGGTGCAGCTGTACGACGGCCAGAGCTACGCCATCGGCGGCCTGATCAAAAACAACCAGGTGAGCAACATCACGGGCGTGCCGTGGCTCAGCGAGCTGCCCATCCTCGGCGCGCTGTTTCGCAGCACGGACTTCCAGCATGACCGCACGGAATTGTTGTTCGTCATTACCGCGCACCTGGTCAAACCCTTGCCGGCCGATGCCGTGCTGCCGACGGCGCAGCTGGCGCCTCCCTCGCGCACGGACTTGATGTTGCGCGGCAAGATGGAAGGTACCTTGCCGCTGGCGCCGCCGTCCGTGCCGCCACCGCGCGCGGCCAACGGCTTCGAGTTGAAATGAGACGGGGAGACACGCCATGCCGAACTCGTTCCTGATACCGCTGCGGCGCCTGGCCGCCCTGGCCCTGGTCACGCAGCTGGCCGCCTGCGCGCACAGCAGCACGCCGCAGCTGGACCCGCGCTTCGGCAATGCCGTGCGCCTTTCCATGGCGCAGCAGGTCCGTTATCCGGCCAGCGCGGGCAATCGCCAGCCTGCCGACGGGCTGGACGGCCCCAGCGCGCACGCCGTGATGCAGCGCTACCGCGCCTCGTTCGTCGAACCGAACGGCCAGGCGCCGCAGCCGGTGCAATTCATGCTGGGAGGCGGCAATGGCAAATAGACGCCAGCGCCAGCGCGGGGCGATGCTGATCGCCTTTTCCATCCTGCTCATCCTGGTGCTGGGTTTTATCGGCCTGGCGCTCGACGTGGGTCAGGTCATCGGCCGCAAGACGGAATTGCAGAACCTGGCCGACAACGCGGCGCTGGCGGCGGCCGCCGAACTGGTGGGCACGCCCGAAGGCTTGCTTGCTGCCGTGACGCAGGCCAAGAGCAGCGCGGCCGACAAGAGCGCGTGGCGGCGCCGCATGCAGGGCGCGATCCTGTCGGACGCCAGCATCCGCTTCGCCAGCGCGCCCGATGCGCCCGCCAGCGAATGGCATGCGGCGGGCGCCGTGCCCGATGCGGCCACAGCGCTGTTCGCGCGTGTCGATACGCAGGCCAATGACCCGTCGCTGGGGCGGGTGGCGACGGCGTTCCTGGGCGCCTGGTCGCCGGCGCTGCGCACGCTGGACACGGGCGCGCGCGCCGTGGCGGGGCGTACCAGTTTGAACCTGACGCCGCTGGCCGTCTGCGCGTTGTCGGCCAGCGCGGCCAGTGCGCGCACGAATGCGGCGCTGCTGCCGGCCGTCGAGCTGCTGGAATATGGCTTTCGCCGTGGCGTGGCGTATAACCTGTTGAAACTCAATCCGCACGGCCCGGCGGCCGAACATTTCGTGCTCAATCCGCTGGGCCAGCCGGGTGTGGTGGGCTCGTCGCTGCAGGTCGGCGAGACCAGCGTGTTGCCGTTCGTGTGCAGCGGCACGGTGCTGTACCCGCGCATCGGCAGCGCGCAAGTGCACGTGCACCGGCCGTTTCCCGCCACCTTGTGGCCGGCCTTCAACGCGCGCTTCAATCTGCACGCTGGCAGTGGCTGTCATCCCGTCACGGCGCCGCCCGACACGAATATCCGCGCCTATCCGAATACGGCCGCAAACTGGTGGATGACGAACACGCCCGACGCACCGAGCGCCCTGAGTACCGGCAATCCGCTGCTGTCCGTGGCCGATCCGGAATCGAACGCGACGCCGCCCGCCGTTGGCAGTTACGGGCCGTTGTGGTCGTTTGCCAAGGCGGCCAAATACAGCAGTGTGAAGCCGGCCGGCGGCTACCTGCCGTTTGCCACCAGCGACTGGGCCAAGCTGTATCCGGCTAGCCCCGCCGCGCCGGCCGCCAAGTCCGGCTATCCCGCCACGCCGCCGTACCAGACGCTGGCGTACCAGACGGCGCCGACCGGCAATACGGGCGTGGCGCAGCGGCGCCTGCTGCATATTGCCCTGCTGGCCTGTCCGCTGCCGGCCGGCAGCGACGTGCTGGCGCAGGTGCGGGGCATCGGCCGTTTCTTCATGACGGCGCCGGCCAGCAATGGTGTGTTGAGCGCCGAATTTGACGGCCTGGTAGCCGAAGGCGCGCTGGTAGGCCCTGCGGAGTTGCTGCAATGAGGCCGCGCTGCCGCGCGCCACGCCGCCAGGATGGTGTCGCCGCCATCGAGCTGGCGCTGATCCTGCTGTTTTTCATGGCGCTGCTGCCCTTCGTGCTGCTGTTCGGCCGCGCGCTGCTGGTGTACACGGCCCTGCAAAAAAGCACGCACGATGCGGCGCGCTACATGGCAACCATGCCGCTGTCGCAGATGGCCGGTATCGGCACGGCGACCCAGGCGGTCGCATTTTCACGGCAGATGGTGACCGAGGCGATGGCGGAAAGCTGGCCCACCATGGAGGCCGTCAGGGTCAGCGTGGACTGTGTCTATGCCGACGATTCCTACAGTTGCGGCACTTATGCGACGCCGCCGCTGCAGGTGCGCATCAAGTTGTCCGTGGATATGCCCGTCGATATCTTGCCCGAGCTGACGCGCAAGTGGCTGCCGCAACTTGCGCCGATCCCGCTGCGCGCCAACGCGACATTGCGCTATGTCAATTAACCCGCCTCCCCGCCGGCAGCGCCAGGGCGGTGTTTTTGCCGTCGAGTTCGCCATGCTGGCGCTGTTGTTCCTGCTCTTCCTGTTCGCCATGCTGGAAGTGGCGCGCGCCGTGTATCTATGGAATATGGTGCATGAGATTACCCGGCGTGCCGCGCGCGGCGCCGCCGTCGCCGATTTCAGCAATGCAAGTGCGCTGCAGGCCGTGCGCACGCACGCCGTGCTGCGCGCCGCGCCGGGCGTGCTGCCGCTGGGCGGTGGTATCAGCGACGCGTATGTGCGCATCGATTATCTGTCGCAGTCGAGCGGCGGCGCCGCGCTGGCCGCCGTGCCGGTAACGGTATTGCCGGGCTGCCCGCAACGCAACCGCATCAATTGCCTGGACGATCCGCATGGCGCCAGCTGCATCCGTTTTGTGCGCGCGCGACTGTGCGTGCCTGGCGACGGCGGGCGCTGCGAGAGCGTGCCATACCGGCCCATCCTGCCGCTGCTGAACGTGATGTTTCCCTCCGGCGCAGGCGCCGTGCGCCTGCCCAACGGCGCCACCATGGCGGTGGCCGAGTCGCTGGGCTATCCGGACAATCCCGGTTTTTGTCTTTGAGCGCCACTTGCGGCGCAGCCGAATGTGTAGACCTGAAAGAAGCGAGGAAGTGCGATGAAAGCCTTGATGATTAGCCGCGACACCAGCTTGCACGATGAAATTGCCGCGCAGGGGGCGGCCCGCATGCCCGTGCTGCGCCTGCTGGAACGGCGCAGCGGCCTGCGCGACGCCGTCGAGCGCATGCTGCCGGAAGCGCCGGAACTGGTGATCGTCGACGCCAGCGGCATCGATGCCGATGAAGCCGACCTGCTCGAGCGGCTGGCGCGCCAGTATCCGCTGGCCGTGCTGATGCTGCTCACGCGCGGCCAGCAGCAGGATGTGCTGATACGCGCCATGCGCGCCGGCATGCGCGAAGTGCTGCAGCTGCCGCTGGTGCACAAGGCCTTTCACGAGGCGATGGACAGGGTCGATATCCAGGCCGGCGTGACGCAGATGCGCGACGGTAAAGTGCTCGCCTTCATCTCGTGCAAGGGCGGCAGCGGCGCCACCTTCCTGTCGACGAATTTTTCCTACGCGCTGGCCAGTCTGGCCGGCTGCAAGGTGCTGCTGATCGACCTGCACGGCCAGTTCGGCGACGCCACCTTGTATGTGTCGGACCAGAAGCCGGCCATGACCCTGTCCGACATCTGCGCGCAGATCGCGCGCATGGATGGCGCCTTCCTCGCCTCGTGCCTGGTGCACGTGACGCCGAACTTCGGCGTGCTGGCGGCGGCCGACGACCCTTCGCACAAGGTCGACATGCAGCCCGAGCACATGGACCGCATCCTGGCCGTGGCGCGCCAGCACTACGACTACATCGTGCTCGACGTGGGACGCCAGATCGATGCGCTGTCGCTGCGCGCGCTCGACAACGCCGACGCCATCTATCCGGTGCTGCAGCTGGCCTTGCCTGACATCCGCGACGGGCGCCGCCTGCTCGACATTTTCCGCTCGCTCGGCTATCCGGGCGAGCGCCTGCGCCTGATCGTCAACCGCTATGAGAAGGGCGGGCGCCTGCGCCTGGCGGACCTGGAACAGGCGCTGGGCGCGGAAGTGGTGCACACGGTGCCCAACGATTACATCGCCGCCACCGATTCCGTCAACCAGGGCATTCCGCTGCTGCAGCTGTCGCGCACCAGCGCCGTGGCGCGCAGCCTGGCCGAATTGGTGGAACTGGTGACGGCGCGCCGCGTGACGGAAAGCCGCGGCCTGTTCGACCGCCTGTTCAGCCGCAGCGAGGCGTAGCGCAGCAATCGATGTCAAGGCTCCCGCCGGGGGCCATCATGGGAGCCGAGATGACTTTACGCGAGCGCCTGGCGGCGAATGAAACGGTGCGCCCCGCCACCAATGCACAAGGCGCGCTGGCGCTGCACGCCTACCAGGAACTGAAAAAAACCATGCACCAGACGATACTCGACCGTATCGACCTGGAACGCTTAAAACGCCTGACGGCGGAGCAGTTCAAGCACGAGCTGGCGCTGCTGGTGCAGCGCGTGATCGAGGAAGAACGCATCGTGCTGAACCAGCATGAGCGCCATAGCCTGGTGCTCGACATCCAGCACGAGATGCTGGGTTTTGGCCCGCTCGAACCCTTGCTGGCCGATGCCAGCGTGTCCGACATCCTCGTCAATACCTGCGACAAGGTGTATGTGGAGCGGGGCGGGCGGCTGCAGTTGACGGACGTGACTTTCCACGACAATGCGCACCTGATGAAGATCATCGAAAAGATCGTCTCGCGTGTGGGGCGGCGCGTCGACGAATCGAGCCCGATGGTCGACGCGCGCCTGCCCGACGGATCGCGCGTGAATGCCATCATTCCGCCGCTGGCCGTCGATGGACCGATCCTGTCGATCCGGCGCTTTGCCGTGCAGCCGCTCACCATCGCCAACCTGCTCGACTACAAAAGCCTGACGCCGCCCATGGTGCAGGTGCTGCAGGCGCTGGGCCAGGCCAAGGTCAACATCCTGATCTCGGGCGGCACGGGCAGCGGCAAGACGACCTTGCTCAACGTGCTGTCCGGCTTCATTCCCGGCAGCGAGCGCATCGTGACCATCGAGGATGCGGCCGAACTGGCGCTGCGCCAGCCGCACGTGGTGCGCCTGGAAACGCGCCCGCCGAATATCGAGGGCAAGGGCGAAGTGAGCCAGCGCGCGCTGGTGCGCAATGCGCTGCGCATGCGGCCCGACCGCATCATCCTGGGCGAGGTGCGCGGCGCCGAGGCGCTCGACATGCTGCAGGCGATGAACACGGGCCATGAAGGGTCGCTGGCGACCATCCACTCGAACACGGCGCGCGACGCGCTGGCGCGGCTGGAAAACATGGTCGGCATGGCCAATGTGAACCTGACGCCGCGCGCCACGCGCCAGCAGATCTGTTCGGCCGTGACGGTGGTGATGCAAGTGTCGCGCCTGACGGACGGCGCGCGCAAGCTGGTCAGCCTGCAGGAAGTGACGGGCATGGAAGGCGACATCATCGCCATGCATGAAATCTTCCGCTTCGAGCAGACGGGCGTCGATGCCGACGGCAAGGTGCAGGGGCACTTCTGCGCCACGGGCGTGCGGCCGCGTTTTACGGAACGGCTGCGCATGTTCGGTGCGCCCGTGCCAGACAGCGTGTTCGACCCCGACCGCATCTATGAGTAAGGAGGGAACCATGGACCTGGTCTTCTACGGCTTTGCCGTGCTGCTGTTCGCCGCCTGCATCCTGATGGTGGAAGGCGTTTGGCTGTGGTGGTCGGGCACGCATGGCAGCGCGGCGCGGCGCATTAACCGGCGCTTGCGGCTGATGGCGGCGCGCGGCGAGGGGGGCGGCGAGCGGGTCTCCATCCTCAAGCAGCGCCGCTATGCGCGTTCGCCCGGGCTGGAGCGCTTGCTGCGGCGAGCGCCGCAGGCCGCAAAGCTCGACCATTTGCTGCTGCAATCGGGCCTGTCCTGGTCGGTGGCGCAATTCCTGGGCGGCACCGGTGCCTTGCTGCTGGCGGCCTTGCTGCTGCTGGCGGCATGGTCCATGCCCGTGCCCGGCGCCGTGCTGCTGCTGTCCTGCGCCGCGAGCGCACCGTGTTTGTGCGTGCTGCGCGCGCGCGCGGCGCGGCTGAAAAAGATCGAGGCGCAACTGCCGGAAGCGGCCGATTTCCTGGCCCGCGCGCTGCGCGCCGGGCACTCGTTTTCGAACGTGCTGCAGATGGTCGGCGATGAACTCAATGAGCCGATCAGCGGCGAATTCAAGATGGCGCACGAAGAGATCAATTACGGCGTGCCGATGAACGAGGCGCTGCAAAACCTGGCCGCGCGCATACCGCTGACGGACTTGCGCTACCTCGTCATCGCCGTGCTGGTGCAACGTGAATCGGGGGGGAATTTGGCCGAGGTGCTGGTCAGCATCGCGCGCATCATCCGCGCCCGTTTGAAGCTGCTGGGGCAGGTGCGCGTGCTGTCGGCCGAGGGGCGCATGTCGGCCTGGGTGCTGGGGCTGATGCCGGTGGTGATGATCGGTGTCATGGCACTGGTCAACCCGCAATACATCCGCCTGCTGTGGACCGATCCCAGCGGCATCAAACTGCTGTGGTACGCGGCCGGCATGGTGGCGCTGGGCGTCGTGTGGATGCGCAACGTGATCCGCATCCGCATCTAAAACAGGAGGTGCTATGAGCGGTGCACAACTGCTGTTTCTCGTGATCGTCTTTGCCGTGGTGGTGGCGCTGGCCCTGCTGGCGTGGGTGATCTTCTTTCCCGGCACTTTGCGCCAGCGCCTGTTTGGCGCCACGGCGCCGGCCGCCAGCGAGGCGGTGGTGGAAAATGGCTGGGTGGAGAGGGTGGCGCGCGTGGCGCAGCCGTTCAGCAAGCTGTCGCTGCCGGAAGAGGGCTGGGAACGTTCGCCGCTGCGTACGCGTTTCATGAACGCGGGCTGGCGGCAAGCCAGCGCGCCGGCCCTGTACTTCGCGGCGAAATCCGTGCTGGCCCTGCTGTTTCCCACCGTGCTGGGTTTGTATGCGGCCAGCGCCATGGCGGCGCAGCTGCGCAGCGTGCTGCTGTTGCTGCTGTGCGTCAGCGCCACCATCGGTTACTACCTGCCCAACCTGGTGCTGGCCAGCACGGCCAAGCGGCGCCAGCGCGACATCTTTGAAAACATCCCCGACGCGCTCGACTTGCTGACCGTCTGCGTGGAAGCGGGCCTGAGCCTGGAGCGCGCGCTGGTGAAGGTATCGGGCGAAATCCACATCAAGAGCGTGGTGCTGGCGCAGGAATTGCAGCTGGTGCTGATGGAAATGCGCGCCGGCTTTTCCAAGGAAAAGGCGTTGCGCAACCTCGCCCTGCGCAGCGGCGTGGAAGACGTCGACACTCTTGTCGCCATGCTGATTCAATCGGAGCGCTTCGGCACCAGCATGGGCGATTCGCTGCGCGTGCATTCGGAAAACCTGCGCGGCAAGCGCAGCCTGCTGGCCGAGGAGGCGGCAGCGAAGATCGCCCTGAAACTGCTGTTCCCGCTGATCTTTTGCGTCTTTCCCACCCTGATGCTGGTGCTCATGGGGCCGGCCGTGATCGAAGTCTATCGCGTGCTCGTGCCGGCCATGGCCAGCCGCTGAAAGGAGTCACCATGCGCTTGACGATTTCCCGCCTTGCCGCCGCCTGCGCCTGCCTGGGCCTGGCCGCCTGTACCACGCAGTTGGCCCATGTGCCGGTGGCGGTGTGGCCCGACGCCGATGCCGCCTATGCGGCGGGGCGCCAGCATTTCGAGCGGGGCGACTTGCCTGCGGCGCAAGCGGCTTATGAACAAGCCCTGCGCCATGCGCCACGCCACGTGAACGCGCGCAACGGCTTGGCCGTGCTGCATGCGCAGCGTGGCGAACACGACGCGGCGATCGCCCATTGGCTGGCCTTGACGCAGGAAGCGGGTACGCCGCAGCCGCGGCAAGCCTATCTGTTCAGCAATCTCGGTCATGCCTATTATTTGAGCGGACGCGATGCGCAAGCGTTGACTGCGCTGGAGCAGGCCTGTCTGCTCGACCCGCTCCATGCGCTGGCCTGGCGGCATCTGGCGCAGGTACTCGAACGGCTGGGGCAGCACGAGCGCGCCGCCGTCATGCGGCGCCAGGCGGCCAGCTTGCAGGAACACGATGTGCGGCGCGATATGGCCTTGTTACGCGCCGAGGCACCGCCGAAGCTTGTGCCCGAGCCTGTGCCGGATGCGCCCGCCATGGCGCGCGTGGAGATCACGCAGAGCGATGGCATGGCCCGCTTGCGGCGCGTGTCGTCGGCCGTTGTGCGCAGCGTGCCCGCTGCCGCGTCGGTGTCTGTGGCGCCTGCACCGGCAGCTGGCGCGCCGCATCCGCGCCTGGAAATTGTGAACGGCAACGGCGTGCCTGGCTTGGCCGCCGCGCTGGCACGCAGCCTGGCGGGTGCGCCCGTGCAGGTGGTGCGCCTGACCAATGAAACCAGTTTCCAGGTGGCGCGCACGCGCGTCGAATACCGGCCCGCGCAGGAGCAGGCGGCGCGCCAGCTGGTCCGCCAGTTGGGCGCCCAGGTACAGACCCAGGCCGCCGACTGCCCCGCCAGCGAGCTGCGCCTGGTACTGGGGCGTGACCTGAGCGACCCCGCCATGCTGCACCGCTATTATCTGCAGCAATTGCAACTGGCGCGCCGGGCGCTGGCACGGCTCGGTTAAAACATCGTTGTCGGCATAAAAAAACGCGGCGCCTTTTACGGGCGCCGCGTGTTTTTCATGCTGCGGATTATTTCGGCTGGCGGCGGCGCGTAAAAGCCAGGGCCGCCAGTCCCATGCCCAGCAGGAAGAGAGTGCCTGGCTCCGGTACTTGCAGGGGCTCGATGACGACGATGTCGGTGCGCGTGGACTTGGAAAAGTTCAAGGTGTAGCTGCCGGCGGGCAGGGCGAAATTCGAGGTCAGGGAAAACATCGCAAAACCATTCGCAAAGGCGCGCGAGGTGGCCGGGTCGTTGGTGCCTGCCGTCATGTTCAGGCTGAAGGGATCGAGGCTGCCGACCGTATGGTTGCCATTGACGTCGCTGCCATTGCTGGCGTCGCCATCGGGCGCGAACTGGAAGATCACGCCATCGGCATTCGCGTTCGACAGGCAGCCCACGGGACTGGAAGTATTGCACGAGATATTGAAGATATCCATGATCGATACGCTCGACTTGTCACCCATGGTCGTCACGCTGGTGCGCAGATCGCGCCGTCCCATGAAGTTGAAGGTGATGAAGCCGGCGCTCGACAGGGTCAGATTGACGGAGCCGGTGAGCGTGTCGCCAGCCGTGGCCGTGGCGGCGCCGACCGTGTCGCGCTGTGCTTCCGCAACGGCGCGCACGGTGGAGCCGCCATTGAGCATGTTGCCGAATGCGTGCGCGTCGCCGCGTGCGAACTCCAGGGTGGAACTGGGGCTGGGCACGTAGTTATTTTGCGGCAAGCCGCCGCAGCCGCTGCCCGAACACACTTGCAGCACGTCGGCGTTGGCGGCCGGGCCTGTATTGACGGCGCGCGGATTGACGGCCACGCCGCCTTCGAAGAAGGCGCTGTCGCTGGCATTGCGGTTGGCGCCGGCCAGCGACAGCGCGCCGGCGCTGGTGGTGATGCGGAAATTGTTCAACTCATTGACGGCCAGGCCGTACGCACCGGCCTGCGCCTGACCGCTGGCCAGCAAGCTTGCCGCCGCCAGTGCGCCCAGCCAACCCAGGGTCTTGTTTCGTGTGTGATCGACGTTCATCGCAGCCTCTTATCGTAGTCAGTCTCGGAAAATCCGGGGGAGAAAGAATCCAGAATGACCTGCCTGGATTCATCTCGTAGACAGTGATAAGCAGCTTGCGTGCCACACAAAAAAAGCATATTGAATCAAGGGCTTGCGCAAAGCGGACTGAGCCGGTGGAAGCAAAGTGTAAGAAAGGCCGACGCCGTTTTCAGGTGCCCCGGTGATAGCCGAGGTGGCCACCCGAATTGCGCGCGCAGCCGCAACCGATGCGCGCCACTTCCTCGCCTTCCGCCAGTTTCCAGTTGGTAATCGTCGTGTGCTGCCAGTCGATGTCGCTTTTCTTGACAGGCTTTACCGTCAAGGTGCGTGTTTCCGCATCCGTGTACTCCATCAGCTCCTCGTCGTCGGCGATGTCGAAATGGCGGTGGATCAGGGAAATGCCGAAGCGGTCAAGGGCGCCGTAGCGTTGCAGCACGTCGCGCAGTTCGCGAAAGCAGGCGAGGTCGTCGGGTAGCAGCGGATTGACGGCGGAAATATCGGCGACGGGCTGCCATTGCATGGCGTGGATGTTCAGGCTGTGCATGATAGGCTCCTGTGCCCCGTGATGGCAGGACCAGGCTGCCAGAGGGGCACTGGCACGCCTGTCGAAACGTCCATCGTGGCCGCAAAGCCGCTACGGCGTTTGCGCCAGATCAAAGGTGCGGCACATCGCGCCTTGCCCGGTAAAATAGGCCATGGCAAACAAAACCCCCACCTTCCCCGGCGCACGCACGGGCCGCGGCCAGGTCCTGGCCGTGCTGCTGTCGAACCGTGACCAGTCCGGCGCCGAACCGCTGCAAGGCCGCGTCTCGCTGGCCGCCATCGTGAAAGCGCTGAAACGCAAATACCACTGGCCGATCGAGACGCACAGCTTTCCCGCCAACACGCAGGACGGTCGCGCCAGCTGGGCGACCGTCTACAGCTTGCCGGAAAAGGTCATAGCGACCGCGCTGGACAGCGGCGGGCGGGAATGGCTGGAGAGCCGGGGAGTACCTGGGCGGCGCTGAACGCGCCGCCTACTTTACTCGATCTCTTTATTCGAGCCGGAAGCCGACCTTGAGCGTAACCTGAAAGTGCGCCACCTTGCCGTCGACGATATGGCCGCGCGACTCGGTCACTTCATACCAGTCCATATGCTTGACCGTCAGCGCCGCCTTGGCAATGGCATCGCGTATCGCCTGATCGCTGCTCTCGGTCGAAGTGCCCACCAGTTCGATCAGCTTGTAAGTGTGTGCGGACATGATATTTCCCCCGGTAGGCAAGTCAGACAACGGGAGCCTGCTTTGCGCAAGCACGTGCTCATCTTGCGCTTAAATACGCTGGACGTCATTGCGCGGTGCAGCAATGCGTCAACCTGAATGACGATGCGTTTCAGTGTCCCGGATGGCTCCCGCAGGCGGGAGAAAAAGAAAAAAGGGCTACCAGCCGAAGCGGGTAACCCTTTGATTTCCTACTGAATTCTGGTGCCGACTGCCGGTTTCGAACTGGCCACCTGATGATTACAAATCATCGAAAGTCGGTATTCAGGACTGTTGAAGGTTGTTGAAAATTTCAAGGATATTCTTATAAATCAAAAGCTTACGTGAGTTTCATTTTTATTTTATGCAGATGACTGTTGATCGTTATGCTACCATTTGGGTTACATGGTGGTTACATGGCGCTTACACAGCACGTCCTCATGAGGTAATAGTGAAAAAAATAAAGTTCGCGGCGGGTAGGGTAGAAGAGTTCGCCTGTGAGGGTGGAAAAAGTCAGTCATTCCTTTGGGATACCGCTTCACCAGGCCTCGGTTTGCGGGTGACGTCGAAGGGCGCAAAGTCCTATATTTTTCAGGGTAAGCTGGATGGCGTCACCATCCGGCTGACGATCGGTGATCCTCGTACATGGGACATTGCCAAGGCCCAGGCCGAAGCACGGCGCCTCAAGGTACTGCTCGATAATGGGCAGGATCCAAGAAAGGTACGGGAAGATGCACTCGCTGCAGAGCGAGACGCGCGCGCATTGCAGGAAGCTGTCATTGTGGCGGAACAGGAAAAGCAACTGCGGGAGTCTGTGACCCTGGGCGGCGTCTGGCCTGAGTACATTGCTGATCGCATTGCCACGCGAGAGGCCGGCTGGTCAGAACATCATATTGCCGCCCATCGCAAGATCATTCAGGATGGTGGCCAGCCGCGAAAACGCAGTTCGGCGCTGACGAAAGCCGGTCCGCTCTGGTCCTTGTCCTCGCTCCGCCTCATCGATCTGACAAACGAGCGCGTTGAAGCCTGGGCGCGAGAGGAAGCAAAGACCCGTCCATCCAGCGCGCGCCTGGCATGGCGACTGCTCAAAGCCTTCATGAACTGGTGCGCTTCGCACAAAACGTATTCGAGCATGGTCACTAGCAATCCGACAAAGAGCGCGCGAGTGCGCGAGAGCCTCGGTAAAGAGAAGCGGCGCCATGACGTTCTCCAACGCGAGATGCTGCAGTCATGGTTCAGCGCCGTGCGCAAGATCGGAAACCCGGTCATTGCCGCCTACCTGCAAGTTCTGCTGCTCACCGGCGCCAGGCGCGAGGAGCTCGCTGCACTGAAGTGGACAGACGTAAATTTTCAGTGGGGCAGTATCAAACTGTCCGACAAGGTCGAGGATTTTCGGATGGTCCCGCTGACTCCCTTTGTTGCTCAGCTCCTGGCCAGCCTGCCGCGCAGGAATGCCTTTGTCTTCTCCAGTCCCGCTTCCGCATCGGGGCATATCGCCGAGCCGCGTATCGCGCATAACGAGGCCGTCGCCGTGGCGAATTTGCCGCAACTCACGCTACACGGCTTGCGACGCTCATTTGCCACATTAAGCGAGTGGATCGAAATGCCGAATGGCATCGCCGCGCAGATTCAAGGACACGCGCCGCAAGGGGTGCGCGAGCAAAATTATATTCGCCGGCCGCTTGACCTGCTTCGTGTCTGGCACGCGAAGATTGAAGTTTGGATACTTGAGCAGGCGGGTGTCCAATCTGTATCTTTGCCGGCATTACTGCGCGTTGTGGGCGCTTAGCTAGCCAGTGGTTGGCACTTGCGGCGGTGTATAGTCATTTATCCCGCTTGCTTGATCAGGGGCAACCAGATCAACGAGACCTGGTCCATGGACTTCATGCATGATCAGTTGGCCGGTGGTAGAAATATCTGCTTATTCAATATGGTCGATGACTACAACCGTGAGTGGCTTGGTATCGAAGTCGATTTCCGAACACGTTATCCGCTCCCTTGACAGGAACATCGAATGGCATGGCAAACCCCAAGTCATCCGCTGCGATAACGGCCCGGAGTACATCAAATCGGTGACACTACTCTGGGCGGCCACACGTGCAAGCGGGAAGCCGCTCCTGTAAGCTGTCAGCCTGAATAAACCTTAATTGATGGCAATGGCGTCTGCGCGATTGGATTAGAAATCCTCACAGGTGACTATCCGGCTACGTTTAGGACGCAAAGACATCTGTATCTCCCTTCACCCGCTGGGGAACGGCGAAAGCCCCGAAGTTGGTGTCCAACTTTCGGGGTGCAGTTCGCGGCGATAGTCGATTTTTTAACTCCGTTCAGTTTTGTGGCGCCGGCAAGTCGACACCTTTTCCTCCGGAGCTAAAGTCGTCCCGTTGATTCATTCCCTTAAGTGGCGGTCTGGTACCGGACAAGCAGCTTTTGTAAAAGTAGTTGTCGCGTGCTCGACGACATTGCGTCAACACGTGCGATCAGGTCCGAAATATCCAACTCGTCAAGGCGCCTCTCGATCAGCTTTTTCACCTCGTCGAAACGTTCCAGCTCGGTTGCCGAAACATATACTGGATGGTTCTGCAGCTTGGCCAACACGTCGACACACCTCTGCTTGGAAAGCGTAGTAGTCTCGCCCGCCGTAGTCTGCAATTGCGCAATCCAGGCAGCCGCATCACGCGCGCGCTGCGTCTCGAGCGCTTGCGCCAGTACCTCGCGCAATGACTCGATTTCTCCCGTCACACGCAGCCGGTCCTGCTGGGTTAGAAAATCGGGAAGCGAGACGCACAGCGCCGGCATCCCTTCAGCCGCTAGCCGCACTGGATTGGCGCCCCATCTGCTCACTTCTTCCAACGCCGCGGCGGTCCACATATTGGAACGCTTGGCCTGCGCTGATTCCCGTTCGATTGCGTATGCGGTGAAGCAAGCGTTAATCCATTGCAGATCGAATTGCATTTCGTCATCGGTTTCGTTCTCGGCGTCGTCATCGACGAAGTACGGCGAAGCCATGTAAGCCGCTTGCAGCGCTCCTGCGAGTTGGTCCGCGGCAGCGCTGAGTGCGTCGAACTCTGACAGCAACGTGGCCACCGCTGCGCAGGAAGCGTAACGGTATTCGATTTCAGCAGCGTCGGGAGTGCTCGAGAACTGCTGGAGCAACAGATTCCACTGGTAGAGCGTGTCCTTGGCCTGCTGTGCTGTCGATGGAAGAATATCCAATAAAGTCGAATACTGTTCCTGGCGGCCCCTCCGAAATTGGCGCAATGCGGTCTGTTTTTGCCTTAATGCAGCGATCAGTGCGTGGACGTCATCAGGGGTAGACAAGGTTACGACCGCTTCATCAAGGACTTTAATCAACCGCTCCGCTTTCTCGATTTGATCGTTTATCTCTCGCACTCGTGCTGACGCCACCGGATCCGGTGTGCGCGACAGGTCCGCCGCTTCGTTCAAGGAAGTCGCGTACCGATACCGTTCTTCGACTGCCACGATGTTCTTTTTTGCCTGGCGCGCGGTAAGTTGCGCCAGATCGGCCAACCCTAAGGTTTTCAGCACTTTTTCCCACTTTTCCATCCGCGACCGGAAATCCGATACCTGTTGCGGCGAGTTGCAAACTTGAAGGCTGATCCATTTCGGGGCGGTCTCCTGAATCAGGTTCTTGATTTGTTCGCACAGGGCGTCGATCTCTTCCACCTGCTCGCTCGTCCATTCGTACGGCGCATTGGCCATTGCATTTTTGCGTACCACGTATCGATCAGCTACCCCGAGGAATTCGCCGACATTACTGTTGCGTAATGCCGTTTCCAGCCGGCGCTCCGCGTCTTGCAGCGCACTCAAATGATCGTTCAGTTTCTGTTCCGCACCTTGCGCTGCATCGCGCAAATATTTGTAGTTGGGTTCTAGTGTTTCCGGCAGAGGGTCTCTCTGCCGCATTTCGGCCGCTTCGTACAAGCGCTCGACACAGCCTTCCAGGGTTTTTTCGGCCTCCCACTCTTGCATGAAGGCATGCCAACGCGCGACTGCATCCGCAGCAAGGAAGATCACCCTGGTTTTACGCAGCACGGCTTCGTTCATGAACTTGCCGTTGGTTCCATACGCAGCCTGCAGCCAGTCCCTCAGGGCCGTTCCCTCGTCCTGATACTGTATAGCGCGCGGAGGCACCGCTTTCCCGAGAAACAGGCCAAGCAGCATAGAGGCGGACGCGAGGTTGCAGCCGTACGGCGGCCGCAACAGCATATCGAGGTCGTCCCCTAGCGTGCGCTGCGGCGCATCCTGATGCGCACGTTCAAGAGCCTCAAGAACACTGCGAATTTGCAGGTTGTCGGCGATCGCCTTGACCCTGCCATCTTGCGTCAACAGGCCCCACGATGCGCCGAGTACGTTACGCACTCGATTCTGCAGCTTCACCTGTTGTACATTCAGCCAAGCTGCGGACACCTCCCCCCCGAACAGCGCGCGAGCCAGCATTGCGGCGTCCGCACTGCCATTGCCGGAACGCGAGCTTAAGCCATCGAACGGGAACGGCAGCGCGTTTGCGTAGACTTGTTTGAAGATCGCGTTCGCTTCTGCCGACAGGCGCCCGGCCTTGATGTGTACGCCGCCAATCATCGAAACCCGGTCCTGGAGCGCTTCCTTGAGAACCATACGCAAACCGCGCTTGGCAGCTTCGCGTTCTTCCGGAATGAAGCGCGCATAGCGCTCCTTTTCGTTTGACTCGAAGCGTTCGTCCAGCACATATAGTGTCGACACATACTGCTGGATGCGCTGAGAGCGGTCGCTCAGAAAAATGGTCCAGATCGGCGCCGCTGCCAGGTTCGATTTCTTCAGCTCATCGGTGACTAGCGACTCGACCTTGACTTGCAGCGCTGACCAATCAGCGTCCGGCCCTACATAGCAGTAGATGACCTGGCCTTTGGCCTGGTCCGGCTTTATCGCCAGGCGCCAGTCGCGAAACGCGTTCTGAATCGTGCTCGAAACGGTCTTGTCATTGGCAAGCTGCGTGGTAAACACCCATTCGAGAGTCGGGATATCCCGTTCTTGACCGAAGGGCGTCGAAATGTCCTGGAACAAGTCCTCGCCCCAGGCCTTGGCGCGGGTGATGAAAATTTCTTTTGCGTCGGCAGCGCTGATCGCTGCCAGCTTGAGACGCAGGTCCTTTTGATACTGGCCGCGCGTCGCCGCATCGGTAATGATTTCGTACTGCTTGAGTTCATGGCTCCAGGCCAGCACGCCGAGTTCCAACTCCAGACGGGCCACACGTGCGCGCGTGTCGCCCATTGGGCTACCGCTAAATTCAGATAGCAGGCGGTCGTACTCGGCGCGATCGTCAGACACCACACGCATTTTCTTGGCCGCCGCTACCGCGACCAATAGCGCCCGATCCAGCTCGCTCAACTGCGCGTCATACTTGCTCAAAGTGGCAATCAGGTTGTCGATAGCGACGCCACCGTGCGCGCGTTCGGCCGCGAGCATCTCCGATAGCATATTGCCGGCGACGATGCTGCTCGCGGGAATCGTGACGAGCTGGTCGCGCTCAAGGGCGTCTCGAGACAAGGCGCCATCGAGGGCGGTCTTAACAAAAGTAATTGCGGAGCGCGACTGAACGATATCCTGTTGGCGTGTGAGGAACCACGTTGCTAGCGGATGCAGCGGCCAACAACCGCGCACGATCACACGTTCAAATTCGGCCGGATCGCTCCACACGGGCAGCTGCTTTAGGCCGGGGAGCATGGATGCCATGGTCGCGTGCAGCGACTGGCACGACGAGCTCTGTTGATCGAACGCGCGATCGAGCGCCGCCTCGTCCTTTTTTTCGATCAGATGCGCAATGATCGTTTCCAGGTTCGACGAAACGTAGTATTTTCGGGCGACGTCGAAACGGGTGATGTACTTCTGAATGTGCATCGCGTCGCGATTGCCCAAGCGCGCCAGATACGCCTTCAGCTCGTATTGGATGAAACCGAGGAAATGCGCGCGCGACGCGTTGTCCTGGATACCTTGGAAAATTTGCTGCAGCGCCGAGTCGCCCGCCAGTGCGGGTCGTTCGGCCACATATTCCAAGAAACGGCCGAATTCGTCGAACACGATGACCAGGCGGGAAAAGGGGCCGTCCGCGCCGCAATACGCATCGCAAAACGTAGTGATCAGGTCTTGTACCGACTCGCGTCCTTCGACTGGAATATGGATGCCGTTCGCCTGGAAATACACTTCATCGACCAGGGCGTAGACGTCTTCGTCGCGCGCCTCGAGTGCATCGACAATGTCCTGCCTGCTCCGGTCTCCTAATCGAGAGGCGAATTCGCCCGACCGCAGTTCGTAATTTCGCTTGACGAAAATTGCGGCGTCCTCGAAGCGCGGAGAAAGTTCGCGCAACACGCGGTCGTCGATCTGCCGTTCCTTCAGCGAACGGTAGATCGACGCACCGAGTGCGTTACCCAAGTTGAAATTGCCGGTGCCGTCGAGGGTGACCACTAGCGCTGGCTTCTCGATGCGGCCGATTGCTTGCCGCGCAGTCGCTGCCATGTTCGGCTCTGCCAGGGCGAGGTTCGACAGAATTTTTCCGCTCAACTCGGAGCGAGGGTGGCGTAGCAGTTGCGTCAGCGCCAACGCAAAGTGCGATTTGCCCGAGCCGTAACCGGCAATTGCGAGCGAGAACGGATTGTTATTCGGCGCGGTATCTTCCGATAGTCGTCCAAGCAAATCGGCGAGCAACGTCGCTGTGTCGGTCAGTCGATAGGCATCGTCGGTGTGCGCTTCCTTGCCGCCGCCATGGTAACGAGGGCCATGGAATACGAACGTGCTTGCCGCCTCGCCGGCACGCCGGGGGTTCTGGTCGGCCCAAAGCAGCTGGACCGCTCCTTCGAAAAACAAATCCGACCGAAACTCAATCAACTCCTGCACTTTCATTGCAATTCCCTGTAAATTATCTTCAATCTCTACAGCATTTCGGCGTAAATACGGTCCACTAGGTCAGCGCTACATTTGGTTTTCATGACCAGAGTAGTCCCCGTTTGGCGGTCGATGCGTACGATTCCCTGCTCGGTGGCCCAGGACAGGAAATCCTCGAACCCGGCTTCGTTCCAGCCGCTTACTTCGACAAATCCGCATGCTGCCTCCAATTCGGACAAAGACAGCTGTTGGGCTGCCGAGGCGGTCTGCTCCCAATACGACAGCCAGCAATAGGCGTAGCCCCAGTAGTACTCCTCCAGCGACGGCAAGCTGCCGCGCGTCAGCGTATTTTTCTCCACTACCAACATGGCGGTTCTGGCCAAGCTGGCTTCCTCGCGGTAGGTCGAAAAGAGCGGACCGGGCAAGGACGTGCTGCTACCCAGTTCTTTGGCTAACCAGGTCACCGCAGTGTCGACGGACATCGTGCGCCCCAATGCGAGGCGAGTGCGTCCGAACAACACATGCCAGCTCACCGCACCGCCAATCGGTCGCGACAGCATCAGGTGCAGAATCAACTGGGTTAACGGCTCGTGCAGCATTGGGTCCTCCGCCAACATAAGCCTGCCCAAGGCAGTCGGGCGAAGCGCAAACTGGCCATTTCCAGACGACGGCTCGGCGATCAGGCCCATCGCGCTAGCGTACTTTAAATGAGGGATCACCTTCCCGGATTTTTTGCCGGTCGGAATCCCAGTTTTTGCTGCGATTTCCTCCACTGCGCCCGAGAAATCCTGGGCCGTAAGTTTTAGCAGCGCAGCCAAATGCCGGCGCTCAGGAAAGAAGGACAGATGAAAACTGAGCGGCAGTCCTTGAATGATTCGTTGTTGCATAATTCGATTATCGAGTTTCCATAGATGAAATCTTCAGCTTTACCGGGTCGCGTCGCACCGGCCTCCCTGCAGTCTGTCGCTGCGGTCCGATCGCCCAGCACTCGCCCTTACCGAGTTTGCTTAATTCTGCGATCCAGTCGTCGCGGCTGCGGCCTGACGACACCTGGGCCAAGATCTCCGCGAACTCCTTGCGCTCCGTTTCAGCAGGCTTGAAAAACAATTTCTGAGCGCACTGAAAGAGCCGGCTGCGCTGTTCTTTATTGAAATTTGAAATTGTTTGGGTTGCCAAGATCATGCCGACGCCGAATTTGCGTCCTTCACGCAACAATTTATCGATGGCCCGGTCGCTGCGGTGGTCGAGGTTTTGCATCTCGTCGAGGACGACTGGCAGCGGCCTGTCCTTGCTGCCATAGCGGGTCGCATAAGCGAAGAAGTCCCACAGAGCAAATTCGGCGATCAGGCGCTGCACTTCTTTTGATAGGTTAGTAAGCTGCAAAATATGGGCCGGCGACGATCCTTCAAAAATTTGCTGCCAGCCCGAACCTTGCTCGCTGGAGAACGGCTTTTGTTTGACCAGTTCGGCGATTTTGAGCGCCAACGTTGGCGGCGCCGCTGAATCGCCTTCTAGAGCTGCGAGTAACTCCTCAAGTCCGAACTTCCCTCCGTTGCTCAAGCCGAGCTCGATTTGCTTGGCAAGCGCCGCGCGCTGCACGTCGCCCACGTCATACACGGAGCAAAACACATCTGACACCCGACTGGCAACGTTGTGCGGCAGCTCCGGCAGCTCTCCGATGCCGGGCTCTTCGCGAGTCAGGCATTGGAACGGATTGATAGGAAAAGGCTGACGCACGAGTACATGCGTGACTGGTGCGGCCCGCCTGACAAACACTGGATCGAGGTGACTCGGCAGAAAACCATCGGTATAGTCGATAATCGCGGTGTGTTGCTGCTGTTTCATCATTTCCAGCAGCAAACACTGAATCGCATAAGTCTTGCCAGAGCCGGACCCGCCGAAAATCAACAAGTGGCGGTTTTCCAGTTCAGGGTCGCCGTATTCCCAGAAAATGTCTTGACCTCGATTATCGCTACCAAGTAGCAGACGCGAGACCGGAGCAACCTCGACAGGCATGGCGACCTCGGCCTGCACCTGAGCGGGATCGCTTGGCGGGGGGAGGGGCTCAGACACGGGTGGCCTTACCTCTGGCACGGGGTCGGCCGTCGGCAACGTCGCCGGTGCTGCGGAAGACGATACCTTAATGTTGTCCAGAGGCTGGCCCACCAGAATCCCCGCTTCCGGTGCGAATTGTTGAGGGGGCGCCGGCTCTCGCTGCACCGGAGTGTCAGCAACTGTGGTCGGCTTATGCTGCACGGGTCGTATCGGCTCCGTTTCTTGTATTGTGCTGGCGCAATTCGCAGCCACCACACTGGCGCGTGACGACAGGATCAGAGGGGTGCCTGGGCTAGCGAATGGAGCATGCTCCTTGTCCGTCAGCAGACGGATGACTCTATCGGCGCCGAATTGCAACTGGTACACGCCAAAACCGTTCGGCAACGGGCGATCCAATCCAACATCGACCGCCCCCATGAAATTAGGAGTGGCATCTACTTCCGTTTTGTCGGTCCAAAAAGTTGAGGCAAAGGCGCGCCATTCAATGGTGAACTCGCCTTCCGCGAGCCGCTCGAGTGCCGCACACAGGCGCTGGTAGGCGTCGCTCGGCAGTGTCACCACTGCGCGGCTCGACAAGGCTCGATGCAGTTGAGCCCACCAGTATTTTCGCTCGAATATCGTCGACTCCAGTGGAGCGTTGTGTGGCGCGAAAATACGTACCAGCTGCCGCAGTCCCGCGCTTGCTTGGGCAAAAGCTTTTTCCGAGTGGACGCTGTTTTCGTGACCAAATTTGCTCTCGACTACGGTGGCACTGATGTGCAAACCTTCGCCAACGAGGGTAGCGGACATAAACAACAAATCCGGAATGTTAGGATCGTCGCGATCGCGGAACCAATGGCGGAAACTGTCTAGTGGGATAAGTACCTGGAGGACCGAAGTTGGAGCTCGGCCGAACAGTCGGCTGATCAACGAGTACCCGATCACATCGCGGATATATTCATCGTGTCCTGCCGCGCGGACCAATGACAGCCCTGGAATCTCGCAGGCGGTGCCGATTATGTTGCGGGCCGCGAGCTCGGCCTGATCGCTCGACATTTGAATCAGGTGTTGCCGCAAGCGTCTACCGATCGCGCTAGTGAGCGTGGCAAGATCGCTCACTTCGGTCGAGATCGTCTGATTCAGTTCGCCATAGTTGCCTAGTCCGCAAGAGAACCCGACGACCCGGCGATCGCCATCGCCGGCGCCAGTGGCGACCGACGCGATGAGGTTACTATCGATATGTCGGTCAACGCAGGATACCCACAAGGCCTTTTTGTGCAGAAGGTCGAGCGTTGTGCTCCATGCCGAAAATTCCACCTGCGTCACCACCGCATGTTCCTGGCTAGGGGCGGCTTGCGGATATCTCAAACGCGCCGAGATCTCGGTATGTTTGCTCGCCATTTGCACGCGGCGATTGCTGATCAGCGTCTTGCGCAGACTTTGCAACGCCAGCATAGTTGCAGGTCGAGGATATTCGGCGATCGGAAACTGCCTCAGTACTGAGCCTTGCACAGCGTCGAACGGCTCCACATGCTCGAGCTGGTCACCCGCATGTTTTCCCTCCAGGAAGTGCGAGACCACGGCGATGTCGAAACGCAGGTCCGGTTCCATGCGCAACATGCTCTCGAGGTCGTTCACCGCTTTGGCATGGCGATGGCCAATTTGGATCGAACATGGCCGCAAGTTGGGGAACTCTCCTTCCGCCCACGCGTTTTTCCAAGCTACCAAGATATTTAAGGCAGTAGTAGTGGCCACGCCGGTCGTGATGACCTTCACCTCGAGGTTGAACGGCGCTACCTGCTCCACCGTCTCGGTCAGGTAAGTCTTGAGCCATCGGTCTATGCCCGACAGCATCACTTCGATTTCTGAGACATTCGTAAGGAGCAAATTCAACTGATCATTGGCGTGCCGGTGCAAGACTTGGTAATCGCGGATTAGTCGCTCGTAGATGCGCGAGTTGGCCGAGGACTGCAGTCGTTGGCCAAGATCGTCCTCGTCGAAGATGTCCTGGCGCATTAGGCTTTGCGATGCGACCGGCAAATATCTGTTATCGGCGCTGCCGATCAAATGCGTCAACCCAAAAGACCGCGACCAAGTGGTCAGCGCCTTGTTGGCATCTGCAATCAGGCCGACGATCGGCCGGCGGAGTTCGGCCAGTTCTACCAGATGTTGCCAGCGCTGCTGCGCAGCCGTGCTGCCGCTTTCGAACAGTTCCCCGATCACTTCGCGGAATCCGTCGCGCAAGAATACAGCGCGTGCGCTGCAGAGTTCAAGAACGAAGGGCGATATCGGGAGCACCAGCGCGGCGTCGACATAAGGCTGCGACGGATTATCGTTGCCGCGGACCGTCAAGAATGCCCGATAGAGCCGAGGGAGAACGTGCTCGGCGCCAAGGGCGTGGGTACCGATGACCTGCGCGACGGTAGCAGAATACGCGTCGATCACTCGATACACAGAAGAATTCGCCTGGTGAAAACCGTTGGTGAGAATCGCTTCCAGGTGCTCTTTGTACAGGCTGGTCAACGCGGTACAGCTCGACACAAGTTCGGGGGACACATACTCGATCGCCAAGCCCTCGAAGGCGTTCTTCACATCGAGGTCACTTATGCCGAGCAACAGTAATCGATGAGCGTCCTCATCGTCGATCGCATAGAAGAGCTCGTCGAAACCGCCGATATTGAAAACGGGCAGGCGCGGGGCACTGAGGCGTGCCAACAAGCGCAGCGTTTGGTCAGCCAGTACCAGTCGTAAGCGTTCCGGGTGGGTGGTAGGCACCGGCCATACGAACTGTTGCTCAAACGGGTCAGTGTCGATAGTGGACGTGACACTGATCGTGAAACCGACCCGGGCGGTCGCTCGCGTTTCCTTGGGAACAATGTCCTCTAATCCTTCGAAGACGACAGCGATGTCGGCCTTGTTTTCGCCGCCGCCAGGTAACTTCTCGGGAATGACGGCTCCGACGATGCCTTTTAACAGCTGCTGCACTTCTTGATAGGGATCGTCGCCATCGGCGTGGTAGTGCGTCACCTTAACCTTGATTTCCTCGATCTGTCCGGACGCAAGGTCTGCGCGGTATTTTTCGATCAGCTTTTGCAAGGTCAGCTGAATGGCCTGCAGGAATACAACGTCGCTTGATCCCTTGAGGGTGGTCGCTTTCGGCTCCGATGTCCCCTTTTTCTCGCGCTTTTCGAGAAGCTTGAGCAACGAGCTCGCATCCGATTGGCGCAAGCGCTCAAGTGCCTCGCGGTCATTGTCCTTCACGAAAATTCGAACGTCTTCCAGGTACTCGTCCGCGCTGTCGTAACCCCCGCCGCCGAAACCCACTGACAGCGGAAGTTCGAATTCTACGTCTTCGGTGTGCGCATTTGCTAACTTGTTCATCACCTTGTCGCGTTCTGCCTTGGAGACGAAAATCGAATGGTTGCAGAAACGTTGTCCTAGTTCGATCAGGCGTCGGATTCGGGGAAGATTCCTGCCGATCGGCACGTCGAGCAAGGGCAATCCGCCCCAACTCGGTAGTTCGGCATAGCAGCTACGCACGAAATCGCGCAGGTCTTCCGGCTCGCGGTCGAGCAGCTCTTCAAAGAAACGCGCCACGCGTACCAACCGGCGTGCATTGGTCTTGTGGACCGCGTCCAAGAAATTGAGCAGTGCGGCACTGGCGTTGGTATCGTTGTCGTCGAGCTTTTCGCCGATCCGTTCCACCCATTGATCGAAGCGCCTGTTAAGAATACGTGTCCACAGCAGTTCTTCGCTGACCAGGTGAAAATCCTTCAGGCTTCCTTTGTCCGACGCATGGTCGAAACCGAAGAAAACGCAGTGGCCTTCATTCCGGTAGGTGGTCAGCTGGTCATTGATGTCGACCCAAGACCGCTCGACTGACTCAGCTGACGGCAGCGCCGACTTGTCTTCGTCGCTCCAGCTCATCCATAGGCCGCGAGAGATCTTCAGGGCGCGCGGCGTGCCCGGGTGCTGCGTGACAAAGTAATTGTTTAACTTAATTAATACGCTGAGCGTCTCGCTCAAAGGAAGGCTCTGCACGACGAGGGTGATCTTGTTCGATTCGGCGGAATCGGACGTCAGGACCTTGGCGCACTCGTTAATCAGATACTCACTCAAGACATTAACAAACAAATTCACGTTTCATCCCTTGTATGGATTAATCACCAACGCCACGGCGTCGGATAGCGGAATGAGGTAGCCGCCACGGCGCAGCTCTTCCTCGAACCAGGACGAGCCGATACCGAACCCATTCGCACCATGCTGCATTCCGTATGCCGCCAACGCGACGCCGACGAAGTCCTGATTGATTGCAATACCGAAGTGCGAAAATATCCGTTCGTAAAATACGTCGAGGCGAACGCGTTTGCCGGGCTGAATCAGGGCCGCCACCAGTAAACGTACGATGTGCGAAGGCAAGGTAATACGCATGCCGGACCCTTTGCGCGGAACGATGACGCCGATTTGCTTTCCTATCTTTCTAAACAGACGCAGTACGTTGTCGTCGCCCTCGTCGAGCCACTGCTCTTTTTCTTTACGTTCGGGAGGCTGCAAGTCGGCACTACGCAGCGACTTGTAAAGCAGGCTTTCAATCGCATCGTATGCATTAATTCCCAACTTTTTGTTATTGTCGTCCTTTGCTTCGCTTGGCGCGCACGCCACCCACGCGTAACCGCCCGCGAACCCAGAAATCTGGCACGCCGCCGTCACCCGAGCGCTCTGGAAGCACAGGCTACGCATCACATGCAAAACGCAAAGGTCTTTGAGCAAGGATATTTTTTGCAGGCCGCTGTGCTGTGCCTTGCAAATGTTTTCAGTTTCCCAGGCGAACAGGCACGCTTCGGCTGCGGTTTCGCTGGGTACCCAGCCGAGATCGGCCACTGTTGGCTTGCTCGGCTCGCCGTTGACGCCGGCACTCGTGAACGCGTGCGCGATGAATTCGCCGAGCGGCCCGATGGCTTGGTCGCCTTGCCGCAAGAGGTCGGCTAGCTGCGTTTGTAAACTACTGTGCAACGCTCGCAGGCCGGATGACATGTTCAGATGGTCATAGGTTGCGCCTTGGTCGCCGTTAAGCAGCGCCGCTACCGGGCGGTCGATGTGTGAATTGAAGAGGCTCGTCAGCTGCAGATACAAGACCTCCCCCCCCCGTGCCATGAAGCTGTGAGCGCTGGGATTGAAATAATTGCCGTTCCAAGCCTCGTCCCACTCGAGGTTAGGGCACTTAAGTGCGCCTGAGTTCCCGCCGTGTTTCCACAGAATTTCGCGCGCCAGAAGGCTGCCGGAGGCCGGCAGGAACGT
Source organism: Massilia sp. LMS1-1-1.1 (assembly GCF_040815535.1). Taxonomy (NCBI): domain Bacteria; kingdom Pseudomonadati; phylum Pseudomonadota; class Betaproteobacteria; order Burkholderiales; family Oxalobacteraceae; genus Massilia; species Massilia sp. LMS1-1-1.1. Next base: position 462,179 of record NZ_JBFPNG010000023.1, on the reverse strand, counting down.
GTGCGCAGTCCAGGTACGATCGCCGGCCACGCCGACAAAGCCAGAAAACAGGCCCTGCACAAGACGCACGGCATCATCGGGAGTAATCGCGGAGCCAGGATTAATGCGTCGCTCAATCTCTGCGATGCCGTCCTTAAACGAGCGAATATGGACCGGGTGCCGTGTTTCCAGCTTCGAGGCGCCGAGAAATGCAAAGAGTTTCAGGCTTACGCGATAAGGTGGATGGTATGACAGCTTTAATATCGGCGTGCTGTCGTAAATAGGAAACGAACATGCGTGTGAGTGGTCATCGTCCTTGGGGGAAGCAAAGACGAGCAGGAATTCAGCCAGATATTCGACTGGGGTCTGATCTTTATGGAAGCGGCGACCGAAGACCTGTATCGCGGCGTTGCTATCCTCGTGCGCTAGGTTTCGCTCATCGGACGCCAAATCCGATGCGATGTTGGGGAACCTTGCCATGACTAGCAAACCTCCATAGTCAAGTTATCAAGTTCCACGCTGAAGACTTTCTGTTCACCGGTGACGCCAACACTTAAGAGGCGAATGTCGTCAGGCTGCAAGTGTTTTTCGGAAACGAGCTGGGAGCAAAAGAGATCTAGCTGGTTCACATAGATGGGATCGAGGCTTTGCCCGAATTCGCCTGTACTGCGGCGGGTGACGAAATCAAGCAACGGCAGCGGTAGCCGCATGAAGACTTTTCCGCTCGCCGGAACATAGCACAACCTAGGCATTTTTTCGCCTTGGTCAAACGTCAGCTCGAATTCTTTCTCGTCATATTCGCCGATCACCACTTGGACTGGCTGCGTGGTTTCCAGATCGTCGCGGCGCAAGGTCACGTAAAGCTTGTCGTTAGCGACTGGAACCCGGGTAAAACCGGTGCAGCGTTCGCTGAGAACCGAGAGAATTTGGCGAATGAGTTGCTTGCGTACAACTTTACCCTGCGAAAAATCGCACTTCGTGCGCCATTGTTCCCAATCCTGGAGCCTCTCGGAGCCGGAAAAGGCTTCCACGAAGTTTTTCCACCACCGCTCGTCCTTTTGCAGGCCGAACATAAACATCAAGCGGCGCAGTGAAGCACGCGCGGCCCCGCCGTGCACTCCATCGAGCGACTTCTGTTTCAGGTAGGCGGCCATTGCCTTGACGCGCGTTGTGATCGGTGCGTAGGTGTCGCACTCCTCGTTTTGCAGCTTCAGCTCCACCACGGGCCGGGTCCGTCCCGGCGCGATATACGCTTGCAGTTGCTCGACGCAGTACAAATTTTTCGTTTCCAGACTGTGTCTGCGGTCGGAAAAGCCGAAGAAAAGCTCGCTAAATACGTGCTGACGAAACGCACGTTCAGGCCCGAACTGATCGAGCAATGCCGGAACCTGAGCGCAATCCGTTCCGCCGGTAATGCTATAGGCAAGATGAGCGGTCATTTGGCGCATCGTCAGTCTGCGCTCATATGACGTGAGCAAGCGGTACATCCACGAAACACGCTGAAGCAGTTGCGGCGAATCTTGCATCGCGCTGACGTTTTGCTTGATCGGGCAGGTGGCGCACGACGCGCATTGCTCGCAATCCTTCCAGGACGAATGGAAGGACATTTTCTTCAACACGTTAATTGCCGTCTCGACATTATCGAGCTTGCTCAGGTTTGCCACGTAAATGGGTTTCGCGAAGTCACTGATGCAGTGCGTCGTATCGTGCAGGCTATCACCGATGGGCTGATCGAGCAGTTCCAGGATTCTTTCTTCGACGTCCCCCAAACCTTTCAAAGTGTTGAGTAACGGCCCCGTATTGCTAACAATCAACCAACTGCCCGAGCCGGCACGCAATGCGTCCTCGAACTTCTCGTGTCGGCTGTCGGCCGTATGCTCGCTCATGTCCTTCAAGATGGAGATGCGCTTACCATGGAAGTCGACTTCTTCCAGTGGCTTCGGCGGCCGCGCCAATGCCGTTTCAGGGCTGACGTCACGTAGTTGCTTGAGCACTTCGAGCGCCACCGTTGACTTCCCGTCGCCCGCATGGCCGGACAGGACGATCACCACCTCTGCCCCATTGGTCAGTCGGTGGTAGATATCTCCCGCCATCGGTGTGCTCTCGTAGATACTTGAGAAATAATGATTCGTGGCCTGGTATTCGGCTAGCGCGTTGGCGTTTCCGGCGCTGACGTTATGTAGTGAGTTCAGGTAATGCACAAAAGGGTTGCCAGGCAGCTGCGCATTTTGTTTGTCGTGTCGCAGCGCGCTATCGCCCGTCTGCTCGGTTTCCTTGATGGGGGGCGCCATAGCTCGATCGAGCTCTGCCAGCATCTCCGCGGCGGAGCCGTATTCGCAGCCTGCCTCCGCCATCGCTCGTTTCAGCCAATGCCATAGCGCGGCCTGTTCCGCGTTGGCAGTCGTCAGCGTGTCCCCATTCTCCTCGCCACCGCACAACCATTGACCCAATGTCTTGGCCAAGGCAAACAAATCTCCTTGCGGGCATGCGTTCATCTCGCCGCGCGAGACGAGCGCGGGATGCACGTAGCCGGGCGTACCGCGCAGCGTCACCACGCCAGCCGGCGATGCGCATCCGAAATCGATGAGACCGACCGCATTGCTGGTGCCACCGATTAAAATGTTGTTGGGATTGATATCGTTGTGGATGATTGCAGAATGGTCATCATCGTGCGGATCATGCAATGCGGCCAGGGCTTCGAGGAGGACACGAGCCACATTGACGAACTGTTGCAATGACGGCGTTTCGCCAGCTTGCAGGAGTTGCCGCATGGGGCGACCCGGCACGAGGTCGGTCGCGAGGCACCACCGATGTCCGGACACTTCAGAAAAATGCCGCACGCGGGGATACAAAATTTGCAAATTCAGCCGATCGACCGCGCGTAGTACATCACGCTCGTGTAATGCCTGGTCGCGCGTGACCCCGGACTTGTATATTTTCTGGATGAAGAATTCGCCATGGTTGTCGACACGGAATACTTCCGATGTCGCTCCTTCGGAAATTTTTTCCCTGGCTGTGTAGGTGGTTTCTTCCTTTATGCCGTCATCCTTGGGCTGCTCTTTTGTTCCCTGGACATCAAGCAGGCGCCCAATCACCACGTCGACCTCCGCCGCAGAAGGTCGAACCGCCGGGCTGTGCGCCAGCATCTGTTGCACAAGCGCGATCAGCGCCGCGCGCGTGTGCCCGGCGCATGCTTCGCCGTCGAGGGCGTTCGAAAGGAGTGGCGCTCGTTCAGAGTTATCGTTCAGCTCCTGACCTGTCAGTGCAAGAAAGAACACAGCGCCGAGCGAGTATACGTCGGACTTGAAGTCGGCTTGTCCCAAGAAGACTTCGGGCGCCGCAAATTTAGCCGACAGGTGCTCATCGAATGCTGATCCGAGTACGGTCAGCATTGCGCCAGGATCGAAGGTGAGGTCGAAGTCGGTCAATTGAGCATGCCCGTCCGTGCCGACCAGAATACTTCTAGGCTGAACGTTGCGATGGACCAAGCCGGCCGCGGAATCATGAATGAATGCGAGTGCAGAGGCAATATCGCGCACGATCGTCCCTGCCCGGTGCCAGTCCAGGCGTTCGTGTTCGGCCAACATATCATCTAGCGAGCGCGTCGCGGTCCAATCCGACACTTCGACGATGAGATCGCTCTCGTTGGGATGCGACTGCACGGTCTTGATGCCAGGATGGTAAGGCAAAGCCGATGCGGCTTTCAGGCTGCGCAGCTGCTTTTCACGGATGCTTAAGTCGTTGCTGAGCTTGCCGAACACACGCAGCCTGTACAGGCGGTTGTCAATATTGGGATTGCGTTCGGCGATATATGTAATGTAGCGCGACGTCGAACCCCTGTCCTCACGAATCCGATACCCCGCAATTTGGTCCGCATATTCGGTCCGCAGCTCTTGCTTGTCCCGATCGAGCTGCGCCACCAACTTGTGGAATTGCTGCTCGGTCAGCACTCGGCCGGAGGTGGTTGCATGGTGCAGCCGCAACTTCAGGTATTGTGCCAACTCCTCCACACCATCGAGCGTCACGGTGCCGACTTCACTGCCGACCTGCCGCGCCGAGGGCGCACCTTCGACGTTCGCCTTGGCGCTGGTCAGCGCGATGATCGATTGCACAAACGGAAGCTTCGATTCGGCGACACCGCTCAGGACGTGCTGCATGTAGCTTTTCAAGACCTTGCACTTGCGATTGTTGACCACATGCGGGCTGTCGATCAGCGTGGCACCGCGCCGCCATTTCGGCTCCTGAACAAAGATTGAGCCGATCCATTCCTTCAGATCGATTACCGCAACAAACGATCTTGTAACGACAATTGCGTCACATTCAAGATAGGCATGTTTTGACGGATCGAATAGCTCGATATTCGGAAAGACCATGATATCGGTAGTTTGCGGCAGGGAGCGCGCAAGGAACTCGAATACCCTTCGTTCCGTCTCATACTGGCAATGGCCGAAATCTTTTATCAATGTAATCTCTCATTTTTCCCAAAAAATTACTTCACTCCCGACAGCGATCGCCGCCTTGTATGAACGACATCATGCCAACAGGCATTCAAGTGCGTTGTGCTTTACAAAGTCACCAGAATAGCCGATGTTCTGATATCCATTTTAATGGTCGAGCGCATTCGTAAAGCATGAAGACGCACTGATTATGAGGCTTTCAACACAATAGTAGGAGCTCACACTCTCGGGAGTGTCAATAGGTGAACAGCCCGCCATATTCTTTTTCACAGTCCGAATTTAGGTGCGACGGAACATTATAGATTGAAGCCAAGTCCAATTCCTTTTTTTTTGCAGGATTTTGTTTTTATTTTGATAAACAAAATACATTGATATAAAAATATTATCTATGGTCATGATGCTGGCGATAAGCAGTGGCCTGCTGCACAAGTACGCTGCCGTTTTGTGACATGCTAAAAGGGTCTATCTGCGTAGCCTCATGCAGCACCATAACGATTGTTAGTGTCGTACAATCGAACTTTGCTGGACGCAAGAGGTATCGCAAGGGACTTGGTGCGCCTACATGAATGACGTAGGCGGACATCTTTTTGCTCACGATTGGAGTCTCATTGCTAGTGTTTACCGCGGCGCATTGGGAGCTAAAGTGTGCATTCCAAGATCCTTGGCGGTGAATAACGTGCAGGGCATCGCGCTAAGCCTGTAAAATTCACTATTTGCGAACTGGAGCCCATCTCCAGTCCGCGTGCACTGAAACTGGCGAAAGTCGCCAGTACGGCGACCACTTATCATATGACTATTAACGAAATGCAACTTTCACCCCATTTCTCGGGACATGAGACCTTTCCACTTCGGCAGATGTGGCTGAAAAAGGCCATTGAACAATCTGACAAGGATTGGATCATTTCAAAGGAAACGTTCTCGAATGACGACGCGATCGCCACGTTCGGCGTCGGTCGCAATATGGTGTCATCTATCAAGCATTGGGCGCTTGCCTGCGAAGTGATGGTTGACGACCCATCAAAGAAGCATTTTGTGCTTGATCCCGTCGCCCGCGAAATTTACCGAGATGGTGGCTTCGATCCCTACTCCGAAAATCCGACGACCGCCTGGTACGCACACTGGTGCCTTGCGGGACGGGCGTCGCGTTCGACCACTTGGTTTTGGCTATTTAATGTCTTGAACGTACAGACCTTCACGCGCGACGAAATCCTGCCGATGCTGACGAAGTTTGCGCAGTCGCTATCGCCAGGAAAGAAGCTATCGCAAGCTACTTTAGGCCGGGACCTTGAGACTTGCGTGCGCGGGTATGCGCCACGCTCTGCGGCAACTCCAATTGAAGAGGCCGCCGAACCGATGCTCGCCGAGCTCGGCTTGATGCAGGAAGTGCGCAAGGGCGTGTTTTCGTTCCGGCGTGGGCCGAAGTCGTCGCTGAGCAACGCTTTCTTCGCCTGGGCCCTTATTGACTATTGGGACCGTTACCACGCCGGGGAAACGTCACTAACTTTCGAGTCAATTGCATACGCGGCTGGCTCGCCGGGGCGGGTCTTCAAACTCGACGAAGAATCCACGGCCGAACGCTTATTCGTTCTCGCCGACTTGACGGACGGCAAACTGAAGTGGTCCGAGACGTCCGGATTGCGCCAAGTCTACAGAAGAGACTTCGATGCGATGCGGTTCAAGAAAAGCATGATGAGAAAGACCTATGAATAAAGCCGCAGAAATTCCCTTGCAGCAGGCAGTCCGAATCGCGCGACATTATCGTCGCTCGGTGCGCATCGACGCGGACATCGGCCAGGCCGATGCCCTCGACGGCTATGTATTGACTGACACCGCGCGTCAAGCTTTGTCGATCATGAGCCGCCAAATCGAAGGTTCCAATGACCGCGCCTTCACTTGGACCGGCCCATACGGCGGCGGCAAATCTTCCTTGGCGGTCGTGCTGGCTTCGGCGTTGTCCGGCAATGCCGATATACGTAGGCGCGCCGACGCCATCCTTGGTGATAGCGTGCCGTTTTTTCGCGACGCATTCAATGTCTCCGGCAAGGGGTGGCTGGTGCTGCCGGTTGTCGGCAAGCGCGGCAGCATCGCGGTCGAGACCGCTAGGCTGCTCGACAAGATGCTGAGCCCTGCCAAATCATTCAAGCCACAGCATGTGGTGGACGACCTTGTTGCCTTGGCCGAGGGTGACCGTTTCGACGGAGTGCTGCTTATTGTTGACGAGATGGGCAAGTTCCTGGAAGCTGCGGCGGCCGGGGGCGAGGACATCCATTTTTTCCAGAACTTGGCAGAGAAGGCGGGCCTTTGCAAGGGCCAGCTCACGATAGTGGGGTTGCTGCACCAAGCTTTTCGCCAATACGCATCGCGGCTGGGCATCGAAGCCCGCGAAGAATGGGCAAAGATTCAGGGCCGTTACGGTGATATTTCGTTTGTAGGAACCGGCGACGAAGTGGTGCAGCTAATCGGCAAGGCGGTCGAATGCGACTTGCCCCATCCAGACAGTCTCGACAATGCACACGCAATTGCTGCAGCGATTGCCGCCCGGCGCCCGGCCGTTGGCGACGGCATGGGCGAACTTCTTGATGCGTGCTGGCCGCTGCATCCAATAACCGCCTCGTTGCTCGGTCCTTCCTCGCGACGCCAATTCGGCCAGAACGAACGCAGTGTGTTCGGTTTCCTGTCGTCACTCGAGCCCCACGCATTGCAAGATTTCCTGCAAACGTGGGATGGACGCTCAGTTTATGGACCGGACAACTACTGGGATTACCTACGGACGAACCTGGAGCAAGCGATTCTTGCCTCGCCCGATGGTCATCGCTGGGCGCAAGCCGTTGAGGCTGTTGAGCGCGCGGAAGCGAAAGGAGCTGCCAGTATCGACATGGCCTTGGCCAAGGCGTTGGCCTTGATTGACTTCTTTCGAGGCTCCTCCGGCCTCGTGGCGACCGATGCAGTTCTTCGCACCGCAGTTCCTGGCGCCAGCGAGCAAGCCGTTAAAGATAGCCTAGAAAAACTGACTCAATGGCGCGTTGCCCTATTCAGAAAGCACGTACAGGCCTGGACAGTTTTTGAAGGCAGCGACTTCGACATCGAGCAGGCGGTCACCAAGGCACGCGCGGGCTTCGTGCGGGCAGATACCGCGACGCTGACGAAGATGGCGAGCCTACACCCGGTAATCGCCAAGCGTCACTACCACGAGACCGGCAGCTTTCGTTGGATGGGAGTTTCGTTGCATTCGCTTGAGGAAGCGGAGCATCTGGTCAATCATTACCTGCCTGACAGCGGCGAGTTTGGGCGGTTCGCGCTGGTCCTGCCCAATTGGCAAGCGTCGGGGCAGGACGTACTGAAGTCATTGTCGACAATCGAGCAGCAGGTGGCCAAGCGAGTTGTATTTGGTGTCCCTCCGAACCATCAATTGATTGACGACTTGGGTGCCGAGTTGATTTGCCTTCGGATCGTTGAGGACAGCAGTCCGGAGCTCGAAGGGGACTCGGTGGCCAGACGCGAAGTAGCTGCGCGCCTGACAAGTGTCAAAGGCGCGCTGGAGGAAGCCCTTCGTGAAGCAGTCAACGGAGCGCAGTGGCTGCTTAACGCGCAACCCCAGACTGTCTACAGCTTGTCAGCGGCCTCCTCGCAAATGGCGGACGACATCTACAGAGCTGCACCCAAGGTATGGAGCGAGCTGGTAAATCGAGAATCGCTCTCGGCCAACAGTGTAAAAGCACGTCGCGACCTGCTACATCGTATGGTCGATCACGGCGACAAGAAGCAGCTCGCTATTGAGGGTTTTCCTGCTGAACGCGGTTTGTACGAAACGCTGCTTGCGGCGACCGGCCTTCATGGTCGAATCGCGGACAATACCTGGGGCTTCAAAGCCCCAATTCCGGACGACGACTCGAAATTGCACCCGATTTGGGAAATGACCACACAAGCGCTTTTGCAGGCGGGTGGCAAGAGTATTAGCGCCGCTGAGCTTTACGACAAATGGAGAGCCGAACCTTACGGTGTGAAGGCCGGGCTGATGCCAGTAATTCTGCTCGCGTTTGCGCTCGCCCATTCGAACCGGGTAGCAGTCTACCGTGCAGGGATTTTTGAACCCAAGCTTACCGATGTCGACGCCGACGAACTTTTGCAAGATGCGCACCGATTCACACTGCGCTGGGTGGACGAAGAGCACAACCAGATTGCAGCTGTGGCGTCCGTGGCGGACGCAGTGAGCCGCTGCGGCTTCGCGCCTAGCGGCACCTCGCCCCTAGATATCGCACGCAGCCTGGTCAAGCTCGCCTTTTCGCTGCCGGCGTGGGCGAGACGAACGCAGCGTGTGTCGAAAGAGGCAAAGGCGGTGCGCGACCTCTTGCTTCGTGCCAATGACCCGAACCGGTTATTGATGATTGATCTGCCTGCGACCCTCGGCGTACCAACTTCGGAAGTCGGCCCTGCGCTTGAACCGCTGATGGTCGAATTGTTGGATGCATATCCGCAAATGCTGATGAAAGTGGACCAGGCGATGGCACGCGCGATCGATGCTGGCGAGAAGGATGATCCAGAACTACGCGAACGGGCCGAGTCTGTTTCCAAGCTCACCGGTGACCTTCGTTTAGAAGGGTTTGCCGCCCGCTTGAAGAAACGCGACGGCTCGCAGTTGTCCATCGAGGGTATTTTGAGCTTGGCGGCCAACAAACCGCCGCGTGATTGGACTGATCTTGACATCGATGGGGCTGTGGTCGCTGTGTCTGAACTTGCGCTTGCTTTTCGCAGAGCGGAGGCTTTGGTCAACGTTCAAGGGAGAGGGCCGGGCCGCGAAGCATTCTCGATTATCGTCGGTGCCGCAGGTACATCCCAGGTGTTCACGAAAACCTTCGAACTTGCCGGCCGCGACAAAAATGTTGTCCAGGTCGCCGCCGATGATCTGCTGCGGCATTTGGAGAACTCGGGTTTGAAAGGTGATCTACTGTTCGCTACGCTGGCGCGCGCAGGGTCTATCCTTAATGAAAAGGAAAACAAAAATGAATGAGCGACATGTACTTGGATTGTCTGGCGGTCGCGACAGCGCAGCGCTGGCAGTGTATGTGCGGCAGACGATGCCTGACGTGGACTTCGAATACTTTTTTACCGACACCGGAAAAGAGTTGCCAGAAGTGTACGAGTTTCTTGGGCGCTTAGAAGGTTTCCTAGGGAAAACTATTTTACGCCTGAACCCTCGTCGGGACTTTGATTTCTGGCTTCGGGAATACGGCAATTTCTTACCCTCGGCGCAAACCCGATGGTGCACCCGGCAGCTGAAACTAGCGCCCTTCGAACAGTACGTCAAGCCGATGCTTAGTGCTGGCAGTAAGGTTTTTTCGTACGTCGCCATTCGCGCCGATGAGGACTATCGCGAAGGATACGCGTCGAAGAACGAAAGCTTGAAAATACAGATGCCCTTCCGCGAAGCGGGAATCGACAAGGCTGGGGTAATAGAAATTCTCGAATCGTCAGGAGTGGGATTGCCCAAGTACTACGACTGGCGCAGCCGTTCCGGATGCACGTTTTGTTTTTTCCAGCAGAAAATCGAGTGGGTAAGACTCAGGGAGCAGCATCCGGACGCGTTCGAAGAGGCAAAAGCTTACGAGAAAACCGCTTTGGATTGTGGCTCTCCCTTTACCTGGACTAAAGATGAGCCGCTAACGGAATTAGAAAACCCAGAGCGAATCAAAAAAATTAAACTGGATTTTGAGATTCGCGTTGAACGGGAGCGTGCTCGGCGCCCTAAAAACCCGCTTCGCCCTTTTGAAGAGGTGATGGATATTGACGACCTCTATGGTGTGGATGAGGGCGGGGGGTCCTGCAATATTTGCCACAAGTAACTCACGGCTCGGCGCCGACGCACTCACTGCCGCAGCGTTGAGCACCATCTTACCTGCCCCATCGATTGCAGTTTACTTGCGCATTGCGTGCGGTATCCGTTTACTGGACGGTGACAACGTCATATGTGACAGTAGGATGAATGGTGGAACGTCTGTAAATAGTCCAAATGTACGCTACTCGCCCGGCAGTCGAACTGCCTGAATCTCCTCCCTTTCACTTATTTGGCACAAATTGCGCCTCTTTCGCCCAATTTTCCTGCTCGCGCAGGTCGATTCCATAAGGCGGCTCGGGCCAGTCTTCGCCACAGCCCTCCTCGTACTCCATTGATGCCGTCCAAAAGCATGTGGCTTGTTCTGAAAAGGCCTCTCGCCAGCGGTTTTCGTCATCGAGTATCGCTTGCGCTTGTGCTGATAGGGACTCGCTCTTTCTGCGCTGCTCGACGGCAGCGACTGCGGCAAGGTACTGCCAGTAACGGCATTGATGGAGCGGCATGCTGATGGAGTCGTCGTAGGGATGCGGCTGCCACCCAAACCAGCCGGTCAGCGCCGTAGCTCCTTCAAAAAGTGTCAGTGCCTCAGTGGCCACCTCCCCACATAGGCCGAATTGCCGCCGCACGAATTGATGGTGAAATAGGTGGGCATATTGCTGCAGGACAGAGTGACGAAGGCGTCCGTTGCTTTGCGCTTGGGTTTCCTTTAGCCATTTCGCGTAAGACTGCACCAGAGCAGCTGGCTGACTGTGGCGGCAGTAATGCGCCTGCCATAGTTTCGCTACAGTAGGATCACGCATCAGGTTATCGGCCTGCGAGGCAAGCGTGCTTGTCGCAACTGCGGCCTGCAACTTGGCCCAGTGCGCGTCGCAACCTTCCATGCGTAGCGCGAAGCGCAGGTGGTAAAGCTGGAAGTCAGTGGAGATTCTGCTACCCTCAATGATGTCAAAAAACTGTTGAGGCTTATCATCATAGACAGCCAGCAGATTAGTGATGGCTCGCGTTTCCTCTGCGGTGAATGATGAGCTTCCAGTCAATCCGCTGCTCGACGCATATGGCTGCTTTCGGTGCTCGAGTTCCCATTCTAGCTCCAGGCCGTTCAGATGCGCCCACTGCTCCCGTGAGCCTGCTCGTTGGACATCGTGCACCGCAATCGCGAACATTCTTCCGACGAATACGTTGCGAACCTGCTTCCATAAATCGCCGTATTCACGTCGCCCTGCATTTTGGGGCCAATGCAAAATGGCTTGCGACAGTATCGCATCCAGAGACTGCTGGTGCTCCCAGGCATCGTTAGCTGACTCGTCGGCTTGTTCATTTGCCCATCTTTCATGCCCCGAGAGTGGTTCCGAAAATTCCTGCGCCTCCATCCTCTTCCGGTGGAAGGTTCGCATTGCCGATTGACGGCGTCGGAGCGCGATCGCGACGCGGATAAACCAACCTCGTGCGCAAGATGCGTCTCGCTCGATAGCTGAGCAGGCATTTCTATCCGCATTCGCCAAGTCGTCCAGCGCGAGATAAGCATCCGCCCTTGATACAAACTCAGCTGCGCTTGGCAAGCCTGTCCGCACCTTCGCTTCACTCGCCTCCTGCACTTGCAGTGCATGCAGCGCAAAGGGAGCAATAGTCGGTATCTCAGTATTCCTAGCGGCCAACAACCTCTCATCCAGCCTGTCTACCTTTAAATTCAAATGAGGGTCAGCAAGAACGGAGCGCGCTGACGAGATACGATCCAGCCAGTAGCGGTAGATATCGAGGCGTTGCTGCATGCTTTGCTCGACATCATTCAGCCGTTCGTTCAAGATATTCGGATCTATCGCACCAGTGACGACGTCTATCACCGTGGTTGTCTCACCGCTGAAGAGCGCATCGAGGTCCAGCAGGTTACGCACGAGGTTGTCAGTATCTGGGCCACGTAGCTGTCCCAGCTGTTTACGGCGACCATGTGTATTCCCGGCGGTTGCGCCTTCAAATAGCTGTTCCTGGTACAAATACTTGTTCAGCGCACTCCGTAAATACATAGGACAAGGCACTTTGCCTGTCAGTCGCTCGATCGTTGCCAAAACTCCGTCATTCGCCTTTTTTCTTGCCATTGCACACTCCATTTTGGAAGCGGGGCCCGCAAATCGATGCTGCGCGCCCCAAGATATTGCCTTCTATTTTATTTGCGTTTCATGGCCGGTTGCTGAATGGCTCTGCCTTTGTCATGCACTGGGCTTGTGGGATTTCCCTGATTCGAACGATTGTCATTCACCCGCTTGTGCGCGATGTTGTTCGGGTTATGCTGGTTAGCGTTATGATCAGCTTGTTTTTGGTTCATTAAATGCTCCTTTTGACGTGGATGGAGCTTGCAGTGTAATTATGTGACCGTAACAGAAAAGCTTTTTCTCGCGTTTCTGCCTCCAGCGGTCCAAATCCGTTCGTCGATGCCCATTTCGGGGTGCCTTTCAGACTTTCCTTTCTGAACCAATTTAGCCTGCAGATGCGATCGATAATCCGATTGTCCGCCTAGGTTTGAAGCCATCTCGCAATGGGTGATGGCGCACTTGGTGTCTCTTTTTGAGCCAGTTCACTTAGTGTTGAGACAGGCTTTGGCGTTTCGCGAACTTGGGTTGTACCCGCAGCATCGACCAGGCCCGCCGCTTCGGAACTGCGTGCAGCAACCACTGTCGCTTCTTCCCGCCCACTCCGGGACCTCAGCCATGTCGAGATAGCATGGATCTGCTGTTCGACGTCACCTGCTGGGTGACCGATCTCGGCGATGTATCGCTCCAAGGCCAGGCGCACGAGCTTGCCCCGTTCGCGCACTGGCGTCATCGCCAACAGCGTGTGGACGTCCGGTGCCTCCTGAAAAGTCAGGCTGATGCGAACCGTGATCTCGGTACCGATTTTCGGCGGCTTATCCATTGGTGTCGACATGGAGGATCCCTGGATCAGGACTGCAGCAGTGACAGCAGGCCGAGGCGGCAGAAGCCTTCCGCGACCATCATCCGCGGCTCGTCGCTGGTGACAGCATTGGGATATCGTTGTTTGAGTCCCTCAAGAAGCATTTCAGCACCTCCACCACCAATGATGATGCCATCCAATACGGCCGCTTTTTGGCCAAATACCCGGTTGGCTTCATCCATGACGACGGCTTCGAAGCCGGCTTTCGCCTGATTGAGCAAGCGAGAGACGTCGACGCGTTGCCCGAAGTGTTTGATGCTTCCGCTGCGTATTGCCGCATCGACCACGTCCAGTGATGTTGGCAACTTGGCCTGCGCCAGTGCGCTGGACATGCCGTCGTAGACCAGATGCATGCCTGCGCACGATATGGCCGCGTACTCCATCATGGAGCCGCGATCGCACAGCGCGAAGTCGGTAGTGTAGTGGCCGATTTCGATGACGCCCCAGGCCTCGCTGTCGAGATCTCGCTGCGGGTGGAGACATCCGTTATTCTGGATCGAGAGCCACTGCAGCGGTGCATCCGCCTGGCTCTGCACCATCACCCTGAGCGTCTGGCCGGGCAGGAGGCGTGGGGTCAGCAAAGCCACGATGCGGTTGCGCAGCGTGTCGCGCTGCGACCCGACGAACTTGGCCGGCAAGCCCATCACCAGATGCACCCTTGCCGAGGGATTGCCGAATGCCTGCATGGCCTTGCGCCATGCTCCCAGCACTAGTGCATCGTGCTGGGGACTCTCGATCCAATCCGCATTTTGTCCCGTGTATACTTCTGAGCGGCCTTGCCGCAACGCGGTATCGCCGAAGAAGTATCTGCGCCCATCCACCTCGACAGTTTCGAGCTCAGCTTTTTGTCGCGTCTGCTCGTTCGTCAGCGTGATCGCGGGGATCACGACAGTGGGAATCTGAAACGAATGACGCTCGTCTGGCGATGCCAGCGAGGCTGCGCGAATTTTGAACATTGAGTGGCCGCCATCGATTGCGATTGAGATGTTTTCCATTTAGAACTCCAAGTGTCAGTGAAAGATTTAATGTAAAGCGCAAGCCGGCGTGCGCAAGTCAGGTTTTCATCGTGACCATGAGCCGCGACAGGGACCAGAAAGCAGTCCGTGTCGAATATCGAGGTTCGAAAATGCGCCGTTATTAGCTATCACCAGGTGCGGAAATTCAGACAAGCGGCCCTGCAAACAATGTTTCTTGACACGCTAGCCATGCTTGGATAAAGTAGTCAGCGTCGGCCTTTCGGCATTTTTTTCCCCGCAATTTCAAGTTGTTCTGTCCACTGAGAGAGAACAGCTTTTCGCAACGCCAAGCGTTTGGCATCGCTCGCTTTCATCCGATCGCGAGCACTCATCACCATCAAAAAATCCAGTTCTTACTTGGTCAGGTCTTGTCTGCAAGGCCCTACAGGCAGGTACAGAGTGATCCCCAAAACGTGTCGTCATCGGCTTTCCAGCGCAATGGCAGGGAAAACCCGATCACAGATCGACGTTCCTGCTTGAGTGGTTAGCGCAGACGGCCACGCTACAGCCATGTCTCCATCCCTTCTTCGCTCCGAAGAGCAGCACCCTCAAACACTTCAACTGCAAACATCGTGATCGGGCTAGTCACCCCTTAGGCCGCATGTGCTCGTTCGCACGGCACCTATGAATCTCACGCCAGCTCCCACTGGTTTCCCCGCCACCTAGAGGCGCGCATCCTCACGCCCGGACTTGTTCCAGGAATGCGCAGCGAGAAACCGCTTTAACGTTCAGTTCTCTTCCTCGGAAGAGAGACCGATTACCGCAAGGGATCGGCGTATTTGTGATTGGCAGTAAGGCTCACGGATGCGAAATCGGTTTATTTACGACGGGCGCCTTACCCCCGCCGCATCGAGATGCCAATGCTTCCGCCTCCGGCGATAAGCAGTATGGATAGTTTCTTGGAGCGCTAAATGTGGAAGCAAAAAGTGAACGCGATTATGGATTCGGCCGGCACCCGTCGAGTAAATGGCAAGGTGGCGTCCGAACGAACCCAGACACTAACGAAGGAAGTCGTAAACGCAGCGGGCCGACGGCTGCACGAGCTCGGCTACAAGATTCAGGACCCGAAGAACCTGGGGGAGCGGCACATCGACGTACTCGTGAAGGATTCGTGGTACTGCAAACAAAAGAAGATCAAGACCATTCAGAACGAGCTTTCCCGCCTGCGCGTGTTTTGCGCGATGCTTGGCAAGCCAGGGATGGTAGGCGCCGTGCAGAAATATCTCCCGGATGTGGACCCGCAGCTGTTGAAGGTCCGCACGGCCGCGCAAACAACGAAGTCGTGGTCTGGCCAAGGGATTGACCTGGTAACGAAATTTGAAGAGGTGGACGAGCGCGATCGCCGACTCGGTTTGATGCTGCGCCTGGAGCTCGGCTTCGGTCTGCGCCGCGAAGAAGTATTGAAATGCAATCCGCACGCCCAGGACTTTGGCCAATACCTGCAGGTCTTTCCAGGAATGGGGAAGGGTGGGCGCTGGCGCAATATCCCGATCACGTCAAGCGCGCAGCGCGCGCTACTCGATTACGTCAAGGTACGTGTCGCCAAAAATAAACCGCTTGGGTGGGAGTACTCGGAAACTGGCAAGGCCGTCACCCTCGAGCAAAACATTCGACGGTATGAAAATTTGATGACGTCGCTTGGATTCACTAAGGCCGACGCCGGCGTAACCGGGCACGGCCTGCGAGCGCAGTTCGCCGAGAACCAAGCATTACTGCTTGGACTGATGCCGCCCACGATGGGTGGAGACGCAGGGCAGTTGAATGGCGACGGAGTGGGTGTAGTGAAGGCGAAGGTGGCGCAAGCGTTAGGACACAACCGGCAGTCCGTCATTAGCGCTTACATCGGTTCGTTCAAGGCTGGCGGATGCGGCCAGGCGGACGATCAAGGTGTGGAGACAATTCAGAAAGCGCTGCGAATTCTTGAGGTGGTCGGATTGCCGGATATCCCCGCCGAGCGGGTGAGCGACTGCCGATTGATCGTAAACACTATGACCGTCCTTGGCCTCGACGTGCCTGAAAAGCAGATTCATATGCTGTGGGCGAAGAACTCCCGTCGCAACGGCGTGGAGTGGATGACACCGGAACGCGAAATCCCACTTGCGCTGCGCGCCACGGCTGAGGCCCTGTTAATAGATTTTTTGTTGTAAAACCAAGAGGAGAAGTAGATTGGATAGTAATAAAAAAACGATTGTCGACCAAAGCGCCTTGGATCTGTTTGAACACGAATGCCCTATGGTTCGAACGCATTCGTATCCTTTTTGGTGGGGACTGTTGAGCGAATCTGTTACCGAAGGAGTGAAAGAGGAAATGGGCCTTCCGTGCGTCGAATTTGAGTTTGCGGCGCGCGACGTATCGCTGGCATTCCCGGGTCGCTGGCACCTCGTGGACCTATTTACTTGGATGTACTATTGGCATCCACTTCGGCATCGTATTATTGTCCCTAAAGAAGAGGGTATTATTTTCAACATGTCAGTCATTTCCTTCAGAGCAAAGGGCGAGCATGAGATCAAGACTCTCAGGGCTTGGCTGGTCAAGGTTTATATACCGCTGATTTGGCCCGACCTGCTGCGCGAAGCGATGAGGATTGTCACGGAGAAAAAGGCAAGCCTGACGAGCCCGCAATCGCTCGACGAACTCATCGCAGATCGGGCTCGCTACTTGGGCGAGGACCCGAAATCGCTCTCATTTTACAAAACCAACATGCAAATAAGATGAATACATGATATTCAGCCTGCTGGCAGTGCTGCTGATGACTTGCCGCGCAGGCTGACTCTCTGAAATGTTAAACATACGCTTACCAAGGTTAAAATCCTGTTTTTTTTGTGTTGCTGCCCGATGCGCGGCCGCGCCGTCTGCGAGGTACCCGGTCAGGCTGGTGGCATCCGTTGAAGGGCTTTCGCTGAGGCAATTAGGCCGTCCAGAATTCTGTCGGCCACTTTCTCCGAAAATCCCACAGGCAGTTCGCTGCGCACTTTGTCGACAATGGCAGGTGTGCGGGCAATGAAATCGAGCAGGAGCGGTTCTGCGTCCGTGCCGTAGCCGACCGCTTTTGCAGTGCTGTTGAAGTGTCGCCGCTGTATGCCATGCGCGAGATAGTGCCGGTTGCTTCCGAGTAGCGCCATCGCCATCTTGAGTTTGCGTTCGGACCACTGATTGGGACCAGGGCCGATCACAGGATAGCCGGACATCACATCATAGATGGGCGTCAGCTTGAACTGGCCGGCGCCCGCGAGTAGCTGGATACTGAAGTTTTTAGCGTGGCCATCGGGTGCGCGCAGCATCCAGAACAGAAGTTGGGAGGCCATCAGCGTGTGCATGTCGGCAGCGCTCTGCTGCGATTGCTGCAGTAGGGTAAACATCTGTTTTAACCCCGGCCCACCGTCATTTTCGTACTTCAGCAGCGGTGATGTTCCCGTTGCCTGGCAAAAATCCTCCTGAACCAGCCGGAACAGCTGTTTGCCATCGGCTGAGCGCACGCGGTCAAAACGCTCGACGACGAGCACCCGTTGCGCGCCGAACGTCGCAATCTCGGCATTTGCCGTGGGCAGCCCGTACTCCTTGAACAGCCGCAGGCATAGCCATTCGTTATCGACCGACGTGGTGAAGTCGGCTTTTTTCCCGCCTACCATCCCGATCGGGAGCTTGAAGATGTGCGTTGTGGGCGTAGCGCCACGCGGCTTCATCCATTTCCCATCCCACCACAAGAAGGCGTCTTTCTCTTGCGCGCCAGCCAGCGAAATGCGGAAATCATCGTCGGCATCATCTGTGGCGCCGTGTCGCTCTGAGCTAACCGCTTCGAGCAGGTGCCGCTCGATGTTTTCCTCGTCAAGGACGATGCCATCGACCTGGGCCAGTCCTTCCGGTTTGCCGTCTTCGGGCAGCAGCTGCAAGGCGCCGACGCAGTCCCGGCCGATAGCCGCGAGTAGGTCGAACGGTTCGAGAGAGCCTGTCTTGAACCGGGTCGCAACGCGTTTGCGAATGATGTCACTGTCCGGCAGCAAGCCCTCAAAGTAGTTTGCAACACTGGCACCCTTGAGCGGTTCATTGTGTAGATTGAACGGCAGCGACAGCGAGATCGGGCGCCCGAGCCTTGAGCTTTGCCAGGACGCATCGTACTGGAGTTCGGAGTCCCCGTTGGCCTTGACCGTCCAGCGTCCTACATAGTCGCCATTTGCCCAAAGATGAAGCGTCTGGCTGTGTGAGCGGCGGCCCATGATTACCACTCGGCCGAATTGCTTGTGGCGGACGTATCGCGCTCGCCCAACTGCAGCTCCAGCTCGAGTGCGGAGCACCAGCTGAGTAACTGCTTGACACTGATTTCGTCAGGATGGCTCTCCAGGTAGGAGATGCGATTCTGGCTCAAGCCGACGCGCGTGCCTACAGTCGCCTGGGTGATCTTATGCCGTTTGCGGGTCGATGCGAGCAACTGGCCGAGCTGCGACGCCGTGAGGAGACGGTGGGTGGTGGGCGAGAAGGACATGTGTAGTATCCGTTATTCAGATATATTGATATTATCTGAAATGCAGATAAAGTCAAGGTATCTGAATAACGGATGTATCAGAAATAGCTGAGAAACAGATAAAGCAGGGAAGAGATAACGAACAGTTGGCCGGAAGATGCTGCAGATTCTCCTCCTGTTTCACCGAGGTATGTGAGGTACCAAGACCGACTATCAGGTGACGGTCGGCCTTGGCTGTTCAATCAGTCGTAGAAAATGTATTCAGTCTCATCCGGTTGGAGTTTTAGCAGAAGCCTGGTGTACCTTGCCTGAAGAATCGAGGCGCTGATCGACACCACAAAGAATAGTGCAGTAATCGCGAGAATGTCCGCCCAAGAGTCATTGAAGAATATCGCAATCAGCATGATGACCGAGAGGAAGCCGAAAAACCGACACACAATTGTGAGGAGCATTTTCACTAATGGATGGAAATAAAGTAACACATAGAAAGCGCTACTTTTCATTGATCACCTTCCTTCTCGTCCTTTGTTTTCGATCGTCTGAAACGAGAAATCACGGCTGTGGCCAGGCGACGAATCAGGCGTGTCACTATGGTGAACGGTTCGAAAAAAAGGCGGATGTCTTTGATCGCTACTTTTTTAATATGCTCAATAAGTTTGTTCATTTTTTGTCTTCATGATGTTCAGGGTGAAACCACTATGTCCGGCCTTCGCCAACCTCGCTCATGGCTTGGCATCCTTATGGCAGGAGAGCTGCGAGTACGTGGATCCTTCAGACAAACGCGTCTTACCGGCTGAGGAAATCGCGAATCGAATTCCTGCCACAACTCCCTCGGACTGGATTTTCTTTGCCACCTCTTGGACGTCGGCTCGATATTCGAGGTTGAGCAAGGTGAGAATTTGGTGGCGTGAGTGGAAGCAAAACATAATCTTCTCGAGCGAAGCTTTGGCCCTGAAATGCTGGTGAACCCAACGATTGATATTCCACCACAGGACCCGGCCGTCGCCTTTTCCATTGAGGTAGGTCTTCACGGAGCGGGGATCTTCTTTCGCCCAGTCGGTAGTAAAAATGGTCAGGTTCGTGACTTTATCGGTACTCATCAAATAACTCCCTTAATAGGGTTGGTTGAGCGGCATATGTGACCGCGACAAGAGTTATCGTAAGTCGCGTTCGTCCTTGTGCAAGTCGAGTTAAGTTCTGAGGGAGAATGCCGTAAGCGTCCAACCACCCCATCTGTAACACCAGCACCGTTGTCGGCAAAATCGAGGTTCTCAATAAAAGGAACCACATGACGAATCCACGAACACCTGCATCGGCTTGGTGTGAGCGGGTGGCACACTGGCGTAGCAGTGATCTACAGGCGCATGTGTATGCCGCTAAAAACAACCTTTCCGTGGATCGTTTGCGGTATTGGTCTGCACGTATGGGCCGCGAGACGCAAATGGCGCAGCTGTTGTCGGTGCGCGTCCAGCCGCCCCTTCCCACCGCAGCGCCCTTGGAGCTGCGCAGCCCATCGGGTTGGCTGATGCGGATCGAGGCCGGCGCCGATCCGGTATGGCTGGCGGCAGTGCTGCAGGCGCAGCGATGAAGCTACTGCCTGGTGCGAACTGGCTGGCGATCGAACCGGTTGAAATGCGCACCGGTGTCGATAGCCTTTCACTGCACGTGCAGCAGGTGCTGGGGCGCGCACCGCGTGACGGTACCGCCTCTGTGTTCGCCAACCGGCGCCGTACCCGTCTCAAGCTGGTATGCTGGGAAGGCACCGGGGTGTGGATGTGTTTGCGTCGTCTGAACCGGGGCTAGTTCATCTGGCCCCAGGCGGGCGAGGCGTGCTGGCAAATGAGCGCGGAACAATTGTGCTGGCTAGTCGCCGGCGTGGACTGGCAACGCCTGTCGGTGCTGGCGCCGGCCCAGTGGCGGCTGTGACATGAGCCGTGGTGCTTGTAAACATGGCGCCTGGGCTGTAAACTGCATGGGATGAATCCGCTCGACGACCTTGCCCGTACCGATATCGACCCAGCACTGCTGGTGCATTAGCGCGCCCTAGTTGAGCAGCAGCAGACCGAACTGGCGCAACGCAGTGCCCTGCTGGCCGAGAAGGAGTTCACAATCACCGCGCTGACACACGAGCTTGCCAACTACCGGCGAGTACGTTTCGACAAGGCCAGCGAGGCGCTCGTCGGTGAACAACGTCCGCTGTTCGAGGAAACGGACGATACCGACCTGGCCGCCATCGACGAGGAGATCGAAGGCCAGGCGCCGGTCAGGCGCCAACGCCGGCACGCCGACCGCTGCGAGCTGAATTGATTCGCATCGAACATCGCCACGAAACCAAGTCGTGCCAGTGCGGCCTGTGCGGTGCCGGCCTGGTCAAGATCGGCGAGGACGTGAGCGAGCAACTCGATGTCGAACCGGCGCGCTTCTTAGTGCATCGCCATATCCGTCCGCAGTATGCGTGCCATCCATGCGAGACGGTCACAGCAGCACCGATCCCGCCGGCCGTCATTGATGGCGGTATGGCCGCAGTGGGGCTGCTGGCGTGGATCGCCGCCTGTAAATATCTGAATTATTTGCTGCTGTATCGCATCGAGCAGATCGCCGCCCGCCAAGGCGAGGTGCTGGCGCACTCGACCCTGGCCGAGTGGATCAGCCGCATAAGCGTAGCCCTGCAGCCGCTGGCCGACCGGCTCGCCGAGCTGCTGCGGCAACACGCGTGTCTGCACTCCGACGAAACTCCGGTGCGCCAGCTCGACCACGGTAGCGGAAAAACCCGCCACGCCTACCTGTTGGCTTACCAGCCCGGGGCGCGTGACGATGGTCCGCCGATCATCGTGTTCGATTATCAGATCAGCCGCGTCGGCTCCCACGCACGCGCGTTCCTGCACGGTTGGCAAGGCCATCTCATGGTGGACGATTACGTGGGCTACAAGGTTCTGTTCGCCGATGGCCCTATCGAATTGGCCTGCCTGGCACATGTCCGGCGCAAATTCTTCGCCGTGCATGCCGCCAGCGGCAGCCCCGTCGCCGACGAGGCACTACGGCGAATCGCGGTGCTTTACGCGATCGAGCAGCAGGGCGCGGGCCTCGATCCGCCGCAACGGCCAGCGCCTTGGGCGCGCCGGCGCTGGCCGAGCTGCGCTCTTGGTTGCTGACGACCCGAGGCGCGGTCGCCGCCGACAGCGGCACGGCCAAGGCTGTTAATCATGCGCTAAACGCTGGTCGGCGCTGCAGCGCTATGCCGGCTCGGGCACGCTGCCGATCGACAATAATCCGGTCGAAAACGCCATCCGTCCCATCGCCATCGGCAAAAAGAACTGGTTGTTTACCGGCTCGGAACGAGCGGGCCGGCGTGCCGCTGCCATCCAGAGCCTATTCGCTACCCCCAAGCTCAACGGAGTTGATCCGGCGCGCTGGCTGGCTTATGTTTTGAAACGTCTCCCGACGTGCCCCAACTGCCAGATCGACTCGCTGTAGCCATTCCCGGACTTTATCCCGACCTAAGCAGGCTGTAAAAGTGAGGTGGCTGGACGCTTTCCCATTAACTTGGATAACTGGTTATTTGCGTTTTTGTCTTTCTACGAAATACTGATGGTGCTGAAGCGATAGTGCTAGACAGCAATCTTTAAAGGAACGTCAATGTCACGACCCCAACCCCAATTTGGCAATCCCTATGCCAGTTCGATGGACGCTGCGTTAGAGCACTACCACGCGGTTCGCTCAATAAACAAACATGGTGCCATTGCGCATACCAGCGTGTTGGCCAAGCAAATCCTCGCGTCAGACTGTAGCCTAGACGAGTTGCAGGCACTGGATATCGCACGTGCCCAAGTTCGCGCTGTGCGCCAAATCGTTGATGGCCAGCGTTTGCATCGACAGGCGCGGAGCGCGCTGGAGGACAAAGAGTCCGCCAGTCTCCCTGTAACGTTGATGAAAGGAATCGCTTGATCATGTCGAATATGGCCAACTCTCTTCGCAGCAAGGCATCCTCGATTGAGAACTTAGCAGACTTGGAAGAAAGTCAGCGTATCAATCTGACGCAAACGCTGGCTGACATCCTGACGCTAGAGATGCACGATGCTGAAGTGTTAATAAACGACTACCCCAAAGACGCCTTGGACCTCTACGTTGCCTTCGCAGAAACAGTGCAGGAACATGGTGAGCACGCGCGTGAATGGCGTCAGAACACGATGACTTTGCTACCTCTCCAGTACTGGAAGCCGCTTGCGGCTGAATCCGGTCCTTTTCTGGTGAGCGAAAATCCTTATACGTCGCTGAAGTACCTCTCGCATCGCGAGTTCAGCGACACCAAGGCGCAGCAGCAATTTAATAATCGCAAGGCCTTGCATACGGCGCTGAGCGAACTACTTCGCGTAAATGTTTATGAAAAATATGCGCCCTTGTTGTCGTGGGACGCTGAAGACCTGATCGATGCCGGCGGCGTGGCGCGTTACCCGCATTTGAAGGACATCACTCTTTGGCAGCTCACACATGCGGTTGAGGACATGTTCAACCGCGAGTATTACTTGTTTGAGCATGAATATCGCACGCGCCACCGTTCACCCGATACCGAGGCCACGCCATCCAAAACCATCAGAAACTTGGCCAAGGATGCCGCAGAACGCGTTCATCTTCAACTTGCGTCCTGGACCATCACTAGTCTTTTTTCCTGGGCGCCATACGACATGGGCGAGTACGTCGTGGGTGAGCCGCTTCCGGAGGGGGCGGATGCCCAACAGCGAGGCCATCTGATTCTCCGTGTCATGTGCAACATGGCGGCGAACCGGGTATTGCTGGAGCGAGCCAGGTTCGACGGCCTTAGTGCCATAGGGGCCGAGGCCAACCAAGCATTGCTTCAGGCATTAAACCGAAACGGTATTTTTGAAGCCCCACACTTCGATGACTACGACTACGATGAGGACGGTATACGCAAGCTTTTCGATGCTTGGTTCGGTCCGGACGGCTTAGTGGCAACGGACGAAAAATATCCGTGCAGTCTGACGGGACAAGACCTTGAAGTGGTGATCGCTCAAGCCCGCCATATCCGGCAGCAGTATTTAGATACGCGCGGTCATTATGCAGGCGGACAGCACGCAACCGTATATAGTGTTTTCCTGTTTGCGCTGGCGGTTGCTGCCTGCCACTTCAAAAAGATAAAGTTGCCAGATGAGTTTTCCCCTTGCCGAACCAAGCCGGTGATACCCGCTCGTAACTTGGGGGGGCGTCGAATGGAGCTTGTGGGGCCGGAGGCAATCGAATTATTAAAAGCAATGTACGGTCAGCTTTTTTATGGCAATAAAGGTTACCAGTTGAAAGCTGAAGGCACGCGGCAATATGCAGACGATTATCGCTGGCGTCATGCATATCTGCAGAACCTGCTTTTCAATATGTTCAAGCGTCTGTCACCGTCGCAGCTGCTGCACTTTGATGGCGTTATGATGAAGTTGGTTCTTGCGAATGAAAAAGGTCTTGGTGCGCTGGACCGCGAAGCCACGGCGAATGCACATCGCCTCATTCGATTCCGTTTGGCACTTCAGAATTTTTATCAAGCCTGATGATCCTTCGGGTGCTTGCTCCATATCCCGCGGTATCAGTCAAAACTATCAGAGTAGACTCCGGAAATTTTGCCGGGGGGATCACCAACTGTGTTTCCACCAAATTTGCCCAAAATTTTAAAGATGTAATCAACAGGCCTGCGTCGACAAGCATTTTTGGGGTAAATTTAGGGTAATGGAAACAGTTACGTTGTCACAAGCGCCAGTGGGTCGGCGCCGGCGCCGACAGACGCAGCCAATTCACACCGGCACCAGCCAGCGCTATTGTCCTGCGCTCATCTGCCAACATGCATCGTCCGCCTGCGGCCAGACGAACTGGGCACGGTGCAGGCGGCGCAATCCCATCCACATACCGTCTCAGCACACCAGCTTGAGGCGAGTGCGGCGACAGTTGGCAAATAGATAGGCTGTGCCGTCGCAAAGCAGGCGCCCAGCACTTGCTGCACGTGCAGCGACAAGCCATCGATAACCGTGCGCGTGTCTACCGCCGCTGCTGTCAGCCAGATCGCATCGGCCGACAGTTCCATCACAGTGCACGCATCAGTTTTCGGCCAGCCAACTAACCGGCTACATCATCCGGCAGGCTCAACGTCCACCCGCGCTCGTTACGCAGGCTGATTGCCTGCGGCGCCGCATCGACACGGCAGACTCTATCCGCACCGGGAGCAACCCTGGCATGCCCGGCGACTTGAGTATCCGGCGCACGGAATAGCCCATCTGGCGGGTCGGAAACTCCTTGTTCGATGGCGTATGGCCACGTCGCGCAAAGTGCGTTCCGCCGCCGAGTTGTCCATCTCGATGGCACCGTCGTCACAGTAGTGCAGCAGCGCCGGCTAGAGTTTGGCGCGTACAGGATCGTCGCCGCCGTGTCGGACTTGCGCGACAGCGTATCGAGCGTGGTGCGCAGCCAGCGCTCAAGGTCATCGAGCAGCGGACGCGAGCGGCCTTGCCGAATCTGCCTTCGTTCGTCAGGCGACTTACCCCGGATCGGATGCTGACGATAGTGGCCGCGTGTATTCGTGGAAATGGTGGGTTGAAAATTTGTGTCCATAATCGAAATCTGTGGGCACAAGTGCTGTGCCAAAATTCGATCATGAATGACGCTGTTCAGGCAGTCTAGACGTCGTTGCGAAGACGCTCCCCAATTTGCAAAGCGCCCGCGCCTGGCGTCTTAAGCAAGCATTGCGCAGTGCCTACGCGGACGCAGTCCTTTGCAAAGACCCGGCACAGGTTGAAACGGCTTAAGGGAGCTGGATTTCTTGGGCTAGGTGTTGCCGCCTGGAGCCGTTCAAGCGCCTTGCGCAAACGATCACAGATCGCTTGCCAGGCGTGGTGCGCGGCATGCTCGACGGCGGCGGCAATGCTTACGTCGAGGCCATGAACGGCATACTGCCGTAGGCAAAGACGGCAACGAGGGGATTTCGGACGATGAAAAACCTCATCGCAATTGGCTACCTGCGTATGTCCAAACTGGCGCACCTGCCGACTAGTTCCATGATTCCGGTCGCATCACGTGAAATTCGCGCTATACGATATCGCAGCTTCCAGCAATTTCCATACAAAACGGAATAGCGCCCGACTGCTTTGAGGCGCTGTCTGCCCGATGTGATAATTGGTGTATTTTCTTCTTTTGCAACGTGCTAATGTTGCTCTATTCTACTTTAACATCTATCTATCGATATGCCTGCCAAGTTTAACCCTGAAATAATAGGAATATTGCTTTTAGCACTCAGCAACCGCCGCCTCGAATTTCCTTATTGGAGATTTGTTGATGCTTATGATTTAGATTTCTTTCCCCCTGAAGAAATTGGAAATTTGACTGAATATTTTCAGCACTTGAGCGACTGGGGCTTGATTCAATCCGTGGAAAAACAAGACAAATCTGTGTCTCCGCTTGCCCAGTGGAGGCTTAGCACAGAAGAAGAATTTCAAAAACATAATGGCAACAATCATGATGGGAATGATAGCCCAGGCGATAACGGCCCAGGCGACAACGGAGGTGGCCCTGGGGGAGGCGGAGGTGGTCTTGGGGGCAATGACAATGACGGCAATGGTGGGGGGGTACGCGAGGTGTTAAGTCATCCCAATCTGTTTTCACTGCCAACCACCGAATTGAATGCAATCATTGACGGATTATTTGAAGACTTAGGAGCTGAGTAATGGAAAGTAGAAAAAAATCACCACCTTCCTCTCAAACCTCCCCCGTACCCGTTCCACCAATTTTTGAGGAAATCGACACCCTTAGCTTACTCGCACATAAGATTACATCGAATGTCTTCGATTTATCGAGTGGGCAAATTAATGTCAGCATTCGCGATCAAATGGTTCGTGCCCAGCATCTGGTGGAAGATCTTCGGGCTGCGGATAAGGAAGCAAACTCGATTTTGGTTGTCGGAATGGGGGTAGCGGGCATGACTGCTGCGTTAAGGGCCAGTGAGTTGGGATTTAAAGTATGCGCAGTTGAAAATCGCAAGAGGCCATTTGCGATGTTTGATGGTATTACGTCTAGATTTGTGGGTCCATACATGTATGAATGGCCTAGCTCTTTTTACGCATATCAATCTTATCCCTCCCATTACTCAACACCTTGGGCCGAGCATGGGCGAGCCGCACTCACATGGGAAGCCTCCAAACCAGTCACTGCAGATGAGTTCGCTAGGCTGTTAAATCGTAATTTGGAAAAATGGTGGTCTACTAAGGCTGCTTCTGAGATCCATTTGTTTACTCAGGTCTCAACATCCTCTGTGCAGAAATTTGTGAAGAAATTCGTGAACACGGAGAAGAAACGATCGCAGCAGAGGCAAAATGGCGAACCGATAAACGCACAGGAATCAATCTCAAAATTTAACGTTAAGCCCTTTGGCGCATCAGGTATCTGTTGGACACCACATGGTACCGCTGCAGTAAAACGCCCAACATATTTTACGCCTAATTACATTATTTTGGCCGCCGGGATGGGTAAGGAAAACCTCGACATCCCCAACGGGCCAAAACAAGCTTCAAGCTCTTTCTGGGAAAATGATGATCTGAAAGAAAGCGATAAGACAAACCAGCGGATAGTTGTGCTAGGCGGTGGTGATGGTGCTATTCAAGACGCCCTGCGGGCATTGACCATACACGACCATCCACTGTCGTTGATTGATCAATTGGAGGCCTCTCCCGCAGTACGGGCAGCTTTGGAACATGAAATGCCAGCGCTGCTCGATGCTGACCGCCAATTGCGCCAATACGTTTCATGGTCGCGTAGCACCGGCGGCTACAAAATGATCGATAACGCCTGCAAGAGCGCTGCTAAGAATCTTTCTAACAGCGCCGCAGTATTGCAACAGGTTCAGAAGTCTCTCCGTAAAGGTGAAGGTGAGGTAATTCTCTGTGTAAAGGAAGATTATTTCGGAAAATCGTATTTATTAAATAGATTTGTTGCCCACTTGCTGGCTGCCTGCGTAAATATTATCGCTACTAAGGAAATCTGCTATATGAGGTTCTCAGTACACTTTAACACCGAGGTCATAGCCGGTTACCATAATATATCGGAAAAAAAATACCGTCTGGATATTATTACACACCCTACAGCAAAGTGGTCCATCAGTAACATTGATTCTGTTGTAGTTCGCTTTGGCATCAAACACAAGACTATTCCCCGCTTACAGCTGATACAGCTATCCGAGGAGACTGGGAACCCCCAGCAAAGAACGACATTGAAACGCGTAGAGCTTCCATTTGTCGCGATGTGATCGATTGCGGTCCACGAAGTGGCCTATGAAGACCCGAAGGTCCCATTTGGGCGAAGCGGACTTACCTGACGTAAGCGTAAAGTGAGCGCCGGCTTGAGTTAGGCGTTGACTTGCCAGATGATGGCCTCACACCGTTGGGAAGCGGCGTGTTGTCGAGCCGAACGAAGCTGCGCGTCGCAGTTCAAGGGCAGGAAGTCGTCGCTACGGTTGACGGGATGGTCGGCGATGTTGACATGCACATGACGCAACTAGGTTTTAGGGGCAGTGTAGGCCTCCCTAGCTAGGAGTCTGCGCGGCCGAACGATTTCGCCTCATTTTCCGATATTTCCAGGGTTGCTGTATCCCTTCCCAAGGTCGAGAAAATCGATTCTAGAGCGTTCTGAGAGGTCGAAAAATCGAGCCGCGATTTTCATTTCTTCTGCCGCGCAGCCTCCTAGGCGTCGCTTGAATTCAGACAGATAGTTCGGGAGGCATTTGCAGTTGCGGGTCTTTGCGGCTGTCTCCGAAGTAGTGACCATCAAAAAAGTGACAAGAACTACTTTAAAGTAAATTACTTTTAGTGTTAGACATGATGGCTAGACACCTACTATTAAATTTGCCATGAATTAATATGTATTGACTTATTGAAATTTCCAATGGTACTCTTCTACTGTCGCTACGCGGCATTGCTTCTCTGCAGCTTAGGCTGCACTCCCAATAGTCTTCTGGCATCTGGAATGGTTCCGACTCTGTATGAGTTGTGCATTCATTAACTGCCTCAGTTTCCAAACCCCTTCACAATCCTATTCAAATCTTCGTTTGGAGCACACGCGTCTGTTTTGGCATGCGTCACTTCTTCCTCTGCGTCGACAGTTTTTTCGTCTGACGCTTCACCGCCGTACCTTTCCTAAACTTCTTGCCTCTGTCTAGAGCATGCCGTGTACTGCTCCACGGCTTGTTCCGCTTGTGCATGTGCAAAGGTTTGCCCGAGTACGGCCGGGTTGAAGGGGGAGTCCCTCTTCTAGTCGCACAGAGCTTCCGTCAAATCTTAGTTAAGCCTGTATTACTAGAGAAGGAAAGCATGTTTTTTACCCCAAACCAAATAGCCCATCTTGCCGTTGCGTTTGCGCAAGAACACTTGGATCAGATCAAAGCCAAGTCGGCAAAATATGGATTGCCTTGGGAAGATGGTCGCCAAGAATTCAGTCTCATCATCCTGGAAAAAGGTAAGGAGTTCGACCCAACGAGGGGTACGCTATGCCAGTTTATTTTCGGGCATTGGGAAAAGCGAATGCGACGACAACTTGGCGCTCACACGTTCGCAATCTCGCTCGACAGTGACGACATCATTGGCGAACGTACACGCGCGTTGATTGAGAATATCACTGTATCAACCGACGACGATAGCGAAGAAGGAACGTTCCTGTCGGATGAGACTACCGTAGCCAAGTTGCTATCGGTCGCACGCTTTATAAGCGGCAAGTCTACCTCTGATCTTGCGCAGATTTTGGGGGTTACATCACGACGAGTACGTCAGATGCTGCAGCAGTTACGCGAAAAGAAAACGATCCCGCAACGGCTTCAATTTTGCGTAGAGCTGGCTTGCTACAGTTAATCAACAGAGCCTGTTCTCCTCATGACAAGGTTCCTCACAGGTTCAGGCCAGTCTTGTAGCTGCCTGACACATTAGCCAGGCCAAATGGCTGGGACGATGTCTGCCGTCCCCATCTCTGAATATGAAAAACCAGCGTTGCGCCACCAGTGACTTGTCGTTTTTACCGGTAGAGCAACGCGGGAAACTGCATGAGAGTTGTGCTCGGCTCTTGAAGCCGGGTGGGGGCAAGCGTCGAAAGGCGCTTGCGTGTATTGACTGCGCGTCATGGGCGGCGTCGATACAGAACAGTATTCTTGGGCTGGGGCAGTGCCCCGGCATTGTCGGACATGTGCCGGACAATGTGGCGCTGACCATTGAGGTTGGCCTGTTGTTCGGCGCTCAAATTTCGAGGCGATGAATGGATCAGCAACAACCGCGAGCAGTAGAACACCTGATGGTAGGTTCTCAATCTTGGCTTGGCTTTATGCCGCTTGACTTGGAACGGCGGACACATGTCGACACCGCATGTGCTGCTTACCACCTTGGGAGAAAACCGCAGACATTGCGGGTATGGGCGTCCGCCGAAAATGGTCCTCTGCGACCGGTTCGGGTGAACGGCCGGCTGGCCTGGCCGGTAGAGGCTATCCGGCGCGTTCTTGGTGCTTGAGAGAAGGGCGTCGCACCTGTGCATGCGATGTATTCGATAAGAGCCGTTTTGGCTCTTCGATCGTCTGTGCATGGTGTGACAGGCCGCTGGCCCATCCGGCTTGATTGTTCAAGCCGGGTTACACAGGGGTTACATGGCATCCAGAAAGCAAAAAGCCCAATCCTGAGGATTGGGCTAAGTGCTTGAATTTATTGGTGCCGACTGCCGGTTTCGAACTGGCCACCTGATGATTACAAATCAACTGCTCTACCAAATGAGCTAAGTCGGCAAAAACTGCGCGTTGCGAATTATACGCTATTTAATGCGTGTCAGGGTCGGGCGGCCGCCTTTTTTTGGTGGCTCGTCGTCGCCTGGTGTGGCGTTGTCGCGTTGTTCGGGAGAGCTGGTTGGCACGGACGACAGGGTCGGGGCGCTGGCGGTGGGGGCGAGCACAGGCGGCGGGACGTCGGCGGAGGCCGGGCTGTCCGTCGGTTGCGCATCGGGGTCATCGTTGCCCAGCACTGGCTCGAAGGCCATGCCCTGGCCGTTTTCGTTGGCGTAGATGGCCATCACGTTGTCGACTGGCACGTAGATTTCGCGCGAGACGCCGCCAAAGCGGGCGTGGAAGCGGATGGCGTCGTTGTCCATCTTCAGGCCGCTGGTGGCGCCGAAGCTGATGTTGAGCACGATTTCGCCCTTTTTCACATATTCCATCGGTACCGTGGTGCGCGAATCGACTTTGACCGCGAGATAAGGCGTGTAGCCGCTGTCGGTGCACCACTCGTAGATGGCGCGCAGCATATAAGGTTTGGTTGAGATTTCAGACATGGTAGGCACTGTGAGGCGGGAGCGCCGCCGTCAAACTTGAGGCGGGCGCACCGGTAATTCAAAAGACGCAGATATCCCGGCAGGCGTAGCCTGCCGGGCCTATCTTTAGCGGCGCATGACCTTTTCGGAAGGGGTCAGTGCTTCGATATACGCTGGACGCGAGAAGATGCGTTCGGCGTATTTCATCAGCGGTGCGGCCGTCTTCGACAATTCGATGCCGTAGTGGTCCAGGCGCCACAGCAGCGGCGCGACAGCCACGTCGAGCATCGAGAATTCGTCGCCCAGCATGTACTTGTTTTTCAGGAACAGTGGCGCCAGGGTCGTCAGGCGGTCGCGGATTTCCGCGCGTGCCTTGTCGTGGGCCTTGTCGTTGCTCTTGGCGCGTTCGCTTTCCAGCACGTGCACGTGCACAAACAGTTCTTTTTCGAAATTGAACAGCATCAGGCGCGCGCGGGCACGCATCAGCGGATCGGCCGGCATCAGTTGCGGATGCGGGAAGCGCTCATCGATGTACTCGTTGATGATGTTCGATTCATACAGGATCAGTTCGCGCTCGACCAGGATAGGCACTTGGCCATACGGGTTCATGGTCGAAATGTCTTCCGGTTTGTTGAACAGGTCGACGTCGCGCACTTCGAAGTCCATGCCTTTTTCAAACAGAACCAGACGGCAGCGTTGCGAAAATGGGCAGGTTGTACCCGAATAGAGAACCATCATTTTTTATAGTTCCTTAGAAACAAAGGGGGTGAAGCCGCGAACGGCTCACCCCAGGTCGCTTGTCCACTCATGCGGACAACGCAGAAACAGGCATAAACCGGCCTATGGCCGGCGCCTCACTTATTTGACTTCCTTCCAGAACGACGCGTTAAGGCGCCATGCCAGCAGAGCAAAGACCGACAGGAACAGCAGCACCCACACGCCTAGGCGCTTGCGTGTCTGCTGTGCCGGTTCGGCCATCCACTCCATGTAGCCGACCAGGTCGGCTACCGCATTGTCATACTCGATCTTGTTCAACGTACCTGGCTTGACCTGCTCGAAGCCGGTAAATTTGTGGATCTTCTTGCCAGCTTCGTGCGGATCATTCTCTTCCACGAACTTGGCAGTCTGGACACCTTGCAATTCCCATAATACATGCGGCATGGCAACATTCGGCACGACCATGTTGTTCCAGCCGGTCGGACGAGTGTCGTCTTTATAGAACGTACGCAGGTAAGTATACAGGTAGTCGCCGCCTGTGCCAGCGGAAGATGATTTCGCGCGCGAAATTACCGACAAATCCGGCGGTACGACGCCAAAGAATGCCTTGGCGTCCTGCGCTGCCAGGCTTGTCGTCATCAGGTCGCCCACTTTATCGCTGGTGAACAACAAGTTCTGCTTGATCTGGTCTTCGGTCAAGCCCAGGTCGCGCAGGCGGTTGTAGCGCATCGACACGGCAGAGTGGCAATTCAAGCAATAATTGACGAACAATTTGGCGCCATGCTGCAGCGCTGCCATGTTGGTCTGGCGGTCAGGCGCCTTGTCCAGCGGAAAGCCGCCTTCGCTGGCGAGAGCCATGGCGGGCACGAGTGCCAGGATGGCGAGCAGTTTTTTTGCAATCTTCATATGATGTATGTCCTTTGAGCGTGGCGTGAGAGCGGCTTAGTGCGGGTGGAACGTCACACGCGACGGCACGGTCTTGAACTTGCCCATGGCACTCCACCATGGCATCAGCAGGAAGAAGCTGAAGTAAATCAGGGTGCACACTTGCGACACGATGGTTTTTGCATCCGTTGGCGCCTGGGTCCCGAGGTAGCCGAGGATCAGGAACGACAGGCCGAAGATGGCATAGATGTATTTGTGCCAGGTCGGACGGTAGCGGATCGATTTCACCGGCGAATGGTCTAACCATGGCAGGAACGCCAGGATCACGACGGAGCCGCCGAAGAACACCACACCCCAGAATTTCGCGTCCAGCACCTGCGGCAGCATGCCGATGATGGCGACGATGGCGATGCCGGCGATGATGGACTTGACGGTCGTCGACAGGCGCGACTTGAGCCAGATGAACACCACGTAGGCGGCCACGACACCCATCAGCACGTACATGAAGTCGGCCGTGGTGGCACGCAGCACCGAGTAGAACGGCGTGAAGTACCAGGTTGGCGCGATGTGGAGCGGGGTCTTCAGCGAGTCGCCTGGCAGGAAGTTGTTGTATTCCAGGAAGTAACCGCCCATTTCCGGCGCGAAGAAGACGACGGCGCTGAAAATGACGAGGAAGATCGATACGCCGAACAGGTCATGCACGGTGTAGTAAGGATGCGAAGGAATCGAATCGACCGGGTGGCCGTCGGCGCCCAGGTTTTCTTTCACTTCGATGCCGTCCGGATTGCTCGAACCCACTTCATGCAGGGCGATCAAGTGCGCTGCAACCAGGCCCAGCAGAACCAGCGGGATGGCGATCACGTGGAAGGCGAAGAAGCGGTTCAGGGTCGCGTCGGAGACGACGTAGTCGCCGCGGATCCACAGCGACAGGTCAGGGCCGATCAGCGGGATGGCGCCAAACAGGTTGACGATCACCTGGGCGCCCCAGTACGACATCTGGCCCCATGGCAGCAGGTAGCCGAAGAACGCTTCGGCCATCAGGCACAGGAAGATGGCGAAACCGAACAGCCAGATCAGCTCACGTGGCTTGCGGTACGAGCCGTACAGCAGGCCGCGCGTCATGTGCAGGTAGACGATGATGAAGAAGGCCGAGGCGCCCGTCGAGTGCATGTAGCGCACCAGCCAGCCCCACGGTACTTCGCGCATGATGTACTCGACGGAATTGAAGGCCAGGGCCGCATCCGGTTTGTAGTGCATGGTCAGGAAGATGCCGGTGACGATCTGCAAGACCAGCACCAGCATGGCCAGCGAGCCGAAGATGTACCAGAAATTGAAGTTTTTCGGGGCGTAGTACTTGCCCCATTGGTCGTTCCACAGCTTGGTCAGGGGAAAGCGGTCATCGACCCAGCCCAGCGCTTTTTCGGCGACGGGAGCGTCTGCCGGGAATTTCGTCTCTTTGAAAGCAGCCATGATCAAGCCTCGCCTTTCTCGTCTTTACCTATCAGCAATTTGGTGTCGCTCAGATACATATGACGCGGCACTTGCAGGTTGTCCGGCGCCGGCTTGTTCTTGAACACGCGACCAGCCATGTCGAAGGTGGAGCCGTGGCAAGGGCACAGGAAGCCGCCTTCCCAGTCATCGGGCAGCGACGGTTGCGGGCCGGGGGCAAATTTCGAGGAAGGGGAGCAGCCCAGGTGGGTGCAGATGCCGACGGCGACGAGAATTTCAGGCTTGATCGAACGCGCCTCGTTCATGCAATACGGTGGCGTAAATTCGTCGGGGTTGCGTTGGGAGTTGGCATCGGCGACTTTGCCGTCGGTCTTTTTCAGGGACGCGATCATTTCCGGCGTGCGCTTCAGGATCCAGACCGGCTTGCCGCGCCATTCGACGGTGCGCATTTCGCCGGGTTGCAAGGTGGTGATGTCTACTTCGACCGGCGCGCCAGCCGCTTTCGCGCGCTCCGACGGCTGGAAGGTGCTTACCAAGGCTCCCGCGGTTGCCAATCCAACTACACTGCCCGCCGCGCACGTGGCGACGAGCAAGCCGCGACGGCCTGAATCGACCTGCTTTTCGTTACTCATGCAAACCCCAATCAGTCAAAATGCGAATCTTTATTATGAGTGGCAGCCGCGAAAAACCCGTCGCCGAAGCTCTATCCCACTGATTGCCGCGATCCGCATCTTTGTACGGTAACGTGGCAACATCCCTGCGGAACTTCGGCCAATGGCGCAGCCCGTGCCAGTTTCTTGTTGATTATCCGGAAGTGAAAAAGCCACTTCTGGCAACCGCAAATTATAAGTGAAGCAAACAACGAATAAAACAAAAACGTTGCTTGTACCATAATTTATATACTTTTGCAGGAGGTGGCTAGTTCTTTCGAACTAGATGCGCATGGCTGTGCCGGAATTGGTCCTGCCGGCAACCACAAGTTGGTGTCCCCAGGAATCAATAGTATGATCGGCATGTTTTTATATCTATCCGAAGGAGAAATTCATGGCAATGATGCAAGAATTTAAAGAATTTGCAATGAAGGGTAACGTCGTCGATCTGGCGGTCGGTGTCATTATCGGTGGTGCCTTCGGCAAGATTGTCGATTCGCTGGTGCAAGACGTGATCATGCCACCCATCGGCCGCATTTTCGGCGGCCTCGATTTCGCCAACTACTACCTGCCCCTGAATGGCCAGGCCACCACCCTGACCCTGGTGGAAGCGAAAAAGGCGGGCGCCGTGCTGGCCTACGGTAACTTCCTGACCATTCTTCTCAATTTCGTCATTCTCGCCTTCATCATCTTCCAGATGGTACGCCTGATGAACAAGGCCCGCCGCAGCGAACCGGTCGCGCCGGCAGCGGCACCAGCCACGCCGGAAGACATCGTGCTGCTGCGTGAAATCCGCGACTCGCTGCAGAAGAACGGACAGAATAGCAACGATCTGGCAAAATAAGTCGTTCCGGCACGGGCCGGCTGACTTGGGCAGAGAACTGTATGCGACGATTCTGGTTATTGTTTGCGCAAACCGTGACGATCGCGTTGGCGCTGTACTTTGTGTACGGCGCGCTGCGCCCGGCCAGCCGGGTACAGCAGCTGGGTTCTCCCGCGAAACCGGTGCCCGTGGTGGAAACGGCGTCCAGCAGCCTGGCGCCCGGCTCCTACCGCGACGCGGCGGCGCGCGCCATGCCCGCCGTCGTCAACATCCTCACCCTGCAAGTTCCCAAGCGCGGCGCCCATCCGCTGGCGCGCGATCCCTTCTTCAAACGTTTCTTCGGCGACCGCGACCCGGACGACGGGGATGACGACGACTTGAAAAACAGCCTCGGCTCCGGCGTCATCGTCAGCCATGAAGGCTATGTGCTGACCAACAACCACGTGGTCGAAGGCGCCGATGAAATCGAAGTGGTGCTCACCGATGGCCGCAAGGCGCCGGCCAAGGTGGTGGGCCTGGACCCGGAAACGGACCTGGCCGTCATCAAGATCGACCTCGACAAGCTGCCCGTCATCGTGCTGGGCCAGTCGGAACTGGCGCGCGTGGGCGACGTGGTGCTGGCCATCGGCAATCCGTTCGGCGTGGGCCAGACGGTGACCATGGGCATCATCTCCGCCTTGGGCCGCAACAACCTGCACATCAACAGCTTTGAAAACTTCATCCAGACGGATGCGGCGATTAATTTCGGCAACTCGGGCGGCGCCCTGGTCGACACGCGCGGCAATCTGATCGGCATCAATACGGCGATTTACTCGCAAAGCGGCGGCTCGGTCGGCATCGGCTTCGCCATTCCCGTGTCGACGGCCAAGACGGTGATGGAAGCCATCATCAAGGATGGCCACGTGGTGCGCGGATGGATCGGCGTGGAAACGCAGGACATCACGCCCGAACTGGCGCAAAGCTTCAACTTGCAGCGCACCAGCGGCGCCATCATCGCCGGCGTGGTGCGCAACGGCCCGGCCGACAAGGCGGGCATCGTGCCCGGCGACATCCTGCTGACGGTGCAAGGCAAGCCCGTCGGCGACACGACGGAAATGCTGAACCTGATCGCCCAACTGCCGCCCGGCGAAAAAGCTAAAATGACGGTGCTGCGCAAGAATCGCGAAGCGGCACTCGACGTGATGGTGGGCAAGCGCCCCATCCCGAAAGAGCTTTCCAAATAGTTGCTGATCGGAATTTGACACATGCATGTGCGTGATTTGACCCAATTTTTACGTGAACTGAGCGACAACAACAACCGCCCCTGGTTTGTGATGAACAAGCCCCGCTACGACATTCTGCGCGAGGAATTCCTGGCGCTGGTCACCAGCCTGATCGGCGAGCTGGGCAAGTTCGACCCGGCCGTGAAATACTGCAATCCGAAGAAGGCCATGTTCCGCATCAACCGCGACGTGCGCTTTGCCCATGATAAAAGCCCGTATAAAACGCGTTTTTCGGCCGCCATCGCGCCGAACGACATGCGCCGCCCCAGCAAGGCAGGCGGTCCCACGTATTATCTGCAGATCGACGGCCAGGGCAACCTGCTGTTCGGCGCCGGCGAGTACATGCCGCCACCGGGCCGCCTGAAGGCGCTGCGCGAGCACATGGTCAACGATGCGCCAGGCTTTTCCAAAGTGCTGAAAAATAAGCGCTTGAAGGCCCGCTTCGGCACCATCCAGAACGAGGGCAAGCTGCAGCGCCCGCCGAAGGGGTTTGACGCGGACGCCGAGCATATCGAATTCATCAAGCTGAAGAGCTTTTTCGTCTGGACCGAAGTGCCGCTGCCCGTCAACGCCCCCGAGAAACTGCTGCCGACTCTGGCGGAAGGCTTGAAGGATGCGTGGCCGCTGGTCGAGTGGATGCGCGGCGCGAAAGAGCCGGAGGAAGTCACCGAGTAATTGCTGAAGGAGCACATGATGGCATTGGAGCACGCAAGTTCAGGACAGGTGATCGACGTGCTGCGCAGGGACGGCGACGACCTGTCGCAGTTTTCCGCCATTGCGCTGGCCAAGACGGATGAGCTGGAATTGATCCGCATGTGCATGCCCAAAGGCAAGACCATGCCCGAGCATCATGTGCTCGGCGAAATCACCTTGCTGTGCCTGCAAGGGCAGGTGGCGGTGGAAGCGCATGGCGGCGTGCAAGTGCTGGGGCCGGGGCAGATGCTGTACCTGCTCGGCGGCCAGGCGCACGCCCTGGAAGCGCGCGAAGACAGCTTACTACTGCTGACGATCTTGATGGCCAAGGCGGGGCGCTAGGTTTCGCCTTAGGCCGCCTCGGCGCGCGGGTCGCGCGACAGCAACTGCTGCACCATCACGTGCGGCAAATCCCCATCGAACAGCACGCCGGCCACCGCGTTGGTGATCGGCATGTCGACGCCCATGCGGCGCGCCAGTTCGCGCACGGCCTTGGCGCACGGTACGCCTTCGGCCACGTGACCGAGTTCGGCCACGATGGTCTCCAGCGCCTTGCCTTGCGCCAGGCCCAGGCCGACCCGGCGGTTGCGCGACAGGTCGCCCGTGCATGTCAAAATCAAGTCGCCCATGCCGGTCAAGCCCATGAACGTTTCCGTCTGGCCACCGAGGGCCGTGCCCAGGCGCGTGATTTCCGCCAGGCCACGCGTGATCAGCGCGGCGCGCGCATTCAAGCCCAGGCCCAGGCCGTCGGCCACGCCGGTGGCAATGGCCAGCACGTTCTTGACGGCGCCGCCCACTTCCACGCCTACCAGGTCGTCGCTTGCATACACGCGGATGGTGCCGCCATGCAAGGCCGAGACGACGGCGCCACGCAAGGCCGCGCTGTGCGAAGCGATGGTCAGCGCGCACGGCAAGCCGCGTGCCACTTCCTGCGCGAACGAGGGGCCGGACAGGGCGCCGCCGGGGATAGTGTCGCCCAGCACTTCCTGCACGATCTGGTGCGGCAGCAAGCCCGTGCCGCCTTCGAACCCTTTGCACAGCCACACGAGGTTGCCGATGGCCTTGTCTTTCAGCTGATGCAGCATGGGCCGCAAGCCCGCCACGGGGCAGGCGGCGATCAAGAGGCCGTGTTCGCCACTGGCATGCGCGACGGCGGCGTCGAAATCGGCGCTGATGCGCAATTGCGGCGGCAATGGGAAACCGGGCAAATAACTGTTTTCGCCGCTGGCGGCCATGGCGGCCATGGCGTCGCCGTTGCGGCCCCACAGCAGCACGTCGTGGCGGCCGGCCAGGGCCATGGCCACGGCCGTGCCCCAGGCGCCGGCGCCCAGGAGGGTGATCTTGCGGGCGGCGGGAATACTATCGGGAGTGACTTCAGGAGAAACTTGCATGCAACCTCAACGGGGCAGGGGAAACGGGCACGGTGCTTACAAGCCCCACACTTCGCTGGTCTTGACGTAGCCGCTCAGGCCATCCTTGTGGCGCACCTTGACCCAGCCGGAGCTCGCTTGCTCGCTCATTTCCAGCAGCACGCCCTTGTCGACGAGGAGGATGGCAGAGGCGGTATCGTCGGGGCTGGCGCGAACCTTGAGGTTTGCGGCGCGCGCCACGACGTTGCGCTTGGCCGACAGGCCCTTGGCTTCCGTCCAGGCCATTTCGCCGCTGGCGTCGCGTACCTTGACCCATTCGCCGTAGCTGAGCACGACTTCCAGCGGCATGCCGCGTGGCGCCACGTACAGCTTGCCGCCCTTGGCGGACGGCGCGTCATACAGGATCACGGGGGCTGCTCCCACCGTCTTGAAATCGACGGCGTGGCTGGCGGCGGTCGCCAGCAGCAGCACGGCGCCGGCCATCCAGCGGAACTTGCTCAAGAGCGCACTTTTCAACATGATATTTTTGAACCTTAACGAAACACGGCGGCCAGGCCGCCGTTTCTTACCTGCAGTATAGAACACTCACAAAACCGTCGCGAGCGGCAGTGCATTGTGGCCGAGAAGCGCAGCTGTGCTAGAGCACAGCGAGCATCACAGGCCGCAAGGCGCGCCGCGCAGCAGGTTTGGTGAGATGTTCTTAGTGCGTTTCGCTGGCTGCGGGCGCTGCTGCAGCGGCGTCAGCAATAGCTTGCAGACGTTGTTGGTAGAACACTTCGAAGTTGATCTCGGCCAGGTGCACTGGCGGGAAGCCGGCACGGGTGATCACGTCGGCGATATTGGCGCGCAGGTAAGGGTAGATGATGTTCGGGCAGCCGATTCCCAGCAGCGGATCGAGTTGATCGGCAGGAATGTTGCGTGCTTCGAAGATACCGGCTTGCTTGCCTTCAACCAGGAAAGCGACTTTATCGCCGACTTTGGCGGTGACGGTGATGGTCACGGTGGCTTCGAAGATGCCGTCGGCCAGAGGCGCAGCGCCCACGTCCAGAGCGACTTCGATCGCTGGTGCTTCTTGTTCCAGGAAAATAGCTGGGGAATTTGGTTGTTCCAGCGACATGTCTTTCAGGTAGACGCGTTGGATTTGGAAGACTGGTTGCAGGTTTTCGTCAGACATGGAACGCTTTCGTTGTAAAGGACAAGAACGGCACACCGTTCAAATATGGTGCTTGCGGTATGTAAACCGCGCCGGATAGGCGCGGCCAGATCAGGTGCGAGGGCAATTGTATCAAAACAATACGACAAAAAACCAAGCAATTTCTCGAACCAGCTTTATATCAGGCTGCCGTGCCATTTAACAAGGGGTCCAGCTTGCCAGCTTGATCGAGCGCATACAAATCGTCGAATCCGCCCACGTGGGTGTCGCCCACATAGATTTGCGGCACCGTGCGGCGGCCCGTGCGTTCCATCATCTTGATGCGCTCTTCCGGGTCGAGGTCGACGCGGATCTTTTGCACGGCGACGCCCTTCGATTCCAGCAGGCGCTCGGCGCGCACGCAATACGGACACACGGCGGTGCTATACACAATTACGGGGACAGTCATGATGATTCCTTCCAGTTAAGTGCCGGCTTACTTCGCCAGCGACAAGGTTTTCAATGGCAAACCTTGCTTTTTCCATTCGTCGAGGCCGCCTTCCAGACTCGTTGCCTCAGCGAAACCAGCTTTGCCCAGCAGGCCGACGGCGGTTGCCGAACGCGAACCTTTCTGGCAAACCACTACAATGGGGCGCGTTTTGAATTTTTCCAGCTCGCCCAGGCGTTTTGACAGTTCCGGCAGCGGAATATTTTTTGCGTCAGGCAAGTGGCCCGTGGCGAATTCTTCCGCGCTGCGCACGTCGACGATGACACTCTTGCCACGGTTGATCAGTTGCGTGACTTCCAGCACGGTCGCGCGCTTGCCACGCATCGACAGCAGTGGCCAGAGGAGGGCGCCGCCGGAAATAATGACGATGGCAAACAGAAAAATGTGGTCGATAATGAATTTCACGTAGGGTCCAATGGTTTAAGTCAATCCGCGCATTATAAAATAGAAGCTGGACGAGGTCTTTTTACGTTTTGCTTTTTTGATTTGAACCCCTTGAGAAGATAGAACTATGTACAAAATCGTTTTCATGCGTCACGGCGAGTCCACCTGGAACCTCGATAACCGCTTCACCGGCTGGACCGACGTCGATCTGACGGAAAAGGGCGTCAACGAAGCCAAGGCCGCCGGCCAGATCCTCAAGCAGGAAGGTTTTACGTTCGACGTGGCCTACACTTCCGTCCTGAAGCGCGCCATCCGCACCCTGTGGCTGGCGCTCGACGAGATGGACATGATGTATCTGCCGATCAAGAACGACTGGCGCTTGAACGAGCGCCACTATGGCGCCCTGCAAGGCCTGGACAAGGGCGAGACGGCCGCCAAGTATGGCGACGAGCAAGTCCTCGTGTGGCGCCGCAGCTACGACACGCCGCCGCCGCCGCTGGCGGAAGACGACGACCGCGCCTCGTTCAACGATCCGCGCTACGCCGGCTTGCCGAAAGCGTCGATTCCGCTGACCGAATGCCTGAAAGACACCGTGGCGCGCGTGATGCCGGCCTGGGATGACGAAATTGCCCCGGCCATCCGCGCTGGCAAAAAGATCATCATTTCGGCCCACGGCAACAGCCTGCGCGCGCTGATCAAGATGCTCGACGGTATCAGTGACAGCGACATCGTCGGCCTGAACATCCCGAACGGCCAGCCGCTCGTGTATGAACTGGATGCCGACCTGAAACCGATCCGTCACTACTACCTGGGCGACCCGGCAGCGATTGCGGCAGCGCAAGCAGCCGTGGCGAACCAAGGGAAGGCCAAGTAACTTGTCGTCTTTCTTCCGCGGCACAGCCATCGCCCCCTCTGCTGAACGACCCCTGCCGGCGTGGCGCGCCGGTGCCATGCTGTGCCTGGCGCTGCTGCTTTCCAGCGGCGCCGCGCAGGGCGCCAAGCCCACCGAACGCAGCAAGCAGAAGGCGGCCGCGGAAGCACAACGTGCTGGATTGCAACAAAAGCTGACGGCGCTCAAGCGCGACATCAGCCGCACGGAAAGCGCCAAAGATGACGCGGCCGATACCCTGGCCGAGTCGGAAGAAGCCATTTCCAACGCCAACCGCGCCTTGCGCGACCTGGCGCAGGAACAAAGCGAGACGGGCGTGAAACTCAATGCGCTGGGGCAAGAGCACCAGCAATTGACGGCCACCGTCGAGAAACAAAAGACGCAGCTGTCAAAGTTGCTGCGTGAACAATATGTCGCCGGCAACGAAGACCGCATCAAGCTGCTCTTGTCGGGCGACAACCCCAACCGTATCAACCGCGACTTGCAATTGATGGCGTATGTCTCGCAGGCACAGGCGCGCCTGCTGGAAGCCTTGCGCGCCAACTTGCTGGCCGTGGAGAAAAACCAGGCGGACGTGCAGAACGCCAAGGATGAACTGGAAGAAATCGCGCAGGAAGAGCGCGACCAGAAAGCCTTGCTGGTGCAGGAGAAGGCGCGCCGCGCGGCCTTGCTGACGACCCTGTCCCAGCGCCTGGTGGCGCAGCGCAAGGAAGTGGGCAATGTCGAGCGCGATGAACAGCGCATGGGCAACCTGGTCGACAAGCTGGCAAAGCTGATCGAAGAGCAGGCCGCGGCCGCCGCGGCTGAAAAGAAACGCCAGCAATTGCTGGCCGAGCAGCGCGCTGCCGCCAAGGCGGCCGCCGACGCGAAGATCGCGGCGGAAAAACGCGAACGCCTGCTGGCCGCGCGCGCCAAGGCTGCCCAGGCGCAGGCCGAACGCGAACGCATTGCCAAAGAGCAACAAAACAAATCGGGCAAGATCAAGCCGCAGACGCCGCCTCCGCCGCCCGTGAAACTGGAACCGATCGACGACGACGAGCCGCCGCAAGTGGCGAAGGTGACACCGAAGCCCGAACCGAAGCCGGAACCGGAGCCGGAACGCCCGAGCCTGGGCCCGGCCGCTCCAGCCGGCGCCTTTGCCAGCCTGAAAGGACAGTTGCGCGCGCCCGTGGCGGGCAAGATCGCCGCCCGCTTCGGCAGCAAGCGTGGTGACGGCCCCAGCTGGAAGGGCGTGTTCATCCGTACGGGCGAAGGCAGCGAAGTCCACGCCATCGCCGGCGGCCGCGTCGTGTTTTCCGACTGGCTGCGCGGTTTCGGCAATTTGATCATCGTCGACCACGGCGGCCAGTACATGAGTATTTATGGCAATAACCAATCCTTGCTGAAACGGGTGGGCGACGCCGTCAAGGGCGGTGACGCCATTGCCAGCGCGGGCAACAGCGGCGGCAACGAGGAATCAGGGCTATACTTTGAATTGCGTCATCAGGGCCGCGCCTTCGATCCCGCCACCTGGGTGAAGTTTTAAGTTCCCACCATTGCTGCGGCAGCGAATTTGTAGATTGCGAAGAATACATGGGTATCAAAGTCAAAAGTATCGGCCTGATCGGTCTGGGCGTACTGGCCGGCATCGGCATGTCGCTGCAGTTCCCGGCCGTGGCGCAAAAAATTACGAATGCCCCGCTGCCGCTCGACGAGCTGCGCCAGTTGTCCGACGTCTTCGGCCTGATCAAGTCCGATTACGTCGAGAAGGTGGAAGACAAGAAACTTTTAACGGAAGCCATTTCCGGCATGGTC
The DNA here is from genome assembly GCF_040815535.1 of Massilia sp. LMS1-1-1.1. Taxonomy (NCBI): domain Bacteria; kingdom Pseudomonadati; phylum Pseudomonadota; class Betaproteobacteria; order Burkholderiales; family Oxalobacteraceae; genus Massilia; species Massilia sp. LMS1-1-1.1. The sequence goes on along the minus strand of NZ_JBFPNG010000023.1, from coordinate 418,624 downwards.
TCGTCCCTGGATCCGCACTCCGTCTACCTCGATAAAAATGCCTTCAAGGAAATGCGCGAAAGCGTGCAGGGCAAGTTTGTCGGCATCGGCATCGAAGTGAGCATGGAAGACGGCTACGTGAAAGTCGTCTCGCCCATCGAGGACAGCCCGGCCGCCAAGGCCGGCATCCAGGCGGGCGACCTGATCACCCGTCTCGACAACATTCCGCTGAAGGGCTTGCAGCTGGAAGAGGTCATCAAGAAGATGCGCGGCCAGCCCGGCAGCAAGCTGGTGCTGACGATGTCGCGCAAGGGCGAAAGCAAGCCGCTGGTCTTCCCCATCGTGCGCGAGGAAATCCGCGTGCAAAGCGTGAAGGCCAAGATGGTCGCGCCCGGCTACGCCTGGCTGCGTATCGCCCAGTTCCAGGAACCGACCGTCGATGACATGGTCAAAAAGATCAACGCGCTGTATGCGCAAGACCCCAAGCTCAAGGGCCTGGTGCTGGACTTGCGCAACGATCCCGGTGGCGTCGTGCCGGGCGCCATCGGCGTGGCCACGGCATTTTTGCCCGGCAACTCCGTGATCGTTTCGACCAAGGGCCAGTTGCCCGAGTCGAAACAGGTGTTTTACGGCCGCCGCGAATTCTATGCGCCGCCGGGCGCCAAGGCCGATCCGCTGGCCAAGCTGCCGGCCGCGCTGAAAACCGTGCCGCTGGTGGTGCTGGTCAATACCGGTTCCGCGTCCGCCTCGGAAATCGTCGCCGGCGCCCTGCAGGATTACCAGCGCGCCACCGTCATCGGCACGCAGACCTTCGGCAAGGGTTCCGTGCAAACCTTGCGCCAGATCACGGCCGACACGGCCGTCAAGCTGACGACGGCCCGCTACTACACGCCGAAAGGCCGGGCCATCCAGGCGCGCGGCATCGTGCCCGACTTGCTGGTCGATGAAACGGCCGAAGGCGACGGCTGGAACAGCCTGCGCGTGCGCGAGGCGGACCTGGAAAAACACTTGAGCAGCAACGACGGCAAGCCGGAAGCGGCCAAGCCGACGATGGAAGGCATGCAGGATCAATTGGAAGAAGAGCAGCGCCTGATCGCCACGGCGAAAAAGCGCAAGCCGCTCGAATACGGCGCCAAGGACGATTTCCAGCTGCAACAAGCCTTGAACCATTTCCAGGGCTTGCCGGTGCAGCTGGCCAAGGTGGACGCCAAGGTTGAAAAGATCGGCGCCAAGCCGGAAATCGCTTCCGACATCAAGGCCGATGACAAGAAGATTCCGGTGCGGAAGCCGTGATGCTTAACCCAATGCAAGTGCCGGGGTCAGTCGCTTCGCGATCGGGATGTGCCCCATTGGGGCGCATCCCCCCAGCGGGTCCGACCCCGGGGTGTGATCTGGGTTTGCAGTAGACGTAAAACCATGAACGACAACCAACTGCTGCGCTACTCGCGCCACATCCTGCTTGATCAGATCGGCATCGAAGGCCAGCAAGCCTTGCTCGATGCGCATGTGCTGGTGATCGGCGCGGGCGGGCTCGGCTCGCCTGCGGCCATGTACTTGGCCGCCAGCGGCGTCGGCAAGCTGACCCTCGTCGATGACGACACGGTCGACCTGACCAATCTGCAGCGCCAGATCGCCCACACGACGGCCCGCGTGGGCCAGCCGAAAGTGCTGTCGGCGCGTGAAACCTTGACTGGCATTAATCCCGAGATTGAAATAGTGGCCTTGCAGGAGCGCCTCGACGGCGCGCGCCTGGCCGAACTGGTCTTGTCCTCCACGGTGGTGCTCGACTGCACCGACAACTTCGCCACGCGCCACGCCGTCAACCGCGCCTGCGTGGCGGCCAGGGTGCCGCTGGTGTCGGGCGCCGTGATCCGTTTCGACGGGCAAGTGAGCGTGTTCGACCCGCGCACGGGCACCCAGCCTTGCTATTCCTGCCTGTTTCCGCAGGAGCAGCAGTTCACGGACGAGGCGTGCTCGACCATGGGCGTGTTCGCGCCGCTGGTCGGCGTCGTGGGCGCCATGCAGGCGGCTGAAGCGCTGAAACTGATCATGGGTGCGGGCGAATCGCTGGCCGGACGGCTGCTGCTGCTCGACGGTTTGCACATGGAATGGAGCAGCATGCGCGTCGCACGCGACCCCGGCTGCGCCGTTTGCGGCAAAGTGGTCTTGCCGGCCTGACAGCCCCCGCAGAAATTTTTCCCTATATGACAGGCTTTGTCATATTTCCGCTTTATACTCTGCTCTCATTACTCACCTTCTTCTCTCTTTCTTATGCAAAACGCAGCAAACCATCCGATACGCCAGCGCCGCGCGCGCGGCTTCACTTTGATCGAAATCATGGTCGTGGTGGTGATCATGGGCATCCTCGCGTCGCTGGTGGTGCCCAAGCTGATCGCCCGCACGGGCGAGTCGAAAGTGGCGGCGGCGAAAGTCGACATCGCCACCGTGATGCAAGCGTTGAAACTGTATCGCCTCGATAACCAGCGCTACCCGACCACCGAGCAGGGCTTGCAGGCGCTGATCGAAAAACCGACCACGGGACCGGCCGCGAATGGCTGGAAAGCGGGCGGCTACCTGGAAAAGATGCCGAAGGATCCATGGGGTAACCCGTACCAGTTCCTGTCGCCAGGCGTGAAAGGCGAAGTCGACCTGATCTCGCTGGGCGCCGACGGCCAGCCCGGCGGTAGCGGCGACGACGCCGATATCGGTTCCTGGGAACTGTAAGTTTTCCATTGCATGCCAGCCATGAGCACCGGTCGCGCACTGCCCCGGCCACGCGCCAGCGGCTTCACGCTGATCGAGCTGCTGGTGGTGATGGTCATCATCGGCGTCACCCTGGGCCTGGTCTCGCTGAACGCCATGCCGAATGGCCAGCAAGCGCTGCAAAAGGAAGCCGAGCGCATCGCCCTGCTGCTGCAGCTGGCGCGTGATGAAGCCATCGTGCGCAGCCGGCAGGTGGCGTTCGAGGCGGACGAAAATCAATACCGTTTCCTGGTTCTCAATGAAAAGCTGTGGCAACCGGTGACGCAGGACGATTTGCTGCGCGAGCGGGCGTTTGCCAACACGCCCATGCTGCTCAGCGTGCAGCCATCGAGCAGCGTGGCCCAGCCGCTGCGCATCATCTTCGGCCGCGAACCGGTCGACAAGCCTTTCGTCCTGACCCTGGCCAGCGGCGAGCGCAGCGTGGCCATCCGCGCCGACGGCATCGGCCACTTCACGGTCGAGCAATGATGCGGTTCTCATTGCGCCGCCACCAGCGCGGCTTCACTTTGCTCGAAGTCCTGGTCGCCCTCGTCATCGTCGGCACGGCCCTGGGCGCCTCCTTGCGCGCCGTCGGCAGCCTGACGCAGAACAGCGATGGCTTGCGCAGCGCCATGATGGCCACCTGGTCGGCGGAAAACCACCTGGTGCGCCTGCGCCTGGCAAAAACCTTCCCGCAGACGGGCAAGCGCACGGTCGACTGCCCGCAGGGCGATCTGAAACTGATCTGTGAAGAGGAAGTGGTGGCCACGCCGAATCCCCGCATCCGGCAAGTGCGCGTGAACGTGTATGACGCGCAATATCCGGCCCGGCGCATCGTGCGCCTGGTGTTATTGGCGTTCAACGACTGATGGCGCGCCGCACTGTCCCTGCCGGCGGTTTCACCCTGATCGAGCTGCTCGTGGCGATCGGCATCCTTGCCATGGTCGCCGTGCTGGGCTGGCGCGGCCTGGACAGCATCATGCGTTCGCGTGAAGTGCTGACCAGCCAGCTTGAGCAGGCACGCGGCATGCAGCTGGCGTTTGCCCAGATGCAGAGCGATTGCGACCACCTGGCCGGCGCCGGCCAGAATACCAGCCTGCTCAATGGCCGTACCAATCTGACAGCCGAGACCGACCGCCTGACCCTGGTGCGCCTGGCCGCCTCGGAACAGGAGCCGCAACAGTTGCAAGTGGTCACTTACCGCCTGCGCGGCGGCGTGCTGACGCGGCGCGAGTCGAACGGCACGCGCGACCTGGCCGTGCTCGACACCCTGTGGCAGGCGGCGCGCGACGATACCGATACCTCGAGCGCCGACGTGACCCTGATGCGCGGCGTCGACAGCATGGTCATGCGCGGATGGAGCAATGGCGCCTGGAACGTGCTGACGGCGGGCGCCGCCATCTCCACGCAAGTGCCGGGCCTGGAAGTGACCTTGCAGATGCCGGGCCAGGACGCGGGCCTGTCCAAAGTCTTTTTATTGGGGCCGGGATGAGGACTTTTACACGTCCCTCGCGCCAGCGCGGCGTGGCCGTCATCACGGCCTTGCTGCTGACGGCGCTGGCGATTACCGTCGTTGCCAGCCTGTTCTGGCAGCAGCAGGTGCAGGTGCGTTCGATGGAAAACCAGCGTTTGCGCCTGCAGACGCAGTGGGCCATGCGCGGCATGGTCGACTTTGCCCGTTTCTGGCTGCGCCAGGATAATGTCACGCTGACGGCGCTTGACGGCGTCTGGGCCACGCCCATCGAGGAAGCGCGGCTTGACGATTATGTGGACCGCGAAAAGGTCGACACGGAAAAATTCGACGCCACCGTGTCGGGCCGCGCGCTCGATGCGCAGGCACGTTTCAATATCACCAACCTGGCCGCCGCCACGGGGATTGTCAGCCAGCCCAACGTGCAGGCCTACCAGCGGCTGCTGTCCAACTTGCAGCTCGATAGTTCCCTGGCGCAGGCGACGGCCGATGCCGTGCTGCGCGCGCGGCCGAAACCGCGCACTGCCGACAGCGGCGCCGACGGCAAGACGCCCTCCGCCACGCCCGCATCGGGCGGCAGCAGCGAACCGGTGGCGTTCACGCAGGTCGAGGATTTGCTGGCCGTGCCCGGCTATACGCCGCAGATGATCGAGAAACTGCGCGACTTCATCATCGTGCTGCCGAAACCGACCGCGGTGAACGTGAATACGGCCCCGGCCGAGGTGCTGTCGGCCATCACCGACATGTCCGTCTCCGAGGCCAGCGCCCTGACCTTGAGCAACCCGCGTAAAAAGTTTGTCGATAGATCAAATTTCCAGAATAATATCAACGGCAAGAAACCGATCGACGGCGTGGAGATCGATGTGAAAAGTCAGTACTTCCTCACCGTGATCCGCGTGCGCCTGGACCGCGCCGCGCTCGATGCGCAGGCACTGGTGTGGCGCGAGCCGAATCCGCAGCGCACCACCAGCCTGGTCTGGTTGCGGGAAAATTAACAGCTGAAAGCGAGTCACTTTGACAATACTGTATATCCGTCACCCGGCCAAGGCGTCCACCGACAGCGCGCCTGCCTGCTCCTTCGTGCTGGCCGGCGACGGCGGCGCCCTGTTGCAGCAGGGCAGCGCGCCGCTGGGCAGCCTGGGCCAGCTGATTGCCGGTGCGCAGCGGGTGGTGCTGCTGCTGGCGGCGGCCGACGTGACCCTGCTGCGCCTGAAAACCCCGCCGCTGGCCGGCGCCCGCTTGCGCGCGGCCTTGCCAGGCCTGGTGGAAGAACATATTCTGGGCGACGCCCAGGATTGCCTGCTGGCTGCCGGCGCGCCCGACGCGTCCGGCATGCGCACGGTGGCCGTGGCGCAGCGCGCCTGGGCCGAGGTCCTCGTGAAAGCCTTGCTGGCGCAGGGGGCGCGCAAGGTGGCGCTGCTGCCATTGCAGCTGTGCCTGCCCTTGCAGCCGGGCAGCGTGACGGCCGTCCTGCAGGCCAGCGGCGACGGCCTGGAACTGGCCTTGCGCCAGGCGCCGCAAGAGGGCCTGGGCCTCGTATTGCCGGCCCAGCCGCAGCAGGCGCTGCTGACGACGCGCGCGTTTGCCGGCGACGTACCGCTGACGGTCTATGTGGCGCAGGCCGATCTGGCGCAGTATCAACAGCTGGCCGCCGGCATGGATGGCGTGACGGTGGAGCTGGATCACTGGGCGCACTGGATCGCCGGCGCCAAAAATGCGGGGCTGGACCTGGCTGGCGCCTTGGGCACGGCGACGGGATCGGCCACTGAGTGGCGCCGCTGGCGCTGGCCGCTGCGCCTGGCGCTGCTGGCCGTGATCGTCAACCTGGCCGGCATGAATATCGAATGGATGCGCCTGAAGCGCGAAGCCGCCACCGTGCGCACCTCGATGCAGCAAACCTTCAAGGCCGCGTATCCGAACGAAGCGCCCGTGTATGGCCTGGAAGCGGAACAGATGCGGCGCAATATCGCCGCCGCCCGCCTGCAAAGCGGGCAAGCCAGCATGGATGATTTCACGAGCATGAGCGCGGCTCTGGGCGAGGCGCTGGGCGGCCTGGCCGGACGCGGCGTGGTGGCCTCGCTGGAATACCGCGAGCGCAGCCTGATCGTCAAGCTGAAACCGGACATGGTCGACGCCAGCGCCCAGGCGCAGGTGCGCGATGGCCTGGCCGCGCGCAAGCTGACCTTGAATGAAACGGCGCCGGGCGTGTGGAAGATCACGCCGGCCACGGGAGCAAAAGCATGAGTGCAGCAGTCAACAAGGCGCGCGCCGCGCTGATGGGCCGGCAGCAGGCCGTGCAGGCCTTCTGGGCCGAACGCACGCCACAGGAGCGCAAGCTCCTGACCATCGGAGGCGTCGTGGCGGGGCTGGCCCTCGTCTACGCCGTATTCTTCGAGCCGGCCTGGACGGGCCGCATCGCCTTGCAAAAGAGCTTGCCCGAGCTGCGCCAGAACGCGGCCCAGCTGCAGGCGCTGGCCCGTGAAGCGGGCGAACTGGCGCGCCAGGCACCCGTGCAGGTGGCTCCCATGGCCCGTGAAAGCCTCGACGCGTCGCTGAAAGCGCGCGGCCTGGCGCCGCAATCGCTGTCGCTGACGGGAGAGTATGCGCGCGTGCAGCTGAACGGCGTGCCGTTCGCCAGCGTCATGCTGTGGCTCGATGGCTTGCGCCGCGAAGGCCGCGTGGCGGTGCAGGAAGCGAAGATCACGGCGCAGGGCAAGGCGGGCTTGGTCGACGCCAGCCTGACCCTGCACCAGAGCCCGGGCGCGGCACGATGATGCGCCTGCTTGGCTGGCTGCTGGCCATCATCGTCAGCGTCTGCGTCACCCTGCTGGTGTTTTTTCCTGCCGGCTGGGTGGCCAGTATCGTGGAAAAACAGACGGGCGGACGTTTGACCTTGGGCGACGCGCAAGGTACCCTGTGGCGCGGCTCGGCCTTTATCGGCGGGGCATCCAGCGCGAATGGCGCCGTGACGCCGCTGCTGCCGGGGCGCTTCAGCTGGCGTATTTCGCCTTCGGTGCTGTGGGGATCGGCGGACGTGGAACTGCAAAACCCGCAGGCGCTGTCGCAGCCGGTGAACCTGCGCGGCTCGTGGTCGCACTGGCAAGTCAGCCCGGCGGCCCTGCTGCTGCCGGCCGATGGCCTGGGCGGCCTGGGCGCGCCGTTGAATACCGTGGCGCCGACGGGCAGCATGCGTCTGTCGTGGAGCACCTTGCAGCTGGCCCTGGAGCAGCGGCAGTTTTCCGCCATCGGCCGCACCACCCTGCAGATGACGGACATGGCGTCGCGCCTGTCGTCCTTGCGTCCGCTGGGCAGCTACGAGCTCGATTTCGATTGGCAGGGGCAGCAGGCGACGTTGACACTGCGCTCCATCAAGGGACCGCTGCTGCTTGACGGCAGCGGCAGCCTGCAACAGGGGCGCATGCAGTTTTCCGGCCAGGCCCAGGCCGCAGCAGGATATGAAGAGACCTTGGCGAGTTTGTTGAATTTGCTGGGACAGCGCCGTAGCAATAGCGAAAAAAACATCATCGCCTTAGAGTTCAGACAATGAAAAAACCATCCGTGAGCCCCATTACCTCCTCCTTCTCGCTGCGCCGCTTGTCGGCCGCCGCCTTGCTGTGCTGTTCCGTGGCCGGCATGCCGGCGCCCGTCTGGGCCGCGCCCGGCGATGAAGCGGCGCTCAATTTCGTCGGCGCCGACATCGAATCGGTGATCAAGGCGGTGGGTCATTACACCAACATCAATTTCGTCATCGACCCGCGCGTCAAGGGCACGATCACCCTGGTGTCGGAAAAATCGATCAGCAAGACGCAGGCCTTCGGGCTGCTGGCCTCCGCGCTGCGCCTGCAAGGCTATGCCGTGGTCTCCGGCGACGGCTATGCGAAAGTGGTGCCGGAAGCGGACGCCAAGCTGCAATCCGTGCCGACCCAGGTGGGCAATGGCGCCAGCCAGGTGAAGGGCGACCAGATCGCCACCCAGGTGTTTTACCTGAACTACGAATCGTCGGCCAACCTGCTGGCCGTGCTGCGCCCCTTGATCTCGCCGAACAACACGATCAACGCCAACCAGGGCAACAACTCGCTGGTGATCACCGATTACGCGGATAACCTCAAGCGCCTGGCGAAGATCATCGCCGCGCTCGACGTGCCCGCGTCGACGGACCTGGACGTCATCCCCGTACGCTATGCGATCGCGTCCGACCTGGCTTCGATGGTGAACAAGTTGATGGAAGGCGGCAATGCGGGCGGCGCCGCAGGGGCAGATGCGGGCAAGGTGTCCGTGCTGGCCGATCCGCGCACCAATTCGCTGGTGCTGCGCGCACCATCGGCGGCGCGCGCCAACCTGGCCAAGTCGCTGATCTCGAAGCTGGACCAGCCCACCACGCAGCTGGGCAATGTGCACGTGGTGTACCTGAAAAATGCGGACGCCACCAAGCTGGCGCAGACCCTGCGCTCGGTGGTGACGTCGGACGGCACGGCCGCTTCGGCGCAGCAGGGCACCAGCAACGTCGCCACGAATAACCAGATCAACCAGAACAACAGCGGCATGAACAGCACTGGCCTGGGCGGCAATACGCAAAGCGGCACCACGGGCGGCGCGTCGCTGAACAACGGGCCGCAGCAGCTGTCGTCGGGCGGCGCGGCCGGCTTCATCCAGGCCGACGCATCGACGAATACCCTGATCCTGACTTGCAACGAAGCCGTCTACCGCAACCTGCGCGCCGTGATCGACCAGCTCGACGTGCGCCGCGCCCAGGTCTACATCGAGGCGCTGATCGTCGAAGTGACGTCGGCCAAGGCCTCCGAATTCGGCGTGCAGTGGCTGGGCCTTTCCGGCGACAGCACCAGCAACTACCGCGTGGGCGCGCTGCAATCGTTCGCTTCCGGCACCAGCAACAACATCGCCGCCATCGCCACGGGCGGCGGCAAGGTCTTGCCGACGGGCGGCCTGACGGTCGGCATCTTCAAGCAGATCAACGGCGCGCTGGGCCTGGGCGCCGTGGCGCATGCGCTGGAATCGGACGGCAACGCCAACATCCTGTCGACGCCGAACCTGATCACGCTGGACAATGAACTGGCGACCATCAAGGTGGGCCAGAACGTGCCTATCCTGACGGGCCAGTACACGAGCACGGCCGGCACCAACACGAACCCGTTCCAGACCATCGACCGCAAGGAAGTGGGCCTGACCCTGAAGGTGCGTCCGCAGATTTCCGAGGGCGGCACGATCAAGCTGGGCATCTATCACGAGACGTCGAGCGTGGACAAATCCACGGCGGCCGCCGTCAGCGGCATCACCATCAACAACCGCGTGATCGAAAACAATGTGCTGGCCGACGATGGCCAGATCATCGTGCTCGGCGGCCTGATCGAGGACAGCACGGGCGACAATGCGGAAAAAGTACGCGGCCTGGGCGACATCCCCCTGATCGGCAACCTGTTCAAGTATCAGACGCGCGAGCGCAAGAAAACCAATCTGATGATCTTCCTGCGCCCCGTCATCGTGCGCAACAAGGAGCAGAGCGGCAGTCTGGCGGCCGACCGCTACGATTACATGCGTTCGGCCGAGACGGCCGCCGTGCCAGCCACGGGCAACCTGATGCTGAAAGACCTGGGCACGCCGGTATTGCCTGCCCTGCAGGATGGCCAGCCCGTGGGCGGCAGCATGGTGACACGTCCCGTGCCGCCGGCACCGACGCCGCCGCCAGGCGCGCCGGCCAACGCGGCCACGCCGCCGCAGCCGCTGCTGCAGCAATACCAGCAGCAGCAATTGCCGCAGCAGCAGAAGTGATGGGGCAGTCATGAGCAATCTGCTTCCCTACGCCTACGCGCGCGATTTCGGCTTGCTGGCCCGGCCGGGCGCCGTCGACGGCGCCCCCGTCGAAGTGCTGGTAGCCGCATCGACGGCGCCGGCGGCCATTGCCGAAGTGTCGCGCCGTTTCGGCCAGATTCAATTGACGGTCTTGCCGCGCGGCGAACTCGATGCGGCCATTGCCGGCGCCTACGCGGGCGGCGGCGGCGATGCGTCGCAGATGGCCGATGAATTCGACGCCGACCTCGATCTGACCAAGCTGCTGCAGGACGTGCCGGCCATCGAGGACTTGCTTGAATCGTCCGACGACGCGCCCGTCATCCGCATGATCAACGCGCTGCTCACGCAGGCGCTGCGTGAAGGTGCGTCCGACATCCATATCGAGCCGTTCGAGCAGACGTCCGTCGTGCGTTTCCGCATCGACGGCAGCCTGCGCGACGTCGTGCGCCCCCGTAAAGCCATCCACGGCTCGCTGATTTCGCGTATCAAGATCATGGCGCAGCTCGACATCGCTGAAAAACGCTTGCCGCAGGACGGCCGCATCACCTTGCGCGTGGGCGGCAAACCCGTCGACGTGCGCGTCTCGACCCTGCCTACGGGGCATGGCGAACGGGCCGTATTGCGTTTGCTGGACAAGGAAGCGGGCCGCCTCGACCTGCAGCACCTGGGCATGAGCGCGCCCATGCTGGCGCAGTTCGATGGCCTGATCACCCAGCCGCACGGCATCGTGCTCGTCACGGGCCCCACCGGTTCGGGCAAAACGACGACGTTATATGCAGCGCTGTCGATGCTCAACGCCACCACCACGAATATCCTGACGGTGGAAGACCCGATCGAGTACGACCTGGCCGGTGTCGGCCAGACGCAGGTCAACCCGCGCATCGACATGACGTTTGCCAAGGCGCTGCGGGCGATTCTGCGGCAAGACCCGGACGTGATCATGATCGGCGAGATCCGCGACCTGGAAACGGCGCAGATCGCCGTGCAGGCATCCTTGACGGGCCACTTGGTGCTGGCGACCCTGCACACGAACGACGCTTCGGCGGCCGTCACGCGCTTGCTCGACATGGGCATCGAACCGTTCCTGCTGTCGTCGTCGCTGCTGGGCGTGCTGGCGCAGCGCCTCGTGCGCAAATTGTGCGGTTCGTGCAAGACCTTCGACGGCCAGTACTGGCAGGCGGTCGGCTGCGAGCATTGCGGCCAGACGGGCTACCAAGGCCGCGTGGGCGTGTACGAACTGCTGCGCACGACGGAGCAGATCCGCGCGCAGATCCACAACCGCGCGTCGGAAGCGGAAGTGCGCACGGTGGCCCTGCAGGACGGCATGCTGAGCATGCGCGACGACGGCGAACGCTGGCTGCGCGACGGCACCACCACGCAGGCTGAATTGCTGCGCGTGACCAAAGACTAGGCCCGCCACCATGCCCGCATTCCGCTATGAAGCCGTCGACGCGCAGGGCGCCACCCGTAAGGGCGTGCTCAATGCCGACAGTCCCCGTTCCGCACGCGCCGAGCTGCGCGTGCAAGGCCTGGTGCCGCTGGCCGTCGAGCCGATCGCCGCGCAGGTCGACGCCGCCGGCGTGACCAAGCGGCGCGGCTTCGGCGAGCGCCTGTCCAGCACCGAGCTGGCCCTGTTTACGCGCCAGCTGGCCAGTTTGCTCGAAGCGGGCCTGCCGCTGGAGCAGGCGTTTTCCGCACTGCTGGAACAGGCCGAGCGGCCGTATCTGCGCGATCTGATCGCCTCGATCCGTTCGGAAGTGATCGGCGGCGCCGCGTTTTCCGACGTGCTGGCGCGCCATCCGCGCGATTTCGCCGAGATCTATCGGGCGCTGGTGGCGTCGGGCGAGCAGATCGGCCATTTGTCGCGCGTGCTCTCGCGCCTGGCTGACTACATCGAGCGGCGCAATGCGCTGGTGCAGAAGGTCAAGCTGGCGTTTACGTATCCGGCCATCGTCACGGTGGTGGCGTTTTCCATCGTGATCTTCCTGCTTACCTACGTGGTGCCGCAGATCGTTTCCGTGTTCGCCAATACCAAGCAGAAGCTGCCCATGCTCACCGTGATCATGCTGGCGCTGTCGGACTTCGTGCGCAACTATGGCATCGTCGTGGCCATTGTCCTGATCGGTGCCTGGTTCGCCTGGCGCCGCGCACTGCAGCAGCCGGCGCTGAAACGGCGCTGGCATACCTGGCTGCTGACGGCGCCCCTGTACGGCAAGTTCGAGCGCAGCCTGAACACGGCGCGCTTTGCCAGCACCCTGGCCATCACCACGGGGTCCGGCGTGCCGATTTTGCGCGCGCTCGACACCAGCCGCGATACGCTCACCAACGTGGCGATGCAGGAACTGGTGACTGACGCCAGCGGCGCCGTGCGCGAGGGCGTCAGCCTGGCGCGCGCGCTGTCGGCGCAAAAGCATTTTCCACCGATGCTGATCCACATGATACGCGCGGGTGAAATCACGGGCGAGCTGCCGGCCATGCTGGAACGCGCCGCCAGCGCGCAGGAGCAGGACCTGGAACGCCGCACGCTCACCATCGCCGGCCTGCTGGAGCCGGCCCTGATCCTGGCCATGGGCGTGGTGGTGCTGCTGATCGTGCTGGCCGTGCTGATGCCGATTATCGAAATCAATCAGCTCGTCAGATAAGAAACCCAAGGAAGCCATGAAGCGTTTGCCTCAATTTACAAGTTTGCTCGCCGTCGTGGCGCTGTCCGTATCGCTGGCCTATTGGGCCATGCAGCTGTTCAAGGCGCCGCAGCGCCCCATCAATCCGCCGGCCGTGCCGGTGGTGCAGGATGCCAGCGTGGAGGCGGGCGCCTCGCTGTTCGGCGGCCAGGTCAGCGTGGCCACGGCCAGCAACTACCAGCTCAAGGGCGTGGTCGCCGCCGGCAATGGCCGCGGCAGCGTGGCCATCATCTCGACCGATGGCAAGCCATCCGTGGCCTTGCCGGAAGGCGCCGAGGTGGTGCCCGGCGTGACGGTGCTGGAAGTGCATGCGCGCCACGTGCTGCTGCGCGATGGCGGCGTGAGCAAGCGCATCGACCTGGTGGCCGACGACAAGGCGCTGGCCTTGCCGGGGCCTGTGTCCGCCACCCCAACGCCGGCCCCGGCCCCGGCGCCGGCATCGAATCTGGTGCCGCCGCCGCTGCCGATGGAGCAGCAGCGTCCCGCCACCGTCATGCCGGCTGCACCGCAGGTGACCACCACCAGCACGCCGCCGTCGAATTAACGCCGTTCTTATCGTATTTTGCCGATGGCGCCGTGCCGCCATCGCGACTGGAGTCTTCATGTTCTCGATCCGTGCCGTCCTGGCGGGCTGCGTGGCGGCGCTGTGCGCCTTGCCGCAAGCCGGCGCCGCAGCCGACGCTCCCGCCGTCACGCCTTCCCCCGTTTCCACCGTGGCCATTCCTGCCTCCGCGCCGGCCCGCCCGCGCATCGCCCTCGTATTGTCGGGCGGCGGCGCGCGCGGCCTCGCGCATATCGGCGTATTGAAAGTGCTGCAGGAGCTGCATGTGCCGATCGACATGGTGGTCGGCACCAGCATGGGCGGCGTGGTCGGCGGCGCGTATGCGGCCGGCGCTTCCGTGGCGGACCTGGAAAAGATGGCGCGCGAGACCAACTGGGCGCGCGTGGTGGCCGACCGGCCGCCGCGCGACGAACTGGCGTTCCGCCGCCGCGAGGAAGATTTGCTGCTGCCGTCGCGCATCGAGTTTGGCACCAGCCGCAACGGCATTTCCACGCCGCCGGCGGCAGCCAGCAATGCGGCGCTGGAAATGGCCCTGAACCGACTGCTGCCGGCCGGTATGCGCGACCGCCCGGCCAGCCAGCTGCCCTTGCCCTTCCGCTCGGTGGCGTCGGACCTGGTCAATGGCGAACTGGTGGAACTGGTCGACACGCCGCTGTTCCTGTCGATGCGCGCCTCGCTGGCCGTGCCGGGCGTTTTCGCCCCCGTGCGCGTGAACAACCGGCTGGTGGTCGATGGAGGCCTGGTGCGCAATCTGCCCGTCGACATGGCGCGCGCCATGGGCGCCGACGTCATCATCGCCGTCAACGTGGGTACGCCGCTGGCGCCGGAAAAAGAGCTGGGCAGCGCCATCGGCGTGGCGCAGCAGATGCTGCAGATCCTCACGGAGCAGAACGTGCAGCGCTCGCTCAAGGAACTGCAATCGCAGGATATCCTCGTGGCGCCCGACCTGACGGGCGTGAGTTTCCTCGACTTTGAAAACTATGCGCGCGCCATGCGCGCCGGCGAACAGGCGGCGCAGGCATTGGCCGCCCGCCTGGCGCCGCTGGCCCTGCCGCCGGAACAGTATGCGGCGCGCGAGCAGCTGCGCCTGGCGGCGCCGGCCCTGCTGGACGTGGCCCTGCCGCTCACGCGCCTGGCCGTGGAGAGCGAAGGCGATATCAATCCGCGCATCCTGCAGGCCCAATCGGGCCTGGTGGAAGGGCAGCCGGTCAGTCAGGAAGATGTGCTCAAGGCGGCCGCCAGGCTGTATGGCCGTGGCGACGTGGCGCGCGTGGAGACGGAAGTGGTCGACGCGGGCGACCAGCGCACGGTCAACATCAAGGCGGTCGAAGCGCCATGGGCCAGCAACCGGCTGCGCGTGGGCCTGGAAATGGCCAGCGATTTCAGGGACAGCAATACCTTTGCCCTGAAGCTGCTGCACGTGCGCTCGAACCTGAACAGCTGGGGCGGCGAATTGCGCAGCATGGCGCAGATCGGCAATGAGCGCGGTTATGGCGTGCAGTTCTGGCAGCCGCTTGGGGCCGGCAACCCGTGGTATATCGCGCCGGAACTGCAGTACAGCTCATCGGCGATGGATTTGTTCGACAAGGGCCGGCGCAGCTCCCGTGTGACGTATAACGGCCAGACGGCGGCGCTGGTACTGGGACGCCAGTTCGGTACCTGGGGCGACCTGCGGTTTGGCGTCACGCGCACGGAGGTCAAGGGCAGGCTGGCGATTCCGGCCGACCCTACGCTGCCGGAATCGCGCGCATTGGGCACCACGCAGTTTGTGCAGCTCCGCGTCGATACGCTCGATTCACCGGGTTTCCCCACGCGCGGCATGCTGGTGGATGCTACCTGGACGCGCGATTCGAGCACGGGTTCGGGCGAAGCGGCCCTGGGCCGCTCTTCCATCACCGGCATGCAGGCTTTTAGCCGCGGCAACTGGGCCGGCCATGTGTATGGCGAATGGGCGCGCGCGCAGCGCGGCGAGGCGCCGCTCAGCCTGGGCGGCTTCCTGCGTCTGTCAGGCACGCAGTTCGAATCGGTGACGGGGCGCAGCGTGGCCCTGGCGCGCTTCGTGATGGCGCGCCGCATCGGTTCCCTGCCCAGCACCCTGGGCGGCGCCGTGCGGGCCGGCTTTTCGCTGGAGATGGGCGGCGGCTTCGATCAGAGCGAGCGCTGGAAATCCACCAAGTTCACGCAAGCCGGCAGCGCCTTCATCTCCGTCGATACGCGCTTCGGTCCCGTGTACGTGGCCTCGGGTGCATCGAAGGGCGGCGAGAGCACGTTTTATCTGTTCCTGGGACCGGTCTGGTAGGGCGCCGCCGGGGCGGTGGATGCCGTACTGCGGCGCAGGGCCGTGAAGGCGGCAAATTCCCATGAGCGAAAGCCCAGCAGCAGGGTAAAGCCATCGCGCTCGGCGGGTGCCAGGCGCCGGTCGTTCTGGTGCAGGCGCGCCAGTTCCTCGGCCAGCTGGCGGATCTTCTGCACCAGCTCCTGCGCGCTCGACAGCGACAGGCGCGCCGGGATGCACATCAGGGTTTCGCCGGCACCGTCGAAATGTCCGCTGAAATAATCGGCTACCACGTGTTCGCGGAAATACTGCTGCACCGGGCCGTCGGCCAGCCAGTGGAAGGCGTTCGAGACGCGCAGGCTGTAGCGGTTCAGCGGCTTGAGTTCGATCAAGCCCAGTCGGTCCAGCTCGGCCAGGCAGCCGATGCATTCGGCCTGCGTCAGCGCATACGTTTCCACCACCTGCTCCAGGCTCCAGTGGCCGAGGCAGCAGATCGCCACCAGCAGCAGGCGCGGATGCGCCACCAGCGACTTTTCCTGTACCAGGGTGAGCGTGTCGGCATGCGGCGTGATGTCGGCCGCGCCGCGCAGCACGTCTTCCATGGCAATGCCCGAGGCCTTGCAGATCAGGGCCAGGCGCGACAGCGACATGTCGTGCTGGCCAAACATGCGCTTGACGCTCGACTCGCTCATGCCGATGCGTTCGGCCAATACCTTGTACGTGATGCCGGCGGCGCGCAGTTGGGTGCGCAGCACGCGCAAAACCAGTTCAGGTGAACTCACGGGATATCCTTTTTTACAAGTTTGGTAGCGGGTAACGGTACCGAATGTAGCCGTTAATGGCACTTTGCACAAGGTGATAGTACTTTTTGGCAAAAGCGATGACACTCCCGCTTGTGGCTCGCGCAGCGCGCTACAACCAGGCAATCCATCCACTTGTAGAGGTTATCCATGTTCCCATCTTTCCGTTTCCCCGCAGCGCTGCTGGCGCTGGCCACCATCGCTCCCTTGCACGCCAACGCAGCCGAAGCTGCACCGGGCCCCATCTATGCGGGCGCCAGCTATGGCTTTCGCGCCAGTAGCGGCCTCGATTGCATCGCCGGACAAAGCGATTGCGACAAAAGCAGCAAGCGCAATGGCAAGGCCTACGTGGGTTACAGTTTCGACGCGCTGCCGTTTCAGGGCGGCGTGGCCGTGCCTTCGATTGAACTGGTGGGGTACATGGGGGGCGAGGTCAAGTCCGGCTTCGACACGGACGCCGGCAAGCGCGCTGGCCGCGGCAAGTTCACGGGCCTCGGCATGCAGGGCGTGCTCGGTTACCAGTTTGACGCGTTTACACTGAGCGGCCGCGCCGGTGCGGCCTACACGCAGGGCAAGGTCGATTATCTGGGCGGCGGTTCGGACAAGAAGAGCAAGATCGGCCTGACCTACGGCATCGGCGCGGCGTATGCGCTGAACAAGAACTGGTCGCTGCACCTCGACTGGGACCGCGTGCCCGTCAAGTACAACAGCAAGCAAACGACCAAGGTCGACATGTTTTCGCTGGGCGCGTCCTACCGCTTCTAAGGGGATGCTGCCGCTGCAGAGAGTGGCCTGATGGCGGACGCCCCCAGAACGGGGTGTCCGCGGGCGGCCTATTTGTCCGTTTCGACTTTCAACAGCAGTTTCGCCAGCAGGCGCTTTTCCTGCTGGCGCTGGCCTGAGACGGTTTTCACGTGCGCTCCGGCGGTGCGCTGCAGGGCTGCAGTGGCGACCGGGTTGCGCGGTTTTTGCGAGGGTTCGACGCGGAACTGCATTTTCTGCCGCGTCGCCAATGCCTTGTTTGCCATCGGTTTCCCCCTTCTTTCTTACAGCACGTAGCGCGACAGGTCCTCGTTGACCGACAGCGCTTCCAGGCGTTCGTTGACGTACGCGGCATCGATCACCAGCAGGTTTTCCGAACTGCTGCTGCCTTCGCTGGCCGTAAACGACACTTCTTCCAGCAGCTTTTCCATCACCGTGTGCAGGCGGCGCGCGCCGATGTTTTCCGTGCGCTCGTTAACCGAATAGGCGATTTCCGCCAGGCGCGTGATGCCTTCCGGCGCGAACTGCAGTTTCAGGTTTTCCGTCGCCAGCAAGGCTTCATACTGCATCGTCAGGCAGGCGTCGGTGCTCGTCAAGATGCGCTCGAAGTCCGAGATCGACAGCGATTCCAGCTCCACGCGGATGGGGAAGCGTCCTTGCAGTTCCGGGATCAGGTCCGACGGCTTCGACAGGTGGAACGCGCCCGAGGCGATGAACAGGATGTGGTCCGTGCGTATCATGCCGTACTTGGTGTTGACGGTCGTGCCCTCGACCAGCGGCAGCAGGTCGCGCTGCACGCCCGCGCGCGAGACGTCGGCGCCGCCCGATTCCGAACGCGAGGCGATCTTGTCGATCTCGTCCAGGAAGACGATGCCGTTCTGCTCGACGTTCTGGATGGCCTTCTGTTTCAGCTCATCTTCGTTGAGCAGCTTGGCCGCTTCTTCCTCGACCAGCAGTTTCAATGCTTCCTTGATCTTGACCTTGCGTGCCTTCTTGCGCTGCGCCCCCACGCCCGAGAACATGGACTTGATCTGTTCCGTCATTTCTTCCATGCCTGGCGGCGCCATGATTTCCATCTGCGGGCCCGCCTCGGCCAGCTCGATCTCGATTTCCTTGTCATCGAGTTCGCCCTGGCGCAAGCGCTTGCGGAAGGTCTGGCGCGTGCTGTCGCCGCTGCCGCCCGCATCCACGGCCGCGGCCGTATTCGGCGTGAAGCCGAAGTCGCGCGCCGGCGGCACGAGGATGTCGATCACGCGGTCTTCGGCCGCATCTTCGGCGCGTGCGCGCACTTTCTTCATTTCCAGCGCGCGCGTCTGCTTGATGCCGATGTCGATCAGGTCGCGGATGATGGTGTCGACGTCGCGCCCCACATAACCGACTTCCGTAAATTTGGTCGCTTCGATCTTGATGAACGGCGCCTCGGCCAGCTTGGCCAGGCGGCGCGCGATTTCCGTCTTGCCGACGCCCGTGGGGCCGATCATGAGGATGTTCTTGGGCGTGATTTCATGGCGCAGGGGCTCGGCCACCTGTTGCCGGCGCCAGCGGTTGCGCAAGGCGATGGCGACGGCGCGCTTGGCCTTGGCCTGGCCCACCACGTGCTTGTCGAGTTCGGTAACGATTTCCGACGGGGTCATGTTCATGATCATAATTGGCTTTCCATTCTTTGCGTAGAGTTCCCGAAAAACGTTCAGGGCAAGGCGCGTGGCCGCAGGCAGTACGTTTTTGTACGCCCAGGCCATGCAACGCAGCCATGGGCGTTTTCTCGGGGACTCTTAGTCGAGGGTTTCGATGATGTGGGACATGTTCGTGTAAATGCACAGCTCGGCGGCGATGGTCAGCGATTTCCTGACCACGTCGGCCGGCGACAAGTCTGTGTTTTCCTGCAGCGCCTTGGCGGCCGACTGGGCGTAGGTGCCGCCCGAGCCGATGGCGCCGATGCCGTCTTCCGGTTCCAGCACGTCGCCATTGCCCGTGATGACGAGGGTCGACTCGCTGTCGGCTACCAGCAGCATCGCTTCCAGGCGGCGCAGCACGCGGTCGGTGCGCCAGTCCTTGGCCAGTTCGACGGAGGCGCGCAGCAGATTGCCCTGGTGTTTTTCCAGCTTGCCTTCAAAGCGGTCGAGCAAGGTAAAAGCGTCGGCGGTGCCGCCGGCAAAGCCGACCAGGACTTTGCCCTGATACAACTTACGCACTTTGCGGGCCGTGCCCTTCATGACGATGTTGCCGAGCGTTACCTGGCCGTCGCCGCCCAAGGCGACTTGCTTGCCGCGCCGGACGCAGAGGATGGTGGTGCCGTGAAATTGTTCCATAGTGACCTCAAAAGATTCGTGCGTATGCGTGCAAGACCATGCGATTGCGCGCCCATGGTTCAAAAGTGGGGATGGAAAAGGCAATTGCAAGCGGCACTTGCCGCTGCCGTGCCTGCTTCAGTGTAGTCGGCGCGGGACGAAAAAAAAGCACGCAACCGAGGTTGTGTGCTTTTTTTATCGCCATCGCGGGGCCGCCGGGGCGGCCGCGCAAGGGGAGGGGCGATCAGTCGCCGTAGAGTTTTTGCTTCAGTTCGCGCCGTTGCTGGGCTTCCAGCGACAGGGTGGCGGTCGGACGGGCGATCAGGCGCGGGATGCCGATAGGCTCGCCCGTTTCTTCGCACCAGCCATAGTCGCCGGCGTCGATGCTGGCGATCGATTGTTGTACTTTCTTCAGCAATTTGCGCTCGCGGTCGCGCGTGCGCAGTTCCAGCGCATGCTCTTCCTCGATGGTGGCGCGGTCGGCAGGGTCCGGTACGAGCACGGTTTCACGCAAGTGTTCCGTGGTTTCGCCGGCGTTTTTCAGCAGATCTTTTTCGAGCTGCTGCAGGCGCGCCTTGAAGAATGCCAGTTGTGCCGGATTCATGTAGTCATCTTCGCTCATGGCGCGAATTTGATCTTCGCTGATGAGAGGGATGTCTTGGTTGGCGGCCGGGGTCGATTTATTAGTTTTGGTCATAACTTCGCTTACCTTCGATACGACAGAGTTTTCAAATTGATCAGTTGATGCGGCGATACCGAGCAACTGTACAGGTTCCGCTTGGCATTGCTGTCCCGCTGTACTGCGTGCGACCTTGGCTTGCCGGCGTGAGCCAGGATTACCGGCCGGCTAAGGTGCCATGTTGATAACTTTTTACCGCTCTATGCCAGTCGCGCTATGCGCGCGTCAACAGGCGTGTTGGGTGGATCGGTTGCATGCCTGGCATGCGGCCAGCGGCAGTTTGCCAGCATTTCATGACAGGCTAACGACATGGGCCGTTTTCGTCGCTGATTTTGGCACGCTTTGCTTTATATTGCCATCCCGATTTGTTGACTAGCCGATCAGAGACGGCTACTTGTTGGTTTATACCAGCAAGATGGGTGTCGGACAGCGGGAAAGCGTGCTTAACTTTCCCTTTTGTTTCTGCTTTGCAACGGATACTTTGCAAAACCCGGCTAGTTTATACCAAACATTGTTCGAGTCCGCGAATAAAAATGTCTTTTGGTAGATTTTTGCCAATAAACACCATTTTGCTGCCACGCACTTCGTTGTCGCCCCATTTGGCGCCCAGGTCGCTGCCCATCAGCTGGTGCACGCCCTGAAAGACCACCTTGCGCTCGGCGCCCTGCATCAGCAGCACGCCCTTGTAGCGCAGCATGCGCGGGCCATACACTTGCACCAGGCCGCCGAGGAACTCGTCGAGCTTGGCGCTGTCAAACGGTTGCGTGCTCTTGAAAACAAAGGCGGCAATATCGTCGCTGTGCTGCGCATGGTGGTGGTCGGCATGGCCACAATCGGTGGCGCAGGCTTCGGTGTGCTCATGTGCGTGCTTGTGCTCATGGCCGTGATCGTGCTCGTGCGCATGGTCGTGATCGTGCACGTGCGCCGTTTCCGTGGCGAGGAAATCCGGGTCCAGTTCCAGCTTTTCATTGAGGTTGAAGCCGCGGATGTCGAGCACTTCGGCCAGCGGCGCACGGCCGAAATCGACCTTGGCGATCGGTGCGCGGGGATTGATGCGCTTCAGGCGGCGCGTCAGGGCGGCCACGTCCTCTTCACTGACGAGATCGGTTTTCGACAGCAGCAACTTGTCGGCAAAGCCTACTTGCCGCTGGGCTTCCTCGTATTCATCGAGTTGCTTCATCGCATGGCGGGCATCGACCACCGTGATGATGGCATCGAGCATGTAGTGGCTGCCCACTTCCTCATCGACAAAGAAGGTTTGCGCCACGGGGCCGGGATTGGCCAGGCCCGTCGTTTCGATGACGACGCGGTCGAATGCCAGCAGGCCGGCGTCGCGCTTGCGTGCCAGTTCCGTCAAGCCCACGATCAGGTCGCCGCGCACGGTGCAGCAGATGCATCCGTTGTTCATCTCGATGATGTGTTCGTTGCTGTCCTGCACCAGGATTTCATTGTCGATGTTTTCCTGGCCAAATTCGTTTTCGATCACGGCGATGCGCATGCCATGGTCTTCCTGCAGTATGCGGTTGAGCAAGGTGGTTTTGCCTGCGCCCAGGAAGCCGGTGAGGATGGTGGTTGGAATCAGTGCCATGAAGATGCCTATGCTGTAATCGGTGGTGCCGCCGCGCAAGCGGAAGAATGCGGACGATTATGCCGGAATTTTGCAAAAGCTTGCAAATGCGCGCCGATCCGCTTGATATGGATCAGGCTGGCCAACGGGCGCGGCTGCCTACTTGACCTTGGCGCGCGGGTGCGCCTGGTCGTACACGTGCGCCAGGTGCTGGAAATCGAGGGCCGTGTAGACTTGGGTCGAGGTGATGCTGGAATGGCCCAGCATTTCCTGCACGGCGCGCAAGTCGCCCGACGATTGCAGCACGTGCGAAGCGAACGAGTGGCGCAGCACGTGCGGATGCACGTTGGCGGGAATTTCGGTGGCCAGCGCGTGCGCCTTCAGGCGCAGCTGCAGCACGCGCGGCGAGATGCGCGTGGCGCGCGTGCTTAAAAACAGGGCGGCGCTGCCATCGGCCGCCGGCGGACGCACGCCCAGCCAGGCAGTCAGGGCCACGAGGGCAGCCTTGCCGACGGGCACCTTGCGCATCTTGTTGCCCTTGCCCGTGACGATGACTTCGAAGCTGGCCATGTCGAGCCAGCCCAGCGAGGCGGGTTGGCCGTTCTCGGCCTTGCAGTAATGGGTGTCCAGGCTGGTCAATTCGGACACGCGCAAGCCGCTCGAATACAGCAGTTCGAACATGGCGCGGTTGCACAGCTGCTCCGGCTCGGCTCCGCCTTGCTGGTGTTGCGCGGGCGCCACGAGGCGCACGGCGTCGTCCACCGACAAGGCTTTCGGTAAGGTTTTGGCCCGCTTGGGGGCGCGGATGCCGTCGACGGGATTGGCGTCGAGGGTGGTCTCGCCGCTGAGCCAGTTGAAGAAGCCCCGCCACGACGACAGCTTGCGGGCGATCGAGCGCGGGTCGAGGCCGCCGGCGTGCAGCTTGGCCGTGTAGCGGCGTACTTCGTTGTGCGCCAGCGCCGTCCACGGCGTATCGCCGCTCAGTTCCAGCAAGGCGCGCAAGTCGCGCCCGTAGGCGTCCAGGGTATGCGGCGACAGCTTGCGCTGCGTGGCCAGCTGCGCCAGGTAGGCGTCGAGCCACTCGGCCTTGCCGCGCGCCGCATTCATGGCGTACTCAGGCAGGCGAGCCGGCGCGCAACGCGGCCAAGGCGGCGCTGGCCGTGGCGCCAATATGCACGAGGAAATCCGTGCCCATGCTCGACGTAAAGCGTTCGCTGTCGGGCGAGCCGAGCACCAGCAAGCCGAAGGTACCCGTGGTGTTCGGGGCGCGCAGGGCGATCATGACGGTCGATTCGATTTTATCTGCCTGCAACCAGTGCACGGCTTCGAAATCGCGGTTGCTGCCGCAGTACGGTGTTTGCAGGCTGTTGGCGAACATGCGCACGTCGGCCGTCACGTCTTCCGTGAACCAGCCGTCGGCGTGTTCCGGCAGCACTTGCCACAGGCGCAGGCTGACGTAGGGCACGTCGAAATTGGTTTGCAGGGCATCGACCAGCACGCGCGGCATGTCGGCATCATTGCGCACTTGCAGCATGGCCTGGTTCCAGCCGTGGAACTTGCTGGCGATGTCGCCATTTTCCTCGGCTACACGGCTCAGCTTGGACATGCGCAGCTCGAGCGCCTTGTACTTGTCACGCATCACTTCCATCTGCCGCTCCTGCAGCGAGATGGTGCGTCCCGTCAGCGGGCTGCTCAGCTTGACCTCACCGAGCAGCGCGGTATGCTCTTCGAAGAAATTCGGGTGCTCGCTCAGGTACTGGGCGACGGTGCTGGAATCGAGTGTGGCGGTCATTGAGAATATCTGTCAGTGAAAGTTGAACGCTTCATTCTAACCGAGAGTGCGGCGGCATAGGCGCAAAGGGCGTGGCGCCGATGCATTTTCCGCACGCCCATGAAAAAAGCGGCATGGTTGCCCATGCCGCCTTGTCTTCCTGGTCAGCTGTCACCCGCGGAGGGTGGCAGGCGGGCCATTAGAAGTTGTGGTGTACGCCCAGACCGATGTAGGTGACCGACGTTGCTGCCTTGCGGTTCGAGATGTCCGCGTACAGGTAGGTGCGCTTCGACAGGTTGTAATCGTAGCCCAGCGATGCCTGCTTGGTTTTGGTCACGCCGTCTGGCGTTTTTTGACCGTAGCCAGCGCGAACCTTGCCTGGGCCGACGTCGTAGTTGGCGCCGAGCAGCCATGCTTTGGTGTCCGTGTTGACGAGCTTGAAGTTGCTGTCATCCTGATGCTGGTACGACGCCATCAGTTTCAATTCCGTGATCGGATTGAACGATGCGGCAACCGACCACAGTTTCGCTTCCAGCGCATTGCGCTCGTAAGCGGCCATGGCGGCAAATTGCGCGTTCGTGTACGTGGCCGAGACCGAATATGGATTCGAATCGGGCGTGGCATTGGCCGGCACGGCGCGGTTGGCAGCCGTGGCAGCGACGGCAGCGTTGCCATTGGCTTCCTTGGCGGCGACGGTGGCATTGACCTGGAAGCCGCTGAACACTGGCGAGTTGTAGAACACGGCGTTCGAGAAGCGGTTACGCGAGTTGCCGGCCGGGCTCAGCGGATCGCTGGTGTAGGCGGCTACGGTGAGGTCGGTCTGGAAACCGGCTGGCGTAGGCATGCCCGACCATGGTTCGAACGCGGTGCTCGATTCCTGGAAGGCGGTCAGGCCACGGCCCAGGCGCACGGTACCGAAGTTGCCTTGCAGGCCGACGCGGCTTTGACCCTGGAACAGCGGACGGGCGTTGCTTTCCAGCGTACCCGTGTCGGATTCATAGCGAATTTCCAGTTGGAAAATAGCTTTCAAGCCATTGCCCAGATCTTCCGTGCCCTTGAAGCCCAGCTTGTTGTTGTCGCGCTTGGTGACCTTGGTGGTATCACCGGTCGACTTGCCCAGGCCAGCATCGATCGTGCCGTAGATTTGGACGGACGACTGCGCTTGTGCGGTTGCGGCAAAGGCGCCGAAGAGTGCGAGGGCAACGAGTGATTTTTTCATGTCTTATTCCCTATTAAAAGTGAGTTCCGTCCGAGATCCGAGCAGATTGAAATGCGCCAACTGCCGCGTTTCGATGAATGAACCTTAATTCGTCGGCGCGCTAGACGTGCGGGATTGGTCAAATATGCGTGAAAAGATTGGTGAAAAGCGGCATAACTGCATGCCCCTGTTGTATTTTTGTAACGCGCGGTTTCTGCCGATCCTGCACCGATGGCACGCGTTCTCCCATCGCCACGGTATCGGCGCCTTGTGATATTGGCATGTCTTGGCCGCGAGATTGTTGCGTTGAATCAAGTTCTTGCGGCCGCTTTGGCGGATTTATGACACAAGGACGTTACACTAAGGGACGGCCTGCACTGATGGGCCTGGAGACGACTCACTATTATTAGAATCATTGACTCAATATCGAGAATCGATGGCAAATCGCGAAACATTAGGATTGATCAAGGGGGCGCGTGCGGGCGATGTGGCTTGCCAGCTGGCGTTGGGGCGGTTGTATCTGTTTGGACAAGGTGTGCCGCAAAGCCTGCCGACGGCCTTGCACTGGCTGGCGCGGGCGGCCCAGGAGGATAGCCAGGAAGCGTGCTTGCTGATTGGCACGCACGTGCCGTTCGAAGTGGCGCAACCGGCAGCCAAGGCGCTGATCCCGTATTACGCGCAAGCGTTCGATGCGGGTCTGGTGCAGGCGGGCTTGGTGCTGGCGCAACTGGTGCTGGGCAACGCCGCCAGCAGCAGTGAAGCCTTGCGCGCCAAGGCGTGCGTGGCGCTGGACGCGGCCGTACGCGCCGGCTTGCCCGATGCGCAATGGTTGCTATCCCTGCAAGAGAGATCATCGGCAACACCCGGGCAGGACAGCAGCGTGGCTGGCGAACAAGTCTTCGATGGCGACGCGCCGCTGTACGCCTGGCTGGAGCAGGCGTGGAGCCAGGGCAACCATGCGGGTTTCCTGTCGCAAGGCTTGCCGCTGGCGCGCGATTTGCTGCAGCGCCAGGCGGCGGCCGGTACGCGCACGATCGCCCTCGACGCGCAACAGGTGCTGTTGCTGTCGCGCTGCGCCCAGGCATTGGCGCCTGGCGGCGATGCCGAAGGGTGGCAGTGCTGCGAGCTGGCCGCGCATGGCGGCGACCGCACGGCGCAGCTGGAGCTGGGGCTCGGCTATGCGCGCATGGATGCGCATGGCCAGCGCCTGGCCACGCGCAATGGCGCAGCCAATTTCAAGCGTGCCGTGCGCTGGCTGACGCAGGCGGGCGAGCAGGGACTGGCCGAAGCCTGGTTCGTGCTGTCGCGTATCTATACGAAGCCGGAATTTTCCCAGCGCAATGTGGTCGAAGCCCATTTCTGCCTGGAGCGGGCTGCCGACCTGGGGCATGGCCCGGCCCAGCTCGAGTGCGGCATGCATGCGTGGCGCAATCGCCGCGACGGCGTCAACAACGATGTGCGT
This sequence comes from Massilia sp. LMS1-1-1.1, assembly GCF_040815535.1. Lineage (NCBI taxonomy): Bacteria > Pseudomonadati > Pseudomonadota > Betaproteobacteria > Burkholderiales > Oxalobacteraceae > Massilia > Massilia sp. LMS1-1-1.1. Next base: position 392,579 of record NZ_JBFPNG010000023.1, on the reverse strand, counting down.
GCCGCGTACTGGCTGCTGCAGGCGCAGGCGCAAGGCAGCAGTGAAGCGGAAGTGGCGCTGGCGAAAATCGCGCCGCAAGGCGAACCCGGAGACTGGGGCCAGTGCACCGCCATGCATGCGCATGGACAACTGCGCCAGTTGGGCCAGAGCCACCCCTTGCTGGCGGCGCGCCTGGAACTGGCGCGCTGCTTTCATCTGTCGCGTGCCGAGGCGCTGCTGCTCGATATCCATGCGGCCGACCAGGGGCATTGCCTGTTGATCGATATCAGCGCCGCGCATGGGCGCGGCAAGCGGCGCCTCGTGCTGATCCGCACGGCGCAGGAGCGCCAGTTGCTCGATCAGGTGGTGCGCCTGTTTGAACGCGTCGATTGCGGCGTGGCGGGACCGGAAGGCAATTACCGGCAGCGCCTGTACCGCCTGAAATGTTACCTGGCCGAATTTGATGTCGCGCAGGAACAGCAGTTCCTGGCGGCATGATACAGCGTTGATTACAGCTCGATCGTGCCTTCGAACACGGTCACGGCCGGACCCGTCATCAGGACGGGATGGCCGGGGCCTTGCCAGGCGATCGACAGTTCGCCGCCGCGCGCGCTGATGCGCACGGGGGAATCGAGCAAGCCGCGACGGATGCCGGCCACGGCGGCGGCGCAGGCGCCCGTGCCGCACGCCAGTGTTTCACCGGCGCCCCGCTCAAACACGCGCAATTTCACGTGCTGGCGGTCGACGATCTGCATGTAGCCGGCGTTGACCCGGCGTGGGAAACGCGGATGGTGCTCGATCAGCGGGCCCGATCGTTCCAGGTCTTGTGCATCGACATCGCCGACCACTTGCACGGCGTGCGGGTTGCCCATCGACACGACGGACACCAGCACGGGCGAGGTTTGGCCCGGCAAGGCCAGGTCCAGCGGCCACAGCAGATCGGTGCCTTGCTCCACACCGGCGAGGCCAGCCGCATCGAACGGCACCAGCGCGGGTTCGAGCACGGGCGCGCCCATGTCGACCGTGATGCTGCCGTCGAGTTCCAGGCGCGGCGCAATGACGCCGGCCATGGTTTCCACGCGGATGCTGGCCTTGTTCGACAAACCTTTTTCGCTGACGAACTTGACGAAGGCGCGCGCGCCGTTGCCGCATTGCTCGACTTCGCCGCCATCGTTGTTATAGATGCGGTAGCGGAAGTCGCAGCCGGGCAGGCGCGGCTTTTCCACCACGAGGATCTGGTCGGCGCCGATGCCGAAACGGCGGTCGGCCAGGCGTTGCCACTGGGCCGGCGTGAAGTTGATATCCTGGTTGATGGCGTCGATGACGATGAAGTCATTGCCGGCGCCATGCATTTTCGTAAAGTGGAGTTTCATGGTTTGCCGTATCACTTGTGCTGGTTATAAAACGACGCTTCGCCTTCCGGACGCGTCTTGAAGCGTTTATGGGTCCAGAAATACTCGGCCGGCGCTTCGCGCACGCGCTCCTCGATGAACTCGTTCATGCGGCGCGTGGCGGCCGTGATGTCGTCGCCCGGATAATCGTCCCACGCCGGATAGTAGGTCACTTGCCAGCCCTGGTAGTTGGGCAGGAAGGTGGCGATGACGGGAATCACCTGCGCCTTGGCGGCCAGCGCCAGGCGCGCCGTGGCCGTCAGGGTGGCGGCGGGCACGCCGAAGAACGGTACGAATTCCGCATCCTTTTCGCCAAAATCCATGTCCGGCAGCATGAAATACGGCAAGCCGTCGCGCAGCGCACGCAAAATCGTCTTGATGCCGTCCTGGCGCGTAAACAGCTTGGGCGGCTTGAAGCGGGAACGGCCGTTGCGCAAAGCCTGGTCGAAGGCGGCGTTCTTTTGCTGCACATACATCGATGAAGCGGAAATTTCCATGGCCGTGGCGGCGCCAGCCACGTCGAGGCAGACGAAATGCGGACACAGCAGGATGGTGGGCTTGGCCGCGATCTGCTGGCCCGGAAAGGCGGGCACCTTCTTGATCAGGCGGTTCAGGCGCGCTTCCGACGACCACCACAGGATGCTGCGTTCCCACACGCTGCGTGAATAGGCCTGGAAATGCTGGCGCGCCAGCGCCACGCGCTGTTGTTCCGTCAATTCCGGCATGCACAGGCGCAGATTCGTCAGGGCGATCTTGCGCCGCGTGGGCATGGCGATGAACAGCACGCTGCCGACGGCCACGCCGAAGCGGCCGAGGATAGGCAAGGGCAGCCAGTGCAGCAGCCACATGAAGGCGATCAGCAGTCTCATGCCTGCTCCCCGGCGGCATCGGACGTGGCCGGCGTGGGCGGAGGTGCGCCGCGCGGCACTTTATAGCGGTTGTAGCTCCACAGGTATTGCGCCGGGCTGCGCGCGATCAATTGTTCCATGGCCGCATTGATGGTGCGTGCCTGTTCGGCCGAGGTGCTGTCGAGCGATTCGGTGAACGGCACGAAATGCACGACATAGCCGCGCCCGCCCGGCAGGCGTTCCGCGTAGGTAATGATGACTTCGGCGCCGCCCATCTGCGCCAGCTTGGCGGGCAGGGTCATGGTGTAGGCGGGACGGCCGAAGAAATCGGCCCACACGCCTTCGCCCTCTTGCGGCACCTGGTCGGGCAGCAGGCCGATCGGTTGGCCTTTTTTCAGGCATTTGGCAAAGATGCGCACGCCCGACATATTGGCCGGCGCCAGCATGAGGTTTTCGCGCGCGCGGGCCCCTTCGATCAGCGGTTTCAAGGCGGCGCGCTTGGGCGGGCGGTACATCACGGTGAGCGGCGTGCGCAGCGCGATTTGCTGGGCGACGATTTCAAAGCAGCCCAGGTGCGGCGTCAGGAAGACGATGCCGCGGCCGTGCTGCAGCGCTTTTTCCACCAGTTCCCAGTTTTCCACCGTTGCATGGCGCGCCACGCGCTCGGCCGGCGCGCACCAGATGAACGGTAATTCCAGCACGCTCTTGCCCGCTTCGGCCACGGCCGTGTGCAAGTGTTGCGAAAACCCCGCACCTTGCATGTTCTCGCGCATGCGGCGGCGGTACGACGGGGAAATGGCGTAAATCACCCAGCCGAGCGCAGCGCCCAGGCCATGCAGGACGGGCAGGGGAAAGATGGACAGGAAGCGAAAAATTGGGACTAACATGTATAAGCGGTTTCCAGGAATGGCGTGTTGCCGTGCCAAAATTTTTTAAGAAGCGTAAAATACCACGTATGCAGTAACCGCTGAGTTAATAGACAACTTGCGAAGCGGAATATAAATATCGCTAAAGCGTCGCAGGCAAAATCCTCTTTACTGCGACAGAACATTCACATAGTAAACAGGAGCTTGCAATGTCAAACGATTATCTCTTCACTTCCGAATCCGTTTCGGAAGGCCATCCCGACAAGGTTGCCGATCAAATTTCCGACGCCATCCTTGACGCCATCCTGACCCAGGATCCAGCCGCCCGCGTGGCTGCCGAAACCCTGTGCAACACGGGTCTGGTGGTGCTGGCTGGCGAGATTACCACTCACGCCAATGTGGATTATATTCAAGTTGCGCGCGAAACCATCAAACGCATCGGCTACGACAACACGGAATACGGCATCGACTACAAGGGTTGCGCCGTGCTGGTCGCCTATGACAAGCAGTCGCCGGACATCGCGCAAGGCGTCGATGAAGGTGCAGGCATTGACCTGGATCAAGGCGCTGGCGATCAGGGCTTGATGTTCGGCTACGCCTGCGATGAAACGGCCGAGCTGATGCCGGCCGCCATCCACTACGCGCACCGCCTGGTCGAGCGCCAGTCGCAACTGCGCAAGGATGGCCGTTTGCCATGGCTGCGTCCGGATGCAAAATCGCAAGTGACCCTGCGCTACGTCGATGGCCGCCCCGTCGGCGTGCACACGGTCGTGCTGTCGACCCAGCATGCGCCGGAAATCTCGCACAAGCAGATCGAAGAAGCCGTCATCGAAGAGATCATCAAACCGATCCTGCCGCGCGAATGGCTGACGGACACGAAATTCCTCGTCAACCCGACGGGCCGTTTCGTCATCGGCGGTCCGCAAGGCGATTGCGGCTTGACCGGCCGCAAGATCATCGTCGACACCTACGGCGGCGCAGCCCCGCACGGCGGCGGCGCGTTCTCGGGCAAGGACCCATCGAAAGTCGACCGTTCGGCAGCCTACGCGGCCCGCTACGTGGCGAAAAACATCGTCGCGGCCGGCCTGGCGCGTCAATGCCAAGTGCAGGTCAGCTACGCCATCGGCGTGGCCAAGCCGATCAACATCACCGTCTACACGGAAGGCACGGGCGTGATTCCTGACGCGGAAATCGCCAAGCTGGTGCTGGCGCACTTCGATTTGCGTCCAAAAGGCATCGTGCAAATGCTCGACCTGCTGCGCCCGATCTACCAGAAGAGCGCCGCCTACGGCCATTTCGGCCGCGAAGAGCCGGAATTCACGTGGGAGCGCACGGACAAGGTCGCCCTGCTGCGCGACGCCGCCGGCCTGAAGTAATCTAGTCGAACTTACAAGAAAAGCGCCCCGGCCTTTAGGTCGTGGGCGCTTTTTTTATGTGTTGTTACATGGCAATGTATGGCGAACAAGCTGGCGCGGCAGCCTTGACAATGTTAAAATCCCCCGTCCGAGGAGCGTTGCGACGAAGAAATTCGCCAGGCTCGGAATATCCTGCAACTGCGCTCACGTACCTTTTTCAACTGAAAGGAGGGCGTGATGAACGCCGTACTCAAATCGCAACACGACTACACCATCGCCGATATCACCTTGGCCGCATGGGGCGACAAAGAAATCAAGATTGCTGAAACGGAAATGCCTGGCCTGATGGCCATCCGCGAAGAATTCGCGGCAGCGCAGCCTCTGAAAGGCGCGCGCATCACCGGTTCCATCCACATGACCATCCAGACCGCCGTGCTGATCCAGACCCTGGAAGCACTGGGCGCGCAAGTGCGTTGGGCATCGTGCAACATTTACTCGACACAAGATCACGCCGCTGCCGCCATCGCTGCCGCCGGCACGCCTGTGTTCGCCGTCAAGGGCGAGTCGCTCGACGACTACTGGGAATACACGCACCGCATCTTCGAATGGCCGAACGTGGACGGCAAGGCTGTCTACTCGAACATGATCCTCGACGATGGCGGCGATGCCACCCTGCTGCTGCACTTGGGCGTGCGCGCGGAAACCGACCTGTCGGTACTGGCCAATCCCGGTTCGGACGAAGAAATCTGCCTGTTCAACTCGATCAAGAAGCACTTGCTGGCCGACCCGACCTGGTACTCGAAGCGTCTGCCTGAAATCCTCGGCGTGACGGAAGAAACGACGACCGGCGTGCACCGTCTGTATCAGATGCACAAGGAAGGCAAGCTGGCTTTCCCTGCGATTAACGTGAACGATTCCGTCACGAAATCGAAATTCGACAACCTGTATGGCTGCCGCGAGTCCCTGGTCGACGGCATCAAGCGCGCCACCGACGTGATGATCGCCGGTAAAGTGGCCGTCATCGCCGGTTACGGTGATGTCGGCAAGGGTTCGGCCCAAGCCATGCGCGCCCTGTCGGCGCAAGTATGGGTGACGGAAGTCGATCCGATCTGCGCACTGCAGGCGGCGATGGAAGGCTACCGCGTCGTGACCATGGATTACGCCTGCGAACACGGCGACATCTTTGTCACTTGCACGGGCAACTATCACATCCTCACGCACGATCACCTGACGCGCATGAAAGACCAGGCCATCGTCTGCAACATTGGTCACTTCGACAATGAAATCGACGTCGCTTCGTTGAAACAATACGAGTGGGAAAACATCAAGCCGCAAGTCGACCACATCATCTTCCCGTCGGGCCGCCGCATCATCCTGCTGGCCGAAGGCCGCCTGGTCAACCTCGGTTGCGGCACGGGCCACCCGTCGTACGTGATGAGCTCGTCGTTCGCCAACCAGACGATCGCCCAGATCGAACTGTACGCGAACACGGCCAACTATCCGGTCGGCGTGTACACCCTGCCAAAACACCTGGACGAAAAAGTCGCCCGCCTGCAACTCAAAAAGTTGAATGCGCAGCTGACGGAACTGACGCAAGAGCAAGCCGACTACATTGGCGTGCGCACGGAAGGTCCTTATAAACCTGAACACTACCGTTACTAATCGGTAGTTCGGGGCTGTAACTCACCCTCCGAGGGCCGGCGCGTGCCGCCGGCCTGACCCTACTTTTGACAGGCTAGAGAAATGCGCTTGCTACTGATTTGGTTTATCAATGCGGCAGCCCTGTTTGCCGTCCCCTACCTGATGCACTCGGTGACGATGAGCAGCGGCTGGACCGCGCTGCTGGCCGCTGCCGTGCTGGGGCTGGTCAATGCGCTGATCCGTCCTTTGCTGATCCTGCTGACCTTGCCCGTGACGTTCTTGTCGCTGGGCCTGTTCATTTTCATCATCAACGGCTTCATGTTCTGGCTGGTGGCGCAGGTGATCGATGGTTTCCATGTCGCCAGTTTCTGGTCGGCCGTGGGTGGTGCATTGCTGTACAGCGTCATTTCCTGGGCCCTGTCGACCTTACTTTTGAGTAATGACGATGGAAAAGCATAATTTCAGTATTGAGTTTTTCCCGCCGAAAACCCCGGAAGGGGCGGAAAAGCTGCGCGCCACGCGTGTCAAGTTGTCTGAGTTGCATCCAAAGTATTTCTCGGTGACGTTTGGCGCCGGCGGTACGACGCAGCAAGGTACCCTGGACACCGTGCGCGAGATCCTGGCGGCCGGCGAACAGGCCGCACCGCATCTGTCTTGCGTGGGCGGTTCGCGCGAATCGATCCGCGCCGTGCTGGCCGACTTCAAGGCGGCCGGCGTGAAGCGTATCGTCGCCTTGCGCGGCGACTTGCCCAGCGGCTACGGCGCTTCGGGCGAGTTCCGCTACGCCAACGAGCTGGTGGAATTCATCCGCGCCGAGACGGGCGACCATTTTCATATCGAAGTGGCCGCCTATCCGGAAGTGCATCCGCAAGCCCGTTCGCCGCAGGACGACCTGAACGCGTTCGCGCGCAAGGTGCAGGCTGGCGCGAATGCGGCCATCACCCAGTACTTCTACAATGCCGACGCGTATTTCCAGTTTGTCGAGCAGACACAGAAGATGGGCATCAACGTGCCCATCGTGGCCGGCATCATGCCGATTACGAACTACACGCAGCTGATGCGCTTTTCGGACATGTGCGGCGCGGAAATTCCACGCTGGGTGCGTCTGAAACTGGCCAGCTTCGGCGACGATAGCGCGTCCATCAAGGCGTTTGGCCTGGACGTGGTGACGGGCTTGTGCGAGCGTTTGCTGGAAGGCGGCGCGCCAGGCTTGCATTTCTATAGCATGAACCAGGCGGCGCCCACGACCGCACTGTGGCAGCGCCTGGTGAAATAAACCGTCCTGACTTGTCAGTACAGATCGCCCTCGGTTACGACGTAATCGAGGGCGATGTCGTATGTGCCGCTGGCAAATGATGCTTTCAGGCAGCCGTAGGCCACGCCCACGGTCACTGGCCGCGGCGCATGTTCCAGGGTGCGGTCGTAATAGCCGCCGCCATAGCCGAGCCGGTAACGTTCCGTATTAAAACCCAGGCAGGGCACAAGCAGGGTGGCGGGCGCCGGGCGCAGGCGCAACCGGGCCGGCACGGCCACGCCCATGCCATCCTTGACCATGGGCTCGCCCGGCGTCCAGTCGCTGAATGCCAGCGGCGCATGTTTTTCCAGCACCACGGGCAGACTGAGCGCCACGCCGCGCGCGGCCAGCTGCGCATACGCGCCGTGCAAGTCCGGCTCGCCATGCAGGGGCCAGTACACGCCCAGTTCCTTGACGTTTTCCTGTGCGCACCAGTCCAGCAGGCGTTGCGCGATGGCCGCATCCCACCCCGCGCGCGTGGCGTCGGGCAAGGCGCGCCGGGCCGCCAGCAAGGCTTTGCGCAAGCCGGCTTTTTCCTGTGGCGCAATGGGTGGCCGTGTAGCCGGATCGCATGTTATTCTAGGGTCGCTATTCATATCACCATCAAGTTAAGATTGAGAGTCGTACATTGATTTCCCCACTGAAATGGATTGCCGGCACGATGCTGTGTGTTGCATCGGCCTTGTCTCCCCTGGCCGCCCTGGCCCAGGTTTCCACCACCGTATCCCCAGCCGCCCCCGACACGCGCAGCGAGGACGATGCCTTCCTGCTGCTGCGCGACGCCGCGCGCAAGGATGATGTCGAAAAAGCCGACTTCTATGCGGGGCGCCTGACGAATTACCAGATTCCATCGTATGTTGACTATTATCGGCTGAAACCGCGCATCAAACTGCTGACCGAGGCGCAATTTCGCGATTACCTGAACCGCTACAAGGGCAGCGCCATCGCCGACCGTTTCCGCAACGACTGGCTGCTGGAGCTGGGCCGCAAGCGTGACTGGGTCGTGTTCGATGAACAATACCCGCAATTCGCCCTCGACGACGACACCCAGCTCAAGTGCTACGCGCTGATGTCGCGCGCGGCCAAGGGCCAGAACGTGGCGTCCGAGGCGCGCAACCTGCTCGTCTCGCCGCCCGGCTATGGCGAAGCGTGCGGCAGCCTGATCGCGGTATTGGCGCAAAACGGCCAGTTCGACACGAACGACCTGTGGGCGCAGATCCGCCTGGCGGGCCAGACCAACGCCACGGGCCCGGCGCGCCGCATCGCGCTGCTGCTGGGCGCGTCCGACGCGAAGATGGCGCAAGCAATCGACTTGCCGGCGCTGGTGCTGGCCAAGGGCGCGGGCGCCAGCCGCGCCGACCACGAGATGTATCTGGTGGCCGTCGGCCGCATGGCGAAAAGCACCTTGAAGCTGGGCGTCGTGGCTTTGCAAAAGGCGAGTTCGCAGCTGACGGCGCAAGAACAGGCCATCGGCTGGGCCAGCCTGGCCCTGCAAGCGTCGTATTCGCTGGCGCCGGAAGCGTTTGAATATTGGCAAAAAACCAATGGCGCGCCATTGACCTTGGAACAGATGCAGTGGAAGGCGCGTATCGCCTTGCGCGAAGGCAATTGGCCCGTGGTGAAGTCGTCCATCCAGGCCATGCCGGCGTCCCTGCGCGCCGATCCGACCTGGGTCTACTGGCTGGCGCGCGCGCAGCAGGCGGAAACGCCGGGCCGCCCGAACGCGCAGGCGGATGCCCTGTACCGCACGATTGCCGAGCAATCGAATTTCTATGGCTTGCTGGCCAATGAAGAACTGGGCAACCACCTGGTGCTGCCGCCGCCGGGCCAGCCCATCACGCCGGCGGAAATCGCCGCCATGGCCGCCAATCCGGGTTTGCAGCGCGCGCTGAAATTCTTCAACATGCGCTTGCGCTTCGAAGGCACGCGCGAATGGAACTGGGAATTGCGTTCGATGACGGACCGCCAGCATCTGGCGGCCGCGGAATTTGCGCGCCAGAACAATGTGCTCGACCGCATGGTCAACACCTCGGACCGCACGCGCCTGGAAGTGGACTATACGCAGCGCTACCCGACGCCGCACGACGACGTCATGCACCCGGCCACGCAAACCCTCGGTCTCGACAAAGCCTGGGTGTATGGCTTGATCCGCCAGGAATCGCGCTTCATCATGGATGCGCAGTCGCACGTGGGCGCGTCCGGCCTGATGCAGGTGATGCCGTCGACGGCCCGTTATGTGGCCAAGAAGATCGGCCTCACCGATTTCGTCACGGAAACCTTGAGCGATGTGCGCACCAACGTCTTGCTGGGCACGAATTACCTGAACATGGTGCTTGGCGGTCTCGACGGTTCGCAAGTGCTGGCCAGCGCCGCCTACAATGCGGGACCGGGGCGCTTGCGCATCTGGCGCGCCACCATGACCCGTCCGCTGGAAGGCGCCGTCTTTGCCGAGATCATTCCGTACACGGAAACGCGCGGCTACGTGAAAAACGTGATGGCCAACGCCACGTATTACGCGGCCCTGTTCGAGAAGAGCCCGCAATCGCTGAAAGCGCGCCTCGGTACCGTCGGGCCGAAAAACAGCGCCATTGCGGCCGACTTGCCCTCATCCAACTAAAGATGCCCGACCATGCAAACGACCATCCTTGATCCCAGCCTGACGCAAACCCTGGCCGCCGCGCGCGAGCCGGGCCTGACCCTCATCATCGGCAACAAGAATTACTCATCGTGGTCGATGCGCCCGTGGGTGGCCATGACGGCGTTCGGCATCCCATTCCAGGAAGTGCGCGTGCTGCTCGACCAGCAGGACACGGCCACCAAAATTGCCGAATACTCGGCCTGCGGCCGGGTTCCCGTGCTGCTGGCGGGCGAGATCACGATCTGGGACAGCCTGGCCATTTGCGAATACCTGGCCGAGCAGTTCCCTGACAAACACATGTGGCCGCAAGACGTGGCCGCGCGCGCCATGGCGCGCTGTGTCTGCGCGGAAATGCACTCGGGCTTCACAGGCTTGCGCACGGACATGTCGATGAATATCAGGGCCAAGTTGCCGGGACGTGGCCGCACGGCCGCCGCGCAGGCCGACATCGGCCGCATCAGCGAAATATGGGAAGAGTGTCTGTCGCGCTTTGGCCACCACCAGTTCCTGTTTGGCGATTTTTCCATTGCCGATGCGTACTTTGCCCCCGTCGTCATGCGTTTCCGCACGTATGGCGTCAGCCTGGCGCCGGCGCTGAACGCGTATTGCGAGCGCGTGCAGGCGCACCCGGCCGTGGCCCGCTGGATCGCGGAAGCGCTGGCGGAGACGGAAACGGCGCCCAAGCACGACGCGGAACTGCCTGATTAAGAAAAGAGTGTTATGAAGATATACACGGTCGGTGGCGCGGTGCGCGACCAACTGCTGGGCTTGCCCGTGAAAGACCACGACCACGTCGTCGTCGGCGCCACGCCGGACGACATGCTGCGCCGGGGCTTCCGGCCCGTGGGCAAGGATTTTCCCGTCTTCCTGCACCCGAAGACGCAGGAAGAATACGCGCTGGCCCGCACGGAACGCAAGACTGCCCCCGGCTACCGGGGCTTTGTCTTCCACACGGCGCCCGACGTCACCCTGGAAGAAGACCTGGTGCGCCGTGATCTGACCATCAACGCCATCGCGCAGGCCGAGGACGGCAGCCTGACCGACCCGTTCGGCGGCATTGACGATATTCAAAACAAAGTGTTCCGCCACGTCTCCGATGCGTTTGGCGAAGACCCCGTGCGCATTTTGCGCCTGGCCCGCTTTGCCGCCCGTTTCGATACTTTTACGGTGGCGCCCGCCACCATGGAACTGATGCGCCGGATGGTGGGCGATGGCGAAGTCGACGCCCTGGTGGCCGAGCGCGTGTGGCAGGAAGTGGCGAAAGGGTTGATGGAAGCGCGGCCGTCGCGCATGCTGACGGTGTTGCACGAGTGCGGCGCCCTGGCGCGCATCCTGCCGGAATTGGCAATCAACGACCATCTGCTGCGCGTGATCGACCGGGCGGCGGGCGCGGGCCACGCACTGTGCGTGCGCTTTGCCGTGCTGATGCTGGCCGTGCCGCTTGAGCAGATCAATGTGCTCAGCGAGCGCCTGCGCGTGCCCAACGATTGCCGCGAGCTGGCCGTGATGGCGGCGCGCGAGCAGGCTGTCGTCGCCGGTGCGCTGGCCTTGAGCGCCGAGGAACTGGTGCGCTTGTGCGAACGCTGCGACGGACTGCGCAAGCCGCAGCGCTTCGTGCAGATGCTGGACGCCATCGCCTGCGACGTGCAGGCCCAGAATCCGGCGTTCCCCCAGTCCGCCTGGCTGCAAGCCATGCTGGCGGCCGTGCGCGGCGTCGATGCGGGCGCGCTGGCACAAGCTTGCGCACACGAACCGAAGCGCATTCCCGAGCTCATCCATGCGGCGCGGGTCGAAGCCGTCACGAACGCGATCAGCGGCACGGAGCTGTCATGACCCTGCCCAAATTGTTCCAGAACCCGTTTCGCCGCTGGCTCAGCCGTAGCGGCGGCGGGCGTCCGACCGTGCTCGTCAAGCAATTGCATGAGCGCGACCGGCGCCGCATGATGAAGCATTTCCTGAATCTGGAGAAAAGCGACCGCCTGCTGCGCTTCGGCAGCGCCTTGCCCGATGAGCTCGTTGCCCAGTACGTGCAAAAGATGGATTTCTCGCGCGACATGGTCTACGGCGTCTACAACAGCCTGTTCAAGCTGGTGGGCGTGGGGCATCTGGCGTTCGCGCCGAAGGACACGTCGCCGGCGAAAAGCGTGGTGACGGACAAGGAGCAGGTGGCCGAGTTTGGCGTGTCCGTATCGAAATCCATGCGCGGCATGGGCGTGGGGTCGAAACTGTTCGAGCGGGCGGCAATTCACTGCCGCAACAACGATGTCGATACCCTGTACATGCATTGTTTGTCGTCCAACAAGACGATGATGCATATCGCCAAGAAGGCGGGCATGGAAATCCAGCGCGACTATGGCGAAGCCGATGCCTATCTGAAACTGTTGCCGCCGAATCCGAGCAGCATGCTGCAGGAAGCCGTGCAGGAGCAATTCGCCATGTTCGACTACACGTTCAAGGCCAACGCGCGCGCCGCGTTCAAGTTGTGGGACCGCTTGCCAGGGCGCAAGAAGAAGCCCGGACCGCCGTCACCGCCGTCACAATAAGGGCAGGGCCGTCGTATCCTTGATGCGCTGCAAGGCAAAGCTCGACTTCACGTCCAGCACAGCCGGGTGGCGCAGCAGGGTCGCCATCATGAAGCGCGAAAAGTGCTCCATGTCTTCCACGTGCACGCGCAGCAGGTAATCCATTTCGCCCGTCATCGCATAGCAGGCCACCACTTCCGGCCATTGCGCGACAGCCACGGCGAAGTCGGCGCGCGGCGACGTGTTCGTCACCAGATTCGGCGCCAGCACTCTTGCCGTGCTGTGCGCGGTGGCGTCGCTGTGCTTTTCCAGCCGCACGTTGACATAAGCCAATAGCCCCAGGCCGATCTTTTCCGGGTCCAGCAAGGCCACGTACTGGCGGATCACGCCCGCTTCTTCCAGCCGTTTGACGCGGCGCAAGCATGGCGACGGCGACAGGCTGACCTGCTCGGCCACGTCCTGATTCGACAGGCGGCCATCGGCCTGCAGGACGGCGAGGATCTTGCGGTCCGTTTTATCCAGCGTAATTTTGCTCATGCTTCCTCCGGTGGTTCTTGTTTCACGCAATATTATTGCGCAAATCATGGATGTTCGGGAGATCTTTGGCATTTAATGCCCACAGACCGCGCCTATACTGTGCGCTACTTCTTGGAGGAGACATCATGCAATTTCAGCCTTGGGATAACCCGATGGGTACCGATGGTTTCGAGTTCGTCGAGTATGCAGCACCAGACCCAAAAGCATTGGGCAAGCTGTTCGAGAACATGGGATTCACGGCCATCGCGCGCCACCGCCACAAGGATGTGACCCTGTACCGTCAGGGCGACATCAATTTCATCATCAATGCCGAACAAGATTCGTTCGCGCAGCGTTTTGCCCGCCATCACGGCCCGTCCGTGTGCGCCATCGCCATCCGCGTCGACGACGCAGCCTTCGTGTACCGCCGCGCGCTGGAACTGGGCGCCTGGGGTTTCGACAATAAAACAGGCCCGATGGAACTGAATATCCCCGCCATCAAGGGTGTCGGCGATTCCCTGCTGTACTTCGTCGACCGCTGGCGCGGCAAGGGCGCCGACAAGCCGGATGCGGCCGCACCAGGCGGCATCGGCGACATCAGCATCTATGACGTCGACTTCGTCGCCATTCCCGGCGCCGTCGCCAACCCGGTCGGCCATGGCCTGACCTATATCGACCACCTGACGCACAATGTGCACCGTGGCCGCATGAAGGAATGGGCGAATTTCTATGAAAGCCTGTTCAACTTCCGCGAAGTGCGCTATTTCGACATCGAAGGCAAGCATACTGGTCTGAAGTCGAAAGCCATGACTTCGCCATGTGGCAAGATCCGCATCCCGATCAATGAATCGTCGGACGACAAGTCGCAGATCGCCGAATACCTGGACCAGTACCACGGCGAAGGCATCCAGCATATCGCCTTGGGTACGGACAATATCTACGCTTCCGTGCAAGGCATGCGCGATACGGGTATCGATTTCCAGGACACGATTGAAACGTACTATGAGCTGGTCAACCGCCGCCTGCCGAACCATGGCGAGCAGCTGGAAGAACTGCGCCGTCTGCGCATCCTGATCGATGGCCACAGCACGGAAAACGAACGCGAACTGCTGCTGCAAATCTTCACGCAGACGGTGATCGGCCCGATCTTCTTCGAGATCATCCAGCGCAAGGGCGACCAGGGCTTCGGCGAAGGCAACTTCCGCGCCCTGTTCGAATCGATCGAGCTGGACCAGATCAAGCGCGGCGTATTGAAAGATACGAGCGCGGCGTAAGCTGACTCATACCCGGGATGTCGGATTACGCTGCGCTAATCCGACCTACAACTGGGGCCAGTAATGTAGGTCGGTTTAGCCAGAATGGCGTAACCCGACATGCCCGCAAAAAGAAGCACTAAAAAGCAGCAAAAGGTACGAACGCAGGAGTGCAGTGCAGCAAAAGAACTGTGCGCCTTCCTGTGGTAGTCTACGACAAACAAGTCATTTTTCCGCACCGGCATTGCCCACAAGGTACAGCCGGTACGTGTGAGTTCAACCGACTTTGCACGCGTAGCACAGAGAATAATGGAGACAAGTAATGAATGCACCAATCAAGGGCTCGAGTCTTGAGCCGGGCGCGCACGCGTCCGACATTTCCCTGAACGACAAATACACTTTGGAGCGTGGCCGCGCCTTCATGACGGGCACGCAAGCGCTGATCCGCCTGCCCATGCTGCAGCGCGAGCGCGACCTGAAGGCTGGCCTGAATACGGCCGGCTACATCACCGGTTACCGCGGTTCGCCTGTGACGTCCGTCGACATGACGGCGATCAAGGCCAAAAAATATCTCGATGAACACCACGTCAAATTCCACCCGGGCCTGAACGAAGACCTGGCCGCCACGGCCGTCTGGGGCACGCAGCAAACGAATCTGTTCGAAGACGCAAAATACGATGGCGTGTTCGGCATGTGGTACGGCAAGGGCCCCGGCGTCGACCGCTGCGGCGACGTGTTCAAGCACGCGAACAATGCCGGTTCCGCCAAGCACGGCGGCGTGCTGGTGCTGGCCGGCGACGACCATGCGGCCAAATCCTCGTCCACGGCGCACCAGTCCGACCATATCCTGAACGCCTGCGGCATTCCCGTGCTGTACCCGTCGTCGGTGCAGGAATACATCGACTACGGCTTGCATGCGTGGGCCATGAGCCGCTACACGGGCTTGTGGGTGTCGATGAAATGCGTGACCGACATCATCGAGTCGGGCGCCGCCGTCGATTTCGACCCGGACCGCGTGCAGATCACCTTGCCGACCGACTTCGAGATGCCGGCCGGTGGCCTGAACATCCGCTGGCCCGACACGGTGCTGGAACAAGAAGTGCGCATGAACAGCTACAAATGGTATGCGGCGCTGGCCTATGCGCGTGCCAACAAGCTCAATAAAATCATCTGGGACAGCCCGAAGGCGCGCATCGGCATCATTACGGCCGGCAAATCGTACCTGGACACGCGCCAGGCGCTGGCGGACCTCGGCATCGACGAGCAGACGGCGTCCGACATCGGCATTCGCCTGTACAAGATCGGCATGACCTGGCCGCTGGAAGCCGATGGCGTGCACGAATTCGCCAAGGGCCTCGATGAAATCCTCGTGGTGGAAGAAAAGCGGCAGATCCTCGAGTACGCGCTGAAGGAAGAACTGTACAACCTGAAGGATGGTGAGCGTCCGCGCGTGGTCGGCAAGTTCGACGACACGGGCGAATGGAGCAACCAGAAGGGCACCGGTCACGGCGACTGGCTGCTGCCGGCCACGTATGAGCTGAACCCGGCCATGATCGCCCGCGCGATTGCCAGCCGCATTTCGCGCTACTACGCGGGCCACCCGGTCGAGCAGCGCGTGAAGGAACGTATCGCCTATCTGGAAGCCAAAGAGAATGTGCTGAAAGCGATCAGCGTGAAACCCGATCCGCAAAAGGACCGCACGCCGTTCTTCTGCTCCGGCTGCCCGCACAACAGTTCCACGAAAGTGCCGGAAGGCTCGCGCGCGCTGGCCGGCATCGGCTGCCACTACATGGTGCTATGGATGGACCGCGAAACGTCAACGTTTACCCACATGGGCGCCGAAGGCGTCACGTGGGTGGGACAGGCGCCGTTCACGAATGAAAAGCACGTGTTTACCAACCTCGGCGACGGCACGTATTTCCACTCGGGCATCCTGGCCATCCGCGCTGCCGTCTCGGCCAAGGTGAACATCACGTATAAAATTCTGTTCAACGATGCGGTGGCCATGACGGGCGGCCAGGAATTCGATGGCCCCCTGTCGCCGGCCATCATTTCGCGCCAGATCGCCGCCGAAGGCGTCGGTCCCATCATCGTCGTCACCGACGAACCGGAAAAATACCCGGACGATTACGCCTGGGCCGAAGGCGTCACCGTGCGCCACCGTTCGGAACTGATGGACGTGCAGCGCGAACTGCGCGACATGCCCGGCGTGTCGGCCATGATCTATGACCAGACCTGCGCCTCGGAAAAACGCCGCCGCCGGAAACGCAATGAATACCCGGACCCGGCCAAGCGCGCCGTCATCAACGAAGCCGTCTGCGAAGGCTGCGGCGACTGCTCCGTGCAATCGAACTGCCTGTCGGTGGAACCGCTGGAAACGGAACTGGGGCGCAAGCGCCAGATCAACCAGTCGTCCTGCAACAAGGATTTTTCGTGCACGACGGGTTTCTGCCCCAGTTTCGTGACGGTGGAAGGCGGCGGCTTGAAAAAGCCGAAGAAGGCAGCTGCCGCCGACAAGGACGCGCCAGCCGCGCCGGCCTTGCCGACACCGCAGATTCCTTCGACAGCGGAACCATTCGGCATCCTGGTCACCGGCATCGGCGGCACGGGTGTCGTCACCGTCGGCCAGATCCTGGCCATGGCGGCGCACGTGGAAGGCAAGGGCTGTTCCGTGCTGGACATGAGCGGCCTGGCGCAAAAGGGCGGCCCCGTCATGTCGCACGTGCGCCTGGCGGACCGCCAGGAAGATATCCACTCGACGCGCGTCGGCACGGGCGCGGCTGATCTGGTAATCGGCTGCGACCTGATCGTCACGGCCAGCCGTGACGCCCTGTCGCGCATGGGAGAGGGCCGCAGCTGGGCCATGATCAACTCGACCAGCTCGTCGACGGCCGCCTTCGTGAAGAACCCGGACTGGCAATTCCCCGGCGCTTCCGCGCGCATGGAAATCGAAAAGGCCTGCGGCAGCGACCACGTGGACTTCATCGACGCGGGCCAGATCGCCACGGCGCTGATGGGCGACTCGATCGCGACGAATATGTTCATGCTCGGTTATGCCTGGCAAAAGGGCAAAGTGCCGCTGTCGGAAGCTGCCATCATGAAGGCCATCGATTTGAACAACGTCTCGGTGGCGTTCAACAAGGCGGCCTTCAACTGGGGCCGCGCCGGTGCGCATGACGCGGCCAGCCTGGTGCGCATGACAACGCCAGCCAAGGTGGTGGAATTCAAGCGTATCGACACGCTCGACGACATCATCGAAAAACGGGTCGCCCTGCTGACGGCCTACCAGGACCGCGCGTATGCGCAGCAGTACCTGGACTTCGTCGGTCAGGTCCGCGCCGCCGAAAGCGCCCTGAATGGCCCGCACCTGCGCCTGACGGAAGCCGTGGCCCGCTATTTCTACAAGCTGATGGCGTACAAGGACGAGTACGAGGTGGCGCGCCTGTACACGGACGGCGCCTTCCAGGCGAAGATCGCGTCCATGTTCGAAGGCGACATCAAGCTCAAGTTCCACCTGGCGCCGCCTATCATGGCGAAAACGGATGCCCAGGGCCATCTGGTGAAAAAGGAATTCGGCCCGTGGATGATGAAGGCGTTTGGCGTGCTGGCCAAGTTCAAGGGCTTGCGCGGTACGGCGTTTGACATCTTCGGCCACACGGCCGAGCGCAAGATGGAGCGCGCGCTGATTCTTGAGTACCGCGCGACGGTGGGAGGTTTGCTGCCGAAACTGACGACGGCCAAGCTGGCGCAAGCCGTGGCGATCGCCAGCATCCCGGAAGACATTCGCGGCTATGGCCACGTGAAGGAGCGTCATTTGAAGGCGGCGAAAGAGAAGGAAGCGAGTCTGCTGATCGCCTTCAACGCACCGACGCCGCTGCCGCCCGTCGTGGCAGCACCCGTGGCGGCCACCGTGGCGTAACGGTTTGCGCATGACCTTGTAGCAATGGCGCCTGCGGGCGCCATTTTTTTGTGTCAAAGAAAACAACGCTTGCTGGCAAAACGCATTATAATTTTTCGATAATTTCTTCTTGGAAAGTTTCTCATGCATTCCCTGCGCCTGCGTTGCCTCGTTGTTTCCCTCGGATTCGTGTTGAGCGCCTGCGGCGGCGGAGGAGGAGGCAGCAGCGACAGCGCGCCCGCCGTGCCGCCCGTGACGCCAACCGGGCCGACCGGGCCGACGGCGCTGGTCGCCTCGTCCACGGTGGTGAACCGCTGCGAGGCGCCGCGCAGCGGCAGCAGCATCGACAAGCCGGGCACTTTGCTTGATGAGCAGACGTGGGTGCGCAGCTGGATCGATGAAACGTATCTGTGGTACCGCGAAGTGCCGACCACCTATCTGCCGCAAAGCTTTGCCACGGCGAAGGCGTATTTCGATGTGCTCAAGACAACCGCCACGACGGCGTCCGGCAAGCCGAAGGACCAGTTCCATTTCACGTATACGACGGCCGAATGGGAAGCCTCGCTCAATGGCGTGGAACTGGGCTACGGCATGCTGCTGGCGCTGACGCGCACCACGCCGCCGCGCAAGGCCGTGGTCACGATCGTCGAGCCAGGCTCGCCTGCGGCACTGGCGGGCTTGCGGCGCGGCGATGCGCTGCAAACCGTCGATGGCGTCGATTTCGTCAATGCCCCTGACACTGCCAGCGTGGGTATCATCAACGCGGGCCTGTTTCCTTCGGCGCAAGGCACGCACACGCTGGGGTTCAGCCGCAATGGCGCGCCCATCTCCGCGAGCCTGCAGGCGGTGGATGTCAGCACGAGTTCCGTGCAAAACGAGCGCATCATCGACACGCCCACGGGCAAGGTGGGCTATCTGACCTTCAACACCCACAACAACGTGGCCGAGCGCCAGCTGGCCGAGACCATGGGCCGCTTCCAGGCGGCCGGCATCAGCGACCTGGTGCTCGACGTGCGCTACAACGGCGGCGGCTACCTCGATGTCGCCAGCGAGCTCGCTTACATGATTGCTGGCCCGCAAGTCACCACCGGCAAGACCTTCGAGCAGGTGCTGGCCAATGACAAGACGCGGCCGGCTGCGCCCGTGCCATTCCATGCGCAAAGCCAGGGCTTTGCCGGGCCGAATCCGCTGCCCAAGGGCACGCCGCTGCCCTCGCTGGGCCTCAAGCGCGTGACCTTGCTGACGACGGGCAATACCTGCTCGGCCAGCGAAGCCATCATCAACGGCTTGCGCGGCGTGGACGTGCAGGTCAATCTGATCGGCGGCACGACGTGCGGCAAGCCCTACGGTTTCTATCCCACGCCCAATTGCGGCACCACGTATTTCGCCGTGCAGTTCCAGGGCGTCAACGCCAAGGGCTTTGGCGACTTCGCCGATGGCATGGCGCCGACCTGCGACGTGGCCGACGATTACCAGAACCCGCTGGGCGACCCTGCCGAAGGCATGCTGGCGGCGGCGCTGCGCTACCGCAGCAGCGGCAGCTGTAGTCCGGCCACAGGCGCGCTCAGGCTGTTGAGTTCGATGGAGAGCCCGGCCGACACGGCCACACGGCTGCTGCGTCCTGCCTACAAGGAAATTGCTGTATTGAAACGCTAAAACCCGATTTTGCTCTCCTTCCTGGGTGAAGGAGGGGGAGCTTTCTGCTCAGAAATATTTCTATATAACAATTTTGATATATAGAAAGACGAATCCATTCGTTCTGCACTTACTGGCATTTTGATATCTTTCGCCTTCTCCCTAACCTTGAGAAGCGCAAAGATGCCTATACAATTCAAGTTACCACCGCTCACCGTCGCCGTACTGGCCATCCTGGGCGGTTCCGCATGGCAGGCGCACGCGCAAACGCAAGCGCCCGCAGCGGATCAGCAGCCGGCGGCCACCCCGCCAGCCGTCGTGGTCACCGGTTCGCGGATTCCCCGCGCCAGCCTGGAGGGACCATCGTCCGTCACCATCCTGACGGGCGATGAAATCACCAAGCAAGGCTACAAGAACGTCTTCGATGCGCTGACCAACCAGGTACAGAACAGCGGCTTCACGCAAGGCGAGGACTTCGGCAATACGTTCACGCCGTCGGCCAATACCATCAGCCTGCGCGGCCTGGGCCCGAACCACACCTTGATCCTGCTTAATGGCCGCCGCCTGGCCGACTTCCCCGTCGCCTACGAAGGCACGGTCAACTTCACCAATCTGGCGAATATCCCGTCGAGCATAGTCGACCGCATCGAGATCCTCAACGGCGGCGCCTCGGCCATCTATGGTTCCGATGCGATCGCCGGCGTGGTCAACGTCATCCTGAAAAAGCAGACGGAAGGTTTCGATATCAACGTCAAGGCGGGCGGCACCTCGCGCGGCGGCGCCGGCAACCAGCGCGTGCAGCTGACGGGCGGCGGCAATTTCGACAAGCTGCATACCTTGTTCAGCGTGGAGCTGAGCCAGCGCGATCCGCTGTCGAGCCTGCAGCGCGATTTCATGGCCACGCGCTCGGGCACGCCGACGAATATCGCCTCGCGCCGCGTGGTGCAGGCGGGCACCTCGGGCAGCTACGTGGATCTGGGCGACACCTGCAACCAATTCGGCGACCTGTTCGGCGGCAGCGTCGTCAAGTACCAGGCGAAGAACGGCAGCTATTGCGCCAGCCCGAAAGTCGGCCCTACTTACTGGACCACGCAAACCAAGAACCGCAGCCAGAACGTGTTCGGCAGCGCCAACTATGAGCTGTCGCCGGAAACGACGCTGTTCGCCGACTTCCTGATCGGCAAGAATTCGACCGAGAACAATACGCGCGGCCCGACGTGGACGTCGTCGTCGACGGGCAGCAGCTATTTCCGCAACCAGATTACGAACCGCTACGAAGCGTGGACGCGTTATATCTCGCCCGAGGAAATGGGCGGCGTGGAGCGCTACAACCGCAAGTGGGACGACCTGGCCACGGCCATCTCGCTGGGTGCCAAGGGGCGCATTCCCGGCACGTCGTCGTGGCAGTATGAAGCGAACTACAACGCCTCGGTGTACAAGAGCGAAAGCCACACGCCGCGCGCGCTGGCCAATATCGACAGCTTCTTCCTGGGCCCGAAACTGGGTACCGACACCGCCGGCGTGCCGATCTACGCACCGGACCCGGCGCGCCTGTCGCGGCGCCTGACGGCGGCCGAATTCGACAGCATCACGGGCAATTCCGACAGCGACGACAAGGCCTGGACGAATACCCTGAGCCTGGCCACGAATGGCGACCTGTTCCAGTTGCCCGCTGGCGTGGCGAAGATCGCCACCATCGCCGAAGCGGGCAAGCAGGGCTTCAGCAATGTGCCCGATGCGCGCCTGAACGATGGTTATTTCAACGTCGCCACCAAATCCGATATTACGGCCGGCACGCGTACCCGCTATGCGCTGGGTGCCGAGATCAACCTGCCGCTGCACGAGAAGCTGATCGGTACCCTGGCTGGCCGCTATGACCGCTACAACTTTGCCGGCCGCAGCGATGGCAAGTTCACCTACAACGGCGGCCTGGAACTGCGTCCCGCGCCGGAGCTGCTGTTCCGCGCCAATTACGCCACCAGCTTCCGCGCACCGGACATGAACTACATCTACAAGGCGCGCGGCACCGGTTACTATTCGAGCACCACCGATTACTACCGCTGCGGCGCTGCCGGACAGGCCATCGAGGATTGCGACTATGCGAATAAATCGCCGGGCGCCGACTATGTGCAGAACGGCAGCAAGGATCTGCAGTCGGAAAAGGGCAAGTCATTCGGCGTGGGCGCCGTCTGGTCGCCAAGTTCGAATTTCGACGTCTCTGTCGATTACTGGAACATCAAGATCGATGACCTGGTGACGAATTTGAGCGCCGACAAGATACTGCGCGACGAAGCCGATTGCCGCCTGGGCAAGCTCGACATCAACTCGCCTACCTGCGCCGATACCCTGGGCCGCGTCGAGCGTTTCGCGGCCAATGCCCTGAACCGCGCCGGCGAGATCAAGACCATCACCGTCAATCCGATCAATGCGGCCAAGCAAAGCAGCAGCGGCATCGACGTCAGCGTCAAGTATTTGCTGCGCACGGCGGATTATGGCCGCTTTGCCTTCAAGGCCAATTACGCCAAGGTGCTGAGCAATAAATCGCAGCAATTTGTCGGCGACGAAGAAATCGACGAGCTCAAATCGCTGAACAATTCGGATTGGCGCGACAAGCTGAACCTGAGCGTCAACTGGGCTGCGGGCGACTGGTCGAACACTTTGCTGGTCAGCCGCTACAGCAAGATACCGAACGCCGCCGGCACCGGCTACCTGACGCCGACGGCGCTGGCCAATATCAGCACCGTGTACCGCATCAACGACCGCGCCACCTTGTCGCTGATCGTCAACAACGTGTTCGACAAGATCAAGCGCGACGACAGCGGCGGCTGGCCGTACTACCCGGTGGGCAGCTACAGTCCGCAGGGACGCCAGGGCTGGGTAGAATTCAACTACCACTTTGGCTCATAATTCACGCTTGCCAGAGCAAGGCCGGAGCAGCTGACGCTGTTCCGGCTTTTTTATTTTTCGCTGCAGTTTTACACGCGCCACCACCCTATAATTGCCCGCTTGTTCTCTCTCGATGGAGTTTGACCCATGCTACGCCACGCCCTGCTGTCCGCCGCCTTGTTGTCCACCTTTGCCTTGCCTGCGTATGCCGCCTCGCCGTTGACCACGGTGGCCGAACGCTCGGGCTTTTTGCATACGGGCCGCTATGCGGAAGTGGAAACCTTGTGCCGCCAGTTCCAATCGCGCTATCCGAAGCAGGTGCGCTGCGTGGAATTTGGCCGCACGCCGGAAAACCGCCCCATGCTGGCGCTGGCCGTCTCGAATACGGGCGCCCTGACGCCGGCCGAAGCGGCGCGCCGCAAGCTGCCCGTGCTGCTGATACAGGGCGGCATCCATGCGGGCGAAATCGATGGCAAGGATGCGGGTTTCCTCGCGTTGCGCGAAGTATTGGAGGGCAAGGCGGCACCCGGCGCGCTCGACAAGCAGGTGCTGCTGTTCGTGCCCGTGTTTAACGTTGACGGCCACGAGCGCTTCGGCCAGTGGAACCGTCCGAACCAGCGCGGCCCCGTGGAAATGGGCTGGCGCAGCACGGCGCAAAACTACAATCTGAACCGCGAATACATGAAGGCCGATACGCCCGAGATGCAGCACATGCTGGCGCTGGTGAACGCCTGGGATCCGTTGGCCTATGTCGACCTGCACGTCACCGACGGCGCCCAGTTCGAACCCGATATCTCGATCCAGGTCGAACCCGTGCATGCGGGCGATGCGGCCCTGCGCGTGGCCGGCACGGCCTTGCGCGATCAGGTCCTGGCCGACCTGGCCAAGCAGGGCTCGGATCCGAAACCGTTCTATATTTCGTTTGCCGAGAACGACAATCCCCAATCGGGTTTTGTCGATTCGGCGCCGAATCCGCGCTTCTCGCATGGCTATTTCCAGCTGCGCAACCGTTTCGGCATGCTGGTGGAAACCCATTCGTGGAAGGACTATCCGACCCGCGTGCGCATCACGCGCAACACCATCGTCTCGCTGCTGTCGCAAGTGGCGCAGCATGGCGCGCAGTGGCGGCAAACGGCGCTCGAGGCGGACGCGCGCGCCGCGCAGCTGGCCGGCACGACCTTGCCGCTCACGTATAAAACGACGGACAAGAGCCGCATGATCGCGTTTCGCGGCTACGCCTACACGCGCACGCCATCCGAAGTGTCGGGTGCGCTGATGACGCGCTACGACGAAACCACGCCGCAGATCTGGAACGTGCCGCTGCGCGACGAGATCGTGCCCGACCTGCAGCAGGCAGCGCCCAAGGCCGGCTACCTGGTGCCCGCCGCGCAGGCAGCCATGGTGGCGGCCAAGCTGCGCCAGCATGGCGTGTCGTATCAGGTATTAGCTACCGCGCCGGGCAGGCTGCCGGTCGAAACCTTCCGCGCCACGGCCGTGAAATTCGGCGCGCAGTCTTTCGAAGGACGCCAGACGGCGGCCGTGCAGGGCGAGTGGCAGAAAGAGGAGCGCGTGGTTGGCGCCGGTGACCTGTACGTGCCCGTCAACCAGGCCAAGGCGCGCCTGGTCGTCGCCCTGCTCGAGCCGCGCGCGCCCGATTCCCTGCTGGCCTGGGGCAGTTTCAATACGGCCTTCGAGCGCAAGGAGTACATGGAAGAATACGTGGCCGAAGACGTGGCGCGCGCGCAACTGGCGGCCGACCCGGCGCTGGCGGCGCAGTTCCATCAGAAGCTGGCCAGCGATCCCGCATTTGCCAAGAACCCGGCCGCGCGCCTGGAATTCTTCGCCCGCCGCCATGCTTCCTGGGATGAGCGCCTGAACCTGTATCCGGTGCTGCGCACCGATGCCGCGCCGGCCGGCCTGGCAGTGCCGCCGACGCGCACACCGAAGTTGTCAAATCGCGCAGATTAATCGAAAGAAAATGCTATTCTCCGCTCGATGATGGCGCCGCCACCACGAGCAGAGAACATGCATGGTCAACAAGACACTCTTTAACCAGCACCGCGAGGCGTTTTTTCGCCTTTGCGACGCCGTCGGCGAGAATCAGGTGGAACAGGTGCGCAGCCTGCTCGAGGCCACGCCGCTGCTGTTGACCTTGCGCCGCTACAACATGGACGACGGCGAATCGCTGCTGCACCTGGCCGCGGCCGGCGGCAGCCGCGAGGTCTGCGCGCTGCTCGTGTCGCTGGGCATGGGCGTCGATCTGCCCTTGCCCGGTTACCGCAACCTGACGCCGCTGGACGCGGCGGCAAGCCATGGCCACCTCGATACCTGCCGCTGGCTACTCGAGCAGGGCGCTGCCGTCGATGGCTTGCCGGACAATATACTGTCGCCGCTGGACAGCGCCTGCGTTGGCGGCCACGAGGATGTGGCCGCATTGCTGCTGCAGCGGGGCGCCAATCCGAACCGTTTGCATACGCGCTGGAACCAGGCGCCGGTCGATATCGCCACCGGCTGGGGCTTTCCTGCGATCGCCCAATTGCTCGCTGCCGCGGGCGGCGTCAGCATACTCGACGTGCCGCAGCAGGCGGCCGCGTCGCCGCAGGACGCTATCCGCACCTTCATGCACAACAGCGCCGGCTGGGTGCTGCCGGCCGTGTTCAGCCCGGACAGCGGCGACGTGCGCTTTTCTCTGGGGATCAGCTGCATTGGCGGCAAGCGCGATTTCAAGCTGTTGTTTACGGTTGGCCTGTTCCAGCAATCCCCGATGACCGAACTGGCCATCTGCCTGCCGGCCCGCTGGCCGCTGACCGTGCACGGCTTCGCGGAGCATAGCCCGTGGCGCTTTCCCGTGGCGCTGCTGGCACGCCTGGGACGGCGCACGTTCGATCAGGCCAGCCTGGCGGCGGGCGAGCTGCTGCGGCGCGACGACCCTTATCTGGCGGACTTGGCGTGGCCGGACGGCGTCGATGCGATGCTGGCCATCGACAAGCGCTGGAATTCCGCGCCGGAGGAAGACGACATTGCCGACGATGACAAGGTCACCATCTATCTTCTGGTGCCGGTGGCGTACACGAAGAAAGGCGCGCCCGGCGCCAGCGCCTTGCCTGCCTTGATCGAGCGCAAGCTCAAAGGCAGCTGGAAAGTGTCGGCCTTGCCCGTTCCCGTGAATGGCTAGCGCCGGCCTGCACGCGCGCATGGCCAGATCAAGCCGTACCGCTTGCAGCAATGTTATCCTGCCAATAAATTTTCCGCGTCCGCGCCAACCCGTTTCACGCATCGGTTTTCCATGACAAAAAAAATTCTTCTCCTGAGCGTCTCGGCCGGCGCCGGCCACATGCGCGCGGCGCAAGCCATCGAGGCGTATGCGGCGCGCGATGGCGCCGGCGGCCCAGCAGCGCTGGCCCTGCATCTGGACGTGATGGATTTCGTCACGCCCGCCTTCCGCAAGCTGTACACGGATTTCTATATCAAGCTGGTCAACAAGGCGCCCGCGCTGTGGGGCTATCTGTACCACGCCACCCACGATGCGCCGCGCGACAGCTCGATGCAGCGCTTGCGCCGCGCCGTCGAGCGCGTCAACACGCGCGCGCTGATGACGCAGATCGCCGCCTTCCAGCCCGACGCCATCATCTGCACGCATTTCCTGCCGGCCGAACTGCTGTCGCGCGCCCTGCGCCAGCACCAGCTGTCCTGCCCCGTGTGGGTGCAGGTCACGGATTTCGACTTGCACCGCATGTGGGTGCACGAACAGATGCAGGGCTATTTCGCCGCCACCGACGAAGTGGCGTTCCGCATGCGCCATGAAGGCATTCCCGCCGAGCGCATCCACGTGACGGGCATTCCCATCATGCCCGCGTTCGCGCAGCTGCCCGAGCGCGTGCAGTGCGCACAGGCGTTTGGCCTCGACCCGCGGCGCACGACGATTTTGCTGATGGGCGGCGGGGCGGGACTGGGCAGCCTGGAAACGGTTGCCGCGCGCCTGCTGGCCTTGCTGGGCGACTTCCAGCTGATCGTGCTGGCGGGGAAAAACGCGGCCGCGCTGGCGGCGCTGCAGGTGCTGGCCGGCCAGTATCCGGGCCGTCTGCTGGCGCAAGGCTTTACCAGCGAAGTCGAGCGCCTGATGGCGTGCGCCGACCTGGTGATCACGAAGCCGGGCGGGTTGACCACGTCCGAATGCCTGGCGCTGGGCTTGCCCATGATCGTCAACTCGCCGATTCCCGGCCAGGAAGAGCGCAATGCCGACTATCTGCTGGAGCAGGGCGTAGCCCTGAAGGCATTCGACGCCGTCACCCTGGAATACCGCGTGCGCCTGTTGCTCGATCATCCCGAGCAGTTGCAAGCCATGCGCGCAAAGGCGCTGGCCCTGGGCCGTCCGCGCGCCGCCCTGGATGTACTGGCGCAGGTGCTGGCTTGACGGGGGGCGTAGTAAAACCCTGGCAGATAGGCCTGACCCTGGCCTGGGTAGCCCTGCTGGGATTATTTTTTGCGCAGGTGGAAATCCAGATCGAAGGGCCGGCCGGCTGGGCCGCGAACCTGCCCACCTGGCGCATCGAAAGCCATTGGCTGCTCGATATCTTCTGGGGCGGGCGGCCGATGACGGGCTACCATGCCTGGGTCTTTCCCTTCATCGCCCTGTTTTTCCATTTCCCCATGATCTTCCTGGCGCAATGGTCGCTGCGGCTCGAGTGCCGCGCCATCGGCTGCATCATGCTGTTCTGGATCATCGAGGATTATCTGTGGTTCGTGCTCAACCCCGCCTATGGCGTGGCGCACTTCAATCCGGCCCACATCGCCTGGCACAAGCACTGGCTGTGGTGGGCACCGACCGACTACTGGGTATCGCTGCTGCTGGCTGGCGTACTGCTGTGGTTTTCATACAAGAGGAAGTCATGACCTTGCCGTATCTCCTGCTGTTGTCCCTGGCCCTGGCGGCCGGTTCCGCCGGCGCGCAGGCGCCCCTGCCGCCCGAGCGCAATACCGAGTGGGCCACGCCGCTGCCGCAGGTGTCGAACCTGCACCAGGTCACGCCCGTCCTGTACCGCAGCGCCAAGCTCGATAGCAGCGACGTGGCCCAGCTGCAGGCGCTGGGCGTGAAGACGGTGATCAGCCTGCGCTCCTTCCACTCCGATACGCAGGTGCTCGAAGGCAGCGGCATCCGCGCCGTGCGCATCCCCATCAATACCTGGGCCATCCGCGACAAGCACGTGGTCGAGACCATGCGCAGTATTCGCGCCGCAGAGCAGCAGGGACCCGTGCTGCTGCATTGCCTGCACGGCGCCGACCGCACGGGCATGATGGCCGCCATGTACCGCATGCTGTACCAGGGCTGGCCGCGCGAGAAGGCGATCGACGAGCTGAAAAATGGCGGTTACGGCTATCACGCCGTGTGGAAAAATATCGAAAGCTACCTCAAGCGCGTCGACGTGGCGGCACTGCGCGCGCAGATCGAGCAGGAAAAACCATGAAGACCTTGCTGTTCGCACTGGCCGCCTGCTGCGCCTGTTATCCGCTGGCCACCGTGGCGGCCGCGCCGGCGCTCGAGGTGCGCGACGTCAGCAAGGCTGGCATGCCCGGCAAGACTTTTGCCGCCGCGACCAGCATGCCGGCCAGCGTGGCCACCGTCTGCGCGGCCATCCAGGATTTCGCCGGCTATCCGCAGTTCATGCCCAACGTGGACAAGATCAAGGTGACGGCCGCTGGCGGCGGCGCCTCGCTGGTCGACGTCACGCTCAAGCTGCCGATGGGGAAAATCAAGCAGTACCGCCTGAAAATGACGCCCAAGGTGCTCGATGCCAGCTGCAGCCTGGCCTGGAAGCTGGTGCCCATGGAAGGCGTGAAGGTGGAAGACACCATCGCCGACACCAGCGGCTACTGGCAGTTGTCGCCGGATCCGCTTGATACGGGCGGCGCCGCCGTCAAGTACCAGGTGTACACGGACCCTGGCCCGGTACCGATGGGCCTGGGCTGGATCGTCGACAGCATGAGCCGTGACAGCATCCCGAAAATGTTCGACGCCCTGCGGGCGCGGGTGGCTGCGCGCAAATAGCCGGCGTGGCGCGGCAGCCACTTCACGCTGGCACGCCACTTCAGGCATGATGTTGTCTCATCCACACATCTGCCCGGAATCCGCATGGAACACCACAGCTTTCTCATCAACATACTGTTTTACCTGGTCGCGGCCATCATCATGGTGCCGCTGGCCAAGCGTCTGGGCATGGGCGCCGTGCTGGGTTACCTGGTGGCCGGCGTCGTCATCGGACCGTGGGGACTGGGCCTGATCAAGAATGTCGAGGTGATCCTCAGCTTTTCCGAATTCGGCGTGGTGCTGCTGCTGTTCCTGATCGGCCTGGAGCTCGAGCCGAAGCGATTGTGGCTGCTGCGCCGGCCGATTTTCGGCTGGGGCGGGGCGCAGGTGGGCGTCGTCAGCGCGGGGCTGTGCGCCTTGGCCATGGCCTTTGGCGTGGACTGGCGCACGGCGCTGGTCGGTGCGCTGGGGCTGTCGCTGTCGTCGACGGCCATCGTGCTGGCCACCCTGAGCGAACGAAAATTGATGAGCACGCCGGCCGGTTCCGCCGGCTTTTCCATCTTGCTGTTCCAGGATGTCGCCGCCATTCCCATGATCGCGCTGGTGCCGCTGCTGGGCGGCCTCGTCACGCATAGCGGCGAACCGGGCTGGCTGCGCGTGGCCAAGCTGGCCGCCGTGCTGGCGGCGCTGGTGATCGGCGGGCGCTTCCTCGTGAACCCCATCCTGCGCTTCATCGCCCGGACGGATTTGCGCGAAATCTTCACGGCCTTCGCTCTGCTGCTGGTGATCGCCATCTGCGTGCTGATGGAATCGGTGGGCCTGTCGATGGCGCTGGGCACCTTCATGGCGGGCGTGCTGCTGGCCGATTCCGAATACCGGCATGAGCTGATCAGCGACCTGGAACCGTTCAAGGGACTGCTGCTGGGCCTGTTCTTCATCGCCGTGGGCATGTCCGTCGATTTCGGCGTGCTGCGCGCCCAGCCCTTGCTGATCCTGGCCCTGGTGGCGGGGCTGCTGGTGGTGAAAATCACCTTGCTGTACCTGCTGTCGAAGTTTGTCGACATTCCACGCGGCCAGCAGTTGTTCTTTGCGCTGCTGCTGTCGCAGGGCGGCGAATTCGCCTTCGTCGTGTTTGCCGCCGCCGAGGCCGCGCACGTGTTTGCGCCGGAGACGGCCGCGCTGCTGGTCGTGGTGGTGACCCTGTCGATGGTGGCCACGCCCTTGCTGCTGCTGGCGCATGACAAATTCGTTGCGCCGCGCCTGCAGGGCGACAAGAAGCGCCGTCCCGACGACCATATCGAGGCGCAGGACAACCCCATCGTCATCGCCGGCTTCGGCCGCTTCGGCCAGATCATCGGCCGCCTGCTGGCGGCGAACAAGATCGGCGTCACGGTGCTCGACCACGACCCGGACCAGATCGAGCTGCTGCGCAAATTCGGTTTCAAGGTGTTTTATGGCGATGCCACGCGCGTGGATTTACTGGTGGCGGCCGGTATCGAAAAAGCCAGGGCGCTGGTGATCGCCATCGACAACGTGGACGATAGCCTGGCCCTGGTCGATGCCGTGCGCCTGCGCCTGCCCGAACTGACGATTTTGGCGCGCGCGCGCAACGTCACGCATTACTATGAATTGATGAAGCGGGGCGTGACCCTGATCGAGCGCGAGACGTTTGCCGCGGCCCTGCTGCTGGGCGAGCAGACCTTGCGCCAGGTGGGCTTCAGCGAGGAGCGGGCGCAGCGCGCGGCCGGCATCTTTGGCCGGCATAACCTGAAGACCTTGCTGGAAGTGGCGCCGCACTTCCAGGACCAGCAAAAAGTCATGTCCCTCACGCGCCAGGCGCGCGAGGAGCTGGAAGACATGTTCGAGAGCGATGCGGCGGCGTTTGCGGCAGAGAAGGTGGAAGAACCGGGGTCAGACCCTCAACACCGCTAACGCAGAGGCTTGCGCTAACGCGCGTGGGGGTCTGACCCCAGCCTTTGCTTTTCGGGTTACTTCCCCCGCTTCGCTTCAATCGCCTCGATCTGATCCATGATGCCGTTCATGCGCGCCACCAGCGCCTGGTACGGTTTCGGCGAAGCCAGGTCGACGCCGGCTGTCTTCACCAGCTCATAGGGGTAGGCCGAGCCGCCCGCGCTGAGCATCTTCAGGTAGGCGGCCAGCGCGCCCGGTTCCTTGTCGAGGATGCGCTGTGCGAAATCCTGCGCCGCCGCGATCGAGGTGGCGTACTGGAACACATAGTAGCCGTGATAAAAATGCGGCACGTAAGCCCATTCGAGCGCGTAGGCGGGATCGATGGTCATGACGCCCTGCGCTTCGCCGTGGTAGCGCTTGAGGATGCCGGCATAGATGGCCGTGATCTCTTCGCCCGTCAGCGATTCTCCTTTATCCACCTTGCCGTGGATGGCCGCTTCGAATTCGGCGAACATGGCCTGGCGGAAGAAGGTGCCGCGCAGGTTTTCCAGCGCCGCGCCCAGGTACAGCAGGCGCTCGTCGTCATCCTTGGCCTGCTTCAGGCGCGCGTCGAGCAGCAGTGCCTCGTTCGTCGTCGAGGCGATTTCCGCGACAAAGATGCTGTACGGCGCATAGATCGATGGCTGCGCCTTGTTGGCCAGCACCGAGTGCATGGCGTGGCCCCATTCGTGCGTCAGGGTGCTGACGGCTTCGTAGTTGTCCGTGTAGTTGAGCAGCACGAACGGATGCACGTCGTACGCGTCGCCATTCATGTAGGCGCCCGCCACCTTGCGCGGACGCGGATACACATCCATCCAGCGCGCCTCCACGGCGGCACTGAGCGCCTTGACGTAGTCGGGACCCAGCGGCGCGACGGAGTCGAGCATCATCTGCTTGCCTTCGGCCAGCGGGAACGTGCGGTCGCTTTTCAGCAGCGGCGCATAGATGTCGTAGTAGGCCAGGTCCTTGACGCCCAGCATGCGCGCGCGCAGCTTGAAGTAGCGGTGCAAGGTGGGCAGGTTGGCGTTGGTTTGCGCGATCAGGGTCTGGTAGACGGCCGGCGGCAAATTGTCGGCGTCGAGCGCGGCGCTTTGCGAGTCGGGATAGCGGCGCACTTTTGCATACGCGGCGTCCGTCTTCAGCTGGCCGTACAGGGTTTCGCCGAACGTGCGTTCATACTCTTTCCATTTGCCGAAGAAGGCGTCGAACACGAGCTTGCGGTCGGCGCGCTGGTCGTCGCCCCGGTATTTGGTGTAGGCCGCCTGGTCGAGGCGCACTTCCTTGCCGTCCGACAGTTTCACGGTGGGCCACGGGATTTCCGCATTGGCCAGGGTGCGGTAGACGCTGGCGGCCGAACCTGTTGCCAGGCCGAACTGGGCCACCAGTTGCTCGCCGGCCGCGTCCAGCGTATGCGGCGCGCTGCGCAGCATGTTACTCAATTGGAAACGGTACAGTTGCAAGCCCTTGTCTTGCGCCAGCATGGCGTCGATGCGCTTGCTGCCCAGGGCGAGGATTTCCGGCTGCAGAAAGGTCGTCGCCTGGCTGAAATCGTTGCCCAGCAGGGCGGCGCGCTGGTTCAGCTGGTTGCCCTTGCTGTCGCCCGTATCCTGGTCGTAATACTGCGCCGCATAGGTGGTCAGCGTGTTGACGCGCTTGCGCGCCTCGGCGTACAAGTCCAGGCAGCTTTTCAGGCGGGCCGGCGAGGTTTTCAGTTGCCCCTTGCAGGCGCCCAGTTGCTGCAGCTGGGCCGACAGCTTTTTCGCGTCGGCGTCGAACGCGGCGTCGTTTTGATACAGCGCCGTCAAATCCCAGCGGTCGGCCTGGCGGTCGGTGGGGGCGGCGAAGGCGGTGGAGAGGGAAAAACCGAGGGCCAGCAGGGTCAGTACGGGGCGTTTGAGCGCGGGTGTCGGCATACAGTATCCGTTCATGGTCTGGTTGCAAGGGATGCCGGCACGGGCGTGGCGGCAGACACCGAGCTTACTGCAGCAGGGGGATGAAGGAAAGCATTTCGGACGTCGGGGGCAGCGGGGAAGGCTGGCTTCCCCGCGTACGCCATGTTTACTGCTTCTTGCCCAGCAAATCGAGCAGGATCGACGTTTCCGCCGTGATCGCCGCCTTGATGGTCGGCTGGTACTCGGGCGCCCACTGCGGCGAGTGCGGGCCGGCCAGCGGTTTGCCGCTGGCCTTGGCCGCGGCCAGCTTGGACGGCTCCACGGCGCCAATATGCAGCAGTACGGCTTTTACGCCGGCCTGGCCGTAGTTGGCGAAGTCTTCCGACGTCATCTTGGCCGGCATTTCCGTCACGTTGGCCGCGCCCAGCGATTTTTGCAGGGTAGACACCATGCGCAGGGTCAGGTCCGGATCGTTGTAGACGGCGTCCGTACCGGGGCGAATTTCCACCAGCGGCTCTTTCGGCGCGCCGGCGGCAAACGCTTCGCCCTTGACTTCACGCGCGATGCTGGCCAGCACGCGCTTGCGCACGGCGTCCTTGAAGGTGCGCACCGTCAGCTGCATGGTGACCTGGTCGGGCACGATGTTGGCCTGCGTGCCGCCATGGATGCTGCCCACCGTGATGACGACGGGGTCCATCGGATTGTTTTCGCGCGAGACCAGGGTTTGCAATGCCAGCACGATGCGCGCGGCCATCACGACGGGGTCGCGCGTGTCGTGCGGTGCGGCGCCGTGGCCGCCCTGGCCGTACACGGTGATGCTGATGGTGTCGGCGGCGGCGCGGAAGTAGCCGGCGTGGTAGCCCACCGTGCCCGATGGCAGCGTCGCTTCATCGTGGAAGGACAGCGCGTAGTCCGGTTTCGGGAAGCGCGTAAACAAGCCGTCCTTCAGCATGGCGGCGGCGCCCAGCAGCGGCTCTTCGGCCGGCTGGCCCACCAGCATCAGGGTGCCGCTCCAGTGCTGGCGGTTGTCGGCCATCAGCTTGGCGCTGCCATACCAGGCCGACATGTGCACGTCGTGGCCGCAGGCATGCATCACCGGCACGGTTTCGCCGGCCGCGTTCTTGGCCACTGCGCTGCTGGCAAACGGCAGGCCGGTTTTTTCCAGCACGGGCAGGGCGTCGATCTCCGTGCGCAGCATGACGACGGGGCCGGGGCCGTTGCGCAGGATGGCGACGACACCCGTGCCGCCCACGCCCGTGGTCACGTCAAAACCGAGCGCCTTGACCTTGTCGGCCAGCTTCTTTGCCGTCTCGACTTCCTGGAACGCCAGTTCCGGGTGGCGGTGCAGGTCCAGGTACAGGCTTTCGACGGCCGGGTAATTGGCGGCGAGCTGGGCTGCAATGGCGGGCGGCAGGGCCGCGCCGTGGACGCTGCCGGCGCAGGCGAGAGCGGCGGCGAAGGTGATTTGTTTCAGGGGCAATGCGGAAAATTTCATAGGTTTCTTTGAGAAACAGGTGCGCGGACATGCGCGGTACCCGTAGTTGCGGAGAAGATTTTTAACTTAACAGAAACATTTCTCAAAATCAATAAATCAGCTACATATATTTCAACAATGTATAATCTGCAAGATAAAAAATTCCATATGGAATTAAATATATCTTCGATGCACTTATTGAGAGAAAAGACACCATGGGCTTTATCGCAAATATCAAGATCGGCAAGCGCCTGAGCATCGGCTTTGTCCTGATCCTGGCAATGACCGTTCTGATTGCTACCGTAGGCGTGTGGCGCCTCAATGAAGTGGCGACGTCCACGCGCGCCATGATGGCCGAACCGCTGACCAAGGAACGCCTGATTACCGACTGGTATGGCTTGAACTTTGCCTCGATCCGCCGCACGGCCGCCATCGTCAAGAGCAGCGACCCGGCGCTGGGACCGTATTTCAAGGAAGACTCGGCCGCGTCCGTAAAGAAGGCGGCCGAATTGCTCAAGCAGATCGAGCCGCTGGTTGCGGGCGACAAGGAAAAAGCCCTGTTCGCCAAGATCCTCGAACAGCGCAAGGTGTACAGCGCCTCGCGCGATGGCGCCGTCAAGGCCAAGGCCGATGGCGACGTGGAAGGCGCGGCGCACATCCTCGACACCGCGTTCACCCCGGCCGCCAAGGTCTACCAGGATTTGCTGCAGGAACTGGTGACCATGCAGCGCGAAAGCATCGATGCGACGGCCAAGCAGATCGACGCTTCCGCCGTGCATGACACCACCGTCATCAGCCTGCTGACCCTGTTTGCCGTGGCGTTCGGCGTGTTGTGCTCGTGGCTGCTGACGACGGGCATCACGCGTCCGCTGCGCCAGGCGCTGGCGCTGGCCGAAACGGTGGCCGCCGGCGACCTGACGCAAACCGTCGCCACGACGGCGAAGGATGAAACGGGGGCGCTGCTGACGGCCCTGGGCAATATGAACAACAACCTGGTCGGCATCGTCAGCCAGGTGCGCAGCGGCACGGACAGCATCGCCACGGCCTCGTCGGAAATCGCCGCCGGCAACCTGGACCTGTCGTCGCGCACGGAACAGCAGGCCGGTTCGCTGGAAGAAACGGCCTCGTCGATGGAAGAACTGACCAGCACCGTCAGGCAGAATGCGGACAACGCGCGCCAGGCCAACCAGCTGGCCATCGCGGCGGCCGGTATCGCCAGCCGCGGCGGCGCGGTGGTGGCCGAAGTGGTGGAGACCATGGGTTCGATCAACGAATCGTCGCGCAAGATCGTCGACATCATCAGCGTGATCGACGGCATCGCCTTCCAGACGAATATCCTGGCGCTCAACGCGGCCGTGGAAGCGGCGCGGGCCGGCGAGCAGGGCCGCGGTTTCGCCGTCGTGGCCGGCGAAGTGCGCAACCTGGCGCAGCGCTCGGCTGCGGCGGCCAAGGAAATCAAGGGCTTGATCGACGATTCCGTCAGCAAGGTGGGCGCGGGCGCCAAGCTGGTCGACCAGGCTGGCGCGACGATGGATGAAGTGGTGTCCAGCGTCAAGCGCGTGACCGACATCATCGGCGAGATTTCCAGCGCCAGCCAGGAGCAGACGCATGGCATCGGGCAAGTCAACCAGGCGATTACCCAGA
The DNA here is from genome assembly GCF_040815535.1 of Massilia sp. LMS1-1-1.1. Classification (NCBI taxonomy): domain Bacteria; kingdom Pseudomonadati; phylum Pseudomonadota; class Betaproteobacteria; order Burkholderiales; family Oxalobacteraceae; genus Massilia; species Massilia sp. LMS1-1-1.1. Next base: position 356,872 of record NZ_JBFPNG010000023.1, on the reverse strand, counting down.
TGGACCAGGTGACCCAGCAAAATGCGGCGCTGGTTGAAGAGGCGGCGGCAGCGGCCGGTTCGCTGCAAGAGCAGGCGAACGGCCTGGCGCAAGTGGTCAGCGTATTCAAGCTGCGCGAACAGCCAGGCTTGCTGCGCCGCCCGGCGCCACAGCCGGCAGCCGCGCGTCCTGCGCCGGCGCCGCGTGTTGCCGCGCGCAGCATTGCCGTCAAGACGAAGCCGGCGGCTCCCGCGAAAGCGCTGGCCGGCGACGACTGGGAAGAGTTTTAAGGCAGGTTAATGCAGAAACGGCGCCATCGTCATGATGGCGCCTTGCGTCACGGTCAGGCTTGTTGCAGCGGAATCGTGCCGAACGTCGTGGGCGTCGAGCACGGCTCTTCGTCAAACGCGATGTCGCCCATGGGGTTGGCCACGCCGTCCGCCTTCAAGTCCTTGAAGCCGAACAGTTTCGGGTCCATCAGATGCGATGGCGCCACGTTCGACAGGGCCGAGAAGATGCTTTCCACGCGGCCGGGGAATTTCTTGTCCCATTCGCGCATCAAGCCCTTGATCTGCTTGCGCTGCAGGTTTTCCTGCGAACCGCACAGGTCGCACGGGATGATGGGGAAGCCCTTGACTTCCGCATAGCGCTGCGTGTCTTCTTCCTTCACGTAGGCCATCGGGCGGATGACGATGTGCTTGCCGTCGTCCGATTGCAGCTTGGCCGGCATGCCTTTCAGTTTGCCGCCGAAGAACATATTCAGGAAGAACGTTTCCAGGATGTCGTCGCGGTGGTGGCCCAGGGCGATCTTGTTGGCGCCCAGCTCGTCGGCCACGCGGTACAGGATGCCGCGGCGCAGGCGCGAGCACAGCGAGCAAGTCGTCTTGCCTTCCGGGATCAAACGCTTGACGATGCTGTAGGTATCCTGGTTTTCGATGTGGAAAGCCACGCCCAGTTCCGTCAGGTAGGCGGGCAGGATTTCCGGCGGGAAGTTCGGCTGCTTTTGATCCAGGTTGACGGCGACGATATCGAAGTGGATTGGCGCGCGTTCGCGCAAGGTCATCAAAATGTCCAGCAGCGCATAGCTATCCTTGCCGCCCGATAGGCAGACCATCACCTTGTCGCCGTCTTCGATCATATTGAAGTCGCCGATGGCTTGCCCCACCAGGCGGCACAGGCGCTTGTGCAGCTTGTTGTTTTCCAGGGCGATCTTTTCCGCCTTCTTGCGCGCCAGTTTCTGCGCTTCCACGTTGGCCGGAATTTCCACGGCGGTTTCCATGACTGCGGTGTCGTTCATATTGCTCATGCTTCATCCTTGATCTTGAATACTTCGACGCCCACGCCTTCGCAGTCGGGATACACGTCCGGTTTCATGCTCGACACGCGCGCGGCGCGCACGCGCGGGTGGGCCAGCATGGCGGCCAGCACGTCGTCGACCAGGCTTTCCTGCAGTTGCACGTGGCCTTGGGCCATGCGCTTGGCGATGGTTTCGCGCATGAAGTCGTAGTCGACCACTTCTTCCAGCTGGTCATCCTTCGGCGTCGACAGGGCCAGGGGAATGTACAGGTCGACGTTGATGAGGACGCGCTGCTCGCCCTTTTTCTCGAAGTCGTAGACGCCGATGTTGATGAGGACTTCGTAATTGCGCAGGAACAGCCGGCGGCAATCGGCCAGGCGAGGGTGGTACAGGGCGGACGACATAGTTTTACCTTTTAGGGAATGCTGGAATGCTGGTTGTTTGGTGCGGCTGCTGATTATTTGGTCAAAAACATGACGTCGCGCGGCAAGCCGATCAGATGCTGGCCGCCATCGACCAGCAGGGTCGTGCCCGTCAGCGCGCGCGCGCCGGCCACGTAACAGACGCAGTCGGCCACATCCTCTGGCGTGCTGGAGCGTCCCAGCGGCGTGTTTTCATGCGCCTTGGCAAAGTTCGCTTCCGTCTGTTCGCCGGAGACCATGGTGATGCCGGGGGCGATGCCCACCACGCGCACTTTCGGCGCCAGCGCCTGGGCCAGCATGGTGGTCGCCGACAGCAGCGCCGCCTTGGACAGGGTGTACGACAAAAAATCAGGATTGAGATTGTACAGTTTTTGATCCAGCAAGTTGATGACCACGGCTTGCCCGCCGCTTGGGGTGGCCTGGTACAACGCTTGCGCCAGCAGGATGGGAGCGGCCAGGTTGGCGTGCATGTGGGCGTCGAGCGCGGTGAAGGAAAAATTGCCCGCATTGTCGTATTCAAACAACGACGCGTTGTTGACCACGCAAGTCACTGGCCCCAGCGCCGCCTGTGCCTGCGGCAACAGCTGGCGCACGGCCACTTCCTGCGCCAGGTCGCAGGGGAATGCTTGCGCGCGGCGGCCCAGCGCGATGATTTCCGCCACCAGGCTCTGCGCTTCCTCGCGCGAGTCGCGGTAGTGGACGGCGATATCCCAGCCGTCGCGCGCCAGGCCCAGTGCGATGGCGCGGCCGATGCGGCGCGCCGCGCCCGTGACGAGGGCGACGCGGGGAGTGCTGTCGAAGGGCGTTGTCGTTGCTTCTGTCATGTTTTTGCTATGGTTGAAATATTCGGTGGACGCCACACTGGCGGCATGCGCCGCCGATTCGCTACAATGCGGGAATGTCTCTTCCCGCACCCGATAGCGACGCGCTGGCCGCGTCCCATGCCTTGCAGCACCAGATTGCCGCCGAAATCGCGCGCAATGACGGCGCCATTCCCTTTGTCCGCTTCATGGAACTGGCGCTGTATGCGCCTGACCTCGGCTATTACAGCGGCGGCGCCGCGAAGCTGGGTAAAGATGGCGATTTTACAACCGCGCCGGAGATTTCGTCCCTGTTCGGCGCCACCCTGGCCCATGTGGCAGCCGCTATTATGGCGCAAACGGCCCCGCGCATCCTCGAATTCGGCGCCGGCACGGGCAAGCTGGCCTTCGATATCCTGACGGAAGCGGCGCAGGCCGGCATCGCGATCGAACAGTATGCGATCGTCGAATTGTCCGGCGAATTGCGCGCGCGCCAGGAGCTGGCGCTGGCCGCCTTCCCGCAAGTGGTGTGGCTCGACGGCTTTCCCGACAGTTTCGACGGCGCCGTGTTCGGCAATGAAGTGCTCGACGCCATGCCCGTCAACCTGATCAGCAAGACACCGGCCGGCTGGTGCGAACTCGACGTCAGCATTGCCGATGGCCAGTTCGTGTTTGTCGAGCGCCCGGCCGGCGCCGACGTGGCCGCGCAGATCGCCGCCCAGGTGCCCGGCGCCGATGACTTGCCCGTCGGTTATGTCAGCGAGATTCATGGCGTGGCCTGCGGCTTCATGCGCTCGCTGGCGCAGATGCTGACGAATGGCAAGGGCGGCGCGGCCGTGCTGTTCGATTACGGTTTTCCTGCGCACGAGTATTACCTGGACTTGCGCGCCACGGGCACCCTGATGTGCCATTACCGCCATCACGCCCACGCGGAACCTTTTTATCTGCCCGGCTTGCAGGACATCACGGCTCACGTGGACTTTACGGCCATGGCGGTGGCGGCCCAGGACGCTGGCCTCGAGGTGCTCGCCTACATGAACCAGGCGTCCTTCCTGCTGGGCTCCGGTATCGGCGACTTGCTGCTGCGTACCGACCCCGAACAGGTCAAAACGTACTTGCCGCAGGCCAGCGCCGTACAAAAGCTGGTGTCGCCGGCCGAGATGGGGGAATTGTTCAAGGTGCTGGTGGTAGGGTATGGCGTGGAGTTGCCGGAAGCGCTGTTGTCCAGTGACCGCAGTCACCGCCTGTAAGCGCCGGCAATATCAAGGCAGGGCAGTATCGCCCTGCAATTTCCTGTCCGCCGGCGGTTATTATCTTGTCATATCGTATATGATGACCGACACAGCACGGTTCCATCCTGCAAGAACCCGTCGCCGCGCACCGATTTCAAGATAGAACGATGGGAAAGATACATACACACTATGACAACCTGAAGGTGGCGCGCCTGGCGCCGCAGGAAGTCATACGTGCCGCGTACAAAGCCCTCAGCCAGAAATACCATCCAGACAAGAATCCCGGCGACGAAAAGGCCGCCCGCATCATGGCGATCCTCAACAGCGCCTATGGCACCTTGTCCGATCCACAACGCCGCAAGGAACATGACGAGTGGATCGCCGCCGAGGAGTGGGAAATCGAATGGCTGGAAAGCACCCGCCACGAAGAAGGCAAGACCCGCGATGGCCGTGCGAAAAGCCATGCCCAATCGCATGAGCACGCCTGGGCGCAGGATGTGCCGCCGCCGAAGGGCAAGCCGCGGACCGCGGCGCTGCCCATCTGGCGCAACTGGCGCTGGTGGCTGAGTTTGCTTGTCTGCCTGCTGCTGGGCTGGCTGGGCGCCTTGCTGATGCTCGATACCTCGCAGCCCGTACCTGCCGCGCTGGCCTCGGCCTGGAGCGGCCTGGCCCGCGATGGCGCCAAGGCGCATCCGGACACGGCAACGGCGGACAGCGTCGCCACGCCGCCGGCAAAAAACGAGGCCGTGGCCGTCGATAGCTGGGCGGTAGGCAAACCGTATGCGGCCGAGCCCGCGCAAGCGAAGGCGCCCGAGATCCGCGTGCTGGCCGTGGCGCAGCTGAGCCTGAAAGCCAGCCGGCCCGCCTGCGATGGCGCCGGCCAGGCCGAGTCGGCGGCGCTGGTGGCGCCGAATGGCGAGCCTTGGCCTGCGCGGTCCGGCTATGTCGATGGCTTCCCGATCGGTAACAAGGGCGCCGAACTGAGCTTGACCATCGACAACAGCAGCAACACGGCGCCCGTCTTCGTCAAGCTGTATGACCAGGAACGGCGCTCGAATGTGCGCTACCTGTACATCCTGGCCAATGACAAGCTGACGGTGGAGCAGCTCAGCGCGGGCAAGTACGAAGTGCGCTACCAGGCCGTCGGGCCAGGCCAGGACAATTGCGGCGGCGCCACGCGCAGCGGTGCCTCGATACCAGCCCCGGCCGTGGGAGAGGACGGTACGCAGAATCCTGTTGTAAGCAGCATCTAATCTGATTATGCTTGATATGCGTCAACGCAGCGTCCACATCGAACTTATCCCTTAGGAGTATTCATGACCGACCTCAAAGCCGATGCAGATGATAACTGGCTGCTCGACGAAGATGAGCCGGTGGCCAGTCCCTCGGGGCTGGCCGCGCCCGACCAGCGCCTGTGGCGTGTGCTGATCGTCGATGACGACGTCGATGTGCATGCGGTGACGCGGCTGGCGCTGCGCAATGTCAGTTTCAAGGGCCGCGAACTGGAACTGTTTTCCGCCTACAGCGGCCGCGAAGGATACGAGATCCTGCGCGACACGCCCGATATCGCGCTGGTGCTGCTCGACGTGGTGATGGAAACGGATGATGCGGGCCTGATCCTCGCCAAGCGCATCCGCGCCGACCTGAACAACTCCATCGTGCGCGTCGTGCTGCGCACGGGCCAGCCGGGCCAGGCGCCCGAGCAGCGCGTCATCATCGAATACGACATCAACGATTACAAGGCGAAGACGGAACTGACGACGCAAAAGCTGTTTACCACCGTCATTTCGGCCCTGCGCGCCTACGAGAGCCTGATGATGCTCGAGCGCAGCCGCATCGGCCTGGGCAAGATCCTCGCCGGCGCCACCAATCTGTACCAGATCCATTCCCTGCGCGAATTCGCTTCCGGCGTGCTCAACCAGGTCAGCGCCATCCTCGACGTGGGCGCCGACGGCGTGCTGTGCCTGATGCAGGGCGGCGCCGGACGGCCCGAAGTGGTGGCCGCCACGGGCACATATGCCGTGCTGGCCGAGTCCGAAGCGATGCCGGCAGATCACGCGCTCACGCCCACCATCGACAAGGCGTTCGCGGAAAAGCGTAGCCAGTTCGAGCATCCGGCGAATGTGCTGTTCATCCATACGGAAGGCAACCGCGAGCTGGCCATCTCCGTTACGCCGCCGTGGCCGCTGGCGCAGATCCAGCGCGACTTGCTGGAAGTGTTTTGCCAGCGTATCGCCGCCGCCTTCGACAACCTGTACATGTTCGGCCAGTTGCGCAAGGCGCAGGAAGCGACCGTCGTGGCGCTGGCCGACCTGGCGGAATTTCGCGACAGCGACACGGGCGGCCACGTGCGGCGCGTGCAGCTCTTGTCCGACGCCATCGCCCAGCGCATGCAGCAGCGCGGCGTGTATGCCGACGAGCTCAGCCCGCAGCTGCTCGACATGATCGGCCTGGCCAGCATCCTGCACGACGTGGGCAAGGTGGCCACGCCGGACGCTGTGCTGCTCAAGCCGGGCCGCCATACGGACGAGGAGCGGGCGCAGATGCAGCTGCATGCCAGCGTCGGGCGCACCATCCTCGAGCGGGCCGCCAACATGGTCGACGGCATCAGCTACCTCACGTATGGCGCGCAGATCGCCGGCGGCCACCATGAACACTTCGATGGCGCCGGCTACCCGAATGGCTTGAAGGGGCGCGACATCCCCGTGGCCGCGCGCATCGTTGCCGTGGTCGACGTCTTCGATGCCTTGCTGCACGAGCGGCCCTACAAGGAGCCGTGGCCGTATCCGCAGGTGCGCGAATACATCGAACAGCGCAGCGGCAGCCAGTTCGATCCGGAAGTGGTGACGGCGCTGCTCGACCTGATCGACAACGAGCCGCAACTGTGGCATCCGGAGCGTGCCACCGCTTGAGCAGCAACTTCGTTGGCGCTTTTCGGCACGCCGCCATTCCCTTGCGCGCGGCGCCGTCATATACTCGGCAGCCTCATGCTGGCCGGCGCCACGCACCAGTGTGGCGCGCCGCGGAGTTTTCGGACATCACGACATGAAAGAACTCAAGGGACTCAGCGCACTGATCATCGAGCCGCATCCGGGCATGCGCGCCAGCCTGCACAATATGCTCAACCTGTGCGGCCTGGCGAAGATCGACGACGCGGCCAGCTCGGGCCAGGCGATCCGCATGCTGGGCAGCAAATCGTATGATCTGATCCTGTGCGAATACGACCTCGATGGCGGGCAGGATGGCCAGCAGATGCTGGAAGACTTGCGCCACCACAAATTGATGCACGCATCGACCATGTTCTTCATGGTCACGGGCGAAGGCAGCTTCGCCAAGGTGGTCAGCGCCGTCGAGCTGTTGCCCACCGATTACATCCTCAAGCCATTCACCGCTGACAACATGCTCGAACGCATCGGCCGCGCGCTGGACAAGCGCAATGCCTTCGTGCCCGTGTATGAATTGATCGACGTGGGCAACGAGCGCGCGGCGATCGCCGCCTGCGCCGAGGGCGCCAGCCTGTATCCACGCTACGCCACGGATTTCCTGCGCCTGCGCGCGGAATTGCATCTGCTGCTGGGCGAGGCGGCTGACGCCGAGCCGATCTACGCAGGCCTGTACGAAGCCAAGTCCATCGGCTGGGCGCGCCTGGGACAGGCCAAGACGCAATTCCTGCTGGGCGAATACGAAGCGGCGCAGGGCACCCTGGAAGGACTGCTGGAAAACAACAAGCGTTTTCTCGACGCCTATGACTGGCTGGCGCGCACGCACTTGGCGCAAGGCAAGCCGGAACTGGCGCAGGCGGCCCTGAGCGAAGCGGTGGCCCTGTCGCCGCACGCCGTGCGCCGCTTGCGCCGCTTGGGCGAGGCGGCCCTGGCGGCCGACGATATCGAGATGGCGGAAAAATCCCTCAAATTGGTGGTCAGCAAGGCCAAGTATTCGGAATTCCGCGATCCGGAAGACCATGTGCGCCTCGTGCAGACCCTGGTGCGCAAGGGCGATCCGCTGCAGGCGGGCGCCGTGATCCGCGACCTCGACAAGTCGATGGGCGGGCAAAAGAATGCGGAACTGTGCAGTGCCCTGTGCAGCGCCATGCTGCATGCGCATACGGGCAACGAAGAGCGCCTGCAGCAATCGCTGGACGTGGCGCTGGCCGCCAACCGCCACAGCGTGGGCGGCTCAAACATGCTGAAAACCGAACTGGCGCGCCACTGCCTGGCGCATGGACGCGAGGATGGCGCGGCCGAGGTGATGCGCGAAGTCATGCGCAACGCGCCCGACAGCGCGGCCATGACGCGCGCCATGGCCGTGTTCGAACAGGCGGGGCGCGAAGAGCTGGCCAAGGCGCTGGCGCGGCAAAGCCGCCAGGAAGTGGCCGACATGGTGGCGGCCGGCGCCGCCCGGGCGGGAGCGGGCGATTTCCGCGGCGCCGTCGACCTGATGGGCGAGGCTGTCACGCGCCTGCCCGATAATCCGCAAGTAGTCTTCAATGCGGCCGTGGCCGTGCTGAAATGCCTGGAGCACGAGGGCTGGGATGAGCGCATGGGCCAGCAGGCGCTGACGTTTATCGCCGGCGTGCGCCGTTTGGACCCGCGCAACCCCAAATTGCCGGTGCTGTCGGGCCTGCATCAGCAGTTGTTGCGTAAATATAAGCCCCTGGGCAACAGCTGGATGCATCCGCCTGACGCAAGGTAAATGGAGTAAATGACGGGAAAATGCGGCTTGCGGGCAGGGAGGATAAAAAAAATGCGAAAAAAGCCGACTTTTTCGCGCCAACCCTTGCACATTCTCAAATCGGGAGCTTATAATCACGCCCCGAAGCAGCCAACTTCTTCTTTATACGCAAATGCAGCAGTCAGGCATCAGTAAATAAGGTTGACAGTTGTGAGTAGATGCTTCATACTCTGCGGTTCCCGCGGAGGGGTGGCCGAGTGGTTAAAGGCGACAGACTGTAAATCTGTTCTCTATGAGTACGCTGGTTCGAATCCAGCCCCCTCCACCAAGTTTTTGCAAGGAAAACTGGGTAGTAGCAAAAAGCAAGTGAAGAAAAGTGAACGATACCTCGCGGGTGTAGCTCAATGGTAGAGCAGAAGCCTTCCAAGCTTACGACGAGGGTTCGATTCCCTTCACCCGCTCCAGTTTCCGTTCAGATGCTTGATGCATCGCATGCAACAAATTACAGCCCTTGTAGCTCAGTGGTAGAGCACTCCCTTGGTAAGGGAGAGGCCACGTGTTCGATCCACGTCAAGGGCACCAGAATTCGCAGCAGGCAGCACAGAAGCAATTCAAACCAGACCGTCGGGCGTGTGCCTGAGCAATCTAATCAAATCATTAGGAGTTCAAAATGGCAAAAGGTAAATTCGAACGGACCAAGCCGCACGTCAACGTCGGCACCATCGGCCACGTCGACCACGGTAAAACCACGCTGACCGCTGCAATCGCAACGGTTCTGTCGAAGAAATTTGGCGGCGAAGCTAAAGCATACGACCAGATCGATGCAGCACCAGAAGAAAAAGCGCGCGGTATCACGATTAACACCGCCCACGTCGAGTACGAAACGGAAACGCGTCACTACGCGCACGTTGACTGCCCAGGCCACGCCGATTACATCAAAAACATGATTACCGGTGCAGCCCAGATGGACGGCGCGATCCTGGTGTGCTCCGCAGCTGACGGCCCAATGCCGCAGACCCGCGAACACATCCTGCTGGCCCGCCAAGTTGGCGTTCCATACATCATCGTGTTCCTGAACAAGTGCGACCTGGTCGACGACGCAGAGCTGCTGGAACTGGTTGAAATGGAAGTGCGCGAGCTGTTGTCGAAGTACGAATTCCCAGGCGACGACCTGCCTATCATCAAAGGTTCGGCACGTATGGCGCTGGAAGGCAAAGAAGGCGAAATGGGCGTTGATGCAGTGCTGCGTCTGGCCGATGCGCTGGATGCTTACATCCCAACGCCAGAGCGCGCTGTTGATGGTGCATTCCTGATGCCAGTGGAAGACGTGTTCTCGATCTCGGGTCGCGGTACCGTTGTGACCGGTCGTATCGAGCGCGGCATTGTTAAAGTCGGCGAAGAGATCGAAATCGTTGGTATCACCGATACCGTCAAAACGACTTGCACCGGCGTGGAAATGTTCCGCAAGCTGCTGGACCAAGGTCAAGCTGGCGACAACGTTGGTCTGCTGCTGCGCGGCACCAAGCGTGAAGACGTGCAACGTGGTCAAGTTCTGGCCAAGCCAGGCTCGATCAAGCCGCATGCCCACTTCACCGGCGAGATCTATGTTCTGTCGAAAGACGAAGGCGGCCGTCATACGCCATTCTTCAACAACTATCGTCCACAGTTCTACTTCCGCACGACGGACGTAACCGGTTCGATCGAGTTGCCAGCAGACAAAGAAATGGTCATGCCAGGCGATAACGTGTCGATCACCGTCAAGCTGATCAACCCGATCGCGATGGAAGAAGGTCTGCGCTTCGCTATCCGTGAAGGCGGCCGTACCGTCGGCGCCGGCGTGGTTGCAAAAATCCTCGCATAAGGAAATGTTATGCTTCCACCCGGGGCGTCCTGGGTGGTAGAATAGCACTCCTCGAAAGTTTTACGTAGGGACGTAGCTCAATTGGCAGAGCGTCGGTCTCCAAAACCGAAGGTTGGGGGTTCGATGCCCTCCGTCCCTGCCACCGTCAAGGTGCAGGGCACCGAAAGTAGAAAAATGTCAAATCAATCCGTGCAAACCGTTAGCACGTCGAGTGACAAGATAAAAGTCGCGCTGGCAATAGTAGCTGCGATTGCAGGAGTAGTCGGGTTTTATTACCTGGCAGGCCAACCAGCTCTGGTGCGTGCAAGCGCGCTTGTGGCTGGTTTGGTTATTGCTGTTGCGCTCTTGTATGTCTCGACGACCGGCCGTGAATTTCTTAATTTCGCCAAAGAAGCTGTGCGCGAAACCAAGAAAGTCGTTTGGCCTACCCGCAAAGAAGCCACGCAGATTACTGCGATCGTGTTTGCCTTTGTGCTGGTCATGGCGATTTTCCTGTGGGGCACGGATAAATTGCTCGAGTTTTTGTTGTATGACGTAATTCTTGGTTGGAAAAAATAATGAGCGAAAATGTGCATGATGAAGCGGCGGACGAGTCCGTTCCGGGCGACGCTCCGGTAGCGGACACTGGTGCAGCGCTGAGCGTGCCAGTCAGCAGCAAGCGCTGGTATGTCGTGCATGCTTATTCCGGCATGGAAAAAAGCGTCATGCGCGCACTGACCGAGCGCATCGAGCGCGCGGGCATGCAAGACCAGTTCGGCCAGATCCTGGTGCCGATCGAAGAAGTTGTCGAAGTCAAGAATGGTGTGAAGTCCGTCACCGAACGTCGTTTCTATCCTGGCTATGTGCTGGTTGAAATGGAAATGACGGACGAGAGCTGGCACTTGGTCAAGAACACCAGCAAGGTTACCGGTTTCATTGGTGGCAAGTCGAACAAGCCGACGCCGATCTCCGCGCGCGAAATCGACGGCATCATGAAGCAGATGCAGGAAGGTGTTGAAAAGCCCCGTCCAAAAACCTTGTACGAAGTGGGCGAGCAAGTCCGCATCAAGGATGGCCCGTTCACCGACTTCAACGGCAATGTCGAAGAAGTCAACTACGAGAAATCCAAAGTACGCGTCTCGGTCACCATTTTCGGCCGCGCTACCCCGGTGGAGCTCGAATTCGGCCAGGTCGAAAAAGTTTAAGTATTATCAAGCGCCACCAGGAGCGTCGCAGCAGTCTCAGCAAAATCCGGTCAGAGGAGCCCCGCCAGGGTAGGATCGGCGGGGCGCTACTACTCAATCCAAGATAGGAGCCATCATGGCAAAGAAAATCATTGGTTTTATCAAGCTGCAAGTGCCAGCTGGTAAAGCAAACCCATCCCCACCAATCGGTCCAGCTCTGGGTCAACGTGGTCTGAACATCATGGAATTCTGCAAGGCCTTCAATGCACAGACCCAAGGTCTGGAGCCAGGCATGCCAATTCCAGTCGTGATCACCGCGTTCGCTGACAAGTCCTTCACGTTCGTGATGAAGACGCCTCCAGCAACCTACCTGATCAAAAAAGCTGCTGCGATCACCAAAGGTTCGCCGAAGCCACATACCGACAAAGTCGGTACGCTGACCCGCGCACAAGCTGAAGAAATCGCTAAATTGAAAACCCCTGATCTGACCGCTGCCGACATGGATGCTGCTGTACGCACCATCGCTGGTTCCGCTCGTTCGATTGGTATCACGGTGGAAGGTGTTGTATAATGGCTAAGTTATCCAAACGTATCAAGGCTTTGAAAGCCAAAGTCGACCGTACCAAAGTGTACGCTTTCGACAACGCTGTCGCTCTGATCAAAGAGTGCGCAACGGCCAAGTTCAATGAATCGATCGACGTATCGGTACAACTGGGTGTTGATCCTAAGAAATCCGACCAAGTGGTGCGCGGCTCCGTCGTGCTGCCAGCTGGTACCGGCAAAACCGTACGCGTGGCAGTATTCGCGTCGGGCGAAAAAGCGGAAGCTGCTAAAGCAGCTGGCGCCGACATCGTTGGTATGGAAGACCTGGCTGAGCAGATCAAAGCCGGCGACATGCCTTTCGACATCGTTATCGCTTCGCCAGATACCATGCGTATCGTTGGTACCCTGGGTCAGATCCTGGGCCCACGCGGCATGATGCCTAACCCGAAAGTTGGCACTGTTACTCCTGACGTCGCTACCGCCGTGAAAAACGCGAAAGCCGGTCAAGTTCAGTACCGTACCGACAAATCCGGTATCATCCACGCTACCATCGGCCGTAAATCGTTCGCTGACGCAGATCTGAAATCGAATCTGGTCGCACTGATCGACGCACTGAACAAAGCCAAGCCAGCATCGAGCAAAGGCGTGTACCTGCGCAAAGTTTCGCTGTCGTCGACCATGGGCGCTGGCGTTCGTGTTGACCAGGCTAGCCTGGCAGCTTAAGTAACAGAATCAAGTCCTGTAGCGCCTTCGGGCGCTGCGGGCGCATCTTTGGGCTGTCTGCCCGGTGTTCGCACCAGGCAGGCAGACAATCAAAGACCGTTGGGCCGACTGCGATCGTACATGCAGAAGGTTAATAGGCTTGCCGGCAACGGCAAGTGCCCAACGCAGATGGTGTACCCGAACAAGTTTTGTAGTCCTCATGCTGCGTGAATTCATCCGCTCAGTTTAGTACTTCTTGACTTCGGACGCCGTGTTCGAACCGATGCAAGGCGCTCAACCACTCGGTTGTGATTGCCGAACATCATTTAAGGAGGTTGACCGTGAGTCTCAATCTGAATGACAAAAAGGCCGTCGTCGCCGAAGTTTCCGCACAAGTAGCTAATGCGCAAACGATCGTCGTGGCCGAATATCGTGGCATCCAGGTTGGTCACTTGACGCAACTGCGTGCTAAAGCGCGTGCCCAAGGCGTGTACCTGCGTGTGTTGAAAAACACTCTGGCTCGTCGCTCCGTTGAAGGTACCGCATTCGCCAGCCTGGCAGATGCCATGACCGGCCCGTTGATCTACTCGATCTCGGCCGATGCCGTTGCAGCAGCTAAAGTCATCGCTGACTTCGCTAAAACCAACGACAAACTGGTCATCAAAGCAGGTAACTACGCAGGCAAGCCGCTGGATACAGCTGCTGTCACCGCGTTGGCGAGCATTCCTAGCCGTGAAGTCCTCATTTCGCAGTTGTTGGGCGTTATGCTGGCTCCGGTTTCGGGCTTTGCACGTGGTCTGGCTGCCCTGGCAGCGAAAAAAGGCGAAGGCGCCGAAGCTCCTGCAGAAGCAGCAGCAGAAGAAGCCCCAGCAGCCGCTTAATTGCGCGCGCTTTTTTCTCTCAGTACCAATCTGATGTAACTAACGTAATAAATTTAGGAGTTTCAAAATGGCAATTAGCAAAGACGATATCCTGGAAGCAGTTAGCGCCATGTCCGTAATGGACCTGAACGACCTGGTTAAAGCATTCGAAGAAAAATTCGGCGTGTCCGCAGCAGCGATGGCTTCGGCCGGTCCTGCAGCAGGCCCAGCAGCAGCTGCTGAAGAGCAAACCGAGTTCAACGTTGTGCTGGACACCTTCGGCGCAAACAAAGTTGGCGTTATTAAAGCAGTTCGCGAAATCACCGGCCTGGGCTTGAAAGAAGCTAAAGACCTGGTCGATGGCGCACCAAAAACTGTGAAAGAAGCAGTGTCGAAAGCTGACGCTGAAGCTGCAGTGAAGAAACTGATTGAAGCCGGCGCAACCGCTTCGATGAAGTAATATCTGTACCGGCGGCAGTTAGCGCCCGAGTCAAAGTCTGAGGTTTCCCCTCGCAAGGGGGGAAATCCGACTTTGGCTCCTTTGTCGTCTGCATCGTATTTGTCACGTAGTTGTAGCAGCAGTTTTTATTCGATTCAAGCCGGAAAGCAGAGCCTTGAGGTTTCGTCTGTGTCACACGCAGCGGTGCAAACGAACACTTGCAAAACCTGAATTTTCTATCCTTTCTGTCACTCACGGAGTGTCCATGCACTACTCATTTACTGAGAAGAAACGCATTCGCAAATCATTCGCGAAGCGCGCCAACGTTCACCACGTTCCGTTCCTGCTGGCGACCCAGCTCGAGTCTTATCATAGCTTCTTGCAAGAGGACATAGCACCGTCCGGCCGCAAGAATGATGGCCTGCAGTCGGCTTTCACTTCGATTTTCCCTATCGTTTCGCACAATGGTTTTGCGCGTCTCGAATTCTTGTCGTACGTTCTGGGCGATCCTGCCTTTGACGTCAAAGAATGTCAACAACGTGGCCTGACGTTCGCGTCGCCGCTGCGCGCGAAAGTGCGCCTGGTGATCCTGGACAAGGAATCGCCAACCAAGCCCGTCGTCAAAGAGATGAAGGAACAGGAAGTTTACATGGGCGAATTGCCGCTCATGACGACCACCGGTTCGTTCGTTATCAACGGCACGGAGCGGGTTATCGTTTCCCAGTTGCACCGTTCGCCTGGCGTGTTCTTCGAGCACGACCGCGGCAAGACCCACTCGTCCGGTAAACTGCTGTTCTCCGCGCGTATCATTCCTTACCGCGGTTCGTGGCTGGACTTCGAGTTCGACCCGAAAGACATCCTGTTCTTCCGCGTCGACCGCCGCCGCAAGATGCCAGTAACGATCCTGCTCAAAGCCATCGGCATGTCGCACGAGCAAATCCTGGCGAACTTCTTCGTCTTCGACAACTTCAACCTGCGTTCCGAAGGCGCGGAGATGGAATTCGTCTCCGAGCGTCTGCGCGGCGAAGTGGCGCGTTTCGACATCGTCGACAAGTCGGGCAAGACCCTGGTGCTGAAAGACAAGCGTATCAACGCGAAACACGTGCGTGATATCGAAGCTGCCGGCATCAAGCACATTTCCGTACCGGAAGACTACCTGCTGGGCCGCGTATTGGCGAAGAATATCGTCGATGGCGACACCGGTGAAGTCGTCGCTTCCGCGAACGATGAGCTGACCGAAGATCTGTTGGGCCGCCTGCGCGACGCCAACATTTCCGAAATCCAGACCTTGTACACGAACGACCTGGATCAGGGCGCCTACATCTCGCAAACCCTGCGTATCGACGACACCGCCGACCAGATGGCTGCGAAAGTGGCGATCTACCGCATGATGCGTCCAGGCGAGCCACCAACGGAAGACTCCGTTGAAGCGCTGTTCAATGGCCTGTTCTACAACTCGGACCGCTACGACCTGTCGGCCGTGGGCCGCATGAAGTTCAACCGCCGCATTGGCCGCGATGAACTGACCGGCGCCATGACGCTGTCGAACGAAGACGTGCTGGCCGTGATCAAGATTCTCGTGGAACTGCGCAATGGCCGCGGCGAAGTCGACGATATCGATCACCTGGGTAACCGTCGCGTGCGTTGCGTGGGCGAACTGGCCGAGAATCAATTCCGCGCCGGCCTGGTGCGTGTTGAGCGCGCCGTCAAGGAACGCCTCGGCCAAGCCGAAGCGGACAACCTGATGCCGCACGACCTGATCAACTCGAAGCCGATTTCGGCCGCGATTCGCGAGTTCTTCGGTTCTTCCCAGCTGTCGCAGTTCATGGACCAAACCAATCCTCTGTCGGAAATTACCCACAAGCGCCGCGTATCGGCTCTGGGACCCGGCGGTCTGACACGCGAACGCGCCGGCTTTGAAGTGCGCGACGTGCATCCGACCCACTACGGCCGCGTCTGCCCGATCGAGACACCGGAAGGTCCGAACATTGGTCTGATCAACTCGCTGGCGTTGTATGCCCGCCTGAATGAATACGGCTTCCTGGAAACCCCGTACCGCAAGGTCGAAGGCTCCAAGATTACCGATCAGATCGACTACCTGTCTGCCATCGAAGAAGGCCGCTACATCATCGCTCAGGCGAATGCGACCATCAACGACGCCGGCATGCTGTCCGATGAACTGGTCTCGGCCCGTGAAGCTGGCGAAACCATCCTGGTCTCCCCGGAGCGCATCCAGTACATGGACGTGGCCCCAGGCCAGATCGTTTCCGTCGCTGCATCGCTGATTCCGTTCCTCGAACACGATGATGCGAACCGTGCATTGATGGGCGCCAACATGCAACGCCAGGCTGTGCCTTGCTTGCGTCCGGAAAAAGCGCTGGTCGGTACCGGTATCGAACGCACCGTTGCGGTCGACTCGGGCACCACCGTGCAAGCCTTGCGTGGCGGTATCGTCGATTACATCGATGCGGGCCGTGTCGTGATTCGCGTCAACGATGACGAAGCGCAAGCTGGTGAAGTGGGCGTCGACATCTACAACCTGATCAAGTACACCCGTTCGAACCAGAACACCAACATCAACCAGCGTCCTATCGTGCAAGTGGGCGACCGTGTTGCCAAGCGCGACGTGATCGCCGATGGCGCATCGACCGACCTGGGTGAATTGGCACTGGGCCAGAACATGACCGTGGCCTTCATGCCATGGAATGGTCTGAACTTCGAAGATTCGATCCTGATCTCGGAAAACGTCGTCAAGGACGACCGCTACACCTCGATTCATATCGAAGAGTTGTCGGTGGTGGCCCGTGACACGAAACTGGGCGCGGAAGAAATTACGCGCGACATCTCGAACCTGGCTGAAAATCAGCTGGCACGTCTGGATGAGTCCGGTATCGTCTACATCGGCGCTGAAGTTCAAGCCGGCGACACCCTGGTTGGTAAAGTGACGCCGAAGGGCGAAACCCAGCTGACCCCGGAAGAGAAGCTGCTGCGCGCGATTTTCGGCGAAAAAGCCTCGGACGTGAAAGATACGTCGCTGCGCGTGCCTTCGGGCATGATCGGTACCGTGATCGACGTGCAAGTCTTCACCCGTGAAGGCATCGTGCGCGACAAGCGTGCCCAGCAAATTATCGATGACGAACTGAAACGCTTCCGTCTGGATCTGAACGACCAGATGCGTATCGTCGAAGGCGATGCCTTCCAGCGTCTGGAAAAAATGCTGATCGGCAAAGTTGTCAACGGCGGCCCTAAAAAGCTGGCCAAAGGCGCCAAGATCACCAAGGAATACCTGGCCGATCTGGACAAATACCACTGGTTCGACATCCGCCCTGCGGACGACGATGCAGCGGTAGCGCTGGAAGCGATCAAGGAATCGATCAACGAGAAGCGCCACCAGTTCGATCTGGCCTTCGAAGAGAAGCGCAAGAAACTGACGCAAGGCGATGAGCTGCAACCAGGCGTGCAAAAAATGGTCAAGGTGTACCTGGCCGTGAAACGCCGCCTGCAGTCGGGCGACAAGATGGCAGGTCGCCACGGTAACAAGGGTGTGGTTTCCCGTATTGTTCCTGTGGAAGACATGCCATACATGGCCGACGGCACGCCAGCCGACGTTGTGCTGAACCCGCTGGGCGTTCCTTCGCGGATGAACGTTGGTCAGATTCTCGAGACGCACTTGGGCTGGGCTGCCAAGGGTCTGGGTATCCGCATCGGCGAAATGCTGAAGGCGCAAACCAAGGTCGAGCAAGTGCGCAAGTACCTGACGACGATCTACAACGACAACGGCCGTGCGGAAGACTTGAACGACTTCGACGACGAAGAGATCATGAAGCTGGCGGAAAACCTGAAAAAAGGTGTTCCATTCGCCACGCCAGTGTTCGACGGCGCCAATGAAGCCGAGATCCGCCGCATGCTGGACCTGGCGTATCCGGACGACATCGCCAAGAACCTGGGCATGACCGCTTCGAAAAACCAGGTGACCATGTATGACGGTCGCACCGGTGAAGCGTTCGAGCGCAAGGTCACTGTCGGCGTCATGCACATGCTGAAACTGCATCACTTGGTCGATGACAAGATGCATGCGCGTTCGACCGGTCCTTACTCGCTGGTGACGCAACAGCCATTGGGCGGTAAAGCCCAGTTCGGTGGTCAGCGTTTCGGTGAGATGGAAGTCTGGGCACTGGAAGCGTATGGCGCGTCGTATGTCTTGCAAGAGATGTTGACCGTCAAGTCCGATGACGTGAATGGCCGTACCAAAGTGTACGAGAACCTCGTCAAGGGCGACCACGTGATCGACGCCGGCATGCCGGAATCGTTCAACGTGCTGGTCAAGGAAATCCGTTCGCTCGGTATCGATATCGACCTCGAACGCAACTAAACGACAGCACCCTGTCATTTGGTTTGGGAAACACAAAGCCCGGCTGGGAAACCACGCCGGGCAATGTAGTCTCAGGAATATAGAAATTTAATCACCTCTGGAGTGATACATGAAAGCACTGCTCGATCTATTCAAGCAAGTACAGACCAACGAGACCTTCGATGCAATCAAGATCGGTCTCGCTTCGCCTGAGAAAATCCGTTCGTGGTCCTACGGCGAAGTCAAGAAGCCGGAAACCATCAACTACCGTACCTTCAAGCCTGAGCGCGACGGCCTGTTCTGCGCCAAGATCTTTGGCCCGATCAAGGATTACGAATGCCTGTGCGGCAAGTACAAGCGCCTGAAACACCGCGGCGTGATCTGCGAAAAGTGCGGCGTCGAAGTCACCCTGGCCAAAGTGCGCCGCGAGCGCATGGGCCACATCGAGCTGGCCTCGCCTACCGCGCACATCTGGTTCCTGAAGTCGCTGCCGTCGCGTCTGGGCATGGTCCTGGACATGACCCTGCGGGACATCGAACGCGTGCTGTACTTTGAAGCATACGTCGTGACCGATCCAGGCATGACTCCGCTGAAAAAGTGCCAGATCATGTCGGAAGACGACTACGCCGCCAAGTACGAAGAGTACGGCGACGACTTCACCGCCTTCATGGGCGCCGAAGGTATCCGTGAACTGCTGCGCTCGATCGACATCCACCGCGATGCCGAAACCCTGCGCGTGGAACTGAAGGAATCGAAATCCGAAGCCAAGATCAAGAAATACGCGAAGCGCCTGAAAGTGCTGGAAGCGTTCCAACGTTCGGGCATCAAGCCTGACTGGATGATCATGGAAGTGCTGCCAGTGCTGCCGCCGGAACTGCGTCCGCTGGTACCGCTGGATGGCGGCCGTTTCGCGACCTCGGATCTGAACGATCTGTATCGCCGCGTCATCAACCGTAACAACCGTCTGAAACGCCTGATGGAGCTGCGTGCTCCAGAGATCATCACGCGCAACGAAAAGCGCATGCTGCAAGAAGCGGTCGATTCGCTGCTGGACAACGGCCGTCGCGGCAAAGCGATGACCGGCGCCAACAAGCGTCCGCTGAAATCGCTGGCAGAGATGATCAAGGGCAAGGGCGGCCGTTTCCGTCAAAACTTGCTGGGCAAACGCGTCGATTACTCCGGTCGTTCGGTCATCGTCGTGGGCCCGCAATTGAAACTGCATCAGTGCGGCTTGCCGAAACTGATGGCGCTGGAACTGTTCAAGCCATTCATTTTCAATAAACTGGAACTGATGGGTCTGGCTACCACGATCAAGGCCGCCAAAAAGCTGGTCGAGATTCAAGAGCCGGTCGTGTGGGACATCCTGGAAGACGTGATCCGTGAACATCCGATCATGTTGAACCGCGCACCTACGCTGCACCGTCTGGGTATCCAGGCGTTCGAGCCAGTCCTGATTGAAGGCAAGGCCATCCAGCTGCACCCGCTCGTCTGCGCCGCATTCAACGCCGACTTTGACGGTGACCAAATGGCGGTCCACGTTCCTCTGTCGATCGAAGCGCAGATGGAAGCACGCACCCTGATGCTGGCATCGAACAACATCCTGTTCCCATCGAACGGCGAACCATCGATCGTTCCTTCCCAGGATATCGTGCTGGGTCTGTACTACGCGACCCGCGAAGCGATCAATGCGAAGAACGAAGGGATGATGTTCCCTGACGTGTCGGAAGTGATCCGCGCCTACGACAACAAGGAAGTCGAACTGACGACCCGCGTCACCGTGCGTATTACCGAATACCCGAAAAACGCCGAAACGGGCGAATTCGAGAAAACGGTAACGCGTTACGAAACGACGATCGGCCGTGCGATCCTGTCGGAAATTCTGCCAAAAGGCCTGCCGTTCTCCGTCCTGAACCGCGCGCTGAAAAAGAAAGAAATTTCCAAGCTGATCAACACGTCGTTCCGCAAGTGCGGCCTGCGCGCCACCGTGGTGTTCGCAGACAAACTGATGCAATCGGGTTTCCGCCTGGCGACACGCGCCGGTATCTCGATCTGCGTCGACGACATGCTGGTACCGCCTCAAAAAGTCACCCTGATCGCGACGGCCGAATCGGAAGTCAAGCAGATCGAACAGCAATACGCCTCGGGTCTCGTGACCGCCGGCGAGCGTTACAACAAGGTAGTCGATATCTGGGGCAAAACCTCGGATGAAGTCGGCAAGGCCATGATGGACCAGCTCAAAGTCGAAGACGTGATCCGCCGCGACGGCACCAAGTCGACGCAAGAATCGTTCAACGCCATTTACATGATGGCCGACTCCGGCGCGCGCGGTTCCGCAGCCCAGATTCGCCAGTTGGCCGGTATGCGTGGTCTGATGGCCAAACCGGATGGTTCGATTATCGAAACGCCGATTACCGCGAACTTCCGCGAAGGTCTGAACGTTTTGCAGTACTTCATTTCGACCCACGGTGCTCGTAAAGGTCTGGCCGATACGGCGCTGAAAACGGCTAACTCCGGTTACCTGACGCGTCGTCTGGTTGACGTGACGCAAGACTTGGTGGTGATCGAAGATGATTGCGGCACCATGAACGGCGCCGTCATGAAGGCGCTGGTCGAAGGTGGTGAAGTCATCGAACCGTTGCGTGACCGTATCCTCGGCCGCGTCGTGGTGCATGACGTCGTCAATCCTGAAACCCAGGAAACGCTGTACGAAGCCGGCACCTTGATGGACGAAGACATGGTCGAAGAGATCGAGCGTCTGTCCATCGATGAAGTCAAGGTCCGCACGCCACTGACTTGCGACACGCGCTTCGGCCTGTGCGCCAAGTGCTATGGCCGCGATCTGGGCCGCGGCATGCTGGTCAACGCCGGCGAAGCCGTCGGTGTGGTGGCAGCGCAGTCGATTGGTGAGCCTGGTACCCAGCTGACCATGCGTACGTTCCACATTGGTGGTGCGGCATCGCGTGCAGCAGTGGCATCGTCGGTGGAAGCCAAGTCGAACGGTACCATTCGCTTCACGGCAACCATGCGTTACGTCACGAACGGCAAGGGCGCGCAAATCGTCATTTCCCGTTCCGGCGAAGTGCTGATTACCGACGACCATGGCCGTGAGCGTGAGCGTCATAAAGTACCGTACGGTGCGACCCTGATCGTCAAGGACGGCATGGTCATCAAGGCCGGTACGGCCCTGGCAACGTGGGATCCGCTGACCCGTCCGATCATTACCGAATACGCCGGTCAAGTGCGTTTCGAGAACGTCGAAGAAGGCGTCACCGTGGCCCGTCAGGTCGACGAAGTGACCGGTCTGTCCACCCTGGTGGCGATCGATGCGAAACGTCGCGGTTCGTTGACGAAAACGTTGCGTCCGCAAGTCAAGCTGATCAACGACGCGAACGAAGAAGTCAAGATCGCCGGCACCGAACACTCGGTGGCGATCGGCTTCCAGGTCGGCGCGCTGATCATGGTCAAGGACGGTCAACAGGTATCGGTTGGTGAAGTGCTGGCACGTATTCCTACCGAATCGCAAAAAACGCGCGATATTACCGGTGGTCTGCCACGCGTTGCCGAACTGTTCGAAGCGCGCTCGCCGAAAGATGCCGGTATGCTGGCGGAAGTCACGGGTACGGTTGCGTTCGGTAAAGAAACCAAGGGCAAGCAGCGTCTGGAAATCACGGACATGGACGGCAACAAGCATGAGTTCTTGATCACCAAGGACAAGCAAGTGCTGGTGCATGACGGCCAAGTCGTGAACAAGGGTGAGATGATCGTGGACGGCCCGGCCGATCCGCAAGACATCCTGCGCCTGCTGGGTATCGAAGCGCTGGCACGTTACATCGTTGACGAAGTGCAAGACGTGTACCGTCTGCAAGGCGTGAAGATCAATGACAAGCACATCGAAGTGATCGTGCGTCAGATGCTGCGCCGTGTTCAGATCGTCAATGCCGGCGACACCAACTACATCGTTGGCGAGCAGGTAGAGCGTTCGGAACTGCTGGACGAGAACGATCGCATGGCCGTTGAGAACAAGATTCCAGCGACCTACGAAAACGTCTTGCTGGGTATTACCAAGGCATCGCTGTCGACCGATTCGTTCATCTCGGCCGCATCGTTCCAGGAAACCACCCGCGTGCTGACCGAAGCGGCGATCATGGGCAAGCGCGATGGTCTGCGCGGCCTGAAAGAGAACGTCATCGTCGGCCGCCTGATTCCTGGCGGTACGGGCCTGGCCTTCCACCGCGCACGCAAAGAGAAAGAAGCGTGGGAAGTGGAAGAGCGTCAAGCGCTGCTGCTGGCCGAGAAAGCCTCGATGGCTGGCGAAGCTGCAGAAGCGCTGCAGGATATCGAGACCCAGCAACACCACGGCGACGAAGCGTAATCTGCGCGGCTAGCTGACAAGAACGGCACCTTCGGGTGCCGTTTTTTTATGTTCGTTACTGCGGCCTTCCACCGTGCACGCAAAGAGAAAGAGACGTGGGAAGTGGTTGAGCGTCAAGCCCCGCTGCTGGCCGATAAAGCCCCCCTGGCCGGTGAAACTACCGACGATCTGCTGGCCATCGAAACTCGGCAACACACGACGAAGCGTCATCTTTATCAAGCAGCGTAAAATTTATAGTTAATGGCAATCGCATGGATGTCGTCCGCTTTATTTTCCTGGAAATTTTTAATCATTTAA
Organism: Massilia sp. LMS1-1-1.1; assembly: GCF_040815535.1. Classification (NCBI taxonomy): domain Bacteria; kingdom Pseudomonadati; phylum Pseudomonadota; class Betaproteobacteria; order Burkholderiales; family Oxalobacteraceae; genus Massilia; species Massilia sp. LMS1-1-1.1. The sequence continues at coordinate 333,883 of NZ_JBFPNG010000023.1, read as the reverse complement.
TTGATAGAAATTCCAGGTAATAGAAAATATTTATTGCGTATGCCATTCAGAGGTCACACGTTTAATTATTTAGCTTCTAAATATATGCATCTGCGCTGTTCGCTGATAAGAACGGCACCAGGGAGAAATTCCTGGTGCCGTTTTTTTATGTCCATGACTGCGGCCTTCCAGCACACACGTAAACAGGAAGCCGCGCCCAGGAACGCCATGGCGTCAGCAAGTCTGCAGTATTGATCGGCACTCGTTTTTGCTGGCATCGTAAAACACATAGACGGCGGCTTCGTCATGAAAATAGCCGTGCACCGGGAGTTGTCCCAAAAATACTAGCGGACCGTGCGCCTCGATGGGCCAGTTGGGCGCTTGCAGCCAACGGGGTGGCTTCTTCGCATAGCGAAATAACGCGAGCAGTTGCGCCCGCAGCCACTGCGTCCGTTCACTTTTTTTCGCATGTGGCGGTGCCTTGTCCAGCAGTGCCGCCACATAGGCCAGATCCACATCCAGCCACTTCGGCTGCGCCGCCAGCAAAAGCTCGTGCAGCTGGCCAGGCTTTTCCGAGACGAATACCGGAATGCCGACGGCGTGCAAAAACTCGGCCAGGGCGCCCTGCGCGTTCAGCACGTCCGCCGGATTGTGCAGGTCGAGCGATATCAGATAGTGATACAGCGTGTGCCCCGCATGCGCATACTTGGGCGCCGGCTGCGCCGACAACAGGCGCTCTGTTTCTGCGTCTTCATATAAAAGGTGTTCAAAGGCCGCCGTATCAAGTTGTCCTTCGACAAACCCGACCACGCTGCTGGTGGCTGATGACATACAAGTGTTCCCTGAAAGTATCGTTTGTCGGCAACTGCGAGTGTGAGAGGGCACGCCGTTTTTCGATCGTTCGGCCGTGCGCAACCATGGCGATTATGCACGATGCCGTCCTGCCGGCACACTCTGTTGTAGCGTAGCAAAAGTACGCATGCCACGCCAATTTTCGGCGTGCTCATGCTAATATCTGGCGCATGATTGCCCAAGCCCTGTTTACTCCCGCCCAGCAGAAACTGCTGGGTTTGCTCTTTGTCCGTGTGAATGAAGGCTTTCACTTGAACGAGATCATGCGCTTGACGGGTCTGGGCAGCGCGTCGGCGCAGCGGGAACTGCGCCGGCTGCATGAGGCCGGCCTGATCACGTCGGAGCGGATCGGCAATGTGCGGCGCTTCTGGCCCAACAAGGAAAGCCTCGTGTATCCGGAGTTGAGCGGGCTGGTGCAGAAAACCTTCGGCATTGTCGGCGTGCTCAGCATGGCCCTGGCGCCCTTGCGTACCCAGCTGCACCTGGCCTTCGTGTCGGGCGCCACGGCGAAGGGACAGGACATGCCCGGCAGCGCCATCGACTTGCTGCTGGTGGGTGAAGAAGCCAATTATGGCGATCTGTTGACGGGATTGGCCCCGGCCGAGCGAACCTTACGGCGTAAAATCAATCCCAACCTATATACGCTGGCCGATTATCGCCGGCGGCTACGTGAAGGCCAGCCATTTCTGCTGCAGGTATTACAGCAGCCGAAGTTGTTTGTCATCGGCGATGAATCATTATTGCACGCGCTGGCATTACCGGATTCTTCATTACAAACGAATGACATGCCATCTGTATTCTAAAGGCCGGGCCTGGCATTCAATTTCTGATGCATGAAATTGTTGGCCAGAATAATATCTGAGGCGGATTGATCGTATGATGAATAAACTACAGGCTTTCGGTTTAATTGTTTCCCAGGCGGTACGCGGCGAATTAACGTTTCCCACGAGCGTTAATTCCGCACTGCAATTGCAATTGGCTCTGGCTGAACCGGACTGCCATATCGACCATGCGATCAAGCTGGTATTGGCCGAGCCCCTGCTGGCGGCGCGCACGGTCGCGCTGGCCAACTCGGCCGTTTACAGCCGCGGCGATGCGGCCCCCGTGACCAGCGTGCGCGCCGCCGTCATGCGCATGGGCTACCGCAATCTCTACGCGCTGGTGGCGGCCATGGTGGTACGCCAGTTCGGCAGCAAGATCATCGACCCCGTCCTGCGCCAGAAGGCGGCCCAGCTGTGGGAACACACGGCCCACGTGGCGGCGTTGGCCCATGTGCTTGCCCGTCGCGTGACGCACGTCGATGCCGACACGGCGCTGTTCGCCGGCATCGTGCACGAGGTGGGTGGTTTTTATCTGTTGTCGCGCGCCGACGAATTTCCCGGCCTGCTCGACGACGATGCGGATCACTGGATGGAATCCGCCGAAGAAATCATTTCCCGCGAAGTCATGAAGAAGCTCTTGATCCCGCTGGCCGTGAGCGAAGCCATCGAAGGCTTGCGCGATGGCTTGCTGTCGATTCCGCCCGACTCCCTGCTCGACACCTTGTTGTTGGCCAAGCAGTTGTCGCCCGTGCAGTCGCCGTTGCAGGTGACGTATGTGGAAATGCTCACGCCCTCCGATTCCGTCATCGATTTCATTATCGATAACGAGACCCTGCAAAGCATCCTCGCCGAATCGGCCGAGGAAGTGCGCTCGATGAGTGCCGCGCTGCTCGTCTGAGCTCGTCCGGGATCAGCGCATTGTTCGCCTGGCCCGGCCGCGCTGCCTGCCAGCGCCGTCAGGGGCCCGGATGCAGCACGACCTTGATGCATTGCTCCTGCTTCTTCTGGAAGATTTCATAGCCGTGCGGCGCTTCGTCCAGGGTCAAGTGGTGGGAAATGATGGCGCCGGGATCGAGCTCGCCCCGCTGGATGCGTTCCAGTAGTGGTTGCATGTAGCGCTGCACGTGCGTTTGCCCCGTCTTGATGGTCAATGAACGGTTCATGATGGAGCCAAACGGGATCTTGTCGCTGAAGCCGCCATATACCCCTGGCACCGAGACGACGCCGCCGTTGCGGCACGCCATCAAGGCTTCACGCAGGGCCGTGGGACGGTCCGATTCCAGTTTCATGGTCTGCTTGAGGCGGTCGTAGATATAGCTGACGCCGGAACCGTGCGCTTCCATGCCGACGGCATCGATGCAGGCATCGGGGCCCCGTCCTCCCGTCATTTCCCGCAGGGCGTCGGGCACGTCCACCGCATCGAAATGCAGGGTTTCCGCACCGGACAGTTCGCGCGCCATGCGCAGGCGTTCCGGGTAATGGTCGATGGCGATGACGCGCTCGGCGCCGAGCAGGAAGGCGCTCTGGATGGCGAACTGTCCCACGGGGCCGCATCCCCACACGGCCACCACCTGGCCCGGCGCGATGGCGCAGGCTTCGGCTGCCATGTAGCCGGTCGGCAGTATGTCCGAGAGGAACAGCACCTGTTCATCCTTGAGCTCGTCCGGTACCTTGATGGGGCCGACGTCGGCAAACGGCACGCGCACATATTCGGCCTGGCCGCCCGCATAGCCGCCCGTCAGGTGGGAATAGCCAAAGATGCCCGCGCCTGAGTGGCCCCACATCTTTTCCGCCATATAGGCATTGGGATTGGAATTCTCGCACACCGAGTACAGCTGCTGCTCGCAAAAGAAGCAGCGTCCGCAGGCAATGGGAAATGGCACCACCACCCGTTCTCCCACCTTGAGCTTGCGCACAGCGGAACCCACCTCCACCACCTCGCCCATGAACTCATGGCCGAGGATATCGCCTTGTTCCATGGTGGGCACGACGCCATTGTAGAGGTGTAAATCGGAACCGCAGATGGCCGTGGAAGTGACTTTGATGATGGCGTCGCCGGGATTGAGGATGGCGGGATCGGGCACCTGTTCGATTCGTACGTCGCGCTTGCCGTGCCAGCAGTTGGCTTTCATGACACACCTCCGTTTGCTTGCGGTCGAGGGGAAGATGCCGTGCCGCCAGCCTTGTGCAGCAAGCGCGTCTTGAAGCTGCGCTTGCCCGACGGCTGACCCTCGGTGGTGCTGACCTCGCCCGTTTCCATCCACTGCTTGAAGCGGCGCAAGGTGGTCTCGATCTTGTAGGCGGGCGCCTGGCTGAACAGGCCGGCCACGGCCGCGCCCACCTTGCCGACCGGCGCCTGCATGTGCAGTTGCATGGTGACCACGGTGCCGCGCCCGCCCGGTGCGGGCGACAGTTCCAGCGCGCCCGTTTCCGCATGATTTTCCGCCGCGCGCCAGCGCATGCTCTGGCCCGGACGCTCTTGCGTCAGTTCGCCTATCCACTCGCCTTCGACGCTGTGCCAGCGCGAGCGGCGCGCATCGATTATCTGCACCGACTGCAAGCCTGGCATGAAGCGGGGCAGGTTTTCCAGGTCGCGCCAGGCGCGGTAGCATTCGTCGGCGGAACGGTTGACGATCACGCTCCTTTGCAGCGCCAGCCCCTCTTCGCCGGGCGCGGGCAGTTCGCTCAGCTTGCGCGGCGCCAGTTGTGCGCTGGCGATATAGTCGATAGCCGTCACGCCTGCCACCACGGCCGCCGTCGCCGCCAGGCGCGTGCGCGCATTGCGCCGGCTGGTCATGGCCACGCCGAGCAGCGACAGATCCATGGCGTCGCCGGCGATGCGCGACCAGCGCCATGCCGGCCGGCTTTCTCCGCGCAGCAAGGCCACGCCGCAAGCCATTTCGCGCAGGCCGATGGCGCGTATCCAGACAGACGAGACGCCGCGCAAGCCGCTGGCCCGCGCCAGGCCGCGCGGCGCCACCAGCTGGGCCAGGCCCAGTCCGATGCTGAGCCAGCCAAGGGCCGTGATCAGGCCATGATTGCCATGCGCGGTATCGTCGGGAATGTGCCGCTGCGGCCGTTCACCGGCCTGACCGCGCGCGCTCGTGTAGTGAAGTATGGCCTCATGCCCATGGGCGGATGCGCCTGCATCATCGGGTATCTCCGTTGACGGTTGCCATGCGGGCGGGCTGGCTGTGGCGCCATTGTTCCTGTCTTCGCTTTGCATGCTGCCTCCCTTCTGTGTATGGGAATTAGGCAGCATCGACCTGTACGCGTTCCGGCAGGCGCGCGCGAGATGCGCCGGATCTGCGCCAGATCAAATATCGGTGCGAAAAAAAACGGCAGCCCCGGTTGGCGCTGCCGCTGTTGCGGGAGGGGCTAGTTTACTTCTGCTGCGCGATCCACCGGTCGACCTTGGCTTCCAGCAGTTTCAGGGGCAGGGTACCGTCGCTCAGCACGACTTCGTGGAACTTCGGCAGGCTGAACTTGTCGCCCAGCGCCTGCTGCGCGCGCTGGCGCAGTTCGACGATTTTCAGCGAACCGATCTTGTAGCCCAGCGCCTGGCCCGGCCACGCCATGTAGCGTTCCGTCTCGCTTTTCGCCACGGCGTCATAGCCGAGGGTATCGCGCATGTACTTGATCGTCTGTTCGCGCGTCCAGCCCTTGGTGTGCAAGCCCGTGTCGACCACCAGGCGTACGGCGCGCAGCATCTCGTCGTTCAAATGGCCGAAATACTGGGCCGGATCCTCGAACAGGCCCATTTCCTTGCCCAGGGTTTCCGCATACAGGGCCCAGCCTTCCGTGAAGGCATTGTTGCCGCCGAAACGGCGGAAGTTCGGCAAGTCCATCTCTTGCACCAGCGCCAGGTGGAAATGGTGGCCAGGTTTACCTTCGTGCAGGAACAGGGTGGTCATGCCCGTGTCGCCATACAGTTTCGGGTCGGTGACGACGGACCAGAACACGCCAGGGCGCGAACCGTCGGCGGCCGGCGCCGTGTAGTGGTCGGCGGCCGTATCGCGGCTCAGTTCAGGTTCCAGGCGTAAGTCCAGCGGCGCCTTCGGCACCAGGGTGAACAGGGCGGGCAATTTGCTGTCCAACAGTACGTTGAGCTTGCGGTAGACGTCGAGCACTTCCTGCTCCGTCTTGAACGGACGGTATTTCGCCTGTTCCGACACCCACACGGGCAAGCCGGCGGCCGGGCCGTTGTAGCCCATTTTCGGGCCCACGATCGCATATTGTTCCTGGATGCGCGCCACTTCCTTCAAGCCGATGGCGTGGATCTGCTCCGGTTTCAAATCCGTGGTGCTGCTGCTGGCCACGCGCGCCTGGTACCACGCGGCGCCATCGGGCAGGGCGCTCCAGCCGCTGCTCGTGCGGCCGGCCGGCAGGTAATCGCGCTCCATGAAGGTGGACAGGCGCTGCAGCGCGGGCATCAGCTTGGCCTCGATGATGACGGTATAGGTTTGCGTCAGGCGCGCCTTGTCCGCGTCGGAAAAGCTGGCCGGCAAGTTCTTGATGGGCGTGTAATAGACGCTGTCCTGCGGCGTGGCGCTGACGAGCTTCTTGAATTGCGGCAGGGCCGATTCCGTCAGCGCCTTCGGCAGCACGATGCCCTTTTGCATGCCGACTTTCATGTTGGTGATGGCCTGGTCTATCCAGCCCGGCAACTGGCCAATACGGCTCAGGTAAGCGTCATACTCCTTGACCGTGGTCAAAGGCTGCGATGCCTCGCCGCCCGCATAATTGGCCAGGGTGACGGGCATGCTGTCCATCTGGTTCAGCGGCAGCAGGTATTCGGGGAAGCGTTCGAAGCTCAGCGCCGTCGCCAGTTCATAGTCGAGGATGTCGTAGTTGATCTGGTCCTGGTGCGACAGCTGTGCGCGGGCAATGCTGCGCAGCGTCTTCTGGTACTGGCGGTACAGGGCGAACTGTTTTGCGCGCGCGGCGGGCACGATGGCTGAACCGAGCTGGTCGTCAAAACGGTTGTCGCCGCTCTCGGTGGCATTGATCGGCTCGAAACGGGCCAGCGCATCGTAGTATGTGTCGGCCAGCACTTGCAGCTGCTGCTTTGCTTTCGGCGCGCTGGCGGTGGGCGCGACGGCTGTTTTGGCTGCGGGCTGGGCCGCTTGCGCCATGGGCGCGTAGGCGAGCAACAGGGAGATGGCCAGGGTGCCGAGGGTGCCGGCGGCAAAACGATGCTTCATGCGCGATGTCCTTTGTAAGGAGGGAATGAACGGAGGCGTTGTGGGTCGGGGTGGCCGGTCGCGATGGAGCAGCCGGGGCGTAAGCATACGCCATTGCCCAGTACGTTTGGATAAATTGTACGAGGGGAATGTTGCTATTTTGCCGTAGGCGGCAGGGCCGCTTTCATCGCTTGCCAGTGGCTGCTGGTCAAGGGAAGGCAGGCAGGGCAGGGTGTGGCGGCGATCAGGCTGCGGATCTGCTGCGCGCGCGCCGCCGTTTGCGGGTGCGAGGAAATCCAGTCGGGCACTTTGGCCTTGTCCTTGTCATCGAGTTTCTGGAAAAAACTGAGCATGCCGTCGGGGCGGATACGCGCGCGCTGCAAGGCGACCAAACCGAGACGGTCCGCCTCTTCTTCCATGTCGCGGCTGAAATACAGGGTGCCGGCCTGGTGCGCCAGCATGGCGGCCACGGCGCTGATGTCGCCGATGGTCACGCCCACGAGGGCGCCCCAGCCCAGGCTGCTGATCATTTGCCGCAGCGAATGACGCTGCTCCACATGCTGCACTTCATGCGCGAGCACGCCGGCCAGCTCGCCCGGGTCGGCTGCCTGGCGCAGCAAGCCTGTATGCACGACGATGATGCCGCCGGGCATGGCGAACGCGTTGACTGTGTCGTCGTTTTTGACCAGCCAGCGGTACTGGTAGCGCGAGCCGGCCGTCAGCTTGCGGCCGATCTCCTGCACCGTCTGCTGCGTCACGCCGCTTTCGCTGATGCCTCCCTGCGCGCACACTTGCGACAGGGCCAGTTCGCCCAGCTGTTTTTCCGTCGACAAAGGGATCCATCCTGCCAGCGCGCCGACGGCATGGCCGCCTTGCCACCACAGCAGGGCCGCCGCGACGACGGTCGCGCCCGTCAAACCGGCCAGCCAGCCCGACACCTGCCGCCGGTTGCGCTGGCGCTCGCCCCACAAACGCTGCAGTTGCGGCTGCAGCGCGGCCGGCGCTTCGCGCAAGACGATGGCGATGTCGCTCGCCGTCAGCGGTTTGAGCGACGCTTGCCGTCCTTGTGCGTCGAGCCAGTTCAGGAACAGTTCCGGGCCGTCGACGCCGCCCACGCTGACGATCAACTGTGCCACGTCGACACCATGGCCGGGCGCATCGATGGCCAGCTGGGCACCAAAAAAATGCGCGCTGACGGCCGTGCCCGCCGGACCGCCGTCGGGGCCGGTCAGCAGTGCCTGGAACGGCGTCATGCGGCGGCCTCTGCGAAGCGAGTTTCGTACAGGGCCGCCATCAGGTCGGACTGGCTGATGATACCGGCCAGGCGCTCTTCATCGTCGAGGATGGGAATATGGTGATAGCCGGCGTCGGCCATCAGGGGAACCAAATCGATGATGGGCGTGCCCAGGCGGGCCGTGTGCGGCGACGGCGTCATCAATTGCCCCACCACTTCCGGCTTGTCGCTGTGGGACAGGCCGCTGCGCTGCAGCAAGCCGCGCAGGCGCTGGCGCATGCCGTGGTAATCGTCGAGGCCGCCGTGGCGCAGGAAATCCGTCTGCGTGATGATGCCGATGACGCGGCGCGCCCGGTTCAGCACGGGCAGGGCGCCCACCTGGTGTTCGCGCATGGTGCGCCAGGCAACATCGAGCGGCGTGCCGAACTCCACGCTGAGCACGTCTTTCGACATGATGTCGGCGCAGGTGACGACGCCGAAGCGGCGCTGGTAGGCGCGCATTTCCGTTTGCAGGAAGATCGCTTGCAAATCGTCGCGGCTGATATCGAGCACTTCGCTGTGCTGGCGCAACACGGCATCGAGGTCATCGGGCGAAAAGCCCAGGCGGTTGCTGGGCACGTCATCCTTGGTATCGTGCGGATGCGGCGCCACCAGTTGCTGGATGTGCGGGTAGCGGCGTCCCGTCAGGTTGTTGTACAGCACGGCGCAAGCGACCAGCACGGCGGAATTGAACAGCACGGTGATGAAGACGAATTCAAAGCCGGCCGCATGCACGCTGGCGCCGCCAACCACCGTGGTGAGCGCCACGGCGCCGCCCGGCGGATGCAGACAGCGCAGGGCAAACATCGCGCCGATGGCCAGGCAGGCGGCCAGCGCCGCCACGCCCACGCTGGGCCCCAGCCATTTGACGCAAGCCATGCCGACCAGGCCGGACACCACGTTGCCGCCCACCACGGACCACGGTTGCGCCAGCGGGCTGGCCGGCAGGCAGAACAGCAGCACGGCCGAGGCGCCCATGGGCGCGATCAGGTAGACGCTGGCGCTGTCGGGGGCCAGCAGGAAATGGCAGATGAGTCCAGTGAGCAGCAAGCCGCAGATGGCGCCAGCGCAGGCGCGCAATTGTTCGCGGCGGCTGCCGTTGTTCGGTTGCGGCAGCCAGCGTGCCAGGAAAGAAGTCGTCATGGAGGAGGGCGCGTTCGGGCCGCGTTGCTCAGTGTGAGCCCCATATTATCCCATGCGTTCCATTTCGCTGCCTGCGGGCATCAATCTTCGGCACAGACCGCTTGTAAGCCATGCTGCGCCAGCAAGTTCCTGGCGGCCGCGATGGCGGACGGCTCTTTGGGTGCTTATACGTTTTCCGCATAAGCACAGTGCAATTAAATGGTGGATATTTCTCACGAGCAGGCATATTCTAGACAATCACGCCCGCTGGCAGCTGTTCAGCTGGCCTCACGATTTCTTTCAGGAGCCCGCATGCGCTTTTCCCTTTTCCTTGCCAGCCTGCTGCTTGCCGGTACCGCCGTTGCCGCCGCCCCAACACCGAGCAACCCCGTCGCCACGCCGCACTTGCCGTACAACGCGGCGGCCGACGCCAAGGCAGACGTGGCCCGCGCGCTGGCCGAAGCGAAGGCCGCGCACGTGCCCGTCTTGCTGATCTTTGGCGCCAACTGGTGCGAGGATTGCCGCGCGCTCGACAAGGCCTTGAAGCAAGGCAAGAACGCGGAGTTGATGCAACAGCAGTTCAAGGTCGTCAAGGTCGACGTGGGTAACTTCGACCATAACCTCGACGTGGCGCAAGCCTATGGCAATCCGCTCAAGAAAGGCATCCCGGCTGCCGTGCTGGTCTCGAGCGACAACAACCAGGTGCTGTACGCCACCAAGGGCGGCGAACTGGCCAATGCCCGCCGCATGAGCGAGAGCGGCATCTATGATTTCTTCAAGCAAGCGGCGAGCGTGAAAGCGCCGGCGATTTAATCTCTTCCAGCGTGAAGACACGTTGGCATCCTGCTTCAGGCAGAGCTTGCCTGACATGCGCAGGATGCCAGCGTGCATGATTTCACGCGCCTCCATGCGGCGCAGAAATACGTTCAGGCAGGCAAGCCGTGGGCGATCAATTCCAGCGGCAATTCCGTGCTGCACTTGATTTGTTCCATGGAAAAGGCGGACGACACGCCCGTCAATTGCACGGCCTTGATGAGCTTTTTGTAGAAGGTGTCATACCCCTTGATGTCGGTGGTGACGACTTTCAGCAGGTAATCGATGTCGCCGCTCATGCGGTGAAATTCCTGTACCTCGGGCAAGACGATGACGGCGGCGGCGAAGCGGCGCAGCCATTTTTCATCGTGCTGGCCCGTGCGTACGCTGACGAACACGGTCACGGGCAAGCCCACTTTTTGCCGGTTCACGATGGCCACGCGGCTCTCGATATAGCCCTCTTCCTCCAGACGCTTGACCCGCTTCCAGCACGGCGTGCTGGACAAACCGATCTTCTCGCTGAGGGCGGCGATCGACAAGGTGCCATCCTGCTGCAGGGCCGCCAGGATGGCGCAGTCGAATTTGTCGAGCGAAGCGTTTGGTGAATTCATTTTGCCATTCCAGTTTTTATAGCATGAACATGCTGCATAGTACCGTAGTTGCAGTGTCTTTTGGCATATCTTCACGGGGGCAGGCCGGTAGACTATCCATATGTTTCAGCCGCTTGCGCTGCCCCTTTTTTAGAATGCTCAGACTGCCATCATGAAAGAAATCTACCTCGACAGCAATGCCACGACTTGCGTGCTGCCCGCCGCCGTTGCCGCCGCCCGGCAAGCGATGGAGCAGGGCTATGGCAATCCCAGCAGCACCCATGCGACGGGATTGCAGGCCAAGGCCATGATGGATGGCGTGCGCCGGCGCGCCAGCGGCTTGCTGGGCGTGGGCGACGGCCGCCTGATGTTCAACAGCGGCGCCACCGAAGGCATCCAGACGGCCGTGCTGTCGGCCCTGTGTGCACTGCGCGAACGGCGCGATGCGGGCAAGCGCATCGGCAGCCTGCTGCTGTATGGCGCGACCGAGCACAAGGCCGTACCGGAAAGCCTGGCGCACTGGAACCGGCTATTGGGTTTGAATCTGGAAGTGCGCAAGCTGCCCGTCGATGCGCAGGGGCGCCACGATCTGCAGGCGCTCGGTGCGCTGATCGGCGACGCGGCCATGCTGTGCACGATGGCGGCGAATAATGAAACGGGTGTCGTCAGCGATTTGTCCGCCATTGCCCAGCTGCTGCAGGAACGCGGTGCCGATGCCTACTGGATGGTCGATTGCGTGCAGGCGCTGGGCAAGCTGAAACTGAACCTGGCCGCCACGCGCATCGATTACGCGCCGTTCTCCGGCCACAAGCTGTATGCGCCCAAGGGCATCGGCATGCTGTACGTGCGCGCCGGCGCCCCATATACGCCGTTGATGATGGGCGGCGGCCAGGAAGGGGGCCTGCGCTCGGGCACGGAAAACATGGCCGGCATCGCCGCGCTGGGCGCCGTGCTGGCCGCGCTCGACGATGGCAAGACTTTCCGCAGCCACGCCGACCTGGCCGCGTTCCGTGCGCAGCTGGTGGACAGCCTGGAACGCGCCTTCCCCGGCATCGTGTTCAATATGCCATTCGACTTGTCCTTGTCGACGACGCTCAATTTTTCCGTGCCCGGCCTGTCGTCGAAGGAATTGCTGGATCTGTTCGACGCGGCGCGCGTGCGCGTCAGCTCGGGCAGCGCCTGTTCCGCCGCCAAGGCGCTCCCCAGCTATGTGCTGGAAGCGATGCACGTGCCGCAATGGCGTGCCAGCTCGGCCATCCGTTTGTCGTTCGGTCCCCTGATCGATGCGGCGACGGTGATGGCCGCCTGCGCGCGCATCGAGCGCTGCGGCGAAGCGCTGCGCAGCAGCTGCCTGCTGCCGTCCGCGCTGGCGCCATCGCCGCAGGACGGCGCGCAGGACGTCGTAATCCAGCTGAACGTTGATGGCCAGTGCACCTGGCTGCTCAGCGACGCTGCCAGCGCCAGTTGCGTCGTCATCGATCCCGTCGCCGCGCTCGTGCCGCGCCTGGCTGCCTTCATTCGCTGCCAGCACCTGGCCTTGCGCGGCATCGTGCACACGACGGCGCCGACCGACCATGGCGTGGCGCGCCTGGCGCTGCTGCAGGAACTCGAGATCGAACAAGTCGGCCACGTCGATATCGATGGTGAGCTGCCGCTGGGCCAGCAGCGTTTGCGCCGCATCGAGTGTGGCGAAACCCATGTGTACCTGCTGGAGCAGCGCTTCGCCTTCATCGGCGCCCTGGCGCCCGAAGCGCTGGCGCCCTTGCTGGATGCGGCACTGCTGACGCAGGACACCGTGCTGTGCGCGTCAGGCGACGACGGCAGCATTTGCGCTACCGTGCGCACGGTGCTGGACGGTAGCGTGCCGGCTGCCGAACTGCAGCTCGATGCGGCCGCCTTGCCTGCCTTCCTGCGCCAGCATCCCGACGCCATCCTCGTCGATGTGCGCGAAGCGTATGAACACGCGGCGTGCGCCGGCACGGTATTCGAAGGCTGCGAGGTGCGCAGCGTACCGCTGAGCCGCCTGGCGGGACAGGTGGCCGCGTGGCTGCGGCAGCCGCAGCGTCCACTGGTGTTTTTCTGCCGCAGCGGTAACCGCAGCGCGCGCGCCAGCGCCTGTCTGCGCCGTCTCGGTCACGGTGCGGCATGGCAACTCAATGGCGGCATGGCGATGGCCGAGGCGACGCGCCACCCGCTGGCCATCGCTGCCTGAGCGGTCTGAACTTTCTTCCTTGAAATATTGCACCGTGCCATCTTTGGCACGGTGTTCTTCTCGCATTTCTTGCATTCATTTCCTGACGGCATTTTTCCGCCGCTCAACAGGCTAATTTCTTTGCTGAAACGTCCCTAAAACGTGATGTATGTACGCTAGCGCACGGTCTTGCGCAGATGGCGCACCTACGATGAAGTTCAGAAAATCTCCCTATACCCTGAGATTCGTCGCAACGCTCCGGCGCTTCGCTTTCCGTCTTCGCCAGTGTCCGATCGTGTTCTTCCAGACTGGGCCAGCGTGACGGTGGCCGCTGGTTGCGTGCGCGCACCTAGCGAGGCCCAAGTTGAAAGAGTACACAGCAGTTGTCACGCAGCAGATCAAGGAACAGATTTCCAAAGTTAAAGAAATCTTCCGCGACCATTCCCTTGCACCGGACACCTTCGACGCCGCGCGCGACGATGCCTTGCCCCTGCGTTCCGAATTATTCAGCGCCATGCAGATGGCCGCCCACGGCAAGCACGTGGCCACCGGCCATGCGGTGGGCAAGCATCACGGCCGCGACCGCCTGTTGGCGCGCCTGGCCGACAATGCGGCCCTGATCACGGCCACCGTCAACGAGCTGACGGCGACCGTCAAAAGCGGCCGCCAGGTCACGCCCGCCTCGGAGTGGCTGCTCGATAATTTTTATCTGATCGAAGAGCAGATCCGCACCACGCGGCGCCACCTGCCGAAGAACTACAGCAAGGAGCTGCCGCGCTTGGCGTCGGGCCCCGACGCCGGCTGCCCGCGCGTCTATAAAATTGCGCTGGAAATCATCTCGCACGGCGATGGCCGGGTCGACCTGGAAAACCTGTGCCACTTCGTCGAGGCTTACCAGGATGTGGCCACCCTGACCCTGGGTGAACTGTGGGCCGTGCCCATCATGCTGCGCCTGGCCCTGATCGAAAACCTGCGCCGCGTCGCCGTGCGCGTGGCCGACGACCGCATGCAGCGAGACCTGGCCAATACCTGGGCCGACCAGATGACGGAGATCGCCGAGCGCAATCCCAGCGGCTTGATCCTGCTCGTCGCCGACATGGCCCGCTCGAATCCGCCGATGACCAGCGCCTTCGTGGCCGAATTGTCGCGCCGCCTGCAGGGGCAGAGTTCCTCGCTGACCCTCGCGCTGTCGTGGCTGACGCACAAGCTGGCCGAGTCGGGCCTCACCATCGAACAGCAGATCCAGTCCGAGATCGGGCAGCAGGCGGCCGACCAGGTATCGATCGCCAACAGCATCGGCAGCCTGCGTTTTCTCGGCACCATGGATTGGCAGGAATTCGTCGAGACCATGAGCGTGGTCGAGCAGACCTTGCGCCTCGATCCGGCCGGCACCTATGGCTTGATGGATTTCGCCACGCGCGACAGCTACCGCCACGCCATCGAACGCATCGCCAGGCGCAGCGCGCGCAGCGAAGTGGAAGTGGCCGAGATGGTGGTGCAGCTGGCGCACACGCACGGCAACGGCAATGACGCGCGCCGCGGCCACATCGGCTTTTATCTGGTGGGGCGCGGCGTGCTGGTGCTGGAAAAACAGGCTGGCGCCAAGCTGCCTTTCATCGAGGCGCTGCAGCATACGGCGCGCGCCGCGCCGCTGGCCGTCTACTTGGGCGCCATTTCGTTCCTGACCCTGGCGACGAGCGCCTTGCTGCTCGAGCGCGCCGTGCGCCATGGCGTGCAGGGCTGGCCCCTGGCGGCGCTGGGCGCGCTGGCGCTGCTGGGCAGCAGCCAGCTGGCCGTGGCCGTGGTGAACTGGCTGGCGACCCTGATGACGTCGCCGCACCCGCTGCCGCGCATGGATTACCAGGCCGGCATCCCGTCGGACGCGCGCGGCATCGTCGTCGTGCCGACGCTGATCTACAGCAAGGAAAACGTGGCGGCCCTGTGCGAGGCGCTGGAAGTGCGCTATCTCGCCAACCGCGACCCGAACCTGCGTTTCTGCCTGCTGACGGACTTCGTCGACGCCGAGGCGCAAACGATGCCCGGCGACGAAGCCTTGCTGCGCCAGGCGCAGGAGACCATCCGCATCCTGAACGAGAAATACCGCGTGGAGGGCGTCGAATTCAAGGAAAACGGCGACCCGGCCGATCCCGAGGAACTGGGCCATGTGGGACCGTTCCTGCTGCTGCACCGTCCGCGCCTGTGGAATTCGCAGCAGAATGCGTGGATGGGGCAGGAGCGCAAGCGCGGCAAATTGTCCGACCTGCACGCGTTCTTGCGCGGCGGCGCGCGCGACAAATTCTCGCTGGTGGAAGGCGAGTTGCGCGGCCTGCGCACGATCAAATACGTGATCACGCTCGACACGGATACGCAGCTGCCGCGCGACGCGGCGCGCGAATTCATCGCCACCATGATGCATCCGCTGAACCGTCCCGTGCTCGACGCGGCCGGCACGCGCGTGGTGGCCGGCTACGGCATTCTGCAGCCGCGCGTGGCCGTGGCGCTGCCCAGCGCGAATGCCTCGCGCTACGAGCTGCTGTGCGGAGGCGAACCGGGCATCGACCCCTACACGCGCACCGTCTCCGACCTGTACCAGGACGTGTTTTATGAAGGCTCGTTCATCGGCAAGGGCATCTACGATCTCGACATGTTCGAGCGCGTGCTGGGCCAGCGCCTGCCCGACAATAAAATCCTCAGCCACGATCTGCTGGAAGGCTGTTATCTGCGCGCCGGCCTCTTGAGCGACTCGCAACTGTACGAGGAATATCCGGCCCGCTACGACGCCGACGTGAGCCGCCGCCAGCGCTGGATCCGCGGCGACTGGCAACTGGTCGGCTGGCTGCTGGGCCGTGTGCCGGGCCGCGCCGGCAAGCGCGAACGCAATCCCTTGTCGATGCTGTCGCGCTGGAAGCTGTTCGACAACCTGCGCCGCAGCGTCGTCGCGCCCGCGACCACCTTGTCGCTGCTGCTGGTGTGGGGCTTCCTGCCGCACGTGGCCTTCTGGAGCGCGGCCGTGCTGGCCATCATCTTCCTGCCGCCGGTCTTTTCGGCCCTGTACGATCTGCTGCGCAAACCGCGCGATACCCTGTGGCGCCAGCACCTGGCCGCCTTCGAGCGGCGCTGCGGCGTGCAGTTTTCGCACGCCATGCTGACCCTCGTCTTCCTGCCGTACGAAGCGTGGATCAGCCTGGACGCCATCGTCCGCACCCTGTGGCGCCTGGGCGTGTCGCACAAGCATTTGCTCGACTGGCGCGCCTCGAACCTGCATGTATCGTCAGGTTCGCAGGCCGACAGCTGGCGCGCCATGTGGTGCTCGCCCGCGCTGGCGCTGGCCACCTTCGGTGCCTTGCTGTACTGGCGTCCGGAAGCCTTGCCCGCCGCCGCCGTGGTGCTGCTCTTGTGGCTGGCCGCACCCGCCATCGCCTGGTGGATCAGCCGCCCCATTGAGCGGGCCGTGGCGCGCCTGTCGGCCGAGCAGGGACGTTTCCTGCACGGCGTGGCGCGCAAGACCTGGGCCTATTTCGACACCTTTGTCGGGCCGGACGACCACTGGCTGCCGCCCGATAACATGCAGGAACATCCGAACCTGGTGGTGGCGCACCGCACTTCGCCGACGAATATCGGCCTGGCGCTGCTGGCCAACCTGACGGCCTACGACTTCGGTTACATCACCCTGGGCCAGTTGATCGAGCGCAGCCGCGCCACCCTGCACAGCATGGGCGAGCTGGAACGCTTCCAGGGCCACTTCTATAACTGGTACGACACGCAGACCCTGAAGGCGCTGCAGCCCATGTACATCTCGACGGTCGACAGCGGCAACCTGGCCGGCCATCTGCTGACCTTGCAGCCGGGACTGGTGGAGTTGTATGACGCCCCGATCATCGGCGCACAGGTGGTGCAGGGCATCCGCACGACGGCGCAGGTGCTGCAGGAATTCATCGCCGCCGAAGGCGAGGGCAAGGCCATGCGCGACGGCCTGCACTTGCTGCAGGCGCAGGCCGCACCCGCCAGCCTGGCCGAATGGCATGCCTACCTCTCTGCTGCGAATGGTGCGGCCGACGCGCTGCTGTCGCTGACCTTGCAAAGCGAGGATGGCGAGCTGTCCATGTGGGCGGGTGCGCTGGCGCGCCAGTGCCGCGCGGCGCTGGCTGAATTGCTGCAACTGGCGCCTTGGGCGGCGCACACGGGCGTCGATGCGGCGCTGATGCGCGTGCCGACCCTGCGTGAACTGGCCAACCTGGAAACGCCGGAAGGCACGCAGCCGGAGCTGGCCGCCTTGCTGGCGCAGGGCCGCGAACAGGCGGGACGCCACATGCGCGACATCGCTCACGCGGCGGGCCAGGCGCGCGACTTCGCGCAGATCGAATACGGCTTCCTGTACAACCCGTCGACAAAACTGCTGGCCATCGGCTACAACGTCAGCGAACGGCGCCTGGACCCCAGCTACTACGATTTGCTCGCTTCCGAAGTGCGCCTGGCCAGCTTCGTCGCCATCGCCCAGGGCCAGCTGCCGCAGGAGCACTGGTTCGCCCTAGGCCGCCAGCTGTGCATGGTAGCCGGCCAGCCCGTGCTGCTGTCGTGGAGCGGCTCGATGTTCGAGTACCTGATGCCGCTCCTGGTCATGCCGAACTACCCGAACACCTTGCTTGACCAGACCTATCACTCCGTCATCGAGGCGCAGATCGATTACGGGCGCCAGCGCGACGTGCCTTGGGGGATTTCCGAGTCCGGCTACAACACGGTCGACGCCAGTTTGAACTATCAATACCGTGCGTTCGGCGTGCCGGGGCTGGGCCTGAAGCGGGGCCTGGCCGACGACCTGGTGGTGGCGCCGTACGCCAGCATGATGGGCCTGATGGTGCAGCCGGAAGCGTCGTGCCAGAACCTGCAGCGCATGCAGGCGGCCGGCTACATGGGCCGTTACGGCTTCTTTGAAGCGATCGATTTCACCACGGCGCGCCTGCCGCGCGGGCAGGGCAGCGCCGTCATCCGCTCCTTCATGGTGCACCACCAGGGCATGGGCTTTCTGGCCCTCAGCTATCTGCTGCACGACCGCCCGATGCAGCGCCGTTTCGAGTCCGATCCGCTGCTGCAATCGGCCTTGCTGGTGCTGCAGGAACGCACGCCGCAGGCAGGCGCGTTTTACTCGAACACGGCCGAACTGGCGGTGCTGCGCAGCGGCGCGCCCGAGCAGGCCATGCCGATGCGCATCCTCACGCAAGCCAACAGCGCCGTGCCGGAAACGCAGCTGCTGTCGAACGGCCGTTACCACGTCATGGTGAGCAACGCGGGCGGCAGCTACAGCCGCTGGAAAGACCTTTCCGTGACGCGCTGGCGCGAAGACAGCACGCGCGATAACTGGGGCAATTTCTGCTATCTGCGCGACCTCGATGATGGCGAAGTCTGGTCCACCATGTACCAGCCGACCCTGGCCGAACCGAAGAAATACGAAGTGATTTTTTCCGAAGGGCGGGCCGAGTTCCGCCGCGCCGACCATGGCCTGGACCTGTACACGGAAATCGTCGTCTCGCCCGAGGACGACATTGAAATCCGCCGTACGCGCATCAGCAATAATTCGAATCGCCAGCGGCGCATCGAGATCACCAGTTTTGCCGAAGTGGTGATGGCGCCGGCGGCGGCCGATGCGGCCCATCCGGCCTTCAGCAAACTGTTCGTGCAGACGGAAATCCTTGCGCATGAAAAGGCGATTTTATGCACGCGCCGGCCCCGCTCGAAAGAGGAGCAGATGCCATGGCTGCTGCATGTGATGACCGTGCACGATATCGAGCGCTACGAAGTATCGTTCGAGACGGACCGCGCGCGCTTCATCGGCCGCGGCAACACGGCGCAGCTGCCGCAGGCGCTGCAGGACAGCGGTCCATTGAGTGGCGGCCACGGTTCCGTGCTCGACCCCATCGTGGCCATCCGCTACGTCATCACGCTTGAACCCGACCAGGCCGTCACCGTCGACAGCGTGACCGGCATGGCCGAGCAGCGCGATGCGGCCCTGCACCTGATCGACAAATACCAGGACCGCCATCTGGCCGACCGTGTGTTCGAGCTGGCCTGGACGCACAGCCAGGTGGTGCTGCGCCAGTTGAACGCCAGCGAAGCGGACGCGCAGCTGTATGCGCGCCTGGCCAATGCCGTGATCTATCCGAATGCGGCCCTGCGCGCCGAGGCGAGCATCCTGATCAAGAACCAGCGCGGCCAGTCTGGCCTGTGGGCGTATGCCATTTCCGGCGACTTGCCCATCGTGCTGCTGCAGATACGCGACGCGGCCAATATCGAACTGGCGCGCCAGATGGTGCAGGCGCATGCCTACTGGCGCCTGAAGGGATTGATCGTCGACTTGGTGATCTGGTACGAAGAGCAGTCGGGTTACCGCCAACTGCTGCACGACCAGATCATGGGCTTGATCGCGTCGGGCATCGATGCGCAGGCGATCGACCGCCCGGGCGGCATCTTCGTGCGCCTGGCCGAGCAGATCGCCAACGAAGACCGCATCTTGCTGCAATCGGTGGCGCGCGCCATCATCAGCGATTTGCGCGGCACCCTGGCCGAGCAGGTCAAGCGTCCACCGAGCCCCGTGCTGCGCATGCCGCCGCTGCTGCAGGACCCGGGCCGCGAACAGGGCGGCGTGCCGCACCGGGCGCCCAAGCGTGAGTTGATCCTGGAAAATGGCCTCGGCGGTTTTACGCCCGACGGCCGCGAATATGTGATCACCACGGCAGAAGGCAAGCAGACGCCGGCGCCGTGGTCGAACGTGCTGGCCAACGCGCAATTCGGCACGGTGGTGTCCGAAGCGGGCCAGGCCTACACGTGGAGCGAGAATGCGCATGAATTCCGCCTCACGCCATGGCAGAACGACCCTGTCTCCGACCTGTCCGGCGAAGCGTTCTATGTGCGCGACGAGCAAAGCGGCCAGTTCTGGTCGCCCACGTCGCTGCCGGCGCGCGGCAGCGGCGACTACGTGACGCGCCACGGTTTCGGCTACAGCATTTTTGAACACAGCGAAGGCGGCATCGCCACGGAATTGTGCACCTATGTGGCGCTTGATGCGGCCGTCAAATATTCGGTGATCAAGGTGCGCAACGACAGCGGCGTGCCGCGCCGCCTGTCCGTCACCGGTTATGTGGAATGGGTGATGGCCGACCTGCGCGCCAAGTCCGGCATGCACGTGGCCACCGAGGTCGACACGATCAGCGGCGCCCTGTTTGCGCGCAATAACTACAACACGGAGTTCTCGGGCCGGGTCGGCTTCTTCAATACGGATGCCAGCATCCGTTCCATCACCTGCGACCGCAATGAATTCATCGGCCGCAACGGCAGCCTGGCGCAGCCGGCGGCGCTGCGGCGCGTGCGCCTGTCCGGCAAGGCGGGTACGGGGCTGGACCAGTGTGCCGCCATCCAGGTGCCGTTCGAGCTGCAGCCGGGACAGGAGCGCGAAATCGTCTTTATCCTCGGCGTGGGCGGGCGCCGCAATGCCGATGCCAGCACCATGGTGCAGCGCCATGCGGGCAAGGACGCGGCACGTAGTGCGCTCGACGCGGTACGCGCGCACTGGGACAGCACACTGGGCGCCGTGCGCATCGAAACGCCCGATCCGTCGCTCGACGTGATCGCCAACGGCTGGCTGATGTACCAGACCATCGCCTGCCGTCTGTGGGCGCGCAGCGGCTATTACCAGTCGGGCGGCGCCTACGGTTTCCGCGACCAGCTGCAAGACGCGATGGCGATGATACACACGGCGCCGCAGCTGCTGCGCAAGCACTTGCTGCTGTGCGCGGCGCACCAGTTTGTCGAGGGCGACGTGCAGCACTGGTGGCATCCGCCGTCGGACCGCGGCGTGCGCACGCACTGCTCCGACGATTACCTGTGGCTGCCGCTGGCCGCCTGCCGCTATGTGATCGCTACGGGCGACGTCAACGTGCTGTCGGAAGTGGCGCCCTTCATCGAGGGCCGGGCCGTCAAGCCGGAGGAGGATTCGTATTACGACCTGCCCGTGCGTTCGGGCGAGTCGGCCGACCTGTACGAGCACTGCGTGCGCGCCATCCGCCATGGCTTGCGTCTGGGCGTGCACGGCTTGCCGCTGATCGGTTCCTGCGACTGGAACGACGGCATGGACAAGGTGGGTGAACATGGCAAGGGCGAGAGCGTATGGCTGGCCTTCTTCCTGTACGAAGTGCTGCAGCGTTTCGCCGAAGTGGCCATGCTGCGCGGCGACGCTGCATTTGCCCAGTTCTGCCGCGATGAAGCCGTGAAACTGGCCGCCAACGTCGAGGAACATGCGTGGGATGGCGAGTGG
Source organism: Massilia sp. LMS1-1-1.1 (assembly GCF_040815535.1). Classification (NCBI taxonomy): domain Bacteria; kingdom Pseudomonadati; phylum Pseudomonadota; class Betaproteobacteria; order Burkholderiales; family Oxalobacteraceae; genus Massilia; species Massilia sp. LMS1-1-1.1. The sequence continues at coordinate 312,754 of NZ_JBFPNG010000023.1, read as the reverse complement.
TACCGGCGCGCGTATTTCGACGACGGCACGCCCTTGGGTTCGCACACGAACGAGGAATGCCAGATCGATTCGATTTCGCAAAGCTGGGGCGTGCTGTCGGGCGCCGCCAACAAGGAGCGGGTCGCCGGCGCCATGCGCCAGGTCGATGCGCGCCTGGTGCGCCGCGATTCCGGCGTGATCCAGCTGCTCGATCCGCCGTTCGACAAGGCCGACCTCAATCCCGGCTACATCCGCGGCTATGTGCCGGGCGTGCGCGAGAACGGCGGCCAGTACACGCATGCGGCCATCTGGACGGCGATGGCGTTTGCCCGCATGGGCGACGGCGAAAAGGCCTGGGAACTGCTGCGCATGATCAGTCCCGTGCGCCATGGCGCAGACGCGCAGGCGGTGGCGCGCTACAAGGTGGAGCCGTACGTGGTGACGGCCGACGTGTATGCCGTGGCGCCGCACGTGGGACGGGGCGGCTGGAGCTGGTACACGGGGTCGTCGGGCTGGCTGTACCGGCTGATCGTCGAATCCCTGCTGGGTTTGACGCGCGAAGCGAACGTGCTGCGCATGGCACCGACGATGCCGGCCGAGTGGGGCAGCTTCAAGCTGCATTACCGCTTCGGCGCCAGCAGCTATGCCATCACGGTGGAGCGGGCGCAGGGGCGGCCGGCGGGATTGTCGCTCGATGGCGTGGCGCAGGGCGGCAACAGCATCACCCTGCGCGACGAGGGCCGCGAGTACGCGGTGCTACTGCTGCTCTAGTCTTGCCCGCGTACTTGCCACGCATCGTGTTCGGGACGGCGCCGGCCGGCCAGCAGGATCAGGCCGGCGCCGAACAGCAGCAGGTCGCGCGTGCGCACTTCGGGCGCGGACTGCGTTGCCGTCTGGCGGTGGTCGTTCACGGGTGCCGCCATGGCGGCGGCAGGCTGGCTGGCACAAGCGGCCAGGCACAGCGCCGCCACTTTTCTAGTTAACTGCATACATTCCTCAAGAAAGCGCGCCGGCCGTTCGGGATAGGCGCGCCGGTATTCATGTCGCCGACATTGTAATTATGAACATGAATATTGTAAATGAGAAATTGTTCAAAGCAGCCTCAGAACCCCAGGGCGGCGCCTGCGCCCAGCAGGGTGGCCACGCCCAGCACGGCAAACACCAGCGCCGCGATGCCGTGCACGAGGTGCAGCGGGACGCGGTTGGCGATCCTGTCGCCCAGGTAGACGGCCGGCACGTTGGCCAGCATCATGCCGAAGGTGGTGCCCAGCACGACGGAATAAATATCGTGGTAGCGCGCCGCCAGCGCCACCGTCGCCACTTGCGTCTTGTCTCCCATTTCCGCCATGAAGAAGGCGATCAGGGTGGTCAGGAAGACGCCGTATTTGGCCAGCGTCGTCTCGTCTTCATCGAGCTTGTCGGGGATCAGGGTCCAGGCGGCCATGGCCAGAAAGGAGACGCCCAGCACCCAGCGCAGCACGTCGGGGCCCAGCATGCTGGTGATCCAGGCGCCGACGGCGGCGGCAAACGCGTGGTTGGCGATGGTGGCGACGAAAATGGCCAGCACGATGGGCAAGGGCTTGCGGAATTTGGCGGCCAGCAGAAAGGCCAGGAGTTGGGTTTTGTCGCCGATTTCAGCGAGACCGACGATGCCGGTGGAGATGAGGAATGCTTCCATGAGATTGCAAGAGGTACGCGGGCCGGACGAATTAACCAATGATCCACGGGCGACTCCGGCCCATGCGGCCGCCCTGGATCAATGGTCTCGTCAAGTTCTGCAACCACCTGCACCATGGCCTGCGGGCCAATCATGTTGATACAGGTTCCTGCGGCAGGACCGCAGGACGACTACTCCCCAATGTTCGAGGCGCATCATACGCCAATGCCCGTGCCGGCGCCAGTAGCGCCGGGGTGGGGCGCGGCCCGGTGTGTGGGACTTCGACAACAATGATCGGTTTGCAAACAGAGTCGACTTAGAATGCAGTTCTGTCCACGACTCCCAGATGGAATGCGCCATGCCGGTCCTCGTTCGCTTGCTTGCCCTGTGTTTGACCTTGTTTTTTTCCTTGCCCGGACTGTGCGCCGCCGCGCCCTTCGACGACAAGTTCCGCCAGCTGGAAGAGCTGCTGCCCACGCCGAACAGCTACCGCACGGCGTCCGGCGCGCCCGGCCACGCCTACTGGCAGCAGCGCGCCGATTACGTGATCCGCGCCACGCTCGATGAGGAACGCCGCGCCATCACGGCCAGCGAGCAGATCACCTATCACAACCGCTCGCCCGACAGCCTGGCCTATTTGTGGCTGCAGCTGGACCAGAATGGCTTGCGCCAGGATGCCGACCAGCGCCGCGTATTGAGCGCGCCATCGCGCCAGGCCTGGCTCAGTGGCAGCGAAGACGAGGCGCTGAAATTCGAGGACTTGCGCGCCATCCACGCCGGGCGCGAATTTGACGGCGGCTTCAAGCTCACCGCCGTGAAAGCGGCCAACGGCAAGCCGCTGCCGTATGTGGTCAACCAGACCATGCTGCGCATCGACCTGCCGGTGGCGCTGGCACCTGGCCAGAGCGTCACGTTCAGTATCGACTGGTCGTATCGGATCAATGACCAGAAGGTGCTCGTCGAGCGTTCCGGCTATGAATATTTTGAGGACGACAAGAACACGATCTTCCAGATCGCGCAGTGGTTTCCGCGCATGGCCGCGTATTACGACGCCGTTGGCTGGCAGCACAAGCAGTTCCTCGGCTCCGGCGAATTCACGCTGGAGTTTGGCAACTACGAGCTGTATCTGACGGTGCCGTCCGACCACGTGGTGGCGGCCACGGGCGAGCTGCAAAATCCTGCGGCCGTATTGAACGCGGCGCAGCGCGAGCGCCTGGCGCGGGCGAAAAACAGCAACACGCCGCTGCTGGTGATCACGCCGCAGGAAGCGCTGTCGGCGGAAAAGGGCAAGGCTGCGGGGATGAAAACCTGGCACTTCAAGGCGGCCAATGTGCGCGACGTGGCGTGGGCCTCGAGCCGCAAGTTCATCTGGGATGCGCAGGGTCTGGACAGCGGCGGCAAGCGCGTGATGGCCATGTCGTATTATCCGAACGAGGGCAATCCGCTGTGGCAGCAGTACAGCACGCGCGCCGTCGTGCACGCGATCGAGCAGTACAACAAGTACAGTTTCGACTACCCGTATCCGAACGCGATTTCTGTCAATGGCGCCGTGGGCGGCATGGAGTATCCGATGATTGCGTTCAATGGCGGGCGCCCCGTGAAAGACACGAAGACGGGCGAACTCACGTATTCGAAGACGGCGAAGTACGATCTGATCGGCGTGATCATTCACGAAGTGGGCCACAATTATTTTCCCATGATCGTCAACTCGGACGAGCGCCAGTGGACGTGGATGGACGAAGGCCTCAATTCCTTCCTGCAGTACCTGGCCGAGCAGGCGTGGGAAGAGCATTTCCCGTCGTGGAATGGCGAGCCGCGCAAGATCGTCGACTACATGCGCAGCCAGAACCAGGTGCCCATCATGACCAATTCCGAGTCCTTGCTGCAGTTCACGGCGAACGCCTACGACAAGCCGGCCACGGCGCTCAACATCCTGCGCGAAACCATCCTCGGGCGCGAACTGTTCGACTTCGCCTTCAAGCAGTACGCGCTGCGCTGGAAGTTCAGGCGCCCGACGCCGGCCGACTTTTTCCGCACCATGGAAGACGCGTCCGGCACGGACCTGGACTGGTTCTGGCGCGGCTGGTTCTATACGACCGATGCGGTCGACATCAGCATCGACGGCATCAGTGAATATGGCGTGAGCACGAAGAATCCGGAAGTCGAGAAAGCGTGGAAGAAGGCGCAGAAGGACGCGCAGCCCATCTCGATCTCGGACCAGCGCAACAAGGCGCTGCCGAAGAAGGTCGACATCGATCCCGCGCTGAAGGATTTCTATAACCGGCACGATGACTTCACGGTCACCAACAAGGACCGCAACAGCTATGCGGAAGAGCAGGAAACGCTGGAGCCGTGGGAGCGCAAGCTGCTGGAACAGCGCAATATGGGCAAGCATCTGTACCTGGTCGACTTTTCGAATAACGGCGGCCTGGTGATGCCGCTGATCCTGGAAATCGAACTGAAAAGCGGCAAGAAGATCATCGAGCGCGTGCCGGCCGAAGTGTGGCGCTATGCGCCGCACAAGGTCAGCAAGGTGATCGTCACGGAAGAGCCGATGGTGGGCCTGGTGCAGGACCCGTACTGGGAGACGGCCGACATCGACACCAGCAATAATAGCTGGCCGAGAAAAATCACGCCTTCACGCCTGGAGCTGTTCAAGCTCGATCGCGACAAGAACAACCTGATGAAGGATTTTAATACGCCGTTGAAGGCGCCCGAGGCCAAGGCCGAGGCCAGGCCGGAAGCAAAATAGGGGAACAGCGCCGGCCAGTCCGGCGCTTTTTTCTGCCGGCCTGCGCCGGAAGTGCTATTCTGCGCGACGCCCCGACGCACACGGACCGGGGCTTTCGCAAATCATTCAAAAGACGACCATGCAAACTTTGACCTTCCTGCGCGCGCTGGGCTGTGCGCTCCTTTGCCAGGTAACCCTGGCCGCGCACGCCGACCCCCTCAGCTATGCGCGCTACGACCAGGTGCGCACGCGCGACCTGCAGCTGGACCTGAAAGCGGACTTCAAGCAAAAGACCCTCTCCGGCTATGCCGAGCTGTCCTTGAACTGGATCGATCCGGCGGCGCGCACTTTGGTGCTCGATACGCGCGATTTGTCGATCGCGAAAGTGCAGGTACAGGACAAGCGCGGCGCCTGGCAGATGGCGCCGTACCAGCTGGACAAGGCCGACCCGGAAAAGGGCCAGGCACTGCGCATCACCACCACGGGTCAGCCGGGCAAAGTGCGCGTCTACTATCACACGGCGCCCAACGCCATCGCGCTGCAGTGGCTCACGCCGCAGCAGACCATGTCGGGCAAGCTGCCTTTCATGTTCAGCCAGTCGCAAAGCATCAACGCCCGCTCGTGGGTGCCGTCGCAAGATACGCCGGCCGTGCGTTTTACGTATAGCGCGCGCATCGATGCGCCAGCGGGCATGCGCGTCGTGATGAGCGCCGAGAACGATGAAAAGGCGACGGGCAAGGGCGGCTGGAAATTCAGGATGCCGCAGCCGATTCCATCGTACCTGCTGGCCATTGCCATCGGCGAATTGGAAGTGCGCAAACTCGGTCCCCGCTCCGCCGTGTATGCGGAACCGCCGCGCATCAAGGCGGCCGAATACGAGCTGGCCGACACGGAAAAGATGATCCAGGCCGCCGAAGCGCTGTACGGTCCATATGGCTGGGGACGCTACGACATGATCGTGCTGCCACCATCGTTCCCCTATGGCGGCATGGAAAACCCGCGCCTGACCTTCCTCACGCCGACCATGATCGCGGGCGACCGCAGCCTGGTCGACCTGATCGCGCATGAACTGGCCCACTCGTGGTCGGGCAACCTGGTCACCAACGCCTCGTGGAAGCACATGTGGCTCAACGAAGGCTTCACCACCTACGTCACCACGCGCATCGTCGAGCAGCTGTATGGCAGCGAAGTGGCGCAGATGGGCGTGCAGGTCGACCAGGAAGAACTGGCCGCTGCGATCCGCGAACTGCCGGCCGCGAAAACGGCGCTGATCACGCGCGATGCGGACGCCAACCCGGCCGAAACGTACACGGACGACGGCATCATCTACCCGAAAGGCGCCTGGTTCCTGGCCACCATGGAGCGCCGTGCCGGCCGCGCCGTTTTCGATCCTTTCCTGCGCGGCTGGTTCGACCAGCACGCGTTCCAGAGCGTGACGACGGAGCAGTTCATCGCCTACCTGCGCAAGAACCTGCTGGCGCAGCATCCGGACGTGATGCCGGAAGGGGAACTCGATGAATGGCTGTATGGCACGGGCGTGCCGGCCAGCGCGCAGCGCGTCGTCTCGCCGCGCCTGGCGCTGCTTGACCAGCACCGCGACGCCTGGTTGAAAGGCACATTGCCGACGAAAGACCTGGGCATGGACAAGTGGATCGCCATCGAATCGATGCACTTCCTGAACGACATCAACAACAAGGCCAGCGCGGTGCAATTGCGTGAGCTGGACCAGGTCTACGGCGTGGGCAAGAGCGGCAACAATGAAGTCGCCTACCGCTTCTACCTGGCCTCCGTGAACGCCGGCTACGACGTGCGGCAGCCCTTGCAGGCATTCCTGATGAGCGTGGGCCGCCAGAAGTTCGTCGTGCCCCTGTACAGCGCCCTGATGAAGACGCCGCAAGGCCACGCCTGGGCCAAGGACGTGTATGCGAAGGCGCGCGAACGTTACCACCCGGTGACGCAGGAAAGCGTCGACAAATTGATGGCCGCGCAAGCGCATTGAACCTTCTTTGGACATCCTGACCATGCATACCATGAACCGTCTTGCCGCCGCCATCGTGCTGGCGTTTTCCGCGATCGCCGTGCCGGCGCTGGCTGTTGACGCCGCCCCCGTTGTCACTGCCGCACCGGCGCCCGCGCCGGCCTTCGATCTTGACCGCGACGTCGCCACCGCCCTGAAAGTGTTCGACGTGCCCGGCATGGCGATCGCCATTGTCAAAGATGGCAAGGTCGTCACCGCCAGGGGTTTTGGCGTGCGCAAGCTGGGCGAACCGGCCCCCGTCGATGCGAAGACCGTGTTCGAAGTGGCATCGAACTCGAAAGGCTTCACGGCCGCCGCGCTGGCCATGCTGGTCGACGAGGGCAAGCTGGCCTGGGACGATCCCGTCACCAAGCACCTGCCCGGCTTTCAGATGCACGACTCTTACGTCACTGGCGCCATGACCATCCGCGACTTGCTGACGCACCGCAGCGGTCTGGGCCTGGGCGCCGGCGACTTGCTGTGGTGGCCGACGACGACCTTTAGCACCGACGAGATCATCGAGAAGCTGCGCTACATCCGTCCGGCCACGAGTTTTCGCAACAGCTATGCCTACGATAACCTGCTGTACATCGTGGCCGGCAAGATCATCGCCGACAAGGCGGGGAAAAGCTGGGGCGAGGCCATGCATGAGCGCATCCTGGCGCCGCTGGGCATGACGGGCACCACCACCAGCCTGGCTGAAAATGCGGGCAATCCCGACGTCGCCAATGCGCACAGCAAGATCGACGGCAAGATCGCCGCCGTCAAATCGATGCCCGTGCCGAATGCCGTGGGCGCCGTCGGCATCAACACGAATGCGGAAGACATCGCCAAGTGGATGATGGTGCTGCTCGACGGCGGCAAGATCGCCGGCGTGAAGGACAAGGACGGCAAGGACGCGCGCCTGTTCAGCGAAAAGCAGGGCCGCGAAATGTGGACGGCGCAAACGCCGATCAAGATTGCCGAGCCGAAACCGGCATTGGCCGCGACGAAACCGAACTTCAGCGCGTACGGCCTGGGCTTCCAGCTGCGCGACTACAAGGGCATGAAGGTCGCCATGCACGGCGGCGCGCTGCAGGGATTCTATTCGCGCGTGGTGATGGTGCCGGAAGCGAAGCTGGGCGTGGCCATTCTCACCAATGCGGAAAATGGCGGTTCCATGACGGCGCTGCAATGGCGCATTCTCGACCATTACCTGCAGGCGGCGCCATCGGATTGGCTGGCGCTGGTGGCCAAGGTGGAGCAGGACCAGCATGCGGAAGAGGTGAAAAAGCAGGGCAAGGCGTCGAGCGCGCGCGCGGTCAGATCGCAGCCGTCGCTGCCGCTGGCATCGTACGACGGCGAGTATGAAGACGCCTGGTACGGCAAGGTCGTGATCAAGCCGGAAGGGAAAAAACATATCCTCAGCTTCACGCGCACGCCGGACCTGACGGGCGAGCTGGAACACTGGCAGCACGACACCTTCATCGTGCGCTGGAAGGAGCGCAACTTCAACGCGGACGCCTACGTGACGTTCTCGCTCAATCCCGATGGCAGCATCGACCGGGTCAAGATGGCGCCCGTGTCGGCCGAGACGGATTTCAGCTACGACTTCCAGGACCTGAGCCTGGTGCCGGTGAAGCCGAAGGAAACGAAGAAATAAAGGAGCGATACCAAAACCGCAGCCTGTGCTGCGGTTTTTTTTCGCCCGTTGCCATGCAAATGCGTGGCGAAAGGGCAGCGGGCCGGTTTTTATTCCATGAAATGGAGCGAAAAAGAAACGTTATCTTGTTTTCTTGTTTGCGTATTTACCAACTTTTCAAAGTGGTACTATTTCCGTGCGCCATGAAATTAGCCTGTCGATAGACGGTTTCTGGCGGCTGACGTCTTTGTCTTCCAGTGTTTTTTATAACGACTCAACTTTGGGGAATGGGATAAAAATGATCAATGTGAAAAAAGCCGTATTTGTCTTTTGTGCCGCCGTCGGTTTTGCCGGCGCCATCAGTTCTGCCGCGTATGCCCTGCCAACACGTGAAACCTGCGAGGAAGCCTACACCGCCTGCGTGGTGGACGGCGACGCCAACTCCTGCACCCTGGTCAAGCGCCTGTGCGGCGTGTACGGCATCCACCTGTAAGGCGGCATTCCAGTCCGGGATCGGGCGGCGCACCGGAGTGGCGCGCCGCCGTTTGCTTTTCTAGGGCTTGACGAACTTCAAGGTCATGCGGTCGCTCTCGCCGATGGCCGTGTATTTGGCCCGGTCCACGTCCTTGTTGGCGTAGGTGGGCGGCAGCGCCCAGACGCCGCCCTGGTGGTCGGCCGTGTCTTTCGGATTGGCATTGATCTCCGACTTGGCCGCCAGTTTGAAGCCTGCGCCTTCGGCCAGCTTGATCACATACGCTTCGTGCATGTAGCCGCTGCTGGCCGTGGCGTCCTGCGCCTTGTTCGCCGGCAGGCGGTGCTCGACGACGCCGAATACGCCGCCCGGTTTCAGGCTGTCATACACTTCCTTGAACAAGGTCTGCATGCCCGCTTCGCCGATCGGTATCCAGTTGTGGATATTGCGGAAGGTGAGCACCATGTCGGCCGTGCCCTTGGGCGCGATGCGGTAGGTGGTGGGCGGCGCGAAGGCGCCGATGTCCACCTTGCCGAAGGCGGTGGGATTGGCGTCGAGTTTTTGCTGGAAGCGCGCCGCGCCACGGCGTGCGCCTTCGCTGCTCGACTGCGGGTCGTTGCCGGCGGCAATCAGCTTGCCGTTGTCGCGCAGGTAGGGCGCCAAGATCTCCGTGTACCAGCCGCCGCCGGGCGCCAGCTCCACCACTGTCATGCTCGGCTTGATGCCGAAGAACGTCAGCGTTTCATACGGGTGGCGGGCGCTGTCGCGCAGCACATTGGCCGGCGTGCGCGCACTGCCGGCGATGGCCGCCTTCAGGGCCGCGTTGCCCGCATCGGCGGCCAGCGCCGCGCCGCTGCCGCCACAGGCCAGCATGACCGCCAGGGCCGTGGCCAGGGATACTCGCTTCATCATCATATGCTCCATGCGTGATTGGATCGGTTGCTATCTTGGTGGCGATCGCCATCAACGCCGATCATCGGCCAAGCACGCTGGCCGGTCAAGCGGATTCCGTACTCCATGCGGCGGCATACGCGGGCATGTCGCTGGTATTGAGCGCATCGGCGATGGCCGCGCCACGGCCGTGCGTAAACGGCAGTTCGCCCGTCCAGACGGCATGCGCCATGTCGCCAGCGTCGTCGAGTGGGCCGCCCTTGCGCTGCTTGACGGCGTATTCGTCGAGCGCGATGCGCAGTACGGTGGTCGCCGCGTATTCCTTGGTGTTGCCGCCGCGCACGTGCGCCAGGCGTCCCGGCATCAGCTTTTCCATCAGCGCGTCCATTGCCGCATGCTGCTGGCCGATATCGCTGACTTTTTCAAACCGCCCGTACACCATCGCCGAACGGTAGTTCATCGTGTGGTTGAAGGCGGAGCGCGCCAGTACCAGGCCATCGAGATGGGTGACCGTCACGCATACGTCGCTATCTTGCAAGAGCTTGAGCATGCGGCTGCCGTTCGAGCCATGGATGTACAAGTGGCCATCGATGCGCCAGCAGGCGGTCGGGATGCAATGGCTGCCTTTGTCGTCGTGGAAGGCGATATGGCACAGGTAGGCGGCGTCGAGGATGGCGTACAGGGCGGCTTGCTCGTAGCTGGCCAGTTCGGCGACGCGGCGCACGCGGGTACGGGGGCTGGGAGGCAGGGCGGTAGCGGTCATGGTGAAAGTCCCGTTGGTTGAAGAGGAAGGCCGCACTATAATCGGCATCTGGCCCTGAAAAAAGATCCAGAAGTGAGAAATAATTTAGAGCCACAGTTGAGGGAGCCACATGGATTTTGCTTTGCTGTTGAACGCATTCGAGCGCACGCACCGCGAGCGGGGCTGGCCGCGCCAGCGCCTGCTGCATGAATGCCTGCGCGCGGCAATCCGCGGCGGCCAGCTGGCGCCGGGAACGCGCCTGGCCGCCACGCGCGTGCTGGCGGCCGAACTGGGACTGGCGCGCAATACCGTGCTGTACGCCTACGAGCAATTGGCCAGCGAAGGGTTTGTCTTGCCGGACCGGCGCGGCACAGTCGTCGCCGGCAGCGTTGGCGTGCCGGAAGCGGCACCTGCTGCTGCAGGCAGCAATGACGGCTTGTCGCGCCGCGCCCGGCGTTTGCGCGGCGTGGCGGGGCAGGATGCCAGCGCGGCGGTGGTATTTCCCGCCGATGCCATGGGCGCGTTTGCGCCTGGCGTGCCTGCGCTCGACGAATTTCCGCTGGCGCAGTGGAGGCGCATGCTGGACCGCGCGTGGCGCGCGCTGACGCCGCGCCAGCTCAATTACGGCGACCCGGCCGGCGAGCCGCAGCTACGCATGGCCATCGCCGAGCATTTGCGCGCCGCGCGCGGCGTCGTCTGCGATGCGGGCCAGGTGTTCATCACGGACGGCACGCAGAGCAGCCTCGATGTCTGCCTGCGCGCCTTTGCCGACCAGGGCGATAGCTTGTGGATCGAGCATCCCGGCTATGGCGGCGCGCTGGCGGCGGGCCGTGGCGCCGGCTTGCAGGTGACGGGTATCGCCGTCGACATCGATGGCATCGCGCCGACGGACGAGGACTGGCGCGATACGCCGCCGCGCCTGATCTACACGACGCCGTCGCACCAGTATCCGACGGGCAGCGTACTTAGTCCCGCGCGCCGCATGGCGCTGCTCGAACGCGCGCGCGCCGCTGGCGCCCTGATCATCGAAGACGATTACGACAGCGAATTTCGCCATGGCGGGCCGCCACTGGCGGCCATGCAGGGACTGGTGGCCGACGCGCCCATCGTATATCTGGGAACCTTCAGCAAGACCATGTTCCCCGCCTTGCGCCTGGCTTTTATCGTCGTGCCGGCCGCGCTGGCCGGAGCCTTCGCGCAGATGCAGGCGCAGGGCGCCGCGCGTGGCCGCGTGGCCGAACAGCTGGCGCTGGCCGAGTTCCTGCGCAGCGGCCTGTTTGCGCGCCACGTGCGCCGCATGCGTCGCCTGTACCGCCAGCGGCGCGATGCCTTGAGCGAGGCCCTGCAGCGGCATGCGTGCGGGGGCGCGGCCATCCACGGCGGTACGGCCGGCATGCACCTGGCGCTGCGTTTTCACGATCGCGCATGGGACGATCTGGCGCTGAGCCGCCGCGCCGCGCAGGACGGCATCGTGGCGCTGGCGCTGTCTGCGCATGGCACGGGCGAGGGGACGGGAGAAGAGCCAGGCTGGAACGGTTTTTTGCTCGGTTATGCGCAGGTGCCGGCCGAGAACATGGATGGCCTGGCGCGCCGTCTGGGCGCAGTGCTGCCAGCGTGAGATTACGACTTTACTGCTGATCCAGCATCCACTGTTTCAAGCCGTTGACCCAGTTCTTGGCGGGCAGGTTGAACTGCTTCTTGATGGTGGCGGCGCGTTCGTATAAATCGCTGAAGTCGAGCGATGGCGATTTTTTGAAGGCCAGCACGACGATGTTTTCATCTTCCGTTTCCGGCACCCAGACGACGGCGTCGAAGACCAGTTCCATCGCCTGCAAATTCTTGTCGTAGTTGGGGAAGTCGCCGAAGACATTCGTGCACATGATGCCGTCGTCCGTCAGGCAGTCGAAGCAGGCCTGGTAGAACTCGGGCGTGTCGAGCACGGGGCCGCGCGCGTCTTCATCGTACAGGTCCACCTGCAGCGCGTCGACGGTGCCATGGTTGGCCGGGTCGAGCACGAAGTCGAGCGCATCCATTTCGCGCACGTCGAGGCGTGCGTCGTTCGGTGGCAGCGCGAACTGGGCGCCGCAGATGGCGATCACGTTCGGATTGAGTTCGACGGCCGTGACCGAGGCGTCGGGGAAGCGGCGGTAGCTGAACTTGGTCAGCGCGGCGCTGCCCAGGCCCAGCTGCACGATGCGTCTGGGCTGCGTCTTGAACAGCATCCACATCATCATCATCTGCACGTATTCGAGCTCGATGGCGTCGGGTTTGTCGAGACGCATGGCGCCTTGCACCCACTTGGTGCCCAGGTGCAGGTAACGGATGCCGCGGTGTTCGGTGGTGGTGGCGGGCGGGTGGCCCGGGTGGCTGAAAGCGGTATGGCTGGTGGAGGTAAAGTCGGTCGTCATGGCGCCAGTTTAGCAGCCGCCAAAGAAAAAGACGCCGTGGCGTCTTTTGGGGGGAGCGCTCAAGATTGCTTGCGGCGCCGCGCCAGGAAGCCGAGTATGCCCAGGCCGGCCAGCAGCATGCCATAGGTTTCCGGTTCAGGAACGGGAGCCAGGTTCAGGTTGAAGACGCCGCCATAGCTGCCGCCTTTGGTGTTGCCGATGACGGTGAGGACCAGCGGGCCATTGAACAGGAGGGTCGTAGGCGCCAGTATTTCGCCCTGGGCATAGCCAAAGACGGTGGGGCCGCCAAAGCCGGTCAGGCCGATGCCATTCAGGTTGGCGCTGGTGAAGCTGATGGAGGAACTGTCCGAACCGGTAACGGACAGGTTGGCCAGGAAGGCTTGTGCGGTGGAACCGAAGGTCGCATCGGGTGTAAACGTGAAGGTATCGGTGAAGTCGCCGAGCGGACTGGGCACGGCGTTGAAGCCGCTGGTCCACAGATTGCCCGTGGTATTGACGAGGTTGACGATGTAGTCGGCGGCACTGGCGCTGCCGATGGAAGCAGCGCTCAGTACTGCCGCTGCGATGAGTGATTTTAATTTCATGTTGATCCCCGCGAAAAGACGATTGATGTTTCAAAAAAACCGTACCGCGCTGATAAATTATCGCTGGGGCATCACGTTGTCAATTAGTTATTTCAATATCATTATGCAAACTCAAATAGCTTATTTCTAACACACGGGCATGGGATGTGAGTTATTGCAATATTGGCAATTTATATTGCCAATATTTTACTCAAAGATCGGCCGGGATTTGTGGTCTAAAAATCGTTGCACTGATAACTAATTTCTGTCCAGCAAGGGAAGAATCAAGGTCACCGCCAGGCCGCCGCCTTCGCGGTTGGCCAGGGTGATGCGCCCGCCATGGGCTTCGGCGATTTCGCGCGCCAGGGCCAGGCCCAGCCCCGTGCCGCTGCGCTTGGTGGAATAAAACGGCACCAGCGCGTTTTCCAGCACGGCGCCGCTCATGCCCGGCCCGCAGTCGCGCACTTCGATGCGCAGCTGGCCATGCGCCTGGCTGACGTGCAGGCCGATATGCTCTTCCCGCGAGCCCGATTCCAGCGCATTCTTGAGCAGGTTCAGCAGCGCTTGCTGCATTTGCGCCGCATCGAACAAGGCCGCTTGCGCGGGCGGCGGGGCGTCGAGCGTGAAGGCCGCTTGCGAGGCCAGGCTGTCGAGGAAAGGCTGCCATTCGCATGGCGCCAGGCGCGGTGCTGGCAACTTGGCAAAGCGCGCATAGCCGAGGATGAAGGTTTCCAGGTGACGCGTGCGTTCTTCGATGGTGGCGAGGATTTGCGGCAGGCGCTCCGTCTGGCCGCGGCGCACCAGCTCGGCGCCGGAATGGGCCAGCGAGGCCAGTGGCGCCAGCGAGTTGTTGAGTTCATGGCTGATGACGCGGATGACTTTTTTCCAGGTCTGCACTTCCTGGCGCCGCAGTTCCAGTGTCAGCTGGCGCAACAGCAGCAGTTCGTGCTTGCGTCCGTTCAGGCTGAAGCTGCGCCGCGCCAGGTGATACACCTCTTCCTGTTCCCCTTCGCCGCTGGTAAACAAGCCGTCGTTGCGGCGCGCCAGCGCTTCTGCCAGGGCCGGCGCCGCCTGCTGCACGATGTCGGCCAGGTGATGCCCTTCGAGCCGGCGTCCCTGGTGCAGCAGCTGGCGCGCGGCCAGGTTGGCATAGACGATGGCGCTGCCCTCGGCCACCAGCAGCATGGCCACCGGCGTGTTTTGCACCATGGTGTCGAGCAGCAGTTCGCGCTGCACCAGGTCCAGGCGCTGCTTGCGCAGCACGTCGCCCAGCGCATTGTGGGCCGCCACCAGGTCGGCCAGCTCATCGTCCTGCGGCCAGCGCAGGCTGAAGCCGAAGTCGCCGTCCTGGTAGCTTGTCACCGTACCGCTCAAGGCGCGAAACAGCGACAGCATCGATTGCAGCTGGGCGCGGATGGTAATGATGGCCACCGGCAGCACGCACAGCAGGGCACCGGCCAGCACCAGCAGCGGCTGGCCCGGCAAAAAATGCGCGAGCAGCAGGGCGATGCTGATGCCCAGCACCAGCAGGGTGACGATCAGCGCCGTCCAGCGCGTGAGCAGGGAGAGGCGCATGGGGCGGTAGGCCATCAGCCGCGCGCGATGCCCAGGCGTTCCATGCGCCGGTACAGGGCCTGGCGCGACAGCCCCAGTTCCTGCGCCGCCTGCGCCACCACGCCGTGTGCGCGCGCAAGAGCGGCCGTGACGCTGTCGCGGTCCGGTTCCGTCGCGGCGGCATCCTGCGGCGCGCGCGGCGATGCCACACCGGCCAGCGGCAAGCCCGTCTCCAGCGCCCCGATCACGGGGCCGGCCGTCAGCAGGCTGGCACGCTGCATGACGTTTTTCAGTTCGCGCACATTGCCCGGCCAGCCGTGCGCCAGCAAGGTCGCCTGCGCCTGCGCATCCAGCGTCTTTTCGCTGCCCAAGAAATGCCGCGCCAGTACCAGGATGTCCAGCGGTCGCTGGGCCAGCGGCGGCAGTCGCAATTCGATCACGTTCAGGCGGTAGAACAGGTCTTCGCGAAACGTGCCGGCCTTGATCATCGCCGGCAGGTCGGCGTTGCTGGCGCTGATGACGCGCACTTTCACTTGCCGCTCGCGGTTCGAGCCGAGGCGCTCGAAGCGTCCCGTTTCGAGCACGCGCAGCAGTTTCATTTGTCCGGCCAGCGGCAGGTTGCCGATCTCGTCGAGGAACAGGGTGCCGCCGTCGGCCGCGTCGAACTTGCCGTCGCGCGCGCGCGTGATGCCCGTGTAGGCGCCCGCCTCGGCGCCGAACAGTTCCGCCTCGATCAGCTCCACGGGCACGGCGCCGCAATTGAGCACGACGAAGGGGCCGCTGGCGACCTGGGAATTGGCTTGCACGATGGCGGCGATGCGTTCCTTGCCGCTGCCGTTCGGCCCCGAGATGAGCACGGGCACGTCGGCGCGCGCCACCTGGCACGCCAGGTGCACGACTCGTTCCGTGGCCGGGTCTTGCCACACCATGCCGCGCAGGTCGAAGTCGTGTTCCAGGGCGTGGCGCTGGCGCTGCTCGGCCACCACGCGCTGGCGCAGCGCGCGGTTGGCCTGTCCCAGCTCCAGCAGGTTCTGCACGCTGGCGATCAGGCGCCGGTCATCCCATGGCTTGGCCAGGTAGTCGGCCGCGCCGGACTTGATCAGGTCGACGGCCGCGTCGAGCTGGGTCCATGCCGTCAGCAGGATCACGGGCAGATCCGGGTAGCGTGCGCGGATCGCGTGGAACAGCGCGCCGCCTTCCTCGCCCGACGTGGTGTCGGCCGTGAAGTTCATGTCCTGCACCACCAGGTCGATGGCGTGGCTATCGAGCAGCTGCAAGCCCTCTTCGGGCGAGGCGGCGCGCACGGCGTCGATCTCGTGCAGGGAGAACAGCACGTCCAGCGCGATGGCCACGGCGGCATTGTCGTCAATAATCAGTACGGTAGGCATGCGCGCAGCATATCACTCAGGTGCCGGCTCAGGTACTGCGGGTGGCAGTGGCCGGCGAAATGCTGGCCGCGCGCCATGCCGGGCCGTACACGGCGCTCACACCCAGCAGCCAGAACACGAGCGCGCCGGCCAGCAGATAGCCGGGCGGCAGGCGCACCATTTCCAGCTGGCTGACCAGCAGCTGGTTCAAGCCCAATCCCAGCAGCACGCCGCACGCCACGCCGACGCTGGTGATCATGAAATTCTCCGTCAAAAAATAGCGCAGGATGTCGACGCGGCGGGCACCCAGTGCGCGCCGCACGCCGATCTGCTTCCTGCGCTGCGTTACCCACAGGCTGGCAATGCCGACGATGCCGCTGGCCGTCACCAGCAGCAGCAAGGTCGATACGGCGATCAGCATCCAGGACAGGCCGCGGTCGGCCCGGTAGCGTGACGTGCGGTGCTTTTCCAGCGTATCGGTGCGTACCAGCAGGCGGTCGCTGGTGGAAGTGCGGATGGCTTGCTCGGCCTCCTTGATCAGGCGGTCGCGCTGGTCCGGTTCGGCGCGCACCGCATACAGCAACGAATCGCGTCCGCCCGTCAGGCGCGCCGGCATCACGATCGAATATTCGCCTTCGGCCCTGACCTGGCCCACCTGCGTCTGCAGCCGCTCGACGATGCCGACCACGCGCAGCTCGGGATCGTCGGCGCCCGTACCCATGTACAGCGTCTTGCCGACAAAGCTGGTTTCGCCGGGCCAGATTTTTTGCGCCGCCGCGCGCGTCAAGATGGCCACCTTGGGGTAGCTGTCATCGACATCTTCATCGATCTCGGGTACCTCCTCCGGCAGGAAGTCGCGTCCTTCCACCAGCTTCAAGCCATAGGTCTTGACCAGGGCATCGGGGGTGACGTAGGTCGAGATAGTGGCGCTGGGCGTGACCTGGCTGCGCTTGGCCGACACGCTGGTGGAGTTGCCGGAGCGCGACAGCACCGCCTGCGACGTTTGCGCCACCGACAGCACGCCCGGCAAGGCGCGCAGCAGGGCCGCCTGGCGCTTCTGCTCGGACAGCTGGCGCTCATGGCTGCCGCGGTCCATGTTCTGGATATGGACATAAAAAATGTCGTTTTCAGCGGCCACGCCGGTGGGCCGCGCGGCGACGGCCTGGCGCAGGTTGACGATGTGCAGGGCATTGGCCAGGATGGCCAGGCTGATCGCGATCTGCACGGCCACCAGGATGGCGCCGGTTTTGCTGCGCATCAGCGCCGACAGGATGGGACGGATTTCCATGCTGGACCTCATAGTGAATAAGTGGGTGTCATTGGGACTTGAGCTGGATCGCCGGTGTCACCTGGCAGGCGCGCCAGGTGGGCAACAGGCCGGCCAGCAGGGCCGCCAGCACCGACATGGCAAACGTCAGCAGCAGCATCGGTACATCCATGTGCGCGACGGTGCCCAGTTCCTCCGACTGCTTGCTGACCACGGCCAGCGCGCCAAACGCCAGCAGCAAGCCCAGTACGCCGCCAGCCAGGCCGATCACGCCGCTTTCGATCAGGAACTGGCGGAAGATGTCGCGCCGTGTGGCGCCCAGTGCGCGGCGGATGCCCACTTCGCTGGCGCGCACGGAAAACTTCGCCAACAGCAGGCCGATGGTGTTGACCAGGCACAGCAACAGAAAGCCGAACGCCAGCCAGGCCGCCAGTTTGTTGTCGTTGTCGACCACCTTCAGATGGGCCATCCATTCGTTCAGGTCGTACAGCTTGTTGGGCGCATTGCGCATCATGCGTCCCAGCTTGCGCTGCTCGCCCGCATAGGCATCCAGATACTGCTGCAACTGGCCACGCTCGCCGCTGCCGGCCATTTCGAACCAGAACTGCAGCCAGGTGCAGCCGGAGCCGAGCCGGCCCTGGAAGCCAGGGGCGGTCTGCTCGCCATTGCAGCTCATGCCGCCGTCGTGTTCCGTCTCGTGGCGAATCGCGCTGGCAAACGGGATGAAGAATTCGTCTTCCGCGCCGAAAGCGCCCTTGCTGCCGATGATGCGGTGCGGGCGTGGCACTACGTCCCAGGTGGCCAGCACGCCCGTCACCATGTAGGGCCGGCCCAGTACCGTGACGCGCTGGCCGACCGGATTGCTGCTGCCGACGAGCTTTTCGGACAGCGCGCGGCTCAGGACGATCACGTCCGCGCCACTGGCGTCATCGGCTTCGCTCCATGGCTGGCCATACAGGAAGGGGGCATCGAACATGCTGAAAAAATCGCGTGTGGGCGCCATGCCCTGGGCCTGGAAGGAACCGATATCCTTGCGCGCCGGCTCGACCGGACCGGCCACGCCGTACATCACGGTGCGACGCACGCCTACCTTGCTGGCCATGAAATTGCGCGCGTCGATATAGCTCATCTGGGCTTGCGCGAAGCCGGGCTTGTCGCCGGGCACGTAACCTTTGACGGGCAGGATATCGATCATCGGCACGAACATGCGGTCGCTTTTGTGCGGCAGCGGATCGCCCGACATGGCGTGCAGGATGGTGACGGTGGACACGCTGGCGGCCACGCCGACGGCCAGGGTCAGCACCATCAGCGCGGTCAGGGCGCGGTTGCGGCGCAGGCTGCGCAAGCCCAAGGTGAAATAGTAGCGGAACATGGGCTCTCCTTACGCCGTCGCCGCGTGCTGCGGCTTGGCCGACAGCGTGGCGCGGTGCTGCACCAGGTCCGACACCTGGCCGTCGATGATGTGCACGTTGCGCTGGCTGCGCAGCGCCAGTTCCGGATCGTGGGTGACCATCAGGATGGTGGTGCCTTGCGCGTTGATGTCTTCCAGCAGTTCCATCACGCCGCGCGCCATCTGCGTGTCCAGGTTGCCCGTCGGTTCATCGGCCAGCAGCAGCTTGGGCGAGCCGGCCAGCGCGCGCGCGATCGCCACGCGCTGCTGCTGGCCGCCCGACAGTTCGGCCGGATAGTGTTTCATGCGCGACGCCAGGCCGACCTTGGCCAGCGCCTCCTCGATGCGCTCCTTGCGTTCGGCGCGGTTGAAGCCCCGGTAGCGCAGCGGCACGTCGACGTTATCGAACAACGACAGGTCGGGAATCAGGTTGAAACCCTGGAAGATGAAGCCGAGCTTTTCATTGCGCAGGCGCGAGCGGGCATTGTCGTCCATGCCCCTGACGTTGACGCCGTCGAGGATGTATTCGCCGTCGGTGAATTCCTCGAGCAGGCCGGCGATGTTCAGAAAGCTCGTCTTGCCCGAGCCGGACGGCCCCGTGACGGTGACGAATTCACCTTGTTGCACATGGATGTCGAAGCCGCGCAGCGCGTGGGTTTCGATCATGTGAGTGCGGTAGACTTTGCTCAGGTTTTGCATGCGCAGCATGGAGGGCCTCTCAGGGTATAAGTTGAATGATGTGTCAGTTGAGTGAGACGCGGGCCGCGTTCTCGAAGTTTTCCGTGCCGGCGACGACCACCTTGTCGCCCAGCTTCAAGCCGTCGAGAATTTCCACGGCCGACACGCTGGTCGCGCCCAGCTTGATCGGCGTGCGCATCGCCACGCCATCGCGCACGACGTAGGCGAAACGGCCGCCTTCCGCTTCGACGAAGGAGCCGCGCGCCAGCATCAGCACATTCGGTTTTTCATCGATCAGCAGGCGCGCCGCCACGCGCTGGTTCTGGCGCAGGCCGGCCGGCTGCTCGCCGTCGAAACGCACGCGCGCCAGCACCTGGTTTTTCACCACTTCGGGCGACAGCGCCGACAGCTTGCCGGTCGCCCGGATGGCGCCCGTTTCGATCTCGGCGCGCATGCCCAGGCCGATGTCGGCCACATAGGTTTCCGGCACCTCGAGCTCGACTTCCAGCTGCGACAGGTCGACCAGGGTCATCAAGGCCGTATTGGCTTGCACCACACTGCGGTTGGCCACCGACAGGGTGCCGATGAAACCGTTGACGGGTGCGCGCACGGTCAGCTCGTCGACCCTGCGCTGGGCATTGTCGCGCACCAGGCGCTGGCGTTCCAGTTCGTTGACCCTGGTCTTGAGCGCCAGGCTCACGTCTTCGCTTTCCAGGCCCGCCGCCTGCGAGGCGTGCTTGCTGCGGATATCGGCCGAATTCAAGGCATCCTTGGCCTTCTGGTAATCGATCTTGGCGATGATGCCCACCTGCGCCACGCTTTCATAGCGTTCGAGCGTGCGCTGCGCGGACAGGCGGTCGATCTCGGCCGTGTCGGCTTCGCGCCGCGCCAGCAGTTTCTGCTTCTTGGCCAGGATCTGCTGGCGCGCCACTTCCGCCTCCAGCTGCTGCACGCTCGATTGTTCGCGCTTGAGCGCGTCGGACAGGTCCGGCGACTCCAGCACGGCCAGGATGTCGCCCTTTTTCACCGTGTCGCCCGCCTTCGCTTTCAGCGTGACGGTGGCCACCGTGGTCGAATACAGGGTCGGGCTGATGGCGGCGACGATGCGGCCCGTGACGGCCGCGTCGCGGATCAGGGTGCCGCGCGTGACGTCGGCGATGCGCAGGCGGCTGCTGTTGACGGAATGCTCGCTGTTGCGCCAACCGGCAACGGCAGCGATGGCGGCGCCGATGACGACGACGGCGCCAGCGAGCAGCAGGGCGCGTTGCTTGTGGCGCTGGCCCGGCGTGGCGGACAGTACGGCGTCTTGGGAAGAGGTATCGCGGATCATGGTCATGTCTCGTGAAGGATGACTTTTCTGATGCATGATCCGTGCCAGTTGTTAAGCCTTTGATTTGAATGGGAAAAAAATAGGGGCGTCCGGCTGTCCGCGGTGTCCGCGCTGTCCAGGCGGTGTCCGTGTGCGCAAATCGCACTTGATAAATTGGCAATCGCCTGCATCTGCTGTGGCGTTCCCTTCATTGACTCCTCCACAGGCGCCATGCATCCGTTCCTCCAGCAACTTTTCCCTGCCAGCGTCTTCGCGCCGGCGCTCGATTATCCTTTCGCGCGCAGCGACGTGGCGATGCTGCAGCAACTGACGGGCGAGGCTCCATCGCTCGATCGCCAGACCTGGGACGAGCTGATGCTCGACCAGTATGCGGCGCAGCTGGCGCGCGAGACCAGCATCTTCGGCCAGCAGGAGCTGCACCGGCGCCTGAGCGGTGGCCAGGCCGATCCTGCCTCGATCGCGCGCGTCAAACTGTTGCTGGATGACCCGGCCCAGGTGACCGCCATGGAGCATGCCTGCCTGCCCTTGCGCCAGGCCGATACGGAAGTGAGCGAAACCCTGTTCGGCGCGGCGCTGCCGCCGGCGCCATGGTGGCGCACCTGGCTATGGCTGGTGCCGCTGGCCCTGGTGCTGGCCATCGCCGCCACCTGGCTGGTGGGCTGGCCGGCGCTGTTTGGCGTGCTGGCCGCCTGTGTCGCGTTGATGGCTGTGCAGGTGCGTTTTTACGAAAGTGCCAAAGCGTGGGAGCGCACGCTCGATACCTTGCGCTATCTGCTGAAGACCCGTACCGCGCTGGCGCGGCTCGATGTGCCGGCAGTCTTGCCATTGGCTGCCGGCAGCGCGCAGGCGGCCAGGCTGACGCGCGCCATCGAGCGCTCGCTGCTGCATTACGTGCCCTTCGTCGATACGGTACTGGTCGAATATGGCGACTGGTTGCTGCTGAAAAACGTCAAGCGCTATTTCCGCACGCGCCAGCTGGTGGCGCAGCAGTTGCCTTTCCTGCGCGACAGCTTTAGCCAGGTGGCGCAGCTGGAGGCGGATCTGGCGCTGGCGCGGCAGTTGCGTGCGGCGCCCGTGTTTTGCTGGGCGGGTACCGCAGCGCCGCGCGCGCTGGCTTTGCAGGGCATGCGGCATCCCTTGCTGGAGAACGCCGCGCCGCTGTCGTTCGGCGTGCAGGGCAAGGGCGGTTTCATCTCAGGCCAGAACGGTATCGGCAAGAGCACCTTGCTGCGCTGCATAGGCTTGAACCTGGTCTGCGCGCGGGCCTTTGGCTTCTGTCATGCGGACAGCGCCGATGTGCCGCGCCTGGCCGTGTATGCGAGCATGCAGAACGAGGATTCGCTCGATGGCGGCGAAAGTCTGTATATCGCCGAATTGCGGCGCGCGCGCGAATTGCTGGCATTGGCCGAAGAGGGCGCGCCGGCCCTGTTCCTGATCGACGAGATTTTCCGTGGCACGAATCACCTTGAATCGGTGGCGGCGGCCGCCGCCGTGCTGCACAGCCTGGCGGCGCAGCACCTGGTGATCGTCTCGTCGCACAACCTGGTATTGGGGCCGCTGCTGGAAGACTGTCTGGCGCCGTGGTGCGTGCGCCGCGATGACGGGGGCGCGCTGCTGCTGGCGCCCGGCGTGCTGCAGGCCACGAATGGCATCGCGCTACTGGCGCAGCGCGGTTTTGACGCCGGTATCGCGGACAAGGCGGGGCGCGTGTTCGACTGGCTCAGCACGCACATGGCACAGCCGGCCGATTGCGGCGGCGTGCTGGAACGGGCGTGATGGCTGCCCTTATTTGTCCTGCTTTTCCGGCGTACTCTTGTCGATCACTTCGCGGCAATCGCCGCGGATGATGGCGTTGTCGTAGTTGGTCCAGCCGTAGCTGTCGACGTAGCGCTTGTGCTGCTTGAAGCGGGCGCTGGCGATGCTCCATTCGGGCTGTTCGCCGGCAAAGCGGATGTCGCCCAGGTCGAGCAGGGTATGGAACATGTTTTCCGTCGACAGGCGCGCCTTTTGATGGCGCCGCAGCTGCGTTACCTTGTCCGGATAGTGCTGCTTGAATTGCGGCGAATACCAGACGAAGGCGGGCACGTGGAATTCGAACTGCGTGTTGTGGCCATGGAAGGCCAGGCGGCAGGTGCCGTCGTACAGGGTCTGGCCGTGATCGGCCACATAGACGAGCGAGCTGCGCAGGGCGGTGCGCTGGCCGTCGTCCTTCAGCATGCCGATCACGTTCGACAGGAACCAGTCCGTGTACAGGATGGAGCTGTCGTAGCTGTTGTTCAGCTGCTGCTTGATGGCCGTGTCCGTGTAGACGGGCTTGTCGACGCCGAACAGCGACGGCTGCCACTTGTCGAACGATTTCGGATAGCGCTGGCTGTAGTTCCAGTGGCTGCCCAGGGTGTGCAGCACGATGAGTTTTTTCGGCGCCGGGTCGGCCAGCGCGTTCTTGAACGGATCGAACAGGATCTGGTCGAAGTTCGAACTGTTGGTAAAGCCGCCCAGGTTCAGAAATTGCACCACGTCCGCTTCCTTGGCGAAGACGGACACGGGCGTGTCGAACTGGCCGAACGAAATCTGGTTCGACAGCCAGTAGGTCTTGAAGCCCGCTTCCTTGTAGGCGGTGAGGAAGGATTTTTCCGAGAAGCCATCCTTGAGGCTTTGCGTGGCCGGCTTGCGCGAGATGATCACGGGCACGGACAGGCGCGTGGCGGATACGGCCGTGATGACGTCGGCCAGCGGCACCAGGTTGCTTTCCTGTTTCAGCAGGGGATTGGTGTCGCGTTCGTAGCCGTTCAGGCTCCAGCGGTCGTAGCGCGACGATTCGCCGATCACCATGACCACCACTTCCGGGCTGGTATCGGGCTGTTGCTGGTGCGCGCCAAAACGAAAGCTGCTGCTTTTCTGTCCCAGCTCGGCCAGGTACTTGCGTTCCTTGTAGAAATCGAAGCCGCGCGCGGCCAGGCCGAAGGGCCAGGAATTGCTGACGGTGTCGAAGGCGTAGGGCAGGCGCGCCCAGTGGGGCAGGCTGGGCCAGCCCAGGCCCGTTTCATCGGCGCCGGCGATGCTGGCGTTTTCCGGCTTGCTGCTTTCCTCGTCTTCCTCTTCCGTTTCATCGTCGGCCGAGCTGGCGTCGCCGAAGCCGGAAGCACCCGCTTTGGCGCTGGCCGCCGGCTTGCTGGCCTTGGCGGACGCGGCGGCGCTGTGCACGGTCTTGGCCTCGAAACCGAATTCGTAGCCATACCACCAGAAGCCGCCCAGCAGGATCAGCAGCACGAAGGCGGCCGGGCGCGTCTTGCCGCGCCAGTCGAGGTCGCGCGTGCGCGTGGCCGCATACCAGCTCAGGGCGCACCAGGTGATCACGCCCAGCATGACGGCGCCCATCAGCCATACTTTTTGCCCGAGGAATTCCATCGCTTCCTTGGGGCTGGTTTCGAAGATGATGCCCAGGTGGTGCGTGGAAATGCCCTGGCCATAAAAGATGAACAGGTAGATTTCCGTCGGCAAGGCCAGGAAGGCGGGCACCAGCAACCAGTGGAAGTAGGCGGGGCGCTTGAAGATGCTCCACACGGCCAGCCAGGCCAGCAGCTCGAACGTGAGCATCTGCCACGGATGCTCGAGCGCACGCCCCAGCAGCGCGGGGATGAAGGGCACGGCCGTCAGCGAGGCATACGTCAGGAGCAGGATCAGATTGGCGGGGCGAAGCAAGGAGCGCATAAAGGAGGGCGGGAGGGCAGCGAAAAATGTCCGCTATTATCAATCCTTTTGTTGTCTTGCGGTCACACAAGAATGTGCACGGCAGATGCTTGGCCGCAGGGAAAGAATGCTAAATTATTCATCGTTTACGCATGCTAGCATCCGCGCATCGTTGCCAAAGATTAGTCAAAATGCCACAAACACCTGCCATTTTTGCCTTTTTTTATAGCAAAAAGCGGTAAACCGATTGACCCCCTGTGGCACAAGGTCTAAACTAGCGAGTTCTCGATTTTATTCTGCTCATCGTTTACGCATTACTTGGCATTTCATGGCCGCTCCTAATCGAGTGGCTGCGGGCGCCTCCGGTGCGCAGTAGATGAAAGCGGGACGAGGTTTTAGTCGCCGGGCATCTTGTCCGGGTTATTAATCGTAGTTTTTTGTTGGATTTATAACGATGCCAACCATCAATCAATTGATTCGCAATCCACGCGTCGCTTTGACCGTGAAGAGCAAATCGCCGGCGCTGGAAAACAGCCCGCAAAAACGTGGCGTCTGCACACGTGTTTACACCACGACTCCAAAGAAGCCTAACTCGGCTCTGCGTAAAGTCGCTAAAGTTCGCCTGACCAATGGTTTCGAAGTCATTTCGTACATTGGCGGTGAAGGCCATAACCTGCAAGAGCATAGTGTTGTGCTGTTGCGCGGCGGCCGCGTCAAGGATTTGCCGGGTGTGCGTTACCACATGGTTCGCGGTGCTCTGGATACCCAAGGCGTTAAAGACCGTAAGCAATCGCGTTCGAAGTACGGTACCAAGCGCGCTAAAGCTGGCAAGAAGTAATAAGTTGTACGCAGCAAACCCAAGTTTCGCTCAGTGGCAACTAGCTAAGTGAATGTAGTCGACCGCATCTGGTCGAGTAAGTGGAAGACTATGATGGTCGTCCGCGAGTGTGCGAAGAACGCGCGCTCAACTGAAGATTGAAAGGAATTGATATGCCACGTCGTCGTGAAGTACCCAAGCGCGAAATTTTGCCAGATCCAAAATTCGGCAACACTGATGTCGCTAAATTTGTAAACGTGCTGATGCTGTCCGGTAAGAAATCGGTTGCAGAAAACATCATCTACGGTGCTTTCGAGCACATCGCAGCAAAATCGGGCAAAGATCCGCTCGAAGTTTTTGCTACCGCAATCAACAACGCCAAGCCGCTGGTTGAGGTGAAATCCCGTCGCGTCGGTGGTGCAAACTACCAGGTGCCGGTCGAAGTTCGCCCAGTCCGTCGTATGGCTCTGTCCATGCGTTGGTTGCGTGAAGCTGCTAACAAGCGCAGCGAAAAATCGATGCCACAACGCCTCGGCGGTGAGCTGATGGAAGCGGCTGAAAGCCGCGGCGGCGCGATGAAAAAACGCGACGAAGTCCATCGTATGGCTGAAGCGAACAAAGCGTTCTCGCATTTCCGCTTCTAATATAAAGCCAGCTACCGCAAGGCGGCTGTCAAGCATCTGTTGTTCGAGGCCGGGCTCATTTTTGCAAAAAAATGCTGCTCGGTTTTGTCCATTCATTTAGGATTAATTATGGCCCGCAAGACCCCCATTGAGCGCTATCGTAATATCGGTATCTCCGCTCACATCGATGCAGGTAAGACGACCACGACCGAGCGCGTCCTGTTCTACACAGGCGTGAACCACAAGCTGGGCGAAGTCCATGATGGCGCTGCCACCACCGACTGGATGGCACAAGAGCAAGAGCGCGGTATCACGATTACCTCGGCTGCTGTTACGTGCTTCTGGAAAGGCATGGCAAACAACTTCCCAGCTCACCACATCAACATCATCGACACGCCAGGCCACGTTGACTTCACCATTGAAGTGGAACGTTCGATGCGCGTGTTGGATGGCGCCTGCATGGTTTACTGTGCAGTCGGCGGCGTGCAGCCACAATCGGAAACGGTATGGCGTCAGGCTAACAAGTACAAAGTGCCACGTCTGGCCTTCGTGAACAAGATGGACCGTACCGGCGCCAACTTCTTCAAGGTCTACGATCAGATGCGTTCGCGTCTGAAAGCCAACCCAGTGCCTATTCAGATGCCTATCGGCGCTGAAGACGTCTTCACCGGTGTTATCGATCTGGTCAAGATGAAAGCGGTTATCTGGGACGACGCTTCGCAAGGCATGAAGTTCGAATACGGCGACATTCCTGCACACCTGGCCGCTGATGCTGCCAAGTGGCGCGAAAACATGGTTGAAGCCGCTGCTGAAGCGTCGGAAGACCTGATGAACAAGTACCTGGAAGAAGGCGACCTCTCGGAAGAAGAGATCAAGGCTGCTCTGCGTCAGCGTACCATCGCCAGCGAAATCGTTCCAATGTTGTGCGGTACCGCCTTTAAAAACAAGGGCGTACAAGCCATGTTGGACGCGGTCATCGAGTACCTGCCATCGCCAATCGACATTCCACCTGTACCAGGTCTGGACGAGGACGAGCAGCCAGTCGAGCGCGCAGCTGACGACAATGAGAAATTCTCGGCATTGGCGTTCAAGATCGCAACCGATCCGTTCGTCGGTCAGTTGTGCTTCATCCGTTGCTACTCGGGTACCCTGAATTCGGGCGACTCGGTGTTGAACTCCGTGAAGCAGAAGAAAGAGCGTATCGGCCGTATCGTGCAGATGCAAGCGAACGAACGCGAAGAAATCAAGGAAATGCGCGCTGGCGACATCGCCGCCGTTGTGGGTCTGAAAGACACCACCACCGGCGATACGCTTTGCGACGAAAAAGCCAGCGTCGTTCTGGAACGCATGGTCTTCCCTGAGCCAGTGATTTCGCAGGCAGTCGAGCCAAAAACCAAGGCCGACCAGGAAAAAATGGGCCTGGCGCTGAACCGCCTGGCTGCAGAAGATCCATCGTTCCGCGTGCGTACCGATGAAGAATCGGGCCAGACCATCATCGCCGGTATGGGCGAGTTGCATCTGGACATCATCGTTGACCGCATGAAGCGCGAATTCAACGTTGAAGCGACCGTCGGCAAGCCACAAGTGGCTTACCGCGAAACGATCCGTAAAGTGTGCGAAGAGTCGGAAGGCAAATTCGTCAAGCAATCGGGTGGTCGTGGTCAATACGGTCACGTGGTTCTGAAGATCGAACCGCAAGAACCGGGCAAGGGCTTCGAATTCGTTGACGCGATCAAGGGCGGTACCGTTCCTCGCGAATACATCCCTGCAGTTGAAAAAGGTGTGCGCGACACGCTGACTTCGGGCGTGATGGCTGGTTACCCAGTCGTTGACGTGAAAGTCACGCTGTTCTTCGGTTCGTACCATGATGTTGACTCGAACGAAAATGCATTCCGCATGGCCGCTTCGATGGCATTCAAAGATGGCTGCCGCAAAGCATCGCCAGTCATCCTGGAGCCGATGATGGCCGTGGAAGTGGAAACGCCGGAAGACTACGCCGGTACCGTGATGGGCGATCTGTCGTCGCGTCGCGGTATGGTGCAAGGTATGGATGAAATTGCTGGCGGTGGCGGCAAGATCATCAAGGCCGAAGTACCTCTGTCGGAAATGTTCGGTTACGCCACGTCGTTGCGTTCGTCGACCCAAGGTCGTGCGACTTACACGATGGAATTCAAGCACTATGCTGAAGCACCTAAGCATGTGACTGAAGCAATCGTAAGCTCGAAAGCTAAGTAATAGAAGTTCCGGGCCGGCTTTCACGAGAATGCCGGTCCCTACATTTAAATCATTGTTCTAAGGAAGAATAAAATGGCAAAAGGTAAATTCGAACGGACCAAGCCGCACGTCAACGTCGGCACCATCGGCCACGTCGACCACGGTAAAACCACGCTGACCGCTGCAATCGCAACGGTTCTGTCGAAGAAATTCGGCGGCGAAGCTAAAGCATACGACCAGATCGATGCAGCACCAGAAGAAAAAGCGCGCGGTATCACGATTAACACCGCCCACGTCGAGTACGAAACGGAAACGCGTCACTACGCGCACGTTGACTGCCCAGGCCACGCCGATTACATCAAAAACATGATTACCGGTGCAGCCCAGATGGACGGCGCGATCCTGGTGTGCTCCGCAGCTGACGGCCCAATGCCACAGACCCGCGAACACATCCTGCTGGCCCGCCAAGTTGGCGTTCCATACATCATCGTGTTCCTGAACAAGTGCGACCTGGTCGACGACGCAGAGCTGCTGGAACTGGTTGAAATGGAAGTGCGCGAGCTGTTGTCGAAGTACGAATTCCCAGGCGACGACCTGCCTATCATCAAAGGTTCGGCACGTATGGCGCTGGAAGGCAAAGAAGGCGAAATGGGCGTTGACGCAGTGCTGCGTCTGGCCGATGCGCTGGATGCTTACATCCCAACGCCAGAGCGCGCTGTTGACGGTGCATTCCTGATGCCAGTAGAAGACGTGTTCTCGATCTCGGGTCGCGGTACCGTTGTGACCGGTCGTATCGAGCGCGGCATTGTTAAAGTCGGCGAAGAGATCGAAATCGTCGGTATCACCGATACCGTCAAAACGACTTGCACCGGCGTGGAAATGTTCCGCAAGCTGCTGGACCAAGGTCAAGCTGGCGACAACGTTGGTCTGCTGCTGCGCGGCACCAAGCGTGAAGACGTGCAACGTGGTCAAGTTCTGGCCAAGCCAGGCTCGATCAAGCCGCATGCCCACTTCACCGGCGAGATCTATGTTTTGTCGAAAGACGAAGGCGGCCGTCATACGCCATTCTTCAACAACTATCGTCCACAGTTCTACTTCCGCACGACGGACGTAACCGGTTCGATCGAGTTGCCAGCAGACAAAGAAATGGTTATGCCAGGCGATAACGTGTCGATCACCGTCAAGCTGATCAACCCGATCGCGATGGAAGAAGGTCTGCGCTTCGCTATCCGCGAAGGCGGCCGTACCGTCGGCGCTGGTGTTGTTGCAAAAATCCTGGCTTAATTCTTAAGCCTGCATAAAAGAAGACGCGTCGTCGCCCGGCGCCCTTCTTTTTATTCAACTGCCGGGGTTGGCAAGCATTTTGGTGCTATCATGTCGACCCTGACGGTTGTTGCGTCAGAATTCCCGTATGACCTCATTGCCGTGCAAACCGCGCGGTTCGTTCTTTTAAGGAAATATCATGTCGGCACCAAACCAAAAAATCCGTATCCGCCTGAAGGCTTTCGATTACAAACTGATCGACCAGTCCGCTCTGGAAATCGTTGAAACCGCGAAGCGCACCGGCGCTGTCGTCAAAGGCCCAGTACCACTGCCTACCCGTATTCAACGTTTCGATGTGCTGCGTTCCCCGCACGTCAACAAAACTTCGCGCGATCAGTTCGAGATCCGTACGCACCAACGCCTGATGGACATCGTTGACCCAACGGACAAAACCGTTGACGCGCTGATGAAGCTGGACCTGCCAGCTGGTGTTGATGTCGAAATCAAACTGCAATAATCGTTTTTAAAAGGCCGGCGGGTATCCCGCTGCCTGATGATGGGGCCGGGCCTGCTCACGATCGTGAGTGCGCCCGGCCCCATTGCTATTGGTGCCCGCGCACCTCTGCAAAATCGCTTTACAGTGCCGCGGCTGGCCGATAAAGTCGCTGCATGCTTAACGCCCTCGATACCCATCTGTTAAATGCCACTCCCCGTCAGCGCCTGCGCGGCTGGCCGCGCTTCCTGACCGAATTTTTGTATTTCGGTATCAAGGAGGCGAGGTCGTGCCTGTTCGTGGGGCTGTTTTTTGCTGCCGTCTTCCTGGTGCCGCGCGCCGGCCTGTTCGGCCTGCCGCGCTATGACGTGCTGTTGCTGGTAGCGCTGGCGATCCAGGGCGCGATGGTCTGGAGCGGGCTCGAGACGTGGGATGAATTGAAAGCCATTTGCCTGTTTCATGCGGTCGGCTTCGCGCTGGAGGTGTTCAAGGTGTCGGGGACCATCCAGTCGTGGAGCTATCCCGACTTCGCCTACACCAAGGTGTTCGGCGTGCCCCTGTTTTCCGGCTTCATGTATGCGGCTGTCGGCAGCTACATCATCCAGACCTGGCGCCTGCTCGACATGCGGATCCGCCACCATCCACCGTACTGGATGGCGGTGCTGATCGCGCTGCTGATCTACGCCAACTTCTTTACTCACCACTACATCGGCGACTATCGCTGGTATCTGGCCGCTTGTGCGCTGGGCCTGTATGCGCGCACCACCGTGGTCTTCCGCCCGCTCGACCGCGACCGCAGCATGCCCTTGCTGCTGGGTTTCGTGCTGGTCGGCTTCTTCATCTGGCTGGCCGAAAACATCAGCACCTTCTGGGGCGTGTGGCGCTATCCGAACCAGCTTGGCGCCTGGTCGGCGGTGCACGTCAGCAAATGGAGTTCATGGTCGCTGCTGGTGGTCATGACCTTCACCATCGTTGCACACCTCAAGCACATCAAGGCCAGCATCCACGTCGCCCAGCCTTAGGCCGGGCCCCGGGAGTTGCTTATTGCAGGCTGGCCGCCACCACGTCGAAGCGCGCCCCCAGCGCCGCTTGCGGGCCGCCTTGCAGTTGCTTCGCGTATTGGCGCAGCACTTCCGCCGAATAGGTGCGCGAGGCGGGCGACAGCTTCGGCAGCAACGGCAGCACGCGTTCCAGATAGCCCGTGCCTTCCTGCCACTTGCCTTGCGCGGCCAGGGCCGACGCCAGCTCCACCATGCGGCGTCCGACGCGCGCATCGCTGCGCGGCTGCGCCGCTTCTTCCGTGGCCAGGGCTTGGCGGTACAGTTGCTCCGCTTCGGCATTCTTGCCCTGCAAGCGCTTGATGCGGCCCAGGTTGTACTGGCGCTGTGAGAGGATGTCCGCGCTGGCGCCAGCCTGCTCGGCGCTGCGCAGTGCCTGTACACACGCCAGTTCCGCTTCGCCAAACTGGCCTTTGAGTTCGGCCGCGTTGCAGGCGTCCTGCTGTTCATTGGAGGTGGTGAGTGTCGCTGGCGCCGCGCAGGCGACCAGCAGGCTGACAGCGCATAGCAGGCTGATGGTATGGGTCTTCATAGTCTCCTCGGACGGGTGTCAAACACAGTGTATCGGTGGAGTCATGCCGTAATAAATATACTCTAAGTTTTTTGGGGTGGGTGGCTTTTCGCCAGCCCGCACAATTGACGCCGCTTGCGTGCTTCAGGGATACTCCGGGCTTGTCCATTAATGCGTGCCGCCGCCATGTCCAAGACTGTCCTGATCGTGGAAGATGAACAGGCGATTGCCGACAGCATCGCCTATGCCTTGCGCACGGACGGCTTTACGCCGCGCCATGTGATGTTGGGCGAGCACGCCCTGGCCGCACTGCGCCCCATGCCCGGGGAAGCCGCGCAGATGCCCGTGCTCGTGGTACTCGACGTGGGCTTGCCCGACATGAGCGGCCTGGAGGTGTGCCGCCGCCTGCGCCAGTTTTCCGACGTGCCGGTGATTTTCCTGACGGCCCGCAGCGACGAGATCGACCGCATCGTGGGCCTGGAAATCGGCGCCGACGATTACGTCACCAAACCGTTTTCGCCGCGCGAATTGGTGGCGCGCATCCGCGTCATCCTGCGCCGCGCGGGTGTCGCTCAGGTGCCGCGCGAGACTGGCATGACGATAGCCGCGCCTGCCGCCGCGACCGCGCCGGCGCGCTTCGAGTTGCGCGCGCTCGAAGCGCGGGTGCTGTTCCACGGCCAGCCGCTGGACCTGACCCGCTATGAATACCTGTTGCTGAAAACCCTGCTCGAGCATCCGGGCCACGTGCTGTCGCGCGCCCAGCTGATGGAGCGCGTGTGGAGCGGGGCGTCCGACACGCTCGAGCGCACCGTCGACGCGCACGTCAAATCGCTGCGCGCCAAGCTGCGTGCCGTCGATGCGCAGGTCGACCCCATCCACACCCACCGTGGCCTCGGCTACAGCCTGGCCGGCGCATGAAGATCGGCCTGCGCATCCTGCTCGGCTACTTCCTGATCGTCGGGCTGGCCGCGTGGTTTTTGCTCAATGTTTTCATGGAACAGGTCAAGCCGGGCGTGCGCTCGACCCTGGAAGACACCCTGGTCGATACCTCGCAACTGCTGGCCAACCTGGTGGCGCCCGACGTGAAGGCGGGCACGCTGGCGCAGTCGCCCGTGGCCGAACGCATGCAGGATTACGCGCGCCATGGCGTGGACGTCAATATCAATGGCGTGCGCAAGCGCACGCTCGATTACCGCATCTATATTACGGACCGGCACGGCATCGTGCTGTTCGATTCCAGCGGACGCGACGTGGGGCGCGACTATTCGCGCTGGAATGACGTCTACCTGACCTTGCAGGGCAAGTATGGCGCGCGCAGCACGCGCAGCCAGCCGGACGACGAGATGTCGACGGTGATGCACGTGGCCGCGCCGATTCGCGACGGCAATGAGGTAATCGGCGTGCTGACGGTGGCCAAGCCGAACGCCAGCGTGCAAGCGTTTGTCGAGCGCAGCCAGCGCAAGATCCTGCAGCGCGGCGCCGTACTGTTGCTGCTGTCGCTGCTGATCGGCCTGGCGTTCGCCTGGTGGCTGCACCATGCGCTGGGCAAGCTGATGGACTATATTGGCGACGTGGAAGCGGGGCGCAAGGTGGCGCTGCCGGCGCTGGGAACGAACGAGATCGGCACCTTGGGCAGGGCGCTGGAGGCAATGCGCACGCGCCTGGAAGGCAAGGAATATGTGGAGCAGCTGATGCATACCCTGGCGCATGAATTGAAAAGCCCGATCGCGGCCATCCAGGCCTCGGCCGAACTGCTGCAGGAAGACATGCCGCCGGCCGAGCGCCGCCAGTTCCTCGCCAGTATCCTGGAACAGAATGCGCGCCAGCGGCAGCTGATCGACAAGCTGCTGGCCCTCGTGCGCGTGGAAAAGCAGCAGCGCCTCGATCATCCCGAGCGCATCGCGCTGGGACCCTTGCTGGCGCAAGTGGCGCAGGATGGCGCGGCCACTTTGGCGGCGCGCGGCGTGCGCGTGCAGCTGCAACACGACGAGGCGAGCGTGGCAGGGGACGCCCTGCTGCTGCGCCAGGCGCTGGGCAACCTGCTCGACAACGCAGCCGGCTTTGCGCCGCCGGGCAGCTGCATCGACCTGACGGCGCAGCGCCACGGCAGCCAGGTGGAAATTGCCGTGCGCGACCGGGGCGAGGGGATTCCCGCGTATGCGCTCGAGCGCGTCTTCGAGCGCTTTTATTCGCTGCCGCGCCCGAGCGCCGGCAAGAGCACGGGCCTGGGCCTGCCCTTCGTGCGCGAAGTGGCCTCGCTGCATGGCGGCACGGTCGAAGTGCTCAATCACGCGGAGGGCGGCGCCTGCGCGCGCCTGTGCCTGCCGCTGCTGGCTTAGCGCACTTTATTTGTCGGCTTCACACAGACTGCATCGTCAGCGCATACAGCTCTTTTACACTGGCCGCCTTACTTCAAGGATGCGCCATGCAAAAAACTCTGTTAGTCAAAGCGTTGATCGTGTTCGGCCTGATGCTGCTGATCGGCCTGCCTTTGCTGATGATTCAGGAAACGATCAAGGAACGGATGGAATTCCGCCAGGAAGCCGTCAACAGCATCGCCGCCGATTCGGTGCGCGAACAAACCATCATCGGCCCCATTCTGGTGATTCCCTACACGGAGCAGTACGAAGAGCGCGTGGAAGTGGCCAAGGGCGATGACAAGGAAGCGAAATCGCCGGTGCGCACGGAGTTGCTGCGCCGCCTGGTGCAGCGCCGCCTGATTGTTTATCCGAACGATCTGCAGATCAACGGCAACATCGAGACGGACCGCCGTTACCGCGGCATCCACCAGGTGCTGGTGTACAGCGGCCAGCACGCGTTCAAGGGCGACTTCACGGTGCCGGCCAGCAGCCAGCTGCCGCGCAAAACGCCGGACTCGCGCGTGACCCTCGGTGCGCCATTCGTCGCCCTGTCCATCGAGGACGTGCGCGGCATCCGCAATATTCCGAAAATCGACTGGGGCGGCCAGAAGATCGAGTTCGAGCAGGGCACCGACCTGTTTGCCTTCCGCAGCGGCCTGCATGCGCCGCTGGGCGCCATGCCGCTGGCGGCGCCGCAGCAGGTGCGCTTCAGCTTTGACCTGGGCCTCGATGGCATCGAACGCCAGCATTTCGTGCCGGTGGCAAAAAACAGCCAGATTAGCATCAAGTCGAACTGGCCCCATCCGCAGTTTGGCGGGCGCTTCCTGCCGTCGCCGAAGAATCGCCAGATCGACGCCCAGGGTTTCAACGTGGCGTGGAATATCTCGTCGCTGGCCACCAATGCGCAAACGCAGCTGAGCACCATCGAAGGGGAATTCAAGGTGCCCGACAGTGCGCCGCTGGGGCAGATCGACCGCTTCAGCGTGGGCTTCATCGAACCCGTGAACGTGTATTCGCAATCGGACCGGGCCACCAAATATGGCTTGCTGTTCGTGGCGCTGACCTTTGCCGCCTTCTTCATCTTTGAAATCCTGAAGAGTCTGCCAATCCATCCGGTCCAGTATCTGCTGGTGGGCCTGTCGCTGGTGATCTTCTTCCTGCTGCTGGTGGGTCTGGCCGAGCACATCGCCTTCCTGTCCGCCTACCTGATCGCCAGCGCCGCCTGTATCGTGCTGACCAGCTTTTACCTGGTGCACGTGCTGCATAACGCCTGGCGCGGCATCGGCTTCGGCGTGGCGCTGACCATGCTGTATGGCGCGCTGTATGGCTTGCTCAGTTCGGAAAACAATGCGCTGGTGATGGGCAGCATCCTGCTGTTCGCCGTGCTGGCAGTCATCATGGTGGCGACGCGCAAGGTGGACTGGTATCAGATTGGCAAAGGAGCGCCGCAGGAATAGGGGCGGCCCGGGCGCCATGCGCCGTAACGCTTGCAGCCAGCCCGGACGGTGATCTGTCCGGGCTGGCTTTTTATTGGATGCGGAAAAGTGTGGCAGCATTAATTGGTAGTTGGTTGGTATTGTTTACGGTATTCTATTGGCATTGCTTTTTAAGTAATGGCGGGTGCCGCGGCAACTGCCCGGGGCGGTGCGAGGATGGCGTGTCGTCCTGGTTGTTCTTCCATCTGATAAACGGAGATGAAATATGATCAAGAAGTCGATGGCTTTCCTGTTTGCGCTGGGCTTGAGCGCCTCGTATGCGTTTGCCGCTGGCGATGTCACGCAGTGCTATAGCGAGTGCGGGCAAAAAGTGGCCAATTGCCGCGCGCACCTCGGCGGCAGCCCCATCTGCGAAGATCTGTACCAGCATTGCCTGATCAACTGCCAGCAATAAGCTTTTTCGGGCGTCGCGCCCGGGAGGGCAGGGCAGGGCGCGCAAGCCATTGCGCGCCCTGTGTGTTTCTGCCATTGCCCGCCAGGGCGCATGGCGCCGTGCTTTGCGCCTCTCAAGTTGGCTCGCGGCGGCATTTTTCCGGCGCGCCGACAACTCCCGCAGGGGCGTCGCACAACACTTTGACATACCTCGTGTTAACTTGTTGCGTCAAGGGTTTTTGTGCTATATACTAGCCGGCTTCGGTATGGATTCGTCTTTTTTGAGTCCTACGTTACTTTGTAGTTAAACAAGCCCCGCCCAATCGCAGGTGGGAATGGAGAAAAAATGAGCCTAGGCCTTCTCGGTCGCAAGGTTGGTATGATGCGCATTTTCACGGATGAAGGGGATTCGATTCCTGTCACCGTGTTGGACGTATCGAACAACCGTGTTGCGCAAATCAAAACCCCTGAAACAGATGGTTACTCCGCTGTTCAGGTCGCATTCGGTCAACGTCGCGCTTCCCGCGTGACCAAAGCTGTTGCTGGTCATCACGCTAAAGCTGGTGTTGAAGCCGGTACTCTGTTGAAAGAGTTCCGTGTCGACGCTGCCAAAGCCGCTGAACTGAAAGCTGGCGATGTTGTCGCTGCTTCCCTGTTCGAAGTCGGTCAAAAGATCGACGTGCAAGGCGTTACCATCGGTAAAGGCTATGCAGGCGTTATCAAACGTTACCACTTCGCTTCTGGCCGTGCAACGCACGGTAACTCGCGTTCGCATAACGTTCCAGGTTCCATCGGTATGGCACAAGATCCAGGTCGCGTTTTTCCTGGTAAGCGCATGACCGGTCATCTGGGTGACGTTAACCGTACGATCCAGAACCTCGTGATCGCCCGTATCGATGCCGACCGTCAGCTGTTGCTGGTCAAAGGCGCGATTCCAGGTGCGAAAAATGGCCAGGTAGTTGTCTCGCCAGCCATCAAAACCAAAGCCAAGAAGGGAGCTTAAACGATGGAACTCAAGCTTCTGAATGCGCAAGGTCAAGCCGCCTCGAACGTTGCTGCAGCCGATACGATTTTCGGCCGTGACTACAATGAAGCGCTGATCCACCAAGTCGTCATCGCTTATCAAGCGAATGCACGTAGTGGTAACCGCAAGCAAAAAGACCGTGAAGAAGTTCACCACACGACGAAAAAGCCATGGCGCCAAAAAGGTACCGGCCGCGCTCGTGCTGGTATGTCGTCGTCGCCACTGTGGCGCGGCGGTGGTCGGATTTTCCCGAACTCGCCTGACGAAAACTTCACCCACAAAGTGAACAAAAAAATGTATCGCGCAGGTATCTGCTCGATCCTGTCGCAGCTGGCTCGCGAAGAGCGCCTGATCGTCATCGACGATCTGACGATCGACGCGCCAAAAACCAAGCTGCTGTCGCAAAAATTGAACGGCCTGGGCTTTGATTCGGTTCTGATCATCACCGACGTTCTGAACGAAAACCTGGAACTGGCATCGCGCAACCTGCCTAACGTACTCGTCGTTGAGCCACGTCACGCAGACCCGATGTCCCTGGTGTTCTACAAGAAGATCCTGGTCACCAAAGCTGCATTGGCCAAGATTGAGGAGATGCTGGCATGAGCGCGATTTTGAAACATAGCGAAGAACGCTTGATGAAGGTGCTGTTGGCGCCCGTGATTTCCGAAAAGGCCACCATGGTCGCGGAAAAGAACGAGCAAATTGTATTCCGCGTACTGCCGGATGCAACCAAGCCTGAAATCAAGGCAGCGGTCGAACTGCTGTTCAAGGTTGAAGTTCTGTCCGTGCAAACTGCAAACCGCGAAGGTAAGCAAAAGCGCACCGGCAAGTTCAACGGTCGTCGTAACCATACCAAGCGTGCTTTCGTGTGCCTGAAGCCTGGCCAGGAAATCAACTTCTCCGAGGAGGCTGCATAATGGCACTCGTTAAGATGAAACCAACCTCGCCAGGCCGTCGCGGCATGGTGAAGGTGGTGAATGCCGACCTGTACAAGGGTCGTCCATTCGCTGCTCTGGTTGAAAAGAAATCCAAGACCGCTGGTCGTAACAACAACGGTCACATCACCACCCGTCATATCGGTGGTGGTCATAAGCAACACTACCGCTTGATCGACTTCAAGCGCACCAAAGATGGTATTCCAGCGAAAGTGGAACGTATCGAATACGATCCAAACCGCACCGCGAATATCGCTCTGCTGTGCTACGCCGACGGCGAACGTCACTACATCATCGCAACCAAAGGCATGGCCGTTGGCGACAGCGTGATGAACGGTTCGGAAGCACCGATCAAATCGGGTAACTGCTTGCCAATCCGTAACATCCCAGTCGGTACCGTGATGCATTGCGTTGAAATGCTGCCAGGTAAAGGTGCCCAAATGGCCCGTACCGCCGGCGCTGGCGTTGTGCTGATGGCTCGTGAAGGTACCTACGCTCAAGTGCGTCTGCGCTCGGGTGAAGTACGTCGCGTGCACATCGAGTGCCGTGCAACGGTTGGTGAAGTCGGCAATGCCGAGCACAGCCTGCGTAAAATCGGTAAAGCTGGTGCGATGCGCTGGCGCGGTGTTCGTCCTACCGTTCGCGGTGTGGTCATGAACCCGGTCGATCACCCGCACGGTGGTGGTGAAGGTAAAACAGCAGCTGGTCGTCATCCAGTTTCGCCTTGGGGCCAACAGACTAAGGGTAAGAAGACACGCAGCAACAAGCGTACTACTTCCATGATCGTCTCGCGCCGCGGCAAGAAATAAGGGGTAGCACATGACACGTTCATTGAAAAAAGGGCCGTTCTGTGACGCCCACCTGGTGAAAAAAGTTGAAGCCGCGCAAGCAGCCAAAGACAAAAAGCCAATCAAAACCTGGTCGCGTCGTTCGACAATCATGCCTGACTTCATCGGCCTGACGATCGCGGTTCATAACGGCAAGCTGCACGTGCCGGTTTATGTTTCCGAAAACATGGTTGGTCACAAGCTCGGCGAATTCGCACTGACCCGTACGTTCAAGGGCCATGCAGCTGACAAAAAGGCTAAGAAATAATGGAAACTAAAGCTATCCTCAAAGGTGTGCGCCTGTCGGACCAAAAGGGCCGCCTGGTTGCTGACCTGATCCGTGGCAAGAAAGTTGACGCTGCACTCAACATCTTGCAATTCAGCCCGAAAAAAGGTGCTGCGATCATCAAACGCGTTCTGGAATCGGCAATCGCCAATGCGGAACACAATGATGGCGCGGACATCGACGAATTGTTCGTGAAAACGATCTACGTCGAAAAGGGCCCGGTCCTGAAGCGCTTCACCGCGCGTGCAAAAGGCCGTGGCGACCGTATTTCGAAACAATCCTGTCACGTTTACGTGA
Organism: Massilia sp. LMS1-1-1.1; assembly: GCF_040815535.1. Lineage (NCBI taxonomy): Bacteria > Pseudomonadati > Pseudomonadota > Betaproteobacteria > Burkholderiales > Oxalobacteraceae > Massilia > Massilia sp. LMS1-1-1.1. Next base: position 273,821 of record NZ_JBFPNG010000023.1, on the reverse strand, counting down.
CTGTCGGTAACTAAGGAGCCACGATGGGTCAGAAAATTCATCCAACCGGTTTCCGTCTGGCGGTCACCCGTAACTGGGCTTCGCGCTGGTATGCAGGCAACGGTAATTTCGCTGCCATGCTGAACGAAGACTTGAAAGCACGTGCTTACCTGAAAAAGAAACTGAAGAACGCATCCGTTGGCCGCATCGTTATCGAGCGCCCAGCCAAGAACGCGCGCTTCACGATCTACAGCTCGCGCCCAGGCGTGGTCATTGGTAAAAAAGGCGAAGACATCGAAGTACTGAAGTCCGCTTTGACCAAGATCATGGGCGTGCCTGTTCACGTGAACATCGAAGAAATTCGCAAGCCGGAAATCGACTCGCAACTGATCGCCGATTCGATCTCGCAGCAGCTGGAAAAACGGATCATGTTCCGCCGCGCCATGAAGCGTGCAATGCAAAATGCAATGCGCCTGGGTGCACTCGGTATCAAGATCATGTCGTCCGGCCGTCTGAACGGTATCGAAATCGCACGTAAAGAATGGTACCGCGAAGGCCGCGTGCCTCTGCATACCCTGCGCGCAGATATCGACTACGGTACCAGCGAAGCGTCGACCACCTACGGCATCATCGGTGTCAAGGTGTGGGTATACAAAGGTGACCGCGCGCCTAACGGCGATGCACCAGTCATCGATACCCCAGCTGACGAGAAGAAAAGCCGCGGCCCACGCCGTGACGATGGCAAGCCAGCTGGCCGTCCACGTCCAGCCGGTGCCGGTGCGAAACCATCCACAGCACCAGGTGCACGTGTGCGTACCGCCGCTAAACCGGCCGCCGCAGCAGCACCAGCTGAGAAAGCAGGAGAATAATCATGCTGCAACCAGCACGCAGAAAGTATCGTAAAGAGCAGAAAGGCCGTAACACCGGTATTTCGCACAGCCGCGGCACCGCCGTGTCGTTTGGCGAATTCGGTCTGAAGGCAGTTGCGCGCGGTCGTATCACTGCGCGTCAAATTGAAGCGGCGCGTCGTGCAATGACGCGTCACATCAAGCGCGGTGGCCGTATCTGGATCCGTATTTTCCCGGACAAACCGATTTCGAACAAACCGGCTGAAGTCCGTATGGGTAACGGTAAAGGTAATCCTGAGTACTACGTCGCTGAAATTCAGCCAGGCAAAGTACTGTACGAAATGGATGGCGTTGATGAAGCGCTGGCACGGGAAGCATTCCGTCTTGCCGCCGCTAAACTGCCACTGGCTACGACGTTTGTCGTGCGCCAAGTCGGCCAATAATTGGAGTTGTATATGAAAGCATCTGAACTCCGCGGCAAGGACCAGCCAGCTCTGCAAAAAGAGCTGAATGACCTGTTGAAGGCACAGTTCGGCCTGCGCATGCAAATCGCTACGCAGCAGCTGAGCAACACTTCGCAGCTCAAGAAGGTACGCCGCGATATCGCGCGTGTGAAGACGGTAATGAATCTGAAGGAAGCCAAATGAACGAACCAGTGAAACAGTCGCTCAAGCGCACGCTGATCGGTAAAGTGGTTTCGGACAAGATGGACAAGACCGTTACCGTTCTGATCGAGCGCCACGTAAAACATCCTTTGTATGGCAAGATCATCATGCGCTCGAACAAGTATCACGCGCATGACGAGACCAACCAAGTCAAGGCCGGTGACACGGTCGAGATCCAGGAAGGTCGCCCGATCTCCAAAACGAAGGCATGGACGGTGACACGTGTGGTTCAAGCCGCACCAACCGTTTAAATAAAAACCACCGTTTCGGCGGTGGGTTTTAATTAGTACTTGCAGGCCCGCAAATTGTATGTAATACTTGCGGGCTTCGTTCATGTAACGCCGCAAAGTGTCTGGCCACAGACAGTAGCATTCGCGGTCAGTTGATGTATGAAGGTCATGCACCCAAACAGTGAAGCCCAGCAGGGCGGCTCTGGCGGGACCAAGACTGACCGTGGGTCTACATTGTGTGGATTCTTCGGCTTAAGTTGGGAAAGAGAATACTATGATTCAAACTGAAAGCCGGCTCGAAGTGGCTGACAATACCGGTGCCAAAGAAGTAATGTGCATCAAGGTATTGGGCGGCTCCAAGCGCCGTTATGCTGGCATTGGCGATGTGATCAAGGTAACCGTTAAGGTTGCTGCGCCACGTGGCCGTGTCAAAAAAGGTGAAATTTATAACGCCGTGGTTGTGCGCACCGCTAAAGGTGTTCGCCGCCAAGACGGTTCCCTGGTGAAGTTCGACGGCAACGCCGCCGTTCTGTTGAACGCCAAGCTGGAACCGATCGGTACCCGTATTTTTGGACCTGTCACACGCGAACTGCGTACTGAGAAGTTCATGAAAATCGTGTCCCTGGCACCGGAAGTCCTGTAAGGAGTCGTAATGGATAAGATTCGTAAAAACGACGAAGTCATCGTTCTGACCGGGAAAGACAAGGGCAAACGTGGTGTGGTACAGCAGCGTATCGATGCTGAACATATCGTGGTTGACGGCATTAACATCGCTAAAAAAGCGACTAAGCCAAACCCGATGACTGGCGTAACTGGTGGTATCGTCGATAAGACCATGCCAATTCACGTGTCCAACGTTGCATTGTTTAATGCAGCGACTGGCAAGGCAGATCGCGTGGGTTTCAAAGAAGTGGACGGCAAGAAAGTTCGCATCTTTAAATCCTCCGGCGAAGTAGTGAAGGCTTAAGAAATCATGGCACGTCTCCAAGAATTCTATAAAGAAAAAGTCGTTGCCGACCTGACCAGCAAGTTTGGTTACAAGTCGGTAATGGAAGTTCCACGCCTGACCAAGATCACCCTGAACATGGGTGTTGGTGAGGCTATCGCGGATAAAAAAGTTCTCGAGCACGCAGTTGCTGACTTGACCAAGATCGCCGGCCAGAAGCCAGTGACCACCAAGTCCCGCAAAGCGATCGCAGGCTTCAAAATCCGTGAAGGTTACCCGATCGGTACGATGGTCACCCTGCGCGGCGCTCGCATGTACGAGTTCCTGGATCGCTTCATTACCGTGGCTCTGCCGCGCGTACGCGATTTCCGTGGTGTGAACGGCCGTGCATTTGATGGTCGTGGCAACTACAACATCGGTGTCAAGGAACAGATCATTTTCCCTGAAATCGAATACGACAAGATTGACGCGTTGCGCGGTATGAATATCAGCATCACGACAACCGCTAAGACCGATGACGAAGCCAAAGCTTTGCTCGCCGCCTTTAAATTCCCTTTCAGGAACTGATCATGGCCAAACTGTCACTGATTAATCGTGAGATCAAGCGTGCTGACCTGGTGGCGAAATTCGCCCCTAAGCGCGAAGCTCTCAAGGCCATCGTCGATGACCAATCGAAATCGGAAGAAGAGCGCTACGAAGCTCGCCTGAAACTGCAGGCGCTGCCACGTAACTCGAACCCGACGCGTCAACGTAACCGTTGCGCCATCACTGGTCGTCCGCGCGGCACATTCCGTAAATTCGGTCTGGGTCGTATCAAGCTCCGTGAATTCGCCATGCGTGGTGAAATTCCGGGTATGACAAAAGCAAGCTGGTAATAGGAGAATATGCAATGAGTATGAGCGATCCTATCGCCGATATGCTGACCCGCATTCGCAATGCACAAGGCGTGCAAAAGACGACCGTGGCCATGCCATCGTCGAAAGTCAAAATTGCGATTGCCAGCGTCCTGAAGGACGAGGGTTACATTGAAGATTTCGCTGTTGCCGAAGCTGGTGGCAAAGCGGAACTGAAAATCGGTTTGAAGTATTATGTTGGCCGTCCCGTCATTGAGCGCTTGGAGCGCGTGTCCCGTCCGGGTCTGCGCGTCTACAAGGGTAAAGACGAGATCCCTGTTGTGATGAATGGCTTGGGTGTGGCGATCGTGTCGACTCCGCAAGGCGTCATGACTGACCGCAAAGCACGCGCTACCGGTGTCGGCGGCGAAGTTATTTGCTACGTGGCTTAAGGAGTTACACATGTCTCGAGTAGCTAAAATGCCTATCGTAGTGCCAGCTGGCGCCGAAGTCGCCATCTCCGCACAAGCGATCACCGTAAAAGGCCCGCTGGGCGTACTTTCCCAGGCCCTCACCGGCCAGGTCAAAGTGGAAAACAATGCAGGAACCCTGAGTTTCGACGTGGCGAACGACAGCCGCGAAGCCAATGCCATGTCCGGCACGCTGCGCGCACTGGTCAACAACATGGTTGTTGGCGTCACCAAGGGTTTCGAGAAAAAGCTGAACCTGGTAGGCGTGGGTTACAAGGCGCAAGCTCAAGGCGACAAGTTGAATCTGTCCCTGGGTTTCTCGCACCCTGTAGTGCATGACATGCCAGCTGGCGTTACCTGCGCAACACCAACCCCGACCGAGATCCTGATTAAAGGTATCGACCGTCAACAGGTTGGCCAGGTAGCCGCTGAAGTTCGTGCTTACCGCGCTCCTGAGCCTTATAAAGGCAAGGGCGTTCGCTATGCGGACGAAGTGGTTAAGCTTAAAGAAACCAAGAAGAAGTAATTAGGGGCTGACGATGGATAAGAAAGAATCACGGCTTCGCCGCGGACGCCAAACCCGCATCAAGATTGCGGAATTGAAAGTAAATCGCTTGTCGGTGCATCGCACCAACCTGCACATTTACGCCAACCTGATCAGCCCGGACGCTAAAGTCCTGGTTTCGGCCTCGACGGCTGAAGCGGAAGTTCGCGCTGAACTGGCAGGCCAATCCGGCAAAGGCGGCAATGCCGCTGCTGCAGCCTTGATCGGCAAGCGCGTCGCTGAAAAAGCGTTGAAAGCAGGGATTACCGAAGTTGCGTTTGACCGCTCCGGTTTCCGTTACCACGGCCGTGTGAAAGCGTTGGCAGAAGCCGCACGCGAAGCCGGTCTGAAGTTCTAAGGATCAATCATGGCAAAAATGCAAGCAAAAATGCAAAGCGACAAGCCGGATGATGGCATGCGCGAAAAAATGATCGCGATCAACCGCGTGACCAAAGTGGTCAAGGGTGGTCGTATCATGGGTTTCGCCGCGCTGACCGTAGTTGGTGATGGCGATGGCCGCGTCGGCATGGGCAAGGGCAAATCGAAAGAAGTGCCAGTTGGCGTGCAGAAGGCAATGGAAGAAGCCCGTCGCAACCTGATCAAAGTACCGCTCAAAAACGGCACCTTGCATCACACGGTTGTTGGTCGTCACGGCGCCTCCAAGGTCCTGATGAACCCAGCTAAGCCTGGTACTGGCGTTATCGCTGGTGGCGCAATGCGCGCTATCTTCGAAGTGATGGGCGTGACGGACGTGGTGGCGAAATCCACCGGTTCGAACAACCCATACAACCTGGTACGCGCTACGCTGGACGGCCTGTCGAAAATGAGCACTGCTTCCGATATCGCTGCCAAACGCGGCAAGTCGGTCGAAGACATTCTGGCTTAAGGTGGACAAAATGACAAACACAGTCAAAGTGCAATTGGTCAAGGGCTTGATCGGTACGCGCGAATCGCATCGCGCTACCGTGCGCGGTCTGGGTCTGCGTCGTGTAAATTCGGTTTCCGAATTGCAAGACACCCCATCCGTACGCGGCATGATCAATAAAGTATCGTATCTCGTTAAAGTTGTCGGGTAAGCCTTCGGGCTTACACGAACGGAGCAAATCATGGAATTGAATACTATTGCACCAGCCGAAGGCGCTAAGCACTACAAGCGTCGCGTCGGTCGCGGTATCGGCTCCGGCCTGGGTAAAACCTCGGGTCGTGGTCACAAAGGTCAGAAATCGCGTTCGGGCGGCTTTCATAAAGTCGGTTTCGAAGGCGGTCAGATGCCTCTGCAACGCCGTCTGCCTAAGCGCGGTTTCAAATCGATGCACGCAACCTTCAAAGCTGAAGTGCGCCTGTCCGATCTGAACAACCTGGCTGTTGGCGATGTCGACATTCTGGTCTTGAAGCAAGCTGGCGTTCTGGGCGTGTTGGCCCGTGACGTGCGCGTGATCTTGTCCGGCGAAATCACCAAAGCGGTGAATTTGAAGGGCTTGAAAGTGTCCGCTGGCGCGAAAGCAGCCATCGAAGCAGCCGGCGGCTCGGTAGCCTGAGTTGACCGCTAACAGCTTGATCGGAGCGAAAATTGGCGACTAATCCACAACTTGCTAAAAGTGCAGCGGCCGGTTTCCCTTGGGGACGGCTCTGGTTTTTGCTTGGCGCATTGGTGGTTTATCGTATCGGTGCTCACGTCCCGGTTCCCGGGATTGACCCGACACAATTAGCCTCGCTGTTCAAGGAGCACGAAGGCGGCGTCCTGGGCATGTTCAACATGTTCTCGGGCGGTGCCTTGTCTCGTTTTACAGTGTTTGCGCTGGGTATCATGCCTTATATCTCGGCCTCGATCATCATGCAATTGCTGTCGATCGTGTCACCGCAGATGGAAGCGTTGAAAAAAGAAGGCGAAGCAGGTCGTCGCAAGATCACCCAGTACACCCGGTATTTCACGGTTGCCCTGGCACTGTTCCAAGCGTTAGGCATTGCAGTCGCACTGGAGTCGCAAGCTGGTCTGGTGTTGGAACCTGGTCTTGCATTCCGCTTCGTGACGGTCGTCACTTTGTTGACCGGAACAATGTTTTTGATGTGGTTGGGTGAGCAAATTACCGAGCGTGGCTTGGGGAATGGCATCTCGATCATCATTTTTGCCGGGATTGCAGCAGGTCTGCCGTCGGCGTTGGGTGGCTTGTTCACTCAGGTGTCGAATGGTTCGATCGGCAGCTTCAGCGCGATTTTCATCGTGATCCTGGTAGCACTGGTAACGTACTTCGTTGTATTCGTCGAACGTGGTCAGCGCAAAATATTGGTCAATTACGCGAAGCGCCAGGTAGGCAACAAGATTTATGGCGGTCAAACCAGCCATTTGCCGTTGAAGCTGAACATGGCCGGCGTGATCCCGCCGATCTTTGCTTCTTCGATCATCTTGTTCCCGGCCACTATCGTGGACTGGTTTTCAAAGGGCGCCGACAACGCTAACCCTGCGGTGCGGTTCTTGAAAGATTTGGCAGCATCGATGGGGCCTGGTGAGCCTATCCATGCGCTGTTGTACGCAGTGGCGATCGTGTTTTTCTGTTTCTTCTATACAGCGCTGGTCTTTAACAGCAAGGAAACAGCGGATAACTTGAAGAAAAGCGGTGCGTTCATTCCCGGGATTCGTCCAGGCGAGCAGACAGCCCGTTACATCGACAAGATCCTGACACGCTTGACACTTGCCGGCGCAGTCTACATCACCCTGGTGTGTTTATTGCCGGAATTTATGCAAGCCCAGTGGAAAGTACCATTCTATTTCGGCGGTACTTCTTTATTGATTATTGTAGTTGTCACCATGGATTTCATGGCGCAAGTACAGAACTACGTGATGTCGCAGCAATATGATTCACTGCTGCGCAAAGCAAATTTCAAGGGCGGAATTCCGACGCGTTAAGCGCGGTAAACATACCGAATGGCAAAAGACGACGTCATACAGATGCAGGGCGAGATTCTTGAGAATCTCCCAAATGCAACATTTCGAGTGAAGCTGGAGAACGGACACGTGGTGCTCGGGCATATTTCAGGTAAAATGCGGATGAACTATATTCGCATTCTCCCTGGAGACAAGGTGACGGTGGAGTTAACGCCGTACGACCTGAGCCGAGCCCGCATTGTGTTCCGTACCAAGTAACACACTGAATCAAACCAAAGAAGCGAAAGAAAGAGCCCAAAAATGAAAGTTCTCGCATCAGTCAAGCGGATCTGCCGCAACTGCAAGATCATCAAGCGCAAAGGCGTAGTCCGCGTTATCTGCGTGGAACCACGTCACAAGCAGCGTCAAGGTTAATCGAGGAATAACAAATGGCACGTATTGCAGGGGTTAATATCCCAAATCATCAGCATACCGTTATCGGCCTGACGGCCATCTACGGTGTGGGCCGTCCACGCGCAGAGAAAATCTGTGCATCGACCGGTGTAGCAACCAACAAAAAGATCAAAGATCTGGATGACAGCGAACTGGAAAAGCTGCGCGATGAAGTAGGTAAATTCATCGTCGAAGGCGATCTGCGTCGTGAACTGTCCATGAACATCAAGCGTTTGATGGATCTGGGTTGCTACCGCGGCATGCGTCATCGTAAGGGTCTGCCTTGCCGTGGCCAGCGTACGCGTACGAACGCACGTACCCGCAAGGGACCGCGTAAAGCCGCTCAATCGCTGAAAAAATAATCCGCTAGGGAATAATTATGGCTAAGTCGCAAAATAACGCCGCATCAGCACGCGTGCGTAAAAAAGTTAAAAAGAACGTCGCTGAAGGCATCGCACATGTCCACGCATCGTTCAATAACACCATCATTACCATCACCGATCGTCAAGGCAATGCCTTGTCGTGGGCTACCTCCGGCGGTGCAGGCTTCAAGGGTTCGCGTAAATCGACCCCATTCGCAGCGCAGGTCGCCGCGGAAGCCGCTGGTAAAGTGGCTGTTGAGTGTGGCGTAAAGAACTTGGAAGTACGTATCAAGGGCCCAGGTCCTGGTCGTGAATCCGCCGTTCGCGCGCTGAACAACCTGGGCATCAAGATCACCGAGATCCAGGACGTGACGCCGGTACCGCACAACGGTTGCCGTCCACCGAAACGTCGTCGTATCTAAGATAGTGTTGCAGAGGGCGCTTCGGCGCCAGCTGCTTTGCTGTCTGTTGTAACTCAGTACAGTTGTGTGAAAACGCTGGAGCAGGGAGCCGGAAACGGTTATACTGCCCGGCTGTTCTTGCCTGTCAAATTCTGTTTGACGGGTTTTTCGTTTTCAGCCACCGTCTGATTGAAACCAAATCAGACTAGCGCCTAACCGCATCAGTGTGTTTGATCATGCATGTGGCTGGGGCGTTATCATTTAAAAAAAGGAAGTATCGTGGCACGTTATATCGGACCTAAAGCAAAACTTTCCCGCCGTGAAGGTACAGACCTGTTCCTGAAGAGCGCACGTCGCTCGCTGGACAGCAAGTGCAAACTGGACGTCAAGCCAGGCCAGCACGGTGTCAAATCCGGCGCCCGCACCTCGGACTACGGTAACCAACTGCGCGAAAAGCAAAAAGTCAAGCGCATGTACGGCGTGCTGGAACGTCAATTCCGCCGCTACTTCGCTGAAGCAGACCGTCGTAAAGGCAACACCGGCGAAACGCTGTTGAAGTTGCTGGAAACGCGTCTGGACAACGTTTGCTACCGCATGGGCTTTGGCTCGACCCGCGCTGAAGCGCGTCAATTGGTCAGCCACAAAGCGTTCACCGTGAACGGTATCGTTGTGAACATCGCTTCGTACGCAGTCAAAGTTGGCGACATCGTTGCTGTTCGTGAAAAATCGAAAAAGCAAGTGCGTATCGTTGAAGCACTGTCGCTGGCTGAACAAGTTGGTATGCCTAGCTGGGTTTCGGTTGATGCCAAGAAAATGGAAGGTACCTTCAAGTCCCTGCCAGAGCGTAACGAAATCGCTAACGACGTCAACGAATCGCTGATCGTCGAGCTGTACTCGCGTTAATAGTAGTCAGTAGCAAGATCTCCGCCCACTTTGCTTTTGTAAAGTGGGCGTTTCACTAATGCCATCAGCCTTATCGGTGTAATGAGCCGAGGGTATTGAAAAGGACATTTCATGCAAAACAGTTTGTTGAAGCCACGTATTATCGATGTTGAAGCTCTCGGTGCAGGTCACGCCAAAGTCGTGATGGAACCGTTCGAGCGCGGCTATGGCCACACATTGGGTAACGCGTTGCGCCGCGTTCTGCTGTCGTCGATGGTAGGCTACGCGCCGACCGAAGTGACGATCGCTGGCGTCGTCCACGAATACTCCTCCCTCGATGGCGTGCAAGAAGACGTCGTCGATCTGTTGCTGAACTTGAAGGGTGTGGTTTTCAAAGTCCACAACCGCGATTCGGTAACCCTGACCCTGAAAAAAGAAGGCGAAGGCGCGATCCTGGCCTCCGACATCGACCTGCCGCATGACGTCGAACTGATCAACCCTGACCACGTGATCGCCCACCTGACCGCTGGTGGCAAGCTGGACATGCAGATCAAGGTTGAAAAAGGCCGCGGCTACGTTCCTGGTAACGTGCGTCGCCTGTCGGAAGACACGAACAAGACCATCGGCCGTATCATTCTGGATGCGTCGTTCTCGCCAGTCCGTCGTGTATCGTACTTCGTTGAATCGGCCCGCGTTGAACAGCGTACCGACCTGGACAAGCTGATCATCAACATCGAAACCAACGGCGTGATCTCGCCGGAAGAAGCGATCCGCCAGTCGGCCCGCGTTCTGGTGGACCAGTTGAATGTGTTCGCTGCCCTGGAAGGCACGGAAGCCGCCGCCGAAGCGCCATCGCGCGCTCCGCTGGTCGATCCTATCTTGTTGCGTCCAGTCGACGACCTGGAGTTGACCGTGCGTTCGGCGAACTGCCTGAAAGCGGAAAACATCTACTACATCGGCGACCTGATCCAACGTTCGGAAAACGAACTGCTGAAAACGCCAAATCTGGGCCGTAAGTCCCTGAACGAAATCAAGGAAGTGCTGGCATCGCGCGGCTTGACCTTGGGCATGAAGCTGGAAAACTGGCCGCCTGCCGGCCTGGAAAAGTAATTCGAAGTTTGTAGCAAACTGCCTGGTACAGGTGTCCCAGGCTTTTATTTTTGAAGTACCAAACCGGTCCGCGATGAAACCCTGGTTTCATTGATCGAAGAACTGGATTTAAACTCACTACCGAAAGGATTTACCATGCGTCACGGTCACGGCCTCCGTAAACTGAATCGTACCTCGTCCCACCGTCTGGCAATGCTGCGCAACATGACAGTATCGCTGCTGCGTCACGAAGCGATCAAAACCACCCTGCCAAAAGCAAAAGAACTGCGCCGCGTTGTTGAGCCAATTCTGACCCTGGGCAAAACCGACTCCCTGGCAAACAAGCGTCTGGCATTCAACCGTCTGCGCGACCGTGAAATGGTCGTCAAACTGTTCGCTGAACTGGGCCCACGTTTCGCCAACCGTAACGGTGGTTATGTGCGTATCCTGAAAATGGGTTTCCGCGTCGGCGATAACGCTCCTATGGCGTTCGTTGAACTGATGGATCGTCCAGATACGACCGAAGCAGTTGAAGTTGCTGGCGAGTAATCCCAGTAGCCGCTTCAAGAAAAGCCAGGCCTAGCCTGGCTTTTTTGTTTTCTGCTGCAGCTATCCTTGCTGCGGTGTACTATTCTTCTTTCGCGCCGGCCCTGCAGCCACTGCACGCCCCGCGCGTCTCTTGTTGAATGGCACAGCTGATGCCGCAGAAAAAGGTCGTTCATGTCCCGTTTCCCCTCCAGCGCCACCGCGCGCGCCGCCCCCTTACGTCAACTGTTGCTGTGGTTTGCCACCTGTTTGCTGCTGGCGATGGCCGTCTTTGGCGCCAATCATGCCCGTGCCGACGATGAATTCCTCGATCCCGAGCTGGCCTTCAGGTTTTCCGCCCGCATGCAGGATCCGTCCACCATCGCCGTCACCTATGTGATCGCCGATGGCTACTATATGTACCACGAGCGCTTCAAGTTCGAGGCCGTGGGCGCCAAACTGGGCACGCCGGTGTATCCGGCTGGCAAGGTCAAGTTTGACGATACCTTCCAGAAGAATGTGGAAACGTTCCGCAAGACGCTGACCATCACGATTCCCGTGGAAGCGGCCGGTGCGTTCACCTTGAAGGCGACGGGCCAAGGGTGCTCCGACAAGGGCCTGTGCTATGCGCCGCAGGATGCCACGGCCCAGCTGGTGGGCGGTGGCGGCGGCCAGAGCAAGGCGCCCGGCGCCGGCCTGCCATCGAAATTCGCCTTGCCGGCAGCTCCCGCAGTCGACACGGCGGCCGTCAATGGTCCGCAGGCGCAAGCGTCGCCTGGCGTGTCCGTGATGAGCATTCCCCAGGCCGATATCACCAGCACGCCTGAGCCGGTCGCGGCGGCCCCCGTGGCGGCAAGCGCCGCGCCTGCGCAAAGCGAAATGGGCAAGATCGAAGCGGCACTGAAGGGCGGCAAGCTGCTTGTCATCGTGCCCCTGTTCATGTTGCTGGGCCTGGGCCTGGCTTTTACGCCGTGCGTGCTGCCGATGGTGCCGATCTTGTCGTCGATCATCATCGGCGATGGCGCCAAGGTCAGCCGCTCGCGCGGCTTGCTGCTGTCGCTGACGTACGCGCTGGGCATGGCCATCGTCTACACGGCGCTGGGCGTGGCGGCCGGCCTGGCGGGCGAAGGCCTGGCGGCGCAACTGCAAAACCCCTGGGTGCTCGGTTTCTTTGCCTTGCTGATGGCGGGCCTGGCCCTGTCGATGTTCGGTTTTTATGAGCTGCAAGTGCCGGCTTTCCTGCAAGGCAAGCTGACGTCCGTGTCGAACCAGCAATCGTCGGGCCGCCTGGCGGGCGTGTTCGTCATGGGCGCCATTTCCGCCCTGATCGTGGGGCCATGCGTGGCCGCGCCGCTGGCCGGCGCCTTGCTGTACATCAGCCAGACACGCGACGTCGTCATCGGCGGCAGCGCCCTGTTCGCCATGGCCGTGGGCATGAGCGTGCCGCTGCTGCTGGTGGGTGTGTCGGCCGGCACCTTGTTGCCGCGCGCTGGCGCGTGGATGGACGCTGTCAAGCGCTTCTTTGGTGTGCTGCAGCTGGGCGTGGCCTGGTGGCTGGTCTCGCCCGTGCTGCCGGGCGCCGTGCAGATGCTGGGCTGGACGGTGCTGTTCGTCGGCTACGGCATGTATCTGCTGGTGGGCAAGAGCGGCGCGAAGAATGCCTGGGTCGCCAAGGCCTTCGGCTTCGTGTTCGCCGTGCTGGGCGCGATGCAACTGGTTGGCGTGGCCAGCGGTGGTCGCGACCCGCTGGCGCCGCTGGCGCACCTCGGTGGTGGTCAGGTGCATGCGCAACCATTTACGCGTGTAAAGACCGTGGCGCAGCTTGATGCGGCGCTGGCCCAGCTGGGTGGCAAGCCGGCCTTGCTGGACTTTTATGCGGACTGGTGCGTGTCGTGCATCGAGATGGAAAAACTGACCTTCGTCGACCCCGCCGTGCGCGAGAAGATGGGGCAAGCCGTGCTGCTGCAAGTGGACGTGACGGCCAATGATGCGGACGACAAGGCCATGCTGAAACGTTTTCAGCTGTTCGGCCCGCCGGGCATCATCATGTTCAACCCGCAGGGACAGGAAATCGCCCAGTCGCGCGTGATCGGCTTCCAGAATGCGGCCACTTTCCTGACCTCCTTGCGCAAACTTGACGAGTAGGTCGGGGTAGGTCGGGTTAGCCCGCCAGGGCGTAACCCGACACCACCGCACACGTTCAACAAGGTTGTCGGATTACGCGGCGTTCCGCCACTAATCCGACCTGCGCTCAGCCTGCTTTATGGTGGCCACCGCGATGGCCGCCGTGCTTGCCACCAGGCACACTGTCATCAAACACTTTCTTTTGCTCCGGCGTCAGCACGGCGTAGAACGTTTTCAGCGAGGCCAATCGGCTTTCCTGGTCGGCGATGCGTTCCTTCGACATGGCGATCCATTGTTCCATGCGTTCCGGCGCCGACAGTTTGGCCATCGCTTCGCGCTTGGCTTTCCAGTCGCCCATCGGCTTTTTCGGTGCGTTGGCGGCCGTGAACGTGGCCCAGGCCGGTTCCTGGTCGGCCGTCAGCTTCAGCTTGTCGTGCAGGCGGGCCTGGTACTTGGCCATGCGTTCGGCGGGATTGCCTCCGCGGTGCTGGCCGCGCTGGCCTTCATGTTGCATCTTGGTACTGGCCGCAGGCGCGCTGGCGGCCGCTTCCTGGGCGTGGACGGTCAGCGATGCCGCACCCATGCCGAGTACGCTCATGGCGATGATCAAATTCTTGCGTAAAGTCTTCATTGAGGCGTTCATCTGGATTCCTTTGTCAAGTGAGGGATGTACATGTTGCTGCACATGAATCCATGTTGGACTTTCCATGTTTCCCCGAAGTGTCCGCTGCCAGACAGTTTGTATCTATATGTTTCTTCGGGTCTTCTATATACAAGACGATACAAATGCGTTGTGCAAGGCCGGGGGAAGTGGGGATAATTCGTACCATGGAACCCACTTCTACAATTCTCATCGTCGACGATGACCGCGATATCCGCAGCCTGCTGGCGGACTACCTGGAAACGAACGCCTACCGCACCCTGGGCGCGGCAGATGGCACGGCCATGTGGAAAATCCTCGATGAAACGCGGCCCGATCTGATCGTGCTCGACTTGAACCTGCCCGGCGACGACGGCCTGACTTTGTGCCGCAAGCTGCGCGCGCAGTCAACCGTACCGGTGATCATGCTGACGGCGCGCAATGAGCCGCTGGACCGCATCCTGGGCCTGGAAATGGGCGCCGACGATTACTTGCCGAAACCGTTCGAGCCGCGCGAACTGCTGGCGCGCATACGCAGCGTGCTGCGCCGCAGCCATGCCATGCCGTCGAACGTGCCGTCGGACAAGGCGCAGCAAATCCGCTTTTCCGGCTGGACCTTGGACTTGACGGCGCGCCACCTGCTCAATCCCAGCGGCCTGGTGATCATGCTGTCGGGCGCGGAATTCCGCTTGCTGCGCGTCTTCCTGGAACACCCGAACCGCGTTCTCAACCGCGACCAGCTGCTGAACCTGACGCAGGGCCGCGACGCGGACCCGTTCGACCGCTCGATCGATATCCAGATCAGCCGCCTGCGGCAAAAGCTCGGTGAAGATGCCCGCTTGCCGCAAATCATCAAGACCGTGCGCAACGGCGGCTACGTGCTGGCCGGCCAGGTCAATGTGGAGCCGCACGCGTGAAGGCCTTCCTGGGCTCGATGACGGGCAGAGTCTTCGTGTTTTTGCTGATCGGCATCGTCGCTTCGGCCGCGCTGACGCAGTGGCTGGCTGTGGGCGAACGCCAGCGCGCCATCGAGCAATACCGCGATTACCACGCCGTCGAGCGGGCCGAGCAGCTGGTGATGGCGGCCGACGTGGTACCGCTGGCCTCGCGCGCCGCCTACCTGAAGGTGGCCAACAAGGGCAGCGTGCGCCTGGAATTGCGTCCCGACGTCGAGCATGTACCGGGCAAGCCGACGGAATTTTCCACCGCCCTGCAAGCCAAACTGGGTGAAGGTTTCAAGGTCAGCGCGCTGGCCGAACGTCCGGCCGCCTGTATCGAACCGCGCAAATCACCGGGCATGTTTTCCGCCAAGCCATGGGGCGGCACTTGCGAAAACCTCGACGTGCGCATGCAGGATGGCCACGTGCTGCGCCTGATGGTCTTGCCACCGCGCCAGCAGCCGCCGTTCAATGAACATAACGACTGGATGACCTTGCTGCCTTTCCTGATCAGCATTGCCATCCTCGCCTACCTGGTCACGCGCATGACGATGCGCCCGCTCAAGCAGCTGGCGCAGGCGGCGAAAGACCTGGGCAATGACATCAACCATCCGCCGCTGACCCTGTCGGGCGCCAGCGAGATCCGCCAGGCCAGCGCCGCCTTCAATGCCATGCAGGCGCGCATCCGCCAGCATATTTCCCAGCGTACACAGATGCTGGCCGCCATCACGCACGACTTGCAAACACCGCTCACGCGCTTGCGCTTGCGCCTGGAAAAAGTGGCCGATACGGAATTGTATGACCGCCTCGTGGGCGACCTGTCGGCCATGCAAAGCATGGTCAAGGAAGGGCTGGACCTGGCCCGCTCGATGGACAGCACGGAAGCGATGCAGGCGCTCGATCTCGATTCCCTGTTGGATAGCGTCTGCTCCGACGCGGCCGATGCCGGCCAGAAAGTCACCCTCAGTGGACAGGCGGGCATGGCCTTGATGGCGCGCCCGATTGCCATGCGGCGCTGCCTGGTGAACTTGATCGACAATGCCGTCAAATATGGCCAGTACGCGCAGGTGACCGTCGAGCGCATCCCCGGTGCCGCGCGCATCCGCATCCGCGATGGCGGGCCGGGCATTGCGCCAGATCAGCTGGCCAAGGTGTTCGAACCGTTTTACCGCATCGAGACCTCGCGTTCGCGCGAATCGGGCGGTACGGGCCTGGGCCTGACCATCGCGCGCAATATCGCCGAGCAGCACGGCGCCACGGTTTTGCTGTCCAATCACGTCGACGGTGGACTGGAAGTCACCCTCATCGTGCCAGAGTATTACGCAGGAAAGTGAGCATTTCCGTGCGACAATATTGTGCTTTATGCCTCCCTGGCAACTACATTCAACCTGCAGCCCTGCGCTGCAACAGCATGACAGAACAATGAAAAAGACTAGTCTGGCAATCCTCGTGGGTGCGGCCCTGTGTATCGGTGGCGGCATCTGGTATTTCACTCATCCGTCTGGCGCGGCGACCGGTGGGCAGGATGGCAAAGGGGGCAAGGGCGGACAGGCGCCGACGACGGTGAGCGTGGTCGCGCCCGTGCGCCAGGATGTACCGATGGTGCTGCAGGCCAATGGCAGCGTGATGCCGATCAGCAGCGTCGACTTGCACCCGCAGACGACTAGCACCATTAGCAAGGTGCATATCCGCGAAGGCCAGTTCGTCAAGCAGGGCGAGCTGATGTTTACGCTGGATGCGCGCAGCGAGCATGCGAATGTCGACAAGGCACAGGCGCAAGTCTTGCGCGACCGCGCCTCGGTGCAGGACTTCGAGCGCCAGCTCAAGCGCAACCAGGATTTGCTGAGCAAGAATTTCATCGCCCAGGGCGCCGTCGACACCCTGCAAAGCCAGCTCGACGCGGCACGCGCCTTGCTGGCCGCCGACCAGGCCGCCTTGCGCGCCGCCCAGGTCGACTCGAGCTACACCGTCCTGCGCGCGCCGCAGGCGGGCAGGGTGGGCGCCATCAATGTCTACGCGGGCAGCCTGGTGCAGCCGACCACGTCGCTGACCAGCATCACCCAGCTCGACCCGATCGATGTGGCCTTCACCTTGCCGGAAAGCAGCTTGTCCGGCTTGCTGGCGGCGCAAAAGGCGGGCGAGGTGCCTGTCAAGGCGCTGTTGTCGGACGCGGGCGGCAAGCAGCTCGACGGCAAGCTGAACTTTATCGACAATGCCGTCGATCCCGCCACGGGCGTGATCAAGATCAAGGCCCGCTTCAATAATGGCGGCACCGACTTGTGGCCTGGCCAGTACGTGAATACGCAGCTGACCGTGCGCACCCTCAAGGATGCGCTGGTGATCCCGCAAAATGCCATCATCACGAGTACTTCCGGCACGTTTGTGTACTCGATGGAAGCGGACAGCACGGCAAAGATGCGCAAGATTGCCCGCGTGTATGCATTTGGACCGAATGCCGTCGTCACCGGCCTGGCCGGCGATGAAAAAGTCATCGTCGATGGCAAGCAGAACTTGCGTCCGGGTAGCAAGGTGCGCCTGGCGGAAAAACACAAGGCTGGCGATGGCGCCGCCGCACCGCAGGGCAAGCCAGCATGAACCTGTCCGAACTGAGCATCCGCCGCCCCGTCATGGTGGTGCTGCTGTCCCTCTCCATCATCCTGGCCGGCGTGCTGGCCTACCTGCAAATTCCCGTGGCAGCCTTGCCTAGCTACAACACGCCCGTCATCAACGTGAGCGCGGACCTGGCCGGCGCCAGCCCGGAAACCATGGCGTCCTCGGTCGCCTTGCCGCTGGAAAAACAGTTTTCCACCATTTCCGGCCTCAGCCTGATCACGTCCACGAGTACCCTGGGCAATACCTCGCTGACCCTGGAGTTTGACGCCAGCATCAATGTCAACGAGGCGGCCGTCGACGTGCAGGCGGCCCTGCTGCGCGCGCAGCGCCAGTTGCCGACGGAAATGACGGACTTGCCGTCCTACCGCAAGGTCAATCCGGCCGATGCCCCGGTGCTGTTCATCCAGATGACGTCGCCCTCGCTGAACTTGTCGGACCTTAACGATTATGCGGAAAACCTGATCGCGCCGAGCCTGTCGACCTTGCCCGGCGTCGCCCAGGTCATCGTCAATGGCCAGAAACGCTTTGCCGTGCGCGTGCGCGCCCGTGCCGACCTGATGAATGCGCGCAACCTGACGATGGACGAGCTGGCCATTGCCTTGCGCACCTCGAACACGAATTCCCCGCTGGGCATCCTTGACGGCCCCAGCCAGACCCTGACCATCCAGGGTAATCCGCAAATGATGAAAGCGGCCGATTTTGCCGAACTGATCGTTGCCAGCCGCAACGGCCAGCCCGTGCGCCTGAAAGACGTGGCCGAGGTGGAAGACAGCTTTCAATCGATCAAGGCCGTCGGCAGTTTCAATGGCGAGCGCTCGATCAGCCTGATGGTGCAGCGCCAACCGGACGCCAACACCGTGCAAGTGGTCGATGGCGTGCGCCGATTGCTGCCAGGCTTCAAGGAGCAATTGCCCCAGTCGATACAGATCAGCCTGGTCAACGACCGCTCGCTGTCGATCCGCGAAGCCATCCACGACGTGAATCTGACCCTGGCCCTGACGGTGGTGCTGGTGGTGCTGGTGATCTTTTTGTTCCTGCACCGCGCGGCCGCCACTTTCATTCCGGCCGTCACCATGCCGATCTCGCTGCTCGGCGCACTGGCCCTGCTGTACTGGCTCGGCTACAGCCTCGACAACGTTTCCCTGCTGGGCATTACCCTGGCCGTGGGCCTCGTCGTCGACGATGCCATCGTGGTGCTGGAAAACATCGTGCGCCATATCGAGATGGGCAAGAAACCGATACGCGCAGCCCTCGAAGGGGCAAAAGAGATGGGCTTTACCATCATTTCGATTTCCGTCTCGCTGGTGGCCGTGTTCATCCCCATCTTCTTCATGCCGGGCGTGATCGGCTTGCTGTTCCATGAGTTCGCCGTCGTCGTCTCGCTGGCCGTGCTGGTGTCCGCCATTGTGTCGCTGACCTTGGTGCCGATGCTGGCCAGCCGCTTCCTGCCGGCCGACTCGCGCGAGCACAATGACAGCGACCCCAGTCATGGCGAGAAAACCTTTATCGGCCGCCATTTCGAAGCGGGTTTCACGGCATTGCGCAACGGTTATGTGCATCTGCTCGACAAGGCCCTGGCACACCGCAACGTGGTGCTGTTCGTTGCCGTGTGCACTTTCGCGCTGACGGTGCTGCTGTACGCGACCATTCCGAAAGGATTCTTCCCCGAGGAAGACCTGGGTCAGATCCAGGTGAATACGGAAGCGTCGGAAGACATCTCCTCTGCGGCGCTGCAGGATTTGCAAGCGCGCGTGGCGGCCGTGCTCAAGGCGGACCCGAGCGTGCAGGACGTGACGTCGTTCGTCGGCGGCGGCAACACGGGCCGCATGTTCATGGTCTTGAAGCCGCGCAGCGAGCGGCCGAAAATGCCCGTGGTGCTGGAAAACCTGCGCCGCGCGGCGGGCACCGTGCCGGGCATGGCCGTGTATTTCCGGCCCGTGCAAAACTTGCAGCTGGGCGGGCGCCAGAGCAAGAGCCGCTACCAGTACACCTTGCAAAGCGTCAGTCCCGACGCCTTGAATGACTGGGCGGAAAAGTTTATTGCCGGCATGCGCACGGATCCCGCCTTCCGCGACGTCACCAGCGATTCGCAGATCAAGGGCTTGCAGGCATCGCTTCGAATCGACCGCGACAAGGCCAATCTGCTCGGCGTGCAAATGTCCGATATCCGCACGGCCTTGTACAGCGCCTTTGGCGAGCGGCAAGTGTCGACCATCTATTCATCGGCAGCCAGCTATTACGTGATCCTGGAAGCGGCCACGGCAGACCGCCAGTATGACGATGCGCTCACGCGCGTGTCCGTGCGCAGCAAGACGGGCGAACTGGTGAAACTGTCGAGTATTGCCTACGTGGAACGCACGATCGGTCCCACGTCTGTCAACCACCAGGGGCAGTTGCAGGCCGTCACCATCGCCTTCAACCTGGCGCCGGACGTGCCGCTGGGCATCGCCACGGGCAAGATCGACGCGATGGCCAAGGAAATGAGCTTGCCAGCCTCCATCATCACGCGCTATGGCGGCGACGCGGCCGTGTTCCAGAGCTCGCAGGCTAGCCAGATCATCCTCATCATTGCCGCGCTGGTCGTGATCTATGTGCTGCTCGGCGTGCTGTATGAAAGCTATATCCACCCGCTGACCATCCTGGCCGGCTTGCCATCGGCGGCCGTGGGCGCGCTGCTGACCCTGCGCCTGTTCGGCATGGACCTGACCATGATCGCCATCATCGGTATCCTGATGCTGATCGGTATCGTCAAGAAAAACGCCATCATGATGATCGACTTCGCCCTGCATGCGCAGCGCAATGAAGGCATGAGCCCACCTGAGGCCATCCGCCAGGCGTGCATTCTGCGTTTCCGTCCCATCATGATGACGACGGCGGCAGCCCTGATGGGCGCCTTGCCGATCGCCCTGGGCCTTGGCGCCGGCGCCGAGCTGCGCCAGCCGCTGGGCCTGGCCGTGGTCGGCGGATTGCTGTTCTCGCAAGTGATTACCCTGTTCATCACTCCCGTCATCTATTTGTTCCTGGACAAGTACAGCGGCACGGGGCCGATGACGGACGAGCAACTGGTGGCGCTCGACAACAAGGCTTGAGTACGTGAGCACTTGCGTGACCCGTGACCGGCGTCCCCTTCCTGCGTGAATGGGGCGCCGGTTTTGTATGGGCAGTGATACATACGGTAACAACCGTCAAGGGAGGGCTCGGGTACTCTGGTCAGCGCTGCAAGGAATGTCGCTATCCTGTACGCTTCGGGTTGGAAAGGCCGAGGAAGTGTTCCCAAAAGCAAGGGACTCTGGCACTATGGCTGCCCTGTAATGTTATTTCTTCGCTACACAGAAAGCACGATTCATTTTGCATGACACGACCCATTTGTTGGCTGCCGATTCCGATGTTTGCCCCACCTGCGGGCAAGTGATCCAGCCACTGCCGGCCTACGGGTCCAAGACCAGCACGACGCGCAAGGTGGCGCTTGGCGTGTCCGTCTTGCTGCACGTGCTGCTGGCGGCGTATGTCCTGTTGCGCAGCGACAAGATCGAAAAGATTCCGCCGCCGAAGAAGGAAAGCGCGATGGTCTACATCGCGCCGCTGAAAGACAAGCCGCAACCGAAGCCGCAACCGAAACCCACGCCGAAACCGAAGGACACGAAAGTGGCCAAGGTGAAACCGCCGCCAGCGCCGAGCAAGCGCGTGGTCACAAAAGACGTGCCGCGCGACAAGCCGAAACTGGAAACCTACACGCCGCCGCTGGTATCGAAAGTGCCGTTGCCGCCGCCACCGGCTGAAGACATGAGCTCGATGATCGAGCAGCGCCGCAAGCAGCGCGAGGCGCAAAATCCCACGCCGCCGGCCGAGGAAAGCGAAAACGACCGCGCCATGCGCGTGGCCAAGGCGAATATTGCCGGCGCCCAGGGACGCAATTCCGGCAGCGACCGCGAGGATTCGGGCGGCGTGTTTTCCATCGTCAACCAGACCTCGTTCAGCGCGGAAGTCAAATTCAAGGGCTGGAATGGCAATTTCAAGCGCAATTGGCTGAAGCAGGAAAAAGTCGAACTGGGCAATGAACCTGATATCGAATCGGCCATCATCAAGAAGATGATCCAGCTGATCCGTGCCGAAAAACCTGGTGATTTCGTGTGGGAATCACGGCGCCTGGGGCGCAACGTCAACCTCAGCGCCCGCGTGGAAGACACGGCCGAGCTGACGGCGTTCCTGCGCCAGGAATTCTTTTCCGAGAAGCGCTCTGGGCCGGGACGGCGCTAGACATTAGAGACTCGCTGCAATAAAAAAGGCTGCGCCGTGTGAACGTGCAGCCTTTTTTTACGTAGCGTTGATCTCGATCAAGCCGGTTTGTCGGTTCCCGCTTCCGGCTCGACGTCGTCTTCCATCTCGATCAGTTCGACCATCTGGGCCGCTCCATCTTCGCTGATGCCGGCCAGTTCCATGATCTTGTCGTTGGCTTCGTCGATGCCGACTCTTTTCAGGGCCGAGAACAATTGCACGGTGAACGGGAAGCCAACGCCGTCTTCATCCACGTAGCTGTCGAGCTTGGCTTTCGCCTGGCGCAAGGCATTCACCGATTCGTTGCGGTTCAGCTTATCGACTTTCGTCAGGATGCAGTGGATCGGCTTGCCCGTCGGGGCGAACCATTCCAGCATCTGGATGTCCAGGTCGGTGAACGGGCGGCGCGAATCCATGATCAGGATCAAACCGGCCAATTGTTCGCGGCGCTGCACGTAGTCGCCCAGCAGGCGCTGCCAGTGCAATTTGGCCGAGCCCGATACTTCCGCATAGCCGTAGCCCGGCAAGTCGACCAGCAGGCATTCGATCTCTTCGACGATGGTGGCATCCTTGCGGTGCTGCGCCACGTGGGCGCCGCCGATGGAGAAGTAGTTGATGTGCTGGGTACGGCCAGGTGTCTTGGAGGCGAACGCCAAGCCTTTCTGATTACACAAGATGTTGATGGCGGTCGATTTACCGGCATTGGAGCGGCCGGCAAAGGCGATTTCCGGCACCGTGGTATCGGGCAGGTCACGCAATTGGTTGACGGTCGTAAAGAAGCGGGCTTGCCAGAGTTTTGACATGGGAGTAGTAAAGCAACAAAAGGGAGCGATAAGGGAGCGATAACGCCAAGAAGCTATTGTACAATAAGGGGTTGTTTATTGTTGCCGGCGTAGCAGCGATGCGGCTTGCGGCCCTGAAAATAAAGCAAAAATCCACAGGGCGCGGCAATGTCCACCACTAATTTCTCACTGTCTCAGGGTGCCTGAATGAATCGTGCGTTTTCACCGTTGTTCAAATCCATGCTGCTCGCTTTGCTGGCTGTATCGGCAACTGCCTCCGCGGTCGAAGCACCGAAACCGGCCATCAAGGCTGACGCTGCCAAGGGCGCTACCCTGTACGCCGATGGCGATGCGGCGCGCGGCTTGCCTGCCTGCGTCTCCTGCCATGGCGCGGCCGGCAATTCGACCATCGCGGTCAATCCGAAGCTGGCCGGCCAGCACGAAAGCTATATCTACAAGCAATTGGTCGATTTCACGACGCCGCAGCGCAACCAGCCCGTCATGACGACGTACGCGAAGATGCTCAGCGACGCCGACAAGAAGAATATCGCCGCCTACCTGGGCGCGCAGCTGTCCAAGCCGGGCGCCGCGAAAAACAAGGACACGATCGACCTGGGCAAGAAAATCTACCGTGGCGGCATTGCCTCCAAGCAAGTTGCCGCCTGCGCCAGCTGTCATGGCGCGACGGGCAATGGCATTCCCGTCCAGTATCCGCGCATCGCCGGCCAGCACCAGGATTACACGGTGGCCCAGCTGACGCTGTTCCGCAGCACCAAGGCCGATGCCCGCAAGAACAGCGCGGAAATGCACACCATCGCCGCCCGCATGTCGGATGACGAGATCGCCGCCGTGGCCGACTATATCGCCGGCCTGAAGTAAGTTTTCATAGTGGCAAGAGATTGCCAGGCGCACCAGCGCGCGTGAACAAGGGCGGCCGTCTCAACGGGCTGCCCTTTTTTCATGGCAGGGGCCAAACAGGAGTATGCTGCCGCCTTGCGCGGAGAAACACTCTGCTCCATGCCTACATTTTCTTGAAGATTGCATATCCCGTATGAGTATCCACGTATGAGCACAGGCACGACCGGAATCGAGTTAAAGACCCAACGCCGCAGCCTGGCTGAATTCGTCGAGCTGGTCTCGTCGATGCGCTTTGCCATCAGCCTGCTGACCCTGATCGCCGTCGCATCGATCATCGGCACCGTGCTCAAGCAAAACGAGCCCATGCCCAATTATGTGAACCAGTTCGGTCCGTTCTGGTTCGCCGTTTTCGACAAGCTGAGCCTGTATTCCGTGTATTCGGCCTGGTGGTTCCTCGTGATCATGGGTTTCCTCGTCGCCTCGACCTCGCTGTGCATCGTGCGCAATGCGCCGAAGATGCTCAAGGATATGCGCAGCTGGCGCGAAACCGTGCGCGAGCAATCGTTGCGCAATTTCCATCACAAGCTGGAATGGCAGGTGCCGCTGCCGCGCGCCGTGCTGGCCCAGCAGATGGTGATGCGCCTGAAAGACGCCGGCTATGCGGCCAAGGTGGTCGAGAAGGACAACGCCACCCTGGTGGCCGCCAAGCGGGGCGCAGCCAATAAATGGGGCTATATCTTTGCCCACGGCGCCATCGTCATCATCTGCGTGGGCGGCTTGCTCGATTCGGAAATGCCGATCCGTGTACAGCAATGGTTCTTTGGCAAGACGCCATTTGCCGGCAGCGGCGTGATCGCCGACATTCCCGCCCAGCACCGTTTGAGCCTGTCGAACCCCACTTTCCGCGGCAACACCATGATCCCGGAAGGCTCGTCGAGCAACACGGCCATCATTCCTCAGGCCGATGGCGTGCTGATCCAGGATTTGCCCATCACCATCCTGCTGAAAAAATTCCACATCGATTTCTACAGCACGGGCATGCCCAAGCTGTTCGCCAGCGATGTCGTGGTGACCGATCATGAAACAGGGAAAAGTTTCCCAGCAACCATCAAAGTCAACCAGCCGCTGCTGTACAAGGGCCTGGCCCTGTACCAGTCCAGCTTTGAAGATGGCGGCAGCAAGCTCAAGTTGACGGGTTTTCCCATGACGGGCAAGACGACGAAACGTTTCGATATCGGCGGCGAAGTGGGCGGCAGCACGCCGCTCGAGCGCAGCGATGGCAATTCCTACACGGTGGAATGGTCGGGTTTCCGCCCGTTCAACGTGGAAAACCTCAGCGCGGGCCAGGATGTGCGCGCCGTCAGCAAGGCGGAAAGTTTCAACGAGAAGTTCTCCGTCGGCCTGGACAAGCGCCTTGGTTCGGCCGCGAAGAACGCGAACAACAAGGATCTCAAGAACGTGGGACCGTCGGTGCAATACAAATTGCGCGACAAGACGGGCCAGGCGCGCGAGTACCAGAACTATATGCAGCCCGTCGCCGTCGATGGCACGACGGTGTTCCTGGCCGGCATGCGCGTCAACCCCAGCGACCCGTTCAGCTATCTGCGCATTCCCGCCGATGACAATTACAGCGTGAATGAATGGATGCGTTTGCGTGCCGCGCTGCAAGATCCGGCGCTGCGCCAGCAGGCGGCCACGCGCTATGCGGCGCGCGCCATGCCGCAGGCGGGCGCCGAAGCGTTGCGGGGCCAGTTGCAGGAATCGGCCGCGAAAAGCCTGGGCATCTTTGCCGGCAATGGACAAGAGGGTGGTTTCCTCGCCATCTCACGTTTCCTGGAGAAAATTCCTGCCGCCGAGCAAGAAAAAGCGGCCGATATCTTCATGAAAATCTTGAATGGCAGCCTGTGGGACTTGTGGCAGGCGGCGCGCGCGCAGGATGGCTTGAAAGCCATCGAGGCCGATGACAAGCACGGCCGCTTCCTGCAACTGGCCACGAATGCGCTGTCCGACAGCTTCTTCTATGGCGCGCCCGTGTATCTGCAGCTCGACGACTTTACGGAAATCAAGGCGTCCGTGCTGCAGGTGACGCGTTCGCCGGGCAAGAGCGTGGTCTACCTCGGTTGTCTGTTCCTCGTGATCGGCGTATTTTCCATGTTCTATATCCGCGAACGCCGCCTGTGGGTGTGGATCAAGGATGGCGAAGGCGGCAGCGAAGCCTTGATGGCCATGAGCACGCAACGCAAGACCCTGGATTTTGAAAAAGAATTTGAGAACTTGAAGGCAAAGCTGCCGCAATCGGCGTAAGCTGCGCTGAGTTGGATTAGCTGAGTTTCGGAACGCTGCAGCGCCGCCGGGAATGGAGAAAATGATGGAATTGGCAAACAAGCAAATATATACGCAGGAACCAGGATTTTTCAAGCGCCTGAGCCTGATCGATTGGCTGTACGGCGCCGGCTTGCTGGCCGCCTCCCTGTTCGGCCTGATGCGCTTTGGCGAATTCATGGATATCTATGAAAAAGCCATCCTGCTGGCCGCAGCGCCCACGTTCGCGTGGCTGGGCTGGTACTGGAAGCCCGTGCGCTGGCTGATCCCCGTGGCGGCCGTGCTGTCGCTGTTCGCCATCGAGCTGTACGCGGGTCACCTGGAGATGGCGAACCAGAAATTCTTCCTGAAATATATCTTGTCGAGCCAGTCCGCCATCTTGTGGATGGGTACGCTTTTCGTGCTGTCGACCCTGTTCTACTGGATCGGCCTGGTGGCGCGCTCGGAATTCGGCTCGTCCGTCGGCTCCCTGCTGTGCTGGGCCGGCGTCGTGCTGGGCCTGACGGGCATGCTGGTGCGCTGGTACGAGTCTTACCTGATCGGCGCCGACGTGGGCCATATTCCCGTGTCGAACCTGTATGAGGTGTTCATCCTGTTTTCCCTGATCACGGCCATGTTCTACCTGTACTACGAGCAGCACTACGCGACGCGCCAGCTGGGCGCCTTCGTCATGCTGGTCATTTCGGCGGCCGTCGTGTTCCTGATGTGGTACACGGTCACGCGCGACGCGGCCGAAATCCAGCCGCTGGTGCCGGCCCTGCAAAGCTGGTGGATGAAAATCCACGTGCCGGCCAACTTCATCGGCTACGGCACCTTCGCCCTGTCGGCCATGGTGGCGGCGGCGTACCTGCTCAAGTCGAGCGGCTACCTGGTCGACCGTTTGCCGTCGCTGGAAGTGCTCGACGACGTCATGTACAAGGCTATTTCCGTCGGCTTCGCTTTCTTTACGGTAGCGACCATCCTGGGCGCCCTGTGGGCGGCCGAAGCATGGGGCGGCTACTGGTCGTGGGATCCGAAAGAAACGTGGGCGCTGATCGTCTGGCTCAACTATGCAGCCTGGCTGCACATGCGCCTGATGACGGGCTTGCGCGGCCGCGTCGCCTCGTGGTGGGCGCTGGTGGGCTTGCTGGTGACGACGTTTGCTTTCTTGGGCGTGAACATGTTCCTGTCGGGCCTGCATTCTTACGGAAAACTTTAAAAAGTGCTCGAGAAAAAGCCCATGGCGGCGTTGCCTTGCCTGGTCGTACTATGCGTACTGCCTGCGGCAAGGCGCCTTGCCCTGAACTTTTTTCGGGCACTTTTCTGCATGACAGAAGCGTCATGAACGGCCCGGAAAAACTGGTGTAAGGTATATCCAATCACCTTTTTCCGGAGCCGCCATGTTGATCAAGCGCAGTCCCAACGGCATTGAGTTGCCGTATTCTTCCGAAATCACGCCGCGTGCCGTGTTTGAATCGCGCCGCAGCTTCATCAAGCAAGTGGCGCTGGGCTCCGTGTCCAGTGCGGCCTTGCTGGAAATGGCCAGCCGCGAAGCCTTCGCACAAGGCACGAATCCCAAGCTGGCTGCCAAGCTCAATCCCGCCTATTCGGCGCTGGACAAGCAGACGGCGTATAAAGACGCCACCAGCTACAACAATTTCTACGAATTCGGCACAGACAAGAGCGATCCGGCGCAAAACGCGGGCACCCTGCGCACGCGGCCGTGGACGGTCAGCATCGAAGGCGAAGTCAAGAAGCCAATGACCCTGGACCTCGACGCGCTGCTGAAGCTGGCGCCGCTGGAAGAGCGCGTCTACCGGCTGCGCTGCGTGGAAGGCTGGTCGATGGTCATCCCTTGGGTCGGTTATTCCTTCTCGGAAATCATCAAGAAGGTCGAGCCGACGGGCAATGCCAAGTACGTGGAATTCATCACCCTGGCCGACAAGAAGCAGATGCCGGGCGTGGGCAGCCGCGTGTTGCAGTGGCCGTATACGGAAGGCTTGCGCATCGATGAGGCGAACCATCCGCTGGCGCTGCTGACTTTGGGCATGTATGGCGAAACCTTGCCGAACCAGAACGGCGCGCCCGTGCGCATGGTCTTGCCGTGGAAATATGGTTTCAAGTCAGCCAAATCCATCGTCAAGATCCGTTTCGTCAAGGAACAGCCACGCACGTCCTGGAACCTGTCGGCGCCGTCCGAATACGGTTTTTACTCGAACGTGAACCCCAACGTCGATCATCCGCGCTGGTCGCAAGCTTCCGAGCGGCGTATCGGCGAAGACGGTTTTCTCGCGCGCAAACGCAAGACCCTGATGTTCAACGGTTACAACGATGTCGCTTCCCTGTACGCGGGCATGGACCTGAAGAAGTTCTTTTAAGGAACGACCATGGCCCTCAATCCCACGAGCAGGCAGTTGTCGCTGCTGAAAAGCCTGATCTTTTTGCTGGCGCTGCTGCCGTTTGCACGCATGGTCTGGCTGACGTACACGGGGCAGCTGGTGGAGCCGCTGGAATTCATCACGCGCGGCACGGGCGACTGGACCCTGTATTTCCTGTGCATCAGTCTGGCGGTGACGCCCTTGCGCCGCTTCACGCAGTGGAATTGGCTGATCAAGCTGCGGCGCATGCTGGGCCTGTTCGCGTTTTTCTACGCGGTGCTGCACTTCACCACCTTTTTATGGTTCGATCACTTTTTCGATGTGCAGGAAATGTGGAAGGACGTGCTCAAGCGCCCGTTCATCACGGTAGGCTTTATCGCTTTCGCGCTGCTCATTCCGCTGGCCGTGACGAGCACGAACGGCATGGTCAAGCGACTGGGTGGCAAGCGCTGGCAGTGGCTGCACCGGCTGATCTACATCATCGCGCCGCTGGGCATCTTGCACTTCTGGTGGATGAAGGCGGGCAAGAATAATTTCGCGCAACCGATCCTGTTCGGCAGCATCGTCGCGCTACTGCTGTTAATCCGCGTTTATTTCGCCTGGAGCAAGCGAGAGAAAAGCGCCAGGGCGGCCAAGGCTGCCACCCCGGTACGCTCGGCTTAGGTTGCCGGCACGATCACCGGTGGCGGCGGCACGGGCGCCGGTTCGACGGGGCCTTTGGCTGGCGTGCCTTTGGCCGCAGGTGGCTTGGGCAGGTACAGGGGGCCGGTCTGGCCGCAGCCGGCCAGGACGCTAGAAACCACAATGGCGGTGCCGATATAAAACGCTGAGGATGACTTCACGATTAGAATCACGGTTTGATTAAGATCTTTGGAGTGTAGCATGAGCGAATCGGAATTCCTGGCCCTGGCCGAAGCCACCCTGACCCAGATCGAGGCGGCGCTGGACCGGCTGAACGATGAAGACGTGCTCGACGTCGAATGCAGCCGCAGCGGCAATGTGCTGGAAATCGAGTTCATCGACAACGGTACGAAAATCATCGTCAACAGCCAGGCCCCCATGCGTGAAATGTGGGTAGCCGCCCGTTCCGGCGGTTTCCACTACAAGCGCGTGGGCGACGAGTGGATCAACACGCGCGACGGCTCGGAACTGTTCGCGGCCCTGTCGGCCATGGCCAGCGAGCAGGCGGGCGCACCGGTGGTGTTGAAATAATCCTGTCAGCCGCATGCAATAAAAAAGGGCAGCCCGCATGGGCTGCCCTTTTTTATTGCTGAAACGTAGGTCGGATTAGCGCGTAAGCGCGTAATCCGACAACATGGTTGGCGCGAGCGCCGGGGTGGTGTCGGGTTACGGCCTGCGGCCTAACCCGACCTACGGTTTAAAACAACTCGTTCTTCACGGCCTCTTTCGCTTTCTCTTCCTCCGGCGTGCCGCGCGCCGCACCTTCCAGGCTGCCTACGCCCGTGCCCGGTGGATTTTCCGCATAGTAATACTCGTCGCCCACGTGGATCAGGCCTTCCGGCACGGCGCGTTCCTCGACGGGAATGCTTTTCAGAGCTTTCGCCATGTAGCTGATCCAGATCGGCAAGGCCAGGCCGCCGCCCGTTTCACGGTTGCCCAGGTTGCGCGGCTGGTCGTAGCCGATCCACGCGATACCGACCAGCTTGGCCTGGTAGCCGGCGAACCACGCATCGATGGAATCGTTGGTCGTGCCCGTCTTGCCGGCCAGGTCGGGGCGCTTCAATGCCATGGCTTTATTGGCCGTGCCGAAGCGCACGACGTCGTTGAGCATGCTGTTCATCATGAAGGCATTGCGCTCGTCGATGACCCGGTTGGCTTCCTCGCCCGCCAGGTCCGGCTTGGCTTGCGACAAGACATTGCCGTCGCTATCGGTGACCTTGGCGATCAGGTAGGGGTTGATCTTGTAGCCGCCATTGGCGAACACGGCATAGGCGCCCGCCATCTGCAGCGGCGTCACGTTGCCGGCGCCCAGGGCCAGGGTCAGGTATGGCGGGTTCTTGTCCGCGTCGAAGCCGAAGCGCGTCGCGTATTCCTGGCCATATTTGGCGCCGATCTTGTGCAGGATGCGGATGGAAATCATGTTTTTCGATTTCATCAAACCCTTGCGCATGGTCATCGGGCCATCGTATTTGCTGTCGTAGTTCTTCGGTTCCCACGCCTGGCCGCCCGTCTGGCCCGCGTCGAACGAGATCGGCGCATCGTTGATGATGGTGGCCGGCGACAGGCCACGCTCCAGCGAAGCGGAATAGATGAAGGGCTTGAAGGCCGAACCGGGCTGGCGCCACGCCTGCGTGACGTGGTTGAACTTGTTGCGGTTGTAATCGAAGCCGCCCACCATGGCGCGGATGGCACCGTCGGTGGTGCTGGCCGAGACGAACGCCGATTGCACTTCCGGCATCTGCGTCAAGACCCAGGCATTGCCTTCTTGCATGACGCGGATCACGGCGCCGCGCTTGATGCGGCGGTTCGGCGCCGCTTTTTCCGACAGCCAGGCCGCGCCGAAGGTCAGGCCGGGGCCGGTAATGGTGATTTCCTCGCCGGCCGAGGTGACTGCCTGCAGCGATTTGGGTGACGCCTGCAGCACCATGGCGGCGATGATGTCGTCGCTGTCCGGGTGGTCGGCCAGTTCCGTTTCGATCGCGTCATCGGCTTCGGCCTTGGTTTTCGGAATTTCGATATACGCTTCGGGGCCGCGGTAGCCGTGGCGTTTCTCGTAATCCATTACGCCCTTGCGCAAGGCGATGTAGGCGGCGTCCTGGTCGGCCTTGGTGATGGTGGTGTAGACGTTCAGGCCGCGCGTATACGTGTCTTCCTTGAATTGTTCGTAGACGAGCTGGCGCGCCATTTCCGACACGTATTCCGCGTGCACGCCAAAGGCGCTGCTGTCGGTTTTCACTTTCAGCTCTTCATTCTTGGCTTCCGTGTATTGCTCTGGCGTGATGTAGCCCAGCTGCGCCATGCGCTGCAGAATGTATTGCTGGCGCATGCGCGCGCGTTTCGGATTGACGACGGGATTGTAGGCCGACGGCGCCTTCGGCAAGCCAGCCAGCATGGCCGCTTCGGCCACGGTCAGGTCCTGGATATTCTTGCCGAAATAGATTTGCGCGGCCGAGGCGAAACCGTAGGCGCGCTGTCCCAGATAAATCTGGTTCATATACACTTCGAGGATCTGGTCCTTGCTGAGGTTTTTCTCGATCTTCCAGGCCAGCAAGACTTCATACGCCTTGCGTTTCAAGGTCTGTTCGCTGGACAGGAAGAAATTGCGCGCCACCTGCTGCGTGATGGTCGAGGCGCCTTGCTTGGCGCCGCCCGTCAGGTTGTGCAGGGCCGCACGCGTGATGCCCAGGTAATCGACGCCGCCATGCTCATAGAAGCGGTCATCTTCGATGGCCAGCACGGCTTTCTTCATGACATCGGGAATATCCTTGATGTGCACCATGTTGCGGCGCTCTTCGCCGAACTCGCCGATCAGCACGCTGTCGGAAGTGAAAATGCGTAGCGGCATTTTCGGCTTGTAATCGGTCAGGGTATCGAGCGCCGGCAGATTCGGATACGCCATGGCCAGGCCGAATACCACCAGCAGCACGCCGACGATGCCCAGGCCCAGCAGCGATGCCAGTGCCATCAGCAGGAAACGTTTGGGTTTGCTGCCCTTGGTGGGCGGCTTCGAGCCAGCGGGGCCAGCGGATTTTGAAGATGTCATGCGTCGTATGTCTTTCGGTTAATTATGCCGGCCAATTATAAGCGAGCTTGCCGGGGTGGCAGCGCGCTGTGGCGCTTGCCGGGGCGCAGTCGAAACTTGCCGATACTCTATATAAGCGTGTATTGGCCCGCTGGCAACCAGGATTTGGTAACAATTATTCTGCGCCAGATCACGGCCCCGCCAGATAGGCGCCGCGCACCGCAGAGACCAGCGTGAAATCCATTTACAAGCCAGCGCTGCCGGGACTAGGCTTTCGGATGGCAGGACCTCCTTCCACGCTGACTTTTCTCTATGAAAAACATCTCCATCAGCAGTTTTCTTGGCACCGGCTTGCTGGGTGTCGACATGGCGGACGATGCCGTGCGCGTGGTCGAGTTGGGACGCCGGCGGGGGAAACTGTCGTGCCGGCATTGCGGCAGCGCCGCGCTGGCGACAGGAGTGATGCTTGAAGGCAATGTCGAAGATATGGAAGGCATGGCCGATGCCGTGCGCCAGGCATGCCGCGACAGTGGCAGCACCTGTACCCGCGTGGCGTTGGCCATGCCGGCCACGGCCCTGATCACGCATGCGATCCGCCTGCCTGCCGGATTGCCGGAGGAACAGCTGGAAATCCTCGTGGAACTCGAAGCGGCGCAATACATGCCGTTTGCGCTGGAAGACGCCAGCCTGGATTTTGTCATGCTCGGCCCCGCGCCGTCGCTTGCCGGCCAGACCTGCAGCGAGATCGACGTGCTGCTGGTGGCGGCACGG
Source organism: Massilia sp. LMS1-1-1.1 (assembly GCF_040815535.1). Lineage (NCBI taxonomy): Bacteria > Pseudomonadati > Pseudomonadota > Betaproteobacteria > Burkholderiales > Oxalobacteraceae > Massilia > Massilia sp. LMS1-1-1.1. Next base: position 241,348 of record NZ_JBFPNG010000023.1, on the reverse strand, counting down.
CGCGCCAGCGTGCAGCGCCGCCTCGATGCGGCCAAGGCGGCCGGCTTGACGCCGGTCATCATGGATAGCGAGGCGCTGGCCTTGCAGGCGGCGCTCGCGCAGGGCGGCTGGCAAGCCTTGTCCGACGGTGGCGTGGCGTACCAGTTGGCCTGGGGCCTGGCCATGCACCGGTACGCCCGATGAAGGCCGTGGCGGAAGCGCCGTGCATCAACCTTTTGCCGTATCGCCAGGCGGCGCGCCGCAAGCGCATTCAGTGGCTGCTGTGGCAACTGGCAGGCGGGGCACTGCTGGGATTGCTGCTGGCCCTGGCGGCAGGCGCCTGGCTGCAACAGCAGCTCGACGCGCAGCTGCGCCGCCAGGACGGTTGGCAACATCGCATGCAGCAAGTCAATGCCGTCCTCGCCGCAGGCAAGCGGGTGCAGGGCGAGACGGCGGCGCTGCTGCAGCGCCAGCAGGCCATTGCCAGTTTGCAAGAGCAACGCCATGCCTGGGTGCGCATGCTGGCGGCCCTGGCCCGGGCGATGCCGGCCGGTGTCGCCTTGCACAGTGTGCGCCAGGAAACAGCGATGGTGCGGCTGCAAGGGCAGGCCGTGTCGCAGGAAAAGGTCGCGGCATTGCTGCTGGCGCTCGAGCAGGCCGCGCCCTGGTCCCGTCCGGAAGTGCTGGAGGTGCGCGGCGCGGCCGATGGCGCCGTGGAATGGACGATACGGCTGGCTTTGGCACCCGCTGGACAATCTTAGTCGTGGAGGTTGATCATGCTGAGCTTGAAGACCGCGTCGCTGTGGCCGCTACCGGTGCGCCTCGCTTGCGCCGCCCTGGCCGGCGCGCTGGTGGCCGCGCTGTTGAACGCCACATGGTTGACTGGACTGATGGCCGCCGTGCAGGTGGCGCAAGGCGAGGAGGGCCGCTTGCGCGCCGATTATCTGGCGGCGCAGGCCAGGGCGAAGCAGTTGCCGCAGTGGCGTGCAGAGCAGCGCCAGGCCGGCGCCGAACTGGCCCTGCTGGAACAGCAATTGCCGGACCAGCAAGCGATGGCGGCGCTGTTGACGGACATTAACGCTGCAGGCCAGTCGCGCGGCCTGCAATTTTCCCTGTTCAAGCCCGGTGCTGCCCGGCCGCAAGCGCCGTATGTCGCCTTGCCGATCGCCATACAGCTGCGTGGCGGCTACCACGCCATGGGCGCGCTGCTGGCGGACCTGGCGCGCTTGCCGCGCATCGTCACCGTGCATGCGCTGGCCCTGACCCTTGGCAAGGATCGCTTGCTGACCCTCGATGCCGTGCTGCAAGCGTATCGCTTGCCCGAAGCGGGGGAGCTGGCGGCGCAAGCGGCATTGCCTCCAAAGACCAGCGCGCCCGCAGTGATACCAACTTGGCGTCCGCTTGCCGCTGTCGCGCCGCACCCCTACGAAGCCGCTGTCCTGGCCGATCCATTTAATGCCTTGCCGCGGGTGTCCGTGTCCGGTCAGCAGGGCGGCGTGGCGGGGCCAGACCTGCGGCGTGTGCGCGAGCCGCTGGAAAGCGTGGCCTTGCCAACCATCAGCATGGTCGGCAGCGTGCAACAGGACGGGCGCCTGAGCGCATTGCTGCTGGCGGGCCAGCGCGTGTACCGGGTGGCGGTGGGGCAGTACTTGGGACAAGACCACGGTGTGGTGACGGACATCAGCGAACAGGCCGTGCAGTACCGCGAATTGCTGCGCGAGGCCGATGGTCCCTGGCGCGAGCGGCGCGGCAGCCTGGTCTTGCAGGTGGCGGGGGCTGCTCCGAAGGCCAGCCCGCCCGAGGCGGCGCCATGAGGCCGCGCCGCATGCTCCTGGCCGCCATGCTGTGCCTGCATGCCGGCGCCCTTGCCCAGGACGCCGTGGTGCAGGTGACGGCGCCGCGCCTGTATGCGGGCGACAAAATCTCCGTTGATTTCCAGAACGTGGGCGTGCGCGCGGCCCTGCACATCCTGGCCGATGCGTCGGGGCAAAACATCATCGCCAGCGACAGCGTGGCCGGCAATGTGACCGTGCGCCTGCGCGACTTGCCGTGGGACCAGGCGCTCGACGTGCTGCTGCAGGCCAAGGGCCTGGACATGCGGCGCAATGGCAACGTGCTGTGGATCGCGCCGCGCGAAGAAATCCTTGCGCGCGAAAAGCTGGAACTGGAGCAGCGCGCGCAGATCGCGGAACTCGAACCGTTGCAATCAGCCATTTTCCAGCTCAATTACCAGAAGGCCGAAGCGTTCCGCACCGTGTTCGGCCTCGATGCGGGTGAAGGGCGCAGCCGGCTGCTGTCGCGCCGTGGCAGCGTGCTGATCGAGCCGCGCACGAATCAGCTGTTCGTCACCGACGTGCCGGCGCGCCTGGAACAGATCCGCCAGCTGATCGCCAAGACGGATATTCCAACGCGCCAAGTGATGATCGAGGCGCGCATCGTAGAGGCGAACGACAGTTTCAGCCGCAACCTGGGCGCGCGCCTGGGTTTTACGGACCAGCGCCTGGCGGCGGGCCAGTTGCCCGGCTTTTCCCTGGGCGGCAGCGGGCGCCGCGCGGCCATCGGCGGCAGCTACCAGGGCGTGGGCGAGGCGACGGGGCAAACGGTGGCAGGCAGCGGCGCTTTCGTGCCGAACACGCAATTCGTCAACTTGCCGGCCGCCAGCATCAATGGCTTGCAGCCGGCCAGTTTCGCCCTGAGCCTGTTTTCGGCGGCTGCCAACCGCTTCCTGAACCTGGAACTGTCGGCGCTGGAAGCTGACGGCCGGGGCAAGATCATTTCCAGCCCCCGCGTGGTGACGGCCGACAAGGTGCTGGCGCTGATCGAACAGGGTATCGAACTGCCGTACCAGGTAGCCACCAGCAGCGGCGCCACGTCGATCACGTTTCGCAAGGCGAATCTGCGCCTGGAAGTGACGCCGCAAATCACGCCGGACGGCAACGTGGTGCTGGAAGTGGACGTCAACAAGGATAGCGTGGGCCAGGAAACCCGTTCCGGCTTCGCCATCGACACCAAGCACGTGCGTACGCAAGTGATGGTGGAAGACGGCGGCACGGTAGTGCTGGGCGGTATTTATCAGCAATCCGAACGGGGCACGGACAGCAAGGTGCCGATTCTTGGCGACATTCCCGTGCTCGGTGTTTTTTTTCGCAGCACGGGCCGCAGTCAAGAAAAAACGGAACTAATGGTGTTTATTACGCCGAAAATAGTGGCAGATCAGCCAGCAACACGTTAATGTCACATCTTTACGTTTAAGTAACAATGCAAACGAAAGCGGACTGATGGCGACTATGCGGAATGTATCTTGGGGCAACACTTATTGGAGTGGGGTATCGAACTGGCTGGTCTTGCTGCTCATGAGCACTGTACTGGCCGCCTGTGGCGGCGGTGGCGGCGATCCGACCCTGGGCGTCAAGGATGGCGCGAATGCCGGTGTCGGCAGCGTGGTACTGGTGGCTGGCGCAACAACGATTGTGGCATCGGGCGCGGACGGCACGGAAGTTGTGCTGACGGCAGTAGTGAAAAATCCCGGCAATAATGCCATGGCAGGCCAGACGGTGACCTTTACCGCCAGTTCCGGTACCATCAGCAACACCAACCGCGTGACGGATGCCAATGGCACGGTGACGGAAAAACTCAGCGTGAAAGGCGATGCGAGTTTGCGCGACATTACCATCAAGGCCAGCAGCAGCGGCGTCGAGTCGGCGCCCGTAGTGGTGAAAGTGGTGCCTGTCACCTCCGGCATTGCCAGCTTGCTGCTGACGTCTTCCGGTGGCACCCTGGCGTCGTCGGGCGGTACCGCCGTCAACATGATCGCCTTTGTCAAAGACGCCAACAATGCCGTCGTGCCCAATGCCAGCGTGACATTCAGTGCCGATTCGGGCGCGCTGGGTGCGACGAAGGTCAATACCAATGCGCAGGGACAGGCACTGGTCAGCCTGAACACGGGTGGCGACGCCAGCTTGCGCACGATCAAGGTCACGGCCAGCGCAGGTGAGCAGACGGCCAGCACGGACATCGGCGTCAGCGGTACCCGGCTGGTCATCAGTGCCTTTTCGACGGTGAACCTGAAGACGAGCACCGACATGGTGGTCAAGCTGGTCGATTCGAGCGGCAATCCCCTCGTTGGCAAGCCGGTGACCTTCAGCGCCCGCAGCAATGCCATCACGGTCAAGGGCGGCGGCGCCAGTCCCGCGCTGACGGACAACAACGGCCAGCTGGTGTTGAGCTACAACGCTCAGGCGGGCAGCAGCGACAGCATCAGCGTCAAGGCGCAAGGTGACAGCGTCGTGTTGCCAATTGCAATTAATGCATCGAACTTCACGATCAATGCCGTGTCGGGAGGCAATGTTGCCTTGGCGACCTTGAACACGAACACCTGCTATGCGGTGACGGTGCATAGCGATGTGGCTGGCGTGCCACAAACGGGCAATGTGCGTTTCAGCACGTCGCGCGGCGCCATCTATCAGGACGCGACCTGCGGCACGCCATTGCAGGCGCCGCTGGCGCTGGTGGGTGGCAATGCCATCGCTTACGTAAAGGCCAGCGGCGCCGGCCTGACCGCCCTCACGGCGAAGTACGAAGACAGCGGCGCCTCGGTGCAGTCGGAAGTGGAGTTCGTTGCACCACTGACGGCCCAGGCCACGATCAGCCTGCAAGCCGATCCGGCGGTCATCGGCGCCAATACGGCCGGCAGCACGGCGCAGCGCAGCGCCTTGCGCGCCATCGTGCGCGATGGCACGGCAGAAAACAACCTGGTCAAGAACGCACAGGTGAGCTTCTCGATCCAGACCGACGCCAGCAATGGTTCCCTGAGTTCGCCTTCGCTGGTCTCCACCGATAGCGATGGTGTGGCCACGGTCAGCTACATCGCGGGGCAGGGCACCACCGGTGTCGATGGCGTCGTTGTCAAGGCGCAGCTGCAGGGCGTGTCGAGCAATGCGGCCACGGTCAAGCTGACGGTGACGAAAAAATCGCTGTTCATCAGCGCCGGCAGCGGCAATGCGCTCGACGCCTCCGACAGCAGCACCTACCGCAAGACGTATAGCGTGTTTGTGACGGATGCCGCCGGCAACCCCGTGCCGGACGTGATCATCACGGCCGCCGCCTGGCCACGCTATTATTACAAGGGCTATCTGCAATATTCCCAGGCTGCCCAGTCGTGGGTGGTGGCGGCCGCGCTGAAGTGCGACAATGAAGACCGGGACCGCAGCGGCGCCTTCAATCCGAATAACGACCTCAATCTGAATGGCCGTCTGGACCCGGGCATTCCGCTCAATCTGTCGACCGGCGGCAAGACCGACAGCTCGGGAACGGCGCTCATCACCCTGACTTATCCGCGCGACAGGGCCAACTGGCTGGACGTCGAATTGACGATTCGCGGCAATAGTTCCGGGACGGAGGCAACTTATGTCGGTTACACTTTGCTTCCGGGGCTGGCGACGGACTTTAACCGCGTGGATATTTCACCGCCAGGCGCCATTAGTCCGTATGGGCAAGCCACTGATTGTCGTAATCCAAATTAACTGTCGCAGCACATGCAAAATCTGTTTTTAGTAGGCCTCATGGGCGCAGGCAAAACCACGATCGGGCGCATCCTGGCCCGCAAGCTGGGCTTGCGCTTTGTCGATTCCGACCACGAAATCGAAGCACGCACGGGAGCGACCATCCCGTGGATCTTTGAAATCGAGGGCGAGGCCAGCTTTCGCCGGCGCGAAGCCGAGGTCATCCGTGACCTGAGCGCCCAGGAAGGCATCGTCATGGCCACCGGTGGCGGGGCCATCCTCAACGCCGACAGCCGCGCCTACCTGAAGGAGCGGGGCACGGTCGTGTACCTGCGCGCCAGCGTCAGCAACATCCTCGCGCGCACCAGCCACGACAAGAACCGTCCCCTGCTGCAGACGGCCGACCCGCGCAGGAAGCTCGAAGAATTGACGGCGCAGCGCGAGCCCCATTACATGGAAGTGGCCGACATTGTGATCGACACGGGCCGTCCTAACGTACAATCGATGGTCCAGACCATCCTGATGCAGCTGGCCAGCCTCGAATGCGAGGCCTCGCCCAACTGCGTCATTCATGCAGAGCCTTCGATGAACGAGCAATCCAAAATGTTGTTGAGCGTAGACCTCGACGAACGCAGTTATCCGATCGCCATCGGTCCTGGTCTCCTGGCCGACGCCGATGCGCTGCTGCGCCATATCAGCGGCCACAAGGTGGCCATCGTCACCAATACCACGGTCGCCCCGCTGTACCTGGGCCGCCTGCAGGCGGCGCTGGCCAGCGATGGCCGCGAAGTGATCAGCATCGTCCTGCCGGACGGCGAAGAATATAAAAACTGGGCCAGCCTGATGCAGATCTTCGACGCGCTGCTGGCCAATAAATGCGACCGCAAGACCACCCTGGTGGCGCTGGGCGGCGGCGTGATCGGCGACCTGACCGGCTATGCGGCAGCGAGCTACATGCGCGGCATCGGCTTCGTGCAGGTGCCCACCACCCTGCTGGCGCAGGTTGATTCCTCCGTCGGCGGCAAGACGGGCATCAACCACCCGCTGGGCAAGAACATGATTGGCGCCTTCTATCAGCCGCGCGCCGTGATCGCCGACACATCGACCCTGGAAACCCTGCCGGCGCGCGAGCTGTCGGCTGGCCTGGCCGAAGTGATCAAGCATGGCGCCATCATCGACGCGGCCTTCTTCGACTGGATCGAGGCGAACATGCCCAAGCTGATGGCGCGCGACAAGGGCGCCCTCGCGTATGCGATCGCCCGCTCGTGCGAAATCAAGGCCGACGTGGTGCGCCAGGACGAGCGCGAAGGCGGCTTGCGTGCCATCCTGAATTTCGGTCACACCTTCGGCCACGCCATCGAGGCCGGCCTGGGTTACGGCCACTGGCTGCACGGCGAAGCCGTCGGCTGCGGCATGGTGATGGCGGCCGACCTGTCGTGCCGCATGGGCTATATCGACCAGGCTGCCGTCGAGCGCGTGCGCGCGCTGGTTGCCGCCGCCGGCCTGCCCGTGAAAGCGCCGGACCTCGGCGTGGCGCGCTGGCTGGAACTGATGGAAGTGGACAAGAAGAATGAGGGCGGCGCCATCAAGTTCATCCTCTTGAAACCGCTGGGCAGCCCATGCATCACGGCCGCGCCGCACGAACTGGTGCTGGCCACCCTGGCCGCCGGAGTGCAATAGCCATGACGCCCGAAGACTTCCTTGCCCCCTACGCGGCCCACTCGGCACAGGGCCAGGGACGTCGCTTTGATGAAGCGGCACACGCCTCGCGCAGCCAGTTCCAGCGCGACCGCGACCGCATCATCCATTCCTCGGCCTTCCGCCGCCTCGAATACAAGACCCAGGTCTTCCTCAATCACGAGGGGGATCTGTTTCGCACGCGCCTGACGCACAGCCTGGAAGTGGCGCAGGTGGGGCGTTCGATCGCGCGCAACCTGCGCCTGAACGAAGACCTGGTCGAAGCCATCGCGCTCGCGCATGACCTGGGCCACACGCCGTTCGGCCACGTGGGCCAGGACGTGCTCAATGAATGCATGCAGGAGCATGGCGGCTTCGAGCACAACCTGCAAAGCCTGCGCGTGGTCGACACCCTGGAAGAGCACTACGGCGCCTTCGATGGCTTGAACCTGATGTTCGAGACGCGCGAAGGCATCCTGAAACACTGCTCGCTGACGCATGCGCGCGAACTCGGTCCCGTGGCGCAGCGCTTCATCGACCGCACGCAACCGACCCTGGAAGCGCAGCTGACCAACCTGGCCGATGAAATCGCCTACAACAGCCACGATATCGACGACGGCCTGCGTTCGGGCCTGATCACCATCGCCCAGCTGGAAGAGGTGGAATTCTTCGGCCGCCTGTGGCGCGACGTGCAGCAGGCGTTCCCCGGCCTGTCGGGCCGGCGCGCCATCTATGAAACCCTGCGCCGCCTGATCACGGCCCTGGCCGACGACCTGATCGTCACCTCGACCGGCCTGATTGCCGATGCCGCGCCGCGTGATGTGAACGAAGTGCGCGCGAGTGCCCCGCTGATCCGTTTTTCGGACGCCATGCGCAAGGACGCGACGGACCTGAAACGCTTTTTACGGGCGAACCTGTACCGCCACTATCAGGTCAACCGCATGCGCGTAAAGGCCAGCCGCATCGTGCGCGAACTGTATGACAGCTTCATGGCCGAACCGGCCCTGCTGCCGCCCGACTATCAGCTCAAGGATGGCGACGTCACGCAGCAGGCGCGCAAGATCGCCGACTACATCGCCGGCATGACGGACCGCTACGCGATCCGCGAGCATCGCAGGCTGTATTCGCTCGACGAGCTGTAACAGTCACTGCGGGCACTGATCTGCCCGCGCGGCGCTGCGTGTCGGGTTACGCCGTGCCGACTAACCCGACCTACCAATGCAATCGGTCATGGGGAATCTGACGTAGGTCGGATTAGCGCAGCGTAATCCGACAACATCGTTGGCGCGGCGCCGTTACTCCGCATTGTCGATCCTGTCAATTGGCATGATCATCTAGGCCCCCGCACTATCACCCCAATATCCCCGCAGCGCCTTCTTTTCTATCATGGCAGCAAGTCAACAAGGGCTTGCCGCCCATAGTCAAGGAGAGTGTCATGATTGAATCGCGCCGCAGTTTCTTGCGCGCCTTGCCAGCCGTAACCATCGGGGCGGCCATCGCGCCGCTGCCGAGCAAGGCGGCCACGAAGGGCGAAGGCGGCCAGCGCTGGGCGATGGTGGTCGATGTGCAGAAGTGCATCGGCTGCCAGGCTTGCACGGTCTCCTGCATCATGGAAAACGCCGTGCCGGAAAACAGCTTCCGCACCGTCGTCTCCACCTATGAAGTCAAGGAAGAGAATCGCTGCGGTACCTACATGCTGCCGCGTCTGTGCAACCACTGCGCCAATCCCCCCTGCATTCCCGTCTGTCCCGTGGGCGCCACCTTCCAGCGCAAGGATGGCGTCGTCGTTGTCGATGGCGACCGCTGCGTGGGCTGCGCCTACTGCGTGCAAGCGTGTCCGTACGACGCGCGCTTCATCAACCACGAGACGGGCAAGGCCGACAAATGCACGTTCTGTGCGCACCGCGTCGACGAAGGCTTGCTGCCGGCCTGCGTGGAAACCTGCGTGGGCGGCGCGCGCATCTTTGGCGACCTCAATGACCCTGAAAGCCTGGTGCACCAGCTGCTCACCGAGAACAAGGTGAAGGTACTCAAACCCGAGCAGGGCACCCAGCCCCACGTATTTTATTTGGGACTGGACACGCGCTTCGCCGGCCACGTCGAAGGCGAAGCGACTCTTTGGCAACCGAGCAAACACGGGAAATAAACCATGGACAGCCACATCACCGAAATTGTCAACGTCACGCGCGAAGCGGCATGGCTGCCGTGGGCGGTGCAGTATTTTTTCCTCATCGGCCTCAGTTACGGCAGCTTCATGCTGACCTTGCCGTACTTCGTCTTCGGCCGCAAGGCGTATGAACGCCTGGGGCGCATCGCGCTGCTGGCGTCCCTCGTGTGCGGCATGACGGCGCCCGTGGCGCTGCTGGCCGACCTGCACGGGCCGGGCCGCTTCTACCATTTCTATATCTACTTCCAGCCGCAATCGTGGATGTCGTGGGGCTCGTTCTTTATTCCCCTGTACCTGGGCTGTCTGATGCTGTACGCGTGGCTGGCGCTGCGCGTGGATTTTGCCACGCGAGGGCAGGGACATGACCGACTTGCCTTTGCCTATCGCCTGCTGGGGCGCGGTGGCGCCGCTTCCTTGCGCGCCATCCGCATCGCCGCCGCTTGCACCTTGCTGGCTGCTTTCGCCGTGGGCCTGTACACGGGGATGGAAGTGATGGTGGTGCGTGCCCGTCCCCTGTGGTTCACGCCCTTCCTGCCGGCGCAATTTGCGGCCACGGCCTTTGTTGGCGCGGTGGGCCTGGCGCTGCTGTTCAACCGCTTCCTGCCGGGCCGTGAGCAGGCCCTGGAAGTGTCCTTGAACCGGGCGCTGGCCCTGTCGCTGGCGCTGGTGCTGGCACTGGGCGGCGGCTGGCTGTTCGTCAGTCTCTCTGGCGTGAGCGCCAGCCACAGCATGGCATTTACCCAGGTGGCGGGCATGCCGCAATGGCAGTTCACGGCTGTCTGGGCCGTGCTGTCGTCCATCGTGCCGATGGCCCTGGCCATCTGGCGCCCGGCCACGAGTGGCCTGGTCAACGGCCTGATCGCGCTGCATAGCGCATGGATGATGCGCTGGACGATTTTCATCGGCGGCCAGACGATCCCGAAAACGGGCGCGGGCCTGTACGACTACCACCTGCCGATGGGGAACGATGGCTTGATGGGGATTATCGGCACGGCCGGCCTGTGGATCGCGCTGCTGTTGCTGATGCTGGAATTTTTGCCATGGGCCGGACGCATGCTGCGCAACCGTCCCGCCGTGGCCACGCACTGAGGAGTCAAAAATGAACGAACACACACACGACGACGTCCCTGAAGACGACAATGAAAAGCGCCGCAAGCTGCTGCGCTATGGCGCCATCGGCGGCGGCCTGGCCGCGTTTGCCGCCAGTTTTTCCACCACGGCCGGCCGCATGGTCGACCACGCGCTGGGTAAAGATAAACCTGTGCAGAAACTGCACGGCAATTCGCTGCCGCCCGAGTTTTCCGTCGACACGGCCACGGGCAAGCTGACCGTCAATCCGGACCAGCAGGTCAGCTACACCATGTGCATGGGCTGCACCACGTTTTGCGGTGTGCGCGTGCGCCTCGATAAAAAAAGCGGCAAGGTCTTGCGCGTGGCCGGTAATCCGTACAGCCCCCTGTCGGCCGACCCGGCGTTGCCGTACCAAACGTCGATACGCGACAGCTTTGTCTCCCTGTCGCGCTTCCAGGAAAAGGGCTTGAAGGGCCGCTCGACGGCTTGCGGCCGCGGCAACGGCGTGCTGGAACAGATGGAGTCGCCGTTCCGCGTGCTGGCGCCCATGAAACGCGTGGGGCCGCGCGGCGGCGGCCAGTGGGAGCCGATCGCGTTTGATCAATTGGTCAAGGAAGTGACGGAAGGCGGCGACCTGTTTGGCGAAGGCCACGTGCAGGGCTTGCGCGCCTTGCGCGAGCTGGAAAAACCGATCGATCCGGCGCAGCCGGAATTGGGCCCGCAAGTCAATCAGGTGGGCCTGATGTGCAGCACGGACGATGGCCGCCTGGCGTTCGGCACGCGCTTTTTCAAGCAGTCGTACGGCAGTCTGAATCTGGTCAACCACGGCTCGTATTGCGGCGGCGCCTACCGCAGCGGCTCGGGCGCCATGTTCGGCGACATGAAGAAAATGCCGCATGCGAAAGTGGACCTGGAAAACACGGAGTTCTGCATTTTCGTCGGCACGGCGCCGGGCAATGCGGGCAACCCGTTCAAGCGCCAGGGCACCCTGATCGCCAAGGCCCGTTCGGGCAAGCGCGAATTCAGCTACGTCGTCGTCGACCCCGTGCTGACGAATGCGGACAGCCTGGCCGCGGGCGACCGCAGCCGTTGGGTGCCGATCAAGCCGGGTACGGACGGCGCGCTGGCCATGGCCATGATCCGCTGGATCATCGAGCACGAACGCTATGATCGTAACTTCCTCGTGCAGCCGAACCTGAAGGTGGCGGAAGCGGCGGGCGAGGCCGCCTGGTGCAACGCCACGCATCTGATCATCAACGAGAAGGGCCATCCGCGCGATGGCCGCTACCTGCGCGCGTCGGACATCGGTGCGGTGGAACTGGCGGAAGAAGAGCGCTACAAGGATGGTGACGCCTTCTGCGTGATCGACGCCGCCACGCAAGCCATCGTGCCGCACAACGCAGCCAAGGGCGAGGCGCGCCTGTTCTTCGATGGCCCGCTGGACGTGGGCGGCGCGCCGCTGCGCCTGAAGACGGCGATGACGATGCTCAATGAAGAAGCGCAGCGCCACAGCATGGATGACTACGCGGCCGCCTGCGGCATCGCGCGCGACATCATCGAAGGGCTGGCGCAGGAACTCACCAGCCACGGCAAGCGCGCGGCCGTCAATGCGCACGGCGGCATGATGTCGGGCGCCGGCTTTTACAACGCGTATGCGCTGGTCATGCTCAATACCCTGATCGGCAATTTGAACCGCAAGGGCGGCACCCTCGTCAATGGCGGCAGCTTCAAGGATGCGGGACCCGGTCCGCGCTATAACCTCGAGAGTTTTGACGGCGAGATCAAGGCGGCCGGCATGCCGATCGGGCGCAATGTGCCGTATGAAAAAACCTCGGAATTCAAGCTGAAGAAAGAAGCGGGCAAGGCGTATCCGGCCAGGGCGCCGTGGTATCCGAACGCGCCCGCGCTGGCCACCGAATGGCTCACCAGCGCCATGAACGGCTACCCTTACACCTTGAAGGCGCTGATACTGTGGAGCTGCAATCCCGTCTACGGCATCACGGGCTTGCGCGCGCAGATCGGCAAGGAGCTGGCCGATCCGAAGAAGATTCCCCTGATCGTCGCCATCGACCCCTTCATCAATGAAAGCTCGGCCTTTGCCGACTATCTGCTGCCCGATACCTTGCTGTATGAAAGCTGGGGCTGGGCCGGCGCCTGGGGCGGCATGCCCGTCAAAATGAGCACGGCGCGCTGGCCCGTGGTCGAACCGCGCGTGCAAAAAACGCCGGACGGCCAGACCATCTGCATGGAATCGTTCTTCATCGCGCTGGCAAAAACGATGGCCTTGCCTGGCTTCGGCCCGGACGCCTTGCAGGACATGGATGGCCAGCGCTTTCCCCTGCAGCGGGCGGAAGACTGGTATCTGCGCGGCGGCGCCAACATCGCCTGGCAGGGAAAAACGTCCGTGCCTGACGCGAGCGACGACGATATCGACCTGTCCGGCGTGGTGCGCATCCGTCCCGAGCTGGAACGTACCCTGAAGCCGGAAGAGTGGCGCAAGGTGGCCTTCATGCTGGCGCGGGGAGGGCGCTACCAGAGCTATGGCGAGATGTTCGGCCTGCGCCTGCCGCCGCCCGCGAACCCCAAGGCGCCGGCTGTTCCTGCACCCGTGACCGACGAATCGCCGTATCCGCAGGACTGGTCCACGCACCGCTATCTGAAACCGATGATGCTGTACAACGAGGGCCTGGGCGTGAGCAAGAACAGTTTGAGCGGCAAGCGTTTCCCCGGTACGCCCGCGTGGAGAGTGGCGGCGTTTGCCGATGGCACGCCCGTGCGCAAGGCCTATCCGGCCAGCGAATGGCCGTTTGAACTGATCAGCTTTAAATCGGCGTTGCAAAACTCGTACAGCATCGGCGCGCGGCGCTTGCGCGGCATCCATCCGGACAATCCGGTCGCCGTGCACCCTGACGACGCGGCCCGCTTGAAGCTGCAAAATGGCGACGTGATTTACCTGGAAACGCCGGGCGGCAAGGCCAGGGCCACGGTGATGCTGCGCCACGGCGTGCAGCGCGGCGTGATCGCCATCGAGCACGGTTTCGGCCACAAGGAGCACGGCGCGCGCGCCCACCGCATCGGCAAGTCGCGCCAGCCCGACGAACCGGCCATCGGCGCGGGCATCAATCTGAACGACCTGGGCTTGACGGATCCGAGCCGCGGCGACAAGAACGTGTTTGTCGATCCCGTCTCGGGCACGGCGGTGCGGCAGGGACTGCCGGCGCGGATTATTCGTTGAGAAGCAGGCTCGAACCTTTTACCTCAAGGTCGTAACGGCTGGGGGCAGACCCGGCGGGTCTGACCCCGGTTAAATCTCCCCACCCGCCATCAGCAGCCGGGCCACCTCGGCTGCTGAATGCAGGCCCAGTTTTTCCATCGTGTTATGGCGGTGCACCTGCACCGTCTTGTCGCTGATGCCCAGCTCGCGGGCGATGACTTTCGATGCTTTGCCTTCGGCCATCAAGAGCGCCACTTCGCGTTCGCGCGCCGTCAATGTCGCCAATGCTGCCTGTGCCGTATTTGTGCTGGCGGCGCTGCGGCTTTCTTCCACGCTGCGGGCCACGGCCCGGCTGACGGCGTCCAGCAGCACCTGGTCCTTGCATGGCTTTTCCAGAAAATCGCAGGCGCCTGCCTTCATCGTCTGCACGGCCATGGCCAGGTCGCCGTGGCCGCTCAAGAAAATCACTGGCAGCGCGATGGCGTGGCGTGATAGTTCCTGTTGCAGTTCGAGCCCGCTCATCAAAGGCATGCGCACGTCGAGCAGCAAGCAGCCGGGCGCATGGCCTTCATAGCGCTGCAGGAAATCGCGCGCCGACTCGAACGTCTGCACTTTCCATCCGGCTGAATCGAACAGATAGGCCAGCGAGCGGCGCATGGCCGCGTCGTCGTCGACGACAAAGATGATCGCATCGCTTTCATTCATGGTGTTTCCTCTTGGTTTTCCTTGTGCGCTTCCATGCCGGTATCTTCGGGCAGGCGGAACCAGACCGTCAAGCCTGGCGCATCGGCGTTGGCGTGGGCCGACAGGCTGCCGCCGAACGATTCGATGATGCTTTTGCTGAGCGACATGCCCAGTCCAAGGCCTTCGGTCTTGGTGGTAAAAAACGGTTCGAACAATCGCGCCATCTGCGCCGCTGGCAGGCCGCATCCCGTGTCGCGCACGGCCACCGTGCAGGCGCCGTTTTCACGGTGCAGCAGCACGCCGATTGGATGCTGCGGATTGCCGTTTTCCACTTGCGCATCGAGCGCATTTTTCAGCAAATTGAGCAGCACCTGCTGTACTTGCTGCGGGTCGGCCAGCACGTGCGCCTCAAGATTGCTGCCGTCGTGGTTCCAGCTGATATGGGCGTGCGGGTGGGCCGCGCGGAACAGCGATACGGCTTGCTCGACGGCGTCGGCCAGCGCGAAGGCCGTGCTGTGCGCGGGACGCTTTTGCGCCATCGCGCGGATGTGGCGGATGATGGCACCCGCGCGCTCGCTTTGCGTGGCGATTTCCTGCGCGCCGTCGAGCAGGGGCGCCGCGTCGAGCCGGCCCGCCGTGATGCGGCGCGCCATGCCGCGCGCGAAATTGCCGATGGCCGCCAGCGGCTGGTTCAATTCGTGCGCGATGGCGCTGGCCATTTCACCCAGGATCGCCAGGCGCGCCGTGTGGTCGAGCGTGGCCTGGCGCTGGCGCGCCTGTTCTTCCAGCGCGCGCTGCTGGTGCTGGGCCGCGCGCAATTGCTCCGTGCGCCGGCTGACCAGGTATTCCACGCGCACCGTGTGCACGGCCCAGGCGACCAGCAGGGCCAGCACCAGCAGCATCCAGCCCCAGTAGCGGCGCAGCGCCGTCTCGAAGGTCAGCTTGTCCAGATAGGCGTAGGGGCCGATGTGCAAGTCGCGAAACAGTTCATCGACAATCTGGTAATCGCTGGGCACCGTCCAGCTGTAGCCTTCACCGGTGCGCGGCATGGCCAGCAGGGCTTGCGCCACTTTTTTCGCCAGCGCGGGCGGCGTCTGGCGCAGGGCCACGAAGGGCCAGTCCGGATACAGGCGCGACGAACTGGCGCAGCGAAAGCCGGGTATCGGGCGCGTCGTGATCACGCGCAGTTCCTCGGCCCGCACTTCGCCGCGTGCCACCATCTGTTCGAGCAGGCAGGTGCGCACGATGCCCGCATCCATGTGCCCGGACCTTACGGCGTCGACGATCTGCTGCGAGGGAAAGCCGCTGTAGCGCAGGCTGGCAAAATCGTGCGTGGGATCGATGCCCGCTTCGCGCAGTTCGCGCGCGGCGATCTGGTAGCCGCCAAAGGCGTCGGGCGCCACGGCCATCACGTTCTTACCTGCCAGGTCGGCCAGGTCATGCAGCGGCGACGCGCTGCGCACGACGATGGCCGAGCCGATGGCCTGGCGCGGCGAGTCCGTCCATGGCGATTCCAGGGTGGCAATGCGGCTGGCGCCGTCGCTGTGTTCGAGCGCCACGTAGTGGCCGCTGCTGGTGATGGCGAAGGCGATCGCTTGCGATTGCACGGCGCGCGTCAGGCCCGCCTGGTCGTAGTCGGCCAGGATGAAACGGATGCCGGGAATGCTGGCTTGCAGGTGGCGCGTCACGTACGACCAGTCCTGCTGCACGGCGTCGCCGCCCTTGTAGGCGAGTACGCCTATTCTCACTTCCGGCAGCACCGTGTCGGCATGCACTGGCGAGAACAGGATCGCCAGCGCCAGTACGGCAAGCCTGCGCACTAAAACATGCTGCGTTGCGCCGAACGCGCATCGCCGAACAGGTCCAGCAGCAGTTTCTTGATGGGGGCTGGCAGCGGCGCATCGGCGATTTTCGCGCCGTCGTACCAGACGTGCGTCGCTTCTCCTGCCAGCGCCAGACGGCGCGCCACGGTGATGCGGCAGGGGACGATGTGCAGCTTGTAGTGGGTGAAGACGTGGACGATGGGCAGCAGCCGTTCCTGCGATTCGATTTCGCCGAACGGCGCCACGGCGCGCACCAGCGCATCCTGGTCGATGTCGCGCGGACAGTCCTCGCCGGCCAGCACGTGGCCATCGAGTTCGGGCAGGGACAGCAAGCCGCCCCAGATGCCCGAGCCGGGACGCTGTTCCAGCAGCACCTGGCCATCGTCGATGATGACGAGCATGACAGCGTGTTTTTCCGGGCTGGTTTTCTTCGGTTTGCGCACTGGCAGATCCTTGGTGCGGCCGGTGGCGTAGGCCACGCAGCGCGGCTGCAAGGGGCAGCGGCCGCAATCGGGGCTGCTGCGCGTGCACAGGGTGGCGCCGAAGTCCATCAGGCCCTGCGTGTAGGCTTCGATGCCGGTTTCAGGCAGCAGCGCTTCGGCGCGGCGCCACATGGCTTCCTCGACCCGCTTTTCGCCGGGATAGGCGTCGATGCCAAACGTGCGCGCGAACACGCGCTTGACGTTGCCATCCATGATGGCAGCGCGCGTGCCGCTGGAAAACGCGGAGATGGCGGCGGCCGTCGAGCGGCCGATGCCGGGCAGGTCGGCCAGCAGGGCCGGGTCGCTGGGGAACACGCCGTCGTATTCGGCCACCACGCGCTGCGCGCACTTGTGCAGGTTCCGCGCCCGCGTGTAGTAGCCAAGGCCGCTCCACTGCGCCATCACGTCTTCGACGGGCGCGCTAGCGAGGTCGCGCAAGGTGGGGAAGCGTTCGAGGAAGCGCGCGTAGTAGCCGAGGACGGCGGTGACCTGCGTTTGCTGCAGCATGATTTCGGACAGCCAGATCAGGTAGGCATCACGCGTGTTTTGCCAGGGCAGCGCGTGGCGGCCATGCTGCTTTTGCCAGGCGATGACGGTGGCGGAAAAAGTCGGGTCGACATAATCTTCAAAAGGTGCCATGCCCGTGGCGGGCGAGAGCGGATGCAGCAAACGTTTCATGCAGGGTTCCAGTGTTCTGTTGTCTATGTTGCGCTGGCCGCACGCAGGGTGGCCAGCAATTGCGCCAGCTGCGCCTTGTCGCGTTCGAGCTCCGCCAGGCTCGCCTCGAAGCCGGCGATTTTCTGTTCCAGGCTGCCCGTCGCGTCGTGGATGCGCTGGATCGAGGCAAAGCGCAGTTTCAGCTGTTCCTTGTACTCGACGATCTGCGCTTCGAGCGGCGCCATGATGACTTTCAGCCAGGCGCTGGCGTCGTCATTGGCGTTGGTGAAACTGCGGCGCACGCGCGAGGCGATGGTGTCGAAGAATTTTTCCATCAGCACGACGCGGCTGGTGGTGAGCAGGGTCGCCGTGCCGAACTGCTTATGGTAGACGGCTTCGATGTCGGCGATCTCCTGGCGGTAGCGGGCCAGCGAAAACGGCATCGGCAAGGCCAGCGCCAAACCATGTTCGGAGGCGAATTTGCGGTACATCACGTTCATCATTTCCGTGATCTCGGCCGTCTTGCCTTCCGAGCGGTCCAGGTTGCTGGCGATGCGCTCGAAATACTGGCGCACGGCTTCGCGCAGGCCCGTGAAAAAGCGGCTGCGCTGCATGGCGGCGCGCACGCCGTCGATATCGTCGCGCACGATGTCCATGCCCAGGCTCGTATAGAGTTCCGTCGACAGGCGGGTAAACACGGCGCGCGTCGCCTGCAGCTTGAACAGGCTGCTGTCGAATTCCTTCTTCTCGATATCGATGCGCCGCATCATGTGCGCGATCACGCTCTGGTTCTTGCCGCGCAGGCTGTGCAGCTCATGCAGCTGCTCGGCGATGCCGCGCGCGCGGGCCGCCGCCTGCACCTGCTGCGCCGCCTCGATGGCGTCCAGGTCGAATGCCAGCTGGCGCCGGATGATGTCCTTGCGCGCGGGGATCAGCTCTTCGAACAGGGCCGTCTCCAGCGGCAGCAAGCGGCTCTTTTCCAGCAGCGCCGCATCGTCGTTGATCTTGCCCACGAGGGCCTTTTGCGCCGAGACGGGAAACACCTGGCTCGCGTCGAGTGTCAACAGATGCGCCACGCTGGCTTGCTGGCGTTCGATCGCCTGCGCCACCTCGGCATCGCCGCGCAATTCATCCCACATGCTGTCGATCTTGTTGAGCACCACCAGGCGCCCCGCACCGGCGCCGATATGGTTGCGCCATACCTCGATATCGCTGCGCGTGACGCCCGTGTCGGCCGCCAGGATGAACAGCACCGCATGTGCATTCGGAATCAGGTTCAGGGTCAGTTCCGGTTCCGTGCCGATGGCGTTCAAACCCGGTGTGTCGAGGATGACCAGGCCCTGTTTCAGCAGCGGATGGGGGAAGTTGATGATGGCGTGGCGCCACATGGAGATTTCCACCTGGCCGTCCTCGTCGAGCATGGCGGGAGCATCCGCGTCGTCCGCGTCGTACAGGCCGTAGCGCGCCGCTTCCTCGACGCTGACTTTTTTCGTCAGGCTGACCTGGCGGATCGCTTCCTGCATGTCGCCGCCCGCCTCGATATTCAGTGGCAGAATGGTCCAGGCGGCGGGCAGGTCGCGGTAGTCGCTGGTCGACAGGTTCTGCGCGCGCGTCTCGATGGGCAGCAGCCGGATCGATGGCGGCCAGGCCGCGTCGTACAGCAGCTCGGTGGGGCACATGGTGGTGCGGCCCGCGCCCGATGGCAGGATGCGCTGGCCGTAGCCGGCAAAGAAGATGGCGTTGATCAGTTCGGATTTGCCGCGCGAGAATTCCGCCACGAAGGCGACGGATAAACGGTCATCGAGCAGGCGGGAACCACAGCGCGCCAGGCGCAGCGCGGACGCGCCGTCGACCAGGCCTGCCGCGCTGGCGGCTTGCCGGTATGCCTGCAAGGCGGCCTGCACGTCCTGCCGCCATGCGCTGTACTGTTCCAGGTCTCTGACCATCTGCTCCCCTTTACCTATGACTTACTTTTGACAATTCACGCAGTAGAACGTGGAACGCTGTCCCTGCACGATCTGGCGTATCGGCGCGCCGCACACGCGGCAGGGCTTGCCCGCGCGGTTGTACGTGAAATACGTCTGCTGGAAGTAGCCGGACTGGCCGTTCACGCCGATGAAGTCGCGCAGGGTACTGCCGCCCTGCACGATGGCTTCGGCCAGCACGTCGCGGATCGCTTGCGCCAGTTTCTCATAGCGGGCCAGCCCGATGCGCCGCGCTGGCGTCTTCGGGTTGATCCCCGCGCGGAACAGGCTTTCGGAACAATAGATATTGCCCACGCCGACGACGATGTCGCCCGCCATCAGCACCTGCTTGATGTTGGTGCCCTTGTTGCGCGTTTTTTCGAACAGCAGCTGGCCCGTGAAGCCGCCTTCCAGCGGTTCCGTGCCGAGTCCCCGCAGCAGCGCGTGGCCGTCCAGCGGGCCGTCGGCCTCGTCGTGCCACAGCACGGCGCCGAAGCGGCGCGGATCCGTCATGCGCAGCACCTGGCTGCCGCCGTCCGCGTCTTCCACGACGAGGTCGAAATGGTCGTGCTTTTGCGCTTCCGTCCCCGTCGGCAGCACGCGCAAATGGCCGGACATGCCCAGGTGGATGATCAGGGTGCCGTGGCGGAAGTGGATCAGCAGGTATTTGCCGCGCCGCCCCGTCAGGCCGATGGTTTGCCCCGACAATTGTTCGCCCAGGGCAGGGGGGAAGGGCCAGCGCAAGCCGTCGCGGCGCAGCACGACGGAGCGCACGGCGCGCCCTTCGAGGTGGGGCGCGACACCGCGCCGTGTGACTTCGACTTCTGGCAATTCTGGCATAGGGCTCGAATGGTTGAAAACCGGGTAAAAAACAGGAGGCTTGCAGGCCGAGGGCTGGCCCTGGCAAGCTACGCCGCCACGACGTATATATTTCGTTACATACGTGAAGTACGCGATAGCCGCGTTGGGCGTAGAATCAAACTTTGCCGTTTAGCCAGGATCAGCCTTTGAAAAACGCTTTCGCCATTGTAACCTTGTCCGCCCTGATGGCCACGCATGCCATGGCACAGACGCCTGTCGCCCCTGCCGATGCCGCGGCCAGCCCCTCTGCGTCCGCGCCCGCCGCGCCGCAGGAGGAGGGCGCCGAGTCCAAGGTGGACGCCAAGGCGGACGGCTTGCCCAAGGTCGAATTGAGCAGCGACTTGCTGTACAAGCTGACCCGCGCAGAAATGGAATTCAAGAGCGGCCAGTGGCAAGGGCCGTACGTGACGATGATGGTGGCGGCGCAGCAGACGCGCGACCCGCGCCTGGCGCGCCGCGCGTCCGAAATGGCGCTGGCCGCCAAGCAGGGCAGCGAAGCGCTGGCGGCCATCCGCCTGTGGCGCGAGCTGGCGCCCGACTCGGACGAGGCAACGCAATTCTTCCTCGGCTTTGTCGTCCTGACCGACAAGATCGAGGAAGCGGAACCGATCTTCGCCGAACGCCTGGCCAATGCGCCCGCAGGCGCGCGTGGCGTGGCCCTGTTCCAGATGCAGCAGATTTTGTCGCGCTCGAATGACAAGCTGTATGCCTATTCGATGATGACGCGCCTGGTGCAGCCTTACCTGGACATGTTCGAAGCGCACCTGGTGCTGGCGCAGGG
Organism: Massilia sp. LMS1-1-1.1; assembly: GCF_040815535.1. NCBI lineage: Bacteria > Pseudomonadati > Pseudomonadota > Betaproteobacteria > Burkholderiales > Oxalobacteraceae > Massilia > Massilia sp. LMS1-1-1.1. The sequence goes on along the minus strand of NZ_JBFPNG010000023.1, from coordinate 220,487 downwards.
CGCCTTGTCGCTTGGCGAGCGTGACCGCGCCATCCGTGAAGCGAACAAGGCGCTGGCCATCAAGCCGAACTCCGAACTGGCCGCGCTGACTCTGGCGCAGGTGACGGGCGAACCCGAGGCGGCAAACAAGGTGCTGGCCACGTTCCTGCAAAAGAATCCGGACGCCGTCGAAGTGCGCGGCGCGTATGCGCGCCTGCTGGTCGAGCAAAAGCAGCTGGAGCCGGCGCGCGAACAGTTCCTGCTGCTGCTGAAAAGCCAGCCCGATAACGTGGGCGCCCTGTACGCGCTCGGCATCGTGGCGCTGCAACTGGAAGACACCAAGGGCGCGGAGCAGTACTTCAAGCGTTTCCTGGCCGTGCTGGAGAAAAATCCTGGCGACACGCGCGATCCGTTCAAGGCCCTGATGATACTGTCGCAGATCGCCGAGACGCGCGGCGACACGGCCGGCGCTATCGCCTGGCTCGATAAGGTCGACAACAGCGCGTCGGCCGGCTATGTCGAGGCGCGCTTGCGCCGTGCCCAGCTGATCGCCCGTGGCGGCAATCTCGATGCGGCACGCAAGGCGCTGACGGAAATCGAAACGGACGATCCGGCCAGCCAGGCGCAGGTGCTGCTGGTCGACGCGCAATTCCTGCGCGACGCCGGCTACGTGCAAAGCGCGTACACGGTGATGGAAAACGCCCTGCTGCGTTTCCCCGACAATCCGGAACTGCTGTACGACTACGCCTTGCTGGCCGAGCGCCTGGACAAATTCGAGCTGATGGAAGCGAGTCTGCGCCGCGTGATGGCGCTGGCGCCCGACAATCAGCACGCGTACAACGCGCTCGGTTATTCGCTGGCCGAACGGGGCCTGCGTCTGGAAGAAGCCCATGCGCTGATCGAGAAAGCCTTGCAGATGGCGCCCGGCGATCCGTTCATCATGGACAGCATGGGCTGGGTGCAATTCCGCATGGGTAACCTGGCCGCCGCGGAAAACGCGCTGCGCCGCGCCTATGCCGTGCGCAGCGATCCGGAAATCGCTGTCCACCTGGGCGAAGTGCTGTGGCAGAAGGGCGACAAGGCCGAAGCGCAAAAGCTGTGGCGCGAAGCGCAAAGCAAGGACCCGAAAAACGATGCGCTGAAAAGTACGCTGGCGCGCTTGAATGTCAGTTTGTAGCGCAATGTTAACTAAAATCAGGGGTCAGACCCGCCGGGTCTGACCCCAGCTTTAAGCTGCTGGTTCTTTATAATTCCCATGTCAAAAAACCTCTTTGCTCTCACCGCCCTTTGCCTGTCCCTCTCGGCCTGTTCGACCCTGACTTCCCCCTTTTCGTCCGGCGCCGCGCCATCCGCTCAAACCGTCGCCCCCTACCGCGAACAGGTCGAGCTGACGGGCCGCCTGAACGTCGTGTACCAGAAGGATGACAAGCCCGAATCGGCCACCGTCAATTTCAACTGGCAGCAGACTGCACAGCGCACGGACGTGACCCTGTATTCGCCCGTCGGCAGCACCCTGGCGACGATTGCCGTCACGCCGCAGCAAGCCGTGTTGACGCAAAGCGGCAAGGCGCCGCGCAGCGCGCCCGATGTCGATGCCCTGAGCGCGCAGCTGCTGGGCTGGTCCTTGCCCGTGTCGGGCTTGCGCGACTGGCTGCAAGGCCATGCCGTGGGTGCCGACGGCAAGCGCTTCGTCGCTTCGCCGGCCAACGACAGCGTCACCACGAAAGACGGCTGGCGCTTGCGCTATGTGTCGTGGCAAGAAGTAGGGCAAAATGCGGCCGACAATACATCGGGCGCTTTGCCCCAACCGCGGCGTATCGATGCCGAACGCAATGCCAGCGCGCAGGCCGATGCTGTCTCGCTGCGCATCGTGCTCGATCCCGCTCCATCGGCTCAAGCACAATGACGTTGACTACCCTGAATAACTGCCCGGCCCCGGCCAAGCTGAACCTCTTTTTGCACGTCAACGGCCGCCGTGCCGATGGCTACCATCTGCTGCAGACGGTGTTCCAGTTGCTCGACCATGGCGACACCCTGCACTTCGTGCTGCGCGACGACACGGCGATCCGCCGCGTGACGGAACTGGCCGGCGTGCCGCAAGAGCAAGACCTGATCATCCGCGCCGCGACACTGCTGCAGGCCGAAGTGCTGCGCCGCACGGGCGCCTTGCCGCGCGGCGTCGATATCGCCATCGACAAGGTGCTGCCCATGGGCGGCGGCCTCGGTGGCGGTTCGTCCGACGCTGCCACGGCCCTGATGGCCTTGAACCGCCTGTGGCAGGCGGGTTTGAGCCGCGAGGAATTGATGGCGCTGGGCTTGCCGCTGGGCGCCGACATCCCGTTTTTCATCTTTGGCGAGAATGCCTTTGCCGAAGGCGTGGGCGAGGCCTTGCAGCCCGTCGCCACGCCCGAGTGCTGGTATGTCGTGATCGAGCCTGGCGTGCAAGTGCCGACCGCCGCAATTTTTTGCGCGGAAGGCTTGACGAGAAATACCGAACCCGTCACAATAGCGGACTTTTCCAGGCACCTCGCAGAAGGAAACGATGCGGGCGGGTTTGGTAAGAATGATTTACAGCAAGTGGCATGCAGTCTTTTCAAGCCGGTAGCAGATGCGGTAGAATGGCTGGGTGCTTACGGTGAGGCCAGGATGACTGGTTCCGGTGCTTGTGTGTTTAGTGCGTTTGGCAGTCAGGAAGAAGCGGATGCGGTGCTCAGCAATGTGCCACCAGTCTGGATCGCCTGGAAGGCAAAAGCCCTGAATCGCCACCCGATGCTCACCATGTTGTAGAGAGCAAAAAAAGATTTTGCTTAGCGTCAAATAGTCGGTATAATACTGGCCAACATGACGGCAAGCAGTCAGTAACGTAGGGGAATCGCCAAGCTGGTTAAGGCACTGGATTTTGATTCCAGCATGCGAAGGTTCGAATCCTTCTTCCCCTGCCACCATTTCACCGTAGTCTGTCGATGCGAAGTTGGCGTCCAGTACGGGAAAAAGCAGATGTGCCGCCACGCGGCATATTCTAAACATGACTGACCGGGCCTATGCCCGGTTAGTGCTTTTCAAGACTTCTATATCACCTCTTGGGACTCCCATGGCTTACGAAAACCTGATGGTTTTTACCGGCAACGCGAATCCAGCGTTGGCAGAGGGGGTCGCAAAAAACCTCGGCATCCCTCTCGGTAAAGCAAACGTTTCGAAATTCTCCGACGGCGAAGTAATGGTCGAGATTAACGAAAACGTACGCGGCAAGGATGTTTTTGTTTTGCAATCCACCTGTGCTCCAACCAACGACAGCCTGATGGAAATCATGCTGATGGTTGATGCCTTGAAACGTGCTTCCGCTGGCCGCATCACCGCCGCCATTCCTTACTTCGGCTACGCCCGCCAAGACCGTCGTCCACGCTCCGCGCGTGTGGCGATTTCGGCCAAGGTGGTGGCGAACATGCTGGAAGAAGCCGGTGTCGAGCGCGTCCTGATCATGGACTTGCACGCTGACCAGATTCAAGGTTTCTTCGATATCCCAGTCGACAATATTTACGCTTCGCCAATTTTGCTGGGCGACCTGCAAAAGAAAAACTACCAGGATCTGCTGGTGGTGTCGCCGGACGTCGGCGGTGTGGTACGTGCGCGCGCCCTGGCAAAACGCCTGGGCTGCGACCTGGCCATCATCGACAAGCGTCGTCCAAAAGCGAACGTGTCCGAAGTGATGAACATCATCGGTGAAGTCGAAGGCCGCAACTGCGTGATCATGGATGACATGGTCGACACGGCAGGCACCTTGACCAAGGCTGCCGAAGTGCTCAAAGAGCGCGGCGCGAAAAAAGTCGTGGCGTATTGCACACACGCGGTGCTGTCGGGCCCGGCGATCGACCGTATTTCGGCCTCGCCACTCGATGAGCTGGTCGTGACCGATACGATCCCACTGTCCGAAGCGGCCCTGGCCTGCGGCAAGATCCGTCAATTGACGTGCGCGCCGCTGCTGGCCGAGACGTTCAAACGCATCATCAAGGGTGACTCCGTCATCTCGCTGTTCATCGACTGATTCGATCAGCAGTAACAGACGTAATGCCTGCGGCGCGACCGGCTTTTTGCCTGTTGCGCCGCAGTGTTTTAATTTTCGGGGTGTTTTGCACCCCATTTCCGAGGATTCCTGGTCGCGGGCATCCTCATAACACAAGGCGCAAGCCTTGTTCTTCTTGGAGTTTCACATGAAAGTTATCGCATTTAAACGCGAATTGCAAGGTTCCGGAGCGAGCCGCCGCCTGCGCATTTCCGGCCAAACCCCTGGTATCGTCTACGGTGGCGCTGAAGCCCCTGTGCTGATCTCGCTGGATCACAACGCCCTGTACCACGCGTTGAAAAAAGAAGTGTTCCACTCGTCGATCCTGGATCTGGAAATCGACGGCGTTTCCCAGCAAGTTCTGCTGCGCGACTTCCAAGTCCACGCATACAAACAACTGGTTCTGCACGCTGACTTCCAGCGCGTTGACGCTAAGCAAGCTATCCACGTGAAAGTGGCGCTGCACTTCGTAAACGCTGACGTTTCCCCAGCAGTCAAACTGCACGGCGCGACCATCAGCCACGTAGCCAACGAAATCGAAGTTTCGTGCCTGCCAGGCCAACTGCCAGAATTCATCAACGTTGACCTGTCGAACATCGACGTCGGTCACTCGCTGCACGTAGGCGACCTGGTCCTGCCAGCTGGCGTGACCGCTGTCACCCACGGCGCCAACCTGACCATCGCTACCGCTTCGGTACCGGCTGGCCACGTTGCTGCTGAAGCCGCTGCTGCTGAAGTTGTTGCTGACAAGAAGTAATTTTGCCGCCGCAGCAATGCGGTAGTCGCAAGGAAAAACCCGCCAGGTTCGCCGCGCGGGTTTTTTTCTGCCTGTTTTCACCGATAATGCTTTCTTTTACATTGCAGACACAGCCATGCCCATACGCCTGATCGTCGGCCTCGGCAACCCGGGACCCGAATACGAACAAACCCGCCACAATGCCGGCTTCTGGCTGGTGGACAATCTTGCCAACAGCTTGCCCGGCACGCGCTTGCAGCGCGACTCGCGCTACAACGCCATGCTGGCCAAGACCTCCATCGGTGGCAACGAAGTCTGGCTGCTCGAACCGCTGACCTTCATGAACCGTTCGGGCCAGTCCGTGGGCGCGCTGGCGCGCTTCTTCAAGATCGCCGCCGATGAAGTGCTGGTCGTGCACGACGAACTCGATCTGATGCCCGGCATCGCGCGCCTGAAAAAGGGCGGCTCGGCCGGCGGCCACAATGGCTTGAAAGACATCACGGCCGCGCTGGGCACGCAGGATTACTGGCGCTTGCGCCTGGGCATCGGCCATCCGCGCACCCTGAGCCTGCAGCAGCAGGTGGCCGACTTCGTGCTGCACCGCCCGCGCCGCGAAGACCAGGAGCTGATCGAGCAAGCGATCGACAAATCCTTGCAGGTGATGCCGCAGATCGTCGAAGGCAAGTTCGAGGCCGCGACCATGAAGCTGCATACCGCCTAGTTATTTTCCTGCCTGGCCGAAGCCGGCCATGATGGTTTTCGCCATCTGCTGCTGGCTGGCCTGGGCGCTGCTGCCTTCGCCCGCGTTGGCGGCGATCAGCAAGCCGTCGCCGCTGCCGGGCGCCAGCGCGATCAGCGCGTGCCAGTAGCCGTTCGAGCCCAGGTGGGTGAGCACACGCTGCGGCGCTTGCGGTGGAAAATGCATCACGCCCCAGCCCAGGGCTGCATTCGTGTCGCCCTGCGCCGTGTGCAGCAACACATACGTTTCCCGTTTCAGCAGCTTGCCCTTGCCTTGTTCGCCGTGCAGTTGATCAAGCGCAAACTTGGCCCAATCTTGCATGCTCAGGTGGATCTCTCCATCGGGCGCCATCATCAGCGGATTGCTGGCCATCAAGCCGGCAATCGGCTTGTCTTCCTTATGCCCCAGATTTTGCCCGCGCACGGTGGGGCCGAACGCGGCCCGCATGCCCAGCGGGCCGAACACTTCGGCCTGCATCAATTCTTCATACGTCTTGCCCGTGGCCTGTTCCGCGATGGCGGCGGCGATCATGGCGCCGCTGTTCGAGTAGTGCGATTCGCCGCGCGGCGCGGCCACCGGCGCGTCGGCCAGTGCGCGCTGCGCATATTCCTGGCGCAGCAGCGGCAAGGGGCGCGTGTCCGCGTAGGTGGAATTGATCCACGCTTCATCGGGATTGGGCGGCAGGCCGGCGCGGTGCGACAGCAGATCCATCAGGTTGACGTCGCGGTACTCGGTCCGCATGCCGCCGGCCAGTGCGGGCAGCATGCGCGACAGCGGCGCGTCCCACGACAACACGCCCCGTTCCACCAGCCGCGCGATCAGGGTCACCGTCATGGCCTTGCCGTCCGAGCCGATATTCCACACGTCATCGGCGCGCACGGCATCGTGGCCATCATTGGCGCGCACGCCAGCTTGCGCCTGCGCATCGATCTTGCCGTCGCGGATCACGAGTATGGCCATGGCCGGCACGCTCTTGTCGGCCAGCGCCTGCTGCAGCATGGCGTTCACGTCATGGGCGCGGGCGGTGCCGCTGAGCAAAAAGGCGGTGCTGCAAACGAGCGAGGCAAGCAGGGTTTTCATGGTGTCTCCAGTCGATAGGGGTGGGCGAACATGTTAAAATGGTCGCAAAACATGATTTAATTATTGTTTTACGATAATTTATTCTAACGACACCAGCCGCTTTCGTATACTTTTAAATATGAAAAAAAATCAGATGGGCCCCGCGGCGCTGAGCCGGCGCGTGCGCTACGGCGTTTCGGGATTCTTTGTCTTGTACCTGTTGTTGACGGTGCTGGGCTGGCTGGCGCCCGCGCCGGCCGTGCAGGGAGCCGTCGGCGGCGCCGGCATGTATGAACTGTTGCTGCAATTGCAGAGCCAGCCATTCGAGCGCCTGGCCGCCATGCCTTTGTGGCAGCGGGGACTGGGCCTGGCGCTGGCCTTGCCGGCCTTGTGCGTGCTGGGCGACGCCGTGCGCCAGCTGGCCGCGGTCTTGCGCCAGTTCGAGCAGGGCGTGTTTTTTACGCCGCAGGTGGCGCGGCACTTTCGCCGTTTCGCCGGCGGCTTGCTGCTGGGAACGGTGTTGACTTTGCTGGAACCCACCGTGCGCGGCATGCTGTTCGGCTTGCTGGAAGAGGGGACGAGCCAGTTGCGCCTGGTCATCGACATCACGGGCGGCGACCTGTGGACCTTGCTGCTGTGTTCCGTTTTCTTTGCGCTGGCGCAAATCCTCCATGAAGGCCAGCGATTGGCCGATGAAAACAGCGGGTTCATCTGATGGGTATCGTCGTGCGCCTCGACCTGGTACTGGCCAGGAAAAAAGTGAAATCGAAGGAACTGGCCGCCTTCATCGGCATCACGGAACAGAACTTGTCCCTCTTAAAATCGGGCAAGGTGCGCGGCGTGCGTTTCGACACCTTGTCGAAAATTTGCGAAATGCTCGAATGCCAGCCCGGCGACATCCTGGAATTCGATGCGTCGCAGCCGGACGACGGGGATGGCGACAGTTAGCGGCACAGAGGGCGGTTTTTTTGAAGAGTAGGGTGCATAGAGGTACAATTGACCCTTACGAGCATTAATACAGCAAGATTATCCAGAAAACGCCGGTACAGGCCGTTTTTGCACCAGCCGCTTGCCGGCAAAATTGATTAATTAAAGGTTTTCCATGAGTCTCCAATGCGGTATCGTCGGCTTGCCGAACGTCGGCAAGTCCACCCTGTTCAATGCACTGACGAAAGCCGGCATCCCGGCTGAGAACTATCCGTTCTGCACCATCGAGCCGAACGTCGGCGTCGTCGAAGTGCCGGATCCGCGCATGGATGCGCTGGCCGCCATCGTCAAGCCGGAACGCATGGTCAACGCCATCGTGGAATTCGTCGACATCGCCGGCCTGGTGGCCGGCGCATCGAAGGGCGAGGGCCTGGGCAACCAGTTCCTGTCGCACATCCGCGAAACGGACGCCATCGTCAACGTCGTGCGCTGCTTCGAAGATGACAACGTCATCCACGTGGCCGGCAAGATCAACCCGCTCGACGATATCGAAGTCATCCAGACCGAACTGGCGCTGGCCGACATGGGCACCGTGGAAAAAGCCATCCACCGCGAAAACAAGAAAGCCCGCTCGGGCGACAAGGATGCGGCCAAGCTGCTGGCCATCATGGAACGCATGATGCCGTACCTGAACGACGCCAAGCCCGTGCGCGCCATGGGCCTGGACGCGGACGAAATGGAACTGATCAAGCCGCTGTGCCTGATCACGGCCAAGCCGGCCATGTTCGTGGCCAACGTGTCCGATTCGGGCTTCACGGACAACCCGCTGCTGGACCAGCTGACGGCCTATGCGCAATCGCAAAACGCGCCTATCGTCGCCATCTGCGCGGCGCTGGAAGCGGAAATCGCCGATCTGGACGATGCCGACAAGGGCGCTTTCCTGGCCGACATGGGCATGGAAGAGCCAGGCCTGGACCGTCTGATCCGCGCCGGCTACAAGCTGCTTGGCCTGCAAACCTACTTCACGGCAGGCGTGAAGGAAGTGCGCGCGTGGACCGTCCCTGTGGGCGCCACGGCACCGCAAGCGGCCGGCGTGATCCACACCGATTTCGAACGCGGCTTCATCCGCGCGCAAACCATCGCCTATGACGACTTCATCGCCTACAAGGGCGAGGCGGGCGCCAAGGAAGCGGGCAAGATGCGCGCCGAAGGCAAGGAATACGTGGTCAAGGATGGCGACGTGCTGAACTTCCTGTTCAACGTCTAAATCCCGACCCGCTCCCGTACGGAGCCGCCACGAACCCTGCAAGTCATTGATTTGCAGGGTTTTTTATTGCCCGGATGACCCAGCGGGCGCGTGATATGGTTGCGGCTGTCCTGTTTTTCACTATATAATGAGAATAATTCTCATTTATAATCCGATGCGCCTGTTCTTGCCGGCCGTTGGCGACAGGAAGGGTATCGTGAGCACCGCCGAGTTAGCGCTTCAGCAGCAAGTCAGCAGTCTGTACACCGACCACCATCACTGGCTGCGTGGCTTGCTGCGCCGTAAACTCGGCAATGCCTTCGATGCGGCCGACCTGGCGCATGACGTGTACCTGCACCTGATGAAGACGGGCAGGGTGCCTCCGGCCGGGGAGTCGCGCCGCCATCTGACGCAGATCGCCAACGGCATGGTTATCGACCTGTACCGCCGCCGCCAGATCGAGGCCGCCTACCTGGAAGTGCTGGCCCTGGTGCCCGAAGCGCTGGCGCCGTCCGAGGAAGAGCGCGCGCTGGTGATCGAGGCGCTGACGGAAATCGATGCGGTGCTGCACCAGCTGCCCGCCAAGGCACGCAAGGCCTTGTTGCTGTGCAAACTCGATGGCCTGAGCTACCGCGATATCGCCACCGAATTGCAGGTGTCCGTCTCGTCCGTCGAAAAATACATCGCCGCCGGCCTGCTGGCCTGTTACCAGGCCATGCACGCCCAAGGTGCCTGAACCATGGATGTGGTGATTGCACCGGCCATCGTGCAGCAGGCGGCCCAATGGATGGCGCGCCTGTGGTCCGACGACGCCAGCGACGAAGACCGGGCTGCCTGTGCACGCTGGTGCGCCGCCCATCCGCACCACGCCATCGCCTGGCAGCGTTTACAGGCGTTCGAGGGCAAGCTGCACAGCGTGCCGCGCGACGCGGTCCGGCACGCGCTGCGCGAACCGGCGCCAGCCGCCTACCTGAACCGCCGCCGTGCCCTGAAACTGCTGGCCGTGCTGCTGCCCGTGGGCGGCATGGCCTACATGCTGCGCGGCACGGATGCGTGGCAAGTGGCCACGGCAGGGCATGGTACGGCCACGGGCGAGATCCGCGAGATGACCTTGCCGGACGGCACGCGCGTGATGCTCGCTTCCGCTTCCGCCATCGACGTGCGCTTCAGCGCCAGCGAGCGCTTGCTGATCCTGCGCAGCGGCGAAATCCTCGTCACGACGGCGCACGATCCCGATCCGGCCCAGCGGCCTTTCCGCGTGCAGGGCCGCCATGGCACGGTGCAGGCGCTGGGCACGCGTTTTACTTTACGCCAAGACGAATACACGTCGCGCGTGGCCGTCTTCGAGGGCGCCGTCGAAGTGCGCCTCGCGCATGCGCCGGGCCGTCCCGTGCGCATCGACACGGGCCAGGGCGCCGTCTACTCGGCCGACATCGTGCAGTCTGGCACACCCGCGTCCGCCAGCGCCGCGGCCTGGACCAAGGGCGTGCTGGTGGCCGACAACATGCGCCTCGATGAGCTGCTTGCGGAACTGGCCCGCTACCGTCCCGGCCTGCTGCGCTGCGACCCGGCCGTGGCCAGCCTCACCGTCAACGGCGTGTTTTCCTTGCGCGATACGGACCGCGCGCTGCACAACCTGGCGCTGGCCTTGCCCGTGCAGATCGTTGCGCGCACGCGCTACTGGGTGACCGTCCAGGCCGCTGCCTGACAATTTCGCGGACCCGATTGAGGGTTTTGCATTCTCGTTCGGGATATAGGGTGAGAGCCACCCTTATCCATTGAACTTATGCACGCTTTTTCCCGTTTTTCCCATGAGTAGCCACAGCAGCCAGGCCGGCCCAATCAGCCGGATACTGCAGCCCATCCGCGGGCGCCTGATCGCCGCCGCCGTGCTGGCCGGTACGGGTTCCATGCTGACTCTGGTGCCGCTGGCCGGCATCGCGCACATCGCCAGCATCGCCCTGGCCCCTGCGGCCACGCAGCTTGGCATCTGGCCCACCATTCTCGCCAGCGTCGCCTGCCTGTTTGCCGGCATGGCCCTGATCACGCTGGGCGAGCTGGCCGCGCATCTGGCCGACAACCGCCTAACCCATCAATTGCGTCTGCAAGCCATGCAGCGCCTGGGGCAGGTGCCGCTGGGCTGGTTCACCAGTCGTGCCTCGGGCGAGGTCAAGCAGGCGATGCAGGACGATATCAATACCTTGCACAGCCTCACCGCGCACTTTTATACGACGACGGGACGCGCCGTGGGCGCCATCGCTATCTCCGTCATTTACTTGTTCGCCATGGACTGGCGCCTGGCCCTCGTCGCCATCCTGCCATTTCCCGGCTTTTTCCTGTTCTTCGGCCGCGCCATGAAGGCCAGTGGCGGCAATATGGAGCAATTTGTCGCCGGCATGGGGCGCATCAACAATGCCGTGGTGGAATTCGTCAACGGCATCCCAGTGGTCAAGGCCTTTGGCGCCACGGGACGTGCGCACGGCAGCTACCGCGCCGCCGTCGATGCGTTTGCCGAGGCGTTTGCCGCGTTTACGCGCCCCTTGGTTGGCTCCATGGCGAATGCCAATGCGCTGATTGCGCCCGTCGCCGTGCTGGGCGTGGTGGTGCTCGCCGGTACCGTGTTCGTGGCGCTGGAGGCGATGGCACCCGTCGATATCCTGCCGTTCGCCCTGGTGGCGCCCGGCATTTCCGCACCGATGCTGTTGCTGCACTACCTCACGCATGACCTCAACAACGCCACGGGCGCGGCCCAGCGCGTGCAAGCCTTGCTCGACACGCCCGTGCTGGCGCAGCCGGCGCCAGGCCAGCAGCAGTTGCCAGTTGGTACCGAGATTCGCATGGAAGGCGTGGGCTATGCCTACGATGGGCAGAACAAGGTGCTGTCGGACATCACGCTGACTTTGCAACCCGGCACGGTGACGGCCATCGTTGGCGCTTCCGGTTCCGGCAAGTCGACGCTGGCGCGGCTGCTGCTGCGCTTTTTTGACCCGACAGAAGGGCGCATCACGCTCGGCGGCGCCGACCTGCGGCACATCGCCACGCCCGAGCTGTACCGGCGCATCGGTTTCGTGTTGCAGGAAGTGCGATTGATCCACGCCAGCGTGCGCGAGAACATTGCGCTGGGCCGCCCATCGGCCAGCACGCACGAGATCGAAGAGGCGGCGCGCCTGGCGAACATCCACGAGCGCATCCTGGCCTTGCCGCGCGGCTACGATTCCGTCATCGGCGAGGATGCGCAGCTGTCCGGCGGCGAGTTGCAGCGCGTGAGCATCGCCCGCGCCGTGCTGCTCGATCCATCCGTGCTGGTGCTCGATGAAGCGACGGCCGCAGCCGACGCGGAAAACGAAGTGGCGATCCAGGATGCGCTGTCGCGCTTTGCTCAAGGCCGCACCCTGCTGGTGATCGCGCACCGGCTCGACACGGTCATGCATGCAGACAATATCGTCGTCGTCGAGAACGGCGCCATCGCCGAGCAGGGCAGCCATGCCGGCTTGCTCGCCCACCAGGGCCGCTATGCGCAACTGTGGGCGCTGGGCGGCTATCAGGATTCCCAGGAAGATGCGGTGCTCCCATGCTGAAAACGTTTATTCAACTGCTGGGCGATGATGCGCCCGTGTTCCGCCGCTATTGCGCCATGGCGCTCGCGTATGGCGTGCTGAGCGGGCTGACGATCACGGCGCTGGTATTGGCCCTGGGCCGGCTGCTGGCCGGCGATACGGGCGGCGCGGCCCTGTGGCTGATCGTGCTGCTGGCCGGGCTGGTCGCTTGCTGGGCCTGGCGGCGCCAGGTGGAGAAAGCGGGCGTGCGCGTGGGCGTGACGGTCTTGCAAGGGGCGCGCCAGCGCCTGGGCGACCACGTGGCGCGCCTTCCCGTCGGCTGGTTTACGCCGGAGAATACGGCGAAGCTGGGCCACGTCATCACGCAAGGCATGATGAATGTCGCGCAGCTGCCGGCCCACGTGCTCACGCCCGTGATTTGCGGCGCCGTCACGCCCGTGGTATTGCTTGCCGCGCTGTTTGCGCTGCATTGGCAGCTGGGCGTGGTCGCGCTGCTGGCGCTGCCCCTGCTGGCCGGCGCCTTGCGGCTCACGGCGCATCTGGGCCAGCGCGCCGATGACGCCTACCACCATCATTTTGCCCAGACCAGCCAGCGCCTTGTGGAGTTTGCGCAAGCGCAATCGGTGCTGCGCGCCTTCAATGGTAACGGCGGTGGCGCAGCTGAAGGCGGCACGCGTTTCCTGCAGCAAGCCATCGACACACAGCGCCACGCGGGCACGCGGCTCATTTACCTGTCGGCGCTGTCGTCGGTGCTCAACGCCTGGACCGTGCAAGCCATCTTCGCGGTCTTGCTGGCCGTTGCCGCGAGCCTGCTCGGTACGGTAGCGTTGGCAGACGCCATCACCGTCATCGTGGCATTGCTGCTGGTGGTGCGCTTTGTCGACCCGCTGCAGGAAGTGGCCAGCTATGGCGAAGTGCTGCGCGGCGCGCGTGGGCCGCTCGATGCGGCACGCGATATTTTCGCCGTGCAGCCCTTGCCGGAAGCACACAAGCCGCAAGCGCCGCGCGATGCTTCGGTCGAATTGCGTGGCGTGCACTTCCGCTATGCGCCGGACCAGCCCGATGTCTTGACGGACATCAATCTGCAGATTGCGCCGGGCAGCATGACGGCACTGATCGGCGCTTCCGGTTCAGGCAAGACGACCCTGGTACGCCTGATCGCGCGCTTCTTTGACGCCAGTGCAGGTACGGTGCTGGTGGGTGGCGTCGATGTGCGCGACATGTCCAGCGAGCAATTGGCCGGCCAGATCAGCCAGATCTTCCAGGACAGTTATCTGTTCCAGGGCAGCATCGGCGACAACATTCGCATCGGCAAGCCGGACGCCACCGATGCCGAGGTGCTGGACGCTGCGCGCCAGGCTGGCGTGGCGGAGATCATCGCCCGCTTGCCGCAGGGGCTTGCGACGCCGGTGGGCGAGGGCGGCGCGCGCCTGTCCGGCGGCGAACGCCAGCGCATCGCCATCGCGCGCGCGCTGGTCAAGGATGCACCGATTCTGCTGGTCGACGAGGCGACGGCCGCGCTCGACGCGGAAAACCAGGCCGCCATCGCCGAAGCGCTGGCGCGGCTGCGCGGCAAGCGCACGGTGATCGTCATCGCGCACCAGCTGTCGACGGTGGCCATGGCCGACCAGATCGTCGTGCTCGATGGCGGCACCCTGGGCGAGCAGGGCGCGCCAGCCATCTTGCGCGCGCAGGGCGGCCTGTATGCGCACTTCCTGGCCCAGCGCCAGGCGGCCAAGGGCTGGCGCATCGCCGCGCCCGCGCGTCCGGCTGGAACGGAGTCCGGCATTTGACACACGCGCGTCTGCTTTTCCTTTTCGTGCTGCTGTGCTGCGCCTCCTTGCTGGTTGGCGCCAGGCAGATGGAGTGGGCACAACTGTTGTCATCGTCCGGCGCGCTGTCTGCCGATGCTTGGCTGACCCTGACGGCCAGCCGTCTGCCCCGTTTGGCGGCGCTGGTGCTGACGGGCGTGGGCCTGTCCGTGTGCGGCGTCATCCTGCAGCACATCGTGCGCAACAAATTCGTCGAGCCGGCCACTTCGGGCGGCCTCGACGCGGCCAAGCTGGGCATCCTCGTTGCGCTGACCGTGGCGCCGGCAGCGGGCGCGGCCGGCAAGATGGCGTTCGCGCTGGCCTTCTGCCTTGCCGCCAGCGTACTGTACGTGGCCCTGATCCGCCGCATCCGTTTCAAGAACACGATTCTGGTGCCCGTGATCGGCCTCGTGTATGGCGGCGTGCTCAGCGCCGTGGCCGAGTTTTATGCCTACCGCAACAACATCCTGCAAAGCATGCAGGGCTGGCTGCTCGGCGACTTTTCGCGCATCGTGCAGGGCAACTATGAAATCATTTATCTGATCCTGCCCATCGTTGCCCTCACGTATGTGTACGCGCAGCGTTTTACCGTGCTGGGCATGGGCGAGGGCATGGCGACCAGCCTGGGCCTGAATTATGCGGGCACGGTGGCGCTGGGCCTGATGCTGGTGGCCGTCACGGTGGCGGCCACGGTGATCACGGTGGGAGCGATCCCGTTCGTCGGACTGGCCATCCCGAATCTGGTGGCCTTGCGCTATGGCGACAAGCTGGAGCGTACCCTGCCCATCGTCGCGCTGTGCGGCGCGTCGCTGCTGCTGGCCTGCGACATCGCCGGGCGCTTGCTGATCTACCCATTCGAAGTGCCGATCGGCCTGACGGCCGGTGGCGTGGGCGGCCTGCTGTTCCTCATCCTGATCATCCGGGGGCGGCGATGAGGCGGTTCTTGAATCAACGGATGCTGTGGCTGGCCGTGTTTGCTTTGGCGCTCGCTTTCCTCTTCCTCGGCGCCAATCTCGACTTCGATTACGTCATTCCCAAACGATTGTCGCGCCTGGCCGCCATCGCCATCGGCGGCGTCTGCGTGGCTGTGTCGTCGATTGTTTTCCAGACCATCGCCGGCAACCGGATACTGACACCGGCCGTCATGGGTTATGAAGCCGTGTACCTGCTGCTGCAATCGCTGCTGATCTTCGTGATGGGCATGCACAGCGTGGTGCTGCTGGGACAGAACGGCAATTTTGTCGTGTCGATTGCGCTGATGCTCGCGTATTCCTGGGCCATCCACTCTTGGCTGTTTCGTGATGGCAAGAACAACGTGTATTTTCTGCTGCTGCTGGGTTTTGTGCTGACGATGGTGATCGGCACGTTGACCCAGTTCATCCAGCTGCGCATCAGCCCCGGTGAATTTGCCATCTTGCAAGGCTTCAGCCAGGCATCGTTCAACAAGGCGCAGCCTGCACAATTGCTGTACTCGGCCCTGTTGGCGGGCGCCGCCTGCGTGGCTGTCGTGAAAACTTTGCCGGCGCTCGACGTGCTGGCGCTGGGGCGCGAACAGGCGATCTCGCTCGGCATCGATTACCGGCGCATGGTGCGGCTGCAGCTGGCGCTGATCGCCGTGCTGGTGGCCGTGTCGACCAGTCTGCTGGGCCCCACGGCCTTCATGGGTATCTTTGTGGCGAACACAACGTATGCCCTGGCCCGCACGGGGCGTCACCGCGCCACCTTGCCGCTGGGCTGCGCCATCGCCATCGTCATCTTCCTGGCCGCCCAGCTGCTGGTCGAGCACGTTTTCAACTACCGGACCACGGTTGGCATCCTCGTCAACCTTGTATGTGGCGCGTATTTCCTCGCGCTCATGGTCCGCACCCGGGGCACCGCATGATCCACATCAACCAGATCGAAAAAAGCTACGGCGCCAGGCGTGTGCTGGACAACGTCAGCGTGCAGTTTCCCAAGGGAAAAGTGACGTCCTTGATCGGCCCGAATGGCGCCGGCAAGACCACCTTGCTGATGCTCATCGCGCGCTTGCAGCAAGCGAATGGCGGCGAGATTGCGATAGACGGGCGCAGCATTGCGGCCATCAAGATCCAGGACTATGCGAGACTGGTGGCCACCCTGCGCCAGTCGCCCGATTTTCATTTGCGCCTGACGGTGGAAGAGCTGGTCGCCTTCGGCCGCTTTCCCTACAGCCGGGGTAACTTGACGGCGCAAGACCGGCAAGCGATCGACGAGGCCATCGCCTTTTTGTCGCTGGACAATCTGCGTCTTGCCTACGTCGATGAGCTGAGCGGCGGCCAGCGCCAGATGGCCTTCCTGGCCATGACGATCGCCCAGCAGACCGATATTTTGCTGCTCGACGAGCCGCTCAATAATCTCGACATGCAACACGCCGTGCAGATCATGCGCGCGTTGCGCCGCCTGTGCGACGAGCAGGGCCGCACGGTGATCCTGGTGATCCACGACATCAATTTCGCCGCCAATTATTCGGACCACATCGTCGCCATGCAGGGTGGCGCCGTGCGCTTTTCCGGCCCTGCCGACGAGGTCGTCACCGAGGCACGCTTGCGATCGTTGTACGGCATCGATTTTCACATCGTGCGCAATGAGCGAGGCTGCGTCTGCAATTACTTTACCCCCACAGGAGCTTGAGATGATCTGGAACAAATCCCGTTGCGCGCCGGCCGTGCTGCTCGCCGCCATGGCCGCCCTGCAAGGCTGCACCGACAAGGTCGCCACGGCGCCGCCGGCGCCTGCCGCATCCGCGTCGGAGCAGGCATTTACTCCCGTCACCATCGTGCACAAGCTGGGCACGACGGTGATCAAACATCGTCCCCAGCGCGTGGCCGTGCTCGACATGAACGAAGTCGATTTCCTCGACCAGCTGAGCGTGCCCGTGGCCGGCATGGTCAAGGATTACGTGCCGCATTTCCTCACGCGCTACAAGGACGACGCGAATATCCGCGACCTGGGCGCCATCGTGCAACCCAATCTCGAGCATATCCACGCGCTCCAGCCCGATCTGGTGCTGATGACGTCGATTCAGGCCAACCATTACAAGGAACTGAGCCAGATCGCGCCCACCTTGCATTTCGACGTGGATTACCAGAACAGCGAAAGCAAGCATATCGATGTGGTCAAGCAGCATTTGCTGACGCTGGGACGTATCTTTGGCAAGGAAGACCTCGCCAACCGGAAAGCGCAGGAGCTTGACGCCAAGGTGGCGGACGCGCGCAAGGTGACCCTGGACCGTCCCGAGAAAGCACTGATCGTGCTGCACAACAATGGTGCCTTCAGCTCATTTGGCGTGCAGTCGCGCTACGGTTTTGTCTTTGATGCGCTGGGCGTGAAACCCGCCAGTTCGGCCATCGAAGCGGGCTTGCATGGCCAGCCCATTTCCAGCGAATTCATCCAGCAAGCCAACCCCGACATCATTTATGTTGTCGACCGTACGGCCGTGATGGAACACCGTCCCGTCATGATGGCCGAACAGATGGGCAATCCGCTGCTGCGCCAGACCAAGGCCTGGAAGAACGGCCGCGTCGTCTTCGTCGATGCGGATGCCTGGTACATCACGGCGGCCAGCGTGACGTCGCTGAAACGGGTGATCGACGACGTGCTCAAAGGTTATCAATAATTTTTTCGTAATGATTCGTATTTAGATTGAGGGTTTTGCCTTTTCGTTCGGGAGATAGGGTGAGAACAAGCAATCATCCCATCTGAAAGGATTTACTGTATGACACACCGCATGGCAACGCGCCACCTTCCCGCCTTGAACTTGAGCCGCATCGCCACCGCCGTGCAACTGGCGCTCATCACGGGCTTGACCGTGGGGGCGCTGGGCGTGGCGGCCCCGTCAGCCTACGCGCAAGCGGGGGCGGGCCCGGCCCGGCAAGCGTTCAGCGTGCCGGCCGGTGCGCTGGGCTCGGCGCTCAACATTTTCGCCGCCGAGGCTGGCGTGGAATTGACGGTCGAGGCTAGCCTGCTGCAAGGCAAGAATAGCGCCGGGCTGTCCGGCAGCTACAGCGTGCCCGAGGGCTTTTACGAATTGCTGCGCGGCCACGGCTTGCAAGCCGTGCGCGAGGGCAATGGCAGCTATACGGTACGCCGCGAAGCGGCGCACAGCGCCGCCGCCGAGGCCGCCGCCACCATGCCGGCCGTGACGGTGTGGGGCAAGGGCAACACGGTGACGGATGCTTATGCCGGTGGACAAGTGGCGTCCGGCGGCCGCGTGGGATTCCTGGGCGACAAGGATTTCATGGAAACCCCGTTCAACACCATCAGCTATACGGATAAATTCATCGAAGACCGGCAGGCGCGCGACATCACCGATGTGATTTCCGCCACCGATCCCACCGTCTTCAGCAGCGGCATGACGGGCATCATCGGCGAGAATTATTCGATACGGGGCTTCAGCTCAAATATCGGCGACGTCGCGTTTGGCGGCCTGTACGGCATCTCGCCCTACTACCGCACTTCGCCTGAAATGTTCGAGCGCATCGAGGTGCTGAAGGGACCGTCAGCATTGCTCAACGGCATGCCGCCGGGCGGCTCGGTAGGCGGCAGCATCAATCTCGTGCCCAAGCGCGCGGGTGATACGCCGTTGGCGCGCATGACGGCATCGTATATGTCGGACGCGCAATGGGGCGGTCATGTGGACCTGGGTCAGCGGTTTGGTGAGAATAAACAGTTCGGCATCCGCGTCAACGGCGTCTACCGCGATGGCGAGGGCGCCATCGACCATCAGAAAAAGAAGACCAAGCTCGTCTCCGTGGGCCTGGACTGGCGTGGCAACGGTGCGCGCCTGTCCGCCGACCTGTACCACAGCGAGGACCGCGCCGATGGTTTGAACCGGGGCGTCAACCTGGCCCCCGGCTTGCCCGTGCCGCGTCCGCCAAAAGCGGAAACCTTGTTGAATCCCAGCTGGGCGTTCTACGATACCAAGGACAAGGGCGCCATGCTGCGTGGTGAGCTGGACCTGAACGGGCAAGTGATGGCGTATGCCGCCGTGGGCGCCAGCCGGGCCGACTACCAGTCGACGGGCGCGTACCTGATCCAGGTGTTCAACACGGCTGGCGACTACCGCACCAATCTTGCCGACCTGGGTTTTGATGTGGAAAAGCAGTCGGCGGAAGCGGGCTTGCGGGGCAAGCTGCGCACGGGCGATATCGGCCATCAATGGGCCGTCAACGCCACGTATTATCACCACACGGACAAGCAGTACGGGCGCAGAAATACCCTGGCAAAAGACTGGATCACGAATATCTATAACCCAGTCTGGGGTCCGGCGACGCGCTTCGAGGCGCCGCAAATTTCCAAGGCGGAACTCCGCCTGGCCAGTATCGGCCTGGTCGACACGCTTTCTTTTGCGCAAGACAAGGTGCAGCTGACGGTGGGCTTGCGCCGCCAGGAAGTGCTCAGCGATAACTTCAACATCAAGACGGGCGCGCGCACCTCGCGCTATGACGAAGGCGCCACCACGCCGGCCGTCGCCCTGCTGGTCAAGGCGAGCCAGACGATTTCCCTGTATGGCAATTACATCGAAGGCTTGAGCCAGGGCGCCACGGCGCCGTTGACGGCGGCCAACTCGGGCGAGGTCTTTGCGCCGTACAAGTCGAAGCAGGCGGAGCTTGGCTTCAAGGTCGACCTGGGCGAGTTCGCGCATACGGTCAGCATGTATGAAATCAAGCGGCCCAGCAGCTATGTCGATCCCGTCAGCAATATCTTTTCCTTTGGCGGTGAGCAGCGCAACCGCGGCATCGACTGGGGCTTCTTCGGTTCGCCCCTGCGCGACGTGCGCCTGATGGGCGGCGTGGCGTATGTCGACCCGGTGTTGAGCAAGACGCCGGGCGGCGCCAACCAGGGTAAGCAGGCAACGGGCGTGCCCAAGCTGCAAGCCAAGCTCGGTGTCGAATGGGATACACCCGCCATCCCCGGTGTGACCCTGACGGCGAATGCGACGGCGGCATCGAAGCAATACATCAATGCCGACAATTCGATGTCCGTGCCGGGCCGTACCGTGTTTGATCTGGGCGCCCGCTATGCGACGAAGGCGGCGGGCCGGCCGTTGACCGTACGCGCCAGCGTGACGAACGTCGGCAACAAGGCATACTGGGCGCTGCCGCAATGGACCAGCCTGGGCCTGGGCGCGCCACGCACGGTCATGCTGTCGGCCACGACGGCGTTTTAAGCCATCCCGCCGCTAGTCGTCCGTGCCCCGCGCCAGGCTGTCCGAGCGCCGCCACGTCCACATCAGCCCGATGCCAGCCGAGGTGCCGCTGTTCTGACGCAGCAGGGGGCTGGCGCGGTTGGCGGCGCCTGTGTAGTTGTCGTAGCGTAAAAAGGCAAAGGCGCGCCAGTCCTGGTGCAGCCGGTACGAACCGCCCAGGCCCAGCCGCGTGAGCATCAGCCCGCTTTTTGCCGCATACGCTGGCCGCTGAGCGGTGACAAACGCGGGGCTGACGCCATAAAAATAATCATTGATGGCGGCATTGCCCAGCACGGCGCCCAGGCTGGCGTCCACATGCCATGCCTGCTGCCCGCCTTGCAGCGCATACACGAGGCGCGGCTCGAACGTGGCGCCCTGGCGGCGCAGGCCGCCACGCGCTTCGATGACGGCGCGCAACGGCAGTTCCAGGCCCAGGCGGCTGTGCTGCGTCGGCTCGGCCAGCCTGATTTTCAGGCGCGGGCCAAATTCCACCAGGGTGCCCAGGTCGGGCATGCCGCGCCGGGCCGGCACGTCGCTGGAGCGGGCCGGCAAGGACAGGGCAAAACCGATATCGAAGTCGAGGCGGTCCGTATCGAGCAGGCGCGCGCCCACGCCCGAGCGGTCGGCGCGCAACACTTTCCCGCGATAAATCAGATAGGGCAGGGCCAGGCTGCGCGTCGAGCGTTCGCTGGCGCCGGGATAGGCGGGCGTGACGGCCGTGCCGCCAAATACGCCCGCTTCCCATAATGGGAGCGGTGCTTCGGCGGCTTGCGCCGGCGCCATGGCGGCAAAGAGGGTGCTGGCGGCCAGCAAGGTGCGGACGGTGTTCATCGAAGGACTGTGCAAGGTTTGCCGGACTGTAGCGACTCCAGCGCCTTGTCGCTGAGGGCGCTCGATTGACCGCCTTTCTTGGCCAGCGCGATGGCGCGGCGGAAATGAAAGGCGGCCGCCTCGTCGCGGCAGGCGGCGCTGGCGGCGCGTCCCGCCTCGTGGTGCAGCCGCGCCTGCCAAGCGAGATCGCCATGGCCCAGTTCGGCATTGCCGGCGGCGTCCGCGTAGTTGCGCATGGCTTGCGCCCAGTCGCCCTGGCTGGCCGCTTCCCGCGCGAACTGCTCCTGCTGCGCCGCCGTGCGCAGTTCGATTTGCGTGGCGCAGGCGCCCAGCGCCATCAGGACGAACAGCAGGACGAGGCAAGACCGGAAGGACAAGAGTGTGGACATGGCGCCACTGTAGCGCATGGGAAGGGGCGCACGTTTGCGCTGAACGCGTGAATCGGGGCTTTTTTGTAGCACTGATGACATATAATTTGCACACGACTTTGTTATCTTTGACACATCACCGAACAGGAGCACCATGTTTTCACGTAAATTTCATTCTTGTGCACAGCTGATGCTGGCTACCTTGCTGATGGGCTTTGTCGCGGCCTCCCCTGCGCGTGCGCAACAGGCTGCCGTCAAATTGCCGAACGTGGTGATCCTGGCAACGGGCGGCACCATCGCCGGCAGCGGCGCCGACAGCACCACCACCGTCGGCTACACCTCGGCCACCGTGGGCGTCGAGCGCCTGATCGCGGCCGTGCCGGAACTGAAGAAAGTGGCAAACGTAAAAGGCGAGCAAGTGTTCCAGATCGCCAGCGAAAGCATGGGCAACAGCCATTGGCTGACCCTGGCCAAGCGCATCAACGTGCTGCTGGCCTCGAACGATGTCGATGGCGTGGTCGTCACGCACGGCACCGACACCATCGAGGAAACCGCGTATTTCCTGAACCTGACCGTGAAAAGCCACAAGCCGGTCGTGGTCGTGGGCGCCATGCGTCCGTCGACGGCCATCTCGGCTGACGGCCCGATCAACCTGTACAACGCCGTGTTGCTGGCCGGTAGCAAGGAAGCCGTGGGCAAGGGCGTGCTGGTGGCCTTGAACGACCAGATCAATGCCGCGCGCGAAGTGAGCAAAACCAACACCTCGACGACCGATACCTTCAAGTCGCCGGAACTGGGCATGCTTGGCTACATCCAGGGCAGCAAGCCTTTCTTCTACCGCCAGTCGACGCGCAAGCACACGCTGGAATCGGAATTTGACATCAGCAAGCTCGATGCCTTGCCGCAAGTGGACATCGTCTACGGCTACGCCAACATGAACCGTGTCGGCATGGACGCCTTCATCGCCGCTGGCGCCAAGGGCATCATCCACGCTGGCGTGGGCGATGGCAGCGTGGCCGCACAAATGAAGCCGGCCCTGGTGGAAGCGCGCCAGAAGGGCGTGCTGATCGTGCGTTCGAGCAGAGTCGGCCAAGGCATCGTGGCGCGCAATGGCGAAGCCAATGACGATGAACTCGACAGTGTCGTCTCCGACACCCTGAACCCGCAAAAAGCCCGCATCCTGCTGATGCTGGCCCTGACCAAAACGAACAGCACGCAAGAAATTCAGCGTATTTTCTACACGTATTAATCACTGCTACGCCACACTCAGCCTTATTGGCTCAGTGTGGCTGATTTACGCTTGCCCGCTTTGCTGCCATACTTCGCTTCTGAATAATTTCCTGACAGAAGCTGCAACACTGTCTCCGGTTCATGGCCATCCTGTCCGACATCATTCTGTATCCCATCAAATCGTGCGCCGGCATCCATTTGCGCGAGGCGGTCCTGACGCGTTCAGGGCTGATGAGCGAGCACGTGTTCGACCGCGAATGGATGGTGGTCGATGAGCAGGGCCGCTTCCTGACCCAGCGCGAGCATCCGCGCATGGCGCTGATCGTGCCGTCCATCAAGGCCACCACCCTGGAATTGCGCGCACCGGGCATGCTGCGCCTGGAAATCGAGCTGGGCTTGCCCCATCCGCAACACTCGCCCATGCTGGAGGTGCAAGTGTGGGACGATTGCGTGCGCGCCTACGATTGCGACGACGTCACGGCCACCTGGTTTTCCAACGCCATCGGCGTGCCGTGCCGCCTGGCGCGCTTTCACCCGGACGTGGTGCGCGCCACCAGCACCAAATGGACGGACGGCATTGCCGCCGAGACCATGTTTGCCGATGGCTACCCGGTGCTGATCGCCGGCGCCGCTTCGCTGGCCGACGTGAATGACAAGCTGCGCGCCGCCGGCCGTGAAGCGCTGCCGATGAACCGCTTCCGCCCCAACCTCGTCATCGGCGATATCGGCGCCTTCGAGGAAGACTACGCCGACTTCCTGCAATTCGGCGCGACCGTGCTAAAACCCGTCAAGCCGTGCTCGCGCTGCCCGATTCCGTCGGTGGACCAGGCCACGGGCGTGCCCGGACCGGACCCGCTCGACGTCATGCATGGCTATCGCGCCAAGCCCGAGCTCGACGGCGCCATCTGCTTCGGCATGAACGCCATCGTTACCGAAGGCGGCGATGAGCGTATCGTGGTGGGGCAGGACATCGGTTTCGAACTGGCATTTTAAGCATGGCGCCCGCATACAAGGGTTTAAGGTTTCTATGAATCAAGCAATACCGCCGGACCCGCGCATTGCCAGCCTCGAAGCCGAAAACCAGGCCTTGCGCGCACGCATGGCTTTCCTGCTGGAACAGGCCGAGCGCAACCATGACATCATGTGCCGCCACCAGGCGTTCGACCTGGAAATCGTCAGCGCGTCCACGTTTCCTGAATTGATCGGCACCATCTTCCGCACCTTGCCCGTGATTTCCGACCTCGACGGCGTGACTTTGAGCCTGCTCGACGAGGATGACGATATCGTGCTGGTGATGGAAAAGCTCGGTGTCGATTTCAGCGCCTTCCCGCAGTTGCTGTTCGTGCATGCCGTGGCGGAGCTGGGTTTTGCCGCACCAAAGCCCGTGGCCGAGGGCGAAGCGGCCTTGCCGCCATCGCCGCTGCTCGGTGCCTTCGATGCGGCCGTGCATGGCCCGCGTTTTCCGCAGATCGACGCGCTGCGCAGCGTGGCGCTGGTGCCCTTGCTGCGCAACAAGCGCCTGATTGGCAGCCTGAACCTGGCCAGCAGCGACGTGACGCGCTTTACGCCCGCGCTGGGCACGGATTTCATCAAGCACATGGCGTCCATCATCGCCATTTGCCTGGAAAACGTGATCAGCAATGAAATGCTCAAATACATCGGCTTGACCGATTCCCTGACGGGTGTCTACAACCGGCGCTATATCGACCGCCGCCTGCTGGAAGAAATCGCCCGCGCGCGGCGCCAGAATTATTGTATTTCATGCATGTATATCGACATCGACCATTTCAAGCTGGTCAATGACACGCATGGCCACCAGGGCGGCGATGAAGTGCTGCGCGAAGTGGCCACGCGCATCCGCACGGAATTGCGCCGCTCCGATGCGCTGGGCCGCTTTGGCGGCGAGGAATTCGTCGTGCTGCTGATCGACGCCGATCTCGACAGTGCGACCTTCGTGGCCGAACGCATCCGCGCCAGCATCGCCGGCACCATGTTCGACTTGCCGGGCAGCGCGCAGGCGTGGGTCAGCGTGTCGATCGGCGTGGCCAGCCTGGAAGCGGACGCGGCGCTGTTGCCGATTGAAACGGTGGCGCAGCAACTGGTGGCGCACGCGGACCAGGCCCTGTACCAGGCCAAGGCCGATGGCCGCAACAAGGTCGTCAGCTGGAAAGCGCAGCGCAGTTGATCAAGATCGGCTGATTATTTCAACAGCAAGGTCTCGGCTTTGGCCACGGCGTCGGCCGTGCCGCGCAGCACCACCACGTCGCCGCTGGCCAGCTGCGTCTCGGGGGTAACTTCCAGGCGGCCGCGGCCGCGGCGGATGGCCGTCACAAACGCGCCGCAGCCGGCCACGTCGACCGCACTCAAGGGCAGTCCCACGCAATGCGCGTCCTCGCTGACGGTGACCGTATGCAGGCGTTCGAGCTCGGCATCATCGCCCGCGTCGCTGGAACCGTGGAAATAGCCGCGCAGCGAGGCATAGCGTTCCTCGCGCGCCGCCTGCACTCGATGCACCACGCGGCGCAAGGGCACACCCATCATGATCAAGGCATGTGAAGCGAGCATCAGGCTGCCTTCCATCAATTCCGGCACCACTTCGGCCGCGCCCGCCTTCTTCAACTGGTCGAGGTCGGTATCGTCATGGCTGCGCACGATGACGGGCAGGGTTGGCGCCATTTCGTTAAGCAGGTGCAATAACTTCAGTGCCGAAGGCGTGTTGGCATACGTGATTACGACGGCGCTGGCCCGGTAGATGCCGGCCGCCACCAGGCTTTCGCGCCGGCCCGCGTCGCCATACGACACGTTGGCGCCGGCCAGCTGCGCTTCCTGTACCCGTTCCGGGTCCAGGTCCAGCGCGTGGTATTCGATCTTTTCTTCCGCCAGCAGGGTGGCCAGGCTTTGCCCGCTGCGCCCGAAGCCGGCGATCAGCACGTGTTTCTGCGATGCCATGGTGCGCGTGGCGATCCTGGTCAGCGCCAGCGATTGCATCATCCAGTCGTTGGCCGCCAGCTTCATGACGATGGCGTCCGACTTGGCGATGAGGAAGGGCGCCACCAGCATCGACAGCACCATCGAGGCCAGCACCACCTGCACGACGAACGGGTCCATCAGCTTGATGCCGCCAGCCAGGTTCAGCAGCACGAAGCCGAACTCGCCCGCCTGCGCCAGCCCCAGTCCCGTGCGTAGGGCCACGCCGTTGCTGGACCCGAACAGCCGCGCCAGGCCCGCGATCAGGGCGAATTTCAGCAGCACGGGACCGCACAGCAAGAGCAGCACCAGCCACCAGTTATCGAGCACCACGCGGATATTGAGCAGCATGCCGACGGTGATGAAGAACAGGCCCAGCAGCACGTCGCGGAAGGGCTTGATATCCTCTTCCACCTGGTGCTTGAATTCCGTCTCGGAAATGAGCATGCCGGCAACAAACGCGCCCAGGGCCAGCGACAGCCCGGCCCGTTCCGTGATCCAGGCCGCGCCCAGCGTGATCAGCAGCAGGTTAAGCATGAACAATTCTTGCGAGCGGCGCTTGGCAACGATGGTCAGCCAGCCGCGCACCATTTTCTGGCCAATGAACAAGAGCAAAATGAGTACGACCAGGGCCTTGCCGCCGGCCCAGGCCAGGGTTTCGGCCAGGTTGTCCGAATCGCGCGTGAGGGCGGGGATCAGGATCAGCAGCGGCACGACGGCCAGATCCTGGAACAGCAAAATGCCGATGATCTTGCGCCCGTGTTCGCTTTCGAGCTCGAGCCGCTCCGTGAGCATTTTCGAGACGATGGCCGTCGACGACATGGCCAGCGCGCCGCCCAGGGCGAACGCGGCTTGCCAGCTCAGGTGGATGTAGGCGGACAGGTAGCGCCCGACGAACCAGCCGAAGACGACGGTGGCGATGATGGTGGTGACCACCTGCGCCATGCCAAGGCCGAAGACGATGCGCCGCATGGCGAGGAACTTGGGCAGGGAAAACTCAAGCCCGATGGAAAACATCAGGAAGACGACGCCGAACTCGGCCAAAGTGTGGCTGGCTTCGTTTTCGGCCGCCAGGCCCAGCGCGTGGGGGCCGATGACGATGCCAACGGCCAGGTAGCCCAGCATGGGCGGCAAATGCAACATTCTGAAAGCGACCACGCCCAGCACGGCGCTGCCGAGTAACATCAGGGTCAGTTCAAGCGAGGAAAACATGGGTTGCCCGGTACGGTCAATGGAAATCGTTGTTTGTTGTGACTGGCAAGTTTTTTGCTTTCCTAATTCGTTTATACTTTGGGCATGAGTGTAACCCATGAAAAAACAATGCTGAAAGCTTTTGATCGAATTGACATGCAAGCGACGACCGAGCGCGCTGTCGCGCTGGCCCGCACCACCTTGCAGATCGAGTCCGACGCCATCGTTGCGCTGCACGCGCGCCTGGCCACGGACGACAGCGTGGGCCGCGCCGTGGCGCTGTTGCTGCAATGCAAAGGAAGAGTCGTCGTCTCCGGCATCGGCAAGTCCGGCCATATCGCGCGCAAGATTGCCGCCACCCTCGCTTCCACCGGCACGCCGGCCCTGTTCGTGCATCCGGCCGAAGCGGCCCATGGCGACCTGGGCATGGTCACCTCGGACGATGCCTTTATTGCCATCTCGTATTCGGGCGAATCGTCCGAACTGATGGCCATCATGCCTGTCGTCAAGCGCATGGGCGGCGTACTGATTTCCATGACGGGCAAACCGAATTCCAGCCTGGCCCAGCTGGCCGACGTGCACCTGGATATTTCTGTTGAGAAAGAAGCCTGTCCGCTGAACCTGGCGCCGACGGCCAGCACCACCGTCACCCTGGCCTTGGGCGACGCGATCGCCGTGGCCTTGCTCGACTTGCGCGGCTTCAAGGAAGAAGATTTCGCCCGCTCGCACCCTGGCGGCGCCCTGGGCCGCCGCCTGCTCACGCACGTGCATGACGTCATGCGCAGCGGCGAACGGGTGCCGAAAGTGCCGGTAGAGGCATCCTTGCTGCAGGCGCTGGAAGAAATGACGAAGAAGGGCATGGGCATGACGGCCATCGTCGATGCGGACAACCGCCCCGTGGGCGTGTTTACGGATGGCGACTTGCGCCGCATGTTCGAGCGCGTGCAGGATTTCACGCAAGTGGCGATCCGCGACGTCATGCATGCGCAGCCGCGCAGCATCGCGCCCGAACGCCTGGCCGTCGATGCCGTGGCCGTGATGGAGCAGTTCCGCATCAACCAGATGCTCGTCGTCGATGCCGACGGCAAGCTGGTGGGCGCCCTGCATATCCATGATCTGACGCAAGCGAAGGTGATCTGATGGACAGCGTAGCGGACAACCTGGCGCGCGCGGCCAAGGTCAAACTGATGATCTTTGACGTCGATGGCGTGCTCACCGACGGCAGCCTGCATTTCGGCCCCGATGGCGAGATGATGAAAACGTTTAATGTGTATGATGGCCTGGGCATCAAGCTGCTGCAGGAATCGGGCGTGCAGACGGCCATCATCAGCGCGCGCCGCTCGGCCATTACGGCACGCCGCGCGCAAGACCTGGGCATTACCCATGTGCACCAGGGCGGCCACGACAAGCTGACGCCGTTTCGCGAACTGCTGGCGCTGACGGGCTTGACGGAAGAACAATGCGGCTACATCGGCGACGACGTCATCGATGCGCCCATCCTGAAACGCGTGGGCTTTGCCGTCAGCGTGCCGGGCGGGCGTCCGGAAGCGCAGGACCTGGCGCACCATGTGACGCAGGCCGGCGGCGGCCGCGGCGCGGTGCGCGAAATCTGCGAATTCCTGCTGCGCGCCCAGGACAACTATGCGCGCGTCATGGCGCCGTTCCTGGAGTGAGGCGTACCTTGCCGCCAGTGATATTTGAAAGAGTGAAACCCTATGCGTAAGCCAGGAGGCGCCCATCGCTGGCGCACCATTTTTACCCTGCTGGGCGCGGTTGTTGTCGCGCTGGCCAGCTTTTGGCTGCTCGAAGTGATGAACAAGAATAGCCAGGATATCAAGGCCAGCAAGCATCTGGATGAGCCTGACTATTTCATCACCAATTTCAGTCTGGTGCGCATGGATCTGACGGGTAAGCCCAGCTATATCGTGTCGGGCAACAAGCTCACGCATTATCCGCTGGACGATTCGTCCGATATCGACCAGCCCTTCGTGCGCAAGCTCACGCCCGGCATGCCGCCGTTGAACATGAATGCGGAACTGGCGCATATCGACCAGGACAATACCCGGCTGCAACTGCACCGCAAGGTCGTGATCGACCGCGCGGCCAGTCCGAAGGCGCAGAACCTGACGGTCAGGACGGAGGCGCTGACGGTGTTTCCGGACGAGGAAAGAATGGAAACGGACGTGCCTGTCGATATCCTGACGGGCACCTCGCGCCTCAATGGCATCGGCATGAAGGCCAATAACGCCACCGGCGTGGTGGAAGTGCAGAATGCGCTGCGCATGGTCCTCCCGCCGAAACCGCGCCCGGCCGCGGCGGCACAATGACAGAATGAAACAAGGAAACCCTACTATGAAGAACATCTTGCTGTTGACCGTATTTTCGCTGGCCATCATGGGCGTGGCGCATGCCGAGAAGGCCGATTCCGAGAAGGAAGCCGTCATCACGGCACGTAGCGGCCACGTCGATGACGTCAAGCAAGTGCGTACCCTGACGGGTGACGTCGTGCTGGTCAAGGGCACCCTGACCATGAAGGCGGGCCGGGCCCTGATCACGGAAGACCCGCAAGGCTACCAGTTCATCACCTTCTGGGCCGATCCCGGCAAGCTGGCCACGTTCCGCCAGAAGCGCGATGGCGCGGGCGACCTGTGGGTCGAGGGCGAGGCGGAGCGCGTGGAATACGACAACAAGACGGAAGTGGTGAAACTGTTTTCCAAGGCCAAGCTGACGCGCCTGGAAGGCACGAAAGTGACCGACGTGGCCAATGGCGCCTTCATCTCGTATGACAGCCGCCAGGAAGTATTCAAGATGGAAAATTCCGACAGCGGCACCAGCACCTCCGATGGCGGCAGCGTGCGCATGGTGATCCAGCCGAAGACCAAGGCGCCCCAAGCGGAGAAAGCGCCGGCCACGCCTGCGCCAGGAAAGAAATAATGGACAATACTCGTTGCGGCAGCACCCTGATCGTTCGCGGTCTGCAAAAAACCTATGGCAAGCGGCAAGTCGTGCATGATGTCTCGCTGCAAGTCGAATGCGGCGAAGTGGTGGGTTTGCTGGGCCCGAACGGCGCCGGCAAGACCACCTCGTTCTACATGATCGTCGGCCTGGTGCCGTCGGACGGCGGCAGCATCGACATCAGCGGCGTGGACATTTCCAGCCTGCCGATCCACCGCCGCGCGCAGATGGGCTTGTCCTATCTGCCGCAGGAAGCGTCCGTCTTCCGCAAGCTGACGGTGGAAGACAATATCCGCGCCGTGCTGGAAATCCAGACCGTCGAAGGCCGTCCTTTGAAGAAGGCCGAGATCGAGGAGCGCCTGGATAAACTGCTGGCCGATTTGCAGATTGAAAAGCTGCGCGAGAACCAGGCCCTGTCCCTGTCGGGCGGCGAGCGCCGCCGCGTGGAAATCGCCCGCGCGCTGGCCACCGATCCCCGTTTCGTGCTGCTCGACGAACCGTTCGCCGGCGTCGATCCGATCGCCGTGATCGAGATCCAGCGCATCGTGCGCTTCTTGAAGGAGCGCAATATCGGCGTGCTGATCACCGATCATAATGTGCGCGAGACGCTGGGTATTTGCGACCGTGCCTACATCATCAACCAGGGCTCGGTACTGGCGTCGGGACGCCCCGACGACATCATCGCGAACGAGTCGGTACGCCGGGTCTATCTGGGCGAACACTTCCGCATGTAAGCCAATGAAACAATCATTGCAGCTGCGCACTTCGCAGCACCTGGCACTGACGCCGCAGTTGCAGCAATCGATACGCCTGTTGCAATTGTCGACCCTGGAATTGCACCAGGAGCTCGAGCAACTGCTGACGGACAATCCCTTGCTCGAGCGCCTCGACGATCCGCTCGACCGTTCGCTGCGCCTGCTGTCGGACGGGGCCTTGAGTTCCACGGCCGCGCCGGCCGAAGCGCCGCCCCAGCCGCCAGGCCAGGAGGCGCCTGCCGCGCCGGCCGAAGCGGAAACCTTTGACGGCGAGGCGGGCGAGGGCCCGGCCGCTGCGGACGGCGGTGACAGCGACTGGAGCGAGGCGAGCCGGGGCAAGGCGCCCGACGACGAAGATTCGCGCCCGCAACTCGAGGCCCATCACTGCACCCTGCGCGAACACCTGATGGAGCAGATGCGCGTGACGGTGCTCGAGTTGCGCGACCGCGCGCTGGTCGAGCTGATCATCGACGCGCTCGACGACAATGGCTATCTGGAAGAGACGCTCGACGACATCCTGGCGCGTCTGCCGGAAGAGCTGGAAATCGATGCCGACGAGATGCGCACGGCCTTGTCGCTGCTGCAAAGTTTCGATCCGCCCGGCGTGGGCGCGCGCAATGCGTCCGAATGCCTGGCGCTGCAGATCAAGCGCTTGCCGCACATCGCCATGGTGACGCGGCGCATGGCCCTCGTCATCGTGGAAAAGCACCTGGCCTGGTTTGCCCAGCGCGATTTCAACAAGCTGAAAAAAGCCCTCGACTGCGACGATGAAGACTTGCGCGAAGCGCAGACGGTGATTCGCCAGTGCAATCCGCATCCGGGCGCCGTATTCGCATCGGACGTGTCCGATTACGTGGTGCCCGACGTCGTCGTCAAGCGCGCGCGCAATGGCTGGCAAGTGACCCTGAACAACGACGTCATGCCGCGCCTGCGCGTCAATGCCATGTATGCCAACTTGCTCAAGCAGGGCAAGGGCGAGGGCGCCATGGGCGCACAGTTGCAGGAAGCTAAGTGGTTGATCAAGAATATGCGCCAGCGTTTCGACACGATCCTGCGCGTGGCACAGGCGATAGTAGAAAGACAAAAGAACTTTTTCTCGCACGGAGCCGTTGCCATGCGCCCCCTTGTGCTCCGTGAAATAGCTGATACACTGGGTTTACACGAGAGTACTATCTCGCGGGTAACAACTCAAAAGTACATGCTGACCCCGCACGGCATGTTCGAGTTGAAATATTTCTTTGGTAGCCACGTCGCCACCGAAGCGGGGGGCGAAGCGTCATCGACGGCGATACGGGCATTGATCGTGCAACTGACAGGAGCAGAAGACCCTAAAAATCCTTTATCCGACAGTAAGATTGCGGACATGCTGGGGGAACAAGGCATGGTGATTGCGCGACGTACTGTTGCCAAATACCGGGAAGCGTTGAAAATTCCGCCAGTGAGCCTGCGTAAGTGTTTGTAAGTTTTTTTCGGTTCCTCTGCGGGCCGGATAGGATGGACCGCACGAACCCGATCATCTTTAGGAGTGTGTATGAATCTCACCATCAGCGGACATCATCTCGAAGTGACACCAGCCATCCGTGAATACGTACAAACGAAGCTGGAGCGCGTGAAACGTCATTTCGATCAAGTTATCGATATCGCCGTGATTCTGACCGTGGATAACCTCAAAGAGAAAGAAAAACGTCAAAAGGCCGAAGTCAACCTGCGTTTAAGTGGCAAAACTGTCTATGTGGAAAGCCTGGCACAAGACCTGTATGCCGCGATCGATGCCCTGATCGACAAGCTCGATAGGCAAGTGATGAAATACAAAACCAAAGTGCAAGGGCACGGTAAAGAGGCGATCAAGCATCTGCCAGACAGCTCGGAAGAAGAATTCGCCCCCGCCTAAGCGGCCCGCGACTTTCAACCGGTTGTGATCAACTAAGGGCGCACATTGCGCCCTTTTTTGCGCCCCTGCCTTTTGAACGCAATGTTCCCCGCGCAGGCGCTAAAATGTTTGTACTTTCACTTCTTTCACGCCTGCCATGAGCGACTTCGTCCAGACTACCATCCGCAACCGCACGGGGCACATCGTGCTCGACCGTCCGAAAGCCTTGAATTCCCTGTCGCTGGAGATGGTGCGCGCCCTGAGCGCGGCCCTGCTGGCCTGGCGCGACGATCCGCAGGTGGACGCCGTGGTGATCCGCTCGAGCAGCGAAAAAGCCTTGTGCGCCGGCGGCGACATCCGTTTCTTTTACGATGCGGGCCTGGCCACGCCGCAAGGCGGCAGCGCCTTGCTGGAAGATTTCTTTACGGAAGAATACGCGTTAAATCATGTAATTCATTTCTATCCGAAACCGTATATCGCCGTGATGGATGGCGTGGTGATGGGCGGCGGCATGGGCGTGGCGCAAGCCGGGCCCGGCAACCGCTTGCGCATCGTCACGGGCCGCACGCGCATGGCCATGCCTGAAGTCAATATTGGCT
The DNA here is from genome assembly GCF_040815535.1 of Massilia sp. LMS1-1-1.1. Taxonomy (NCBI): domain Bacteria; kingdom Pseudomonadati; phylum Pseudomonadota; class Betaproteobacteria; order Burkholderiales; family Oxalobacteraceae; genus Massilia; species Massilia sp. LMS1-1-1.1. The sequence continues at coordinate 187,402 of NZ_JBFPNG010000023.1, read as the reverse complement.
TGTTTCCCGATGTGGGCGGCAGCTATTTCCTGTCCCGCCTGGCCGGCCAGCTGGGCCTGTACCTGGGCTTGACGGGCTTGACGATCAGCGCGGCCAACGCCCTGTACACGGACCTGGCCGATGTCTACCTGCCCGAGGCGCAGATGGGGGCGCTGCTGGCCCTGATCGAGTCGACGCCGGGCGAGGCCTTGCCGGTGGCCATCAAGGCGCTGGCGGCGCCATTCCAGGCACAGGCAGGCGTCTCCTCGCTGGCGGCGGCGCGCGCGGCGCTGGACCGCCATTTCGGTGCGGGTTCCGTGGCGGCCATCATGGACTCGCTGGCACAGGACGACAGCGCGTTCGCCAGCAAGGCTTTGGCGGCCATGCGCCTGCGCTCGCCCTTGATGATGTCGGTGACCCTGGAATTGCTGCAGCGGGGGGCTCACTTGGGCGTGGCCGATTGCCTGCGTCTGGAACGCACCGTGGTGCGCCACAATTTCGAGCATGGCGAAGTGCTCGAGGGCGTGCGCGCGCTGGTGGTCGACAAGGACAACGCGCCGCGCTGGAATCCATCAAGCCTGGACGAGGTCGACGCGGCCATGGTGGCGCGCTTCTTCGCGCCCGTCTGGCCGGCTCAAGCGCATCCGCTGCGCCACCTGAATTAACTAGGAGCGCTCGCGGTGGCGCAACACTACCCGTTCATTCGGGCCGAAGTATTGCGCCAGCCGTTCCGCCATGTACACGGAGCGGTGCTGGCCGCCCGTGCAACCGAGGGCCACCGTCAGGTAGCTGCGGTTGTCGGACTTGAATGACGGCAGCCATTTCTCGATGAAGGCGCGGATGTCGGCCAGCAGTTCCAGTGCGCTCGGCTGCGCGTCGAGGAAGGCGATCACGGGTGCGTCGCGGCCGTCGAGCGGGCGCAGCGCCAGGTCGTAATATGGGTTCGGCAAGGCCCGCACGTCGAAGACGAAATCGGCGTCCAGCGGCACGCCCAGCTTGAAGGCGAACGATTCGAAGAACAGGGTCAGCGGCGCACGCTCGGAGGCGATCATATCCTTGATCCAGGCGCGCAATTTGTTGGCGCTCAGCTCCGACGTGTCGATCACGTGGCCCAGCTGCTCGATGGCCGACAGGCGTTCGCGCTCTTCCGAGATGCACTCGATCAGTGTGCGGCGGCTGGCCGGATTCTGGTTCGGACGCAATTCATGCGACAGTGGATGGCTGCGCCGTGTTTCCGAGAAGCGCGCCACCAGCGAATGCGTGGTGGCCGTCAAAAACATGACCTTGACGTCGTGGCCCTGGTCGCGCAGCAGCGCCACATTGTGCGGCAAGCTGACGAGCGACTCGGCGCTGCGCGCATCGACGGCGACGGCCAGTTGCGGTGTACCTTCGTCGAGCAGGGTTTGCACCAGGCTGGGCAGCAAGGCCGGTGGCAGGTTGTCGACACAATAATAGCCGGTATCTTCCAGCACATTGAGCGCGACGGATTTACCGGAGCCGGATATTCCGGTGATAAGGACGATATGCATAGCCCGATCATACAATAAAGATCGGCGCTCTGCTCCTAAGGCAACTATCTTTACAAACTATTGCAATTTCATATGTGTATTTCGTAGGTCGGCTTAGCGCAAAGCGGTGCAGCAGGGAATTCACGCAGCATGGCTGCGTGCCTGCGTAACGGTCCTCGCTTGCAAGCGAGGGCTCCTGCCGACACCCGCTAACAATGTCGTCGGATTACGCGGGGCCTTGCTCCGCTAATCCGACCTACGTTGCTAATCACCACTCATGGCCAACCTCTGCCGCTCCATGAACTCCTGCAAGGTATCGATGCCGCGCAGCTGCAAAATCGTATTGCGCACGGCCGCTTCCAGCAGCACGGCGATGTTGCGGCCGGCGGCGACGGGGATGACGACCTTGCGCACGGGCAGGCCCAGCACGTCTTCCGTGGGGAACAGGAAGGGCAGGCGCTCGACTTCTTCTTCCAGCGCGTTGCGGCGCACGAGGTGCACGATCAGTTTCAAGCGCATCTTGCGGCGCACGGCCGTTTCGCCAAAGATGGCCTTGATGTCGAGCAAGCCCAGGCCCCGCACTTCGAGCAGGTTTTGCAGCAGAGGCGGGCAGCGGCCTTCGATCATGTTCGGTGCGATGCGCGAGAATTCGACGGCGTCGTCTGCCACCAGGCCGTGGCTGCGCGAGATCAGTTCCAGCCCCAGCTCGCTCTTGCCCAGGCCCGAATCGCCCGTGATCAGCACGCCCACGCCCAGCACGTCCATGAACACGCCATGCATGATGATGCGCTGCGCCAGTTTTTTGGACAGGTAAACGCGCAGGAAGTCGATCACTTGCGCGGCCGGCAGCGGGGTGGAGAACAGGGGAATGTTTTGCTCGTCGCAGATGGCGAGGATGTCGGGCGGCGTTTCCAGCCCCTGCGCGATGATCAGCGCGGGCGGACCGCCGGCGATCAGCTCGCCGATCACGTGGGTGCGCGTATTGACCTTCAGGCGCTGGTAGTAATTGATTTCCTGGTGGCCGAAGACCTGGATGCGGCCCGGATGGATCAGGTTCAAGTGGCCCACCTGGTCGGCGGCCGACGAGACGTCGCCCGAGATCAGGCGTTCGCCGCCGGGGAAGCCGGCGAACCAGCCCAGTTGCAGACTTTCACGATTGTCGTCGTACAGGCGTTGTATCGTCAGCGGCGTTTGCAACATGGCAGTCTTCTTCAGGAGTGGAGGAATACCTGAAGTTTAACCCGCCGCTTGCAGACTGGGTTGCCAATTGACGATGCGCGAATGCACGGATTTCGGTTCCGGATCCGTGGCCAGTGCCGTGCGGAAGGCATCGTCGGAAAACATTTCGGCGATTTCCGACAGGATTTCCAGATGTTGCTGGGTGACATGATCAGGAATCAGCAGGAAAAACAGCAGATTGACGGGCTTGCCATCGGGCGATTCGAAGGGAATCGGTTCGGCCAGGCGCACGAAGGCGCCCAGTGGCGATTTCAAGGTTTTACTGCCCTTGACTCTACCATGCGGCACGGCCACGCCATGGCCCAGACCCGTCGAGCCCAGGCGTTCGCGGGCAAACAGATTGTCCGAGACGGTAGAGCGGGCGATGCCGTAATTGTTTTCGAAGATCAGGCCGGCTTGCTCGAAGGCGCGCTTTTTACTGGAGACTTCCAGGTCCAGCAGGACGTTTTCGAGGGATAGTATTTTGCTAAGATTAGTCATGACACTCAATGAAATGGTGCAATGCGCAGAGGGCTTGCGAGCCGAATTATAGGCCTGTTTCGGCGGCCTGTAACGCCAATTCTCAACAGTATACGCCCGCTACGGGCGCAGTGGGCGCTACAGCCCACGTGACCATCATTTTAGCAAAAAAATAACATCGGCGTGTATCGGCTATTTCCTGATTAAAAACACGCGGCGCGCCGGTTTTTCCGCCGCCGAATGCCGATTTTCCAATTTTTCAGCGTCTGTGACATGCTCTGCGGCACTACTGCAACGTTGTTTTAAAACACAGCCAACATTCTTGCTGGCATGGTTTTACGGTGTTGCTGGGTGTTGCTCGGTTGTTACTGGCGCGCGTTGCGCAGATTGCCCGGCATCGTACCCGTGCTGAAGTTGCTGCGCCATGGATTGATATCGAGGCCGCCGCGGCGCGTGTAGCGCGCATACACGGACAGTTTTTGCGGCTTGCACTGACGTAAGATATCGACAAAGATGCGTTCCACGCATTGCTCGTGGAATTCATTGTGCTCACGGAAACCGATCAGGTAGCGCAACAGGCTTTCCTGGTCGATTTGCGGCCCCGCATAGTCGATTTGCACGCTGCCCCAGTCGGGTTGGCCCGTCACCAGGCAATTTGATTTGAGCAAGTGCGAGACGAGTTTTTCTTCCACGGGCGCTTCATCCAGGGCGGCTTTCAGCAGCAGCGGCGAAGGCGTGTATTGCGTGATTTCCAGATCCAGGCGGTCGAGCAGCACGCCGTCGAATTCGCCCATTTTCAGCTTGCCGAAATCTTCCTGCAAGGTCAGTTCCACTTGCACGGGCGCGCCGAAACCGTTCGATAAATCCTGCTTGAGCAGGGCCAGCAGCGCTTCGGGGCTGTCCAGCTTGGTCTGGTTGAACGAGTTCAGGTACAGCTTGAACGATTTCGATTCGATGATGTTCGGCGAATCGGCCGGCGCGCTGACCTTGGCGATGGCCACCTGCGGCTTGCCGCGCTGGTTCAGCCACGACAGTTCATACGCATTCCAGATATCGAGGCCGAAGAACGGCAGTGTGCCGTGCAGCTCCAGCTCGTCGCGCTTGCCCTGGCGCGGAATCGGAAACAGCAATTCCGGCGCGTAATCGGTGCGGTAGGCGGAGCTTTTACCCAGGGGAGATTGTTCGGCGAGATCGTTGGTGGTGGTCATGGTCGTGTGGCGTGAATTCAGTCAAGGACGCATGGTAGCCTATTTCAACCCAACGGCGACGGCTGGGGTCGTACCCTGCAGGGTACGACCCCAGTATTTGCAGTTGGGCTTATTACCCGAGGAACAGCTTATACACAGGATTGCTGCTCTCATCCCAGTAACGGTACCCCAAGGTATCGAGGAAGCGCGCAAACTCGCCCATCTCATCGGGCGGCACTTGCAGGCCGATCAGGATGCGGCCCACGTCGCCGCCCTGGCTGCGGTAGTGGCACAGGGAAATATTCCAGTTCGGCGCCATGCTGTCGAGGAAGCGCATCAGCGCACCGGGGCGTTCGGGGAATTCGAAGCGGTACAGCAACTCGTCCTGCGCCAGCCGGCTCTTGCCGCCCACCAGGTGGCGGATGTGCGACTTGGCCAGCTCGTCGTGGGTCAAGTCCAGGGTCTTGAATTCGTGTTCCTCGAAGGTTTTCGCCAGCACGCTCGACTCATGCCGGTCGGCAATCTGGATGCCGACGAATACGTGCGCGGCTTTTTCATCGCTGATGCGGTAATTGAATTCCGTCACGTTGCGCGCACCGATGAGCGAGCAGAAACGCTTGAAGCTGCCCCGCTGTTCGCGCATGGTGACGGCAAACACGGCTTCGCGGAATTCGCCCAGTTCCGCCCGTTCCGCGACGAAACGCAGCCGGTCGAAATTCATGTTCGCACCGCTGGCGATGGTGACCAGGGTTTCGTTGTTGACGGGGTGCTTGGTCAGGCTGGCCCGTTCCACATAGGCCTTGGCGCCGGCCACGGCCAGCGCGCCGGACGGCTCCAGAATGCTGCGCGTATCCGTAAACACATCCTTGATGGCGGCGCAGATGGCGTCCGTGTCGACGGTGATGATTTCATCGACATATGCCTGCACCAGGCGGAAGGTTTCCTCGCCGGCCAGGCGCACGGCCGTGCCGTCGGCAAACAGGCCCACGTCGTTCAGGGTCACGCGTTCGCCGGCCTTCAGCGAGCGGGCCATGGCGTTCGAATCGACGCTTTGCACGCCGATGATCTTGATGTCGGGGCGAATCTGTTTCACGTAGGCGGCAATGCCGGCGATCAAGCCGCCGCCGCCGATGGGGGCGAAGATGGCGTGGATGGGGCCGGCGTGCTGGCGCAGGATTTCCATGCCGATCGTGCCCTGACCGGCGATCACGTCCGGATCGTCGAACGGGTGCACGAAGGTCAGCTTCTGTTCCTTTTCCAGGGTCAGTGCATGGTTGTAGGCATCCGTGTAGGACTCGCCGTGCAGCACTACTTCCACGTTCACGCCGCCGCGTCCCTTGACCGCCTCGACCTTCACCAGCGGCGTGGTGGTTGGCATGACGATGACGGCGCGGCACCCCATGCGCGCGGCCGACAGGGCCACGCCCTGGGCATGGTTGCCGGCCGAGGCGCAAATCACGCCGCGCTTGCGTTCCGCTTCGCTGAGCTTGGACATCTTGTTGTAGGCGCCACGAATCTTGAAACTGAACACGCTTTGCATGTCTTCGCGCTTGAAGTAAATCTGGTTGTTCAGGCGCTGCGACAGGGCAGGGGCCAGTTCCAGCGGCGTTTCGGTGGCGACGTCATAGACGCGGGCGGTCAGGATTTTCTTGAGGTAGTCGATGTTCATAGTCTGCAAGCAAGTGATTCTGGGCCAGAAAGGGTCTGGAGCGTGTCTGTCGATAGCGGCGGCGCGGCGGCGGATAGCCTGGCGACAATAATGCTCTGTGGAACTGCGGGCGGGTATGCCTTTGCCGGCCGGCGCGATGTGTGCGGCGCCCAGGCTGCTCTTCATTATAATGGAGAGCCTTACTGCATCGCGAAGTGTTCCATGATCGAATCCGCAATCGCCTGGCTGCTGCAGCTGATCGCCGCACCGGAAGTCGGGCTGACATCGGTCTTTCTGATCAGCTTTATTTCCGCCACCTTGTTGCCGCTCGGCTCGGAGCCGGCCGTGTTTGCCGTCATCAAGGCCAATCCCGCGCTGTTCTGGGCCGCCATCGGCGTCGCCACCCTGGGCAATACCCTGGGCGGCATCGTCGACTACTGGCTCGGCTATCGGGCCAAGCAGGCGTTCGCCAAGGAGCGCGACACGCGCTGGTTCCGCTGGCTGGCCCGCTATGGCGCCAAGACCATGCTGCTGGCCTGGCTGCCGCTCGTGGGCGACCCCCTGTGCACTTTGGCTGGCTGGCTCAAGCTGCCGTTCTGGCCCAGCGTGGCCTACATGGCCGTCGGCAAGTGCGCGCGCTACCTGACCATGACGGGCTTGCTGCTGTACGTGCCCGATGGCGTATGGCACCGGATCGGCCAGATGCTGGCCTGAATGGGACTGCCTGCAACGCCGATTTGCCCCATTTTGGGCAGTTCGATAGTTTGCAGTGGAGTCCGATTCTTGGCATTTTTGCGTCAAAAAATCTTGGAAACTGGTTTTTTATTCATGCAAAGGAAGGTTTTTCCGTATTTTCTATGATGGCGGATCAGGTGCTTAAACCTTGGGCGGCATAAGGCTGTTCCCGCATGGTGCGGCGCAATAAGATAAAATGGCCCTTTAGGGTCCAGTCTATATCGTCACCACACTCCATGAACGCTCCCGCACAAATCCAAGCTTTACTGGCAGAAACGCCGAATGGTCCCGCAGCAAGCCGCCTGCGCGAAATCCCGTATAACTACACGTCGTTTTCCGATCGCGAGATCGTCATACGCCTGTTGGGGGAGGACTCCTGGCGCCTGCTCGACGAGCTGCGCGGCGCCCGCCAGACGGGCCGTTCGGCCCGCATGCTGTACGAGGTGCTGGGCGATATCTGGGTCGTGCGCCGCAATCCGTACCTGCAGGATGACTTGCTCGACAATCCGAAGCGCCGCCAGGGCTTGATCGATGCCTTGCATCACCGCCTGGCCGAAGTCGACAAGCGCCGTCTGAGCATCGATGCGGCCGGCGGCGACGCGCTGGCAGCCGGCGAAGCGCCGGAAGTGGCCAAGGCGCGCAGCGCCAACGTGGAGCTGCTGCTGAAGGCGGCCAGCAAGGCGGTGGCCGACTTTGGCGACGAATTCCGCAAGACCTACGACTTGCGCAAGCGCACGGTCAAGGTGCTGGGCCGCTACACGGAAAAACACAATGTGCGCTTCGACGGCATGACGCGCGTGTCGCACGTGACGGACGCCACCGACTGGAGGGTGGAATACCCGTTCGTCGTGCTCACGCCCGACACGGAAGAGGAAATGGCCGGCCTCGTCAAAGGCTGTATCGAGCTGGGGCTGACCATCATCCCGCGCGGCGGCGGCACCGGTTACACGGGCGGCGCGATTCCGCTGACGCCGATGTCGGCCGTCATCAACACGGAAAAACTCATCACCCTGGGCGCCGTGGAAATGACGGTCTTGCCGGGCCTGACGCACGAATACGCGACGATCAATTCGGGCGCGGGCGTGATCACGAACAAAGTGTCGGAAGCGGCGGAAAAGGCCGGTTTCGTGTTTGCCGTCGATCCTACCTCGGCCCACGCCTCTTGCATCGGCGGCAACGTCGCCATGAATGCGGGCGGCAAGAAAGCCGTGCTGTGGGGCACGGCGCTCGACAACCTGGCCTCGTGGCGCATGGTGGACCCGAACGGCGACTGGCTCGACGTCACCCGCCTCGACCATAACCTGGGCAAGATCCACGATATCGCGCTGGCACGCTTCCAGCTGGAATGGCGTCACCCGAGCACGCGCGATGCGACAAAACCGAACGCGCCGTTCAAGACGGAAATTTTGGAAATTCCAGGCCGCAAGTTCCGTAAAGAGGGACTGGGCAAGGACGTCACCGATAAATTCCTCGCCGGCTTGCCGGGCATCCAGAAAGAGGGTTGCGACGGCCTGATCACGTCGGCGCGCTGGATTTTGCACAAGATGCCGAAATTCGCCCGTACCGTTTGCCTGGAATTCTTTGGCCAGGCGCGCGACGCGATCCCGTCGATCGTGGAAATCAAGGATTACCTCGACGGCTTGCCGGCCAAGGGCGAGCAATACACGAGCATCCGCCTGGCGGGCCTGGAGCATCTGGACGAGCGCTACCTGCGCGCCGTCGGCTACGCCACCAAGTCGAAGCGGGGCGTGTTGCCGAAGATGGCCCTGTTTGGCGACATCGTCGGCGACGATGAAAATGCCGTCGCGCAAGCGGCGTCGGAAGTGGTGCGCATCGCCAACACCCGCGTGGGCGAAGGTTTTGTGGCCGTCAGCCCGGAAGCGCGCAAGAAATTCTGGTTAGATCGTGCCCGCACGGCCGCGATCGCCAAGCACACCAACGCTTTTAAAATCAATGAAGACGTCGTCATTCCCCTGAACCGCATGGGCGAATACACGGATGGCATCGAGCGCATCAATATCGAACTGTCGATCAAGAACAAGCTGCAACTGGCCGACGCCCTGAGCGCGTTCTTTGCCAAGGGTAACTTGCCAATCGGCAAGAGCGACGATGCGTCGGACGACCGCGTGGACGATGCGGAAATGCTGGGCGACCGCGCCGAGCAGGCGCAGCAGTTGCTGGCGCAGGTCACGGCACGCTGGACCTATCTGCTGGCCCAGCTCGACCGTCCGCTGGTCGACGCGAAGGGTGAATTGGCTGAACTGGGCATGGAGCGCTTGCTGCCCGTGTTCGATGCGCGCCTGGAAACGCAGCCGAACGCCACCCTGTTCGACGTGGTGCAGGACCGCACCGTGCGTATCACGTGGAAGCAGGAAATCCGCGCCCAGTTGCGCCAGATCTTCAACGGCGCCGCGTTCAAACTGATCCTCGACGAGGCGACGGCCATCCATGCGCGCATCCTGCGTAGCCGCGTGTTCGTTGCGCTGCACATGCATGCGGGCGACGGCAACGTGCACACGAACTTGCCCGTCAACTCGGACAACTACGAAATGCTGCAGGACGCCCACGAAGCCGTGGGCCGCATCATGATTTTGGCCCGCTCGCTCAATGGCGTCATTTCCGGCGAACACGGCATCGGCATTACCAAGCTGGAATTCCTGACGGAAGAAGAAATCGGCGACTTCCGCAGCTACAAGCAGCGCATCGATCCGGAAGGCCGTTTCAACAAGGGCAAACTGCTGAACCTGCCGGGCATGGGCGCCGATTTGCGCAATGCCTACACGCCATCGTTCGGCCTGATGGGCCACGAATCCTTGATCATGCAGCAAAGCGATATCGGCGCCATCGCCGACAGCGTCAAGGATTGCTTGCGTTGTGGCAAGTGTAAACCCGTGTGCTCGACCCATGTGCCGCGCGCCAACTTGCTGTATTCGCCGCGCGACAAGATCCTGGCGACCTCGTCCCTGATCGAAGCCTTCCTGTACGAAGAGCAGACGCGCCGCGGTATTTCCATCAAGCATTGGGAAGAGTTCGAAGACGTGGCCGACCATTGCACGGTCTGCCATAAATGCGTGACGCCTTGCCCGGTCAACATCGATTTCGGTGACGTGTCGATGAACATGCGCAATCTGCTGCGCAAGATGGACAAGAAAAGCTTCAATCCGGGCACCAAGGCCACGATGATGTTCCTCAACGCCACCGATCCGGTGACCATCAATGCCACGCGCAAGGTCATGATCGGCTGGGGTTACAAGGCGCAGCGCCTGGGTCATGATTTGCTGAAGAAGTTTGCCAAGAAGCAAACCAAGGCGCCGCCGCCATCGACGGGCAAGCCGCCCGTCAAGGCGCAGGTGATCCACTTCATCAACAAGAAAATGCCGGGCAACCTGCCGAAGAAATCGGCGCGCGCGCTGCTCGACATCGAAGACGACAAGGTCATCCCGATCATCCGCAATCCGAAGACGACGACGGCCGATACGGAAGCCGTGTTCTACTTCCCCGGTTGCGGTTCGGAGCGCCTGTTCTCGCAAGTGGGCCTGGCCACGCAAGCGATGCTGTGGGAAGTGGGCGTGCAGACGGTCTTGCCACCGGGCTACCTGTGCTGCGGTTATCCGCAGCGGGGCGCGGGCGAGTTCGACAAGGCCGAGAAGATGATGACGGACAACCGCGTCCTGTTCCATCGCATGGCCAACACGCTCAATTACCTGGACATCAAGACGGTGCTCGTGTCGTGCGGCACTTGTTACGACCAGCTGGCCACGTATCAGTTCGAGAAGATTTTCCCTGGCTGCCGCATCATGGATATCCATGAGTATCTGCTGGAAAAACAGGTGAAGCTGGAAGGCGTTAACGGCACCCGTTATATGTACCACGAGCCATGCCACAATCCGATGAAGCTGCAGGAATCGGGCAAGACCATCAATTCCCTGATCAGCACGGTAGATAACGTCAAGATCGAGAAGAATGACCGTTGCTGCGGTGAATCGGGTTCCCTGGCCGTCACGCGCCCCGACATTTCCACGCAAGTGCGTTTCCGCAAGGAAGAAGAGATGGTCAAGGGCGCGGACAAGCTGCGCGGCGACGGTTTCACGGGCGACGTCAAAATCCTCACCAGCTGCCCGTCGTGCCTGCAAGGACTCTCGCGCTACAATGACGATTCGGGCACGACTGCCGATTACATCGTTGTCGAGATCGCCAAACACTTGCTGGGAGAGAACTGGATGCCGGATTACGTGAAACGCGCCAATGACGGCGGTATCGAACGGGTGCTGGTGTGACCTGCGATCTGTGCACATTGCTGGACGGCTTTGCCAACAAGCAGGGCTGTGAAGCCTTGCTGTGGCGCAGCGAGCGCCTGTCCGTCGTGGCCGTTGATGACGCCGCCTATCCCGGCTTTTGCCGCGTGATCTGGAACAAGCACGTGAAAGAAATGACGGACTTGACGCCTGGCGAGCGCAACTACGTCATGGAAGTCGTGTGGCAAGTCGAGCTGGCCGTGCGTGAAGTGATGCAGCCGGAAAAGGTCAACGTGGCCAGTTTCGGCAACATGACGCCGCACGTGCACTGGCACGTGATCCCCCGTTACCGCGACGACGCGCATTTCCCGAATCCCAGCTGGGCCGTGGTCCAGCGCGAGACGGCGCCCGAAGTGCTGGCCGCGCGCCGCGCCCTGCTGCCAGCCTTGCGCGACGCCATCATTCAACGTTTATCCGCATAAAGCATCGTCATGACTGAAAAAACAGCAACACCGCAACCGACCGGCTTGACCGTGCACAACCAGTCGCGCGTGCTCGACGTGGCTTTCGACGATGGCAGCGAATTTGCGCTGCCGTTCGAATACCTGCGCGTGTATTCGCCCTCGGCCGAAGTGCAGGGCCATGGCAAGGGCCAGGAAACCTTGCAATTAGGTAAACGCCTGGTCGGCATCACGGGCCTGGAGCCGGTCGGCAACTACGCCGTGCAGCCCACCTTCAGCGATGGCCATAATTCCGGCCTGTACACCTGGGCATACTTGTACAAGCTGGGCGTGGAAAAAGACAAGCTGTGGCAAGCCTACCTGGACCAGCTGGCGGCAGCCGGCTACCCGGGCGACAGCGGCCGCGACGCCAAGGCGGACATGACGGTCAAGCAATCTTCCGGCCACGTCCACGGACCGAGCTGCGGTCACAAACACTAGGGTAAAAAATAATGCGGTAATCTTGTCGGATTGCCGCCGCCCCGTTCGTCGTATGAATGCCCGCGCTTGCGGGCATTTTTCTTTTGGAGAAGAGACTATGGAATACCTGATCCTGATCTACGCGGACGAGGCGCGCTATGCCGCCATGCCAGACGAGCAGATGGCCAGCCTGATGGCCGACTTTGCCAGCTATACGCAGGCGCTGGAGGCGGCCGGCGTGTTGCGCGGGGGCGCCGAGCTGGCGCCCGTGGGCAGCGCCACCAGCGTGCGGGTGCGCAATGGCAAACCCGTCATCACGGATGGGCCGTTCGCGGAAACCAAGGAGCAGCTGGGCGGCTACTATCTGCTAGCCTGTGCCAATCTGGACGAGGCGCTGGTCTGGGCCGGGCGTTGCCCGGTGGCCTCCTTGGGCACCATCGAAGTGCGGCCCGTGACGGCTTGACGATGGCCGGCGACGCCATTGCGGCCGTCGAACACGTCTTTCGCCAGGAAAAGGGCAGGGTGCTGGCCGGCCTGATGCGGCGTTTCGGCGACCTGGGCCTGGCGGAAGATGTGTTGCAGGAAGCGTGCCGCAAGGCGCTGGAGCTGTGGCCGCGCACGGGCATCCCCGATAATCCCGCCGCCTGGCTCAGTTCCGTGGCGCGCAATGCGGGGCTCGATCACGTGCGCCGGGCGGGCAAGAGCGTCAGCGATGCCGAGGCCGTGCTGTCCGGCCTGACTGTATCCGTGGAAGAGGAAACGCCGGCCATCGGGGACGATCGCCTGCGCCTGCTGTTCATCTGCTGCCATCCCGCGCTGGCGCCCGAGGCGCAGGTGGCGCTGGCCCTGCGCACCTTGTGTGGCCTGTCCACGGGCGAGATCTCGCGCGCCTTCGGCGTGGCGGAAGCGGCCCTGTCGCAGCGGCTATTGCGCGCCAAGCGCAAGATCGCGGAAGCGCGTATCCCCTTCGAGTTGCCGCCGGAACAAGAATTGCAGCCACGGCTGGCGCAGGTGCTGCACGTGATTTACCTGGTATTCAGCGAAGGCTATTGCGCCAGCGGCGGCGAGACCCTGCTGCGCGCGGACCTGTGCGCCGAGGCGCTGCGCCTGGGACGCTTGCTCGACAGCCTGCAACCGGGCCAGCCCGAAGTGCAGGGGCTATTGGCCCTGATGCTGCTGCAGGCGTCGCGCGGCCCGGCCCGGCTATCGCCTGAAGGCTATCTGCTGACCCTGGAAGAGCAGGACCGGCGCCTGTGGCAAGGGGACTTGATTGTCGAGGGACTGGCGCTGCTGGAACTGGCCTTGCCGGCGCGTGTGCCAGGGCCATATCAGCTGCAGGCGGCCATTGCCGCCTTGCACGCCAAAGCGCCCACGGCCAGCCAGACAGACTGGCGCCAGATCAGCGCCCTGTACGGCGCCTTGCTGCGGCACAAGCCGGAACCGTTGATCTTGCTCAATGCCGTGATCGCCTGCGCCATGGCGCATGGCGCCGCACACGGGCTGGCGTGGCTCGATCGCCTGGAAGCCGTGCCCAGCCTGGCGCTATCGCATTATCTGCATGCGGCCCGGGCCGACTTGCTGCGCCGCCAGGGCGACCGGCCGGAGGCGCTGGCGGCGTATGCCCGGGCGGCCATGCTGGCGTCGAATGCAGTGGAAAGGCAATACCTTCTCCGGCGTCACGGGGAAATGCGCCTGCCGCTTGTATAATGCTCCCAAGTTCAAACAGACTGCCTACCATGACCAATACGACCCATTTCGGATACAAAACAGTTGCAGAAGACGACAAAGTGCGCGAAGTCGCCAAGGTGTTCCATTCCGTCGCTGCCAAATACGACGTGATGAACGACTTGATGTCGGGCGGGCTGCACCGTCTGTGGAAGACGTTCACCATTGCCAACGCGGGCGTGCGCCCCGGTTTCAAGGTGCTCGACATTGCCGGCGGCACGGGCGACCTGTCGAAGGCATTCGCCAAGCAGGCGGGCCCTACCGGCGAAGTCTGGCTGACCGATATCAATGAATCGATGTTGCGCGTGGGCCGCGACCGCCTCTTGAATCGCGGCTTGCTCACCCCCACCTTGTTGTGTGACGCGGAAAAACTGCCATTCCCCGATAATTATTTCGACCGTGTCAGCGTGGCCTTTGGCCTGCGCAACATGACGCACAAGGATGTGGCGCTGGCGGAAATGCGCCGCGTGCTGAAACCGGGCGGCAAGCTGCTGGTGCTGGAGTTTTCCAAGGTGGCCGCTCCCCTGCAAAAGCCGTACGACCTGTATTCGTTCTCGGTCTTGCCGTGGTTCGGACAGAAAATCGCCGGCGACGCGGAAAGCTACCGCTACCTGGCGGAATCGATCCGCATGCACCCGGACCAGGAAACCCTGAAGACCATGATGGAAACGGCGGGTCTGGAACGCGTGCAGTACTACAATTTGACGGCAGGCATTGCCGCCTTGCACACCGGTATCAAGATGTAATGCATCAACGTTGGTGATTTTAGGAGATGGAATGAAATTGAAGAAATTTATGGTCGGCATGATGCTGGCCGCGACCACGGTATCCATGCTGGGCGAGGCGCTGGCCCGTCCCATGGGCGGTGGCCGTTCGATAGGCCGTCAGTCGCAAAGCGTGAGCCGCCAGGCGCCCGCGCCGGCCCCAGCGCCGGCACCGGCTGCCACGCCACGCCAGGCGCAACCGGCGCCGGCTCCTGCGCCAGCACCTGCCGCCAAGGCACCGAGCCGCTGGAAGGGTTTGCTGGGCGGCGCCTTGCTGGGTCTGGGTCTGGGCGCGCTGCTGTCGCACTTCGGCCTGGGCGGCGCCCTGGCCAGCATGATCAGCACCTTGCTGATGGTGGCTTTGCTGGCCGGCGTGGTCTTCTTCATCTACCGCATGGTGCGCGGCAAGCGTGCTGGCAACAGCAGCGGCAATACGCCGTTCGCCGGCTTCGGCAACCAGCCTGCGCCAGCGGGCAACCTGCCTGACATCGGTTCGCGCATTCCACCGCTGCCACCGCTGCAGCCCGTCTCGTCCGGCGTCGGTCTGGACAAGCCGGTGCCGGCTGCCGCGCCATGGGGCGTGCCAAGCGACTTCGACAAGGATGCCTTCCTGCGCCACGCGAAAAGCAATTTCATTCGCCTGCAAGCGGCCTGGGACAAGGCTGACGTCAACGATATCCGCGAATTCACGTCGCCGGAAGTGTATGCGGAACTGCGCATGCAAATCCAGGAACGGGGTGCGCAGCCAGACTTTACCGATGTCGTCACCATCGATGCCGAACTGCTGGGTATCGAGACGAGCGTCAACGATTACCTGGCCAGCGTGAAGTTTGTGGGCCTGATCCGTTCGGCGCCGGGCGCCGCGGCGGAACCGTTCGCGGAAGTGTGGAATATGTCGAAACCCGTCAGCGGCAATAGCGGCTGGGTCCTGGCAGGCATCCAGCAATTGAATTAATTGCAAAAACTTGCTGAATATTGGCTTAAGTCCATGCGGAATGCATGATGCTTAACAGATATTGCCTGCTGAACTGGTAAGATCGAAACCGCCCACGTTGTTTTACGGGCGGTTTTTTCTTTTTAGGGGCGCGCCTGGCGCGCTGTATATAGATGGCACCACTTTCCGACCTTTCCCTGATGACGCCTGTCATTGCAACCATCAACCACTTGCTGGCGCAAGAGCCGTGGGCGCGCCAGCAGCTGGCCGTGCACGCCGGCAAGCTGGCTTGCATCGACACGGGCGCCGTGGCCCTGCGCCTGCGCGTCGACAGCGCAGGCATGCTGGAAGCGGTGCCGGCTGACATGCCGGCCAACGTCACCATCCGCGTAAAATTGTCCGACGTGCCGCTGATCCTGCAAAACCGCGAGCGGGCGTTTTCCTACGTCAAGATCGAAGGCGATGCCGAGTTTGCCAATGCGATTTCGCAATTGAGCAAGGGTTTGCGCTGGGAAGCCGAGCACGACCTGGAAAAGGTCGTCGGGCCCATGCTGGCCACGCGCCTCGTTGCCGGCGCGAAGGATGCGGCCGCGTTTGTGCGCACGGGCCAGCAAAAGCTGGCGGAAAACGTGGCCGAATATTTTCTCGACGAACAGCCCATGCTGATCCGTCCTTCTACCCTGCAAGAGTATTCCGCTGGCGTGACGCGCGTGCGCGATGACGTCGAACGCCTGGCCAAGCGCCTTGCCCGGCTGGAAAAGGCGGCCGCCGCCGTCCAGCCGCAGTCTTCCTCACCGGATTTGTCTACATGATATTGAAATTCCTGCGCCTGTTTAAAATCATCCGTGTTTCCATCAAGTACGGTCTGGATGAGATAGCGATTTCTGGTCTGCAAGTTCCCCGCACCGCCAAATTGATCGACACCCTGATTTTCTGGCGCGACCTGTCGTCGCCACGGGGCTTGCGCCTGCGCCTGGCGCTGGAAGAGCTGGGCCCGATTTTCGTCAAATTCGGCCAGGTGCTGTCGACCCGGCGCGACCTGATGCCGCTCGACATCGCCGAAGAACTGGCACGGCTGCAAGACCGGGTGCCGCCTTTCGATTCCGATCTGGCCATCGCGCAAATCACCAAGTCGCTCGGCGCGCATCCGGATCAGTTGTTTGCCCACTTCGAGCGCGAACCGGTGGCGTCCGCCTCGATTGCCCAGGTGCACTTCGCTACCTTGAAAGATGGCCGCGAAGTGGCCGTGAAGGTCTTGCGTCCAGGCATGAAAAAGCTGATCGACGAGGACGTGGCCCTGATGCACATCGCCGCCGACTGGACCAGCCGCCTGTGGGCCGACAGCAAGCGCTTGAAACCGAAAGAGGTGGTGGGCGAGTTCGACAAGTACCTGCACGACGAGCTGGACCTGATGCGCGAAGCGGCCAACGCCAGCCAGCTGCGCCGTAATTTTGCCAACTCGGACTTGCTGCTGGTGCCGGAAATGCACTGGGATTACTGTTCCAGCAGCGTCATCGTCATGGAGCGTATGGTCGGCATTCCCGTGTCGCAGACGGAGCGCCTGGTAGCAGCCGGCGTGGATTTGCGCAAACTGTCCAGCGATGGCGTGGAGATTTTCTTCACGCAAGTGTTCCGCGACGGCTTTTTCCATGCGGACATGCACCCGGGCAATATTCTCGTGTCGATCGCGCCGGAATCGTTCGGCCGCTACATTGCGCTCGACTTCGGCATCGTGGGAACGTTGAATGACTACGACAAGGATTATCTGTCGCAAAACTTCCTCGCCTTCTTCCGCCGCGATTACAAGCGCGTGGCCGAGGCGCACATTGAATCGGGCTGGGCGCCGAAGGACACGCGCGTCGATGAGCTGGAAGCGGCCGTGCGCGCCTGCTGCGAGCCGATCTTCGACCGTCCGCTGAAAGATATTTCTTTTGGGCAAGTTCTGCTGCGTTTGTTCCAGACCTCGCGCCGCTTCAACGTGGAAGTGCAGCCGCAGTTGGTGCTGCTGCAAAAGACCCTGCTCAATATCGAAGGCCTGGGCCGCCAGCTGGACCCGGAACTGGATCTGTGGCAAACGGCCAAGCCCTACCTGGAAAAATGGATGAGCAATCAGGTGGGCCCGCAAGGCTTCATGGAGCGCCTGCGCGCCGAGGCGCCCCGTTATGCGCACATCTTCCCACAACTGCCGCGCTTGCTGCACCAGGCCTTGACCGTGCATGGCGAGCCGCGCGAAAACGATGTGGAATTGATGAAAACCTTGCTGGCGGAGCAACGCCAGACGAACCGCTTGCTGAGCTTTATCGTGTACTTCGTGGGCGCCTTCGCCCTCGGCGCGCTGGGCTTGCAAGTGTTCATGCGCTGGCATCAACTGCCGTTTTAAAGGCTGAGGACGTAAGTGATGGCTGACTTCAATACCCGCGATCCGCTCTCGCCCGCCTTCTGGGACGAGCGTTTCGAAAAGCAATTTACGCCCTGGGACCACGGCGGCGTGCCGTCGCGCCTGCGCAGCTTCGTTGCCGGTAGCCCGGCGCCGCTGCGCTGCCTGATCCCCGGCTGCGGCTCGGCCTATGAGCTGGTCTTCATGCTCGATCACGGCTGGGATGCCACGGCCATCGACTTTTCGCCGGCCGCCGTGGCCGCCGCGCGCGTCATCGTCGGCGAACGGGCAGGGCAGGTGGTGGAAGCCGATTTCTTTGCCTGGGAACCTGTCGCACCGCTGGACCTGATCTATGAACGGGCCTTTCTTTGCGCCATGCCGCGCGCCATGTGGCCGCAAGTGGCGGCCCGCTGGGCGCAGCTGTTGGTGCCGGGCGCCATGCTGGCCGGTTACTTTTTCTTTGACGACAATGCCAAGGGACCGCCATTTGGTATTTCAAAGGAGAAACTGCAGGAATTGCTGGCCCCGCATTTCAACTGCCTGGCCGATGAAGCCGTCGACGATTCCATCGCCGTCTTCGCCGGCAAGGAGCGCTGGATGAGCTGGCGCCGCCGGGCGGACTGAGGCGGACCGGTCAATTTCCGTTGGGGGCAAAGGAAAAGCTTTATAATTCAGGGTTTTTGATGATTTTCTCGGAGTAGAGATGCCGATTTACGCTTACCGTTGTGACGAGTGTGGTTTTGCCAAGGACGTCTTGCAAAAGATCTCCGATCCAGTACTGACGGTGTGCCTGTCGTGCGGCAAGCCCAGTTTCAAGAAACAATTGACGGCCGCCGGTTTCCAATTGAAGGGCACTGGCTGGTACGCGACCGATTTCCGCGGCGGCACGGCGCCCACCACGGCCATTCCGACGGGCCCGGCCGATAACGCCAAGCCTGCCCCGGCCGCCGAGAGCGCGCCTGCTGCCGCACCTGCGCCCGCCCCGGCTGCCACCGCGCCGAAAGCGGACTGAGCGCGCGCCGCGCCGATACGATCCATTACCGAGAAACTGATGCGTAAATACTTTATTACCGGATTACTGATTTTGGTGCCCCTGGCCATTACCGCCTGGGTCCTGAATCTGGTGATCAGCACGATGGACCAGTCGCTGTTGCTGGTGCCCGGCAGTACGCAGCCCAGCGTCTGGTTCGGCCACAAGGTTCCCGCGCTGAGCACCATTCCCGGCCTGGGCACGGTATTGACGGTACTGATCGTGTTCTTCACGGGCTTGCTGACGAATAACCTGGTCGGCAATTACGTGGTGAAGCTGTGGGAAAAATTGCTGCAACGCATACCCATCGTCAATTCCCTGTATTCGAGCGTCAAGCAAGTGTCGGATACCCTGTTTTCCCCGTCGGGCAATGCGTTCCGCAAGGCCGTGCTGGTGCCGTATCCGCACCAGAACTCCTGGACCATCGCTTTCCTGACGGGCGTGCCGGGCGGCGATGCGGCGAACCACCTGGTGGGCGACTTTGTCAGCGTGTATGTGCCGACGACGCCGAACCCGACATCGGGCTTTTTCCTGATGATGAAGCGCAGCGATGTCGTCGAACTCGACATGAGCGTCGATGCGGCGCTCAAATATATCGTCTCGATGGGCGTGGTGGCGCCTGCGGAAGTTGTTGCTGTACCGGCCCCGGCAGCCAAAGAATAAAGGCAGGCGTCCCATGCGGGACGTGGCCGGATTGAACACTCACTAACCTGAACTGAGAATTTTATGTCTATGCGTACTGAATACTGCGGCCTCGTTACCGAAGCCATGCTGGGACAAACCGTCAGCCTGTGCGGCTGGGTACATCGCCGCCGCGACCACGGCAGCCTGATTTTCATCGACTTGCGCGACCGTGAAGGCCTGGTGCAAATCGTCTGCAATCCGGAACAAGCGGAGATGTTCAAGGTCGCCGAAGCCGTGCGCAATGAATTCTGCCTGCGCGTGACGGGCGTCGTGACCAACCGTATCGAAGGCACGATCAACAACAACCTGAAGTCGGGCAAGATCGAAGTGGTCTGCTCGGAGCTGGAAGTGCTGAACCCTTCCGTGCCCGTGCCGTTCCAGCTGGACGACGACAACCTGTCGGAAACGACGCGTTTGACGCACCGCGTGCTGGACCTGCGCCGCCCGCAAATGCAGAACAACCTGCGCCTGCGCTACAAGGTGACGATGGAAGTGCGCAAGTACCTCGACGCGCTGGGCTTCATCGACATCGAAACGCCGATGCTGACCAAGTCGACGCCAGAAGGCGCGCGCGATTACCTGGTGCCGTCGCGCGTCAACGCGGGCAGCTTCTTCGCCTTGCCGCAATCGCCACAGTTGTTCAAGCAACTGTTGATGGTTGCTAACTTCGACCGTTACTACCAGATCACCAAGTGCTTCCGCGACGAAGACTTGCGCGCTGACCGCCAGCCTGAATTCACGCAGATCGACTGCGAAACCTCGTTCCTGACGGAACAGGAAATCCGCGACCTGTTCGAAGACATGATCCGCGTCGTCTTCAAGAACACGCTGGACATCGACCTGCCGAACCCGTTCCCGGTGATGGATTTCGCCGAAGCGATGGGCCTGTACGGTTCCGACAAGCCGGACATGCGCGTCAAGCTGGCCTTCACGGACTTGACGGAAGTCATGAAATCGGTCGAGTTCAAGGTCTTCAACGGCGCCGCCAACATGAAAGGCGGCCGCGTGGTTGCCCTGCGCGTACCGCAAGGCGGCAGCATGCCCCGTTCGGAAATCGATGCCTACACCCAGTTCGTCGCCATCTACGGCGCCAAGGGCCTCGCTTACATCAAGGTCAACGAGAAAGCCAAGGGTCCTGAAGGCTTGCAGTCGCCGATCGTCAAGTTCCTGCCTGCCGACGTGCTGGCCACGATCCTCGAGCAGACGGGCGCGCAAGACGGCGACCTGATCTTCTTCGGCGCGGACAAGGCCAAGGTCGTCAACGACGCCATCGGCGCGCTGCGCGTGAAAATCGGTCACAGCGAATTCGGCAAGAAAGCCGGCCTGTTCGAAGACGTGTGGAAGCCATTGTGGGTGGTCGACTTCCCGATGTTCGAGCACGACGAAGAAGCGGACCGCTGGACGGCGACCCACCATCCATTCACGGCGCCGAAAGACGGCCATGAAGACATGCTGGAAAGCGATCCGGGCGCCTGCATCGCCAAGGCCTACGACATGGTCTTGAACGGCTGGGAACTGGGCGGCGGTTCGATCCGTATCCACCGCGAAGAAGTGCAGTCGAAAGTGTTCCGCGCGCTGAAGATCGATGCCGAAGAAGCGCAGCTGAAGTTCGGCTTCCTGCTCGACGCCCTGCAATACGGCGCGCCACCGCATGGCGGCCTGGCATTCGGCCTGGACCGTATCGTGACCATGATGACGGGTTCCGAATCGATCCGCGACGTGATCGCCTTCCCGAAAACCCAGCGCGCGCAAGATTTGCTGACGCATGCGCCGTCGGAAGTGGACGAGAAGCAACTGCGCGAACTGCACATCCGTTTGCGCAGCGCCGAGCCAAAAGTAGTGTAATGAAACATGCGGCTGCCCTGGCGGCCGCTGTTTGATCCACTATGCAAAAAAAGGCGCTGTCGTGGCGCCTTTTTCATTGTTGATATGACTCATAAAATTCCTGTTTCCGTGCTGGTCGTCATTCATACGGCTGACCTTGACGTCTTGCTCATCGAACGCGCGGGCCAGCCCGGTTTCTGGCAATCGGTGACGGGTTCCGTCGATGCCGTCGATGAACCGCTGCTGCAGACGGCCGCGCGCGAACTGTTCGAGGAAACCGGCATCGTTGCCGATGGACACGACATCGTGCTGCGCGACTGGAATCTGTCGAACGTGTACGAGATCTATCCGATCTGGCGCCACCGCTATGCGCCCGGCGTGACGCGCAACACGGAACACGTGTTCAGCGTGCAAGTACCGCGCGATATCGCCATCACCCTGAGCCCGCGCGAACACTTGCAATACGCGTGGCTGCCGTACTTGGCGGCGGCCGACCGTTGTTTCTCGTCGTCCAACGCGGAAGCGATTTTGCAATTGCCGGCCATGACGGGCCTGGCGCGTCCCACCTGATTTCCCTAGAAAGCATTCCATGTTGAACTGGTTACATTTGACTGCGCAGCAAAAACTGCTGGGCACCCTGGGCATTGTTTTTTGCCTGTGCTTTATTTTCCTGCTGTTCAGTTCCACCGTGCCCGGCCGTACGCCACCGATCGGCATGCCGCTGATGGCCATCGGCTGGCTGCTGCACCCGGGCGCGTTTGCCAAGGGCAAGCGCACGGTGGCCTGGCGCGGCGCGCCGTTGCTGGTCAAGATCGTCTGGGCGGCTGGTATCACCGCGCTGCTCGTCAGCGTGACGGCGGGCGTGGGACGCATGCTGGCCTGATTGCGTTCGTGATTGTGTCAGTTTAGGTGCGCACGCGCACCTACGCTGGCGCCGCGCGGGGCCCGTCTGGGAGTAGAATCAATGCATGAAAATCCGCGTAGCAACTTATAATATTCACAAGGGTGTCTCCTCCGTGCGAGGCTTGCCCCGCGTACATGCTTTAAAACAGGCGATCGCCCTGTTTCATGCCGATGTCGTCTTTTTGCAGGAAGTGCAAGGCAAGCACGACCGCAATGCGGCCCGCTATGGCGCCGAGAAAAATGGCCACAAGCATTGGCCGGAAGCGTCGCAGCACGAGTTCTTTGCCGGCGCCGAGCACCATTCCGCGTATGGCATGAATGCCGTGTACGATCACGGCCACCATGGCAACGCCTTGCTCAGCAAGTTCCCCATCGCCTCGCAAACCAACCACGACGTCTCCGACCATGCCTACGAGCAGCGCGGCATCCTGCATTGCGTGCTCAAGACGCCGCAGGCCGACGTGCATTGCTATGTCGTTCACCTGGGCCTGTTCGAATCGGGACGGGGCCGCCAGACGCAGGCGCTGATCGACGCCGTGATGGAATCGGCGCCCGATGGCGAGCCCGTCATCATTGCCGGCGATTTCAACGACTGGCGCAACACGCTCAGCGACAAGCTGCGCAATGCGCTGGGTGTGGTCGAGGTATTCGACCAGCGCGCGTCGAACTCGGCCTTGGGTGACCTGGTGCGCACCCTGGCGCGGCGCCAGACGAAAACGCCGATCCCCGTGCCGGCGCGCACCTTTCCCGCCGCCTTGCCGTGGTTCCGCCTGGACCGCATCTATGTGCGCGGTTTCCACGTGGAAGGCGCGCAAGTGATGCATGGCACCCTGTGGGCAAAATTGTCGGACCACGCGCCGATCGTTGCCGCTTTGAAACTCGCGTAGACTGCCGGCATGCGTACAGTCAATTTCATCGCCCACAACGACATCAAGCTGCTGTATTGCGGCACCGATTACTTTCCTGCGCTGATCGCCGCCATCGATGGCGCGCGCTCGGAAGTCTATTTCGAAACGTATATCTTTGCCGACGACGCGACGGGCACCCTGGTGCTCGACGCGCTCAAGCGTGCCGCCGCGCGCGGCGTGCTCGTGTGCATGATCACGGACTGGTTCGGCACGGGCAACCGCCGGGTCAATGCCATGCATGCGCAACTGGAAGCGGCCGGCGTGCACCACCGCATCTTCAACCCGTGGTTCCGGCGCGGCATCACGCGCACGCACCGCAAGATCTGCGTGGCCGATGGCGAGATCGCGCTGGTGGGCGGCATCAATATCAATGATGACATGTTTTGCGACTACGACCACAACATCAGCCTGGAAGCGCCGCGCTGGGATTTTGCCGTGCAGGTGAAGGGCCCGCTGGTCGACGCCATCCACGAAGAGGTGCAGGCGCAGTGGGCGCGATTGGGCAAGATGAATCTGGTACGGCGTATCAAGCTGTACCGCAAGATGCGCGTCGTCAGCAAGGAGCTGGCAAAAAATCCCGTCGTGGCCGGCTTTGTCGTGCGCGACAACCTGCGCAACCGCCGCACCATCCAGCGCGCCTACCTGCAGGCGCTGGGCCAGGCGCGCAAAAGCGTGATGCTGGCCAACCCGTATTTCGCGCCCGGACACAAGCTGCGCCACGCCTTGGCCCAGGCGGCCCAGCGGGGCGTCGACGTGGTGCTGCTGATCGGCGTGGGCGAATTCCGCATGCAGGATGCCGTGGCGCACTCGTTTTATCCGAAACTGCTGGCCGCCGGCGTGAAAATCGTCGAATACCGCAAGACGCAATTGCACGCCAAGGTGGCCGTCGTCGATGACGACTGGGCGACGGTGGGCTCCAGCAATATTGACGCGCTGAGCCTGTTCCTGAACCAGGAAGCGAACGTGGTGATCAAGGACGTGGCCTTCGCGCAAAGCTTGCGCCAGCATATCGAACAGGGCGTGGCCGACGGCATCGTCATTCACCAGGACGATTTCAAGCACATCGGCCGCTTCCGGCGCATCGGCTATGAAGCCGCGTTCCTCGCGTACCGGCTGGTGATGCGCATTTTTTCAGTAGGCAAGTACGCATGAGCGAGATGACAACGGTAAGGCTGGACAAATGGCTGTGGGCGGCGCGCTTCTTCAAGACGCGCTCGCTGGCCAGCGAAGCTGTCGACACGGGCAAGGTCAAAGTGGGCGGCGAGCGCGTGAAACCGGCGCGCAGCGTGCGCTTGGGCGACGAGCTGGCCATCGACAATGGCGCGGAGACATGGGAAGTGGCTGTGCTGGGCCTGTCCGACAAGCGCGGCGCGGCGCCCGTGGCGCGCCTGCTGTATGCGGAAACGCCGGCCAGCATCGCCCGCCGCGCGCAGCTGGCCGAGGACCGCAAGCTGTTCCGCGAGCCAGGCAGCACCATCAAGGGGCGGCCGACCAAGCGCGACCGCCGTCAATTGAGCAAGGCAGGCGACCTCGACTGAGGCGCGCTGCTACCCAGGCGGCAAGGGCGCGCGACGCTTTTGCCTGTCTGAAATCGCTACAAACACGCGGCCAAAAAATGCTGCGCTGCACCAATAGAACACTGGCTCTAAAGTTCCCGTTTGACTTTTACGTGGTAGTGGATAATAGTACGAGCGTTCGGATTTTTTCGAGGCGTGCTTTTTTTTACCCTCGCTTCCGTCCGCCAGATCGGCAACCTCACTTTGAGAACGGACCTCTTGAATACTTCAGTCAAATTCATGCGCAAGGGCGAACTGACCCGTGCAGCCATCCTCGACGTGGCGCTGGACCTGTCCAGCCGCGACGGCCTGGAAGGCCTGACCATCGGGTTGCTTGCGGACAAAATGAACATGAGCAAGTCGGGCGTGTTTGCCCACTTTGGCTCGCGCGAAGACTTGCAGATGGAAGTGCTGAAGCTCTATCACTATCGTTTCGAGCAAGAAGTCTTTTTCCCCAGCATGAAAGAACCACGCGGCATCCAGCGCTTGCAATCGATGTTTGCGCGCTGGGTCAAGCGGGTCAGCGTGGAAATCGCTTCCGGCTGCATTTATATCAGCGGCGCCGTCGAGTATGACGACCGTCCCGGTCCCATCCGCGAGGCCCTCGTGGCCATGGTGCGGGCCTGGCAGGGCGCGCTGCTGCGCTGTGTCGAGCAATCGATCGCCACGGGCGACCTGAAAGCGGACACGGACGCGCAGCAGCTGGTGTACGAGATGTATGGCCTGATCCTGGCCCTGCATCACGACGCGCGCTTCCTGCGCGTGCCGGGCAGCATCGAACGGGCGCAAGCGGGCTTTATCCGCCTGCTGGCGTCGTACCAGAATTCCGTCACAAGCAAATAAGCCGTCAGGCAGTATCCGCAACAACGCACACGCACTTACAAGTACAACACTTTAGCTAATCGCCTTCAGGAGAAAATTATGGGTCAATACGTCGCGCCAATCCGGGATATGCAATTCGTCCTGCATGAGTTCCTGCAAGTGGAAGAAGAACTGAAGCAAATGCCGTCGTACGCCGACGTCGACGCCGACATCATCAACCAGGTGCTGGAAGAGGGCGGCAAATTCACTTCCGAAGTACTGTTCCCGCTGAACCACTCCGGCGACCGCGAAGGCTGCCACCACGACCCGGTCACGAAAAGCGTGACCACGCCGAAAGGTTTCAAGGAAGCTTACAAGCAGTACGTCGAAGGCGGCTGGGCGGCCTTGGCTTGCGATCCGGAATACGGCGGCCAGGGCTTGCCTGTCGTGCTGAACAATTCCTTCTATGAAATGCTGAACTCGTCGAACCAGGCCTGGTCCATGTACCCTGGCCTGTCGCACGGCGCCTACGAGTGCCTGAAGGAACACGGCACCGACCACCAGAAGGAAGTGTACCTGCCGAAACTGGTGTCGGGCGAATGGACGGGCACCATGTGCCTGACCGAACCGCACTGCGGCACCGACCTGGGCCTGCTGCGCTCGAAAGCGCTGCCTGAGGCGGACGGTTCCTGGACCATCACCGGCAACAAGATCTTCATCTCGGCCGGCGAACACGACATGGCGGAAAACATCCTGCACCTGGTGCTGGCCCGCGTGCCGGACGCGCCGGAAGGCTCGAAAGGCATCTCGCTGTTCCTGGTGCCGAAATTCCTGCCGAACGCGGATGGCACGGTCGGCGAACGCAACCCGATCACCTGCGGCGCCATCGAAGAAAAAATGGGCATCCACGGCAATTCGACCTGCCAGATGAACCTGGACGGCGCGAAAGGCTGGATCATCGGCCAGCCGAACAAGGGCTTGAACGCCATGTTCGTCTTCATGAACGCGGCCCGCCTGGGTGTGGGCATGCAGTCGCTGGGCCTGACGGAAATCGCCTACCAGAACGCGCTGATCTACGCCAAGGACCGCACGCAAATGCGTTCGCTGTCCGGCATCAAGAACCCGGAACTGCCGGCCGACCGCATCATCGTGCACCCTGACGTGCGCCGCATGCTGCTGACGGGTAAAGCCTACGCCGAAGGCGCGCGCGCTTTCACCTCGTACGTGGCGCTGCAGATCGACCGCGAACTGCACCACCCCGACGCCGACGTGCGCAAGGAAGCGGCCGACGAAGTGGCGCTGCTGACCCCTGTCATCAAGGCCTTCATTACCGACAACGCCTGGATCGCCACTTCGGACGCGATGCAAGTGTTCGGCGGCCACGGCTACATCTCGGAATGGGGCATGGAACAGTACGTGCGCGACGCGCGCATCAACATGATCTACGAAGGCACGAACACGATCCAGTCGCTGGACCTGTTGGGCCGCAAGATCCTCGGCGACAACGGCGCCAAGCTGCGCAAATTCGGCGAAAAGATCAAGGCTTTCGTCGAAGACAACGGCACCGATGAAGCGATGAGCGAATTCGTCACGCCACTGGGCGACCTGGGCGACAAAGTCACCAAGCTGACCATGGAAATCGGCATGAAGGCCTTCCAGAACCCTGACGAAGTGGGCGCGGCATGCGTGCCTTACCTGCGCGTCGTCGGCCACATGATCTACAGCTACCTGTTCGCGCAGATGGCCAAGATCGCCCTCGAAAAAGAATCCAGCGGCGACAAGTTCTACACCGCCAAACTGGCTACCGCACGTTTCTACTTCGCCCGCTTGCAGCCTGAAACGGCAACCCTGATCCGTCAGGCGCGTTCCGGTTCGGCCAACCTGATGGCACTCGACGCAGACCTGTTCTAAGACTTGAGGAAAATATGACCAATTTCATCGTTAAAAAAGTAGCCGTCCTCGGCGCCGGCGTGATGGGCGCGCAGATCGCCGCCCATTGCATCAACGCGAAAGTGCCGGTCGTGCTGTTCGACCTGCCGGCAAAAGAAGGTCCGAAAAATGGCATCGTGCTGCGCGCCATCGAGAACCTGAAAAAGCTGTCGCCTGCCCCGCTGGGCAACAAGGATGACGCCGCGCTGATCCAGGTCGCCAACTACGAAGACAACCTGGACCTGCTGGCCGGTTGCGACCTGATCATCGAAGCCATCGCCGAGCGCATGGACTGGAAACACGACCTGTACCAGAAGGTCGCCCCGCACATCGGCCCGAACGCGATTTTCGCTTCGAACACCTCGGGTCTGTCGATCACCAAGCTGGCCGAAGGCTTCGATGCCGACCTGAAATCTCGCTACTGCGGCGTGCATTTCTTCAACCCGCCGCGTTATATGCACCTGGTCGAAATCATCCCGACCGAGTTCACCAAGCCGGAGATCAGCGACCAGCTGGAAGGCTTCTTGACCACCACCCTGGGCAAGGGCGTGGTTCGCGCCAAGGATACGCCGAACTTCATCGCCAACCGCGTGGGCGTGTTCGGTATCCTGGCCATCGTGCACGAAGCTGAAAAATTCGGCCTGTCCGTGGACGTCGTCGATGATTTGACGGGCGCCAAGCTGGGCCGCGCCAAGTCGGGCACCTTCCGCACGGCGGACGTGGTTGGCCTGGACACCATGGGCCATGTGATCAAGACCATGCAGGACTATCTGCCGAACGATCCGTTCGCCGCCGTCTACAAGACGCCGGAAGTGCTGGCCAAGCTGGTGGAAAAAGGCGCGCTGGGCCAGAAGAGCGGCGCAGGCTTCTACAAGAAGGTCGGCAAGGAAATTCAACGCCTGGACTTCGCCACCGGTGAATACGTTGCCGGCGGCGCCAAGGCTGCCGACATCATCGCCCGCATCCTGAAAGAAAAGGACCCGGTCAAGAAGATGAAGGCGCTGCGCGAATCGACGAACCCGCAAGGCCAGTTCCTGTGGGCGATCTTCCGCGACGCTTTCCACTACATCGCGATCCACCTCGACACCGTGGCCGACAATGCGCGCGACATCGACTTCGCCATGCGCTGGGGCTTCGGCTGGAACGTCGGTCCGTTTGAAACGTGGCAGGCATCGAACTGGCTGCAAGTGGCCAACTGGGTCAAGGAAGACATCGACGCCGGCCATGCGCTGTGCAACGCACCGCTGCCAGCCTGGGTCTTCGAAGGTCCGGTTGCAGACAAGGGCGGCGTGCATACGCCGGAAGGTTCGTACTCCGCCGTGTCGAACAGCTTCGTGCCACGTTCGACCCTGTCCGTATATGACCGCCAGCCATTCCGCGCGCCTGTCCTGGGCAGCGGTGCCATCGACGGCAAGACCGCCGGCACCACCGTCTTCGAAGACGAATCCGTGCGCGTCTGGCATACGGGCGACGATGTCCTGATCATCTCGTTCAAGACCAAGATGCACGTGATCGGCGAAGGCGTCATCAATGGCCTGAAACTGGCCTTGGCCGAAGCCGAGAAGAACTTCAAGGGCCTGGTGATCTGGCACGCCGACGCAGCCGAAGGCGGCGCGTTCTCGGCCGGCGCCGACCTGCAATCGGCCCTGCCGGCGTTCATGCAAGGCGGCGTGAAAGCCGTCGATCCGATCATCGCCGAACTGCAGAACACCTTCATGTCGCTGAAATACGCGAACGTGCCGGTGATCGCCGCGGTCGCTGGCCTGGCACTGGGCGGCGGTTGCGAACTGGCCCTGCACGCATCGAAGCGCGTGGCCTCGATCGAGTCGTACATCGGCCTGGTGGAAGTGGGCGTAGGCCTGATTCCTGCCGGCGGCGGCTTGAAGGAAGCGGCGCAGCGCGCCTACAAGGAAGCCAAGGGTAACGACATCCTGCAAT
This sequence comes from Massilia sp. LMS1-1-1.1, assembly GCF_040815535.1. Lineage (NCBI taxonomy): Bacteria > Pseudomonadati > Pseudomonadota > Betaproteobacteria > Burkholderiales > Oxalobacteraceae > Massilia > Massilia sp. LMS1-1-1.1. The sequence goes on along the minus strand of NZ_JBFPNG010000023.1, from coordinate 158,119 downwards.
TCCTGAAGACGGGCTTCACCAATGCAGCCACCGCCAACGTGTCGAAATCGGCGCTGGAAGCGAAGAAGATGGGCTACCTGAAGGAAGACGACGTCATCGTGTTCAACGCCTACGAGCTGCTGCACGTGGCCAAGGTCGAAGCGCGCGCCATGTTCGACGCGGGCTTCCGTCCAGCGCTCCCTTCGCTGATCCAGGTCACGGGCCGTTACGGCTGGGGCACCATCAAGGCGCAGCTGGTCAACATGCGCGACGGCGGCTTCATTTCGGCGCACGATTTCAAACTGGGCGAGATGATCGCCGAGATCGTATCGGGCGGCGACGTGGACCAGGGCAGCTTCGTCAGCGAACAGTGGCTGCTGGATATGGAACGCAAGGCATTCCTGGAGCTGTTGAACCATCCGAAAACCCAGGAACGGATCATGGGCATGATGCAAACCGGTAAGCCGGTACGCAACTAAGCCTGACGTCGATGACGATCCTGTCCATTATTTTTAAAGTATTGCTGCGCGTGAGGCCAAGCATGGTGTATGACCGTATCAAACAACAGATGATGGACACCTTGCCCTTCGTGCGGCTGCTGGGGATCAGCATCGACGACATCGGCGCCGGCACCTCGAAGGTGTCGATGCCGGAAGATCCAAAACTGAATAATCACCTGGGCACGCAGCATGCGGGCGCCTTGTTCACCCTGGCCGAAACGGCTTCCGGCGCGGCCATGGCTGGCGGCTTCGCCGAGCTGATACTGGGCTTGCGCCCGGTGGCCAAGGAGTCGCGCATCCAGTACCAGAAGGTGGCCCGGGGCGCGACGCGCGCCGAAGGCCGGGTACCGGGCGACCTGGCTGCCTTGAAGGCGCAGCTGGCGCAGGACGGCAAGGTGGCGTTTCCCGTGGCAGTCGATATTTTCGACGCCGAAGGCACGCTGGCGGCACAGGTGACGGTGGACTGGTATTTGTCGCAGAAGCGATAAGAGATTATCTGAGCAGTCCCGGACATTCGACAGAACACGAATCTCGTTCAACATCTTTGAAAGAAAAAAATGAGCAAACAACTTCAAGACGCGTACATCGTCTCTGCAACCCGCACCCCGATCGGCAAGGCGCCGCGCGGCATGTTCAAGAACACCCGCCCGGACGACCTGCTGGTGCGCGTGCTGCAATCGGCCCTGGCGCAAGCGCCTGGCCTCGACCCGGCTTTGATCACCGACGCCATCATCGGCTGCTCGTTCCCGGAAGCGGAGCAGGGCTTCAATATCGCGCGTAACTCGGTGCTGCTGGCCGGCTTGCCGAAAACCGTGGGCGGCGTCACCGTCAACCGTTACTGCGCTTCGGGCATCACGGCGATTGCCATGGCGGCCGACCGCATCCGCGTGGGCGAAGCCGACGTCATGATCGCCGGCGGCATCGAATCGATGTCGATGGTGCCGATGATGGGCCACCACCCATCGATGAACCTGGACATGTTCAGCGACGAGAACATCGGCATGGCTTACGGCATGGGCCTGACGGCCGAAAAAGTGGCGCAGCAATGGAAAGTGTCGCGCGAACAGCAGGACGCGTTCTCCGTTGAATCGCACCGCCGCGCCATCGCCGCGCAGCAAGCCGGCTTCTTCAAGGCGGAAACGACGCCCGTGGAAATCATCACGCGCACGCCGAACCTGGCCACCGGCCAGGTCGATGTAACGCGCCGTACCGTCGACACGGACGAAGGCGCGCGCGCCGATTCGTCGATGGAATCGCTGGCAAAACTGAAGTCTGTGTTCGCCGCCAAGGGTTCCGTCACGGCCGCCAACAGCTCGCAGATGTCCGACGGCGCCGGTGCGCTGTTGATCGTCAGCGAAAAAATCCTGCGCGAGCACAACCTGACCCCGCTGGCGAAATTCTCCTCGTTCGCCGTGCGCGGCGTGCCGCCGGAAATCATGGGCATCGGTCCTAAATTCGCCATTCCCGCGGCATGCGCCGCCGCCGGCATCACGCAAGACCAGCTGGACTGGATTGAGCTGAACGAAGCGTTTGCCGCGCAAGCCCTGGCCGTCATCGGCGACCTGGGCCTGGACCCATCGAAGGTCAACCCGATGGGCGGCGCGATCGCCCTGGGCCACCCGCTGGGCGCGACCGGCGCCATCCGCGCCGCCACCGTGATCCACGCACTGCAGCGCACCAAGCAGAAGTACGGCATGGTCACGATGTGCGTGGGCGCAGGCATGGGCGCAGCCGGAATCTTCGAGCGCGTTTAAGTTCGACGGACCAAAGCAATAAAACAGGGCGCTGCGGGATTACCCTGGCGCCCTTTATCTTTTTGGAGACGACATGGATATTTTGTGCAGCAAGAGCGAGGGCATTCTGACCCTGGAATTCAACCGCCTGGAACGCAAGAATGCGATCACGGGCGCCATGTACCAGACCCTGGCCGATGCGCTGGTAGCGGCCGAGACGGACGACGACGTGCGTGCGATCCTGATCTGCGGCAAGCGCGAGATTTTCACGGCCGGCAACGACCTCGATGACTTCATGAAGACGGCGCGCCCGAAGGATGGCTCGCTCGACCATGACCGCCCCGTGTTCCAGTTCATGCGCGCCCTGTACGGCAGCAGCAAGCCCGTGGTGGCCGCCGTCTCCGGCCCGGCCATCGGCATCGGCACCACCTTGCTGATGCATTGCGACCTCGTTTACGCGGCCGACAATGCCAGCTTCTCGATGCCGTTCACGCAACTGGGCCTGTGCCCGGAATTCGGCTCCAGCCTGCTGCTCACGCAACTGGCCGGCTACCCGCGCGCGGCGGAAAAGCTGATGCTGGGCGAAGCGTTCCCGGCCAGCGAAGCGTTGGAAATGGGCCTGGTCTCGAAAGTCGTGCCCCTGTACGAATTGATGACCTTCGCCCAAGGCCAGGCCGCCAAGCTGGTAGCCCTGCCAGCCGCCTCCATCCGCGCCACCAAGCGATTGATGAAACAAAGCCGCATGGAACCGATGAAGGCCGCTATCGCCGACGAAAACAAACTGTTCAGCGCCATGCTGGGTGGCGCCGAAGCGAAGGAAGCGTTTACGGCGTTCTTTGAAAAGCGGAAGCCGGATTTCAAGAAGTTCACCTGATCGCTTGGTCCCGCTACTATTGCTCGTTGAAAAACAGGCCGATAATGCATTCTAGACGACTGGTCTAGTCGTGCTATGCTTTGCCTCATGAAAGCTGAATACACCGACGTCCGCCAGCACATCCTTGAGCAGGGCAAAGTCACATGAGGAACGAGTATAGTTTCGCGGCGCTGGTAAAGCAGGACGTCGCGCCGGGACCATGCGCCGATGCGCTTTTTTTCAGCATGCTGGCGCTGGTCTTGCGCGGTGGTCCGCTGGCCGCATATGATTCGATTGCTGCTTTGCGCGCGCAATTGACGGCGCCCGCGTATTACGTGGCGCACAAGCTGGTGGCTCATGCAGGCAAGCGTGCCATCTTCCAAGGCCGTGTGGTACAGGCCAGCGCCACCGACCTGCTGGTATTTCTCGATGCGGCAGTGGTAAGTGGTGATCTGCGTCCCATGCTGCTTGCGCCTGTGTTTGAAGGAATACCGGCGCAGGTGATACACATCGATGAGGATGTGCTGCATGTCTACACTGCAAGCCCGGCCTGACGAGGCGTGCCTCCAGCGGACATATGCAATATTCAATCGACCAGCGTCGCTTCACATTTCGCTCATTATTTGTAGACGACTGGTCTAATTGTGCTACAATGCCTCGCATGAAAGCTGAATACACCGACGTGCGCCAGCACATTATCGACCAGGGCAAGGCCATCATCACGCGCAAGGGGTTTGCCGGGGTGGGGCTGAACGAGATCCTGTCGGCCGCCGACGTGCCCAAAGGCTCGTTCTACCATTACTTCAAGTCCAAGGAGTTGTTTGGAGAAGCGATGCTGGAAGATTATGTCGCTGGCTACCTGGCGAAAATGGAAGACGTGCTGGGCCAGCCGGGCCAGAACGCGGCGCAGGCGCTGATGGCGTATTGGGCCAGCTGGACCAGCGAAAGCCTCGACGGCAGCGGCTGTGATTGCCGCTGCCTGGTCGTCAAGCTGAGCAGCGAAGTGGCCGACATGTCGGAGCCGATGCGCGTGGCGCTGCTCGACGGCACCCACCGCATCATCGCCAGGCTGGCCCTGGCCATCGCGCGGGGCAGGGTGGACGATACCTTGCCATCGGTGGCCGATCCGGCGCAGATGGCAGCCACCTTGTACCAGCTGTGGCTGGGCGCGGCCATGCTGACCAAGCTGCGGCGCGACGCCAGCGCCTTGCAAACGGCCTGGCGGGCGACCCTGGCCATGTTGCAGCTGCCGCCGGATAGCGACCGATAGGCCGCAAACCAAGCAAACAAGCGGACGCACCACGTCCGCGTTCTTTGAATCGCATTCTAGACGACCAGTCTAATAATAAAGGAGCAGCAGCATGAAGAATTTTGAATTCCATAACCCGACGAAGATCGTGTTCGGCGCCGACACCGTCGCCAAATTGTCCACCCTGGTGCCGCACGGTGCGCGCGTGCTGATTTTGTACGGCGGCGCCAGCGCGGAAAAGACCGGTACCCTGGCCGAGGTGCGAGCTGCTCTTGCGGTGGGCCAGCGCAGCGTGCAGGAGTTTGGCGGCATCGAACCCAATCCCAGCTATGAAACCCTGATGCGCGCCGTGGCCCAGGTGCGCAATGAAAAGCTGGACTTCCTGCTGGCCGTCGGCGGCGGCTCCGTGATCGACGGCACCAAGTTCGTTGCCGCCGCGGCCCTGTACGACGGCGAGCCGTGGGAAATCGCCGAGCGCGGCGGCGCCAATGTGCAGCGCGCCTTGCCGTTCGGCACGGTGCTGACCTTGCCGGCCACGGGATCGGAAATGAACAGCGGTGGCGTGGTGACGAAAAAAGCCACGCATGCCAAGCTGAGTTTTCGCAACCCGCTGCTGTACCCGCAGTTTTCCGTACTCGACCCGAGCAAAACGTTTACCTTGCCGGCCACGCAGGTGGCCAATGGCCTGGTCGACGCCTTTGTCCATACCACGGAGCAGTATCTGACCTATCCGGTGCAGGCGCGGGTGCAGGACCGCTTTGCCGAAGGCCTGCTGCAGACCCTGATCGAGATCGCGCCGCAGGCGGTCGCTTCGCCCGACGACTACGAAACACGCGCCAACCTGATGTGGACCGCCACCCTGGCCCTGAATGGCTTGATCGGCGCCGGCGTGCCGCAGGACTGGGCCACCCACATGATCGGCCACGAGCTGACGGCCCTGTACGACATCGACCATGCACGCACCCTGGCCCTGGTGCTGCCGGCCCTGCTGGACGTACAGCGCGAGCAGAAACGCGGCAAATTGCTACAGTATGGTGAACGTGTCTGGAACATCACCAGCGGCAGCGACGATGAGCGCATCAATGCCGCCATCGCCAGCACACGCGCCTTCTTTGAAGGCCTCGGCATTCCGACCCGTTTGTCGGCTTATCAGCTGGGCCAGGAAGCGGTGGAAGCGGTACTGACGCAACTGGAAGCACATGGCATGACCTCACTCGGCGAACACCGCGATATCGACCTCGCGCGCAGCCGCCGTATCCTCGAAGCAGCACTGTAACCCTGACATAAAAGGACACAACATGAACATCCTGATGGTACTGACCTCGCACGACCAACTCGGTAATACCGGCAAGAAAACCGGTTTCTGGCTGGAAGAATTCGCCGCGCCCTACTATGCCTTGCAAGAAGCGGGCGCCAAGCTGACCGTGGTCTCGCCCAACGGCGGCCAGCCGCCGCTGGACCCGAAAAGCGACGAACCCGAGTCGCAAACGGACGCCACGCGCCGCTTCAAGCAGGACGCCGATGCGCAAGCCGTGCTGGCCAACACGGGCAAGCTGGCCGACGTGAAGGCAGCGGACTTTGACGCCGTGTTTTACCCGGGCGGCCATGGCCCGCTGTGGGACCTGGCCGAAGATCCGCACTCGATCGCGCTGATCGAGCAGATGATCGCCGCCGGCAAGCCCGTCGCCGCCGTCTGCCATGCGCCAGGCGTGCTGCGCCACGTGAAGGCAGCTGACGGTACGCCGCTGGTGCGCGGCAAGCAGGTGACGGGCTTTACGAATACCGAGGAAGACGCCGTCGGCTTGACGGCCATCGTGCCTTTCCTCGTCGAGGATATGCTCAAACAAAACGGCGGCGTCTACTCGAAGCTGGGCGACTGGCAGCCGTACGCCGTCACCGATGGCTTGCTGGTCACGGGCCGGAATCCCGCGTCGTCGGAAGCGGCCGCGCAGGCGCTGCTCAAGCTGCTGGGCTGATGCCAGGGTAGTGCGTCCGGCCGCTGGACGTCACACCGCAGTGCGTCCGGCGGCCATGCCCGCCAGGATCAGGTTGACCGAAGCATGCCAGGTGGTTTCGCTGGCGGGCCTGCCCGCCAGCGCATAGCCGTGCAGGAAATCGACGAGCGTATCGCGCCCGCGCAGCCGGGTTTTCTTGTCCAGCGCGAGACCGTCGAGGGCCTGCTCAAACAGCGCCGTAAACCGCTGGGCCACGTCGGCTTGCTCCACCAGCCCGCGCGCCATCAGGCGCACGAAATATGGCGTGGCGCTGACCAGTTCCAGGTACAGTGCGCACAGCGCCAGCACGCGCCGTGGCGCCGCCTGGCGCCGCGTAAATGGCGGCTGGCGCGGATCGAGCGCGGCAAAACGCTGCGCCATCAAGGCCAGCAATAATTCCTCTTTCCCCGCGTAGTAGTGATACACGGCCATGGCGTCGACGCCCAGGCTGTGCGCCAGCGCGCGCATGGAAAACGCATCGCCTTTTTCTTCCAGCAGGGCCAGGGCCGCTTGCAGGATGGCGGCGCTGTCCAGCGCGGGGGCAACGCGGCGTGGACGCCCGGCGCGGCGTACGGCAGATTCCAGGTCTTGAAGTTTTTGGGTTTTCATGCGCATAATTCTACACTGTAGAATTAAATCAAGGAGAACCCATGCAAAAACCTTTTGTCAGTGTTTTTCTCGGCATCAGCCTCGATGGCTGCATCGCGGGAGAAAACGGCGACCTGTCCTGGCTGGCCGAACTGGCGCCCGACTCGCCCGATGCCACCGGCTACACGGCATTGATGGAGCAGGTCGATACCTTGCTGATCGGCCGCACCACGTATGACGCCGTGCTGGGGTTCGACCCGTGGCCGTATGCGGGCAAGCGCGTGGAGGTATTGAGCCACCGCAGTTTCGCGCCGCGCCATGGCGAGCAGCGCAGCGAAGGCAGCGTGCGGAAAGTGCTGGAGAGGCTGGCAGAGGAAGGTTGCCGCCACGTGTATCTTGATGGCGGCGCCGTCATCCGCGCCGGCTTGCGCGAGGGCGTCATCGACAACCTGACCTTGTCCGTGCTGCCCGTGGTGCTGGGCAAGGGCGTGCGCCTGTTCGAGGACGGCTTGCCGCGCAGCGACTGGCGCCTGGACGGCACGCGCCAGCTGCCCAGCGGCGTGGTGCAACTGCGCTATCGGAAAAATTAGACCGCGCTGGCGATGTCGACGATAAAGCCGGGATCGTAGCGTTCATTTTCCGGCGTGCCGTCGGGCCGCTTGTAGCCGCAAGGGTTGCACACGACGCGGCAATCCTGGACGCGGTAGTCGAGCGAGGCATGCATGTGGCCATGCACCCACAGGTCGGCCTGGGCCACCACATCGTCCAGCTGCGAGGCGAAAGCGGGCGAGCCCAGGTTCGCCGCGTATTGCTCTTCCACCGACAGCATCGATGGCGCCATGTGCGTGATGACGACCGTCTTGCCATCGAACGGTTGCGCCAGCTGCCGTTCCAGCCAGGCGCGGTGCTGCGCGTGCAGCTGCGCCGTGTCGGCGGCGCACAGCAGGCGCGGCGTGTCGCCGCCCGTGCTGATGCGTTTGTAGTCGGGCATGTAGGCTTGCGCCGCGCTCAAGGCTTCGTCCCGGCGCTCGGCGCCGAACAGCAGGAAATCCGTCCACAGCGTGACGCCGAGGAAGCGCACGCCGCCGAGCGTCACCGCGTCGCCGTCGAGCAGGCGGATGTTGGCGCCCTGTGCATTCGCGCTGGCGCAGGCTTCGCGCACGGCGTCCTGCATGTGCTCGAGCTGGTGGCCATAGCCTTCGTGGTTGCCATGCACGTACAGCACGGGCAGGGCGCCAAAGGTGCGCGCGGCCCAGGCGATGGCGTTGCTGCCCGTGTCGATGTCGCCGGCCAGGATCACCACGTCGGGTCGGCAGGCGGCAAGGTCGATGGCGGGGGTGTCGTCACCCCAGACTTCCAGGTGCAGGTCGGACAGGATCAGCAGACGCATGGCGATAGGGGAGCAGTGACTGGGCCTCTATCGTAGCGCAAGTCGCCGCGCCCGTCTGCTTGACCGCACGAGGGTAGCGACGTTACCCTGTGGCATCGATTACCGCACACTCATTACTGGAGCCGCATGCCGCCTTTTTTCCTTCCCAAGACCTTGCTCAGCATCGCGCTGGCCGCCATGGCGCTGCCGTTTGCCGCGCATGCGGAAACGCCCGCCATTGATCCCTTGACGCAGCCGATCGCCTCGCCCTATGCGGCGCAGTGGAACCGCCCGCAGCAGCCGGCGCGCATCCACGGCGACACGTATTACGTGGGCGTGGGCGGCTTGAGCGTGGTGCTGATCGACACGCGCGAGGGATTGATCCTCATCGATGGCGCGCTGCCGCAATCGGTGGCCGCCATCAAGGAGCATATCCTCGAGCTGGGTTTTCGCCTGGAAGACATCAAGTTCATCCTGAATACGGAAGCGCATTTCGACCATTCGGGCGGCATCGCAGCCCTGGCCCGCGACAGCGGCGCGCAAGTGGTCGCCAGCCCGCTCGGCGCGCAGGCGCTGCGTGCAGGCTCGGTGCTCGCCATGGATCCGCAAGCGGGTGAAATCGACCCCATGCCGGCCGTGGAAAACGTGCGCGAAATCGCCGATGGCGAAACCCTGCAACTGGGCGACGTGACCATCACGGCACGCTACACGCCCGGCCATACGCCGGGCAGCACCAGCTGGACCTGGGTGTCGTGCGAGGATGCGGAGCGTACGGACTGCCTGAACGTGGTGTTCGGCGCCAGCCTCACGCCGGTGGCGGCCGACGATTTTCACTACCTGGGCGATGAGCGCCACGCGGACCTGACGCCGGCCTTCCGCCAGGTCATGCGGGAATTCGCCAAACTGCCGTGCGACATCCTGATCTCGGCCCATCCCGACCACTCGGGCGGCGACCGCAAGCTGACGCAATTGCTGGAAGGCGTCACGCCGAATCCTTTCATCGATACGCAGGCGTGCAGCAGCTACGCGGCCAAAAATGAAGCGAAGCTCGATGCGCGCATCGCCAAGGAAAAAGCGGCTGCGACAAAATAACAACGTTGGCGCGTTCGCCATGAAAAGCGGTTGACGCACCGCAGCATCCGGTGCAGAATCATCGTCCGCAGTGCAGATTAACCAACAAAAGAAAGGATACCCATGTTCGAGCAGGCTGGCAGCAAGTCGTACCTCCACTAGCCCCGCGCATGACGCTCGGGGCCATCGGCATCTTGCCGATCCCGAGCCGGTGTCCTTGAAAACCCCGGTGAGGAAACTCGCCGGGGTTTTTTGGTTTACCAGGACCCCGGCATAACGCAGACATCAGGAACACCGTTATGCCCATTCATCAGACACTGCGCGGCGCCCATGTGCCCGTGCATATTTTTACCGACGATATCGACGCGCAGGCATTGCACCAGCTGCGCAATATCGCCAGCCTGCCCATCGTCCATCCATATGTGGCGGCCATGCCCGACGTGCATGCCGGCATCGGCGCCACCGTCGGCAGCGTGATTCCCACGCGCGGCGCCATCATTCCGGCCGCCGTGGGCGTGGACATCGGCTGCGGCATGAACGCCGTGCGCACCACCCTGACGGCCAGCGACTTGCCCGACAACCTGGCGCGCCTGCGCAGCGCCATCGAAGCGGACGTGCCCGTCGGCTTCGAGCAGCACGACTGGAGCCGCGTGCAGGGTTCGCGCCATGCACGCGCCGCGCGTCCCCTCGCCGGCCGCCTGGAGCACATCGTCGAGCGTCACCGCGGCATCGCCAAGATGCTGCGCCAGTTCGAACGCACGTGGATCTGCCAGGCCGGCACCCTCGGCGGCGGCAACCATTTCATCGAGATCTGCCTCGACGAGGAGCAGCGGGTATGGATCATGCTGCATTCGGGCTCGCGCGGCATCGGCAACGCCATCGGCCGATACTTCATCGCCGCCGCGCAGAAGGACATGCGGCGCCACCAGCTGCAGTTGCCGGACGCGGACCTGGCCTATCTGAGTGCAGGCTCCACGGTGTTCGACGACTATGTGGAAGCGGTGGACTGGGCGCAGGATTATGCGCTGCTCAACCGCAGCGAGATGATGCGCCGCGTGCTCGACGCGCTGGCGAAGTTTGCGCCGCCGTTCCAGCTCGACGGAGAGGCCATCAACTGCCACCACAACTACATCGCGCGCGAAACGCATGGCAATGCCGACTTGTACGTGACGCGCAAGGGCGCCATTTCGGCGCGGCAGGGGGAGCTGGGCATCATCCCCGGCAGCATGGGCGCGCGCAGCTTCATCGTGCGCGGCAAGGGCAATCCGAAGTCGTTGTGTTCCTGCTCGCACGGAGCGGGACGCAGCATGAGCCGCAGCGAGGCGAAGCGCCGTTACGACCGCTTCGATCTGGCCGAACAGACCGCCGGCATCGAATGCCGCAAGGATGGCGGCGTGGTCGACGAGATTCCGGCCGCCTATAAAAATATCGACGCCGTGATGGCGCACCAGAGCGACCTGGTGGAGGTGGTGCATACCTTGCGCCAGGTCGTCTGCATCAAGGGTTGAAAGGAGAGCATATGAAAATCAAAGTGAAAGCCACGTCCAAGCCGCGCAACCCGCTGGTGGCGGCCGCGAAACTGCGCGGCGGCGCCGGCGCGCACCAGTCGGAGGCGTCGCCGCGCGCGGCGCGCCGGGCCGGCAAGCACCGCCTGCAGCAAATGCTGGCGGGCCGTTTGAAGCCGGACGATTAGCGTACCGGCAGTTCGACGATGAAGTTCGGATCAAAAGCGGGATTTTGCGGCGTGCCGCTGCGCGTCCTGTAGCCGCACGGGTTGCTGACGACGCGGCAGGGGCCGATGCGGTAATCGCGCGAGACGTGGAGGTGGCCATGCACCCACAGGTCTGCTTGCGCGGCCAGGCCGTCCAGGCGCGAAGCGTAGGCGGGCGAACACCCCTCGCTGCCGTAGGCATCGTCGACGGACAGCAGCGACGGCGCCATGTGGCTGATGACTACCGTGCGCCCGTCGAAGGGCTGCGCCAGTTCGCGCGCCAGCCACGCTTTTTGCTGCGCGTGGAACATGGCCGTGTCGGCCGCGCGCAGCTTGCGAAAGCCCATGCCGGCCAGGCGGATGCGCTTGTAATCGTTCATGACGGCCTCTGCGTCGCGCATGGCCGCTTGCCGCGTGTCGTCGCCCAGCAGGCGGAAATCCGTCCACAGGGTGGCGCCCAGGAAGCGCACTTGCTTGCCTGCCTGGTCGGTGATCACATAGGACTCCGCATCGAGAAAATGCACGTTGGGCGTGGCGGCGCAGGCCGCGCGCAGCTCCTGGCGCACCTTGTCCAGGTGGTGGCCGTAGCCTTCATGGTTGCCATGCACGTACAGCACGGGCAGGCCCGCGAACGTGGTGGCGGCCCAGGCGACGGCGCGGGTGCCCGTGTCGATGTCGCCGGCCAGGATGACGGCGTCGGGGCAGCTGAGCGCGAGGTCCCCCTGTGGCGCTTCATCGCGCCATAGCTCGTGGTGCAGGTCCGACAGTATCAATAAACGCATGCTGTTTTCACGCCTGTTGAAAGAACACCATCGTACCTGAAAACCCTCATTCTTCCGGCAGTGCGGCGAAGCTGTGCGCCAGGTAGTCGATCAGTGCGCGCACGGCCGGCAGCAGGCCGCGCCGCGAGGGAAATACGGCGTGGATGATTTCGCGCTGCGGCCGCCATTGCTCCATCAGCTGCAGCAGGCTGCCATTGGCCACCTGCTCGGTGATCATCATGGTCGGCAGCTGCACCACGCCCACGCCGGCCACGGCCGCGTCGCGCAGGGTCAGCATGTCGCCCGTGACGAAGCGCGGCGTATGGCGCAGCTGCGCGCGCGCCCCATCGGGGCCATGCAAATCCCACTGGTAGTGCTGTTGCGGCATGCCCAGGGCCAGGCTGGGCCAGTCGGCCAGGTCGGCCGGCGCTTTCGGCAGCGGTGCACCGGCGAACAGCAAGGGGCTGCCCACCATGCACTGGCCCCGTTCGGCCAGCACGCGCAGCACCAGGTCGCTGTCGGGCAGCGGCGGCGGACGCACGCGGATGGCCACGTCGATGCCCTCGGCCACCAGGTCGACGCGTCGGTTACTCGCTTCCAATAACAGAGTCACCTGCGGATGCGCGCGCATGAAACCGGCCAGCATGGGCGCGACCAGCGATTGCAGCAGGGCGATGGGACAGGACAGGCGCACCGTGCCGCGCGGCGCGGCCCGCGTCAGTTCGATCGCTTCCTGCGCCGCCTCCGCTTCCACCAGCATCGCCTTGCAATGCTCGTAAAACGTCTGTCCCACGTCGGTGACGGAAAAATGCCGCGTCGTGCGCTGTAGCAGGCGTGCACCGAGGCGCTCTTCCAGCAGCGCGATGCGCCGGCTCAGTTTGGATTTCGGCATGCCCAGCGCGCGCCCGGCCGGCGCAAAGCCGCCATGGTCGACCACCTGCACAAAGTAATACAAGTCATTCAGGTCCTGCATGCCGCCTCCATGATCGTTCTATTTTTGGAACGCTGATGGCCTATTTTACTGTCTACCAGCTTCATCGTTGCAAGCGTATTCTGTCTCCATCGTAATGCAAACCTCAACAGGAGATCGAGATGAACAAAGTCACAGGTATCTACAGCGCACCGCGCCAGCACTGGGTAGGCGATGGTTTCCCCGTGCGCTCGATGTTTTCGTATAACGGCCATGGCAAGCAGCTGAGCCCATTCCTGCTGCTCGACTATGCCGGCCCCGCCGAATTTGCACCCGGCACCCGTCCGCCCGGCGTCGGCTCGCACCCGCACCGCGGCTTTGAAACGGTGACCATCGTCTACAAGGGCGAAGTGGCGCACCGCGATTCGACGGGCCAGGGCGGCGTGATCGGCCCCGGCGACGTGCAGTGGATGACGGCCGGCGCCGGCATCCTGCATGAAGAGTTTCACTCGCCTGCCTTCACGCAGTCGGGCGGCACCCTGGAAATGGTGCAGCTGTGGGTAAACCTGCCGGCGAAAAACAAGATGACGGCGCCCGGCTACCAGGCCATCACCAGCGACACGATACCCACGCTGGCGCTGCCCGACGATGCAGGTTCCGTGCGCGTGATCGCCGGTGATTTCGCTGGCCAGCATGGCCCGGCCCGCACGTTCTCGCCGATGCAGGTGTGGGATGTGCGCCTGGCCCAGGGCAAGCTGACGGAGCTGCCCGTGACCCGCGGCTGGAGCACGGCGCTGATCGTCCTGCATGGCACGGTGCTGGTCAATGGCGAAAGCGTGGTGCGCGAAGCGCAGATGGCGCTGTTCGAACGCGACGGCGACAGCATCACCGTCGAGGCGAACAATGACGCCGTGGTGCTGCTGCTCAGTGGCGAGCCGATCGATGAACCCATCGTCGGCCATGGCCCCTTCGTCATGAACACCGAAGCGGAAATCGCGCAGGCGTTCGAGGATTTCAACAGCGGCCGCTTCGCCCGCATCGCGAAGTAATTTGTGCAGTGAATTTGTGTAGCGAATTTGTGTAGTACCTGTGCCGCATCCCGCGGCACGGTTTTTCAGGAGACCACCATGAGCACCCCCGCCAACTTCCAAGGTTTGCCACCGATGATCGATCCCGACGACGCCGTCATGCTGCTGATCGACCACCAGAGCGGCTTGTTCCAGCTGGTGCGCGACATCGAGCAGCACGTGCTGCGCGGCCACGTCACGGCGCTGGCCAAGCTGTCGCGCCTGGCCAAGATGCCGACGTTTACCACCGCTTCCGTGCCTGACGGCCCGAACGGCCCCTTGATCCCGGAAATCCACCATTTCAACCCGGAAGCCGTCTACATCCCGCGCACGGGCCAGATCAACGCCTGGGACAATCCGGCCTGGGTCGAAGCGATTGAAAAGACGGGCCGCAAGACCCTGCTGATCGCCGGCACGCTCACCAGCGTGTGCATGGCTTTCCCCACCATCAGCGCGCTGGCGGCCGGCTACAAGGTGTTTGCCATCATCGACGCCTCGGGCAACTGGTCGAAGATGGCCACCGACATCACCATGGCGCGCGTGACGCAAGCGGGTGCCGTGCCGATCGACACGTATGCCGTGCTGGCTGAAGTGATGAGCACCTGGAACCGCGCCGACGCGATGGAATTCGCCGCCATCATGACCGACCACATCGTGCCGCCGTACCGCGCCCTGATCGAAAGCTACGACAAGGCGCAGGGCGTGCAAAAGAATGGCCGCGAAACGAAGCTGGAAATCCTCGAGGCGGCATCGAAGGGCTGACCGCCGCTACGGTGCTTCATAGCTGCTGCGTATCGCCGCCAGCACGCCGCGCTGTTCCAGGCGCGTGATGGCGGCGTTCAGCTGCGCCAGGTCGGCGGCGCTGGTCGTGCGCGCGTTGAGCATCAGGTGCACGGGCGCGCGCAGTGCCAGGAAGGGCAGGGTGTTCAAGGCAACACCCTGCAGACGCGCTTCGTGGCGCACGGCCAGCACGTCGCCCAGCAACAGGTCGGCGCGGCCTGCGTCGAGCATGAGGATGCCTTGCCGGAAGCTGCCGAAGGTATTCAGGCGGCCATCTTTTTCCATTGCCGGACGGGCCGCCGCGTAGTCGGCCCCGTACCAGCCCACCTTGGGCGCGAGCAGGGTGGACTTGCCGCGCGCGAGCTGCGCGAAGCTGGCGACCTGGCGGTGGTTGCCGGGCGCGCCGGATTTGCTGAAGACACCGACGGCTTCATCGCGATACGAGAGGGAAAAGCGGGCATAGGACTGGCGTTCCGGCGTCTCGGACGCGGCGGGCAGCAGGTCCAGTTCGCCTTTCTGGAACAGCAACTGGCGCCGCGCCGTGGGCAGTTCCGGCACGGTCAGCAAGGTGCAGCGCGCTTCCTTGAAGATGGCGCGCAGCAGTTCCAGGTCCAGGCCCGTATAACTGCCCTGGGCGTCGCGGTAGACATACGGCGGCCATTGCTCGAGCGCCATCGTCATGCGGCAGGCTGCGGCGGGCAGGGCGGAGACGCCGAGCATTGCCGCAAACAGGAGATGGCGCATGCGCATAGGGTGTTTCCATGGAGGTTCAACTGGTATTCAATTTGCCAGAATGTCCACGCAAGTCAAGCACGGGATCCACTTTTCCCCATGCGGGCGGCTCATCGCGGCCTGTCACCATGGCCGTGCGCAGCAAGCGCCGGTAGCCAGCGACGATTTTTCTCTATCGAAAATAACGATTTGATAATATTAAAAAACAGTGGTTTAATTGTTTTGTTGCTAATTTTGGCAACTGCCACTTCGAGGAATATATGTCACATAAATTGTCGGCTCTGGCTGCCGTTCTGGCTTTTTCCCTCTCATCCAGTGTATTGGCTGGCACTACGATAGGAACGCAAGGTTTTACGATTGACGATACTGCGGGCGATAGCATCAGGTTGCTCTCCGACAGCAACAATGTGGCCAAGTTCGACCTGACGAATATGGCTACTATCAACTATTCGGTAACGGAGAGATATGACTGGAACGGTGGCGACATGAAATTTGATTTTTTTAGTGTCAGCGCGCGCGATGGCTATCGTGTGACCAATATTGAGTATAGCGGCGTGATCATTGGCGAATTGATACCTGCACCTTATTACCCCGATAGTGGGCCCAATTATTGGGGCAACGGCACCGCGACAAACCAATCGCAGACAACCTTTAGCGCCTATGACCCAAATGCCAATCCGCCTAATTATGTGCAAAAAATATTAACTTTCAACAATCTGAATGAAACGGTGCCGTTTTCCCTGCAAAACAGCACGCTGTTGCTGCCACAAGCGTTTCAGATTGACCTTAACGTCTCTGCGTGGCTTGGAATCACGCCAGGTCGCGGGGAATGGCATGAAGGTTCCTGGATGACGCCATCAACTACCAAGCTGCGCATTCTCAATCCCGTCCTGACACTCACCTATGCGCCGCTCTCGGCCGTACCGGAACCATCCACGTATGCGATGCTGCTTGCCGGCCTGGCTTTATGTGGCATCGTGCGCCGCCGTCGGGCGGGCTGACACCGCTGACGTGATGCGGGGGAGCAAATCGGCTATAGTGGCGCCGTGCATCCATCCACTGCCTCGCAAAGGACTACCGTTTGACTCCCCCGCTCGAGATCGCCGCCAATGTCTTGATGACTGTTTCCATCGTCCTGGCTGGCCGTAACAACATTCATTCCTGGTGGATCGGCATCGTCGGCTGCGTGCTGTTTGCCGTGCTGTTTTTCCAGGTTAACCTGTACGCCGACGTGATGCTGCAGCTGTTTTTCATCGTCACCTGCGTCATCGGCTGGGTGCAATGGCGGCGCGGCGCCGGCGGCAAACCGTTGCCGATCACGCGCACAGGCTGGCGCAGCCTGGCCTGGATAGTTCCGGCCGGCATCGCCTCCGTGGCGATCTACGGCATGCTGCTGCACCGCTTCACGAATGCCTACGCGCCGTTCATCGATTCGGCGGTGTTGGTATTTAGCATCATCGCGCAATTCCTGCTGATGAGCCGGCGCATCGAGACGTGGGCCTTCTGGTTGCTGGTCAACACGGTGGCCGTGCCGCTCTACTACAGCCGTGGCCTGCACCTGACGGCCGTGCTGTATGCGGCCTACTGGGTCAACGCCGTCATTTCCTGGTACTGGTGGAGCGTGCAGGCACGCCGCGCGGCGGCCGCGCCACAGGCGCTGGTCGACGCCTGATATTGCCAAAAACCAAGTCCTTAGATCCAAATCGTATATACATTCAATTTTTAATTCGTTCACCCCATAAAGACACCGGGATATAGTGGCCTTTCCCCGCTTACCGGTGTCTTTTATGTTGCGTTTTACCCTTTCTGCCTGTTTTTACGCCACCCGGCACCAGCTGACCATGCAATGCATGGCGCAGTGGATGCCGGTGCGTGGCCGTCCACGCATCCCGTAATTCCGTCATCCCCCCGTCGTCGTTTTTCCCGCAGACCCACCCGGTCCGCGTGCCCCTGCTCGGCCTTTTTTATGTGAAAAAGGCTGCAATCCCAATAAGAGGAAACCATGTTCAAACCACTCGCCATCAGTCTTGCCATCGCCGCCGCCTTTCCCGCCGTTTCGACCATCGCCCACGCCGAGGACGACATGCTGCGCGTCAACGTGACCGGATCGAATATCCGCGTCAGCGAAAAAGAGGGCGCCAGCGCCGTGCAAGTCATCACGGCCAAGGAATTGAAAGCCAGCGGCAAGACCAGCGTGTCGGATGTGCTGCGCGCCATATCCGCCAACAGCGGCAACAGCTACAACGAACAATATACGGGCAGTTTCTCGGCCGGCACCTCGGGCCTGTCGCTGCGCGGCATCGGCCAGAAAAATACCCTGATCCTGGTGAATGGCAAGCGCGTGGCCAGCTATGCGACGGCGCAAAACCTGCAGGAAACCTTTGTCGACCTGAACAGCCTGCCGATGGCGGCCGTGCAGCGCATCGAGGTGCTCAAGGATGGCGCCTCGTCGATCTACGGTTCCGACGCCGTGGCCGGCGTCGTCAATATCATCCTGTACAAGGAATTCACGGGCACGGACATCACGGCGCAGTGGGGCGGCTCGACCGAAGGCACGGGCCAGCATGAAAAGAGCGCGGCGCTGCAGACGGGTTTCGGCAAGCTCGAGGAAGACGGCTACAGCCTGGTCTTCTCGATTGACGTGCAGCAGCGCGACAAGCTGCAGCAAAGCGACGTGGCGTGGATGCGCGATGCGGACTTCCGCAAGCAGCAGCGTGGCGCGCTGGGCTGGGTAGCCACCAATTATGCGGGCAGCGATCCGACGCGGACCCTGGGCGGCGTGCGCGGACCGCTGCAACTGGTCAATTATGGCGACATCACGCCCGGCAAGACGGGGCAGGTGCTCGCGTATAACCCGTCGCCGTATAAAACCCTGATCCCCGGCATCCAGCGCGTGCACACGGCCGCGCGCGCCACCTTCAAGCTGAACGCGGACACGGAAGCGTACGTCGACTTGCTGCATAGTTATTCGCGCGCCGACCAGACCTTCAGCGCGCCGCTCACCGTCAACAATGCCACGCGCGTGTGGAACAACGCCACCCAGGCGCTCGACACCATTCCCGTCGTGCTGCCGGTCGGCAACCCGAACAATCCGGGCGCCACGCCTTTGCCGTTCACGGCCACCCTGTTCGACCTGGGGCCGCGCCTGAAACAGGACAAGGTCACCTTCTACCGCGCGCTGGCGGGCGTCAAAGGCGCGCTGGCGGGCTGGGACTGGGATGCGGCCGTGGGCCACTCGAGCAGCAAGCTGGAAGAAACCGTGCAGAACTTCGTCAACCGCTACGAATTCCAGAAGGTGCTGGCCGACGGCAGCTATAACTTCTTCGACCAGTCGCAAAACAGCGAAGCCGTGCGCAACCGTCTGCGCTTGTCGACCCTGCGTCCGGCCGAGTCGACTCTCGACACCGTCGACTTCTCGGCCGCGAAAGACCTGTGGCAATTGCCTGCCGGTCCGCTGGGCTTTGCCGCCGGCGCGCAGTGGCGCCGCGAAAAGATGGATTCGCAAACCTCGACGGCCGTGCTGTCGGGCACCGAGCTGCGTCCGGCCATCAACATCATCAACGGTTCGCGCAGCGTGTCGGCCCTGTTTGCCGAATTCAACGTGCCCGTCGTAAAAGACCTGTCCGTCAATCTGGCGGGCCGCGCCGACCATTACAGCGATTTCGGCAATGCGTTTTCGCCGAAGGCCAGCGCGCGCTACCAGGCGGCGCCGTGGCTGCTGGTGCGCGGTACCGTGTCGCGCGGCTTCCGCGCGCCGTCGCTGCCGGAAATCACCGACAGCACGGCCGTCAGCTATACCGGCGTGATCGATCCGCGCGACCCGATTACGCCCACGCAGTCGCGCGGCGTGACGGTGATGACCATCGCCAATCCGAAGCTGCGCCCCGAGCGGTCGCATAACCTGAATCTGGGCGTGGTGGTATCGCCGACCAGCAGTTCGAGCATCGGCCTCGATTACTACCGCATCAAGCAGGATGGCGTGATCGGCACGGAAAGCGCCACCACCACGCTCGCCAACGAAGCGTCGGCGCCGCAGAAGATCACGCGCGATGCCGATGGCCGCATCACGACCCTGTACCGCCAGTACCGCAACCAGGGGCAGCGCGAAGTGTCCGGTATCGACCTCGACCTGCGCCAGCGCTTCGTCGACAAGAACTGGGGCAAGCTGACCCTGGCTGGCCAGTTGAGCCGCGTGCTGCGCTTTGCCGAACCGCTGTCCGACGGCGCGCCGCTCACCGATGGCGCCGGCACCAATTATTTCGGCTCGATTCCGAAATGGCGCGGCGTCACCTCGGCTACGTGGGAGCAGGGCAAGTGGTCGTCCACGCTCACGTGGAACTACGTGGGCAGCTATGCGCAAAACACGCATCTCGATGAATCCGTGGCCGCCTTCAGCACCTTCGACGTGACCACCAGCTGGCAGGTCACGCCAGCGGCGAACGTCACCTTCATCGTGCAAAACCTGGCCAACAAGCGCGCGCCGTGGGATTACTCGGCCTCGGGCTTCGACTATACGCAAGCCGACCCGCGCGGCCGCTTCGCCTCGCTCAAGCTGAACTACAAGTTCTAACCGGCCGTTGCCTGCCGCTGGCCCGTCTGCTCCTGCAGGCGCTGGCGGTAGGCGCTGGGCGTGACGCCCATGCGTTCGCGGAAGGCCGTGGCGAAGTTACCCGCGTTGTGAAAGCCGATCAGCAGGGCGATGTCCTGCACGTCGATCTCGGTCTGCTGCAGCAGTTCCACGCCGCGGGCGATGCGCGCCTCGCGGATGAAGGCGAAGACCGTCATGCCCGTTTGCTCGCGGAACATCAGGGTCAGCTTTTCGCGATAGGTGCCCACGCTGCGGGCAATTTCGGACAGGTTCGGCAGGCTACCCAGGTTGTCGAGGATCAGTTGTTTGACGGCATTGACGAACACGAGGTCCGGATGCTGCTGCCGCTCGCTGATCGGAGTCGCTGTCGGTGGCGTGCTGTTGCTTCTACGTATCAATCCCAGGTGGATATGGATGCGCGCGGCCAGTTCTTCCGGCAGGAAGGGCTTGGAAATGTAATCGACGCCGCCCACCTGCAAGCCCATGATGCGTTCCTTGGCGGCATCGGCGCCGCTGAGAAAGATCACGGGTATCGGTTCCGTTTCGGGATTGGCCTTGAGCAAACGGCACGCCGTGTAGCCATCCATCTCGGGCATGCGCACGTCAAGCAGGATCAGGTCGGGATGCGTGGCCAATGCCAGCTGGTAGCCCTGGTAGCCATTGAATGCAATGCTGAAGCGATAGGGCTGCTCGCTGAGCAGCTCCATCAGCATGCGCTGCTCGAACGCGGAATCGTCCACGAGCAGGATATTCTTTTTGATGGTTTCGCTGGTCAATGGCATGGTATGAATGACTTAACCAAATAGCAAGTTGTTGCTTATTATGCCCTGCTTTTTCTTTTTTTTCTGCTTTTCTCGTGTTTCAAAAGATGTTTCTCCGCCAGAAGAAGCGCGGATTTCCCAGATCGCCAATAATTCGCTCATGCATTGATTTTAAGCAATGTCGCTTGCCAAAAAATCTGTTTTGCCAATGCTGCAAAAAATGCCGGAGTCCCCGGGTTCCTGACTCTCGGTAAAAGTTTTTTGTCGTCCTGGTTTGCGTGCCCGAGAAAACGCCGGCAATACCGTGACTATCCTCGATGCCCTTCATATTGGTGGGCTCATTAATGATGTTCCATCATCAGGAGGTATCATGTTGCGAGTTATTTTTCCCCGCCTTGTCGTTGCCGCCAGTGTGGCGGTTGCCGCCACGGCGCTCCTGCCGCGTGGCGCCGACGCCGCCGTGTATTTGAATGGCAGCGCCACCACCACCTTTGACGTCACCCTGAAAATCATCGCCAATTGCACCATCGCGGCGGCCAATCTCGACTTTGGCCAAAGTCAGGGTGTACTGGCTACTGCCGTGAACGTCAATACGACCGTGAACGTCACCTGCACCAATACCACGCTGTATAACGTGGGCTTGACGGCCGGCTCGGGCAGCGGCTCGAGCGGCACCACGCGTTATATGAGCGGCACGGGCGGCAATCTGGGGACGGTGCAATTCAATCTGTACCAGACGGCCGGCAGCACCTTGTGGGGAGATACACAGGGCACGGATACCGTCGGCGGCACCGGCAACGGCTCATCGCAGCCGATCACGGTGTACGGCAATATTCCGCCGCAGGCGACACCGGCGCCCGATACCTACAAGTCGACCATCACGGCCACCGTTTACTTTTAAGCCAGGCGCTGCGTGAAGGCCGCTGCTGTTTCCCTGATGAAAAGCGTGCTGGCGCTGCTGGCCTGCTGCGCCGCTGGCGTTCAGGGCGCCAATCTGCAGATTTCGCCGGTGACGCTCAATTTGCGCGCGCCACAGAATGCAGCGGGCATCAATTTGCAAAACCTCGGCGACCAGCCCATCTACGGACAGGTGCGGGTGTTCGCCTGGGAGCAGCGCGATGGTGAGGAAACCTTGGCGCCGACGCAGGAACTGGTGGCCAGTCCGCCGATCGTGGAAATCGCCGCCAACAGCCGGCAGACCATCCGCCTCGTGCGTGCCCAGGCTGGCCCCGTGGCGCAGGAAAAGACGTATCGCGTGCTCATCGATGAAGTCAGCCGCGAAGATGGGGCGGGCCGCAGCGGCATCGATATCCGCCTGCGCTACTCGGTGCCCGTGTTCGTGCTGCCGGCCGGTGCGCCGGGCAAGGAAATACTCGACTGGCAAGTGTTTCGCGAGCGGGGCGAGTGGATGTTGCGTGTCAAGAACAGCGGCAACTTCCATGCGCAGATCGGTGCGATGACGCTGACGAACCAGGCGGGCAAGGAGTTTGTCATCAGCAAGGGCCTGTTTGGCTATGTCCTGGCGGCACGCATGCGCGTCTGGCGCCTGCCCGTCGCCAGGGAGGCCGAACTGGATGGACCGTTGAGTATTGCGGCAAACGTGAACGCAAAGGCGCTCGTTGCCACGAATTCGACACCTTGAACCGGGCCGCCATGGCGGGCGGGCTTGCCGCGAACCGGGTTAAACCATGAGACGCGCACTGGCATCCTTGCTGTTGCTGTTGCTGGCCATGGCACCGGTGGCCAAGGCCGATGGATCGGCCGCCGAAACGGGTGCCGATCCGGGACCGGCCAGCTTGCCGAGCGATCCGATGGCGCCGAATGAACTGTATCTGGAGGTGACTGTGAATGCTGAATCAACCGGGCTGATCTTGCGCTTTACCCAGGTGGGCAAAGGCTTGCGCAGCAGTGTGGCGAACTTGCAGCAGCTGGGGCTGGACCCGGCGCGCCTGCTCGCACCCGGTCAGACCGAAGTGGCGCTCGATGCGATTCCCGGACTCAGCTATGACTATGATGCGGCGCGCCAGAGCGTGTCGCTGCAGGTGGCGGACGACTTGCGCTCGCCGTACCGCATCAACGCGCGCCTGGCCCCGCAGACGCCGCCGCCGCGCGTCACGCCCGGCGCCGTCCTCAATTACGAAGCCTATGCGGAACTGGGCCGGACGCGGCGCGCCGCCATCTTCAACGACTTGCGCTATTTCAATGACAGCGGCGTGTTCAGCAACACCGGCACTTTGAACCTGGGGTCGGAGCAGCGCAAATACATGCGTTTTGACACGTTCTGGAGCCATGCCGACCCCGAGACCCTGCAGACGTGGCAAGTGGGCGACCTGATTTCGTCTTCGCTCAGCTGGAGCCGCGCCGTGCGCGTCGGTGGTCTGCAGTGGCGCAAGAATTTCCAGCTGCGCCCCGACCTGCTGACCTTTCCCGTCGCCTCCGTCGATGGCACGGCGCTCGTGCCCTCATCACTGAGCCTGTACGTCAATGGCGTGCAGCAATATGCTGCCAGCGTGCCCAGCGGTCCGTTCGTGCTGAACCAGGTGGCCGGCATCAATGGCGCCGGGCAAGCCACCCTCATCACGCGCGATGCCCTGGGGCGCAGCGTGACGACCGTGCTGCCCCTGTATGTCGATACGCGCATGCTGGCTGCCGGCTTGAGCGATTATTCGGTCGAGGCGGGCGCCATGCGGCGCGACTATGGCCGCCGCCTGTTCGGCTATGAGCGGCAGCTCGTTGCCAGCGCTTCCGTCCGCCATGGCGTCAGCGACAGCTTCACCATCGAAGGACATGCGGAACTGGCTGCCGGCCTGTATCAGGCGGGGGCGGGCGCGCTGGTGCGGCTGGGCCAGGCGGGCGTGCTCAGCGGATCGTTGTCGGCCAGCGCCGGCCATAGCCGTGGCGCGCAGCTGGGCGCCGGCTACCAGTACATGGGGCCGCGCTTCAGCGTCGACGTGCAAAGCGTGCGCGCGAGCGCCGGCTTTGGCGACCTGGCCTCGTGCGACGGCAGCCCCGTGGTGCGCGCGGCGGACCGCTTCACCGTCAGCCTGCCCTTGCCGGCGGGTAGCAGCATCAGCAGCAGCTATATCAGCTACCGCACACCGGGCGCGCCGCCATCGAAGTTGGCCACCTTCGGCTATTCGGCCACCCTGTTTCACGGCCTGTTCCTGAACGCCAGCCTGTTCCAGGATTTGCGGCAACGCGAGAAGCGGGGATTTTATGTCGGCCTGAGCATGGCTTTCGACAATAATCTGTCCATCAGCACGAGCGCCAGCCGGCAAAACGGCGAGAGCGGACGCAGCGTCAGCGCTCAGCGCGCGGCGGACTTTGGCGGCGGCTTCGGCTGGAACTTGCAAGCTGGCACGGTGGGCGG
Source organism: Massilia sp. LMS1-1-1.1 (assembly GCF_040815535.1). NCBI lineage: Bacteria > Pseudomonadati > Pseudomonadota > Betaproteobacteria > Burkholderiales > Oxalobacteraceae > Massilia > Massilia sp. LMS1-1-1.1. The sequence continues at coordinate 134,103 of NZ_JBFPNG010000023.1, read as the reverse complement.
CAATACTTACCGGCAGGCGCAAGTGGAATACCTGGGCAACGACGGGCGCGTGAGCGCGCGCACGCAAAGCAGCAGCATGGGCACGGCCTCCTCGCTGGGCGCGGCTGGCGCGCTGGTGCTGATGGATGGCCATGTCGAGACGGCGCGCCAGGTGGGCAACGGTTTCGCGCTGGTCTCCACTGGCGGCGTGGGCAATATTCCTGTGCTGCATGAAAATCGCCAGATCGGCGTGACGGGCAGGAGCGGCTACCTGCTGGTGCCGAATTTGAATCCCTATGGGAATAACCAGATCAGCATCGCCACGGATGAACTCGATGTCGACGCGCGCGTACCCGTGACCAATATGACGGTCGTGCCGCAGCAGCTGGCCGGCGTGCTGGCGGCGTTTCCCGTCGAACGCTACAGCGCCGCCACCGTCATCGTGCAGGGCGCCGATGGCAAGCCGCTGGCCACGGGCATGCCCGTGGTGCATGTGCAAAGCGGCAGGCAGACGGTCGTGGGCTTTGACGGCATCATTTTTGTCGACGAGCTGCGCGAACAGAATCAGTTGCAAGTGGGCGAGGAGGACAGCGCGTGCACGGTTGGTTTTGCGTATGTGCGTCCGGCCGCAGGCGGCTTGCCCGTGATCGGGCCGTTGCGCTGCGCTGCCACCGGAGGAGGCCGCTGATGCGCCGCCTGCTGCCATGGCTGACCTTGCTGCTGGGCTGCGCCTGGGGTAGTGTGGCGCAGGCGGCCGATACCTGCACGGTCAGCATGACGAATATCAATTTCGGCTCCGTCAGCCCGATTTCCGGCACCGATTACGTGGCGCAGGCCACGGGTACCTTCAGCTGCCTGTTTTCGTCGCTGAACCTGGGACAGTTACTTACGCCTAATGCGCAAGTGTGCATCTCGCTGGGGCTGGGCACGAATTCCACCTCGGCCCTGCCGCGCAAGCTGGGCAATGGAAGCAACCGCATGGAGTACAACGTGTACGTGGACAGTTCATATGCGACGGCGAAGATCTGGGGCGGCGCCGGCGTGACGGGCGCACCATCGACCTTCGGCATGACCCTGTCGGCCGGCTTGCTGGCCCCGCCCGGCACGTATTCCACCACCTTTACCGTGTACGCGAAGATTCCTGCCGGTACGGCCCTGGCCGCCGTGCCCACGGTCGCCAACGCCAATACCGTCTATGCGTCGAGCTTTGCCGGCGTGGGCACCTACACGTACACCACGTATGGCCTCGTCAACCTGCAGGGGTGCTCGGCCACCAGCGGCAGCTTCGGTTTCACGGTAAGTGCCACGGCCGTCAACGACTGCACCATCGCGGCCAGCCCGATGGCATTTGCCAACGCCTCCATCCTGACGGGCAACTTGCGCAGCACCAGCACCTTGTCCGTGCGCTGCGTGAATAACAACGCCTACCAGATTGCCCTGAACGGCGGCAGCGTGGCGGCCAATGTGGCCAACCGGCAAATGAAAAACCTCTTAACGACGGACAAGGTCAGCTACCTGCTGTCATCCACGCTCGATGGTGCGCCCTGGGGCGATGGCACGGCAGGCACGAGCATGGTGACGGGGACGGGCACGGGCGCCAGCGTGCCGTTGACGATTTACGGCCGCGTGCCGGCGCAGGTGTCGCCGCGCCCCGGCGACTACAAGGACACGGTGACGGCAACGATTTATTTTTAGAACGTGACGGTAACGAGGCCGGCGCCCGATGGCGTCGCCTGCTGGTGCAGCAGATAAGGCGTGTTGTGCTGGCAGCGTACCTGGGTGATGTTGCGCTGCGAGACGATGGTGCACGCTTCCTGCACGACGAAGGTGGCCTGCAGCGTTGCGGAAGAGGTGGTACCGGCGGTGGTGGTCTGGCACAGGGACAGGGCGAGCAGGGCAGGCAGTACGGCAAGCTTCAAAGGGGTCATCGTGAACGCATCGAGTGAAAAACGGGCGTGGGCAGCAGCGCCGGAAGGCGTGGCTGGCACCGTTTTTCGCACCGGGATTGGGAGAGCAGAACCAGCCATGATTGTACTTGAACAAGGAAAGTGTGAGTTTTCGTGTATTTTCAGCCCGCCGCAGGGGCAAGCACCTCACTTTCAAAATGATAGTAACTAAGTTTCCGTGTTGCAACTGAAATTTTTTTCGATTGTTGTGTTGAATCAATGTGAGGAGATGGCCATGAAACATACCAACTTTAATAATTTGCCTTGCCCGATTGCGCGCAGCCTGGGCAAGGTGGGCGAATGGTGGAGCATCCTCATCCTGCGCGAAGCGTTTTACGGCAAGACGCGCTTCGACGAATTTGAAAAAAGCCTCAAGATCGCCCCGACCATCCTGACGCGCCGCCTGGCCGACCTGGTGGAGGGCGGTTTGATGACGCGCCGCCTGTATTGCGCCAAGCCACCCCGCTACGACTACGTGTTGACCAAGTCCGGGCGCGCCTTCAAGCCCGTCTTGCTGGCGTTTATCGCTTGGGGCAATGAAAACTTCGCGCCCGAAGGCGCCAGCCTCGTCATCGCCAGCCGCGATACGGGCCTGGCCGCCGATCCGGTGCTGGTCGACGCCACGACGGGCTTGCCCATCAATGACGAGTATTACGCGTTCGCGCCAGGGCCTGCCGCCAGCGACAGCATGCGCAGCATCATCCTCGACGCGGAAAAAAGCAGCGGCATCGCGCCCAAGCCGAAGGCGCCGGCCGCCAACCGCGGCTGGGTGGCGGAAGGGCACCTGGCCTGAGACGCGCTGGCGGAGGTGCGCCGAGTTTGGCGCAAAGCAAGACGGACTGCACGGCATGGCGTTACCGTCGCACTATGCAATGCAAGTGCGGCGCAGGCCCGGCTGTGCAGGGTGTGGCGCCATCCGTGCCCCGATGTCCGTTGAAGGAGTACTGCGATGACTACATTGCCACAACACGCTCGCCGCGCCGCCACCGTGCTGGCGCTGGCTGCCCTGCTGGGCGCCTGTTCCCATGGCCCGCACCACCCGGGCGGCCAGGACGTCACCTTGACGGGCGCGCAGGAAGTGCCGGCCAATACCAGCACGGCCAGCGGCAGCGGCAATATCCGCGTCGCCCATGACCGCAGCGTCAGCGGCGGCGTGCGCTACACGGGCATGGTGGCCACCGTCGCGCATATCCATGAAGCGCCGGCCGGCGCCAACGGCCCCGTCATCATGCCCCTGGTGAAAACGGCCGAAGGCATGTTTGCCGTGCCGGCCGGCGCCATGCTCACGCCGCCCCAGTATGCGAGCTACCAGGCAGGCAATCTGTACGTGAACGTGCACAGCGCCGCCTACCCGGCCGGCGAGATCCGCGCCCAGCTCAAGCCCTAGCCGGCCGCCGGCGTTTTCCCCGAAACCTCCTTGGGCCGCGCGAGCGGCCTTTTTTTGCGCCCGGCGGCCAGCCGCAGCACCGCGCTACAATGGCGCTTCATGCTGACCATCCTCGCCATCACCTTTCCCTTCTTCGCCCTGGTACTGTGCGGCTACCTGGCCGTGCGGCGCACGCTGCTGCCGCTGGCCGCCATCGGCGGCTTGAACAGTTTTGTCCTGTACTTCGCGCTGCCGTGCATGCTGTACCGCTTCGGCGTCGCCACGCCCATCGCGCAGCTGCTCGATGGCAGCGTGTTCGGCGTCTACCTGCTGTGCGCGCTGATCATGGTGGGTGTCACGATGGCCATGACCCTGAGCCACCGCATCGACTGGAACAACGCCGCCTTCGGCGCGCTGGTGGCGGCCTTTCCGAATACGGGCTTCATGGGCGTGCCCCTGCTGTTGACCCTGCTGGGCCCCCGGTCCTCGGGCCCCGTCATCGTCACCATCATCGTCGACATGCTCATTACCAGCTCGTTGTGCATCGCCCTGTCGCGCATCGGCAGCGGCGGCGCGCACGGCAGCCGCGCCGCCGTCGCCAACGCCATGAAAGGCATGCTGGGCAACCCGATGCCGTGGGCGATCGTGCTGGGCGCCATGTCGTCGTGGCTGGAACTGGCCTTGCCCAAGCCATTGATGCAGACGGTGGGTTTGCTGGCCGACGCCGCCTCGCCGGTTGCCTTGTTTACCATCGGCGCCGTGCTGGCCCGTTCGCAAATGAGCACGGCCGACCCGGCGCCGCTGGGCGAGTATGTGCCCGTGGCGCTGAAAAAACTGCTGCTGCATCCGCTGCTGGTGTGGGGTATCGGCCATGCGGCCATCGCGCTGGGCGCGCCGCTCGATCCGTTCGCGCTGACCTGCATGGTGCTGGTGGCGTGCCTGCCCAGCGCCAGCAACGTCTCGCTGCTGTCCGAGCGCTTCGGGGCAAATACGGCGCGCATCGCCCGCATCATTTTAGTCTCGACCGCGCTGTCGTTCCTGACGTTTTCGGCGGCCGTCAGCTGGCTGGCGTGACGTTGGCGGCGATCAGCGCGCCGAGTGCCTGCGCCGCGCCGGGCTGGGTGCCGGCGGCCAGTTCGCGCGCCATGGTGGCCTGGTCCTGCATGCTGCGGTTCTGCCCCAGCTTCCATTTGCCCGTGATGCGCGTGAGGGGGATTTCGATGCCGACGATGGCTTTCAAGAGTTTCTCGATATAGCCGGGCGGTGCATCGCTCACCCGCCATGGCGCGGCTTGATCTGCCTCATGGCGCGCCGTCAGCCGCTCCACCAATCCCAGCAGCCACGCCGCATCGTCGATGGCGCGCAGGGGACCGTGGGCGTGCACGACCGCGTAATTGAAGGTCGGCACCTCCTTGCCGCTGCGCTGCTTTTCCGCATACCAGGCGGGCGTGATGTAGGCATGCGGGCCCTGGAAAATCATCATGCAGTCATCGTTCCCGCCGGCGGCGCGCCACAGCGGATTGGCGCGCGCCACGTGGGCGCGCAGGGTGCCGAATGGGGCGTCAAGCGTGGGCGCGGCGATCTCGAATGGCAGGTGGTCGGCGCACAAGCCATCGGCATTGTGGCGCACCAGCGCGCCCAGTGGATGCGCGTCGATCAAGCCATGCAGCACGTCGAGGCGTTCTTCGCGAAAGCTGGCGGGCGAGTACATTTAATCGGTTCCTTCCACGACCACGTCGGCCGTCAGCGAATTGGCGATGTAGCAGCGCTCGTGCGCGTCGTGGTGCAGGGCGGCCAACGCTTCGGGCGAGGGCGGCGTTCCCGCAAACGCAATGCGCGGACGCAGCACGATGCGCGTCATGGCCAGGCGGCCTGCCGCATTTTTCCCCAGGTCGCCGGTGGCTTCGTCGCGGTAGTCGTCGATGACGTAGCCGCGCTGCGCTGCCAGCGACAGGAAGAACAGCATGTGGCAGCTCGACGTGGCGGCCACCAGCGCTTCTTCCGGATCGATATTTGCCGCCACCGACATGGGCAGCGGCACGGACAGGGGCGACGACGAGGCGGCTACCGTCAGGCCGCCGTCGAACTGCCATTCATGGCCGCGGCTGTAGCGCTGGCCGGCAAAATCCTGGCCGTCGCGCTGCCAGGCCACGGTGGCGAAAAACTGATGCATGGGTGCTCCGCAAGAGTAGAGGGGATGCGCCATCTTAGCGCCAGTCTTGGCTATTTAAAACAGCCAATAAGTGCTATCTTTAAGCTACCAATTCAAAAGTGCCGCCATGCCAGCTTCCCACCTGCACCAGATCATCGCCACCTTGCCGCTGCAGCGCGGCGCCAGCGAGCCGCTGTTCCGCCAGCTGTATGCGGCCATCAAGGCCGCCATCCTCGATGGCCGCATGAGTCCCGGCATGCAGCTGCCGCCCACGCGCGATTTTTGCCGCCTGCTGGCCGTGTCGCGCCAGACGGTGCTCAATGCGTATGCGCTTCTGACGGCCGAAGGCTACCTCGATGGCGCCGTGGGGCGCGGTACTTTTGTCAGTCGCGACGTTCCGCTGCCGGCGCCTGTCCCTGCCGCCGCGCCTGGCCTGCTGCGGCCCCTGTCGGCGCGCGGCCAAGGCGTGGTGACGGCCATGCGCCAGGTGGCGTTCCACCGTGGTCCGCTGCGGGCTTTCCGTGTCGGCATGCCGCGTATCGACCATTTCCCGTTCGACGTGTGGAACCGCCTGGAAGCGCGGCGCTGGCGCCGGCCCGACCACCATTTCGGCTACAGCGATCCGGCCGGCTACCTGCCGCTGCGCGAACTGCTGTGCGTGTATCTGAAAGCGTCGCGCGGCGTCCAGTGCACGCCGCAGCAAATCGTCATCACCTCCGGTTCGCAGCAGGCGCTGTTCCTGCTGTCGACCATCCTGCTGGCGCCCGGCGACCCGGTCTGGATGGAGTCGCCCGGCTACCGGGGCGCCAGCGGCCCCTTGCGCGCGGCCGGCGCACGCGTGTTCCCCGTTCCCGTCGATGCGCAGGGACTGGACGTGGCCTACGGCGTGGCGCACTGTCCGCAGGCGAAGCTGGCGTACGTGACGCCATCGCACCAGATGCCGCTGGGCGTGAGCATGAGCTTGCCCCGCCGCCTGGCCTTGCTGGCCTGGGCCGCGCACAACAAAGCCTGGGTGGTGGAAGACGATTACGACAGCGAATACCGCTACGCGGGCGCGCCATTGGCTTCGCTGCAAAGCCTGGACCGGGCCGGCTGCGTGGTGTATGTCGGCACCCTGTCGAAAGTGCTGTTCCCTGGCCTGCGCCTCGGCTATATGGTGGCGCCGCCCGCGCTGGCCGAGGCGCTGGTACAAGCGAAGGCCGTGATGGACCGGCACACGGCCATCGTGCCGCAGATGGCGCTGGCCGACTTCATCGCCGAGGGCCACTTTGGCCGCCATATCCGCCGCACGCGCGACAGCAATGCCGAACGGCGCGACTTGCTGGTGCGCGGCATCGCGCGCGAACTGGGCGACCAGCTCGCGTGCGGCCCGGCCGACAGCGGCCTGGAACTGTGCGCGTATTTTCGCGCCGGCCACGATGAAGAAACGGTCGCGCGCGCGGGGTTGGAACGCGGCATCGAGTTGCGTCCACTGGGCCACTATGCCGATCCGGCGGCGGGGCTAGAGTGTGCCACGCCGCCCGGGCTGCTGCTGGGCTTTGCGGCCATTCCCCCCACCGAGATACAGCACGGCGTGCAGGAACTGGGACGCATCCTGCGCGGCCGATAAACTATACTGGCACTTGCCTGCACATGAAGAACACGACCATGACCACCATCCGCTGCTCCTGGGCCAACCCGGCCAATCCCCGCTATCTCGACTACCACGATACGGAGTGGGGCGTGCCCTGCCACGACGAGCGACGGCTGTTCGAGATGCTGAACCTGGAAGGCGCGCAGGCTGGCCTGAGCTGGGAAACCATCCTCAACAAACGTGACACCTACCGCGCCGCGTTCGATGACTGGGACGCGGACAAGATCGCCGCGTATGGCCCGGACAAGGTGGCGCAGCTGCTGGCGGACCCCGGCATCGTGCGTAACCGCCTGAAGGTGGCGGCCGCCATCACGAATGCGCAAGCCTATTTGCGCCTGCGCGCACAAGGGCAGACCCTGGACAGTTTTTTGTGGGCGTATGTCGATGGCCAGCCCATCGTCAACAGCTGGCAGCCGGGTGAATTCCCCGCCAAGACGGCCCTGTCCGACCAACTGTCGAAAGACTTGCTCAAGCTGGGCTTCAAGTTCGTCGGCTCGACCATCATCTACGCCTACATGCAGGGCATCGGCATGGTCAATGACCATGCGCCCACCTGCTTTTGCCGCGCGGGGCGCTGATGCACCGCGCGCTCGTCCTGCTCGACACGGATTTCGACGGCGCGCGCTTGAGCGCCGTCTGTGCGGCGCATGGCGGGCGCCGCCTGCATTACATCGCGCTGGCGCCGCGTCCCGTCGACGCGCGCCACTTGCCCGAGCAGTGGCGTGCGCAATGGCCGCCCTGCGTGCCGGGCCTGCACCGCATGGTGTCGCACGATGGCCTCGTCACGCTCGATGTGCTGATCGGCGAGGCCGATGCCTGCCTGGCGCAACTGTCGGCGCGCGTCGATGAAGTGCACCTGGCCTGGGTGCCGCCAGCCACGCCGGTGCTGGCGCGCCTGATGGCCGATGGCGCCCGCCTGCAAGCCGTGCACCTGGACGAGGCGCAGCGCATGGCCCTGCAAAAGCATGGTTTTGTCTTCGACGAGAGCCGGCTACGCGCCATGTTTTATGCGCGGCGCGGAGAATCCGTGAGCGCGGTGGTACCCGAGCGGCGCGCCATCGTCATCGGCGCGGGCGTGGCCGGTGCGGCCGCCTGCGAGCGGTTGGCCGCGCGCGGCTGGAAGGTGACCCTGGTCGAACGCCACGCGCAGCCGGCCAGCGAGGCCTCGGGCAACCTGGCTGGCATCTTCATGCCCCTGATGTCGAAGGACGACAATATCGCCACGCGCCTCGTGCGCGCCGCCTACCTGTATTCGCTGAACCGCTGGAAAGACCTGGGCGGTATCGGTGCCGCTTTTGATGGCGCCCAATGCGGCGTGCTGCAACTGGCGCGCGATGGCGCGCATGCGCAGGTGCAGCGGCAGATCGCCGCCAGTGGCCTGTATCCGCGCGAATTCGCCCGCTGGCTGGAAGCGCCCGAGGCGACCGCCATGCTGGGCGCGCCGGCGCCCGATGGCGCCTGGTGGTTCGAGCAGGGCGGCTGGGCGCGCCCGTCCTCCGTCTGTGCCGCCATGCTGGACGCCTGCGGCGGCTTGCTCACACGGCACTTTTCCAGCAGCGCCCTGCGCCTTGAGCGTGGCGACCAGGAATGGCTGGTGCGCGATGCGGACGGCACCCTGATCGCGGCCGCACCCAACGTCATCCTGGCGGCAGGCACGGGTGCCATCGATTTTGAGCAGGCGGCCGGCCTGCCTCTGGATGCCGTGCGCGGCCAGGTCACGCACCTGGCCGAAGGCAGCTTGCCACCGTTGCCGTTCGTCGTCTGCCGCGAAGCCTACATGACGCCGGCGCACGAGGGCATCGTGTGCGTGGGCGCCAGTTACGATGCGGACGCGGACGCCAGCTTGCGCCCATCGAGCCAGGAAGACAATATCGCGAAGATCGCCGACATTCTGGACGTGGCCCCGTTCGCCGCGCCGCTGGCCGGGCGCACGGGCTTTCGCTGCGTGGCGCCGGACCGCCTGCCGCTGGCGGGTGCCTTGCCCGACCCCGGTGTATCGGGCCGCTGCGAGCGCCTGCGCGACGTGCCGCGCTGGCCAGGCCTGCATGGCTTGCTCGGTTACGCCTCGCGCGGCCTGATCTGGGCACCGCTGGCGGCCGAGCTGCTGGCGTGCCAGCTGGAGGGGGAGCCGCTGCCGCTGGAACGCCAACTGGCAGAGGCGCTGGATCCTGCGCGGTTTCTACTTCGCGAACGCCGCCGCGCTATTTAAGCGGTGCGGCAGATCAAGTGAGAGCTGGGGTCAGACCCGGCGGGTCTGACCCCGGCTTTACGCTGCAATATCTCCATATACGTTTTTCAGCTTTCCAAACTCTTTTTAATTTGTTTTCCGAACAACATAAGTTCGCTACAGTGGACTCGTGCTGGTTTTTGACGACGGAATAAAGAGGTGGAAAGATGGCTGCTGCAGAACTGATTTTCGATCCCCGCGCCGCGCATGGCGAGGCGGCGTTTGATGAAGTGCTCAATCTCGCCCGCACCCAGGCGCAGGCGCAAGGCTTGCCGTATGCGGGCATCGTCAGCGCGCAGGATGCGTGGCAGCTGGTGCAGGCCGGCAAAGCCGTGCTGGTCGACGTGCGCACGCATGAAGAACGCACTTTCGTCGGCTACGTGCCCGCCTCGCTGCACGTGGCGTGGGCCACCGGCACGTCCATGAACCGCAATCCCCGCTTTACGCGCGAACTGGAAGCGAAGGTGGGCGGCAAGGATGCCGTCGTGGTGCTGCTGTGCCGCAGCGGCAAGCGCTCGGCCGCGGCCGCCGAAGCGGCCGCCAAGGCCGGTTTCACGCACGTCTTCAATATCGCGCAAGGCTTCGAGGGCGACCTCGACGAACAGCAGCAGCGCGGCCACAGCGGTGGCTGGCGCTGGCATGCGCTGCCCTGGCTGCAAGATTAATTTTCTTCCCGGGATCACCATGAACCAGCGAGCCATTCCCCCGGCCTCCCTTGCCGCGCAGCCGCAATGGGAACTGCGCCAGATCGTCGATGAATTGCGCGCCGTGCGCGAGCAGTGGCGCGAAGGGCTGGCCAGCAATCAGGAGTGCGGCGCGCGCGAATTCCCGTCGCGCCAGCATTTGCACGACATCATCAAAGCCCTGTGCGCGGCCCTGTTCCCCATGCGCCTCGGGCCCCTCGACCTGCAGCAGGAGAGCGAGGATTTCTTCGTCGGCCACACGCTCGACACGACCCTCACGGGCTTGCACGAACAGGTGCGGCGCGAACTCAGCTACCACGCGCGCCAGCACGGCTTGCAGCAGACGGTGTCCATCGAACAGCAGGCGCTGGCCATCGTGCAGCGCTTCGCCCGCGCGCTGCCGCGCATCCGCGCCCAGCTCGACACGGACGTGGCGGCCGCCTTCCATGGCGACCCGGCCGCGCACAGCGTCGATGAAGTGCTGCTGTGCTATCCGGGCATCCTGGCCATCATCCATTACCGCCTGGCGCATACCTTGTATGCGCTCGGCGCGCCGCTGGTGGCACGCATCATCGCCGAAGTGGCCCATTCGCAGACGGGCATCGACATCCACCCTGGTGCCATCATCGGCAGCAGTTTTTTCATCGACCATGGCACGGGCGTGGTGATCGGCGAGACGGCCATCATCGGCGAGCGGGTGCGCATTTATCAAGCCGTCACCCTGGGCGCCAAGCGCTTTCCCGCCGGCGCCGACGGCGTGCTGAAAAAGGGACTGGCGCGCCACCCGATCGTGCAGGACGACGTGGTCATTTATGCGGGTGCGACGATCCTGGGACGGGTGACCATCGGCCAGGGCTCCGTCATCGGCGGCAATGTCTGGCTGACCCGCAGCGTGGCGCCCGGCAGCCATGTCACGCAAGCGCACAACCAGCAGGAGGCTCCGGAATTGCCGGCGCCATCCCACCCCGCCTTTGCCCACCACCCATGAGGACAGCATGTTGATCAAACAGTTTGGACTGGCCGTGCGCCAGTTGCGCGAAGGGCATGGCTGGTCGCAGGAGCGCCTGGCCGAAGCGGCCGACTTGAACCGTTCGTTCATCGGCGAAATCGAACGGGGCGCCGCCACGCCGTCGCTGCTGACGGTGGAAAAGCTGGCTGGCGCGCTGGGCATCGGCCTGGCGGGTTTGATGGCGCGCTGCGAGCCGGAGTTGGTGGACTAAAAGGCCGCGTTGGTGGCGATAGCATGTTGAGAAGAATGGGGAGACGCTCGATACTTTATTCGTTTTTCAGATAAGCATATTCACTTTTCTCATCAGGAGTAGTCATGACAGTAGCAACAGAGAACCAGTTCGCGCTGGGCGATAACGCCGCGCGCCAGCTGGCCAATGCAAGCAAGAGCGTCCCCCAGTTATCCACGATCACGCCGCGCTGGCTCGTGCATTTGCTGCAATGGCTGCCCGTGGAAGCGGGTATCTACCGCCTCAATCGCGTAAAAAACCCGAAGGACGTGCGCGTGGCCTGCTCGCAGCGCGACGAGTCGGAACTGCCGCAAACCTTCGTCGACTACGACGACCAGCCGCGCGAATATTTTCTCAATGCCGTCAGCACGGTGCTCGACGTGCACACGCGCGTGTCGGACCTGTACAGCAGCCCGCACGACCAGATCAAGGAGCAGCTGCGCCTGACCATCGAGACGATCAAGGAGCGCCAGGAAAGCGAATTGATCAACAATCCCGATTACGGCCTGCTGGCCAGCGTGCATGACGACCAGCGCATCTTTACCCTGACGGGCGCGCCCACGCCGGACGACCTCGACGAACTGCTGACGAAAGTGTGGAAGGAGCCGGGCTTCTTCCTCGCCCACCCGCTGGCCATTGCCGCCTTTGGCCGCGAATGCACGCGCCGCGGCGTGCCGCCGCCGACGGTCAGCCTGTTCGGTTCCCAGTTCCTCACGTGGCGCGGCGTGCCGCTGGTGCCATCGGACAAACTGCCGATCGAAGACGGCAAGACGAAGATCATTTTGCTGCGCGCGGGCGAACAGCGCCAGGGCGTGATCGGCCTGTTCCAGCCTGGCCTGGCGGGCGAGCAAAGCCCGGGCCTGTCCGTGCGTTTCATGGGCATCAACCGCCACGCGATTTCGTCCTATCTGATTTCGCTGTATTGCTCGCTGGCCGTGCTGACCGACGATGCGCTGGCCGTACTGGAAGACGTGGAGATCGGTAAATACCATGACTACCCAGACACCTACAAGTGATGGCGCGGCGGGCTTGCCTGCCGTCCCGTTCTTGCCCGACGAAGCGACCCTGAACCGCCTGGCCGGTGAATTCTTTGCCCGCCTGCCGGGGTTGGCCCCCGCGTTGGACAAGTCGCCCAGCCTTGGCGGTTCCGGCAGCGTGCTCGATGCCGCACCCCGCTACGCGAACCGTCCGCCGCCGCAGCCCGGCCCTTCCTTCGCCGCCATCGCCCCTGGCGTGGCGACGGCCCAAGTGCCGCCCGTGACGGCGCCGCTGGAAGCACCGATTGCGCCGGCGCCCGCATCGATTCCCACGCCGCGTGCGTCCGCCGTCAGTGCGCCGTCGCCATATTATTTTGTCGGTGGCGCGCATGGCTATCCGGCGTCGGACGGCAAGCTCGATGGCCTGGCGCAGCAGGGTCTGGGACAGGCCGCGCCGCAGCAGGCACCCGCGCGCCAGCTGCCCGTATCGCCGGCGAACAGCCAGCCCGTGTTCTATTTCCAGACCGAGCTGCCCTCGGCGACGAAGCCGGGCCAGCACCAGACGCCGGCGCCGTTCGACGTGCATGCCGTGCGGCGCGATTTTCCCGTGCTGGCCGAGCGGGTCAACGGCAAGCCGCTGGCCTGGTTCGACAATGCGGCCACCACGCACAAGCCGCAGTCGGTGATCGACCGCGTGTCGTATTTTTATGCGCACGAGAACTCGAACATTCACCGCGCCGCGCACGCATTGGCGGCGCGCGCCAGCGACGCATATGAAGCGGCACGCGCCAAGGTGGCCAATTTCCTTGGTGCGGCTTCGCCCAATGAAATCATCTTCGTGCGGGGTGCCACCGAGGGCATCAACCTGGTCGCCAATACGTTCGGGCGCAAATACATCGGCAGCGGCGACGAGATCATCGTCTCGCAGCTCGAGCACCACGCCAACATCGTGCCGTGGCAGCAGCTGGCGGCGGAGAAGGGTGCAACCCTGCGCGTGATTCCCGTCGACGACAGCGGGCAGATCATCCTCGATGAATTCCGCAAGCTGCTTAACGGACGCACCAGGCTGGTGTCCGTGACGCAGGTGTCGAATGCATTGGGCACCGTGACGCCCGTGGCGCAGATCATCGCGCTGGCGCATGCGGCTGGCGTGCGCGTGCTGGTCGACGGGGCGCAAGCCGTGTCGCATTTGCGCGTGGACGTGCAGGCGCTGGGCGCGGATTTTTACGTGTTCTCGGGCCACAAGGTATTTGGTCCGACGGGCATCGGCGCCGTGTATGGCAAGGCGGACTTGCTCGAGCAATTGCCGCCATGGCAGGGCGGCGGCAACATGATCGCCGACGTCACGTTCGAGCGCACCGTCTACCAGGGCGTGCCGAACCGTTTCGAGGCGGGCACGGGCAATATCGCCGATGCCGTGGGCCTGGGCGCGGCCATCGACTACGTGCAGCGCATCGGCCTGGAAAATATCGCCGCCTACGAGCACGCGCTGCTGGAATACGCGACGCACCAGCTGCAATCGATTCCCGGCGTGCGCCTGATCGGCACGGCGTTCGAGAAGGCGAGCGTGGCCTCGTTCGTGCTGGCCGGCTACGAGCCGGCGGAAGTGGGGCGCGCCCTGAACGACGATGGCATCGCCGTGCGCTCGGGCCACCATTGCGCCCAGCCGATTCTGCGCCGTTTCGGCGTGGAAGCGACCGTGCGGCCATCGTTCGCCTTCTACAACACGTATGAGGAAATCGACCGCATGATCACCGTGGTCAAGCGCCTGGCGGGTGCGCGCCGCTGATCTTGCCTGTTTGTCAGCCTGATGCAGCCCCTGCGCAAGCGGGGGCGGCATTGTTGCGTCATGTCACGGACTTTGCGCGCGGCTGGCTGGCGCTTGCAGGCTGGCGGTATAATTTATCCTTGGCAATATTGAAGCTGCGGCCCAAGGAGATATCCGGTGGAAGATCAACACAGCTCGCCCGAGCTTTTCCTGTTCCTGGCGTCGACCGTGCACGACATGAAAAACTCGATCAGCGTGGTCAGCGGCACTCTGGAGTCGCTGCTGGCGGCCGAGCAGGCGAAAACAGCCCCCCAGGCCGACCCTGCCTACCTGCAGATGGCGCAGATGCTGTACCAGACCAAGCGTCTCAACGATAACCTGATCCAGCTGCTGGCCCTGTACAAGGAAGTGGGCAAGCCCGGCTACCCGTTCGACGTGCAGCCGCAGCTGGTGAGCCAGGTGGTCGACCAGGTGGTGGACCAGGAAAAGATCCTGCTGGCCTCGAAAGGCATCGCCCTGGAGACGGCCTGCCCGCCAGAGCTGATCTGGACCCTCGATGAAGACCTGGTCATCGGCGTGCTCGCGCATGCGATCAATAACGCCATCCGCTACACGAAAGACACGATCCGCCTGTCCGTGCGGGAGCACGGCGGCATGCTCGAGCTGCGCGTGGAAGACAATGGCGACGGCTATACGCAGGCCTTGCTCGACGCAGGCAGCGCGGCCATGGATGGCATGGCGGCCGGCGTGAATTTTTCGACCAACAGCACGGGCCTGGGCCTGTATTTTTCCAGCGAAGTGGCAAAGATGCACAAGCACCGTGGCAGCAGCGGCAGCATCGCCCTGGAAAACGGCGGCGCCCTGGGCGGCGGCTGTTTCATCCTGCGTCTGCCCTGAACGAGGACTCCATGACGACAGACAGCCACGCCACGGCCGCCGAAGCGGGCAGCACCGACTGGGCCGACAAACATTATCTGCTGGTCGACGATTTCATCGGCATCCGCATCCTGCTGCGCGAATCGTTGCGCAATCTGGGCGCGCGCCATATCGACCAGGCGGCCAGCGGCGGCGAAGCCATGAAGCTGCTGGCCAAGACGCGCTACGACGTGGTGCTGTGCGACTACAACCTGGGCGAAGGCAAGAACGGCCAGCAAGTACTGGAAGAGACGCGCGTGCGCAACCTGACGGCGCCGTCCAGCGTATGGCTGATGGTGTCGGCCGAGAAAAGCGTGGAGTCCGTGATGGGCGCGGCCGAGCACCAGCCCGACGCGTATCTGATCAAGCCGATCACGGAAGGCGTGCTGCTGACGCGCTTGAACCGCGTGTGGCACAAGAAGCAGGTGTTTCGTGAAATCGACCAGGCCTGCATGGAAAAGGATTATCTGCGCGCAGCCAAGCTGTGTGACGCGCAGATCGAGCTCAACAAGCTGCACGAGCTGGAATTGCTGCGCATGAAGGCCAGCTTGCTGCTGAAAAGCGGCGAGCCGGAAAAGGCCCGCGCCGTGTACGAAAAAGTGCTGGCCGACCGCGATTACAGCTGGGCCAAGGCGGGCCTGGGCAAGATCCGCATGAACAACGGCGAGCACGAGGCGGCGCGGCAAATCTTCCAGGGCGTGATCGTCGAAAACAAGTACTACATCGATGCCTATGACCAGATGGCCGTCGCCTACCAGCTGATGGGCCAGCACGAAGAAGCGTGCGGGGTGCTGGAAAAGGCGGCGCGCCTGTCGCCCAATTCCGTGCCGCGCCAGCGCAATCTGGGACTGGCGGCCCTGAAAGTCGGCAATGTCAGCATGGCGGAAAAGGCTTTTCGCAAATGCATCTCTATCGGCGAGTTTTCCGTCATGAAGACGCCGGATGCCTACCTGGGTCTGGCGCGCGTGTGCGGCTTGAAGAAGGATGCCAAGGAGGCGCTGCAATGGCTGCTGCTGGCGCAGCGCGAGTTTTCGCCCGAGCAGATCGGGCTGCGCGCGAAGATCACGGAAGGCATGGTGCACCACGAAACGGGCGACTACCGGCGCGCGCGCAAGTGCGGCGATGAACTGGAAGCCATGCTGGCCGAAGACCCGGCGCGGCCCGAGAAAAGCATTTGCATGGAACTGGCGACCCTGTTGTTTGCCGTCGGCGTCAAGGATGCGCCGGCCGGCCTGCTGTGCTACGTGGTGAAGAACAACCACGACAACCAGGTGGTGCAGGATGAGGTGCAAAAGATCTTCGACAAGGCGAAGATGGGCGACGAAGGCACCAGCCTGATCATCGCCTCGCGCAAGGAAGCGTCGGATTTGATGAACAAGGGCGTGCTGTTGTGGAAGACGGACAAGCTCAACGAAGCGGTGGCCTGGATGCGTACGGCGCGCGAAAAGCTGCCGAACAACCTGCGCATCCTGTTCAATTCCGCGCAAATCATCGTCTCGTTCCTGGAGCAGCGCGGCTACCAGGCGGAATTGGCGGCCGAAGCCATGGAAGTGTTGTTGTATGTGGACAAAATTGCACCAGGCCAGCAGCGCTTCGCGCAATTGATGGAGCAACTGGTGCAGCTGACGCCGCCGCCCGGGCCGGAAGAGGCCGTCGTGGTAGCGGAAAAAGCGCCGCCGGTGCCGGAAAAAGGGGGAAAAGTCGTGCGTGAGCGTGCCGGATGATAAACTAGGGGCCAGCGTGGGTTCGCCTGCGCTTGAGTTGCTCTACAACAATAAGGAAGAAACTATGCGTGATGTGGTCAATGAAGTATACAAAAAAATGAAAGTCGGCGCCGTTGCCTGGGTACGCCCGGTCGCCGCCAAGGGAGACACGCTGGAAACATTCCAGTCTTCGTACGAGCACGCCAAGGCGCTGGCCGACGAAGGCCTGATCACGATCGGTGACGTAAAACGCCAAGCCGACAATCAGATCGAGGCGATCCGCATTCATCGTATCGCCTGATCATATCGCCAGCTTGAAACATCAGGCCTTGCCTGGTGCTTTCGACTTGGGTGCCGCGCGCTTTGCCGGCGCCTTGCGCAGCGGGGCCTTGGCCTTGGCTGCCGTGCCTGCTTCTGCCGGCTTGGCGGATTTGCCGGCCGCCGGCTTGGCCGCCGCTCCAGCCGCTCCACCGCCAAAACTGGCAGCATCGGGCGACATCGCTGTCGACACGGCCTGCTTGAACTGATCTTGTAACAAATTCCACCAGGCACTTGGATTGGCCAGCTGGGCTGCCGCCTGGCTGCCGGCATCGTTGGGCGCTGCTGCGGCCGGTTCCGGCGCGGGTGCAGGTGCAGGCGCCGGTTTCGGTTCAGGCGCTGGCGCCGCAGCTGGTGCCGCTTGCTGGAAAAACGCGGAAGCGTAGGGCACCGATTCAAACACGGATTTCTCGCTGGCGCCGGGCTGGGTGATGGCCGCCGCCAGGGAAGCACCCATCGATTTCAGGGTGGCGATGGTGCCGCGCTGCACTTCCAATGCCTGGATACTGCCGCGCAGCATGCTGGTATTGAGGTTCAGCCAGGCTTCGACGGCTTTCAAGTCATTGATTTTCTTGTCCAGCTCTTCCACCGACATGGTGGGCGCCGTGATGCCGGGCACGCCCATGCCGGGCACGCTCATGCTGCCCCACAGGTTCTTGACGAAGTCGAGGGTGTCGGTCACAACTGCTGCGCCCGGCATTTGGGGCATTTGCGGGTTTGCCATGCGAAATCTCCTGGTAGGTGGATGTGCCTAGCGTAGCAGATATCAGCTTGCTACTGACGCAAAGCCGCCAACATTTTCTTACATAAAACAGTAGGAGTTGAGCACGGGCAAGAAGCAGGAAGTGAGGGTAAGGCGGTACACTACGGCCTATGATGCCTGACTCCTTCTTTTCACCACCGCGCCGCCGCACCGTCATTTTTGTCGCGATCATCGGCGCATTGCACTACGTGGCGCTGGAATGGCTCACCTCGCGTGCCAGCATGGTGCCGCTGGGGCAGGATCATGCGCAGGTGGTCAGCATGGCGCTGATCGCCGAGCCACCCAAACCCGTGCCGGTGGCGCCGCCGCCGCCGAAGCTGCAGCCCTTGCCCGAGCCCCGCTTGCCGCCACCGCCGCCGCCACCGACGGAACTGCCGTCGAGCGAAGCGCCGCAGTTGACTGCGCCCGCCAGCGACGTGCCGGAAGGACCGGCCACGACCGAGCCTGCCGCCGTGGCTGCCCCGGTCATCACGGCGCCGGCACCGGCTGTGGCGGCCGCGCCCGTGCCGGCCAGCGCGCCGCCACCACCGCCCGTCGAGCAGGCGCGGCGCTACAAGACGAATGCGCCTGCCTCGGCCCAGTTCGACCTGCACGTGGACCGGCGCGATGCGGACGGCACCAAGTGGCAGGGCGTGGCCGCCATGGCGTGGGACAACCGCGGCGACACGTACCAGCTGAAACTGGAAGTGGGCTTGAGCATGCTGATCACGCGCATCAATCTGCTGGTGCTGACCAGCGAGGGCCTGATTGATGACGGCGGCATCGTGCCCGTCACGGCCACGGAAAAACGCAAGGGCCGCGCACAAACGGCCACGCATTTCAACCGCGACGCCAAGGCCATCACGTTTTCTGCCACGACGGCCACAGTGCCATGGCAGGAGGGGACGCAAGACAAGGCCACCGTGCCATTCCAGCTGGCCGCCATCGGCCGCGCGGACGTCAACCAGCTGGCGGGCAATATCGATATCCTCGTCGGCGAGGAAAAGGAAGCGACCGTCTTCCGTTTCCAGCTGGTGGGCGAGGAAGAACTGGAGACCAAGATGGGCCGCCTGGTGACCTGGCATTTGCGCCGGCCACCGAAGCCCGGCACGTATTCGTCGCAGCTCGATATCTGGCTGGCGCCGTCCATGCAATGGTATCCGGTACAAATACGCAATACCGAAGCGAACGGGGCGCTGACCACGCAAACCGTGACCCAAATTCGCGTCAATGACGCTACAGGAAAATAGATGACTACTTTGATAAATTTGAAACGCGTTCTGATCGCCAGTCTGCTGGCCGCCACCCTGAGCCCCGCCATGGCGGCGGACGAGCCCGTGGACCACCCCGTCATCAAGCGCCCGTACAAGCTGGCGCCGTCGGCCGACCTCGTGTATTCGATCAAGGCCAGGCAGCGCGGCATTGCGCTGTCCGGCGAATCGGTCAGCAACTGGCGCGCCGGCGATGGCAAGTACTCGCTGCTGGCCGAAACCAAGGCCGCCCTGTTCGGCAAGATCCTCGAGCAGCGCAGCGAAGGCGCGATCGACGATTTCGGCCTGGCACCGGCCCAGTTCGTGGAAAAACGTTTCCGGAAGGAAGCGGCCACGACCACCTTCAAGCGCGACAGCAAAACCATCGTCTTCAGCGAAGGCGATGACAGCTATCCGCTGAAAGGCGGCGAGCAGGACCGCAACAGCACCGTCTGGCAACTGGTCAGCATCGCGCGCGCCACGCCCGAGAAATTTACGCCCGGTTCGGAATGGAGCTTTTTCGTTGCCGGCCGCCGCGACGCCGAGCCATGGACCTTCAAGGTCGTCAAGCAGGAGACCGTCGCCACAGGCCAGGGTCTGGTGGAGGCCGTGCACCTGACCAAGGCGCCGCCGCCGGACAAGAAAGGCCAGCAAGTGGACCTGTGGCTGGCGCCGTCGCTGGAATGGTATCCCGTGAAGGTGACGTTCGCCGATGAAGACGGTGATTACGTGGAGCAAACCTTGCAAAAGGTCGTGCAGAAGTAGGTTTCCACGCTTGTTGCATTCGATTTTGTTGCCCCAAAGCAAGTGCTGGGGTCAGACCCGCCGGGTCTGACCCCGGATTTCCGCCGCTGGCCATCAGTCAAATTGCATGTCAGAACTGATATACTGACGCCCCCGCCCCGCAGCGCTGCGTTAGCCCGCTGCGCCGCCCGCTGAACACTCATCCGGAAAAGAATGATTGATATAATGGCAAGTGCAGCCGTGGCTACGGATGCAAATCAGACAGAGCAAGAGCATCACGATTCCTTGCAGGCGCATTTCCAGCCCAATATTTCGGCCGATGAAATTGAGCAAGTTTTTCACTTGAAGCGGGCGCAGCCCCTGCTGCAAGTGTTTACGGCCCTGTTTCACGGCGGTTTCGATGGCGTGCTGGTGCGTCTGCTCGTGTTGCGCGAACTCGCGTCCGATGCGGCCACGTCCGCCTATACGCGCGCCGATATCAATACGAAACTGGCCTATCTGTTGCCGGAAAGCCTGGAAACGGTCTTGCTGCGCCTGCGCTCGAACCAGTTGCTGGCCTGGGATGCGCAGCAGGGCGTGTACCGCGTCACGCCGATGGCGCGCAACGTGCTGTCGGCCATCGACAGCTTGCTGGGCCTGGGCCAGACGGAAGACGAAGCGGAAATGGGCTTTCTGCTGTCGCAGGTGGCCGGTGCGCAAGCCGTCGGCGGCGTGTCGGTTGAACAACTCCAGCATTTGCTGGGACGCCTGGTGGACTTGACGGAGGAGTTCTCCGACGCCATCGCGTCCGGTTCCGAATTCCGGCTGCGCACGGCGCAAGCGAAGTGGAACATGGCGTGCGACTGGGTCGAGAAGGGTTCCGAGATTCTCGTGGCCATCACGTCCGACGAAAACGCGGACAGCGCCACGCACAAGGCGGCGCAGGCGATCGGCCGCGCGCAAAGCAAATTGCTCAACATGCAAGGCATGTTTTCGCGCGCGCTGAACCAGATCGAGCGCCAGCGCGTGCACCTGGGCCAGTCTGGCCTGTCGACCACCGACATCAAGCGCTGGCTCTTGCTGCACGAAGACCTGGCCAGCCTGGCCGAAGGCGCCATCGATCAGCCCGTCGTGCCGCTGTTCTCCACGCCAGCCGAGATGATCGACGTTGCCGAAACGGAACTGCTGTCCGAACGGGCGGCAGGCATTACCAACACGGGCCTGCCCAGCGGAGAGGATGCGCCCACCACCATCAGCGACGGACCCGCCATGCAGCTTGAACTCGATGACCTGTTGGACCGCCTGTCGAACTTCGCCAGTCTGGGCAATTTCCCCAGCATCGGCGAAGAGGGGCCGAAATCGGTGCCCGTGCAGGATTCCTTGCTGCCGGCCAGCTTTGCTGTCGCGTCGTACCGCGCCTCGATGCTGCCGCTGCTGGGCGACGTCTCCGAAGCGAGCTTGCAAGGCTCGACGGCCGAACTGGCCCGCCTGCCGATTACCTTTACACCGACCGACGAGATGGTCCAACTGACCGACCCCCACGTGGCGGCCATGTCGATCGCCTCGCTTTCACTGAATGTTTCACTTGATTTAGATAGCGGCACCGCCGATGAATGACGATTCCCAAATCCTGATTGCGCGCCTGCTCACGCATCAAACCCTGCGCCGCGACGACAAGCTCGTCAAACGCGTGCTGTCCGACGAGCTGTTCCGCGCCGAGATCGATGCGCGACTGCTGGCCTGCGGCTTGAAGCTGCTCGACAACGTGTATGCCGACCACGTGACTTTGGCCCTGACGCGCACCATCGAGCCGAAGATTTTCGGCGCGCGCGACGTGTGGCAAAACAATAACTTCGGTTTGGCGCGCGATGGCGTGGCCTTGCTGGTGGTGCTGTGGGCGCAGATCATCCTGCCCAAGCGTGAACGCCAGGAAACGCACCAGCACGCGGACGATGACCAGAACGATATGTTCGGCACGGAAAAGCCGCTGCCGCGCGCGGAAGACGCGTCGATCGGCATTTCCTACAAGGCGCTGCTGTCCGACTTCGGCGACAAGCTGGGCAAGAAGACGCGCATGGACATGAACCTGGGTACCCTGGCCAAGCTGGGCTTCATCGAACGGCGCGGCGATTTCATCCTGGAAGGTCCGCTGCTGGACCTGATGATGGACACGGACGTGTTGAAAGAGCGCATCATCAACGGCGCCCTGGCCGACGTATTCAAGCGGGCGCCGGCGCGCCTGGTGGCCGTCGACCTCGATGCTGACTTGTCCGCTGATTTGTCCGCCGACATCGGCGACCTGCCTGATGCTGGCGACGAGCCCGCGTCCGACCTTCCTCACTGAAAGCGCCCATGTTTCATATCAAATCACTTGAACTGGTGCACTGGGATTACTGGCAGCGCATCAAGAATATCCCGCTCGACGCGAAGATCATCACCATCGCGGGGCAGAACGGATCGGGCAAGACCACCTTGCTTGACGCCTTGCGCACCCTGTTCGGCCTCGACTGTTCGATGGGGCGCACGTACAAGCACTATGCGCGCCACTCGGGCCAGCAGACGGCCTGGCTGCGCGCGGTGGTCGACAACAAGAACGTGGGCAAGCAGCTGTCGAACCGGCCATTCCGCAGTTCCGGCTTCTTCAGCGACGATGAAGTGACCCTGTTTTGCCAGATCCAGAAAAATGGCGGCGACTGGAAGCGCCAGTATCTGATGCGTCCGGGCAATGTGCAGATCGAAGACATCACGGATGCCAACGATTGGCTCGGCGTGGAAAACTACCGCAAGCGCCTGGCCAACGCGGGCCTGTCGCCAGCCATGTCGAAAGTGCTGGCGCTGGAGCAGGGCGAGACGGACAAATTGTGCGAATATGCGCCACGCCAGCTGCTCGATCTGGTCTTCCAGGTGTTTGGCGACAAGGAAGTGCTGGACGCCTACGACGAAGCCAAGCGCCACCAGCGCGACACGGAAGTGGAGCTGAAACGCTTCGAGACGGAACTGGAAGCGTCGAAAACCAACCTGGAAGGCTTGCGCCTGCGCGTGGCCAATTACCACCAGTGGGAAGGGCTGCATAAAGAGCGCCGCAACCTGCTGGAAGAAGTGCTGCCCAGCCTGCAATACCACGAGGCGCGCGAAAAAGCGGCCATCGCCAGCCGGCAATTGCGCGATGCGCGCAAGCCGATGGCGCAGGCGGACCAGCAGCTGACGGATAAACGCAATGCGCTGGCCGCGCAAGCGAAGGCGCTGTCCGACGCGCAGATGAACGAGACCTTGCTGGAGCAGGAATCGATCGGCCTGCAGAGCCGCTTGTCACTGATCAATGCCAAGCTGAAACCGCTGGACAGCCTGCTGGAACAGAAGGACCGCCTGCAGAAGCTGGCGGCGGACTCGGGCAGCGACATCGCCGAAGTGGCGGCCCAGCTGGAACAGAAGGAAGCGGAACTGCTGCGCCAGCGCCAGCAGCGCGACGCCTTGTCGGCCCGCATCGCGGGCGAACAGGCGACGATTGCTGCGCTGCAAGGCAAGACGGCCATGCCGGAGCCGGACAATGTGCGCGGCATGCGCCGCGCGCTGCGCGACGCGGGCATTCCCCACGCGATGCTGTCGGACATCGTCGAAGTGACGGACAGCCGCTGGCAGGGCGCCGTCGAAGGCGTGCTGGGCGGTTACGCCTCGGTTGTCTTGCTCGACAAGGCCAAGGATGCGGCCGCCGCTTACCGTCTGGCCGAGAAGGAACGCTACCGCCACTTCATCGTGCCCGACCTGGTCACGGCGCCCGTGGCGAAGGATGAGAGCTTGCTGGCTGTGGTGAAATTTTCCGCGCCCGTGCCCAGCTGGCTGATCGAGCAGCTGTCGCGCATTTCGCGCGTCGATTCCGTCGAAGCCGGTTTCAAGCTGGGCAACCACGAAGAGTGGATCACGCCCGAGGCCTACCACCGCGAACGCCGCGGCGGACGCTCGCTATTCGTCGAAGCATCGCGCTACCGCTTCGGCCAGGCTGGCCGCAGCGGCCGTCTGGAAGCGCTGCTGCGCTCCTTGCCAGGCCTGGAAGGCCAGGAAGACACGCTCACCTTGGCGATCTCGAAGCTGGCGGCCGAAGTGGGCGCCTTGAAGGCGCGCATCGCCGGCGTCGACGCGGCCAAGGAACTCAGTGCACGCCAGGAAGAATTCGCCGAAGCGCTGCGCAATTCCAAGCCGCTCAAGGAAGAGCGCCTGGAAGTGGGCGGCCGCCTGGGCGAGTTGCAAAACCTGACGAAGAACGCCACCGTCGCGCGCACGCGTGCCGATACGGTCTGGCAAAACGCGCGCCTGGCCTTGTCGGAAGCGGAAGCCGGTTCACGCCTCGGCTACAAGAAGCAGATTGAACAGCGCGCCGAGCATGCGCGCGCCTTGCTGGCTCTGCGCCATGCGTGGCGCCACTTGCCGAAAAGCTGGCGCCGTCCCGCACGTCGCGCAGCCCTCGTGGCCGAGCACCAGAATGCGCACCAGGTCGATCTGCGCGTGGCCAGCCTGCAAAACAGCCTGGCGCGCGACGACTGGGAACTGGACGCGACCGTCATTGACCAGCACCACCGCCTGTCGGACCAGCTGCATGGCCGCCAGTCGGAAACGGACGAGCGCCGCTACCAGAACAACCGCGCCATCGAAGCGACGGGCAATGCCCGCGGCGCCTACATGGAGCGCTTGCGCTACACCATCAAGACCTACAGCAAGAACATCAAGGAGCTGGGCGAACTGGCCGGCATCGAAGTCCATGCCGACCCCGTGCGCCTGGAAAACGACGACGTGCAACTGTCGCAGGCGGGCTTGCACGTGCGCTTCAAGTTCGATGGCAAGGGCGTCATCGGCATGAACGATGGCGAAGCGTCGGGCGGCCAGCAGGTGATGAAGTCGCTGGTGTTGTTGATCGGCCTGCTGAAATCGGAAGACGGTTCCGGCGGCTTCGTCTTCATCGACGAACCGTTTGCCCATTTGGATATCCGCAACATTCAGCTGGTCGGCGAGTTCCTGAAGAACACGGAAGCGCAATACCTGATGACGACGCCATTGACGCACAACACGGACGTCTACGATCCGTCGGAGCTCACTTTGATCACCAGCAAGAAGAAAAAGGATACCCAATGGGCGCAACCGATTTTCGTGCTGCAGCGCCGGGTCGAACCCGCGCCGGGCAAGGTGGCGTGATGCTTGTACGCACTTTGCTGGCATCTGCCGTACTGGCGCTGGCGTGCTCGGCGCCAGCCGTGGCCAACGATGGCATCGGTTCCGTGAGCGCGGGCGGCATCCTGTTCGGCAAGACGGATGCCGTGGCCATGAAAAAGGAAGTGCTCAGCGTGAGCACGGACTTGATCAAGGTCGAGTATGAATTCCTCAATGAGTCCGCCAAGGATGTGGAAGAGACGATCTTCTTCCCGCTGCCCGAATACTCGGCCGGCTACCATGGCTCGCCCACGTATTACGGCCAGCCGCAGCAGTTCACCGTCGACGTCGATGGCAAGCGCAAGGACTATCAAACGACCTTCGTCGCCAAGCTCGATAGCGCCGACGTGACGGCCCGCTTGCGCCAGCTGGGCCTGTCCGATGCGCAGATCGCGTATTTCCCTTCGCACACGCCGTTCGACAAGAAGGTGGCGCCGCTGACGGCCGCGCAGAGCAAGATCATGATACGCGAAGGCTTGCTGGCCCAGCTGTATGACGAGGAATGGGTACCGGCCTGGACCGTCAAAGTCATCTATCTGTGGCAGCAGAAATTCCCCGCCGGCAAAGTCGTGCGCGTGCGCCATCAATATGCGCCGTTCGTCGCGGCCGGTCCGGGCGCGTCCTACCTGGGCGATGGCGATACATTTGAAAAGAAATACTGCGGCGACAAGGCCTTCTACAAGACGTGGAACCGCCTGGCGGCCAAGCAGGGCGAAAGCGGCTTCGTCAATGCCGTGTGGGTATCGTACATTTTGACGACCGGTAACACGTGGAAGAATGGCATCGAAGACTTTACCTTGAACCTGATCAAGGGCAAGCCGGACGAACTGGTCAGCCTGTGCTTCCCCGGCACGTTCACGAAAATCAACCCCACCACCTTGCAAGTCAAGCTGCGCAACTTCCATCCAAAGCAGGATCTCGACGTGTACTTCGGCAATGTCGAAAGCGCGGGCGACCACGACGGCGTGGCGCCACGGATCCGGCCATAGGAATGAGCACGCAGGAAGCGCTGGCCGCGCGCCTGCGCGCCATCGCCCGCGCCACGCCGTGGTGCATGCAAGCCCTGCGCGCCGTGGCGCAGCTGGGCTTGCCGCACTGCTGCATCGGTGCCGGCGCCGTGCGCAACCTCGTGTGGGACGCCTTGTACGGCTATGCGCAACCATCGGCATTGAGCGACATCGACGTGGCGTATTTTGATGCGCACGATGTGCATCGGGAAAGTGAAACGCAGTTGCGCCAGCGCCTGGAAACGGTGCTGCCCGGTGTGCCGTGGGAAGTGTGCAACCAGGCCCGGGTGCACCTGTGGTTTGAAGATTACTTTGGCTACGCCGTGCCACCGCTGTTGTCGCTCGACGACGCCATCGCTTCCTGGCCCGAGTTTGCCACTTCGGTTGGCATCTATCTGCAGCCTGACGGCGAGATCGGCATCATCGCGCCGCATGGCCTCGATGACCTGTTCGCCATGGTGGTGCGGCGCAACCCCGCGCGCATCAGCGAAGACGGCTATGCGCAGCGCCTGGCCAGCAAAAATTATGCGGTGCGCTGGCCGCGCGTCACCATCATCGCTTAAGAAATACTGGCGTAAAAGCAATTAAATGCACTGTGGATACAGATTGCCTATAATTGGCAGCTATCCAATAGTGTTTTCCTGATCTCATGTCCCTGTCCCTGTCCATTTCCATGCCGCTGCGCCGCCTCGGCCGTTTGTTCTGCCTTTCCTCCGCCCTCGTGGCACCCGCCGCCTGGGCCGACAGCTACAGCGATTTCCAGCAAGCAAGCGGCCAGCTGGAAGCGCTGATGGCCAATGCCACGCCGCAAAGCGGCTTGCCGCGCTTGGGCGACCCTGGCGTGGCGCAGCTGTTTGCCCATATCGCCGACGGCCCGCGTCTGTTCCGGGCGCCCGTCGCGGCGCTGCAGGACGTCAACCAGAGCGTGGCCCTGTGCGAACGGAGCACCAATCTGGGCAAGTCCTATTACCAATTTGGCCTCACGCGGCCGCTGCCGTTGTCGGGCGCCGAATTGCAGCAGGCGCGCAGGGAACAGGTGACGCAGAACCTGGCCGATTACGGCGATGAAATGGCCGCCTTGTTCGCCTTTGGCATGCATTGCCATGCGCACTTGATTGGCCTGATGGAAAAGGAGTTCAGCAGCCAGCCCTTGCAGGAAGTGAGCAGTGCAGAGCGCATGCGCGCCCGCGCCTTCAGCAAGGGATCGAGCACCATGTTTGTGAACGTGGTGCAGTTCGTGCAAGTGCCGTTCTGGAACGTGGCGCAAAAGAAGCGGATGCTGGAAGCGGCGGCGCAGCACGCTGCGGCGAATGCCAATTTGATGGCGCCGCCCTTGCGCGAGCGTTTGCTGACCAGTCTGGCCGATGCGGACAAGGATCTCGATCCTGCCCTGGCGCCGGCGCTGGCGGCGATACGCCAGGCGCTGTCGGTGACGACGTGTACTGGCCTGTGCCAGTACTACTGACCGATGTGACTTACTCGGATGCCTGCAGGGGCTTGTTGCGCTGGCGCCAGCGCACGAGGCCCCACGCATACACGGCGTAGTAGCCGATGACGAGGCCGTAGGCGGCCATGGTCAGCGGGCTCTGGCCGAATGGCGGCGGCGGCACGGGCACGTCCTGGCGCGTGTTCAGGTAGATTTCCATGCCGCGGTACAGCAGACGGGCGATGAACAGCATCGTGACGGCCAGGCCCAGGTAGCGGTGCTGGGTAAAGAAGAAATCTTTGCCGACCTGTTCGAAGCGCGTCAGCTTCAAGCCCAGCACGCCCAGCCAGCCGCCGGCCAGCGCGCCTGCGCCCAGGCTGGACAGGGGCAACAGCTCGAATTTCGTCGTCGTCGCCAGGAACAGCAGCAGCGCGGGAAAGGCGATGGCCACGCTCCAGTGGCGCCACAGCTGCGACTTCTGGCGCGCCACCAGTTTCTTCAGGCGCGAATAAATGCGCCAGACCAGCAGCGGGACCAGGAACAGCAGGGCGAGGGTAGTGGTTTCCATGTAGACATTCGGGTGCGGGTAAAACAGCGATTGTAAGCCAGATGGGGACGGGCGGCGATGCTTGTCAAACAGCAAAAGTTGCTGGTTGACATTTACATGGCATGAACGCACTATGCCCTGTTACATCATGCTGTGGCCGCGGACGCGAGGCCGGCAGGCAAATATGGGCAGCGGCGCGCATCTCGTGGTATGGTCTTCCTTTGCCCGCAGGGAGGCCAGCCATGTCAGTCATCCATAGCCACCGCGCGCCCGACCCGGCGCCCGTCGATGAACCCATGCCGGCGCCGGAGCCGCAAGAAGCGCCCGGGCGCCAGCCGGGGCCCGTGCACCCGGTGCCCCAAGACGATCCGGTACCGCACCCGCACCCCAGTTAATCTCTTCAAGAAAGGCTGTTTTAGATGGCAATTGTCAAGGAAGTCTACACACGCAAAGTCAGCGGAGAATCGTTCGACTATGAACTCGATTACACCCAGGGCGCGGACGTGGCCTGGATTGCGCGCGTGTACCACGACGGCGTGCTGAAAGGCTCGCCGCACGGCGCGCTGACGGCCAACGTGCTGTCCGGTCCCGCACTGGAACAATACCTGCGCGCCTACGTCGAAGGCATGATCGAGCGGGGGCTCGACGTGGCTGAGTAAGCTGTTTGCAGCAGTCAAACAAAAGGGCGCCCAGGCGCCCTTTGTTTTTTGTTGATGCTGTGTTTGAGACCTTGGCCAACAATGTTGTCGGATTAGCGGGGCAACGCCCCGCGTAATCCGACAACATCGTTGGCACCCGGGCCGCTGGCCACGACCAATCTAATCAAACGCCCACGTATACAACACGTCCAGCGCATTGTTCGTGCCCGTCTGGAATTGCAGGGTGATGCGGCGGTTCAGTTTATAACGGAGCTTGACCAGGCTTGTCGCCGTGCTCGTGCCTTGCTCGAACGTCAGGTAGGCGCGCGAGGACAGGCGCTTGCCGACGGTGACGACCGTGCTTTCCAGCCCTTGTGCCTGCGACAGGCCCACTTCGTCAAGGCCCAGCGAATTGGCCAGCTTGCCTTGCAAACCGCCGCCGGAGCCGCCGAAGAGGGCGCCGGCCGCCGTCGTCAGGAGGGCCATTTCATCGCCGGCCGCCGTTTCCGCACCGTGACCGAGGATCAGCCAGGCCAGCTTGTCGCTGTCCGACACGCTCGGCGTGGACACCAGCTTGGCCGTCGGCGCCTGCGCCGTACCGCGCACTTCCACGCCCGCTTCCACGTTCGTTTCCGACAAGGCTTCGCCTTCGGGACGCTTGCGCACGGCCAGGATATTGAGCGACGGGTTATCGTAGGCGCCCGTGAAGGCGATCAAGCCCCGTTCGATCGACAGCTTCTGCCCGTAGGCTGCGTACTGGCCGCTGGTGACCTTGATGCTGCCCGTCACGCGCGGTGCGGCGCGGTTGATGACTCTGGCGCGCACATTGCCGGCCAGATCCGCGTCGATGCCCATGCCGCGCAGGTGGAAGGCATTGCCCAGGTCGAACTCGAGGTCGATATTCAGGGGCAGCGACGGCGCTTCCTTGCTGCCCTTGACTTCCTTGCCCAGCACCACCACGTCGCTGCTTTGCGTCGGCGTGTCTTGCGGCGCCAGTTCGATCAGCGCGCGGTTGGCCCTGAACTTGCCCTCGAAGCTGAAGCGTTTGTCGTTGCGCACCAGGGTGCTGTTGCCCGACAAGACCAGGGTACGGTCGGGCCGCGACAGCGCCTGCAGGCGGTCGGCCAGCAGTTTCAGTTCCAGGCTTGCCTCGCCATTCGCAAAGCGTACCCAGCCATCGGCCTGCACCTTGCCATCGCCGCCGTCAAAACTCAGGCGCTGCAGTTGCAGTTGATCGCCGGCCAGCTTGGCTTGCAGCACGCCATTGCGCAATTTCAAGCCCTGGTCGGCCCAGTTGACCAGCAGCTTGCTGCCGTTGATGTCGCCATTCAATTGCGGTGCGCCGATGGTGCCGCTGCCGGACAGTGCCACCTTCAGGGCGCCGCCCAGTTCCAGGCCCGGCTGGCCCGTCAGCGGCGCCAGCCACGCCAGCGAATCGATATTGGTGGTGCCCGTCAGGGAGAGGGCGCTGTCGTTGCTGATGCGCCCGCCCAGCATTTGCACGGTGGCATTGATGTCGCTCTGGCCCGCGCGCGCGCCATCGAGTTTCACGGCCAGGCGCAGCTGCTGGTTGGCCACGTCGACTCTCGCATCGAGGGTGCGCAAGCCCAGCGCCAGCGGCTGTTCCACGCCCACCGTCACGTCGCCTTTTTCGCGGTAGATGTGGAGCATGCCAGCCAAAGAGGGATCTTTCTGCTTGGCCGTCGGCACCTGCATGTCGAGCGACCATTGCGCGCCCAGGGTCAGGTCGCTGCGTGCATTGGCTTGCAGCGCGGGAATCACTTGCGCCAGGTAGGTCAGCGCCACGCCGGCCGCCTGGCCGGAACTGGTCCAGCGGGGGCCGTTCTTGACGAGGCTTTGCATGGTGATGCTGCCTGCCGGCAGCTTGATGACAGTGTTGCCCACGCTGATCTGCTCGGGCTGGCCCAGGCCCGCCACGCCGCTGTTGGCAGGGCCTGCCACTTTCACGGGCACGGGCGCTTGCAGCACGAGCGCATAGCGGCCCTTGTTTTGCAGGCTGTCGATGGTGCCCGTCCAGCTGGCGCCGCTCTGGCTGCCGCGCACTTGCACGGTGGCGTCGAAATCGTCATTGCGCGCCGCCAGGCTCACCGTATGGCTGCCGCGCGTGCCCGTCGTGCCCAGGCGGGCGCTGGCCAGTTTGAAGGTGGGCGTGCTGTAGCCCGTGATCTCCAGGCTGCTGACCATGGGGTCGAGCGCGCCCTGGCCGGCGCCCACGCTGGCGCTGCCTTTCACGGCTTTCAATTGCTGGTCGCCAAAGAAGGTCAGGTCCTTGCCATCCAGGGTCAGCTGGGCTGCGGGCGCATCCATCTTGCCCGAGACGGAGCCGGCCGCATGCAGCACGCCGGCAAAGCGCGGGCCCAGGGTCGACAGTTGCGGCGCATCGAGTTTCCACGTCAGCTGGTCCGTGGCGCCGCCCAGCGCGCCCTTGGCCAGCAGGCTGTTCGGTCCCAGGCGCAATTCCGTATCGACGCTGTCGATGCGTTTTGCATTGGCCGACAGCTTGGCGTAGCCGGCCAGCGGCGCGTTTTGCAAGGTCGATTCGCGCAGGGCCAGGTTGAGGGCCACTTGCCAGTCGCTCGTCAGGCGGCCGTTGCCGTTGAAATCCGCATTGACATTGCCGTTCGGCAGCGATGCGCCAAACGCGGCCGGGTTGATCTTTTGCAGGGACCCCGCCATTTTCAATTCCGCTTGCTGCTTGGCTCCCGTCAAGCCCACTTCGCCGCTGGCGTGGATGGCGCTGTCGGGCGCAGGGCGCTTGCCGCTGGTGAGACCCAGGCCCTTCGCATCGGCAACAAAGCTCGTGCGCGGCTGCTGCATGGTGCCTTGTACCACGCCGCTGGCCAGCACCGTGCCCAGCAAGTCGCCCTGCAAGGCGGAAAGTTGCCGCGCATCGACGTTCCAGTTGAGTTTTTCGCCGGCGCCGCCAAAGTTGCCCTTGGCCGTCACGTTGTTCTTGCCCAGTGCCAATTGCACGTCGATGCCGCTGAAATGGGCCGCGTCGGCCGTCAGCTTGCCCTTGCCGGACAGGGGCTGGTCGAGCAGCTTGCTGGCGCGCACGGTGAAGTCCGCATTTGCCAGCCATGTTGGTGCCACGTGGCCATTCGCGCGCACGTCGAGGTTCAGGTCGGCTACGGGGAAGGCGCCGAAGTCGGCGGGATTGAGACGGCTGGTGCTGGCCACGGCCTTGAACGGTTGCTCGTCCTTCAGGCTGATCTGGCCCGTCGCATTGACGCTGCTTTTGCCCGCTTGCAAGGTCGCCTTGCGCAGTTGCACCAAGGAGTCGGCCAGGGTGGCTTCCACGTCCAGGCGCAGCTTGGCTTCACCGAGTTTGGCACGCAGGGTCTGCGTCTTGCCGTCGCTGTCGAGCACGATGTCGCCGACGATCTTCGTACTGTTGATGCTGCTGTAAATGTGCTGCAAGTCGATCTTGTCCGTGTGCAAGGTCAGCTGCGCATTGCCGATGGGCGCGTCGGCCGCGTCGCGGTTAAGCTTGCCGCTCCCCGTGAATTTGCCCGCGTTGCCGAAATCGATGATGGCCGACTCCAGGGTCGTGGCCGTCAGGGTGCCGCCCAGGCGCGCCTCGAACTGGCGCAGCGGCAGCTTTTGCTGGTCGATGGGGCCCGGCGTGGCGTGGTTGAGGATGGCCAGCTTGCCCGACACGGTTTGCGCGTTGGGGCGCGTGTCGATGGTGGCATCGAGTTCCAGGCTCAGGTCCGCCTGTGGCAAGGTGGCGTCAAACTTGCCCGGATTGATGTTGCGGCCTTTGATGCTGGCCGAGCGCAGGATGATGACGGGATCGAACGGCGCCAGCGCCAGCCGGGCGTCGGCCGTGGCCGCGCCCGCGTTGCCCTTGGCCGTGACGTTCAGCACGTTCAAGTCGCCGCCCAGCTGCAAGGCGAGCGCGGCCGGTTTTTCGCCGGCGGCGGGGTTGAGCTGCGTCAAGCCTGCCTTGCCTGACAGTTTGAATGGCTGCGTGGCGGCTATCGTCGCGCTGGCCGTGGCCTGGCCGAACGGCGTCAGGGCAGACGCGTCTTCCAGCTGCCATTGCGACTTGTCGCCCGACAGGGTGAAATGGATTTTTTCAAACACCGTGTTGCCGCCTGGGCTGACCAGGGTCACCTTGTCCAGGCGCGCGTCGGCAATGCCGATCTTGAACGGCGCGGCCAGGCTGGTGGGCATGGTCGACGGTTCCTCGGACGGCGCCGTGCTTTCGACGGACAGGCTGGCCACATGCAGTTCGCTGATGGCAATGCCTTCCGAGAAGAACTGGAACGGCGACCAGTTGATGTCGATATTGTCGGCCGTGATGTGCTGCGTCTTGCTGCGGTAGCTGACGTGGCCCAGGTGCATGCGGTTGTACAGCGAGCCGGAGACGCCCGACACTTCGATGTCGCCACCGCTGGCGCTGGCCACTTTTTGCACCAGCATCTGCAAGGTCGATTCGCGGCCCAGGAACCAGAAGGCGCCGCCCAGCAGCACGGCCAGGCTGGCGACGGCGATCAGTACGTAGCGCACCCAGCGGCGCGGTTTTTTGGCCGGCGGCGGAGGGATGGCGCCGGGGGATTCGGTAGTCATATCGGACATCAGAAAGTGAATCCCAGAGAGAAGTGCAAACGATAGGCGTGGACGGCGTGGCCATATGCCACGTCGACATTGATGGGACCGACGGGGCTCTTGTAGCGCCCGCCCAGGCCGTAGCCCGATTTCGGCGTCATGGCCTCTTTCACGGTGTCGGCCGCGTTGCCGGCGTCATAGAAGGCGGCGATGGCCCACTTCGGCTTGAACCAGTACTGGTATTCGGCGCTGCCGGTGAGCATGTAGCGCCCGCCGACGGTGGCGTCGCCCTCTTTGACGCCCAGTTCCTGGTAGGCATAGCCGCGCACCGACTGGTCGCCGCCCGCGCGGAACAGGTAGACGGCCGGCACGCCGCGTTTTTCCTTCGAGCCCAGCGCGCCCATTTCGCCGCGCACGATCAGCTCGCCCTTTTCACCGAGCGGGCGGTAATACACGGCCTTGCCGGCCACGCGCACGAAGCGCTCGTCCGTCAGCACGGGCAGCAGGGCGCCGCCCACCTGGGCGTTGATGACATAGCCCTTGGTGGGGAACAGCAGGCTGTCGAGGCTGCGCTTGGTGATCGCATAGGTCAGCGGCAAGCTCTTGCTGCGCGTCTGTTCCAGGCCCACGACGGTTTTGTTTTCGCTGAGGAACTCGAACGTCAGGCTGCGCTCGAGGTTGGTGCCGCCCCAGTTGCGCTTGGCCGAGATGGTCGTCACGGCCGTGATTTCGTTGGAAATGTCGCTGCGCTCGAACGAGGCGCCCGCGCTGTCGTTGTAGCCGCGTTCGGTCGTTGGAAAGTAGAAATTGGCGTGCGCCGCCTGCTTCTTCGTTTCCATGGTGAGAGCGCTCTTGAAGCGCGTGCCCCACACGTTCAGGTTGTCATAGTTGAGCTGGGCGCGGTTACCCGTGTTGGTACTGAAACCGAGACCGGCGCTGACGTTCTGCTGCTTGTTTTCCGTCACGCGCACGACCAGCGGTAGCTGCGGCGCGGGGCCGCGGTTGGCGGGCTTGGCGTCGGGCGCGGCGCCGGCGGCATCGGCTTGCTGGCTTTCCTGGCCCGCCTCGATCTGCTCGCTGAGGATGCTGCTCATGTCGGCGCTCACTTCCACGCTGGCAAAGTAACCGGTGTCCTGCAGGCGTGCCTGGAATGATTGCAGCGCCGATTCGCTGTAGTACTCGCCCGGACGTATCTTGTCGAGGTTGCGGATGATGCTGGCATCGTAGCGCTTCAAGCCTTCGATGCGCAGTTCGCCAAAGCGCAGCTCGGGGCCGCTGTCGAGCACTACCAGCAAGGAGACCTTGTGCGTTTCCGGGTCGACCACGGCTTGCGTATCGACCAGCTGGGCGCGCGGGTAGCGCGTCTGCACCACTTCGCGCAGCAGCGCGCGCTTGGCCGCTTCCCAGTCGGACTGGCGAAACACGCTGCCCGTCTTCAGGGCCCAGCTGCGCTTCAGGGCTTCCGTATCGTAAGGCTCGCTGGCGGCCAGCGGCGGCGTGGGATCGAAGCCGCGCAATTCCAGCTCGACCTTGTCGATGGTCGCGGGCTGGCCCGGGTCGACGTCGACGATGACGACGGGTTTGGCGCCCGTCGTATCGACGCGTACCGTGACGACGGGCGTATAGTAGCCGGCCGTGGCGATGAGGTTTTTGGCTTCCTCGGGCGTAGCGCGCACGAGGCGGCGCAATTGCTCGCGGTCCATGCGCGGGTTGCCGCGGAAGCGTTCCAGGTCCAGGTTTTTTTCGAGCAACTCATCGAGGTCGCCGGGCGCGTTGACCTTGACCTCGTACTGCAGCGGGGCAGGCGCCGCTTCCGTGGCGCTGGCGCTCTCTGGAGCAGCATCTTGCGTGGCCTCTTGTGCGGCAGCATGGGCGGCAGGAAACAGCAATATGGCACCGCCGGCGGCCGCCAGTGTCAGTTGACCCATTACTTTTGCCACTACTTGTGCCAAAATTCGTGGTCGTATCGCCTTGCCGGCAGCCGTATGCCGTATGGGTCGTGCAGAAAACATGGTGCTCCAGATAAGTAAATGCTGACTGCATGTTACCGGAATAGGTAAACTGATGGCGGACGAATAAGTATTTTTTGCGCAGGGAATCATGTTTTCCCGCGCACTCGAACAGAATAAAACTGAAAAGAAAGAAATTATGCTAGCAACGGACTCCGCACTGGTGCTCTTTAGCGGTGGACAAGATTCCACCACCTGCCTGGCCTGGGCCCTCAAGCACTATAGCCGCGTCGAAACCATCGGCTTTGATTATGGCCAGCGCCACGCGATCGAACTGACCGTGCGTCCAGGCGTGCTGGAACAGATGCGCCAGCAGTCGCCCGAGTGGGACAGCCGCCTGGGCCAGGATCACATGATCGACCTGTCGCTCATTTCCGCCATTTCCGATACGGCCATGACGCAGAACGTCGAGATCGTCATGCAGGAAAACGGCTTGCCGAATACTTTTGTTCCTGGACGCAACTTGCTGTTCATGACCGTGGCCGCCACCGTGGCCTACCGCCGCGGTTTGACGGTGTTAGTGGGTGGCATGTGCGAGACGGATTTCTCCGGCTATCCGGATTGCCGCGATGACACGATGAAGGCGCTGCAAGTGGCCCTGAACTTGGGCATGGACACGCGCTTGAAGCTGGAAACGCCGCTGATGTGGCTGGACAAGGCGCAAAGCTGGGACCTGGCGGAAGACCTGGGCGGGCAGCCGCTGGTCGACCTGATCCGCAGCGGCACGCATACGTGCTACCTGGGTGAGCGGGGCCAGTTGCACGACTGGGGCTATGGCTGCGGCACTTGCCCTGCCTGCGCCCTGCGCGCGAATGGCTACCAGCAATATGCCGCGAGAAAAGCCCTGAAGTAACAGGTTGCGCCGTTTCTTCAAGCGGCGCGGCAGGGGAAGCAGCCATGCTGTGGTTTTTGCCACAGGAGCGTCTTGCCATGAAATCCCTCTTTGCCGCGCTGTACGGCCCCGTGTTCTGGGCCGGCTTCATCGGCGCCGCCGCTTGCCTGATCGCGGCGTGCCACTATTCTCTGTGGGTCTTGCCGCCCTTGCTGCTGCTGGCCCTGCTCACTTCCTTTCTTGCCGAACGCTATCTGCCGTATGACGGCGCGTGGAACGACGGTCACGGCGACGGCTGGCGCGATACGCTGCACGCGCTCGTCAATGAAGCGCTCTACCTGCTGGGCCTGGCGGCCTTTCCCCTGCTGGCCGGGCATTTGGCGCTGGGCCCATTCTGGCCAGTCCAGTTGCCGTTCTGGGCGCAGCTGCTGCTGGCGATCCTGATTGCCGATTGCGGCATCACGCTCGTGCATTACCTGAGCCACCGCTATTATTTTCTGTGGAAACTGCATGCCGTGCACCACAGCGTGCAGCGCATGTACGGTTTTAATGGCTGGATGAAACATCCGCTGCATCTGCTGCTCGAAGCGGCGGGCGGCATGCTGCCCTTGCTGTTGCTGGGCATACCGGAGAAGGTCATGGCCGTGCTGGCGTTTGCCGTGGCGATCCAGCTGTTGCTGCAGCACGCGAATGTCGACATGCGCATGGGGCCGCTGCGCCACGTGTTCGCCTGGGCGCCCTTGCACCGTTTTCACCACATGAAGTATGGCACGGCCGGCGACGTGAATTTCGGCCTGTTCTTTACGTGCTGGGACCGTCTGCTGGGCACGGCGTTCGACGCGCCCGGCTACCGCATGCGGGGCGAGGACCTGGGCATCGGTAGCCGTCCCGATTATCCCGTTGCTTATGGACCGCAGCTGCTGGAACCGTTCCGCTCGGAAGAGGGCATACGTGCGCCCGAGCTGCCGGCCGGCTTGCAGCAGGCGCTCAATCGTGCCGTCAATCGAGCAGCTTGACGTCGAGCTGGCGCAAGCTGCGGTCGGCGCGCACCCCGAACAGGCTGCGCATGGTGCGCGAAAAATGCGCGGCATCGGCAAAGCCGGCGCCGTGGGCCGCCTGCGTCAGGGTACTGCCGAGCAAGATGAAACGGATGGCCAGGCGCAGGCGGCGCCACAGCACCAGGCGCCGCACGGGCAAGCCCAGCTGGGCGCTGAACAGGCGTTCCAGCTGGCTCAGCGACAAATGCGCGGCCTCGGCCACTTCCGCCGCGCTGACCTTGCCGGACAATAGCGCATCGACCTTGTCCAGCGCCCGCAGCAGGCGGGGATCGGGCAAGCGCTCGCGCGGCTGCGCCTGCAGCGCGGCGGCCAGGCTGTCGAGGCTGGGTACGCCGGCGTTGCCGGCCGCCGCCAGCAGGGCCGCGCCACCCAGGCGCTGCGGCTCCGCATAGATGGTCAGCATGGGGTCCGGCGCGGTGATGATGGCGTGCGGGCGCAGGCTGTCGACGAGCAAGTGCCGCGCCGTGTGGACGATGCCGTCGAGCTCGGCCGTGAAGGGCGCTCCCGTGCTCAGCATCAGCTGGTGCGCATAATGGGCGTGACTGTCCGTGGCGCCCGCTGCGCCATGCAAGATGGCGAAGTCCGGCGCCAGCCAGAGTGTTCCCTGCCAGCTATCTTGTTGCAAACGCGGCTCCTCGGTGATGGATTGCGGGGCGATCATACCAGTGTCGGGCGATGGTTATCATGGCATCGAATTTTCCTGGAGTACACATCATTGCGTTCACGAAATATGTACTCTTTTTA
Organism: Massilia sp. LMS1-1-1.1; assembly: GCF_040815535.1. Lineage (NCBI taxonomy): Bacteria > Pseudomonadati > Pseudomonadota > Betaproteobacteria > Burkholderiales > Oxalobacteraceae > Massilia > Massilia sp. LMS1-1-1.1. The sequence continues at coordinate 96,448 of NZ_JBFPNG010000023.1, read as the reverse complement.
ATACAATATTCAGCATTGCAAGGGCGCCCGCTGTAACGTACTATCATTCTCATCGACTACCGATGGTAGTTGTACAGCCCGCTGCCAGCCCTGTTGCTGGCCGTGAAATGGTTTGATGTCCGTCCTGTCAGCCTGTCATGTCTACACGCGCGTCTTCGTCGTGGTTTGCCAAGCCAGTGTCGCACTGGGTGGGACCGCGCGCGTTGGCCGCGCTGGTGCTGGCGCTGTGTCTGGGGTTGACCTACGGCGCCTGGCGCAACGCCCATGATGCCAGCGAACAGCAGGTGCAGGCCGATTTCGATTTCCGCGTGCGCGAACTGGTGGGCAACATCGCCGGCCGCATGCAGACCTATATCCAGGTGCTGCACGGGGTGCAGGGACTGTATGCCAGTTCGCAGGAAGTCACGCGCCGCGAATTCCATGCCTATCTGTCGGTGCAGCAGGTGGACCGTCACTTTCCCGGCATCCACGGCATCGGCTTCCTGCCGCTGTTGCCCGGCGCCGCCCTGGCGCGGCACGAGGCCAGCGTGCGCGCGGAAGGCTATCCCGGTTATGCCGTGCGTCCGCACGGCCAGCGCGCCTGGCATGCGCCCATCACCTATCTGGAACCTTTAAGCGACAGCAACCTGCTGGCCTTCGGCTATGACCTCTGGTCCGAACCCGTGCGCCGCGCCGCGCTCGAGCAGGCGCGCGATACGGGGCGGGCCGCCATGACGGGCAAGATTCACCTGGTGCAAGATAGCGGCAGCGCCCAGGCGCATGGCTTCCTCGTCGTGCTGCCCGTTTACGAGAATGGTGTGCCGCATGGCACTGTGGAACAGCGGCGCGCCGCCTTGCGCGCCTGGGTGTTTGCGCCGTTCCGCATGGGTGACCTGATGGCGGGCGTGGGCGGTGAGGCGGCGCGCCAGCTGGACCTGGAAATCTATGACGGCGCGCAACTGGCCGAGGCGGCCCTGATGTATGACAGCTTGCCGGGCGGCTTTTCCTCTGCCGCGTCGGACAGCCTCGTGTCGCGGCAAGTGATCACCATCGCCGGCCGCCCCTGGACCTTGCGCGTGCGCGCCATGCCGGGTTTCGATGGCGAGCTGCTGGCGCGGCCCCGTCTGGTGGCCTGGACCGGTGTGCTGGCCAGCATCGTGCTGGCGCTGGCCGCCTGGCTGCTGGCGGCGGGCCGTGCCCGCGCCCAGGCGGCGCTGGCGCGCTCGAGCGAGCTGACCGGCCAGCTGGAGCAGGGGCAGGCGAGCGTGCTGGCGATGGCCGAGGCGGCGCAGCGCAGCCAGGCCATGCTGCGCAGCATCCTCGATTCGACCATCGACGGCATTCTGGTCGACAATATCAACGGCCGCATCTTCACGTCGAACCGGCGCTTCCGCGACCTGTGGCAAGTACCCGACGCGCTCGACTGGCAAGCCGATGGCACGGCGCTCGTGCGCCACGTGGAAAGCCAGCTCGAGCAGGCGGCGCCTTTCCTCGGAGCACGCACCCACGCGCCGCACGGCCACCGCGAGCGGCGCGACGTGCTGCACCTGCGCGATGGACGGGTGGTCGAACAATATGTGCGCAGCATGCAGTTGGGCAATGAGCAGGCGCGCTTGTGGACTTTCCGCGATATCAGCGAGCGCAGCCAGATGGAACGGCGCGAGCATACGCGGCGGCAAGTGCTGGAAATGCTGGCCACGGGCGCGCCGCTGGAACGGGTGCTGGAAAGCGTGGTGCTGAGCGTGCAAGCCGACCATCCCGCCATGCTGTGCAGCATCTTGCTGCTCGATGAAAGCCGCCACCGCCTGGTGCTGGGCGCGGCGCCGAGCTTGCCCGCGTTTTTCAACCTGTCCAGCCATGGCCATGACCTCGACACTCTGCAGGGCGTGCACGGCATCGCCGCGCAAGCCGTGCGCGACGGCCAGCGCGTGATCGTCGGCGACTTGCATGCCGCTGCGCAGGAAACGATGGAACTGGCGTGCCGGGCCCAGCTGCAATCGTGCTGGGCCGAACCCGTGCGTGGCGGCTCGGGCAAGCTGCTCGGTGTGCTGATGGCGTATCACCGCCAGCCGACCCTGCCGGGCGCGGCCCATCTGGCGCGGCTGAGCGAGGCGGCGCACCTGGCCGGCATGGCCATCGAGCAGGCGCAGGTGGCGCTGGCCCTGCGCGCCGGCGAAGCGCGTTTCCGCAGCCTGTACGACCATGCGCCCGTGGCCTTGTGGGAACAGGACTGGTCGGCTGTGCGCGCCGCGCTCGATGCTATCGAGCAAGCGGGCGTACGCGACCTGGGCGCCCACTTCCAGGCCAATCCGGATGTGCTGCGGCGGCTGGCGGGGCTGGTGCGCATCATCGACGCGAACGGCGCCGCGCTGGCGCAAGTGCGGGCCAACGAGGACGACCAGCGCCGCGGCGCGCTGAGCCTGGCGCAGAATTTCGACGACAGCGCCTTGCCCCGTTTCGGCGATGCGCTGCTGGCGCTGGCTGGCGGCGCCCACCTGTACGAGTGCGAGAGCAGCTTCGTGCGTCTCGATGGCGCGGCGCGGCAAAATGAATTGAGCTTGCTGGTGATGCCTGGCCATGCGGATAGCCTCGATTTCGTCATGGTGTCTTCGCTCGACATCACCGAGCGCAAGCGCATGAACGCGGAACTGCTGCAGCTGGCCACCACGGATTTCCTGACCGGCTTGCCGAACCGGCGCCACTTCATGGCGTCGCTGGAAAACGAGCATGCCCGCTTGCAGCGCGAACTGGCCAGCTCCGCCAGCGTGCTGATGCTCGACATCGATCACTTCAAGCGCGTCAACGACGAGTATGGCCATGCCGTCGGCGATGCCGTGCTGCGCCACCTGGGGGCGCTGATGTGCCAGGCGCTGCGCAAGGTCGACGTGCCGGGCCGCGTGGGCGGCGAGGAATTTGCCATCTTGCTGCCGGGCACGGATCTGGGCGCCGCCGCCGTGTTTGCCGAACGGCTGCGTCGGCGCGTGGCGGAAAGTTCGCTGACCATCGATGGCGGCACGGTGATCACCATCACGGTGAGCATCGGCATGGCCGCCATGGCCGGTACCGATGCCGATTGCGACGCCGTGCTGGCGCGCGCCGACGAGGCGCTGTACCGGGCCAAGCGGGGCGGGCGCAACCGCATCGAACAGAATGATGGCGGCGGCGACGGCGTGCTCAGCAAGTTCATGGCGCAGTGATTACAGGCTGTGCTGACGCGCTTGCGTCTGCTTGCGGTTGCGGCTGACGATCAGCCAGACGATGGCGACGGGTATCAGCAGCGGCAGCAGCACGGGCGTGCTCAGCGCGAGCGCCAGCACGACGCACAGGGCCACGGCGGCGATCAGCACCACGCTCACGCCGGCCAGCACCACGCCCGCCACGATGGCGGCGCACACCACCGCAATGGCGGCGATCAGCAAGCCGCCGCCGGCAAACACGAGGCCGAACAGCCACTCGAGCGGACCGTCGACATCGTCGCCGTTGAACTGCATGTGCATGTCGCTGCCGCCGACCTTGTCGAGGAACAGGCAGGCGAGCATGACGATGAGGACGAAGGTGAGCAGTTTTTTCATGGTAGGCCTCGCAGTGTGGGTGATCGGGTATTGCATGGTCACACTGTAGGGGCGCGCCCGGTTTGCCGCCAGCGGCGTGCGACAGGCCGTCATTTTCACGGTATGGAAGGCGCTGGAGGCCAGAAAACGCTGATCTGGAGCAAGATTTCTTTTCTTGTAATGTGCGCAAGCCGTCCTATACTGAATACCTCACTCTCGCAAGGAGGGCAACATGCTTTTGTTTGCAGATACCGGGGATCAATCGCTATCCCCCCCTGACCATCGAATCACGCGCCAGCGTAGCGCCACGCAGTCCTGCGCCGAGCCCGTCGGTGCGCCATCGGCGATACCGCCGATCATCATCAATCCGTTTAATTACCATGCGCCGCTGCCGGCCATCGACCCGCGCTGGGTGCCGCCGGGCCCGCCGCTGACCTGGCCCAACCGGCCTGCCATGTCCATGTGCTGACAGTCGCCTGGGAAGATGCCGGACGGAAGTGTTAAACGTTCACCCATGCCGCCGGGAACGCGGCACGGGCGGGCGTTTTCGACTATCATGCTAGCCCCGACCTTCCATCACGAGCACCGCCATGAGTACCGATTTCCCCGACTTTTCCGACGAAGCAGCCGAGCAGGACAATGACGCCCCGATCCAGGAGCCGCGCCTGTGGGTAGGCAATGGCTGGACGGCGAGGGTGATCAAGAACGAGGAAGATGAAGGCTGGGCCGTGGCCATGATCAAGGATGGCGAACCGGAGCCGGCGCTGGTGGGCCCGTGGACCATGGGCCGCGACAAGAAAAATCCGAAGCCGCTCGACGTCAACGCCTTCAATACCCTGGTCAAGACGGCGTCGGAAGTGCTGCGCCGCCACGAGCAGCAGCTGCATGCGCAATTGCACAAGAACCTGTTCGTCGCCACGGACGAGGGGCAAGTCAAGGTGATGTTCGACATCGTCCCCGACGAAGACCACCCGTACGCGGAACTGAGCGCCTACGACGCCGACGGCGAACAGATCGCCAAGGTGCGCACGTCGGCCGCGTTCAAGTTCAATGCGACGTCAGCGGCGAACTGGATTGAGGGTGGCTACCGCCGGCCGTAATCCGACGCCACCACCGGCGTCAACAATGTGTCGGATTACGCGCTTGCGCGCTAATCCGACCTACCTCTTGCGGCATACGCGAGCCGGTACAGCAGCGGCAGGCGTAGGTCGGATTAGGCCTGAAAGGCCGTAATCCGACGCCACCAGTGCCAACAATGTGTCGGATTAAGAGTGCCCTTCGGCCACGCTAATCCGACCTACCTCCTCTTCTTTCCTGCGATACGCGAGCCGGTACAGCAGCGGCAGCACCAGCAAGGTCAAGGCCGTCGACGATAAAATGCCGCCGATCACCACGGTGGCCAGCGGACGCTGCACTTCGGCGCCCGTGCCCGTGGCGATCGCCATCGGCACGAAACCCAGCGACGCCACCAGCGCCGTCATCAAGACGGGCCGCAGCCGCGTGATCGCGCCTTCCCTTATGGCATCGTGCAAGGGCATGCCCTGTTCGCGCAGCTGGCGGATGTAGGCGATCATCACGAGACCGTTCAGCACGGCCACGCCGGACAGGGCGATGAAGCCGACGGCCGCCGAGATCGACATGGGGATGTCACGCAGCCACAGGGCCACGATGCCGCCTGTCAAGGCGAACGGGATGCCGCTGAACACCAGTAAACCATCCTTCACATTGCCGAACATGGCGAACAGCAAGACGAACACGAGGGCCAGCGCCACGGGCACCACCAGTTCCAGGCGTTTCGTGGCCGACTGCAGCTGCTCGAACTGGCCGCCCCAGCTGGTCCAGTAGCCGGCGGGAATGGCCACTTGCGCTTGCAATTGCTGCGTGGCGTCGGCCACAAACGAGCCGATATCGCGCCCGCGCACGTTGGCGCTGATGACGATGCGGCGCTTGCCGTCTTCGCGGCTGATCTGGTTCGGTCCCGGCGCCACTTGCAGGCTGGCCACTTCACCGAGCGGAATGAAGCGGGCACGGCCTTCCGCCGCTGCACCCTGGGGCAGGGCGATGGGCAGGCGTTTCAGCTGCTCGAGGTCGCTGCGCAGACTGTCGGGCAGGCGCACGACGATGTCGAAGCGGCGGTCGCCCTGGAACAGGGTGCCCGCCTCTTGCCCGCCGATGGCCGTGGCAATCGCCGCTTGCACGTCGGCAATATTGAGGCCATAGCGGGCCGTCTGCTCGCGGTCGATCTGCACCGTCAGCATGGGCAGGCCCGTCGTCTGCTCGACCTTCACTTCCGTCGCGCCGGGAATCTTGCCCAGTACGCCGGCGATCTTCGCGGCCGTGCTGTCGAGCACGGCCATGTCGTCACCGAACAGTTTCACGGCCACGTCGCTGCGCACGCCGGAAATCAGTTCATTGAAGCGCAGCTGGATCGGCTGCGAAAACTCGTAGTTGTTGCCGGGCAAGCTGGTGGCCGTCGCTTCGATTTCCGCCAGCAATTGCTCGCGCGATTTTCCCGGTTCCGGCCATTCGTCGCGGGGTTTGAGCATGATGTAGCCATCGGAAATATTCGGCGGCATGGGGTCGGATGCGATCTCGGCCGTACCCGTGCGGGCGAACACGCGCGCGATTTCCTTGTGGTTTGCCATGAGCTTGCTTTCCAGCTGCTGCTGCATGGCCAGCGACTGGCTCAAACTGGTGCCGGGGATGCGCAGGGCCTGGATGGCGATGTCGCCCTCGTTCAGGCTGGGCACGAATTCGCTGCCCATGCGTGTTGCCAGCAAGCCTGACAGCACGACAGCCACGGCCGCGCCCGTCAGCACGACGGGCGTGTTGCGCATGACCTTGTCCAGCAGCGGCGCATACCAGCGCTTGGCCGCGCGCATGATGGCGTTTTCCTTTTCCGCCACCTTGTCGCCGATGAACAGCGCCACGGCGGCCGGGATAAAGGTGATCGACAGCAGCATGGCGCCCAGCAGGGCGATGACCACCGTCAGGGCCATCGGCGTAAACATGCGGCCTTCCACGCCCGTGAGCGCGAAGATGGGCAAGTACACGACCATGATGATCAGCTGGCCGTACAGCAAGGGGCGGCGCGCTTCTTGCGAGGCGGCAAACACTTCCTGAAAACGCTCCTGCAAGGTCAGCGGCCGTCCCAGTTTCTGCTGCGCATGGGCCAGGCGGCGCACGCAGTTTTCCACGATCACGACGGCGCCATCGATGATGATGCCGAAGTCCAGCGCGCCCAGGCTCATCAGGTTGGCGCTCACATGGTATTGCACCATGCCCGTAAACGTGAACAGCATGGCCAGCGGAATCACCATGGCCGTGATGACGGCCGCGCGGATATTGCCGAGGAACAGGAACAAAATGGCGATCACCAATACCGCGCCTTCCAGCAGGTTTTTCTTCACCGTATTGATGGCTTTGTCGACGAGCACCGTGCGGTCATACACGGTGACGGCGTGCACGCCTTTCGGCAGGCTGCGGTTGATCTCCACCATCTTTTTGTCGACGGCTTGCGAGACGGCGCGGCTGTTCTGCCCGATCAGCATGAAGACGGTGCCGAGCACCACTTCGCGGCCGTTTTCCGTGGCCGCGCCCGTGCGCAGCTCGCGTCCCAGCACCACGTCGGCCACGTCGCGGATGCGGATCGCCACGCCTTGCACATTGGCGACGACGATGTTGCCGATGTCGCTTTTGGACGCCACCTGGCCCGGCGCGCGTATCAGCAGCTGCTCGCCCTGTTTTTCGATATACCCGGCGCCCACGTTGCTGTTGTTGCGCTCGAGCGCCGTCACCACGTCTTGCAGGCTGATGCCGTAGGCGGCCAGTTTTTCCGGGTAGGGCGCCACCTGGTATTGCTTGGCGTAGCCGCCGATGGCGTTGATTTCCGTCACGCCCGTGACGTTGCGCAACTGCGGCTTGATGATCCAGTCCTGGATTTCGCGCAAGTCCGTCGGCGTGTACGGCGTGCCGTCCGGCTTTTTCGCACCGTCCTGCGTTTCCACCGTCCACAGGTAGATTTCGCCGAGGCCCGTGGAGACGGGGCCCATCTTGGGCGTGATGCCGGACGGCAGGCTTTCCTTGGCTTCCTGCAAGCGCTCGTTGATCATCTGGCGCGCGAAATAAATGTCCGTGCCATCCTTGAAGATCACGGTCACTTGCGACAGGCCATAGCGCGACAGCGAGCGCGTCTGTTCCAGGTTCGGCAAGCCGGCCATGGCCGTCTCGATGGGGAAGGTCACGCGCTGCTCGGTTTCCAGCGGCGAATAGCCGGCGGACTGGGTATTGATTTGCACCTGCACATTGGTGATGTCGGGCACGGCGTCGATGGGCAGCTTTTGATAGCTGTAGATGCCGAGGCCGGCCATGGCGGCCACGGCCAGCATCACCAGCCAGCGCTGGTCGATGGCGAAGCGGATCAAGCGTTCAAACATGATGGTTTCCTTTAGTTTGACGTGATCAGTGTTCGTGGCCGGCGGAGTCTTTGCCCAGCTCGGACTTCAGAACAAAACTGCCTTGCGCCGCGTACGGCGTGCCGGCTGCCAGGCCCTGCTTGATGTGCGTCAATGTGCCATCGCTGCGGCCCAGCACCACGGGCGTGGCCTGGTAGCCATCTTTTACCTGCACGAAGACGACGGGCTTGTCTTCCACCGTCTGGATGGCCGTGCTGTGCACGGTGACGGGCGCGTCCGCTTCCCCGGACACCACTTCCACCGTGACGAACAGGCCCGGGCGCCACGCCATGTCCGGGTTCTGCAAGCTGATGCGTGCCTTGGCCGTGCGCGTCTGTTCGCCCAGCAGCGCGCCCACGTAGGTGATCGTGCCTTGCGCGCTGGCGTCAAACGCGGACGCTTTCACTTCCGCCTTGCCTCCCATGCGCACGGTGGCCAGGTCTTTGGCCGGCACGGCGATTTCCGCCCACACGGTCGACAGGTCGGAAATGACGAAGATGTTCGCGTCTTCCTTGACGGCTTCGCCCAGGGTGATGTGTTTTTCCAGCACCATGCCGTCGAACGGCGCGCGGATGTCATAGCGGTTCAGCGGGCCTTTGCTGGTACTCGTGGCGCCCAGGGCGCTGAGCTTTTGCTGCGCATTCTGCACGGCGATTTCCGCTTCGCGCCATGCCTGCTGCGCCTGCAGATAATCCTGTTCGGCCGAAATTTTCTCGCGCCACAGTTTTTCCTCGCGCTCATACGTGGAGCGGGCCAGCGACAAGCGCCGCTGCGCCGACAGCAGCGCGCTGCGCTGTTCCGACAATTCCGTGCTGGCGATGACGGCCAGCACTTGCCCTTTTTTCACCAGCTGGCCCAGGTTCGCCTGCACGGCTTCGACCACGCCGGCCAGGCGCGGCACGACATGGGCCGTGCGGTCTTCATTGAACCGGATTTCACCGGGCAGGGCGACCGTCGTCTTGATGCGGCCGGGCGCGGCCGTGGCGATGACGACGCCGGCGGCCTTGCTTTGCGCGGCCGTCAATTCCAGCTTGCCTTCCACTTCTTCGTGGCCATGTTCGTCTTTCTTTTCAGCATGTGCTTCCGCCTTGACGGCAGGAACCGAAGGGGGGCTGGACTTGCCCGTGCCGAGGATGAGGATTGCCAGGACGATGCCGGCGGCCGCGATGGAAGCGATGGCGATCGTCTGCTTTTTGTTGAGTGTGATGTTCATGGATGGTGTTCCTTACAGGGGAGCTGGTGTGCCCAGCAGGCGCTCGATGTCGGCGGCGGCGTGCTGCGCTTCCGTCAGCGCGCGCAGGTATTGGTTTTTGGCTTGCAGCAAGGTGCGCTGGGCATCGAGCACGTCGAGGAAGGCGAACTTGCCGAACTCGAAACCTTTGCTGGCCGCGTCATAGGCGCTTTGCGCGCCAGGCAAGATGTCCTGGCGCAAGCTTTCCACGTCGAGCCGGGCCGTGGCCAGGCGTTCGGTGGCGGCGGCCACGTCCGTTTGCACGGCGATGCGGGCGGCGGCCAGCTCGTCGCTAGCCTTGTCGCTGCGGCGCAGGGCGTCGAGTTTGTTGCCGGCGTTGCGGTCGAACAGGGGCAGCGGCAGGGCCAGGCCGATGATGGCCTGGTTGCGTCCCAGCTCTTCCGAGCGCTTCATGCCGATGCTGACTGTGACGTCGGGCGTGGCGCGCCGCTGTTCCACGTCCAGCATGGCTTGCCGCTGGGCCAGCGCGCTTTGCGCCTGGCGCACGGCCGGCGCCTGGGCCAGGCGCGCCGCCAGTTCGCTGGCCGGTGGCAGCTCGGGCAAGGTTTCCAGGCGTCCCTCGGCGACGCTGAAGCGTGGCGTGGCGTTGCCCCACAGGGCGGCCAGGCGCTTGCGGGCGCTGGCCAGGGTGCTGCGGGCCAGGTTCAGCTCCAGCCGCACGCTCGCTTCCGCGACCCTGGCGCGGGTTTCCTCGACGGGCGAGGCCTTGCCGGCCGTTACCCTGCGCGCCGTGATGTCGCTGGCGCGCGCGGCCAGGGCCTGTGCGCTGTCGGCCAGGCGCAAGCCTTCCTGCGCTGCCAGCACGTCGACAAAGGCGGAAGTGACGGCGGCGCGCGTGTCGGCTTGCTGCATTGACAGGCCCGCTTGCGCCAGGTCTGCGCCGCGCTGGGCGACGGCGGCGCGCGCACCGCGTTTGCCGCCCAGTTCGATGAGCTGGTTCAGTTGCACGGTGGTGCTGCGCGTGGCGCGCCGCGTGTCTTCCAGCACGGTTTGCAATTCCGGATTGGGCAGGGCGCGCGCCTGTTGCAAGGCGCCGCTCTGCGCCGCCAGTTCGTGGCGGGCTGCCGACAGGGTGGCGTTGCCGCCCTCGGCCAGGGCCAGCGCGGTGGGCAGGGTCAACGGTGCGGCGGCTTCCACGCTGGATTGTGCGTGGGCAAGGTTGCCGGCCAGCAGGCCAGCGGATAGTAACAAGATGGATCGGTACATCGAATTCTCCAAAAGCATGGAAAAGAATTCGACGGGACGCGCAGGCCTGCGCCTGACTTACTGCGATAAGTGATTGAAACGTCCCATCGGCCTAGATGGCCGACGACCAGTCGGGGCGCTTGGGAGCGTCCGGGATGTGGGATGCGTAAAAGAAGGGGGAAGTGTCCGCGTTGACGGACGCCGTGTCGCCGACGGGGAGGCTGGAGCCGGCTGGCAGCCATGCGTGGCCAATGCCATGGCAGACGTTGCAGTCGCTGTGCGGCTGGCCTTTTTTCTGCTGGTCCGCCACTTTTTTGTCGCCGGCAGGCTGCTTGTCCGCATCGGACTCGGCCTTGTGCTGGTGGCTGTGGTGGCCCAGGTGCTGCGCCGCCTTGCCTTCCTCGTGCAGGCAATACGCGCTCGCCGCGGCCCAGGACATCTGGAGCGGAAGCACGAACAGCAGAAAAATGAGGAAGAATCGGCGCATGGTGACGGCTATTGTACAGAAAGAAAGAAGGCCGTGCCCATGTCAGCGCGGCTGGGCGCGCCACGCCTTCAGTTGCGCGGCGATGGCCTTGCCCTGGAACAGCTGCGGCTCGGAATGCTCTTCCGTCTCCATGCCGCCTTCGCGGAAATCGGCCGCCTCGCGCGCCTGCACCAGCACTTTGGCCTTGTCGAAGGCCTCCGCAAAGCCGGCGCTCTTTGGCAGCGCTTCCTTGAAATACGCTTCGCTGAAGTAGGTAAAATCGTTCTGGTCGTCGCAGCCGAACGAGGTGCGGTCGCTGCGCGCGGCCGTGATGATGAGGGTATTGTCATCTTTTAAGGGCGCAATGAAGCCGCCCGCATAGCAGGCGGAAACGACGATGACTTTCCAGCGGATGCCGCTGTGCTTGAGCATGCTGGCCAGCTCTTGCGCGGGCAGGCTGTGCAGATCCATGCCGTTTTGCGCCAGCGCCAGTTCGTGCTCGGGCGAGCCGTGGCTGGTGAGGAACAGAAACAGGATGTCGTTGGCCTTGTCCATCTTCGCGCCCAGCGCGTCGAGGCTGGCGGCGATGCTGGTGCGTGTGGCCATCGGCTGCTGGGCCACCGTGTTGCGGCTGTTGACGAGCATCAAGGAGCGGCCCACGGTACCGTAATCGCGGTCGAACTGGCGCTGCACGAAGGCCGTTTCGCGGTGAAACACTTCCTGCGCGCCATCGCCGGCCACGCCCAGCAGATACAGATTGATTTTTTTCGCAGGATCGCGCGGCGTGATGCGGGCCAGGGCGCCGTCGAGCAGGCTGCGCTGGTTGTACAGGGCCAGTTCGATATTGTCGCGCGTGAGCTTGTCCAGGGCCGGGTCGTCCAGCTGGCCTTCCGTCCAGTTGCCGCTGTCTTCGCGCCGGCCGTCCGCCTGCGCCACGGCGTAGCGCAGCACGCCCTTGCCGTCGAACTGGCCATTCTTGAAGCCGCCCCGGTATTCGTCGCCGTCAGCCGTGCGCAGCACGCCTTCGCCTTCGAATTTCCAGTCTTTCAGCTCGCCTTCGTAATGGATGCCGTCGCTGGTGGTGACCTTGGCCTTGCCTTGCACCTGGCCCTGGACGAATTCTCCTTCGAAGACGGTGCCGTCCGTGTCGGTCAGTTTGCCGGCGCCGTGCGGGCGCCAGTGCTTGAAATGGCCTTCGAAGGTGGCGCCATCGGCGCCCTGGAAGCGGCCTTGTCCCTCGAAGCTGCCCTTGACGAAGCTGCCCGCATAAATCTCGCCCTTGGGCGAAGTGTAGCGGCCGATGCCATCGAAGGCGCCCTGGCGGAAGGCGCCCGTGTATTCGACGCCGGAGGCCTGGCGCAGCTTGCCCTGGCCAGAAAACACGCCGCGCGCGAAACCGCCTTCGTAAAACGCGCCGCTCGCATACTCGAGCCGGCCCTGGCCATGCATCTTGCCCGCGACGAGGGGGCCGAAATAGCGTCCGCCATCGGCCGTTTCCGCCGCCGGCGCCTTGGCTGGCGCGGCGCACAGCGGCGGCATGCCCAGCGCGGCAAAGGCCAGCAGGCCGGCGAGGGTGTAGGGACGAAGCGAGGCGCGTAGCGTGGCGGTCATGAGGACGGTCTGGTCTGTAGGAAGGGGCCTAGTCTGCCACTGTATTGCCAGCGTTGCAAATGTGCGCGTGGCGTGCGTTGCTCAGCCTCAAGGCAAGATTCTCCGTTTTATGCCGTGCCAAGGCCGGGCTGAACTGATAATATTGATTTTCAGAACATATACTTGCACAAGGTACATAGTCACCCATGGAAAGCCGCCTCAGCCGTCTGGAAGCCGTTCAAACCGTGTTGCTGGAGATCGGGCAGCGCTCGAGCACCTGCAGCGATATCAGCGAATTCCTGCAGGCGGTGCATGCGGCACTGGGACGCATCATGTATGCGGCGAACTTTTACGTGGCGCTCAGCGACCATGACGACGGCCTCGTGCGCTTTCCCTATTTTGTCGATGAATTCGACGCCGCGCCCGACCCGGACGAGGGCGTGCGCCTGGCCAGCGCCGCGCAATCGCCCACGGCGTGGGTCATCGTCAACCGCAAGCAGCTGGTGATGACGGCTGACGACGACGCCATGCGCGCCATCGGCGGCGGCGCCTGGGGCGGCGGCACGGCGGCCGAGCACTGGATAGGCTGTCCGCTGCTGGACCAGCAGCACCAGGTGCTGGGCGCCATCGTCATTCAGAGCTATGACGCGCAGCACCGCTTCAGCCTGGAAGACCAGGCCCTGTTCGCGCTGATCGCCACGCACGTGTCGAGCGCCCTGCAAGGCATGCAAAGCATGGACCGGCTGGAAAAGGCGGTGCAGGAGCGCACGGCCCTGCTGGCGCACGAGGTGGCCGAGCGGCGCCGCGCGGAAAACCTCCAGCATGCGCTGTATGAAATCGCCAACCTGTCGGCGCAGGCGGCCGACGCGACGACCCTGTATGCGCGCCTGCACGCCATCATCAGCGAACTGGTGACGGCAAAGAATTTCCTCATCGCCCTGTACCACCCGGACAACAAGGACATCACGATCCCGTATTTCGTCGACGAGAAGGATGCGCAGGCGCCCGTGAAACGCTTTCATTACGGCATCGGCATGAGTTCGTACGTGCTGGCGCGGCGCAAGGCTTGTCTGCTCGATGCCAGCAGCTATGCGGCGCTGGTGGCCAGCGGCGAGATGGACGAGCCGCTGGGCAATGTCGGCATCGCCAGCTGGATGGGCGCGCCCATGCTGCTGGGCGAGCGCAAATATGGCGTGATCATCGTGCAAAGCTACGACGAATCCGTCGTGTATGGCCAGGCGGAACTGGACGTGCTGGCCTTCATGGCCAGCCACGTGGCCGTGGCGATGGCCCGTATCCAGGCCGACAGCGCCATGCGCCAGGCCAAGGAAGCGCTGGAAGAGCAGAACGCGGCCCTGAACAGCGCCCTGAGCGCCTTGCAGGAAGCGCAGTCGGAACTGGTGCGCCAGGAAAAGCTGGCGTCCCTGGGGCGCCTGGTGGCGGGCGTGGCGCATGAAATCAATACGCCGTTGGGCATCTGCGTGACGGCCACCAGCCACCTGGTGCAGGAATTGAAACTGACGCGCGAAGATCTGGAAGGCGGCCAGCTCGACGAGGACGGCTTGCGGCAATTTTTCGACATCATCGACCAGACCCTGCGCATCATGACGACGAACACGCAGCGCGCAGCGGCGCTGGTGCGCAGCTTCAAGCAGGTGGCCGTGGACCAGTCGTCGGACGAATTGCGCAGCTTTAATTTGCGCAAATACCTCGATGAAGTCCTGCTGTCCCTGCAGCCCAAGCTGAAAGGCAAGCCGGTCAAAGTGGAGATCGACTGCGCGCCCGAAGTGCAGCTGCGCAGCTATCCGGGCGCCGTCTCGCAGATCGTCACGAACATGGTGGTCAATTCACTGGTGCATGGCTTTGCCGAAGGCGAGCCGGGCAAGATCAAGATCGGCGTGCGGACGGCTGGCGACATGCTGGAACTTGACTACAGCGACGATGGCATGGGCATGGACAGCGCCACCCTGGGCCAGCTGTTTGACCCCTTCTTCACGACGAAGCGGGGCTCGGGCGGCAGCGGCCTGGGCGCGCATATCCTGTATAACCTGGTGACGGGACCGCTGGGAGGGACGGTGAAGGTGGTCAGTGCGCCCGGCATGGGCTTGCATTACAAGATACGCTTCCCGCTGGAGCCACGTAGGTCGGATTAGCGCTTGCGCGTAATCCGACGCCGGCGGCGGTTTCAATGATGTGTCTTTGAAAACCTGAAAACGGCGGGCCGGAGACGCGGGCCTGAGAAAATGCCGATGGCGGCGTTGCAGCTCCTTGCCGTACATGCGTACTGTCTGCGTCGCTGCGCCTTGCCCTCGACATTTTTCAGGCCCGCTTGGCCCGGAGTGCCCGTGTTGGGGGCTTGGGCCGAAACCACGTAGGTCGGATTAGCGGCGCAGCCGCGTAATCCGACGTACGCATGCTAATCCGGGAAACGCTGATTCAGCGCCAGCGCTTCATCGAGATTCGCAATCAACAACTCCACATACTGCGGATCGAGGTGGCTGCCGCTCACTTCGCGCAGGTAGCTGACGACGCGTTGCAACGGCCAGGCGTCCTTGTAGCAGCGCTTGTGCATGAGGGCGTCGAAGACGTCGGCGACGGCGGCGATGCGCGCGTATTTGTGGATGTTTTCGCCGACGAGACCTTGCGGGTAGCCGCTGCCGTCGAATTTTTCATGGTGCTGGTGGGCGATCACGGCCGCTGCCTTCAGGAGCGGGCGCTGCGAGCCGTCGAGGATGGACATGCCCACCGTCGGATGCTGCTTCATGATTTCCCATTCGGCGGCGTCTAGCTTGCCCGGTTTGAGCAGCACGGCGTCGGGCGTGGAAATCTTGCCGATGTCGTGCATGGGGGCCGCGTGGCGCAGCACCATGGTTTCCTCTTCCGACATGCCGGACGCCTGCGCCAGCAGCTGGCACACTTCGGCCATGCGGCGCACGTGGTTGCCGCCTTCGTGCGAGCGCGATTCGACCACGTCGCCCAGGCGCAGGATCAGCTCGGCCTGGGTATCGGTGATTTCCTGCGTCAGCAGGATATTGTCGAAGGCGATCGCCACGCCCGAGCAGAATACTTCCAGCAATTGCGCGTCGAGGTCGGAGATTTCTTCCACGCCTTTCAAGACCAGCAGCGAGGCCTTGCCGCTGCTGTTCGGGAAATAGCCGACATAGGTGTCGCCGTGCAGGCGCGAAATCTTGTTGCTCTTGGCGTCGTCCAGCTGCGACAGCAGGGACGGGCTGAGAATGCCATCGTCCGTGTCGCCGATCTGCGCAAGGATTTCATAGTCCTGCTCGCCCGAGATGGCGCTGGCGCCGCGCAGGCGCAGCAGCATGCTCGTTTCCAAACGCAGCAGGGCGACGACTTGCTGCAGCAGGCCGCTGGCAAAGTCGCGTAAGTTGCGCTGCTTGAAGATGTGCGCCGAGGCGGCGATGACGCGCTCGAGGCCTTCGCGGTAATGGAGCTGGGCCTGGCGCGCCTCTTCCACCTTCATGATGTCGCGGTAGGCGCGCAGGGCGGCAAAAGTGGTGGTGAACAGCTTGGTGCGGTCCAGTTCCGTCTTTTCCTTGTAGTCGTTGATGTCGTAGTTGACGATCACGCGTTCTTCCGGCGCCTGTCCCGGCTGCCCAGTGCGCAGCACGATGCGCGTAAACTGGTTGCCCAGGTCTTCGCGCATCCAGCGCGCCACTTCCAAGCCGCTGTCTTCGCGTTCCATCACCACGTCGAGGAAGACGAGCGCGATACCTTCTTCGCGCGCCAGCACCTGCTTCGCTTCGGCGCCGCTGTACGCGTGCACGAAGCTCAGCGCGCGGCCTTCGAGGCGGAAACGGCTCAGCGTCAGTTTGGTGATGTCGTGGATGTCGGGTTCATCGTCGACGAGCAGGACTTTCCAGGGAGGTAACTTGGGCGATGCTGAAGACAAAAATGACATAAGGGCAAGTTCCGCTAAAAGGCATAACTGACGCAATGCTGAGACGCCCGCGCCAGGAATTCCTGTGCGCCACTACCGGCGTTGCGCGTTTTTCAGGCGCATTTTGTCGATTGTAGACTGACAGCTAAGTATTAACAATAAGCAAGAACAATTGACTAAAATCATGCAACACACGTGCTAAAAAAGCACTTTAAATCCGCGCTGCCGACACTATCTATACTTTATCGCTTAGGCAACTATATTTTCAAGACAATACTTTGTTTTAATTAATATTGCCAATGAATCTGCAAAAAAGTCTGCACCTGGTCTTGTCAAAGTTGCCGTAGGAAAAGGTAACAAGGTATGAATTTCGCTTTGAACGGCGGCGCATGGGGGTATAGTGAAGCGGATCCAAAGTGGCTCATGCGCCACCCACATTTTTCCTGAAAGGATTACATCATGAAAAAGAAGACAACGCGCGCCCTGATTGCCGGCCTGGCCTTGCTGGCCAGCAGCGCGGCCTGGGCAGGAACTGAAGTGCATTTCAGCAAACCGGATCAATTCACGGATGTGCCGTTCGACCCGCAAGAACGGGAAGACGTACTGAAGGAGCTGACCCGGCATTTCGAGAAGCTGGGTACGGCGCTGCCGCCCGGGCGGACCTTGAAAATCGACGTCACGGACGTGGATCTGGCGGGACGTGAAAATCCCTCCCTGCGTGCCGGCCATGATATCCGCGTCATGAATGGCCGGGTCGACTGGCCGCGCATGCGCTTGCAGTATGTGCTGGAACAGGATGGCAAGGTCATCAGCAGCGGCAATGCGGCCCTGTCCGATATGTCGTACTTGAGCCGTATCAATCCTTACTTCAGCAATGAAAAGTTGCGCTATGAAAAGCTGATGATCGACGACTGGTTTTCCGATACCTTCGGCGTCAAGCTGAAGCGCCACGCGCGCAAGTAGTGAATCAGCGCAAGTAAGCTCCTTCGATGCGCGCCAGCTCGCCATTTTGCCGCATGGCGAGCAGGGCGGTATTCATCTTCTCGATGAACCCGTGTTGACGCCGATGGTCAGGCCCGCAAAGTCGGTCGGGAAGTGCGTGCGCGGCGTGCGCATGACGGCGTCATGGCAAAACAGCGCCCTAGGATGACGGTTTGCGGCGCGGCCAGGGCGCACGGCAAGACGCCCAACAACGCCAGAGGGAGGCACAATCCTGCCCTTATCGGTAATCGCATGCCGCTCCGGAATTAATTATCTTCCTGGAGCAGGGCGGCCTTGAGCTGCTGTCAATCGATCCAGTTCACCTGCGGGAACTTGCTGCCGAACTCTTCCGGCATGGGAACGACCTGGCTGCGCTTGTAGTTGAAGAAGACAAAGCCGGACTTGGCCATCGCGATCAAGGTGTTGTCGCGCGGGCGCGTGATGCGGAAGGTGATGTCGCCGCCATACTTGTTGAAATCCATAACCCCCACTTCGAACAGCAGCTGGTCGCGCGCATGGGCTTCGGCGCGGTAGGTGGTGGCCAGGTCGGTGACGATGATGCCGGTGCCGTCCGCTTCGATGTCGCGCACGCCATATTCGAACAGGAAGCGGGCGCGCGCCTCGGAAATCATGGAAATCATGGAATCGTTGCCGAGATGGTTGCCGGCGTTGATGTCCGTCGTGCGTACCGTCAGTTGCGAGGAATAGCAGTACTGGTCTTCGGGAAATTCAAGTTTCAAACGGGCCATGGTGTTCTCTTGGGCTGGTGCGCAGGGCGCGGCGGAAAAATCCAATTCTAGCCGGTTCCCCGCGCTCCGTCGAAAAACGCCGCCTCAGGCGTGCGTCGCCATGACTGCTTGCACATGCTCATTGGCCCACCTTATTGGCCCACCTTTTTGCGTACGCTTATTTACGTACAATCTTGTACACCTTGCCCGTGCCGCTCAGCATGTACAGCTCGTTTTGCGCATCCTGGCCGAACGACAGGATGTTGCCCACGTTCGTGATGCCCCAGTCTTTCACGGCCGATGCCGTGCCATTGCTATAGCTGAAACTCTTCAGCCAGGCGCTGCAGTAATCCGAATACAGGTATTGCCCCGTCAGTTCCGGCAAGGCCGCTCCCCGGTACACATAGCCGCCCGTGATCGAACAGCCGTTGGCCGTATCGTTGTTGTACGTGATGGCGGGCAATACCAGCCCTGCCTGGTTGCAGCTGGTGCTGTTGTAGCACTGCGTGCCTTCCATGATGTTCCAGCCATAGTTGTTGCCCGCCTGACCCACGGGGCGCACGTCGACCTCTTCCAGATTGGCCTGGCCCACGTCGGCGATGTACAGCAGTTGGGCCGGCACGTCGAAGGCATAGCGCCACGGGTTGCGCAAGCCGTAGGCCCAGATTTCAGGACGCCCGCCTGCCGTGGCAAACGGGTTGCCCGGAGGAATGGCGTACGGCTGGGCGGCGCTGCTGGCGTTGACGTCCAGGCGCAGCAGCTTGCCCAGCAGTACATTCGTGTTTTGCGCGTTGCGTGGCGGGTCGCCCGCGCCGCCGCCATCGCCCGTGCCCGCATACAGATAGCCGTCCGGCCCAAAGCTGAGCAGGCCGCCATAGTGGTTGCTGAACGTGGGGTGGGGAATCGTCAGGATGGTCAGCGCGGACAGGGGATCGGCCACGTTGGCGTTGCCGGCCGACACCTGCCGGCGCTCGATGACGATATCGCCGGCCAGGTTGGTGTAATACAGGAAGAAATAGCCATTGCTGGCGTACTGCGGATGGAAGGCCATTGACAGCAAACCCCGCTCGCCGCTGGTGGTGGTCAGGGCGCTGATGTCGAGGTAGGGCGTGGCCAGCAGATTGCCATTTTGTACCACGCGGATGCGGCCGGCCCGTTCGAGGATGAACAAACGGCTGTCGCCGGGCGGCGCCGTGAGGAAGATGGGCATGTTCAAGCCGCTGGCCACCTCCTGCAGGCCCAAGGCCAGCGACGTGGCCGCCGCATACTGGATGCCGGCGCTGGCCGTCGCCCCCGCATTGACTTGTACCTGCTGCGTGACGGGCGTGGGCCCCAAGGTCCCCGTGCCTTGCGCCACGCTGGCGGCGTTGAGCGTATAGGCGCCAGGTACCAGGTCCGTCAAGGTGGTGCTTGCCGTCAATGTCTTGCTGTAGGACGCAGGTCCCGTGACCGTGACGGCACCGGCCACGCCGGCCGGCAAGCCGCCGATGCTGACCCCCAGGCTGCCTGTGGTGGGGCCGGGCGCGGGATCGTCGTCGCCACCGCCGCCACAGGCGGCCAGCAGGGCCAGGCAGCATGCCAGCAGCAGGGCCAGCCAGGGCCGGGGAAAGCGGGGAAGGAAATCGCGCATGTCAGTCTCCTGCGGGAACGGCGCAACGGTGGCTCAATCGGGTAGCCTGTGCCAAGAATGCGCGTCTTTGCAATGGGTAGGTTGAGCTGGCGCAAACAGACATCGCACTGGCGCCAGCATACGCCCCGCGCGCGCCGCGCTTCCGTGCGCTGCTGCACCGTGCGGCACCATCGGACAAATGCGCCGCGTTTTCAGACAAGCGCGGCGCCCGCTGTGCCACCGCGCCCGCTGGCGCCCGATAATGGCGCATCTGAAACCGAGCAGGAAGACACACCATGAAAACCAAAGCCGCGATTGCCTGGAAGGCGGGCGCCCCGCTGACGATCGAAGAAGTCGACCTGGCCGGCCCGCGCGCCGGCGAAGTGCTGGTCGAGCTGAAAGCCACGGGCATTTGCCATACCGATTACTACACCCTGTCCGGCGCCGATCCGGAAGGCATTTTTCCTGCCATCCTCGGCCATGAAGGCGCCGGCGTCGTCGTCGACGTGGGCCCTGGCGTGACGACCCTGAAAAAGGACGATCACGTCATCCCGCTGTACACGCCGGAATGCCGCCAGTGCAAGTTCTGCCTGTCGCAAAAGACGAATCTGTGCCAGGCCATCCGTTCCACGCAGGGCCGCGGCCTGATGCCGGACGCCACCAGCCGCTTCTCGCTCAATGGCCAGCCGCTGTTCCACTACATGGGCACGTCCACGTTCTCGAACTACATCGTCGTGCCGGAAATCGCTCTCGCAAAGATCCGTTCCGACGCGCCATTCGACAAGGTGTGCTACATCGGCTGCGGCGTGACGACGGGCGTGGGCGCCGTCCTGTTCTCGGCCAAGGTGGAAGCGGGTGCCAACGTGGCCGTGTTCGGCCTGGGCGGCATCGGCCTGAACGTGATCCAGGCGGCGAAAATGGTCGGCGCCGACAAGATCATCGGTATCGACATCAACCCGGCGCGCCAGGCCATCGCGCGCAAGTTCGGCATGACGCATTTCATCAACCCGAACGAAGTGGAAAACGTCGTCGACGCCATCGTGCAGCTGACGGACGGCGGCGCCGATTATTCGTTCGAATGCGTGGGCAACACCAACTTGATGCGCCAGGCGCTCGAGTGCACGCACAAGGGCTGGGGAAAATCGTTCATCATCGGTGTCGCGGCGGCGGGCCAGGAAATTTCCACCCGTCCATTCCAGCTGGTGACGGGGCGCGAATGGCGCGGTTCGGCCTTCGGTGGCGCGCGGGGACGCACGGACGTGCCGAAGATCGTCGACTGGTATATGGAAGGCAAGCTCAACATTGATGACCTGATCACGCACCGCTTGCCGCTCGAACGCATCAATGAGGGCTTCGACCTGATGAAGAGCGGCGAATCGATCCGTTCCGTCGTGTTGTATTAATTTTATCGGACTGTACTCATTGCGCAACACATGACGGACGGGGCAGGGCGGCACGCTGTACTTCGCTGCCTGCCCCTGCTAGTGTGAAGACATCCGCCTTGCTTTGGGAGCCGTCCATGTTTGCCACTGCCTATCTCGCGACCTTGCGCCGCATGCTGCCCGTCTTCCTCGGCGCGGCCCTGTCTTCCCTGCTGGCCTTGTGGTGGAGCAATGCCGCCAGCCTTGCCACGCCCGCCATCTGGCTGGCGCTGCTGGCCACCTATCTGCTGTGCGCACTCCTGTTTACACCGCTGGCCCGGCAGAGCCGCCAGTTGGCCACGCGCCACGTGCGTCACGGCAAGCCGCGCTGACCTGCTAGCGCGCCGTGCTGGAAAAGCGCTCGCGATAGTCGCGCGGCGTGATGGCGAGTTTCTTTTGAAACAGGCGGCGCAGCCTGTCCTCGCTATGCAAGCCCGCCTGCACGGCCACCTGTTTTAAGGAAGACACATTGTCTTCCAGCAAACGGCGCGCCACTTCGAAGCGGGCCGTGTCGATGAATTCCGTGGGGCTGGTGCCCGTTTCGCGCTGGAACACGCGCGTAAAATTGCGCTCGCTCATGGCCAGTCTGGCTGCCAGCAGCGGCACGGTGAGCTCGTCGGCAAGATGTTCCATGATCCAGCCCTGCAACTGGCGGATGGTGGGATGCGTCGTCATCTGGCTCGACAGGTGCACGGAAAACTGCGACTGGCCGCCGGGCCGCTTCAAATACACGACCAGGTCGCGCGCCACTTCCAGCGCGATATCGCGGCTGAAATCGTCTTCCACGAGGGCCAGCGCCAGGTCGATGCCGGCCGTCACGCCCGCCGACGTCCAGAATTTCCCTTCCCGCACGAAAATCGCATCGGCATTGACCTGTATCAATGGATAACGCTGGCGCAGGCTATCCACGGCGCTCCAGTGCGTGGCCGCGCTCTTGCCGTCGAGCACACCGGCTTCGGCCAGGAAGAAGCAGCCCGTGCACAGGGCCGCCAGGGTATCGATGCGGGGCGCCGCTTCGGCCACCCAGGCGGCCAGGGCGGGGATGTCCTGCAAGACTTGCTCGACGTGGTGGCAGCCGACGATGACGGCCAGGTCGGGCAGGCGGCTGGCGTCGAGCGCCTTGCTCGCGTGCAGCGACATCAGTGTGTCCGATTCGACCGGGCCGATGGCCGTCGAGGCGATGCGCACGTCGTAGCCGCCGGGCAGCTTGCGCAGGCGCAGATGGGTGTTGGCGTAGTCAAACACCTTCATGGCGCCGATGGCTTCGAGCGCCTTGAAGCCGGGATAGACGATGATGTCGACGGTGCGCAGGGGGAATTCTTTGGGGCTTTGCTTGATCATGCGATATGCGCGAGGGGGATAAATACTGCCATAATGCAACAACAGCGATGGCGTAGGTTAGCATGAAATAATCGACGCGCCCGCTGGCTCCCCACCCACCGGATTTCTCGATATCGTGCGCTTACTCCACATTTTTGCCGCCCTGACTTTGCTGTTGGGCTCATCCCTTGCCCACGCGGCCACGCTCAACTTCAATGGTGGCGCCGTCAACGGCTGCAGCCTGAGCCAGGATGGCTTGCAATACACATGCTCGTCGCTGGCGCTCGGTTCTACGGACGTCATCGTCATCGGCAGCGCGTATGGCGTGACGGTCAACAGCTCCTTGTCGATGAGCTATAACCAGGGTTTGACGATGAGCGGCAACGCCGCGCTGACGGTCAAGGGCAATCTCGATATCAAGGATATCAATCCGCCGAACCTGAAGGTGACGGGCGGAAACCTGACAGCCGAGGGCGGCACTTTCTTCCTGGGCGCGCAGGAACAGACCATCACGGCGAATATCTCCGCCACCAGCATCAAGATGGGCTCGAACAACGTCACGGTGACGGGCAAGATCAGCGCCAAGGGCCCGGTGGAAATCGCCTCGGGTTCGGTCATCAACGGGCCGATCAGCGGCACCATCGTCAATATCCTGGCCGCCAGTACCCGCATCCAGGGCGATATCACGGCGACCACTTCGCTGACCATCGGCTCCGGCAGCCAGGTGACGGGCAACCTGAAATCGCCGACGATCGACCTGAAAGCGTCCGGCCTGCTCGTCACCGGCGACGTGGAGGCAAGCAATTCCTTGTCGATCGCTTCCGGCAATGGCATCAAGGGCAATGTGGACGCTGGCGAGGTAACGCTCGACTCGTCCAACGCCTATATCACTGGCAACGCCAAGGTCGACCACATCACCCTGGGCTGGCAGGGCCGGGTGCAGCAAACCATCACTTGCAAAACCTATACACCGTCGTATCCGTGCAGCTGCGTGACGAACAACAGCGGCTGGGCCTTCAATGAACCGATGGGGCCGAAATGCGGGCCGGGCACGCAGGCGGGGCCTCACCATTTCCAGATTGAGCACCCGCTGACGGCGCTTACTTGCCAGGTTCCCACAGTGAAGGTGACTGCCTGCGCCGATGCCAGCTGCAGCGCGGTCTACAAGAATGGCGTGAGTGTTACTGTCAGCCCGGGCGGCGTGCCGACGCAGATCGATACCAGCGGCGTCAACGCCAATGTCACGGTGCGCCAGACCACGGTGGGCATTGCCACCCTCGGTCTGGTCAGCACGCCTGCCACGACGGGGGCGCTGGTGTGCAAGAGCGGCGGCAGCACGAGCAATTGCCAGATCAGCTTTCTTGCCAGCGGCTTCCAGGTGAGCGGCGTTCCGCGCTACGCTGAGGATGAGGCCATACTGGAAATCAGCGCCTTGCAGGCCTCGTCCGGCAACAAGGACGTGTGCGTGCCCATGTTCGCCAGCCAGAAGAAGGACTTGAACCTGAATTGCGCGTACAGCAATCCGGATAAGGGGACATTGCCTGCGCGCATTTTTGACAGCGCCAAAAATAGTTATGTTGCCCTGGCTGGCAGCGACCAGAGCAGCTGTGCCGACCTGAGCACCAAAGTGACCGTGACTTTCGGCGCCGATGGCGTGGCCAGGCCGAACATGCTGTATGCCGATGCGGGAGCGCTGCGCCTGACGGCCGCCTACAATTCTAAGAGCGGCAGCGATAACGGCCTGGACATGAGCGGCAGCGGTACGGTCATCGTGGCGCCTAAAAAATTCCTGTTCACGAAGCTGGCGCCGACGCAGCGCGCGGGCCAGGCGGCAGCGCCCTTCGAGCCGGGGACGACAATCACCTTGTCTGCCGTCAACGCGACGGGTGCCGTGACGAAGAACTTTGGCAATGAAAGCGGAGTCGATGTGCAAAAAGTCGTGCTCGATCGTATCCTGCTGGCGCCGCTCTACACAGGCGTAATCAATCCAGAAGTCGGTGGCGATCTCGATTTTGTGAAGAAAGGGGGCGTCATCACGGCGCCGCCGCTGGTCTGGCCCGAAGTGGGCAAGATCAATTTCACGGCCGCGCTGAAAAACGGTTATCTGGGCAGCAGCCTGACGTCGCCGGGCGCCAGCGATGCCGTGCTCTTTTATCCGCATCACTTCGTCACGGAGCTAGTCATCAAGGACGTGCCCATCACGGAGGGGGCGAAGACGGAGTTTCCTTTCTTGTGCAGTGCGCCGCTCGTCTGCGCTGGCAACCGTGCCGTCTACTCGCGCCAGCCCTTCGACCTGACTATCCGCGCTCAGACGGCCGCTGGCAAGGAGACGAAGAACTTCGACGCAAGGAATGGCGATATCAACAAAACGCAAGTGCTGCTGCTTCCCTATGACGCGCCCAAGGGGGGGAACGCCTATCCGCCGACGGATCCGTCCGGCAGTACGCTGACGGATGGGGAAACAGTGCCTGCCGCCGTGACGGGCGTACTTGTCACCAGGTTCAAGGAAGGCGTTGCCACACGCACCATCGCCTACAGCTTTCCCGCCGCCTATGCCGTGCCCAAAGAGCCGAAAGCACTGGCATCGCCGACGGATGTATTGCTGCGCGCGACGTATGCCTACCCTGCCGCCGGAAATGTGACCTCGGCGCCGGCCGAGGGCAAGGAAGCGCAGCTGACCGTGCTCACGGGCCGTCTGATGGTCCCGCATGACTATGGTTCCGAACGCTATCCCGTGCGGCTGGCCGTGCAGGCGCAGTACTGGGATGGCAAGACTTGGGTGACCAGTCTGCTGGACAGCATCAGTGCGTTCAGCAACACCCAGGTGGTGTTTGCCAATTGCAAGAAAACACTGGTGTGCACGGATTTCAAGCTGCCCGCTGGCACTTATACGGTCGGCAAAGGTACCTTGCCGCTGAATAAACGCTTGACCCTGGCGGCGCCTGGCGCCGGCAAGAGCGGCAGCGTCGATGTTTCCGTGTCCGGCATAGGGCACTTGCCCAGCACCATCGGCACCGTCGTCTTCGGCGTCTTCAAATCGGGCCCCGTGATTTACCTGCGCGAGATGTATTAGCCTGTACCAAGGGCAGGCGCAGACAGCGCGAAAAACCAGTAACATGGCTGGCTGTGGCATTCCCCCCAACCTCAGACTGGAGTTTTCTATGAGCACAACTTCGCAGTGGATCGATATCGCCGGCCCGGACGGCAGCTTCCAGGCTTACCTGGCCGTGCCGCACGTGGGCAAGGGCCCCGCCATCATCCTGTTGCAGGAAATTTTCGGCGTCAACGAGCACATCCGCGCCGTGGCTGACCAGTATGCGGCCGATGGCTACGTGGTGCTGGTGCCGGACCTGTTCTGGCGCGCCGGCGCGCACATTGAGCTGGGCTATGATGCGGACGGCTGGAAGCGCGCCGTCGAGCTGATGCAGGCCACCGACAATCCGCAGGCCGACGCCGATATCGCCGCCACCATCGCTGTCCTGCGCGCGCGCCCGGAAGTGACGGGCAAGCTGGCTTCGGTCGGCTACTGCTTCGGCGGCCGGCTGTCGTATCAGGCGGCCGCGGCCAGTCTCGTCGATGCGGCCATCGCCTATTACGGCGGCGGCATCCAGAACAAGCTGGACCTTGCCGACCAGATCAAGGTGCCGCTGCTCATGCATTTCGGCGGCCAGGATAGCCATATTCCGCCGGAAGCCGTGCAAAAGATCGCCGAGCGCTTCGAAGACCGCCAAGACGTGGAAATCCATATCTACCCGGGCGCCGAGCACGGTTTTAACTGCACCCACCGCGACAGCTACCAGCAGCGCGCCGCCGCCCAGGCGCATGGCAATTCGTTGATTTTCCTGGCGGAAAACCTGTAAGACAGCCACCCCAGGCTGGCCAGTTGCCATAGTTTGCTCAGCAGCAAAGCGGCATGGGCGCTAAAATAGCGGCTGTGCCGGGCAACTCCGGCCGGCCGGGCGCGGCGCCCGGCAAACCTGGATGAGGAACCGAATTAAAGATGGCCCAAGTAATTGTTTCTGTAACATTGGCGGCAAGCGCCGAACGAGTGTGGGATTTTATCGGCGGCTTCCAGTCGCTGGCTGAATGGTCGAGCTCGATCAAAACCAGCTTGTCCGAACACGGCGGCCGCGTGCGCCGCCTGAAAACCACGGACGGCGCCATCATCGCCGAACGCCTGCAAAGCTACAGCGAAGCGGACAAGAGCTACAGCTACACCATCGTCTCTGGCCCCATCCCCGTCAAGAACTACCGTTCCACCTTGCGCGTCACGGGCGAGCCGGGCGCGAACGAGTGCGTGGCCGAATGGTCGAGCGAATTCGACGCGGCCGAAGGCGTGGAAGAGGTCATGGTCGGCGCGTTCCAGCATTTATACGAAACAGCGTTCGTCGATCTGAAACGCATCATGGCAATCTGATTTACCTGGCCCAACGGCAAATACTGGGGTCAGACCCTGAGGGTCTGACCCCGGCCTTTTTTGCTTTGCGGGTTAATTCACCGCTATCTGCTTACCGTTTTACCTTCCCAAACGCCTCGCCCTTGTTCCATACCGGCGAATTCTTGTCGTTCGCCACTTCATAGCCGAGGTTCAGGGTGAACTGCGCCTGTTGCACCATGCCCGACAAGTCCCACGACGGGTTGTACTCGTCGGTGACCTGGTGGTAGTCCTTTTTAAAGGCCACCAGGCGCTCGCCCGACGCTTTCGGCTCCTTGACGAAGTCGAACGAGCCGTCGCCGGAAAATACGGCCGAGCCCACGTTGAAGGCGGGCACGCCAGCCTTGGCAAACGCAAAATGGTCGGCCCGGTAAAACGCGCCGGACAGGTCGGGGATGGTCGGTGCCAGACGCAGGCCCATGCGCTTGGCGACCTTGGCGGCGCTCGCGTACAGGCTGCTGCGCTCGGCGCCGGCCACGCCGATGTCGTGCGTCTTGCCGACAAAATTCATGCTGTCGAGGTTCAGGTCGGCGGCCGTCTTGGCCAGCGGCCACAGGGGCGTGCGCGTGTAGGCCGTGCTGCCCAGCATGCCCGTTTCTTCGCCTGCCGGCCACAGGAAGATCTGCGTGCGGCGCGCCGGCTGTTTCACGGCCACTTGCGCCATGGCCAGCAAGGCCGCCGCGCCCGACGCGTTGTCGATGGCGCCGTTGTAGATGTGGTCGCTCTGGCCAGCGCGCTGGCTGCCTTCGTCATCCTTGCCCAGGTGGTCCCAGTGGGCCGAGTAAATGACGGCCTCGTCCTTGAGTTTCGGATCCGTGCCCGGCACGATGCCGGCCACGTTGAATTGCTCGATGCTGCGCACCTGGCTGTCGAGCGCCACCTTGACCGTGGCGTTCAGGGCCACGGGGCGGAACTCGCGCGTTTCCGCCTGCGCGCGCAAGGCGTCCAGGTCCTGTCCGCCCGCCTGGAACAGCGTGCGCGCCATGTCTTCCTGCAGCCAGCCTTCCATCGCATTGCCCGCACCGGCCAGGTTGAAGCGTTCATGGCCGAAACCGTTGGCCGGTACCGACCACGGATACGAAGCCGATGCGGTCGTGTGTATCAGCAGCACGCCGGCGGCGCCCTGGCGCAGCGCTTCCTCGTACTTGTAGACCCAGCGGCCGTAATAGGTCAGCGACTTGCCGGCGAAGCGCTGCGGTTCGGCGCTTGTGGGTTGCGGGTCGTTGACCATCATGATGACGAGCTTGCCCTTCAGGTCGAGACCCTTGAAATCGTCCCAGTTTTCTTCTGGCGCGCGGATGCCGTAGCCGGCGAACACGACGGGCGCGTCGAACGCCACTTTCTGCTGGCCATTTGCCGCGCCAAAGACGATGTCCTTGCCGAAGGCGGGCGACAAGGTCTTGCCGCTCGCGCTGAACGTGACTTTGCTTGATGGCAAGGCCTTGCTGCCGACGATGGTCAGCGCCTGGCGGTACGTGCCCTCCTTCAACGGTTGCAGGCCGGCCACGGCCGCCTGCGTCTCCAGGTAGCGCACGGCCAGGTCGCCGCCGCGCTGGCCCGTGCCGCGTCCTTCGAGCAAATCATCGGCCAGGAAGGACAGGTGGGCGCGCAAGGGCGCTTCGGCCACGAGCGGTTGGGCGAGGGCGGCCGTGCTGAACAGGCTGGCGGCAAGGACGAGGGGAAAGCGCATGACGACTCCAAAAGTGAATACGGGAAAGCAAAGCAGCGACAATCTTACTCTACCGCAATGCCTTGGCGTAGCGCGCGGCGCGCGCGGGCCGATTGCGGCCACAATGGCTGCTCGTCCACCGACAAGGAGCGTTCCATGACTGCCACTGACTTGCAATCGAGCAATACCCTGCGTACCGCCGACGGCACATTGATCCACTACAAGGACTGGGGCAGCGGCCCGCCCGTCGTCTTCAGCCACGGCTGGCCATTGTCGTCCGACGCGTGGGAAGACCAGATGTTTTACCTGGCCTCGCGCGGCTACCGCGTCATCGCACACGACCGGCGCGGCCATGGCCGCTCGAGCCAGCCGTTCGACGGCAACGACATGGATACCTATGCCGACGACCTGGCCGCCCTGATCGACGCGCTGGACCTGGCGGGCGCCACCCTCGTCGGCCACTCGACGGGCGGCGGCGAAGTGGCGCGCTACATCGGCCGCCATGGCACCGGGCGCCTGGCCGGCGCCGTGCTGGTGGGCGCCGTGCCGCCGCTGATGCTGCAAACCACGGAAAACCCGCTGGGCTTGCCCCTATCCACATTTGACGCCATCCGCGCCGGCGTGCAAGCCGACCGCAGCCAGTTTTTCCAAGATTTGAGCGAGGCCTTCTATGGCTACAACCGGCCCGATGCGAAGCCCTCGCAGGGCGTGCGCGACGGTTTCTGGCGGCAAGGCATGCAGGCGGGCATGCCGGCATCCTACCTGTGCATCAAGCAATTTTCCGAGACGGATTTTACGGCGGACCTGGCCAAATTCGACGTGCCGACCCTGGTGATCCATGGCGACGACGACCAGATCGTGCCGATTGCCGCCTCGGCGCGGCGCACTGCCGAACTCATCATCGGCAGCAAGCTGCTCGTGTATGCGGGCGCGCCGCACGGCCTGGCAACGACGCACAAGGACAGGCTGAACGAGGACTTGCTGGATTTTTTGCGCCACTCGGTCGATGCGGCAAGCAATATCGAGGCGCATCTGTAAAGTAGCCGAATCTATTGCAAAACACATAATATTGCTTGGTTTTTGCACCAATTGCGTGCGGATCGCCGATTTTTCTGCGTTTTAGACTGCAAAAAATGGCGTTCTGCCGCCCCGTTCCACCCGGTAAGGTCCAGTAAAGAGTAAACTAGCGGATACACTCTTTCGCATTGGGCGATTCGAGCGAACTTGTGAGTGATTTCATGTCTGATACACCAATTTCCTTATTTTCCGACCTTAACCTGAGCGAGCCGCTGATTCGCGCGCTCAAGGATGTCGGTTACGAAACACCGTCGCCTATCCAGGCGGCCACGATTCCATTATTGCTCGCGAACCGCGACGTGCTGGGCCAGGCGCAAACGGGTACGGGTAAAACCGCCGCCTTCGCCTTGCCGATCCTGTCGCGCATCGATCTGAAACAAAGCTCACCCCAAGCCCTGGTCCTGGCACCGACGCGCGAACTGGCCATCCAGGTCGCCGAAGCGTTCCAGGTGTACGCCGCCCACATCCCCGGCTTTCACGTGCTGCCGATCTACGGCGGCCAAAGCTATGGCCCGCAACTGTCGGCCCTGCGCCGCGGCGTGCACGTCATCGTCGGCACCCCAGGCCGCGTCATCGATCACCTGGACAAGGGTTCGCTCGACCTGTCCAAGCTGAAAACCCTGGTGCTCGACGAAGCCGATGAAATGCTGCGCATGGGCTTTATCGACGACGTCGAACGCATCTTGAAAGAAACGCCGGAAGGCCATCAAACGGCCCTGTTCTCGGCGACCATGCCTTCCGTCATCAAGCGCATCGCCACGACCTACCTGGTGAACCCGGCCGAAGTGACGGTTGCCGCCAAGACGGGCACGGCCGACAACATCCGCCAGCGCTACTGGCTGGTGTCGGGCATGCACAAGCTCGACGCGCTGACCCGCATCCTGGAAGCGGAAGCGTTTGACGGCATGATCATCTTCGCCCGCACCAAGCTGGGCACGGAAGAGCTGGCCGGCAAGCTGCAAGCCCGTGGCTTCTCGGCTGCCGCCATCAATGGCGACATCCAGCAAGCCCAGCGCGAGCGCACGATCCAGCAGTTGAAAGACGGCAAGATCGACATCCTCGTGGCAACCGATGTGGCCGCCCGCGGCCTGGACGTCGAGCGCATCAGCCACGTCGTCAACTACGACGTGCCGCACGATCCGGAAAGCTATACCCACCGCATTGGCCGCACGGGCCGCGCCGGCCGCAGCGGCGAAGCGATTTTGTTCATCACCCCGCGTGAAAAGAACTTGTTGAAAGCCATCGAACGCTCGACCCGCCAGCCGATCGGCATGCTGGAACTGCCAACGATCCAGGCCGTCAACGACGTGCGTATCGCCAAGTTCAAGGAGCAAATCAGCGAAACCCTGGCCCTGGGCGAACTGGAACAGTTCCAGTCGCTGATCGAAGATTTCGAACGCGAACAAAACATTCCCGCCATCGAAATCGCCGCCGCCCTGGCGAAGATGGCGCGTGGCAATGTGCCGCTGCTGCTGGACAAGAACAAGGCGCGCGAGCAAGCCACGTGGCAAGACGACCGTCCAGTGCGCCAAGACCGTTTTGACCGCCCTGAGCGCAATGACCGTTTCGAACGTAATGACCGCTTCGACCGCAACGAGCGCAGCGAACGCCCGGCCTTCCCGAAAAAGGAACGCATCCAGCGTCCAGCCGACGCCGGCATGCAGACCTTCCGCATTGAAGTTGGTCATCAACATGGCGTGAAACCAGGCAATATCGTGGGCGCCATTGCCAACGAAGCGGGCATCGATTCGAAAAACATCGGCCGCATCGAAATCTATGACGACTACAGCGTCCTGGACTTGCCGGACAGCATGCCGAAAGAATTGCTGGACCAGCTGAAAACCGTGTGGGTCGCGGGCCAGCAGCTGCGCATCAGCCGCGACGGCGACGCGCCGGACCTGGCACCGCCAGCCGCGCCGCGCAAGCCGTTCGCCGCCAAGTCCGCGCCAGCGTTCAAGGATGCGCCTGCGGATGCGGGCGACGCAGCCCCTGCGCCGCGCGCGCCGAAGAAGGAACGTCCACGCCCAGGCGTGACGGCCTACCGCATTGAAGTGGGCCGCGAGCACGCCGTGACGCCAAGCAACATCGTCGGCGCCATCGCCAACGAAGCGAACCTGGAAGCCAAGCATATCGGCCGTATCGATATCTTTGACAACTTCAGCGTGCTGGACCTGCCGGAAGGCATGCCGCCGGAAATCCTCGACCATCTGAAATCGGTCGTGGTCTCGGGCCAGAAACTGCGCATCAGCCTCGACGACGGGACGACGGAGCGCAAGCCTGCGCCACCGCGTCCGAAGTCGCCTCCCCGTAAGACCTACAAGTAAGCCATCCCCACGGGCGCTCCGGCGCCTGTGTCGCGGATTGGAGACAGTTCCCCTACTGGCGCATTCGCGCCAGTTTTTATTTTCCCTCAAGAAATGAATATTGTTGCCGCGTTATTGTTGGCAGCAGGCGTCGCCATGTTCCGGCCATTGCGCCAGTTCCCTTGCGCCTTTTTATCGGTGCGTACGCCGTATTTATTACCTGTCGCGCCAACAAATAATTTTTTATTAATTATTGTCTCTGCGCGCAATTTGAATTTTACATTCAATAAAATCAATCAAGTTGAGTCAAAGTAAATTCTAAAACATAAATGAATTGGCTTTTATTAAATTATTTGACCAGTGTCACTGTCGCCGGGGAGATATATCATGGGTGCTTGATGTGGTATATTGTTTTTATGATTTTGTTATGCTAGTTGATAAAAATAGAGGAGCGACGATGCGGGTCAATACGCCTATCACGCAAAATGAATACGTATTAAATGAAGGCATGACGATTGTTTCCACAACGGATTTACAGGGAAACATCAATTACGCCAATCAGTATTTCATTGAAGTCAGCGGTTTTTCAGAAATGGAACTGCTGGGTGCGCCACAGAATATTCTGCGTCATCCCGATATGCCGGCCGAAGCGTTTGCCGACTTGTGGGACACCATCAAGACGGGCATGCCATGGACCGGCATGGTCAAGAACCGCTGCAAGAATGGCGATTTCTACTGGGTCTTCGCCAATATCACGCCCGTCATCGAAAACGGCCGCCCGATCGGCTATATGTCCGTGCGCACCAAGCCCACGCGCGAGCAGATCAACGAAGCGGCAGCCCTGTATAAAAGTTTTAAAGACGGCAATAGCGCCAACTTGGCGATCCGCAATGGCCGCGTCGTGCGCCAGGGCTGGGCCGCCAAGCTGGCCGGGTGGCGCAAGCTGACCCTGTCGCAAGACCTGGCCCTGCATTGCATCGTCTTCGGCGTGGTGCTGGCCATTCTCGGCTGCGCCGTGTGGAATATCGATGGCGACACGAGCACGGCCACGCGCAGCTGGCTCAGCGGCGCCGCCGCCGCGGCCGTGGCGCTGATGCTGTATTTCTGGGCCCACCTGCACAGTTCCCTCGTCGCACCGCTGGGCGAGGCCATCACGGTGGCGCGCAAGATGGCTGGCGGCGACTTGACGGGCGTCATCGACAAGGTGCGCGACGACGACATGGGCCAATTGATGGCGGCCTTGCGCCAGACGAATATCAATCTGCACAGCATCATCGGCGACGTGCGCGCCAACTTCGAGGATATCCGCGTCACCACGGCCGAGATCGCCACGGGCAATATGGATTTGTCCAGCCGCACGGAATCGCAGGCGTCCAGCCTCGAGCAGACGGCGGCCAGCATGGAAGAGCTGACTTCCACGGTGCAGAACAGCGCCGACCACGTGGACACGGCCAATAAGCTGGCGGCGCAGGCGTCTACCGTCGCGGCCAAGGGCGGCACCATCGTCAGCGAAGTGGTGACCACGATGGACGAGATCAGCACCTCGTCGCGCAAGATTCTCGACATCATCGGCTTGATTGACGGCATCGCCTTCCAGACGAACATCCTCGCCTTGAACGCGGCCGTGGAAGCGGCCCGCGCGGGCGAACATGGCCGCGGTTTCGCCGTCGTGGCCGGCGAAGTGCGCAGCCTGGCGCAGCGCTCGGCAACAGCGGCGAAAGAAGTGAAAAACCTGATCGACCATTCGATCGCCACCGTGAACGCGGGCAGCGTGCTGACCAGCAATGCGGGCGCCACCATGACGGAGGTGATCGCCTCGGTAGCCCGCGTGACGGAAGTAATGGACGAGATTTCCTCGACCACGCGCGAGCAGAACCAGGGCATCGGGCAAGTCAACCAGGCCGTCATCCACATGGATGGCATCACGCAGCAGAATGCGGCGCTGGTGGAGCAGGCGGCCGCCGCCGCCACCAGCCTGGCGCAGCGCACCGACAGCGTGGCCCAGTCGATCGGCATCTTCAAATTGAAGGCGTCGCCCAAGCGCAAGACGGCTGGCGTGGGACGCAGCGTGGGCGCGGGCGTGGCGTCGCGCGCTTTGCTGAAAGCACGCTAATTACCCCAACGGCGAAAGGCTGGGGTCAGACCCGTCGGGTCTGACCCCGGGTTTTGTCTGGGTACTTTTACTGCTTCACCCGATACACCTCTCCGCTGCGCACCTTCTTCACCACCCCATCCCCGCCAAACAGAATCACGTATTCTCCCTGCGCGCCCGAGGCGGCCGGGTAGGTGTACATCCAGACTTCATTGCCGCTGTCGAAGCGGATGGACGTGCTCTCTCCCAGCGCGGCGCGCACCTGTTCGCGCGTGCTGCTGCCCGGTTGCACCGTCTGTTCCAGGGTTGCGTAAGGCACGTTCTTGCTTGCCTGCAAGGCGCGCGTGCCGGAGCAGGCGGCCAGCAGCATCAGCATGGCGATCAGCAGCCATTTCATGGCGCCACCTCGTCCATGTAAGTAAATTCCAGCAGGGTGTCGTCGGGCCAGCTGACATCCCACAGGGGCGCGTAATACGTGCGGTCAAGCAGGACCTGGCAATCGCAATAGGGCAGCGAGGCGGGCGTCTGCTCGCCGCCCGCGTACAGCATCCTGAACTGCAATGCCAGGCGGCGCTCGCCATGCACGAGGGTGACGCCGAACAGGGGCCGGTCCGTGAAGAACAAATAATTGCCGTCCGGCTCGGAACACACCTTGTCCGTGCTGTAGAGCATGCTGGACAGCCAGGCGATGATTTGCGGGTCGTTCGAGATCAGGCCGGAATCCATGCCGGCGCGGCATTCCAGGCGCAGGTCGCCCAGGCGCCGCGTGCCGGGCGGCAAGCCGGGCGTGATCACTTGCGCGCGCCAGCTCATGGTGGTCGCCTTGCGGTTGGCAATCAGCACGGCGTCTTCGCGCGCCGCTTGCGCATTGCGCACGGGGGCAAAGCTGTTGTCCTCGGCCAGGGGTAACGGGATGCTGACGGTGTCGCCGGCGATGCGCAGCTGCACGCCCGTCATGTCCACGCCGGGCTGGCGCGGCAGCAGGCGAAAGCGCAGGCTCGCCTGCGGCGCCAGCGCACGGTCGCGCTCGAAACGGTCCACGCCCTGCAGCATCTTGCGGTAGGATTTATCGACGGGGTCGCGCGTGGCGTCTACTTTGACCTGCGGCACGGGTGCGGTTTGCGCCAGGGCAACCGGGCCAGGGAGCAGGCAGGCAAGCAGCAGGGAAATAGGAATACGCATGGCTCGATGCTACGCTTTTTTGCGCATCAGCCACGCACGGGTGGGTGACTCAGTATTCGCTCAGTATTCGCTATATTTGCGCGCGTCGCCGCGCACCTGCGCCGCCGGGTATTTCTGCGCATTGAGTTCCATCTTTTCCAGCACGGCCGCGTGCAGGTCGACGCCGCTCTTGTCGGCCAGGCGCACCAGATACATCAGCACGTCGGCCAGTTCGTGGCGGATGCCCGTGCGCTTCGCTTCGTCCAGCTCGGCGTCCGCGCCCGTGGGCAGCCACTGGTAGTGCTCGACCAGTTCCGCCACTTCCACGGACAGGGCCATGGCCAGGTTTTTTGGCGTGTGGAACTGGTCCCAGTCGCGCTCGTCGGCAAAGGCGCGCAGGCGCGCGCGGATGTCAAACAGGCTGTCGTCAGGCGCGTTCATGCGGCCATCTGCAGCGATTTTTCCATGAAAACACTGAATGGATCGTCGGGATAGTCGCCGTACGGCCCGCGCCGCTGGTAGCCGTAGCGCGCGTACAGGGCGATGGCTTCGGGCTGGTGGATGCCCGTCTCCAAGGTCAGCAAACGGCAGCCGCGCGCCAGCGCCTGTTCTTCCAGCAAGGCCAGCAGGCGCTTGGCCAGGCCCAGGCCGCGGCTGTCCGGGTGCACGTACATGCGCTTGACTTCGCCGAAATCGGGCGTGACGACGATGGCGCCGCAGGCCCGCGCCGCGCCTGCCGCATCGCGGGCGACGGCAAACAGCAGGGTATCAGGCGGCACGGACGCCAGGTCCAGCGAATAGACACACTCGGCCGGATACAGGGTCTGTTGGTAGGCGTCAAGCTCGGCGATCAGGGTTTGCACGTCGGCTTGCTGCGGCGATTCCAGGCGGATGGTCATGGGAAGGTCGAATGAATGGGACTTCCCCCATGGTATCACTGCGGCCGCGCCAGGCGCATCGTCAGGCCGATGGGCGACATCACGAAACCCATCAATTCCTGCGCTTCGCCGCCATCGGGCGTGTCGACGCCGGCGATGTCGAAGCTGCCCAGCAGCATGGCCATGGCGATCTTGATTTCCAACAAGGCCAGGTAGCGGCCCGGGCACGTGCGCAAGCCGGCGCCGAAAGGCATGGCGGTGCGCTTGTTGTTCGCCTCGCCGCTTTCGGCCAGCCAGCGTTCGGGCTGGAAAGCCTGTGCATCGGGAAAGTGTGCATCGGACACGCTGTCGTGGCGCATCACGCACCACAGCATGCTGCCGGCGGGCACGGCCACGTCGCCCACCACCGTGTCGCGCAGCGCTTCGAGCGGAATGTAGGGTGCCACCGGTTTCAAGCGCATGGCCTCGCTGGCGCAGGCGCCCAGGTAGTCGAGGCTATCCATTTGCGTCATGGTGAACTGCGCCACGTCGGGCGCCAGGCGCCGTACTTCCTCGCGCGCCTTGGCCAGGCTGTGCGGATGGCGCTGCAACAGGTAGATGATCCAGGAAATCGTGTGGGCCGTCGTGTCTTCGCCGGCCAGCAGCATGGTCAGCACATTGCCGGCCACGGCGCGGTCGTTCACGCCGCTGCCGGGTTCGTCGGCGGCGGCGATCATGGCTTCGAGCAGGTTGGGCGGGCGCACGCGCCGCGCGGGGTCTTGTTCCATGCGTTCGCGCGCCTGTCGCACCAGTTGCGCCACGGCCACGTCCAGCGCCGCCACGTCGCGGTCCAGGCGCCGGTCGACGGGCAGCTTGACGTAGCGCCAGTACGGCAGCATCGACAGGCTGCGCCGCGCCACGGCTGGCAGGATGGCGTCCAGGTGGCGCTGGATCACGTCCTCGCCCGATTCTAGCGTGTTGACTTCCGTGCCGAAAGCCAGGCCGGCGATGATGTCGACCGTGTAGCGCTTCAGGTCGCCATCGAGGGCAATGGACTGGCCTTGCGTGGCGGCATGTTGCCAGCGCCGCTGCAGGCGCTGCGCCACCGTCACCAGCGCGGGAAAATACGCCTTGATGGCGCCTGGCGCCATGCCGGCCATCACCATGCGGCGCTGGTTGCGCCACTCGCTGCCTTCGGCCAGGAAGACGCCGGGATTGCCGCCCATTTCCTCCGAGACGATGTAGCTGCTGAGGGGGCGGCGGAAACCATCGGGGCGGTCGCGCAGCACGGCGGCCACCGCCTCGCTGTCGGCCACCACCAGTACCAGGGTGCGGCCGAACCAGGCACGCATGAAAGGTCCATAGCGGCGTACCCAGCCTTCCACGTCGCGGTGGATGCGCGGCAGCCGCACTTGCATGGCGTTGCCGATGATGGGCAAGGCGAATGGCCCCGGCAACTGGCGGATCTGGCGCAGCGTGGTGGCGGGTGCGGCGGCGTGGTCGAGTGGCGGCATGGAAAGCTCCTGTGGGAACGATGGCTAGACTCTAGCGCGCTTGCTGGCGCGCGTCTTGAACGAATACGACATCGCGCGCGGCCAAAAATTGCCGGTACAATCATCGCCATGCCTGCCGCCCCCACGCCCCTGACCCGCTTGATCGCGCCGCGCACCGCGCTCGCTTCCTGCGTGCGCGCCTTCCTCGTGCGCGACACCACGCATTGCGCGCCGCTGCCGCCCGCGCAGCGCCTGAACCGCTTTCCCGCCACGCCCATGTGCTGCCTGCTGTGGACGGTCGCGGGCGACGTCGAGGCGGCCGCGCCCGGCCCCGACCTGCTGCACGTGCGCATGCCGCCCGCCCTGTTCAGCGGGCCGCGCGGCTATCCGCTGGTCAGCTACAACCCTGGCCCCGTGCACTCGTTCATGGTGATGCTGTATCCGGCCGCCCTGCACGCGCTGACGGGCATCGACATGGCGGCCCTGTTCGACCAGGTGCGCCCGCTGGAACCGCTGTTCGACGCCGACTGGCTGGCCTTGTCCGACGCCGTGCTGGCCGCGCCCGACGATGCAGCGCGCATCGCGCTGGTGGAAGCATTCCTGGTGCCGCGCTGGGCGCTGGCGCGCAAGAGCGGCGACCATCCCACCGGCGCCATCCAGGACTGGGTGCGCCGCCTGGGCGTACAGGCGGCCTCGACGGGCCTGGCCAGTGGCGCGCGCAACATCGAGCGCCGCATCAAGGCCTGGGCCGGCCAGCCCATGCGCACCCTGCGACGCATGCGCCGCGCGGAACAGTCGTTTCTCGACTCACGCGAGGCCATGCTGCAAGGCAATGCTTCATGGACCGATATCGCCGCCGAGGGCGGCTACGCCGACCAGGCCCACCTGTGCCGCGAAGTGCGCGCCATCACCGGCCTGAGCCCCACCGAACTGGCACGCGCCAGCCGCGAAGATGAAAGTTACTGGATCTACCGAATATGGGCGTAATCCGGCCGGTGGTGATGTCTGATTACGCGGCGTACCGCCGCTAATCCGGCCTACCCGTGGGGGCGAGTAGGTCGGATTAGCGTGGCAACGCCACGCGTAATCCGACAACATCGTTGGCGTGGCCGGTGGTCATGCCGGCCTACCGCTCGCTGTACACCTGTCCCTTGGACAGGGTCACTTCATGATGGCCCGCGCCGGGCGCCATCATGGGGAAACAATTTTCTTCGCCATGCACGCGCACGTCTAGGAAATACGGGCCTTCGGATGTCAGGCAGGCCGCCAGCGCTGCGTCGAGGTCTTCGCGCCGGCTCACCGTATGCGCCTGCCAGCCGAACGCGCGGGCCAGGGCGACGAAGTCGGGCAGCGCTTCCGTATAGCTGTGGCTGTAGCGCCCGCCATGGATGAGTTCCTGCCACTGGCGCACCATGCCCATGTAACCATTGTTCGACAGCACCACTTTCACGGGCAGACGGTGCTGCACGGCCGTGGCCAGTTCCTGGATATTCATCAAAATCGACGCGTCGCCGCTCACGCACACGACGCGCTTGCCCGGATGGGCGATCTGCGCACCGATGGCGGCCGGCAGTCCATAGCCCATGGTGCCGGCGCCGCCCGAGGTGAGCCAGCGGCGTGGCTGCTCGAAGCGCAGGTGCTGCGCCGCCCACATCTGGTGCTGGCCCACGTCGGTGGACACGATGGCGTCCTGTCCGTCCAGGGCCGCCTGCAGCCGGCGCATCAGCGCCTGCGGCGCGATCACGTCCGGCGTGTCGTCGAACGCCAGCGAATTCTCCGTGCGCCAGCCATCGATACGCTGCCACCACGGCTGGCGGTCCGCCAGCAAGCGGCCGCGCAACTGCGCCAGCAGGGCTGTCAGCACGGGCGCGCAATCGCCGTGCAGGGCCACGTCGGTGCGCACCACCTTGCCGATCGACGCGGGGTCGATATCGACATGGATGATTTTTGCGCCGGGGCAGAAGGCGTCCAGCCTGCCAGTCACCCGGTCGTCGAAGCGGGCGCCCACGCAGACGATCACATCCGCATGGTGCATGGCCAGGTTCGCTTCCAGGGTGCCGTGCATGCCCAGCATGCCGAGGAAGGCCGGGTGCGAGGCGGGAAAGGCACCCAGTCCCAGCAGGGTCAGGGTGCATGGCGCGGCGGCCAGTTTCACCAGCTGCTGGAAAGCGGCGCAGGCATCGAGGCCGGAATTGATGAGGCCCCCGCCGCCATAGAACACGGGCTGACGCGCGTTGGCGATCAGGCTGGCGGCCTGCTCGATATCGGCCGCGTCGGGCAAGGGGGCGGCCGTTGCGGCGGCGGACGGCAACGGTGTGCTGGCCGTAACGGGCGCCAGCTGCATATCCTTGGGAAAATCGATCAGTACGGGACCGGGCCGGCCTTGCGTGGCTTGTGCGTACGCTTCGTGCACGACGTCGGCCGTCTCGTCGGCCGTGCGGATTTGCCGGTTCCACTTGGTGACGGGGCGCGAGATGCCCAGCGCGTCGCATTCCTGGAAGGCGTTCGTGCCGATGCTGGTGGTGGCCACCTGGCCGCTGATGCAGATGACGGGAATCGAATCGCACAGGGCGTCGAGCAAGCCCGTGGTGGTATTGCTCATGCCGGGGCCGGACGTGACGAAGACGACGCCGGGTCGGCCCGTGCTGCGTGCATAACCCTCGGCCGCATGCACGGCCGCCTGTTCGTGCCGCACCAGCACGTGGCGCAGGCGCGGCTGCGCGTGCAGCGCATCGTACAGGGGCAGCACGGCGCCGCCGGGATAGCCGAAGACGGTGTCGACGCCCAGGGCCAGCAGGGTGTCGATCAGGGTACTGGCGCCGTTGCGCGGCGCAAGGTCGTGGGCGGGAGCGAGGAGGGGAGCGGGATCGGGTTTCATGTGTCTATTTTCTGCTTGCCTCGGCAGAAAAGGCTGCTGGTTTTCTCGTATAAAATGCATAGTTCAGCAAAATTTGCTGCAAACATGGGAAATTGCAAAATGAAGCTCGATAAATTCGACCTCGCCATCCTGACGGCCCTGCAGCAGGATGCCCGCATCAGCCTGCACGAGCTGAGCGCCAAGGTGGGCCTGACCTCGTCGCCATGCTGGGCGCGCATCAAGCGCATGGAAGACGATGGCGTCATCGAAGGCTACACGGTGAACGTCAACGCGGCCAAGGTGGGGCTGGCCGACACCGTCATCGTGCAAGTCACCCTGGACGACCATTCCGACCAGGCCCTGTTCGAGTTCGGCCACGCGCTGGCCATGATCCCGGAAGTGCTCGAAGCGTTTCTCGTCTCCGGCGATTACGACTACTACCTGCGCATTGCCGTCAGCGACACGCGCGACTATGAACGCCTGCTGCGCGAGCGTTTATACAAAATCCCCGGCATCCGCCACAGCAAATCGAGTTTCGTGCTGCGCCAGCTCAAGCAGAGCTATTTGCCCTTGCAGCGATAGCCTGCCCGCACGGCGGGAGTTTTTCCCTAGTTCATCGATGGTGACTGTCCGATACTGGACAGACATAAAAACCATGATAAAACTGGGGACCCGCATGAAACTGACTTTATTGGCCGCTGCCGCCATGGCGCTGTGCCAGGCGCAGGCCGCCGAGCCTGCTGCCGCCAGTCTGGCCGCGAACCTGGCCGCCTCGGGCGACTTGCCCACCGTCATCATCACGGGCAGCATGCCGCTGCCCACCGTGGAGCAGCCGCGCGATACCTTGGCCGCGCCCGTGCAGACGGCCAGCGCGCAGCAGATCGCCTCCAACGGCGCGCTCGACATTTCCGCCTTCCTGCGCCGCAACCTGGGCAGCGTCTACGTGAACGAAGTGCAGAACAACCCATTCCAGCCCGACGTCAGCTACCGCGGCTATACGGCCTCGCCGTTGCTGGGCACGCCGCAGGGACTGTCCGTGTACCTGGACGGCATGCGGCTGAACCAGCCGTTTGGCGACGTCGTCAGTTGGGACTTGATCCCGCGCATGGCGATCAAATCGCTGACCTTGATGCCTGGCTCGAATCCCCTGTTCGGCCTGAATACCCTGGGCGGCGCGCTGGCCTTGCAGACCAAGGATGGTCGCAGCAATCCCGGCACCGCCGTCGAGGCGCGCCTGGGTTCCGATCAACGTCGCGCCGTGGAGGTCGAGCATGGCGGCAGCAATGCGCAGGGATGGCACTGGTATGTGACGGGCAACCGCTTCAAGGAAGTGGGCTGGCGCGACGATTCGCCATCCGACGTGCGCCAGGTGTTTGGCAAGCTGGGCTGGGGCGATGCGCGTACCGATATCGCCGTCACGCTCGCCCACGCGGACAATGCGCTGACGGGCAACGGCTTGCAGGAACAGCGCATGCTGGCCCGAGACTACCGCAGCGTCTACACCAAGCCAGACTTGACGGAAAACAGGTCGACCTTGCTGAACCTGACGAGCAAGCACCAGGCCAGCGCCGCCTTGCTCTTGTCCGGCAATGTCTACTACCGCAAGATCGACACGCACACCTACAACGGCGACCTGAACGACGAGTCGCTCGACCAGTCCGTCTACCAGCCCGGCGCGGCCGAGCGCGCTGCCCTGGCGGCGGCCGGCTACACGGGCTTTCCCGCCAGCGGGGCAAATGCATCCAATACGCCTTTCCCGAAATGGCGCTGCATAGCCAACGTGCTGCTGAATGACGAGCCGGCCGAAAAATGCAATGGCATGATCAACCGCAGCCATATCGAGCAGGAAAACTATGGTTTTTCAGGCCAGTTCACCGCGCTGGCCGACGTGGCGGGCGCGCGCCACGCCGTCACGGCCGGCGCCGCCTTCGATGCCAGCCAGGCCACCTTCCGCCAGACGAGCCAGTTCGGCTATCTGAACCCGGACCG
This sequence comes from Massilia sp. LMS1-1-1.1, assembly GCF_040815535.1. Taxonomy (NCBI): domain Bacteria; kingdom Pseudomonadati; phylum Pseudomonadota; class Betaproteobacteria; order Burkholderiales; family Oxalobacteraceae; genus Massilia; species Massilia sp. LMS1-1-1.1. The sequence goes on along the minus strand of NZ_JBFPNG010000023.1, from coordinate 54,078 downwards.
CGGCATCACGCCCGTCGATTTCTTTGCCGACGGCACACAAATCGACGACGATGGCACGCCCGTCGACAACCGGGTCGACTTGAGCGGGCGCATGCGCACCTGGAGCGTGTATGCGAGCGACAGCATCGCGCTCAAGCAAGACTTGACCCTGACCATCTCCGGCCGCTACAACCGCAGCACGGTGCGCAACCGCGACGCCATTACGCCGGGCGGCAGCAGCGGTTCGCTCGATGGCGACCACCGTTTCAGCCGCTTCAATCCCGCCATCGGCCTGGCCTACGCACCGGTCGCAGGCATCAGCGCCTACTTCGGCTACAACGAAGGCAGCCGCACGCCGACGGCCATCGAGCTTGGTTGCGCCGACCCGGACAACCCCTGCCGCCTGCCCAACGCCATGGCCGGCGACCCGCCCTTGAAACAGGTGGTGACGAAGACGTGGGAAGCGGGCGTGCGGGGCCAATGGGGCGAGGTGGCGCGCTGGAGCGCCGGCGTGTTCCGCGCGGAAAACCACGACGATATCCTGTTCGTGGCCGACAACCAGGCCGGTTTCGGCTACTTCAAGAATTTCGGCAAGACGCGCCACCAGGGCATGGAGCTGGCGCTCGACGGCAAGGCGGGCGTGCTGGACTTCGGCGTCAACTACACGTGGCTGCAGGCGACGTACCAAAGCCGGGAAACCGTCAACGGCAGCGCCAACAGCAGCAGCGACGCCGAGGCGCCCGGCCTGGAAGGCAATATCGCCATCACGCCGGGCAACCGGATTCCGCTCACACCCAGCCATATCCTGAAGGCGCACGTGGAGGTTCAGGGTGGACGCGGCTGGACGGTGGGCCTGGCCATGACGGCCGTGTCGAGTTCCTATGCGCGCGGTAATGAAAACAATGCGCACCAGGCGGGCGGGCCAGCGTACCTGGGCGCGGGCAAGAGCGGCGGCTACGCCGTGGTGGAACTGAACGGCAAATACCAGCTGACACGGCAACTGAGCGTGTTCGCCCAGGTCAACAACCTCTTCGACCGACACTATGCGACGGCAGCCCAGCTGGGCGCGACGGGTTTCGACGCCACCGGCAACTTTGCCGCCCGGCCGCTGCCTGCCGTGAACGGCGAGTATCCGATGGTCAACGCGACCTTCTATGCGGCCGGCGCCCCGCGCAGCGTGAATGTGGGCTTGCGCTACGTGTTTTAAGGGTGGATCTGTTCAATGACGCCATTGCGCAAGGCCAAGTGGACGAGGGCGGCGGGGCCGGGCACGTCGAGCTTTTCCTTGATGCAGGTCTGGTGGTTGGCCACCGTCTTGCTGCTCAGGTGCAGCAGGCGGGCGCAGTCGGCGGCGCTGCGGCCTTCGGCCAGCAGGCGGAAGATTTCGAATTCGCGCTGGCTCAGGCTGCTCAAGCGCTGCGCTTCCATGCGGGCCGTGCCGTGCAGCACGCCCGGCGCGCTGTGCGGATCCAGGTAGCGCCGGCCCGCGTGGGCGGCGCGCACGGCATCAACCAGGTGTTCCGGGTCGGCCTGCTTGCTGACGAAGCCGCAGGCGCCGCCGTCAAACGCGCGGGCGATCAGCTGCGGCGTGTCGTGCATGCTGAACACGAGCACGCGGGCGCCGGCGTCGCGGGCGATCAGCTTGCGCAGCAATTCCAGGCCGCCGATGCCGGGCATGGACAAATCCGTCACGCAGACGTCGGGCGCGTGTTCCAGATGCAAGCCATACGCCGTTTCGCCATTGCCCGCTTCGGCCACGACGGCGATGTCGCCACCCTGTTCCAGCAGGCGCCGGTAACCGGTGCGCACCACCGGGTGGTCGTCGACCAGCATCACGCGGATCGGTGTCATGGCCGCGTTCATGCCGCACCGGCCGCCAGCGGCATCGCCACTTCGATGCGCAAGCCGTTGCCCAGCGCGCTGATCCAGCGGATATGGCCGCGCAGGCCAGCCACGCGCTCGCGCATGCCCAGCATGCCGAAGCCATCTGCCGGTGTTTTGTCTGGATGCAAACCCTGGCCATTGTCTTCGATGGCCAGGTGCAGCAAGCCGTGCGCATCGGCGCGCAATTCCACCGTGGCCCGGTCGGCGCCCGCGTGGCGCGCCACGTTCGTCAAGCCTTCCTGCACCAGGCGGTAGATGGCGGTGGCCGTGCTGTCGTCGAGCTTGGCGGGGATGGCGTGCGGCGCGAAATGGCAAGCGATGCCGTGCTGCTGGGCCCAGCTGTCGCACAGTGCCTGCAGGGCCGGCGCCAGGCCCAGGCTGTCGAGCACGGGCGGGCGCAGCCGGCGCAGCATGGTGCGCACCATCGCATGCAGCGCTTCCGACGAGCGGGCGATGCTGGCCGCGCACGCCTGCACGTTCGCCTGGTCGCCATCGCGCGCGCGCAGGATGTAGCTGGCGGCGGCGCGGATGGCCGTGCAGTCCTGTCCCACTTCATCGTGCAGCTCGCGCGCCAGCGCGCAGCGCTCCTCTTCCTGCGCGCGCAGCAGGCGCTGCGTGAGGGCGCGGTTTTGCGCCAGCAGCAGCGCCACCTGGCGCCCGCGCCGCACGGCAAAGCCGGCCAGGGCAAGCGCCAGCAACAGCAGGCTCAGGGCCAGTTCATCAAGTTGCCAGTGCTCATGGCGCCACAGCGCGTAGGTCAGCCGTTCGGCCAGGTCCAGCCTGGCGGCTAGCAGGAAAAAAGCCAGCGCCAGCGCGCAGCACACGAGGAGGCGCCGGGCCGGCCGCGTGCCAGAGCGGCCGTTGCCGGCCAGTTGGTAGTGTTCCATGATGCAGCTCCCTGTGCACGGTCGATCTCTTCGTTGTGCAAGCTTCATGCCATCGGCGCAGGGGCTGTGGCTGGGCGCGCAGGGGAGAGACAAGTGTTCCAGGATGGAACAGGTGTACCGCGATGTGACGGGTGGTGCCATGGCGCGGTGGGCGCGGTTTTCGAGCTTATCTGAAGTCGCGCCGGCATGCTGGCGCACACGTCTGCAGTGTGAGGCATTGTTGTTCCAATGTAACGTTGAGATTGCTCAAGCTTTCATAGATAAAACAAAACAAAGTATCGCAGAGTTAGATAAAAAATAAATAAATGATATTAAAAATATGTTATTTGTTTTATGCGATTTGCTATATTTGTTGACACTTTTGTGAAAAAGCTGAAAGCGGGCGCCAGACCTGCCGACCTATCTATCCACAACAAACAAGGGAATAGAATGAATCGTCCATCACATGCGCGGGTATCTCCCGCCACTGCCCATCCGCCCGCTACCCGCGGTCGCGCCACCATCCTGGCCGCGCTGGCCACCTTGTCCGTGCTGGCCTCGGCGCCGGCCATGGCCGATGTCCTGACCTTCGATAATTTGCGTCCCGACGTGTATGAAAGCGGCCAGACGCTCAATACGTCGAGCTACAACCTGCTGTTCCTGGCCGACCCGACCACGGCGGCCGGCGGCGGCGTCAGCGGCGTGGGCGCCATCCTCGATGGGCGCGCGGGATCGTCGTGCGATATCGCCGCCTGCCCGCAGGGCGGCACCGGCAACTACCTGGCCATCCTCAACGATGGCGGCGTGAATTTCGCGCGTGCCGATCACCAGGCGTTCAGCCTGGCCGGTTTCGACTATTCCTTCATCGCGCCCGTTTCCGGCTTGCCCAACATGCAGTGGGGCCAGCTGCAGCTGAGCGGCACCCTCAGCAACGGCCAGGTGGTCAGCACCTCGCTGGCGTTCCCGGGCCAGGGCAGCGATGGCAACTACCATTTCCAGGGCGCTTCCCTGCTGGGCGGCTTCAGCAACTATGCGTTCACGGGCCTGACCTTCAACGCGTGTATCTTCAACGATACGGGCGCGTGCAGCAATTCCATCGATTTCCCCGCCTTTAACCAGGGCCAGTTTGCGCTCGACAATATCAACATCAGCGCCGTGCCGGAACCGTCGACCTACATGCTGCTGCTGGCCGGCCTGGGCGCCATCGGCATGCTGTCGCGCCGCCGCGCTGGCAAGTTCGCCGCGTTCACCGTGCAAGGAGCATGAGATGAAATTACGTCCCGTTTCACTCGCTATCCTCCTGCTGGCCGCCAGCCTGGCGCAAGCGGCGCAGGCGCAGGAACGCCGTTCCTACATCGTGCAGCTGGTCGACAAGCCGGCCGCCACCTACACGGGCCAGGTCGACGGCCTGGCCGCCACCAGGCCGGCGCCGGGCGCGCGCATCAACGTGGGCGCCGCCGATGTGCAGGCCTACCTGAGCTACCTCGACACCAAGCAGGCCGCCGTGGCCGGCACCGTCAGCGCGGCGGAAATCACGCACCAGTACAGCGTCGTCTTCAACGGCTTTTCCGCCTTGCTGACGGACGATGAAGTGCGGGCCCTGAAGAAAAACAGCGGTGTGGCCAGCATCAGCGCCGACTCCATCCTGCAGCTCGACACCAGCTACACGCCCACCTTCCTGGGTCTGGACAAGCCGGGCGGCCTGTGGGAACAACTGGGCGGCAAGACGCACGCGGGCGAAGACATCATCATCGGCATCGTCGACAGCGGCATCTGGCCCGAGAACACGGCCTTTGCCGACCGCCTCGACGAGAACGGCGTGCCCAGCCACAGCGGCAGCAACGTCGTGTACGGCGCGCCGCCGGCCAGCTGGCAGGGCACTTGCCAGACGGGCGAAGGTTTCAGCGCCGAGAATTGCAACAACAAACTGATCGGCGCACGCTACTACCGCGCCTCCACGGCGGCGCTGCACTGGACGGAATTCCGTTCGCCGCGCGATTCCGTCGCCGGCCTGACGGGGCACGGCGGCCATGGCACGCATACGGCGTCCACGGCTGGCGGCAACAATGGCGCCTTGGCCACCTCGAACGGCGTGTCGCTGGGCAAGGCCTCGGGCATGGCGCCGCGCGCGCGCATCGCCGCCTATAAAGTGTGCTGGACGGCCGCATCGACGGGCCGCAACGGTTGCGCCACGGCCGACAGCGTGGCCGCCATCGACCAGGCCGTCAAGGATGGCGTCAACGTCATCAACTTCTCCATCGGCCCGAACGCGGGCGGCGGTGCCTTCGACGAACCGACGGAAGTCGCCTTCCTCGGCGCGGCCGCGGCCGGCGTGTTTGTCGCCACGTCCGGCGGCAATTCCGGTCCATCCACGCCGGCGCCCGACGTGCCGGCGCCCGTCTCGCACATCAGCCCCTGGCTGGCGACGGTCGCCAATTCCACCCACAACCGCCTGTACGCGGGCAATGTCATCCTCAGCAACGGCACCAGGCTGGAAGGCGCATCGAGCAATGCGAAGACGCCGGCCCTGCCGCTGATCCGCTCGCGCGATGCGGGCCTGGCCGGCGTGCTGCCGACGGACCTCAATCTGCTGCGCTGCTTCGGCGGGGCCGATGCCACCTCCGCTTATCTGGACCCGGCGAAAGTGGCGGGCAAGATACTCGTGTGCGACCGTGGCGGCAACGTGCTGGTCAACAAGAGCGCGAATGCCAGGACGGCGGGCGCGGCGGGCGTGGTCATCGCCAACGTGGCTGGCGGCGCCAACACCATCATCAACCAGGCGCACACGCTGTCGACCGTGCACCTGGCGCAGGCGCAGGGCGACGCGCTGAAGGCTTTCATGGCGTCCACTCCGGACGGCACGGCGGCATTGGGCGAGATCCATACCATCCCCGACACGACGGTGCAGGCGCCGATCGTCAGCGACCGTTCCTCGCGCGGACCGAACGTGGCCAACGCGAACATCCTGAAACCGGATCTGTCGGCGCCCGGCACCAACATTCTCGCCGGCGTGACGGCCGACCTGACCCCGGCGCAGCGCGATGCCGTGGCGGCCGGTGGCGTGGCGCCAGTGGCCGAGTGGGATTTCTACTCCGGCACTTCGATGGCCAGCCCGCACGTGGCCGGCGTGGCGGCGCTGCTCAAGCAGCAGCATCCGGGCTGGTCGCCCGCGGCCATCAAGTCGGCGCTGATGACGACGGCCTTCAGCACGTATCCCGATGGCTTGAACGGTTCCGTGTCGTGGGATGCCACGGCGAAGAACTCGGGCCAGCTGCCATGGGGCCAGGGCGCCGGCCACATCGCGCCGAACAGCGCGGCCGATCCCGGCCTCGTGTACGACGTGTCGGAAATCGACTATGCGCGCTTCCTGTGCGGCCTGAACCTGAAGGTCTACAGTCCCGCCACGTGCCAGGCCGTCGGCACCATTCCTGCCTACAACCTGAACCTGGCGTCGCTGACGGCGGCCAACGTGCTGGGCACGCAAGTGCTGACGCGCACGGTGACCAACGTGGGCGCCAGCAGCGCCGTCTATAACGTCTCGGCCAGCCTGCCCGGCTACACGGTGGCGGTAACGCCAACGAGCCTGAGCCTGGCGCCGGGCGCCAAGGGCCAGTACCAGGTCAAGCTGACGCGCACCACGGCGCCGGCCAATACCTGGACCTACGGCGCCCTGAGCTGGACGGATGGCACGCACACGGTGCGCAGCCCGCTGACGGCGCGCGGCACGTCGCTGGCCGCCATTCCGCTGGTCAGCAGCGAAGCGGCCACGGGCAGCAAGGTGCTGACCCTGGGCACGGGCTTCACGGGCGCGCTGGTCGGCGTCAAGTCGGGTCTCGTCGAAGCCGTGCGCCAGACGCGCACGATCGGCCAGGCGGTGACGGGCGCTGCCGCATCGGCTGCCTGCAAGGCCGGTGGCGCCACGGGCGTGAACGTGCACAACGTGGTGATCCCGGCCGGCACCCTGGCGGCGCGCTTTGCCACCTACGACTCGGAAACGACGGGCGGCGCGAATACCGACCTGGACATGGAGGTCTACAACGCCGCCAATGTGCTGGTCGGCAGCAGCGGCAATGAAAGTTCCAATGAGCAGGTGGAACTGCGCCTGCCCGCCGCCGGTACCTACAAGGTGTGCATGATCGGTTTTGCGCCGCAAAACGGCCAGGCCGACTACGCCTTGTCGTCGTGGGTGCTGGCGCCGGGCTTGAACAACGGCAGCTTCAAGGCGCTGATGCCGGGTACGGCCTTCATGGGCGGCACGGCGTCTGTTTCGCTGAGCTGGTCCAACCTGGCCGAAGGCAAGCGCCACCTGGGCGCCGTCGGCTACCAGGTAGCTGGCGTGGTGCAGGGCGTGACGGTGGTCGAGGTCAATACCAATGATCCCGTGCCGCTGTTCCAGAACGCGCGCGGCGCCAAGCCGGTGCTGGCTGAATAAACCGTTCATGGTGTGAACGCAAGGCGTGCCTCCGGGCACGCCTTTTTTTTAACGGAGACCCCCGTTCGGGAGGAATAGCACTTGCATGGCGGTAACGCCCCCGGTATCTTGTCGGCTAGCCAAGGCTTTGTGGCCTGGCATTCTTGGGGAGTCGCGCGTGACCAGTTTCCGCACTAATACCGACCGCCTGCTGGAAGTGCGCCTGCAGGATGAAAAAGTGCTGGCGATTGCCGGCGCGATGGTCGCCTATACGGGCGCCATCAAATTTGAAAAGTCCCTGCTCGGCGGCGAGGGCCTCTTCGGCGCGCTCAAGCGCAAGGTGACGAACGAAGGCATGCAGGTGATGCAGGCCTCTGGCACGGGCACCGTGTTTTTCGCGCAGAATGCGGCCGAGATCACCGTCATGGCCCTGGCCGGTGAAAAGCTGACCATTGAAAGCAGCAGCCTGCTGGCCTACGACACGAGCCTGAAGACGGGCACCAGCTTTGCGGGCCTGCGCGGCGCCAGTTCGGGCCAGGGCCTGTTTTCCACCACCGTCGAAGGCAACGGCAACCTGGCCGTCATTTCGCGCGGCAACCTGATCATGCTGGAAGTGACGCCCGCGCATCCGCTGCGCGTGGACCCGGACGCTTTCGTCGGCTTCAAGGGCGACATCCGCCAGGAATTCGTTTTCGACGTCAACTGGCGCACGATGATCGGCCAGAGCTCGGGCGAATCGTACCAGCACAAATTCACAGGCCAGGGCGTGGTGTTCATCCAGCCCGCCGAACGTTAAGTTAGCGAGGACCCGTCATGCCTGTCTATCAGCAGATCAATGAAAAGATGCTTGAGGTCAAACTCGGCAATGAAGAAGTGTTCGCGCGCAAGGGCGCCATGGTGTCCTACCAGGGCGACGTGGCGTTCAGCCGCTCCTTCCTGGCCGGCCAGGGCGTGCAAAGCCTGGCCATGCGCGCCGTCACGAACGAAGGCTACGCCATGATGTCGGCGCGTGGCACGGGCAGCGTGTTTTACGCCCAAGGCGGCCTGTTCGTCACCATCGTCCCCGTGCGCGGCGAAACGTTTTACGTGGAAAGCGATTCCCTGCTGGCCTTCGATGCGCGCCTGACGGCCGGCACCATGTTCCTCGGCAACCAGGGCGGCGTGCAGGGCGTGGTGCGCGGCATGGCCTCGGGCCAGGGCTTGTTTACCACCACCTTGCAAGGCACGGGTGACGTGGCGATTTTGTCCGACGGTAACGCCATCGGCTTGCCCGTCACGCCGGACGTGCCCGTGTTTGTCGACCCGCAAGCGTATATCGGCCACACGGGGCAGCTGAGCTCGACCATCGTCACGGACCTGAACTGGAAAACTTTCGTCGGCCAGGCGTCCGGCGAATCCTACCAGGTGAAGTTCACGGGCCAGGGCACGGTCTACATCCAAGCGAGCGAAAGGTAAGCCATGACGATTTACACTCCCGATACCTTGCCGAAGAACGATAACCTGAACCGTTTTTCGTATGTCATCGACGTCAAGGAACAGATCTTCATTCGCAAGGGCAAGATGATCGCCTTTTATGGCGAACTGCGCTTCGAAGCCATGGGCAGCAGCGTGCTCGACCTGATCGTGCGTAACGCCTTCAATGCGCCGAAATACGTGCACCACTTTGTCGTCGCGCAAGGGCAGGGCCAATTGATTTTGGGCGACAACGGCAACGACCTGGCGTGCTATGACCTCGACAACGCCAACATGACCATCCGCGCGAAAAACCTGCTGGGTTTTACGAAGGATGTGATTTGCCAGGAATCGACCTTGCCCGGCTACCTGACGATGATAGGCACCGGTAAAGTGATCGCCTCGTCGAACGGCCCCGTGCATTTCCTTGAATTGCCGTGCCGCGTGGACGAGCAGGCCGTGCTGGGCTGGGCCGATTGCCCCAGCCCCTCGTATCACTACGATTACGCCCACGTGCAGGGCTGGGCCTCGGCCGCTGGCGCGCTCACGGGTTTTACCCTGTCGGGCGAGGAGAAGCAGATCGACTTCACGGGCGCCGGCACGGTGCTGGTGCAATCGTCCGAGCTGGACGTGACGGGCAGCTCGGCCCTGGCCAACCTGCTGGCGCAATTGCCGATGCTGGGCAAGGAAGACCTGGGGACCTTGAGCTTGTCCGTCCAGCAGCAGATGAAGCAGGAACGTTAAGCTACTTGACGGTCGCCCATCCGGGCGGCCGTTTTTCCAGGAAGGCGCTCACGCCTTCGTCCGCATCCTCTTCCATCATGTTGCGCGCCATCACGTCGCCCGCATACGCATACGCGTCGTCCAGCGGCAGCTGGCGCTGCCGGTAGAACATTTGTTTGCCGTAGCGGATGGCCGTCGGGCTTTTCGCCATGATCTGCTGCGCTAGGCGCGCCACAGCCTCGTCGAGCGCCGCGTCGGCCACCGTTTCATTGATCAGGCCCCAGTCGGCGGCCGTGTCGGCATCGATGAAGCGGCCCGTCACCAGCATGTCGAAGGCCCGCTTGGGCGACACATTGCGCGACAGGGCGACCGATGGCGTGGCGCAGAACAGGCCCACGTTGATGCCGGAAACGGCAAAGCGGGCGGACGCACCCGCCACGGCCAGGTCGCAGCTGGCGACCAGCTGACAGCCGGCCGCCGTGGCGATGCCGTGCACGCGGGCAATCACGGGCACGGGCAAGGTTTGAATGGCTTGCATCACGCGCGAGCATTGCGCGAACAGGGTTTGATAATACGCAAGCTGGCGCGTGGCCTGCATCTGGCGCAAATCGTGGCCCGCGCAAAAAGCCTTGCCTTCGGCGGCCAGCACCACGCAGCGCACGTGCGGCTGCTGCGCGATGGCATCGAACGCTTCCTGCAGCGCGGCCAGCATGGCTTCGGACAGGGCGTTGAATTGCAGGGGGCGGTTCAGCCGAAGGGTGACGAGGCCGCCCTCGTCCTCGCGCAGCACCAGCGGCGCTTCGGTATCATGTGTTGCGGTCATGCGGTCTCCAGTGGCCTGATGGCCTTGTTGTTCTAGGAAATCTTATTTGGCGGCATTGACGCTGCCGATGCCGGCGACCGACTTGTGCACGATCTTCGGCTTGCCGTAGTAGGTCAGTTCGCCCATGCCGCGCACCACGGCGTTCAGTTCGCCCGAGGAATACACCTTGACGGAGCCGATGCCTTCGAAATTGACGTCGACGTTTTTCGCCAGCAAGGCTTTCGTATCGACTTCGCCCACGCCTTGCGCCTTCAGGCGCAGCCAGTCGACCTGGCCATCGGCGGCCAGGCGGCCCGCGCCCTTGTAGCTGATGTCGACTCTAGGACCATTGAGCTTGGTGAGGATTTTTTCGCCCGCGCCTTCCGCGATCAGCTTGCGCAAGGTGGGCATGGTGATGATGACCCGCGGGTCGCCCTCGGTCTTCTTGATGTCCTTGTCCTTCATGGAAATTTTCAGCTCGCCATCGACCACTTCCGTGATCACGCCGCTGAGGAATTTCTGGTCGCCGCGCAGCAGCAGGCTTTGCTCCTTGCCCGATTCCACTTCGATGCTGATGGGGCCGCGGATGTCGATGGCGTTGAAGGCGGCTACCGTGCGGGTTTGCTCGTCGGCATGCGCGACGGTAGCGAGGCAGGCGAGGGACAGGACTGACAACAGGAACAGAGGACGCATGGCGGTTTCCTTGAGTAGTTGATCAGTGTATTCTATTGTGCAACATCTCGATTGGGGAGAAATTTGCGACGAACGGCACAAATCGCGGTGCCGATGACACGGCGGCGCCGGCCAGCCGCGCGCCCGGCAAGGCGCCGTTGGTCTATGCTATGGCGTACCGCGTCCTGGAGAGCAGATGAAAAATTACCACAAAGAAGATTATCCCGTCGCCGATATCCGGCGCTTTCTCGAACCGGGGCCGGTGGTGCTCGTCAGTTCAACGTGGCAGGGCGAAAGCGACGTCATGACCATGGCTTGGCACATGCTGATGGAATTCACGCCATCGTTGCTCGGCTGCTTCATTTCTGACGCGAACCACAGCTATGAAATGATCAAGCGCAGCATGGAATGCGTGATCAACCTGCCCACGGCCGACATGGTCGACCAGGTCGTCGCCATCGGCAATTGCAGCGGTGAAGACACGGACAAGTTCACGGCCTTCGGCCTCACGCCCCAGCCCGCCGAGCTGGTGGGCGCGCCCCTGATCGCCGAATGCTACGCCAACTTCGAATGCAAGCTGGCCCAGGTGGCGGGCAATCCGAAAGGCGGCTTCTTCATCTTCGAGTGCGTGAAAGCCCACGTGGCCACCTCGCCCAAGCTGCCGGAAACGTTACATTACCGCGGCAACGGCGAGTTCATGGTGTCGGGCCGGACCATCAGCCGCAAGAGCTTGATGAAACCTGAAATGTCGTAGGTCGGATTAGGTTCGAAGAACCGTAATCCGACACCACCGTTGGCCGATGATTAAATCACGCCCTGCGCCAGCATCGCATCGGCCACTTTCACGAAACCGGCGATATTCGCGCCATCGACATAGCTGACCGTGCCATCGGCACGCGTGCCGTATTGCTTGCACGCGGCATGGATGCCTTGCATGATCTGCAGCAAACGCGCATCGACTTCTTCGCGCGGCCAGGAAATTCGGGCCGCGTTCTGGCTCATTTCCAGGCCGGACGTGGCCACGCCGCCCGCATTGCTGGCCTTGCCCGGCGCGTACAGCACGCCGGCCGCTTCGAAGGCTTTCGCTGCCTCGATGGTGGTGGGCATGTTGGCGCCTTCGGCCACGCATTGCACGCCATTGGCGATCAAGGTGCGCGCATCGTCGATATGCAATTCATTCTGCGTGGCGCAGGGCAGGGCGATGTCGACCGGTACATGCCATGGCGACACGCCGGCCTCGAAGCGCACGCCCGTGCGTGCGGCGTAGTCGCTGACCCTGCCATACAAATGGTTCTTGACCTCCATCAGGATGGCCAGCTTTTCCGGGGTAAAGCCTGCCTCGTCGATGACGGTGCCGCTCGAATCGGAGACGGTGATGACTTTCGCGCCCATGGCCATGGCTTTTTCCACCGCATACTGCGCCACGTTGCCCGAACCGGACACGGACACGCGCATGCCTTCGAACGAGCGGCCCCGCGTTTTCAGCATTTCCTGCGCAAAGTACACGGTGCCGTAGCCCGTCGCTTCCGGCCGCATCAGCGAGCCGCCGAAGCTGGCGCCCTTGCCCGTGAACACGCAGTCGGCGCGGTTGCTGAGCTTTTTCATCATGCCGGCCATATAACCGACTTCGCGCCCGCCCACGCCGATGTCGCCGGCCGGCACGTCCGTGTCCGAACCCACGTGGCGGAACAGTTCGCTCACGAAGGCCTGGCAGAAGCGCATCACTTCGCCCGGGCTCTTGCCCTTCGGATCGAAATCGGAGCCGCCCTTGCCGCCGCCCATCGGCAAGGTCGTCAGGGCGTTCTTGAACGTCTGTTCGAAGGCGAGAAATTTCAGCACGGACAAGGTCACGGAAGGGTGGAAACGGATGCCGCCCTTGTACGGCCCGATGGCCATGCTGTGCTGGATGCGGTAGCCGCGGTTGACTTGCACTTGCCCGTGATCATCGACCCACGACACGCGGAACATCACCACGCGCTCCGGCTCGATCAAGCGTTCCAGCAAGCCTTGTTCCGCATATTTCGGGTGCTGCTCCAGGAACGGCCACAAGCTCTCCATGACTTCGGTGACGGCTTGCAGAAACTCGGGTTGACCTGGATTGCGTGCGGCGACATGCTGGACATACTCGTGAGCAGATGCGTATTTCATCAGAATTCCATGGAGGTAATCGGTTATTTGGGCAACTATCATCGCAGATTTCGCACAAAAATGGTGCGGAAATTTGGTTTTGAGGGGTTTCTGCTACATTGTGGGGATTTTTTGGGGAGTGGTGGCCGATGCGAGCCGTAAACGACAACGCCAGCCCGAAGGCTGGCGTTGTCGTCATTCTTGCGTGCCTGGCTCGTCAAGCCAGGACAGCGATCACCCCGCCATGCCGCGCAAGATCAAGCCCGTGATGTAAGCGCCGTAGGTGCCCAGCGCGTAGCCGAGCACGGCCAGCAGCACGCCCACGGGAGCCAGGGCCGGGTGGAAGGCGCTGGCGATGACGGGGGCCGAGGCTGCGCCGCCGATGTTCGCTTGCGATCCCACGGCCATGAAGAACAGGGGTGCGCGGATCAGCTTGGCGACGAGCAGCATCAGGCCGCCATGCACGGCGATCCAGATCAGGCCGAGCAGGAACAAAAATGGCTTGTCGAGCAGGGCGCCCAGGTCCATGTGCATGCCGATGGTGGCCACCAGCACGTACAGCATGGCCGAGCCGATGGTCGAGGCGCCCGCGCCTTCCAGACTGCGCGCTTTGGTAAAACTCAGCAGCAGGCCGAAGGTGGTGGCGAGCACGACGATCCAGAAGAAATTCGACGTCAGGCTGTAATCCTGCAAGCGCCATGCGGCGGGCAGGGTGTTGATCCAGCCGATGATGGGGCCGGCCAGGAAATGGGACAGGCCCGTCACGCCCAGGCCCACGCCGAGGATGATCATGATGTCGGTCAGGTTGGCGATGCGCGCGTGCTGCGTGCGGTAGCTTTCGATGCTGTCCTTGAGCGCATTGATGGCCGTCAAATCGGCACCGGTCCAGCGGTCGAAGGCGCCCGCGCGGCCGGCCAGGAACAGCAGCACGGCCGTCCAGACGTTGGCCACCAGCACGTCGACGGCGACGAACTGGCCAAACAGGGTGGCGTCCACTTCAAACACTTCCTTCATGGCCGCCTGGTTGGCGCCGCCGCCTATCCACGAGCCGGCCACGGTGGTCATGCCGCGCCACGTGTCGCCCGCCACCGTTTCCGGGTGGATCAAACGCAAGGCTTCGAACGAGACGAGGGCGCCCAGCATGACGCCCAGGGTGCCCGTCAAAAACATGATGATGGCCTTGGGGCCGAGGCGGATGATGCCGCCGAAGTCGATGGCCACGCACAGCAGGACCAGCGCGCTGGGCAGCAGATAGTCGCGCGCCACGGCGTACAGGCCGGACGCGTTGCCGTCGATGATGCCGAAGGTGTTCAGCAACGCCGGGATCAAATAGCACATCAACAGCGACGGGATATACGTGTAGAACTTTTTCCAGAAGCCGTCTGGGCGGGAAGCGCTCCAGAAGACGGCTCCCAGGGTCATGGCGAGCAGGCCGAGGACGACGGCGTCATTGGTGATCAGGGCGGGTGTGGCAGGTGGCATCGGGGATTCCGGTGAACGTGTCAGGGACGCACGGATGCCGATAAGGCCCCCGGGCGCGGGTGGCCGTATCGTATAGCAATGTTGAAGCCTAAACAAATTATTTAGGCCGTGCCAGTGGAAATTTTTCTTGTCAAATCAAACACTTGTGGACTGCTTCGCCACACTGTACGCCAGACTGGCGGTTACAAATAGCGCGCCAGCAAGGCCTTGTCGAGAGCGCCGTCGAGCTCGATGCGCACGAAGTGGCCGCTGCCGGGCGCCACCTGGATCTCGCTGCCGTCATCGCTGAGCATGCGGGTAATGGTGAAATCGCGGTTGCCGCCCGGATGCACGGCCTCGATGCGGTCGCCCACGGAGAATCGGTTCTTCACTTCCACCCTGGCCCAGCCGTCCGCCACGCCCAGCACGTCGCCCACGTACTGGCTGCGATCCGCCTCGGACGCGCCGCGCATGTAGTTCTGGTGCGCCTGGGTATGGTGGCGCTGGTAAAAACCGTCCGTGTAGCCGCGGTTGGCCAGGCCTTGCAGCTGGCCCAGCAGGCCGATATCGAAAGGGCGGCCCGCGACGGCGTCATCGATGGCCTGGCGGTAGACTTGCGCCGTGCGCGCCGCGTAGTACAGCGACTTGGTGCGGCCCTCGACCTTCAGCGAATCGACGCCGATTTTCACGAGGCGCTCGATATGCTCGACGGCGCGCAAGTCCTTCGAGTTCATGATGTAGGTGCCGTGCTCGTCTTCGAGTATCGGCATCAGCTGGCCCGGGCGCTGGGCTTCTTCAATCAGGTAGGGCTGGTCGGCCAGCGGGTGGCGCGGCTGCTGGTGCAGGGCGGAAAACGCATTGTTGTCGGCCTCGGCCAGCGCCTGATGGAATTCCAGCGGCACCACCTGCATGCCGCCCAGGTCGCCGCTGGCGTCTTCCGTGGCATTTTTCACCTTGTAATCCCAGCGGCAGGAATTCGTGCACGTGCCCTGGTTCGGGTCGCGGTGGTTGAAATAGCCGGACAGCAGGCAGCGGCCCGAATAGGCGATGCACAGGGCGCCGTGGACGAAGACCTCGAGCTCCATTTCCGGGCAGCGCTGGCGGATTTCCTCGATCTCGTCGAGCGACAGTTCGCGCGACAGAATCACGCGCGTCAAACCCATGCGGTGCCAGAATTTGACGTCGGCCCAGTTGACGGCATTCGCCTGCACGGACAAGTGTACGGGGACGTCCGGCCACTTGTCGCGCACCATCATGATGAGGCCCGGGTCGGCCATGATCAGCGCGTCGGGGCGCATGGCGATCACCGGTTCCATGTCGCGCAAATACGTTTTCAGCTTGGCGTTGTGGGCGAAGATATTGCTGGCGACAAAGAACTGCTTGCCGCGCGCATGGGCGCCATCGATGCCCTCCTGCAAGGCTTGCAAGGTCGAAAAATCGTTATTGCGCACGCGCAAGCTGTAGCGTGGCTGGCCCGCGTAGACGGCGTCGGCGCCATAGTCGAAGGCGGCATGCATCTTGGCCAGGGAGCCGGCAGGCAGAAGGAGTTCGGGAGCGTGGCGCATGGAGGATGGGCAAAGCCGGCGATCTTATGCTGGCTGGCCGCATATTGCATTGCCTAACGTCAAGAAATTGCACTAATTCGACACCATGGGAATGCATTTTCCTGCGTCGAAACAGACGGTCGTTTTTAACTAAGTTACGCGTGTAATTTGTGTCGCGAGAGCTGGCCAGAGCGATAGTTTATGAGTAATGAATGATTTGAATCGGTACTGCTCCGGTTTGCTCGACGCTAATATCTCTCCTGCTTTTGCCTTCCACATACCGAAGACTACAACCTCATCACCAGTATTGAGTTTTGCCAGCCAGTCAGCATTCTCGCACCAGACACTGGCTTCGACGCCGATACCAATTTCCGGATCATTGGCATCCGCAAGGTATTTGTTTTTTGTGAGGTTCAATACATTGCTTGTTTGATTCTTGCCTATGCCAATGCGCTTCGATTTGACCGTGCCATGCAAGGCGATAGGGTGTTGTACTGTATTGCGTATCGCATTTCTGTAGGCATCAAGATGGCGCTCTGTCTCGAAATAGAAATGAGACCATGGTACGGTCGTGTTACCTTCGAATATCAATTCCAGATACATCGCAATCTCTTCGTCCTCATCGCAGAGTGCACGTAATTGCAGCACACGCTTGGCCGAGTTGATATAGGCGGGAAGTTTTCCTCGTGAACTTTCAAATGTTTTGCTACTGCCGTTTGCAGATTTTTCGTCACTATTCGTTGCTTTTTTGCTCAATTCTGACAATGCGTCTCTGATCATGACTAGGCGCAGCCGGTATTGGCCATTGCGGATGCTTTCAAAGAGCCCCGTCGATTCGTTTGCTATCGATTTGACCTTGTCGTTGATGGCATGCTTGCATCCCTCTGCATGATGGCCGCCAGGAAGCAAGCGGAAATAAGCAGATACCAGATAAGGTTTGTCGTCCCGCTCCCGCGTATGTGCATTCTGATGGGTGACGTGAACAGAGCAATGGGAGCAACGAAGGGGCTCCGTGCCTTTTCCCTTCGAATAAGTTTCGGCGGTCCATTCAATGCCAGCACTATCGAGTGCTGTGTTCATTTTGATACCCATTACAGTTCCTTTTGTTGGCCTCGAGCAATCATTCTAGCTGCCACCTTGAGAATTGTGCCCCTGGGTATGTCGCTAAAGGAATCCTTGAGTTGGCTTTCAACATAAAAACCGGCGCAGTCGGGCAATTAGACTATTTGTCCGCATCATTAGTGCCCAATAGCCAGAAAGAAGATTTTCCAGTTAGGCGGCACGGTTTTCACCAGCAGGAGATTCTCCACCAAGGACATGCACGATCGGGCTGGTGTCACTGCCATGTGCCTGTCGCATCGTCTCCGGCGCAAAATCGTCGACCTGTATCAAGCCGTCGACCAAACGCGCATATTCCAGCAAGATATTGTGCTCCTGGCAGCTGACCGAGCCTGCCGCCTTGGCCGTCGCCAGCCACTGCTGCATGGCGGACAGGCTTTGCGGCAGGTGTCGCAGGGCCGCGCCTTCGGGTGTATCCTTCAGGCGTTTTTCGATGTGCAGGACGTCGGGCAGCAGGGCCAGCGCCCGCTCGGCGCAGGCCACGGGATCTGCCGCGTCGCTGGCCACATGGCCGTCGGCCAGCAGGCGTTCGCGGTCGGCGCCCGGGGTTTGCAGGGCCAGCGCCACTTCACTGCCCAGTTCGTCGGACGGTGGACGGTGGGGCAGGCCAAACGGGAACAGCAGGGTGCGCAGCAGCATGGCCAGCACGCGCGCCGGGAAATTGTCGAGCACGCCCGTCAAACCCTGCTGCGCCTTGACCAGCGCATCTTGCAGCGACCAGTGCACATAGGGCAGGTCGGCCTCGGGCCGGCCATCATCCTCGTAGCGCTTCAGTACGGATGACGCCAGGTACAGCTGCGCCAGCACGTCGCCCAGGCGGGCGGACAGCCGTTCGCGGCGCTTGAGTTCACCACCGAGCACGAACATCGACATATCCGTCATGACGGCAAACGCCGTCGACAACCGCGTCAGGGCGCGGTAGTAGGGCATCAGTACAGGTGCGCCGGCATCGGGCACGGCCGCCAGGCGCGCGCCGCCCAGTCCGTACCACAAGCCCCTGGCCAGGTTGCCCAGCACAAAGCCGACGTGGCCAAAGAAGGCCGCATCGAAATCGCGCAAGGCCTTGCGGCCGTCGCTTTCGCTGACGGCGGCCATTTCCCTGAGCACATACGGATGCGCGCGGATGGCGCCCTGGCCGAAGATGATCAGGCTGCGCGTGAGGATGTTGGCCCCTTCGACCGTGATGGCGATAGGGATTTGCTGGTAGGCGCTGGCGAGGAAATTGTTGGGGCCGATGCAGATGCCTTTGCCGCCGAGAATGTCCATGCCGTCGTTGACGAGCGCGCGGCCCCGTTCCGTGACGTGGTATTTGACGATGGCGGAAATGACGGCCGGTTTTTCGCCCAGGTCGACGGCGTGCGCGGCCAGGGTGCGGGCCGCATCCATCAGGTACAGGTTGGCGCCCATGCGGGCCAGCGCTTCCTGCACCCCCTCGAATTTTCCGATCGGCATGTTGAACTGGCGCCGCACGGCCGCATACGCGCCGGTGCCGCGCACGGCCATCTTGCCCATGCCCACGCTGGACGAGGGCAGCGAAATGGCGCGCCCGGCCGCCAGGCACTCCATCAGCATGCGCCAGCCTTTGCCCACCTGCGCCTGGCCACCGATGACCCAGTCGATGGGGATGAACACATCGTTGCCCGACGTGGGGCCGTTCTGGAAAGCGGCGTTCAAGGGATGGTGGCGGCGCCCGATCACCACGCCGTCGTGGCTGGTGGGGATCAGCGCGCAAGTGATGCCGGGCGCATCGTTGTCGGACAGCAGATGCTCGGGGTCGCTGGTCTGGAACGCCAGCCCCAGCAAGGTCGCCACGGGCGCCAGGGTGATGTAGCGCTTGTTCCACGTGAGGCGGAAACCGAGGGTAGGACGCCCTTTATGCATGCCCATGCAAACCACGCCCAGGTCGGGAATGGCGGCCGCATCGGAACCCGCGTACGGGCTGGTCAGGGCAAAGCAGGGAATCTCGGTGCCGGCGGCCAATCGCGGCAGATAATGGTTTTTCTGTTCTTCTGTGCCGTAGTGCAGCAGCAGTTCGGCCGGTCCCAGCGAGTTGGGCACCATCACGGTCACGGCCAGCGCCGAGCAGCGGCTCGACAGTTTCATCACCACCTGCGAGTGCATATAGGCGGAGAATTGCTTGCCTCCGTATTGCTTCGGGATAATCATGCCGAGGAAACCTTGCGCCTTCATGTAGTCCCAGGCCTGGCGCGGCAAATCCTGCGCCTGCTGCGTTTCCCAGTCGTTGACCAGTTCGCACAGCCGCTCGACGTCGTGCTCAAGAAAGTGGCGCTCTTCGGCCGTGAGCGAGGCGCGTCCATACGCCAGCAGCTTGGGCCAGTCGGGCTTGCCGGAAAACAGGTCCGCATCCCACCACGTGGTACCGGCCTCGAGCGCGTCGCGCTCCGTGTCGGACATCGTCGGCAAAATGCGCTTGAACAGGGCCAGCAGGTGCGGGGTAATCAGGGCGCGGCGCACGGGGCCGGGCGCGAACAGTACAACCAGGCCCAGCAGGGCCACCACCAGTATGATCGTCAGCATGCGATATCTCCCTGTTATATGACAACAGGATAGGCCGAGATGGCGAATGTTACTGTGCGGTACAGCGCATTGGATTCATGGCCGGCAGCTTGCATGCGTCGCCTAAAACAAAAAAGCCAACCCGAAGGTTGGCTTTTTGCTATGTGCTGCTGAATTCTTGGTGGCCCGGGGCGGAATCGAACCACCGACACAAGGATTTTCAATCCTCTGCTCTACCGACTGAGCTACCAGGCCAAGGCGGCGAATTATAGCAGAAAGACTTTCTACCTGACCAGAGCTAGCTGTGTTCAAATGCAACAGATGGCCAAAACATGGTGTTTTGGCATCCTTGTATGACCCGAAGGGATGTGGCGATGCAGCGACGTATTGGAGTGCAGGGCCTGGCGGTGGCGGGCTTGTTCAGTTTGTTTTGCGGTGCGGCGCGGGCCGACGGGCTGGCCGATCTGAATGCGGCGCTGGCCCGATTGCAGGGCCAGATGCCGATCAAGGCGCAGGTGGAATCGAAAAGCTGGCGCCGCGAGGGCGAGGGCAGGGCGGCGGAAGAGGATAGCGGCCAGGCCACGGTCACCGTCGAAGGCGGGCCGGCAGGCTTGCAAGTGCTCTACGGCAAGGATTTGCTGGCGAAAGTGGAGGCCGAGCAGCGCGCCAGGGTGAAAGATCCGAAGGTCAAGACGCCGATCGGCTTTGCGCTGGGAGAAATGAAGGCGACGGAGCTGCGCTCCATGGTGTCGGCGGCGGACGCCCTGTCGCGCGAGATCGAGGAAGCCGTGTTCAGCAGTGAAAAGATGGATAGCTACAAGGGCAAGCCGGCGCGTCTGCTCAGCTTTACTTTATCGCTCGACAAGGTGCCTGAGAAAGACCGCAAGTATGTGAAGAAGTTCGAAGGCGGCATCGAGGTGTGGATCGCCGCGGACGGCACGCCGCTGGCCAGCCATTTCCACTTTGACGTGAGCGGGCGCGCCTTTGTCGTCGTCAGCTTTACGCAAAAGTCGGACGAGACGCGCCAGTATGGCGTCAGCGGCGACCATTTATTGTTGCTGCGCAAGGAGAGCAAGAACACCACCTCGGGCGCGGGCGAGAGGGTGGAGAGCAAGATCGTCAAGACCTTGCAACTGCAGTCCTGACGTGTTGCCGAATCATTTCATTACATGGCGGCGCTGCCACCCATGGCGCTCTTTTGCAGCACGCAGCGTCCCGCTTCGCAGGTGGCACCCGGGTCCGTGACGATGGAGCAGGTCGACATCATGCCGTCCGCTTGCTGCTGCTTGCGGCTGGCCTCGGCTTGCGCCTGGGCCAGTGCCTTGAGTTTCTTGCCGTCATTGCCCTTGCTGGACCAGGCCAGGTAGCGCTCGGGGCCGCCGCAAGCCTTGGCGCCGATGGCGATGGTTTGACATTGCTGGGTGGAATCGCAGGCGGCGGTGCCCACTTCCGCCTGGATTTGCGCCAGCAAGCCGGCATTGCCGGGGGCGGGCGGCGCATCATCTTGCGTGGGGGCACTGCCGCAGGCGCTGGCGGCCAGCAGCAGGAAGCTGGCGCACGTGGCGCGCAACAGTGGCAACAGGGTTGGGTAGGTAGGCGTTTGCATGCCCTTATCATGTGCCACGCTTGCGTAAATGGCAAGCGCGATTCGCACTTGGCCAGAACCTTGATCCCGGTCATTTCCATTGTCAACCAGTCAAAGTTAATATAAATCAACATCCAATCAGCGATGTACGGGTGGCGACCGGGCCGGCGCGCTGCATTCCCGCGCCGGCGCGCGCCGCCGATTCGGGAATGTTTCCAGGAGTTAGACTATGCGCAGCACCATGTCCCCCTTTCTTTTCATCGCCAGCCTCGCTCTCAGTGGCGTGTTGCACGCCGCCAGCAAGGAGCCGATCCAGCCCATCACTGCCGCCAAGGTGGCCAATCCAGCGATGGTCGAGCTGGGCAAGAAACTGTTTTTCGACCCGCGCCTGTCGCGCTCGGGCTTTATTTCCTGCAACAGCTGCCATAACCTGAGCATGGGCGGCACGGATAATATCAAGACATCGATCGGCCACAACTGGCAACGCGGGCCCATCAATTCGCCCACCGTGCTCAATGCCAGCATGAACGTGGCGCAATTCTGGGATGGCCGCGCCAAGGATTTGCAGGAGCAGGCGGGCGGCCCCATCGCCAATCCCGGCGAGATGGCTTTTACGCACGAGCTGGCAATCGACGTGCTGGCCTCGATTCCCGCCTACCGCGCGGAATTCCGGCAAGTCTTTGGCCAGGGCAAGCTGACCATCGAGCAAGTCACGCGCGCCATCGCCGCCTTTGAAGAGGTGCTGGTGACGCCCGGCTCCCGCTTCGATCAATGGCTGTCTGGCAAGAAAAGCGCGCTGACGAAAGACGAACTGGCCGGCTACCAGCTGTTCAAGTCGAGCGGCTGCATCGCCTGTCATAACGGCCCCGCCGTGGGCGGCAATACTTTCCAGAAGATGGGCGTGGTGGAACCGTACAAGACGGCGATGACGGCAGAAGGGCGCTCGGCCGTGACGGGCAAGGATGCGGACCGCTTCAACTTCAAGGTGCCGACCCTGCGCAACGTGGAGCTGACGTATCCGTACTTCCACGATGGCGAAGCGGCGACCCTGACGCAGGCCGTCGATGTGATGGGCCGTTTGCAGCTGGGCCGCACTTTTACGCCCGATGAAAACGCCAAACTGGTGGCCTTCCTGAAAACCCTGACGGGCAAGCAGCCGCACATCGTGCTGCCGATCCTGCCGCCATCGTCGGATACAACGCCGCGGCCGGTGCCGTTTGATTGAGTGCTTGCCTGGGGTCAGACCCGGCGGGTCTGACCCCGACACCAGTTACTTCAACGTACGCTGGAACAGCTGATAAATCCGGCGGTACTCGTCATACCACGCTTCCGGCTGCACGAAGCCGTGGCGCTCCATCGGGTAGCTGGCCATTTCCCAGTTGTCCTTTTTTAACTCGATCAGGCGCTGCGACAGGCGCACGGAATCCTGGTAGAACACGTTGTCGTCGATCATGCCGTGGGCGATCAGCAGGTTGCCCGTCAGCTTGTCCGCGTACTCGATCGGCGACGAGATTTTATACGCTTGCGGATCGATGTCCGGCGTGTTCAGGATGTTGGCCGTGTACTCGTGGTTGTAGGTCGTCCAGTCCGTCACGGGACGCAGGGCGGCGCCCGACTTGAAGATGTCCGGCGCGCGCATCAGGGCCATCAGGCTCATGAAACCGCCATAGCTGCCGCCATAGATGCCCACGTTCCGGATGTCGCCCTGGTGCTGCTGCGCCAGCCAGTTTGCGCCATCGACAAAATCTTCCAGTTCCGGGTGGCCCATCTGGCGGTAGATGGCCGTGCGCCAGGCGCTGCCGTAGCCGAGCGAGGCGCGGTAGTCGACGTCGAGCACGATGTAGCCTTGCTCGACCAGCAGGTTGTGGAACATCTGTTCGCGGAAGTAGACGGGATAGCGCTCGGTCACATTCTGCAGGTAGCCGGCGCCGTGCGCGAACATGACGATCGGGTAGCGCTTGCCCGCTTCCAGCTGCTTTGGCTTGTACAGCTTGGCCCAGATCGGTGCTGCGTCATGCGTGGACGGCACTTGTACCAGTTCCGGCATGACCCAGTTGCGCGCCTTGAAGGCGTCGCTGCGTGTATCGGTGAGGATAGTCGCCTTGCCGCCGGCAACGGAAATCGTGGCCAGCTGGGCCGGCATATAGCTGGTGGAATAGCGCAGCAGCAGTTTGCCGTTGTCGGGCGACAGGCCGAAGTTTTCCACGCCTTTCAAACTGGTGACTTCGCGCGCGCCGCCATCCTTGGCCGTGCTGGCGCACACTTCATACGTGCCTGGCGCTTGCCGGTTGCACATGAAATAGGCATTCTTGCCGTCGCGGCTCCATTCGACGGCGCTCACTTCCCACTGGCCGCTGGTCAGTGCGCGCGCCGGAGCCGCGCCCTGTTTCGTGTACAGGTGGGCGTAGCCGCTTTCCTCGGACAGATACCACAAGGTGGCGTTGTCTGGCAGCCAGCCGAATTCCTCGGCGCGGCGGTTGACCCAGGCCGTATCGCTGATGCGGTGCACGGGCACGAGGGTGCCGTTGGCCAGGTCGACGTTGGCGAGCCAGCCGTCCTTGTTGTCGATGGCGCGGATGCGCACGGCGGCCTTGCTGCCGTCATCGGTCCAGGCGATGCCGTCGCGCTGGGCGTCGATGCGCACGGCGCGGTTGCCTTTCAACGGCGGCAGCTTCTGTTCGGCGCGCAGGGAGGCCAATGGATCGGTGGCGATGCCGGGCAGGCTGTCAAAGGCGATCTCGCGCACCTGGCCCGTGCGCAGGTCCGCCAGTTTCAGGCTTTGCGCGATCGGCATGTTGCGGCCCACGCGCGTGCGCTCGTCGTCCGCTTCCGGGTAGCCCGTTTCCGTGACGTAGCGGGCCAGTTTGCCCAGCTTGCCTTTTTCGGCGGCCTTGTCTTGCGTGACGAACAGCAGCCAGCGGCCGTCCGGCGACAGGGCGCTGCCGGAAATCGTCACTTTCTCGCCCAGGTAGATCGGTTCCGGCGCGCGCGTGGCGTCCAGGCGGCGCTCTTCGTGGCGGCGTTCGCGGCTCGCGTCGCGGTCTTCCTTCTGGCGCGCCAGGTTGACGATCAGGCGCAGTTGCAGCTCGCGCAGGGCGTCCGCTTCCGGCTTGGCGTCCGGGTCCTTGGCCGCGCGCAGCAGGGCCACGGGGGCGCTCAGGCGATCGAGACGGTTCCAGCTGAACCCGTCCGTGCCGCTGCGGTATTGCACGGCGCCGCCGTCGCTGGAATATTGCGGATTGCTGATGGCCGTCACGCCGCGCGTAATCTGGATCAAGGCGCCGTTTTTCAGGTCGCGCTCGAACAGGTCGCCGTTGCGCAGCAGGATGGCGCGCGTGCCGGCCCGGTTGACGACCATCTGCTGGCCATCGAGATTGGCCAGCTGCGCATCGTCGACCTTCTTGCCGCTATTGAGCTTGGCATTCGCGCCGGAGACTTGAAACGTGTCGCGCAGGGGCGAGCCGAGGCGTTTTTGCTTGTAGTAGAGCTGGCCATTCCAGCCCCACCATGCCGCTTCGACGGGTGTGCCGATCCAGTCGGGATCGGCCATGGCCTGGTCCAAGGTGATCGGCGTGGGCGCAGTGGAGGTGGAGGAAGGGGCCGCATGCGCGGCGGGCAGCAAAGAGAGCAGCAGGAGCGGCAGCAGGGGAAGAACCAGACGCATCGGGGATCGCTTTAATCAAAGGGGATGGTGAAGGTACAGGCTATGAGGCCGGTATTCTAGCGGAGGAGTTGCGTGCAGGAAATGTCGGAAAGCTAAGCTTGACGCCCGGCCAGCCAGGCGAGAAAGTCGGCGAGCGGCATCGGCCGCGCATACAGGAAGCCCTGCAAGCCGTCGCAATCGTGGGCGATGAGGAAGTCGGCTTGCTCCTGCGTTTCCACGCCTTCGGCCACGACGCGCAAGCCCAGGTGGCGCGCCATGGCCAGTATCGCCTGCACGATGGCCGTGTCGCGCGCATCGTGCGGCGTGTCGTCGATGAAGCGCTTGTCGATTTTGAGTTCGTACAGCGGCATCGAGGTCAGGTAGGCGAGGCTGGAATAGCCGGTGCCGAAATCGTCGATGGAAAAGCGGATGCCCAGTTCCGCCAGTTCGCGCATGCGCGCCAGCGAGGCATCGCGCTGGTCGATCAGCAAACCCTCCGTCAATTCCAGGATCAGGGCGCCGGCCGGCGTGCCGTGTTCGGCCAGCGCGGCCTGCACGCGGGAAGCGAAATCGGGCTGGCGGAACTGGGCCGGGCTGACGTTCACGGACAGGGCGACGGGCGATCCCGCCTGCGCCAGCACCCTGGCGGCGCGGCACGCTTCGCGCAGAGCCCAGTGGCCCAGCTTGACGATCAGTCCCGATTCTTCGGCGATGGGAATGAAGATATCCGGCGCGATGTACGTGCCGTCCGCCTGCGGCCAGCGCATCAGCAATTCGGCACCCGTGACCCGGCCGTGACGGTCGACCTGCGGCTGCACGTGCATGCATAAAACATGGTCATCGAGGGCGCGCGCCAGCGCCCGTTCCAGGGTCAGCCGGCGCTCCACGCCCGCCTGCATGGCCGCTTCAAAGAAGGCGATGCCGTTGCGCCCTTCCGCCTTGGCGCGATACATGGCGATGTCCGCTTCGCGCAGCAGGTCGTGCGCCTGCTGCTCCATTTTCGGCAGCAGGGTCACGCCGATGCTGGCGCTGCAATGATAGGACTGCGCGCCGATCTCGAAGTCGCGCGCGATGGCGGCGCGGATTTTCTCGGCCACCTGGGCTGCTGCGCGCGCGGCGCTGTCCAGGTCATCGGCCAGGTGCGCCAGCAGCACGACGAATTCATCGCCGCCGATGCGCGCCACTGTGTCGGCCTTGCGCATCAGCTGCGCCAGCCGTTCGCCGGCCAGGCGCAGCAGCGCGTCGCCCGTGGCGTGGCCGCGCGCGTCGTTGATGTGCTTGAAGTGGTCGAGGTCGATGAACATCAGCGCGCTGATGGTATGGTTGCGCGGCGCGGCGGCCAGCAAGTGGCCGATGCGGTCCATCAGCAGGCGCCGGTTGGGCAGGCCCGTCAGCACGTCATAGAAGGCCAGGCGGTGGATGTCCGCTTCCGATTTCTTGCGCTCGTCGATTTCGCGCTCGACGGCCACCCAGTGCGTCTGCCTGCCGTCCGCATCCGTAAACGGCACCAGTTCCGCTTCGACCCAGTACGCCTTGCCGGCCTTGTTGTAATTCAGTAATTCCGCCCTGGCTGGCTGGGCGCGGGCCATGGCGGCGGCGACGCGCGCCAGTTCGTCCGCATCGGTGGCGGGGCCTTGCTGGAACAGCAGGCTGCGGCCCAGCACGTCGGCGCGCGCATAGCCGCTGCTGCGCTCGAAGGCATCGTTGACGAAGATGATGCGCGTGGCGGGCACCGTACCCGCGCCTAACGCGGTATCGGCCACTTCGGCGATCATCACCATGTCGTTCAGGCGGGCCAGCGCCGTGGCCGTCAGGCGCAGGTCGGCGTTCAGCTGTGACAGGGCCTGGCTGCTGCGTTCCAGGTGGCGCAGCAGGAAGGCGCAGGACAGGGTCAGCACGGCGGCGATGAACAGGAAGTTCAGGGCCACGATCAGCGCGCGCAGCACGGGTGAATCGGGCACGCCGCGCAATTGCAGCTCCACGTCGGGATGCAGGCCGAGCAGGAAGATGGTCAGCGACGTCAGGGCCAGGGTCGACAAGGCTGGCCGCATGCCCAGCAGCAGGGCCGCCAGCACGGGCATGAGCATCATGTAGATCTGGCTGACGGGGCCGATTTTCATCAGCAGGCCCACGCCCACCAGATAGGCGACGATGAGGAATTGCCACACGCGCCAGCGGTAGGGCATGGCGCGCAGATGCCAGATGAGGCCGATCCAGCCGATGGCCAGCAAGTCGAGGGCGACTATGGACCAGATAGCTTCGCGCGCGGCCAGCAGGGCGCTGGGAATGGCAGTGACGATGCCCAGCAGCAGCACCGCCTGCAGCAGGCGCGCAAAAATCTGTCCGCGCCAGTGCGCGAGGTCGTTTGACGCGGCCACGCTGCCGTCCTTTCCCCAGGGAGCTGTGCTGCCGAGCTGAGCAGTATGGTAAAAATATTACGCGGTATCTTTCTGCATGTCATCTTGATCATTCGGCATGATTGACGGCGCGACCACAAGGCGCATAGGGCCGCCTAGTCCGTTTGCGCCGTGGGCCAGTAGTGGCTATCGGGCGTATCGCGCGCGCCGAAGATGGCCTGGCCGACGCGCACGACGGTGGCGCCTTCTTCGATGGCGATTTCATAATCGCCGGACATGCCCATCGACAGCTCGTCGAGGCTGACGCCATCGGGGACGTCCTGGCGCAGCCGGTCGCGCAATTCGCGCAGCAGCACGAAGCAGCGGCGCACGCGCACGGCTTCCGCCGACAACAGCGCCAAGGTCATGAGTCCGCGCACGCGCAGCGCCGGGAAGGCGTGCAGCTGGCGCAGGAAAGCGGCCACTTCGTCCGGCGGCAAGCCGTACTTGCTGGCTTCTCCCGAAGTGTTTACTTGCACGAACACATCGAGTCCGCGCCCTTCCGCTTGCAGGCGCCGTTCCAGCGCCTCGGCCACGCGCAGGCTGTCGAGCGCCTGGAATTCGCTGGCAAAGCGCGCCACCAGCTTGGCCTTGTTGGTCTGCAAATGGCCGATCACCGACCATTGCAGGTCGGCCAGGTCCGCCATCGCTTCCCATTTGCGGCCCGCTTCCTGCGGCTTGTTTTCTCCCAGCATGCGGCAACCGGCGGCGTAGGCCAGGCGCAGGCTCGCCTCGGGCTTGGTCTTGCTGACGGGCAGCAGGCGCACGCTGGCCGGATCGCGCCCGACCCGCTGGCAGGCGGCCGCCATGCGCGCATGCACTGCCGCCAGATTGCGGCGGAAGTCGTCCACCGACACGGCTTGCGGCCAGCGCCCATGCCGCTCATGCATGGTGGGAGTGAGCAGGGGAGTGTCGTTGTGCATGTGTCAGCCTTGTATTTGCCTTATTAGCGGCAGGAGTCGCCGCAGTGATGTATTATTGTCCTATGCCAAAATATATCATGTCTGAGACTATCGTGAAGATTGCCGGAAAAACCGCTGCGGAACTGTTCGACAGCATCCGCGCGCTGACGCAGGCGGGCGAATTGCTGCCGGGCCAGGAGCTGCCGACCGTGCGCGAGCTGGCCGCGACCCTGGGCGTCAACCGCAATACCGTGTCGCTGGCGTACCAGCGCCTGGTGACGGCCGGGATCGCGGTCACGCAAGGGCGTTTGGGCACGGCCATCCGCGCGCAGCGCGATCCCGGCGAGCAGGAAGGCCTGCTGCCCGGCTCGCCGCTGGCTGACCTGGGCGGCGGCAATCCGAACCTGGCCTGGCTGCCCGACGTCGGCGCGGCCCTGTCGCGCAAGCCATACCGCCCGCGCCTGTATGGCGAAGCCACCGTGGACCCGGAACTGGAAGTGCTGGCGCGGCGCTGGCTGGCCGGCGATTGCCCCGAAGGCCACGACATCACCGTGACGAATGGGGCCGTCGATGCGGTCGAGCGCCTCCTGGGGGCGTACCTGGCCGCGGGCGACAAGGTGGCCGTGGAAGACCCGTGCTTCGTGAGCAGCATCAACACCTTGCGCATCGCCGGGCTGCACGCCGTTGGCGTGGCGGTCGATGCCGAGGGCATGCAGGCCGAGGCGCTGGAGCGGGCGCTGGCGCAAGGCGCGCAAGCCGTCATCGTAACGCCGCGCGCACACAATCCCACCGGCTGCAGCCTGAGCGCGGCGCGCGCGGATCAGCTGCGTGCCGTGCTGGCCGCCTACCCGCACGTGCTGGTCATCGTCGATGACCATTTTTCGCTACTGTCCACGGCCGGCTACCAGGACGTGATACCCCCTGCGGCCCGGCGCTGGGCGCTGATCCGTTCCGTTTCGAAGATCTTCGGCCCCGACTTGCGCCTGGCCGTTGTCGCCAGCGACGGGCAGACGGCACAGCGTTTGCGCCTGCGCCTGGCGCCCGGCACGAACTGGGTCAGCCATCTCTTGCAGGACGCCGTGAGCGCCTGCCTGTCTTCGCCCGACGTGTCCGCGCAGGTGGTCCTGGCCCGCGCCGACTATGCGCGCCGCCGCGACATGGTGGCGGCGGCGCTGGCGGCGCAAGGCCTGGTCTGCGCCAGTCCCGCCGATGGCCTGAACCTGTGGCTGCCGCTGCCGGACAGCAGCCAGGCGGCCGTGCTGGCGCTGGCCCGGCATGGCTGGCTGGTGCGCGGCGGCGAAGCGTTCGGCGTGCAGGCGCCGACGCACGGATTACGGATCACCGTATCGGCCATCGACGAAGCGGGCGCGCAGGCGTTCGCCGCGGTGCTGGCGCAGGTGCTGGGCCGGCCATAGTTTCATTTACTCGCTACAGAAGGGGAACATCATGAAAGTCCATTTCGTCGTGCATGAAGCATTCGAGGCGCCGGGCGCCTATGAGACTTGGGTGCGCGAACGGGGCCACGAGGCCACGTATTCCCGCGTCCATGCCCATGAGCCGCTGCCTGGTTCCATCGCGGACATCGACCTGCTGGTCGTCATGGGCGGGCCGCAGTCGCCGTCGACGACGCGCGAGGAATGCCCGCATTTCGATGCCGCAGCCGAACAGGCCCTGATAGCCGCCTGTGCCGCGGCGGGCAAAGCCGTCGTCGGCGTTTGCCTGGGCGCGCAGCTGATCGGCGCGGCCTTGGGAGCGCGCCATGCGCACAGCCCTGAAAAGGAGATCGGCAAGTTCCCCATCACGCTGACGGCAGACGGAAAGGCGAACGGCAAGTTCGCCCATTTTGGCGACGTCCTGGAAACGGGGCATTGGCACAGCGACATGCCGGGTCTGACCGGCAACGCGAAAGTCATCGCCTATAGCGAAGGCTGCCCCCGTCAGATCATCGAATACGGCAATCTGGTGTACGGCTTCCAGTGCCATATGGAGTTCACGCCGGAAGTGGTCGAACTGCTGATCGCCGCGTCAGCAGCAGAACTGGCCACGCTCACGTCGCACCGCTTCGTGCAGCAGCCAGCGGCCCTGCGCGCCCACGACTGGCAAGCGATGAATGGCCAGCTGTTTATCTTCCTCGACCGGCTGATGCAGGCTTACGCAGCGCAATAAAAAACGCCAGCATGACGCTGGCGTTGCTGGGGCAAGCGGCGAGGTGCTTATTTCTTTGGCGCGCTCAGGCATTCCTTCATGAACGCCTTGCGGGCGTCGCCCTTCATGTCCTTTGCGTCGACATTGCACGCCTTCATCTTGTTTTGCTGCGTCATGGCCGGCGCCGGCTTGGCGCTCAGGCATTCCTTCATGAAGGCCTTGCGCTCATCGCCTTTCTTGCCGGCGGCATCCGCATTGCAGGTGGTCATTTTTGACTGTTGGGCCGTCTTGGCGACGGGCGCCGCTTCCGGTGCGGCGGCAAAGGCGGTGCTGGCAAACGCGGCGGCGATGCAGAGGGCGATGAATTGTTTCATGGTAAATCCTTTAGGCGCAGTCAGTGGAAGGGGACATGCAAGCGGCAGGCAATGCCGATATGCAGAACGTAACTAACTATATGACATTTATCAACAAAATTTCCACTCGAGTGTGTCTTTTTGTTACTGACAGGCACAAGGCGCCTGCCGGCTGGCCCGGGCAGCCATGTTGCGGCGGCAGTGCCCCTGTTTTTTGCTATGCTAGCGACTTTCCACCGGCCGATGCCGCTGCCTTGGCCGGCGCACCCTCAATACGGAGTAGTTATGGTCTCGTTGCAAGAGCAGTTTTTAAAGGCCGGCCTGGTCGACAAGAAGAAGGTCAAACTGGCCAACCAGGACAAGAGCAAGCAAAAAAAGGACGAGCGCAAGAGCGGCACGCAAAGCGTCGACGAGGTGCGCCTGGCCGCGCTCGAGACGCAGCGCAAGAACGCGGAACGCGCGCGTGAACTGAACGCCCAGCGCGACGCGGCCGCCAACCAGAAAGCCATCGTGGCGCAGATCGCGCAAATGGTGCAGAAGAACCGCCAGAGCAAGGGCAACAACGGCGACGTGCCGTATAACTTCACGTTCAATAACAAGATCGAGCGCATCTACGTGACGGCGGCCGTGCAAGCCCACCTGGTGGCGGGCCGTCTGGTCATCGTCTGCCTGGGCGGCGCCGTGGAACTGGTGCCGCGCATCATCGCCGACAAGATCGCCGAACGCGACCCCGCCATCGTCGTGCGCGTCAAGCAGGCCAGCACGGAAGTGGATGAGGACGATCCGTACGCGGCGTTCCAGATTCCTGATGATTTGATGTGGTAAATGGGTGACCGCCCGGCGCGCCGCTTGCTCATATGCGGCAGCGCGAACAGCCAGCGATGGACAGCCATCGGTGGCTTTGACGTATCCCATGGCGCCGGTTCATGGTGATGTCCGCGCAGGCGGCTTGGCCGCGGCCCCGATCATTTTCCATCCATTGCCGGAAGGGTCGCGAAAGCCCGCATCCACCTGGCCGTAGCGGTCCACAGGCTCCTGCGTGAATTCGACGCCGCTCTTGCTCAGGCGCTCGTATGCGGCGCGGCAGTCGTCCACCAGCAGCACCAGTGGCGGCATGGCTCCCTTCGCGACGATTTCATGCAGGGCTTGCGCGGTTGGCGCGTCGTGTATCGGGGGGCCGGGATGGAACAAGCCGAGCTGGAACGAGGGCTGATCCGCAGGCTGGACCGTCAGCCAGCGATAGTCGCCGTTTCGGACGTCCGTGTGGACGCGAAATCCCAATTTTTCGACGTAGAACGCAAGCGCCTCGTCCTGATCGCGCACATACAGGCCGACCACATTCACACTTTGAGTCATATCAGCTCCTTGAATTGAAGCTACAGTTTGCCAGCTGCTTTCCTGCGCCGCTTCTCCAAAACTGCGATATTCAGATTGGGCCGTTCGGCGTCGCGCATGACGCACTCGGGAATATGCGCGCCCACGTGCTGGACTGAGCGTTCGCGCATTCGCAGCTCGCCCGGGCTTGCCCCGGTGATGTCGCGGAAGATGCGCCCGAAGGTGCCAAGGCTGGTCCAGCCGGTTTGCAGTGCGATCTGCGTAATGGGCAGGTCGGTGCCGCGCAGTAGTGCCGTGGCCCGCTCGATACGGCGGGTAAGCAAATAGCGATGTGGGGGGAGGCCGAAGGCCTTTTTGAATTCGCGCGCGAAGTACGCCACCGAGACAGCGCTCACTTGCGCTAGCCGGTGAACGGGCCAATCCTCATCGGGGGCGCCGTCCATTCTATCTTTCGCACGCAACAATCGCCGCAATAGCAGGGGACTCTGACCCATCCTATCCTCGCGCCAAACGGTTAGTTATCCGGGCCGCCCACAGGAGCGGGGGAGACCGACAAGGGACTTCTCGGCCACAAACGAAAACGCCAACCGGCGAGGGTTGGCGTTCTGTAACAACTAATTCTTGGTGGCCCGGGGCGGAATCGAACCACCGACACAAGGATTTTCAATCCTCTGCTCTACCGACTGAGCTACCAGGCCAAGGTGGCGAATTATAGCAGACCAAAACGGGAATGCAAGAGCCGGCGACGACTTTTCCCGGATTTCCTGCATGGTCATCACATTACTTGCTTGTGGATCAAATATGATTTGATATAAACGGTATTTTTCTCAATAAAGGATGGGCGCATAGTGTGCTCATCGTTACTGACTTGAGAGGACTGCCGCATGAATACCCCCACCAATCACACCGCCATCCCTGAAATCGGCCTGGGCACCTTCCGTCTGCAGGGCCAGGTCGTCATCGATTCCGTCACCACGGGCCTGGACGTCGGCTACCGCCATATCGATACGGCGCAAATCTATGGCAACGAAGCCGAAGTGGGCCAGGCGATCGCCGCCAGCGCCGTCCCGCGCGACGCGCTGTTCGTCACCACCAAGATCTGGATCGACAATCTGCAGCGCGACAAGCTGATTCCCAGCCTGAAGGCCAGCCTGCGCAAGCTGCGGCTGGAACATCTGGACCTGACCCTGATCCACTGGCCGTCGCCGAACGACGCCATTCCCGTGGCCGACTACATGGCGGCGCTGGCGGAGGCCAAGGCGCAGGGGCTGACCAAGGCCATCGGCGTATCGAATTTCACCAACGCGCAGCTGCGGCAAGCCATCGATACGGTGGGCGCATCGGAAATCGCCACGCAGCAGGTTGAGATCCATCCGTTCCTGCAAAACCGCAAGGTCATCGATTTTGCGCAAAGCGAGGGCATCCACATCACGGCCTACATGCCGCTCGCGTATGGCAAGGTGATGGCCGACCCCGTGATCGCGGCCATCGCCGCCAGGCACGGCGTGACGCCGGCGAAAGTGGCCCTGAGCTGGTCGCTGCAGCAGGGCTTTGCCGTGATCCCGTCGTCGACCAAACGCGCCAACCTGGAAGCGAACCTGCATTTCCAGCGCATCACCCTGTCGCCGGACGAGATGGCGCAGATGGCCACCCTGGAGCGGGGCGAGCGCCTGGCCAACCCGGACGGCCTGGCGCCGCAGTGGGACTGAGATGGGCGCCATGATGAGGCTGGGGCAGGGCGGTTTCAGTATCGGCCTGGAACTGCGGCAGAAGCGCCGCCCGTTGGCCGAGGCGATGCAGGAGATCGCGGACCACGTGCTGCCTGTCTTTCATGGCGCCGCTTGATCTGAGGCACGCGTTCTGTACTTCCGGACTATCTGAAACAGCTGGGGCAAACGCTATAATGGCTCCATGAACAGTTCCACTCCCCCCACCATGCGGCGCTTCATGCACAGCCACAGCGACGTTTGCATCGTCGGCAACGGCGCCATCGCGAAAACCACGGCGCTGGCGTTTGCCCAGGCAGGACAAAGCGTCACCCTGTTATCTCCGGCGAGCCCGCCGGTGACCGCATCCCCTTCGGCCGCCAAGCCGGTCGAAGCCAGCTGGGACGTGCGCGTGTATGCGCTCAATCACACGGCGCACGACTTGCTGTCGTCGCTGAAGGTGTGGGGCGCTTTAGAGGCCGACAGGGTGGCGCCCGTCGACGCCATGCTGGTCAACGGCGACGGCGCGCAGGCGGGCGGACTCGGTTTCGACGCCTATGGCGCCCATGTGGGCAGCCTGGCGTGGATCATCGAAGACCGCAACCTGGGCCAGGCACTGGACGCCGCCCTGAAATTCGCGCCGAACGTCAGCGTGCTGCAGGGCCGCGCCAGCCGTCTGGAATGGACGAATGACTCGGCCATCGTGCACCTCGATGGCGGCGACACCATCACCTGTGCGCTGGTGGTGGGTGCGGACGGTGCCCAGTCGTGGGTGCGGGGCCAGTGCGACATCGGCCTCGATTACCGCTCGTATGGCCAGCGCGGCGTGGTCAGCAACTTCGCCTGCGAAAAGCCGCACCATGGCGCGGCCCACCAGTGGTTTACGGGCAGCGAAGGCATCGTCGCGCTGCTGCCGCTGCCGGGCGAGCGCGTCTCTCTCGTCTGGTCGGCGCCCGATGCGCTGGCCGATACCTTGATGGCCGAACCGGCCGATGCTCTGGCCGCGCGCCTTGCCGCATACTGCCAGGACAAGTTGGGCAAGCTCACGCCTTTGCAGCCGGAGCTGGTGCGCGCGTTTCCCCTGACCCTGATGCGCCCGCACGCCATGGTGGCGCCGCGCGTGGCCCTGGTGGGCGACGCCGCCCACGTGGTGCACCCGATGGCTGGCCACGGCATGAACCTGGGCTTTGCCGACGTGGCACAGCTGGTCAAGACGATCGCTGAACGCGAAGCGCACCGCGGCATCGGCGACGAACGCGTGCTGGCCCGCTATGCGCGCGCGCGCAAGGAAGACGTGCTGCTGATGCAGCTGGCCACCGATGGCCTGGCGCGATTATTTGGCGCCGATCTGGAACCGTTGCGCGTGGTTCGCAATTTGGGATTAAACTTGCTGGATAAATTACCTGCCCTGAAGCGGAAAATGATTTCGCACGCCTTGGGACATCAGTAAATATCAGCGTATCTTAAGATATCGCCGGATAATGGCATTAGTGAAAATTCAAGGTCGCCGCAGCTGGTCTGCGGCGCTCGTTTTATTAAAGAGATAACGGCGCCGGGCCCCCTGACAGTTTCGCCGGGCGTTTCAAGTGGAGAAGTGATAGTGATAACAATGAACAGAAGCATGAGCAAAATCGCCTTGCTGATGGCCTCGGGCCTGATGATGTCGTGCGCTGGCGCGGAAACGCCGACGGAAGCGAACATCAAAAAGCTGATCGAGCCGCGCCTGGGCGAAGGCGCCAAGGTCGATTCGGTCAAGGAAACGCCGTACGGGGGCCTGTACGAAGTGCGCACGGGTGGCGACATCCTGTACACGGACAAGAGCGCGCAATACCTGTTCGTCGGCCACGTCTTTGACGCCAAGACGTCGCAGGATCTCACCAAGGTGCGCCTGGACGAAGTCAACCGCATCAAGTTCTCCGATCTGCCGCTCGATTCGGCCATGAAAACCGTCAAGGGCAATGGCAAGCGCGTGATCGCCGTGTTCGAAGATCCGAACTGCGGTTATTGCAAGCGCTTCCGCCAGAACGCGCTGAAGGAAATCGACAACGTCACCGTCTACACCTTCATGTACAACATCCTGTCGCCCGATTCGATCGTCAAGTCGCGCAATGTGTGGTGCGCGCCGGACCGCAACAAGGCCTGGGATGACTGGATGTTGAACGGCAAGGCGCCAGCCACGGTCGCGGCCACTTGCGCCAACCCGCATGAAAAAATCCTGGCCCTGGGCCAGCAGCTGCGCGTCTCGGGCACGCCAGCCATCTTCTTTGCCGACGGCAGCCGCATTCCGGGCGCGGTCGATGCGAAAACGCTGGAACAGAAATTCTCGACCATTAAGTAATCCGGGCTGTCGCCAGGAAGGCTGGACGGCGCGCCCTCGCAAGGCGCGCTTTTTTTTGCGTTTTTTTTCGCTGTCGTATC
Organism: Massilia sp. LMS1-1-1.1; assembly: GCF_040815535.1. Classification (NCBI taxonomy): domain Bacteria; kingdom Pseudomonadati; phylum Pseudomonadota; class Betaproteobacteria; order Burkholderiales; family Oxalobacteraceae; genus Massilia; species Massilia sp. LMS1-1-1.1. The sequence goes on along the minus strand of NZ_JBFPNG010000023.1, from coordinate 18,038 downwards.
ATCAAGTGTTGTTCGTAGACGCCATAACAATCCAAAAAAGGGGAAGCAGCAGATGATTACCTTGAATATCAACGGAAGCGACACGCAAGTCGACGCCGATCCCTCCACGCCCATCCTGTGGGCGCTGCGCGATAACCTGAACATGACGGGCACCAAGTTCGGTTGCGGCGCGGCCCTGTGCGGCGCCTGCACGGTGCACCTCGACGGCCAGCCTATCCGCTCGTGCATCACGCCGATTTCCTCGGTGGGCGCGCAAAAGATCACCACCATCGAAGCGATGGAAAACGACCAGGTGGGCAAGGCCGTGCAGGCAGCATGGGTGCGCCACGACGTGCCGCAATGCGGCTACTGTCAAAGCGGCCAGGTGATGAGCGCGACGGCGCTGCTGCGCACCAACAAGGCGCCCAGCGATGCCGACATCGACGGCGCCATGAGCGGCAATATCTGCCGCTGCGGCACCTATCAACGGATCCGCGCGGCCATCAAGGACGCGGCCAAGACCCTGGCCTGAGGAGAACGGCATGCGTATCGAATGGTTGAATCAGGAAGCATTGCAGCATGGCGGGGTGACCCTGGGCGCGGCGCTGGCATCGGCGCCGGTGGCTGTGGTTGGCGCGGCCGATGGCGTGTCGCGGCGCGGTTTCATGAAAGCCGGCGCGGTGGCTGGCGGCGGCTTGATGCTGGGCTTTTTCCTGCCGGGCGCAGGCAAGCTGGCGCAGGCGGCCGATGCCGCGCCCGCCAAGCCCGTGTATGCGCCGAACGCGTTTTTGCACATCGCCCCCGATAACACGGTGACGGTGCAGGTGAACCGGCTGGAATTTGGCCAGGGCGTGCAAACGAGCTTGCCCATGCTGATCGCCGAGGAACTCGACGCCGACTGGAGCCTGGTGCATGGCGCACTGGCGCCGGCCGGCGAGCAGTATAAGGATGCCGCCTACGGCATGCAGATGACGGGTGGCTCGGGCAGCATCGCCCACTCGTTTACGCAGTACCGCGAAATCGGCGCCAAGGCGCGCGCCATGCTGGTGGGCGCCGCTGCCGCACAGTGGAAGGTCAATCCCGACCAGGTGCGCGCCGCCAAGGGTGTGCTGTATGGGCCTGGCGGACAAAAGGCGACCTACGGCGAGTTTGCCGACGCGGCCATGCGCCAGCCCGTGCCCACCATCGTCAAACTGAAAGACCCGCGCGAATTTTCCATCATCGGCAAACCCGTGAAACGCCTGGACGCGGCCGCCAAGTCGACGGGCAAGCAGCAGTTCGGCATCGACTTCAAGCCGCCCGGAGCGAAAGTGGCCATGGTGGCGCGTCCGCCCGTGTTTGGCGCCAAGGTGGCGAAATTCGACGCCAGCAAGGCGAAAGCCATCAAGGGCGTGCTGGACGTGCTGGAAGTGAAGACCGACCGTGGCGGCAGCGGCGTGGCCGTCATCGCCGACGGCTACTGGCCCGCCAAGCAGGGGCGCGATGCGCTGGTGATCGAATGGGATACGAGCGCCGTGGAAAAGGTCAGCAGCGACAAGCAGCTGGCCGCCTTCAAGGCGCTGGCGAAAACGCCGGGCACCGTCGCCAGGCCTGCCGACATGGGCAAGCTGGCCAAGGCGCCGAAGAAGATCGAAGCCGTCTACGAATTCCCCTACCTGGCGCATGCGCCGATGGAGCCGCTCAACTGCGTCGTCGACCTGCAAGCGGACAAATGCACGATGTGGGTCGGTTCGCAATTCCAGACGGGCGACCAGGCGGCGATTGCCGCGACTTCCGGCCTGAAACCGGAGCAGGTGACCCTGCACACGATGATGGCAGGCGGCGGCTTTGGCCGGCGCGCCGTGCCCTCGTCCGACTACGTGGTCGAAGCCGTCAACGTCGCCAAGGCGTACCGCGCGGCGGGCAAGAGCGGCCCATTGAAATTGATGTGGAGCCGCGAGGACGACATCAAGGGCGGCTACTACCGGCCGTCGCATGTGCACCGCGCGCAGATCGGCCTCGACGCCAAGGGCAATATCCTCGCCTGGGACCACACCATCGTGGGCCAGTCCATCATGGCTGGCACGCCGTTCGAAGCCTTCATGGTGAAAAATGGCGTCGACGGTACCATGGTCGAAGGCATGGGCGAGCCGTACACCTTGCCGATGAAGCTGTCCGTGCACACGGCCAAGGCGAACGTGCCCGTGCTGTGGTGGCGCTCCGTCGGCTCGACGCACACGGCCTTCGTCATGGAAACCCTGATCGACGAGGCGGCGCACGTGGCGAAGATGGACCCCGTCGCCTACCGCAAGCAGCTGATCGACGCCAAGCACACGCGCCACATCGCCGCGCTGGACCTGGCCGTGGCCAAGTCCGGCTATGGCAAGAAGAAGCTGCCGAAGGGACAAGCCTGGGGCGTGGCCATGCACGAGTCGTTCAATTCCGTCGTCGCCTACGTGGTGACGGCCTCGGTGGTGGAAGGCGCACCCAAGCTGCACCAGGTATGGGCGGGCGTGCATTGCAACCTGGCCGTCAACCCCTTGACGATCGAGGCGCAAGTGCAGGGCGCCGCGCTGATGGCGCTGGGCATGACCATCCCCGGCGCGGCCATCACGCTCAAGGATGGCGTGGTGGAGCAGCAGAACTTCGGCGACTATCCGGTGCCGCGCATGCCCGACATGCCCGTGATCGAGGTGCACCTGGTGCCGTCGGGCGACGCGCCGACGGGCATGGGTGAGCCGGGCGTGCCGCCACTGGCGCCTGCATTCGCCAATGCGCTGTTCTCCCTGACGGGCAAGCGCCTGCGCAAGCTGCCGTTCGACCTGGCGGCCGCATGACGGCAGCGGTTTTTTGAGTACGGTCGGCATCTTGCTGGCAGCCGGAAGGGGACGCAGGTTCGACCCTTCCGGCATACAGAATAAATTATTACAGCCGCTGGCCGAAGGCCCGCATGCGGGCTTGCCCGTGGTGGTGGCGGCAGCAAAAGCCATGCTGGCCGCCTTGCCGCGCGTGCTGGCCGTGGTGCGCGCAGACGATACGCAGGTGGCGCGCGTGCTCGGCGCGCTGGGCTGCGAAGTGCGCGTCTGCCATGACGCCGACACGGGCATGGCCGCCTCGCTCACCTGCGCCATCGATTACGTGCGCGGCGCGCCGGGCTGGCTGATCGCCTTGGGCGACATGCCTTTCGTGGAAGCGGCTACAATCGCCGCCTTGTCGCAAGCCATTGGCGATGGCGCGCACATCGCCGTGCCCGTGTTCGAGGGACGGCGCGGCAATCCTGTCGCGTTTGGCGCCTATCACTTGCCGCTGCTGCTGGCGCTCGATGGCGACCAGGGCGCGCGCAGCATCGTCAACAGCCATGCCGTATGCGAAGTGACAGTGGACGACGGCGGCATCTTGCGCGATATTGATACACCTGACGATTTGTCGCCGGTGCATGGCGCGCCCGGGCGATTGTAGAATATCCATGCCAGACACGAGGAAAACATGAAGAAAGCACCGATTAAAAAAATCACCGCAAAAGCCTCCGGCAATGCCACAAGCAAAGCCGTTGCGAAAACCAAGACGAAAGCCGTACCGGCCGCCGGCATCATCTACAGCATCGCCGCAGCGGACCTGGCCGGCCACATGTTCAAGGTGACGTTGACCGTCAAGTCGCCGGCCGCCATCGGCCAGGTGCTGTCCCTGCCGGCCTGGATCCCGGGCAGCTACATGATCCGCGAATTTTCGCGCAACATCGTCAGCATCCGCGCCGAGTCCGAAGGCAAGGACGTGGCGCTGACCAAACTGGACAAGCACTCGTGGCAAGCCGCCCCGTGCAAGGGCCCGTTGACGGTCGAATACGACGTATATGCGTGGGATTTGTCCGTGCGCGCCGCCCACCTGGACCAGAATCATGGTTTCTTCAACGGCACCAGCGTGTTCCTGCGCGTGCTGGGCCAGGAATCCGACGCCCATGAAGTGCACATCGTGCAGCCCAAGGATGCGGCCTGCAAGACCTGGAAAGTGGCCACCACCTTGCCGGAGCTGAAAGCGAAGCGCTATGGCTTCGGCAGCTACCAGGCAGCCAACTATGATGAATTGATCGACCACCCGGTGGAGATGGGCGACTTCGCGCTGGCCACCTTCACCGCGCATGGCGTGCCGCACGATATCGTCGTCACGGGCAAGGTACCGAACCTGGACCTGGACCGTTTATGCCGCGACCTGAAAGCCATCTGCGAAACGCAGATCGCCTTCTTCGAGCCGAAGACAAAGAAGGCGCCGATGGACCGTTATGTGTTCATGACCATGGCCGTCGGCGACGGTTACGGCGGCCTCGAACACCGCGCCTCGACGGCGCTGATCTGCGCGCGCGCCGACTTGCCGACGACGGCGTCAAACGGCACCGAGATCGGCGACGGCTACCTGAAATTCCTGGGCCTGTGCAGCCACGAGTACTTCCACACCTGGAACGTCAAGCGCATCAAGCCGGCCGCCTTTGCGCCGTACAACCTGCAGGCGGAAAGCTACTCGCCGCTGCTGTGGCTGTTCGAAGGCTTCACCAGCTATTACGATGACCTGATGCTGGTGCGCGCGGGCCTGATCGACGAAGCGGCCTATTTCAAGCTGCTCGGAAAAACCGTCAACAGCGTCTTGCGCGGCAGCGGCCGCACCAAGCAAAGCGTGGCCGATTCCAGCTTCGACGCCTGGGGCAAGTACTACCGCCAGGATGAAAACGCGCCGAACGCCATCGTCAGCTACTACACCAAGGGTTCGCTGATCGCGTTGGCCTTCGACCTGACGATCCGCACGAAGACGAACGGCGAGAAATCGCTGGATGACGTGATGCAGGCGCTGTGGCAGCGCTATGGCCGCGATTTCTACAAGGGCAAAGCGCGCGGCGTGACGCCGGCCGAAGTCGAAGCCCTGTTCGATGAAGTTTCCGGCACGCGCATGAAGCCGTTCTTCGAGCGCTACATCCGCGGCACGGACGACGTGCCGCTGGCACGCATGCTGGCACCGTTCGGCGTGAAATACAGCGACGCGCGCAAGGCGGAAAAAGCCAGCCTGGACGTCAACCTGGGCCGCGACGGCAACGACGCCAAACTGGCACAGGTGCACCAGGGCGGCGCCGCCCACGCAGCCGGCCTGTCGGCGGGCGACGTGCTGGTGGCCGTCGATGGCTTGCGCGTGACGGGCACCAACCTGGACACCCTGCTGGGCCGCTACGCCGTTGGCGCCAGGGTGGCCATCCACGCGTTCCGCCGCGACGAGCTGATGACGTTCGCTGCCGTGCTGCAGGGCGACCGCGTGCCGGGCGTCAGCCTGGCCCTGCTGCCGGCGCCAAAGAAAGCCACGGGACCGAAGCGTCCTAGCGCTGTATAAGCTGTTCGTCACGCGGTAAGACAGAGAACCGGCCGTCACTGGCCGGTTTTCTATTTCAGGCTGCAATTTCTCAATGCAGCGTATCCGCCGGCATTGGTGTCTTGCCATCATTATTTACTGCATATGAACTAATTTTTCCTTAACTAAACTAAAATTGCCGAACTGCTTCTTTTAGATCGCGCCCAACGTGCAAACCCTCGATCCTCGAACCATCATGCTGATGACGACCCTGATGTGCGGGGCGATGAGCATCGTCATGTTCTCGGTGTATCGCAGCTTCCGGCGCGAGGTGCAGGGCCTCGGGCATTGGGCGGCCGGTCTGCTGTTGCTGGTGTGCGCATCCCTGCTGTTCGGCACCCGCGAGGTGCTGCCGCCGGCATTGTCCATGATGGCGGCCAACGCGACGCTGGTGGCCGGCATCGGCCTGTCGATGCTGGGCACGGAGAAATTCTTCGGCCTGGCGCCCAGCCGCCGCGCCTATCTGCTGATACTTGCACTGGCCATCGCCGGCAATAGCTGGTGGCTGCTGGCGCGCCCCGATTTCTCGGTGCGCGTGGCGGTCTTTTCCCTGCTGGTCTTCCTGTTTTACGCGCGCCAGGTGCAGCTGGTGTGGCGCCATGGCGAGCGCCACTTTTCCAGTTTTTTCTTTGGCGCGCTGATGCTGATGCAAGCCGTCGTGGTGCTGGCGCGCGGCGTGTCGGCCTTGCTGCATGGCGGCGCCAGCGTGAACCTGATAGTGGCCGGCACGCCGGCCGGCATCTATCTGGCGGTCGCCAATTTCATGGCGCTGCTGCTGACGGTGGGCTTCATGACGGTGGCCACGCGGCGCCTGCAGCAGATACTGGAGCGCCGTTCGACCCACGATCCGTTGACGCAGGTGCTGAACCGGCGCGGCTTTGGCGACGCCTATGCGCGCGAGACAGGCAATCTGCGGCGGCGCCGTTTGCCGCTGACACTGCTCAGCATCGACCTCGATTACTTCAAATTGATCAATGACCGCTACGGTCACGCGGTGGGCGACCAGGTGCTGGCGCACGTGGCCACGGTCATCGGCAGCGCCTTGCGCGAATCGGATTGCGTGGCGCGTTTCGGCGGCGAGGAGTTCGTCGTGCTGATGCCGGACATGCCGGCGCATAACGCGCTGGGCGTGGCCGAACGCATCCGGGCCTTGCTGCACGAGCCCAGTCATGCGGGCCTGCCGCCGTGTACGGTCAGCATCGGCGTCGCTTGCCAGGCATCGGTGGTGGAGGGGCTGGAACAGTTGCTGTCGCGCGCCGATGCGGCCCTGTACCTGGCCAAGGAGCGGGGACGCGACCGTATCGAACTCGATGCGTGCGCGGTTACTGAGGGCCGGACAATGTCCGCAGCTGGAAGCGGTACTGGTCGTTGAACAGGAAGGTTTCGGAAAAATCGAAGGTCCGGGCGTGGCGGCGCATCAGGTGCCCGGCCGGTGGAAACGCGTTTTGCACGCGCCGCACGGCGGCCAGCGCGGCGGCCGATGCTTCGCTGTTGCGCGAACGGTGCACGTGCACGCTTTTCAGTTCGCCGTCAGGGCCCACGCTCAGGTCGAGCACGACGATGGCCGGCAGCATGGGCGGCAGGCGCCCGCTGAACGTGTATTCTGCGTTGGCCGCCATGATCTGCTGCGCCACCAGCGATTTGTAGGCGTCGATGCTGGCGGCCAGCTGTATCGCGGCCGGCGTGCGAGGGGGCGTGGACGTGGGGGCGTTCACCGCTGGTGGCGGCGTACTTTGGCAGGCTGCCAGCAGGCTGGCGGCGGCAAGGACGGTGATCGCGTGTCTCATGGCTGCCAGCCTACCATGGTTTAGCTGAACAGGCGCTCCAGTTCCACGCCGGGGTCTGGCGCACGCATGAACGCTTCGCCCACGAGGAAGCTGTGGATGTGCGCATCGCGCATGCGCTGTACGTCGGCCGTGCTGTGGATGCCCGATTCCGTGATGATCAATTTGTCTTGCGGGATGCGCGGCAGCAGGCCGAGTGTCGTTTCCAGCGACGTCTCGAACGTGCGCAGGTTGCGGTTGTTGATGCCGATCAGCGCGCTCTTGAGCTTGAGGGCCGCCGTCAGTTCGTCGCCGTCGTGGCTTTCGATCAGCACGCCCATGCCCAGTTCGTGGGCGCACGCTTCCATCTCCGCCATCAAGCCATGGTCGAGCGCCGCGACGATCAGGAGGATGCAGTCGGCGCCCATGGCCCGCGCTTCATAGATCTGGTACATGTCGACCATGAAATCCTTGCGCAGCACGGGGATGGCGCAGGCGGCGCGCGCCTGCTGCAGATACTCCACGCTGCCCTGGAAGAACTGCTCGTCGGTCAGCACGGACAGGCAAGCCGCGCCGTGCTGGGCATAGCTGGCGGCGATGTCTGCGGGGCGGAAGTCGGCGCGGATCACGCCTTTCGACGGCGATGCTTTTTTCACTTCTGCGATGATGCCGGGCTTGCCGGCGGCGATGTGCTGGCGCAGGCTTGCTTCAAAGCCGCGCAAGCCGGCGCGCAGTGCGCTGTCGCTTTCCACGTCGCCGCGCAGGCTGGCCAGGCTGCGGCGGGCTTTGGCCTTGGCCACTTCATCGGCTTTGACGGCCAGGATTTTATCGAGTATGTCTGACATGATGGTCGCTATTCTATAAAGGAGGGCGGAGGACTTACGCTTGCGCCGGGGTGCCCAGCTGCTGCGTCACCTGCACGAATTGGTCGAGTTTCGCCAGCGCGGCGCCCGAGCTGACGGCGGTGCGCGCGCGCGCCAGGCCGTCTTCGATCGAGCTGGCCACGCCGGCTGCATACAGCGCCGTGCCCGCGTTCAGGGCGACGATGTCGGCAGCGGCACCGGGCTCGCCGCGCAGCGCTTCCATCATCTTCGCTTTCGATTCGGTGGAATCGGCCACTTTCAGGTTGCGGCTGGCGATCATCGACATGCCGAAGTCTTCCGGATGGATTTCATATTCGCGGATTTCGCCGTTGACCAGCTCACCGACGAGGGTAGAGGCGCCGAGCGACACTTCATCCATATTGTCGCGGCCATATACGACGATCGCATGCTGCGCGCCCAGGCGCTGCAGCACACGCACCTGGATGCCGACCAGGTCGGCGTGGAACACGCCCATCAAGATGTTCGGCGCGCCGGCCGGATTCGTCAGCGGCCCGAGGATATTGAAAATCGTGCGCACGCCCAGCTCCTTGCGCACGGGCGCCGCATGCTTCATGGCCGCATGGTGGTTCGGTGCGTACATGAAGCCGATGCCCGTTTGCGCGATCGACTGGGCGATCTGCTCGGGCTGCAGGTTGATGTTGACGCCCAGGGAGTCCAGCACGTCGGCGCTGCCGGACGAGGATGAGACGCTGCGCCCGCCATGCTTGGCCACGCGCGCGCCGGCCGCCGCCGCCACGAACATCGAGGCGGTGGAAATGTTGAATGTGTGCGCGCCGTCGCCGCCCGTGCCGACGATGTCGAGCAGGTTGGTGGTGTCGGCCATGGGCACCTTGGTGGAAAACTCGCGCATCACTTGCGCGGCGGCGGCGATTTCGCCGATGGTTTCCTTTTTCACGCGCAAGCCCATGGTGAGGGCCGCGATCATGGTGGGCGACATTTCGCCGGACATGATCTGGCGGAAAAGGTACAGCATTTCGTCGTGAAAGATCTCGCGGTGTTCGATGCAGCGCAGCAGGGCTTCTTGTGGTGTGATCGGCATGATGCTTCCTTCTTCAATGATGGCGCAGGAGGACACTGATGGCACGCCGGAGCGTGCGCATGGGATCAGCGCTCGAGAAAATTCTTCAGCAGGGCGTGGCCGTGTTCCGAGAGGATCGATTCGGGGTGGAACTGCACGCCCTCGATATCGTATTCCCGGTGGCGCACGCCCATGATTTCGCCGTCGTCCGTCCACGCCGTCACTTCCAGGCAGGAAGGCAGCGAGGCGCGTTCGATCGCCAAAGAGTGGTAGCGGATCACTGTGAAGGGGCTGGGCAAGCCTTTGAAGACGCCCACGCCCGTATGCGCGATGAGGGAAGTCTTGCCATGCATGACTTGCTTGGCGCGGATGACCTTGCCGCCAAACGCTTCGCCGATGGCCTGGTGGCCCAGGCACACGCCCAGTATCGGCTTCTTGCCGGCGAAGTGCTTGAGCACTTCCACCGAAATGCCCGCCTGCGCTGGCGCTTTCGGGCCGGGCGAGATGCAGATGCGGTCCGGGTTCAGCGCCTCGATCTGTTCGATCGTGATTTCATCGTTGCGGTAGACCCGCACGTCTTCGCCCAGCTCGCCGAAATACTGCACGATGTTGTAGGTGAAGGAGTCGTAGTTGTCGATCATGAGCAGCATCTTAAAACCCTCCATCCAGGCCATCTTGCACTTGTTCGGCGGCGCGCAGTACGGCGCGCGCCTTGTTTTCCGTTTCCTGCCATTCCATTTCGGGAATGGAGTCGGCCACGATGCCGGCCGCGGCCTGCACGTACAACATGCCGTCCTTGACCACGCCCGTGCGGATGGCGATCGCCACGTCCATTTCGCCGCCAAACGACAGGTAGCCGCAGGCGCCGCCGTAGATGCCGCGCTTGGTGATTTCCAGTTCGTCGATCACTTCCATGGCGCGCACTTTCGGCGCGCCCGTCAGGGTGCCGGCGGGGAAGGTCGCGCGCAGTACGTCGAGGTTCGACAAGCCTTTCTTCAAGGTGCCTTCCACGTTCGAGACGATGTGCTGCACGTGCGAGTATTTTTCGATGACCATGCGGTCGGTGACGTGCACGCTGCCCGTCTCCGCAATGCGGCCGATGTCGTTGCGCGCCAGGTCGATCAGCATCACGTGCTCGGCGATTTCTTTCGGATCGGCCAGCAGCTCGGCTGACAGCGCGGCGTCGCTCTCCGGCGTGGCGCCGCGCGGACGGGTGCCAGCGATGGGGCGCAGGGTGACTTTCTTGCCGCCACCGGCCGTGTTCTCGTTGCGCACCAAAATCTCGGGCGAGGCGCCGATGATCTGCATGTCGCCGAAATTATAGAAGTACATATACGGCGATGGGTTGAGCGAACGCAAGGCGCGGTACAAAGTCAGCGGCGAGTCGACATACGGTTTGCGGATGCGCTGGCCGATCTGCACCTGCATCAGGTCGCCCGCCATCACGTATTCATGCGCCTTGGCGACGGCCTTCAGATAGTCTTCCTTGGAAAAGTCGCGGATGGTTTCCGTGCGCACGGAAGCGCTGGTGACGGGCGCATCGACACCGCGGCGCAGCATCATGCGCAAATCCTTCAGGCGCTGCTGCGCTTTCGAAAACGACTCGGGCTGTGTCGTATCGGCGTAGACGATCAGGTAGAGCTTGCCGGACAGGTTGTCGATGACGGCCAGTTCTTCCGTCACCATCAGCTGGATGTCGGGCAGCTTCAAGTCATCTTTCGGCGCGCCGCCGGCCAGTTTTTTCTCGATGTGGCGCACGGTGTCGTAGCCGAAGTAGCCGGCCAGGCCGCCGCAGAAGCGCGGCATGCCGGGGCGCAGGGCGACCTTGAAGCGCGACTGGTACTGTTCGATGAAGTCGAGCGGATTGCCTTCGTGCTCTTCGATCACGACGCCGTTCTTGACGATTTCGGTGCGCTTGCCATGGCTGCGCAACACGGTCGTGGCGGGCAAGCCGATGAAGGAATAGCGGCCGAAGCGTTCGCCGCCGACGACGGATTCAAGCAAAAAGGTGTTCTTGCCGCCTTGCTGGGCCTGTGCCAGTTTCAGGTACAGGGTGAGCGGTGTTTCCAGGTCGGCGAACGCTTCCGCGATCAGGGGGATGCGGTTGTAGCCTTGCTGGGCCAGCGATTTGAATTCGAGTTCGGTCATGTTTCTCTCCATGCCGTCAGGGTATGCGTGTGCATGGTGCACAAACCCTGCGGTGGGTTATCAAAAAACTTGCCGGGGCACGCAACATGCGCAATGTGCGCAAACTATACGGGTGCAGCCGGCAGCAATCGTAACGGCTCGGCCCTTAAGCCTGCCAGGATTGCCAGCGTCGCCAAAGCCAGGCCTCAATCGAGCCGGTTTGGGTGACATTGTGTTTTTTGATGAGAAACGTGTTCACGATATGGTGGTGGGTTTGGTCAGTATGCCGGTTAGTTTTGCATGCTAATAAAACGGGCTGCTTCGAGCAGTGTCTTTACTATACCATCGGAATCGGTATCGTGTATAGAGTGTCCGTGATTGTAGCCATACGGTACCGTCAGTACGGGGCAAGCCGCAGCCCTGGCCGCTTGCGCGTCATTCGAGGAGTCGCCGATGGCCACCACTTTGGCGGGCGCCAGGTCGAAATCCGCGCACACTTGCAGCAGCGGCATCGGGTCCGGCTTCTTCCTCGGCAGCGAATCGCCGCCGTAGACGATCTCGAAATATTGGTCGAGATTTTTCTGCTTCAGCAGGGGCAGGGCGAAGGCGATCGGCTTGTTGGTGACGCAGGCCAGGCGCAAGCCCGCCGCCTTCATCGCCGCCAGTCCCGCTTCCACGTCCGGATACAGGGTGCTGAACTGGCCGTTGATGGCCAGGTAGTGGCGCTGGTAGCCGTCCATCGCCTGCTCGAAACGCTGTTCCACGCCGGCCGCATCGAAGTCGAGCGCCAGCACGGTGCGGATCAGGTTTTCCGAGCCCTTGCCCACCATCAGTTTGATGGCGTCGGCGCTGATGGGTGCCAGGTCCAGTTCCGCGCGCATGCCGTTGATGGCGACATGAAAATCGGGCACGGTGTCGAGCATCGTGCCATCGAGGTCGATGATGGCGGCGCGCACGCCGGCCAGTACGTGGTCTTTCACCGTGCCCGCTTGCATCAGGCGCCCTTGACGGCTGCCAGCTCGGCGCGCATGGCGTCGATGACGGCTTTGTAGTCTGGCTTGCCGAAGATGGCCGAGCCGGCGACAAAGGTGTCGGCGCCGGCAGCGGCGGCAGCGGCGATGTTGTTGATCTTGATGCCGCCATCGACTTCCAGCATGATGTCACGGCCCGATTCGTCGATCATGCGGCGCGCTTCGGCGATTTTCTTCAGCGCCTGCGGGATGAAGGACTGGCCGCCGAAGCCTGGATTGACGGACATGATCAGGATGATGTCGATCTTGTCCATCACGTGTTCCAGGTAGTGCAGCGGCGTGCCCGGGTTGAATACCAGGCCCGATTTGCAGCCATTGTCGCGGATCAGCTGCAAGGAACGGTCGACGTGATCCGACGCTTCCGGGTGAAAGGTGATGATGTTCGCGCCAGCCTTGGCGAAATCCGGGATAATGCGATCGACAGGCTTGACCATCAGGTGCACGTCGATGGGCACTTGCACGTGCGGGCGGATCGCTTCGCACACCAGCGGGCCGATGGTCAGGTTCGGCACATAATGGTTATCCATCACGTCGAAGTGGATGATGTCGGCGCCGGCGGTAACGACGTTGCGCACTTCCTCGCCCAGGCGGGCAAAGTCGGCGGACAGGATGCTGGGAGCGATACGGAATGTAGTCATGGTGGAGTAGCCAAAGGATAGAAAATGCGAAGATGCGCTATTTTACGCTTGACGCCGCTGCCATGCCTCATTGAAGCACGATGAAACACAGAATACACGGCGCGCCGTGGCCTATGCGGCACACGCGCCGCCATAATGACTGCAATGTCTGAATAGGAATGACGATGGCGACTTATGAATTTACGGTAACGGTCAAGACGCAATACCTGCCCGAGCAATCGGCACCGGACCAGGGGCGGCACGTGTTCAGCTACACGATTCGCGTCGTCAACACGGGCACGGCTGGCGCGCAACTGATTTCGCGCCACTGGGTCATCACGGATGCGAACAACAAGGTGGAAGAGGTGCGCGGCCTGGGCGCCGTCGGCCACCAGCCGCTGCTGCAGCCGGGCGAACAGTTCGAATACACGAGCGGCACCATGCTGGGCACGCCGCAAGGCTCGATGCACGGCGAGTATTTCTGCGTGGCCGAAGATGGCCATCAGTTTGAAGCGCCGATTCCCGAGTTCGTGCTGTCGGTGCCACGCACCCTGCATTGACGCAACGCCGGGGGGCTTGCGCCCCTTACTTCAGTTTTTCGGTGCTGTCCTGTTCTTCGCCGAGCTGCTTGCGCGCCGGTGGGACGGGTTTTTTACCCGAATACATGGTCCACCAGACTATAAATGCCAGCAAGAAGAACGCCATCAGCGCCTCTATCATCAAGATCCACATACGCACCCCTATGTTATTTACCCGCAGCTTAGTATTTACCCGCCGTCTGTTGACACGCGGTAGTCTACCCGTTTCAGTCGGCGCCGTCGCGCTTGCGCTGTCCGCCTGTACCACGCCGCCCGCGCCGCCCGCTGCCAGCGGCAAGGCGCCGCCCATCGCGCCGACCGTCGTCAGGCCAGTTCCGGCCAAGCCGGCCGACGCCAAGGACGCCGCGGATGTGGCGGCGCCCACCTTCGTGCCCGCCAAATTTTCCGCCTTGCCTGGCTGGGCCCGCGACGACATGCGCGCCGCCTGGCCCGCCTTCATGGCTTCGTGCGGCGTGCTTGTGAAACGTCCGGACTGGAAGGAATCGTGCACCATCGCGCGCCAGGTCAATGCCGACAGCGACAAGGCCATCCGCCTGTTCTTCGAGACGTTCTTTGTGCCGAATCAAGTCATCACCGCCGATGGCGCCAGTACCGGCTTGGTGACCGGCTACTACGAGCCGCTGCTGCACGGCGCGCGCAAGCGGGGCGGTCCATACCAGACACCGCTGTACAAGGTGCCCGACGACCTCGTCTCGGTGGATTTGTCCGGCGTGTATCCGGAATTGAAGAACATGCGCTTGCGGGGCAAGCTGGTCGGCAAGAAAGTGATCCCGTATGCGACCCGCGCCGACATCGAGCGCGCCACGTCCGTCACGGGCAAGGAATTGCTGTGGGTGGATGATGAAGTCGAAGCCTTCTTCCTGCAGGTGCAGGGCTCCGGCCGCGTGCAGCTGACCGATACGCAGGAAACCGTGCGCGTGGCGTACGCGGACCAGAATGGTCATCCGTATAAATCGATCGGCCGCTACCTGGTCGACAAGGGCGAGCTGACCCTGAGCCAGGCCTCCGCGCAGGGCATCAAGGCGTGGATCGCCGGCCACCCCACGCGCAAGGATGAATTGTTCAACGCCAATCCCAGCTATGTCTTCTTCAAGGAAGAGCGCCTGCCCGATCCGAAAGTGGGGCCGAAGGGGGCGCTGGGCGTGCCATTGACGCCGCAGCGCTCGGTGGCCATCGATTCGCGCTTCTTGCCGCTGGGCGCGCCCGTGTTCCTGTCCACCACGCAAGCCAATAGCGAGATTCCCATGCAGCGCCTGGTGATGGCGCAGGATACGGGCGGCGCCATTCGCGGGCCTATCCGTGTTGATTACTTCTTTGGTTTTGGCGCGGAAGCGGCCGAGAATGCGGGCCGCATGAAGCAGAGCGGCGCCGTGTGGGTGTTGTTGCCGAAGCAGGCGCCGGCGCGCTAGGGAAAGCGTCGCCGGGCAGTTCGTGGTGTCGCTTAGCGCAAGACCATCACTGGCAAGTGGGTATGCGCCAGCACTTTTTGCGTTTCGCTGCCCACGAACAGCTTGTTCAAGCCCTTGCGGCCATGCGAGGCCATCAGGATGATGTCGCAATGGTAGGTTTGCGCTGCATTGACGATTTCATCGTGCGGGCTTGGCGACACGGCGACCACGCCTTCGAAAGGTACGCCGGCGGCGCGCGCCGCTTCGCCGATCTTGTCGATGGCGCGTTGGGACGCTTCCTGCATCTGCTGTTCATACAGGCTGGCGTCGAGCACGATGCCGCCGTCCGCCATCGGCGAGAACGGAAACGGCTGCACCACGCTGATGGCGACCAGTTTGGCCTTGTTCAATTGGGCGAAGGCGAGGGCGGTCTCGGCGGCTTTGTCGGACAGCGGCGAGCCGTCGGTGGGAAATAAGATGGTGTTAAACATAGCGTGCTCCTCAAGTGATGTAAGACAGCTTATGGATTTACATCAATTAAAACCTTGATATAAATCAAACCTCACAGGCTTTGGCGTGAATAGTGTCGCCAAGGCAATCTTTTGCCAGTGTATTCCCGTTCACCGCTTCAGGTGCGCACGCTACGCAGCGGCGTGCCCCACACCATGGCCACCGTCAACACGATGCTGCCGGCCGCGATGCAGGCCAGGCCATTGCGCACGCCAAAATGTTCCGCTATCCAGCCGGCGGCCAGCGCACCCAGCGGCGCCGTGGCCACCGTCAGGAAGCGCATGGTCGACGTCATGCGACCCAGCATGGGGTCGGGTGTGACTTTCTGGCGCAAGCCCAGGTAGGGAATAAAGAACAGCATCACGCCGCAATCGAAAAAGAACATCAAGATGGCATACGCCACGGCGCTGGCGGCCGCGCTGCCGAACAGCGCGGCGGGTATCGTGGGCGTCAGGGCAAAACAGAGCGAGGTCGATGCCAGGCCGATCAGGATGGTGCGGCCGGCGCCATAGCGCTTCGTCAAGGGCTTGACGATGAAGGCGCTGAGCAGGACGCCGGCGCCGCCGAGCATCTGCGTCATGCCCAGCACGCCCGGACTCATGCCCAGGTCGCGTGTGGCGAACAGCACCGTCAAGGCCATGCTGGCGTAAAACAGGAAGTGCCAGATGCCGGCGCCCCAGGCCAGCGCGCGCAGCAGCGGTTCGCGCCAGACGAACAGCAAGCCGTCGGCGATGTCGCGCAAGGCGTGCTTGTCGGATGGAGCAGGGCGCGGGTCGCGCACGCTCATGGCGCGCAAATTGCAAACCGAAATCAGATAGCCGCACGCCGTGCACAGGATGGCGACGGGCGCCGACAGCACTTGCACCAGCACGCCGGCCAGGCCGGGACCGATCAGGCGCGAAGCCGATTCGGTGGCGGCAAATTTCGACTGCGCATCGATCAAGCCATCGCGGCCCACGAGGAAAGTCAGAAACACCTGTTCGGCGCCGCCACCGACGACGAAGCCCGTGCCGATGATGAAGCCCACTATATATAACCATGGCATCGACAGCACGCCGCACCAGTAAGCCACGGCGACGCTGGCCAGGGCCAGGCCCGACATGCTTTCGCTGAACAGCATGATCGGGTGCTTGCTGCGCCGGTCCAGCAGCACGCCGACGGGCAAGCCGAAGAGGGCGAACGGCAGCGCCTGCAGCGCAACCAGCACGCCCATCTGTTCCGGCGTCGCATGCAGCAAGAGCACCGCGCACAGGGGCAGGGCCAGCGAGGTGATCTGGGCGCCGAAGCAATTGAGGCCGTTGCTGAACCACAGGCGGCGGAAGTTGACGCTGGCGGCGCTGCCGTCGCCGCGCAGGTAGTGGGCGCAATACTGGAAGAGGGAGGAGAAAATATGCTGCTCGATAAAAAAGATCGGGCTCACAATAATAGCAGCGCACCTGCCGCGCCGCTGCCGTTAGCCGCTACAATCGTTGCACCGTTCATCGAGAGGAGACACCATGCAATACGAAGACCTGATCATCGATATCCAGGACAAAGTGGCGGTCATCCGCCTGAACCGCCCCAAGGCGCTCAATGCCTTGAATGAGAACATGATGAATGAGCTGGGCGACGCCTTGCTGAAGTTCGATGCCGACGAGAGTATCGGCTGCATCGTCCTCACGGGCAGCGAAAAAGCATTTGCCGCCGGCGCCGATATCGCCGCCATGGCCGATTACACCTACCCGGATACCTATGCCCAGGGCTACATCAGCCGCAACTGGGAGCATATCTTGCGCGTGCGCAAACCGGTGGTGGGCGCTGTGGCCGGCTATGCGCTCGGTGGCGGCTGCGAACTGGCCATGATGTGCGATTTCCTGATCGCCGCCGACAGCGCCAAATTCGGCCAGCCGGAAATCAAGGTCGGCGTCACGCCGGGGGCGGGCGGCACGCAGCGTTTGCCGCGCGCCATCGGCAAGGCCAAGGCCATGGATCTGTTGCTGACGGCGCGCACCATCGATGCTACCGAGGCGGAACGCATCGGCCTCGTGTCGCGCGTGGTGCCGGCTGACAAATTGCTGGAAGAAACCCTGGCCGCCGCCAAGACCATCGCCGCCATGCCGACCTCGGTTGCCATGATGATCAAGGATTGCGTCAACCGCGCGTTTGAAACGACATTGACCGATGGTGTCGCCTACGAGCGTCGTTTGTTCCAGGCTGCCTTCGGTACGCCTGCGCAAAAAGAAGGCATGCACGCTTTCCTTGAAAAGCGCTTGCCAAACTTCGATGGTCTTTGATATGATTCGCCTCCCCGATGAGACGCACTGGTTTGCGGCACAAAAGGGACGGCCTTCAGGGGCTGGGTAGTAGAAAAAGAAGGTTGACGAAATGCTGCAAACGCTTCATACTCTTCCTTCTTCGCAGCTGACAAACACAACGCTTTGTCGATAGCGCGAAAGCAGTACCGAATACAGTTCTTTAACAATTAACAGTCGATAAGTGTGGGCATTTGATGTAGTGCAGCGATGATCTTCGGATTGTCGTAATACTTAAAATATCAAATGTTCACAAGAAATAATGAAATAGGCGCTACGAAAGTAGTGGCCTGTCAGTTTTTTGAGTGAGCGACCCGTCGCAAGACGGTGCCAATAAAATGGCAAAGTAACAGAGATTAAACTGAAGAGTTTGATCCTGGCTCAGATTGAACGCTGGCGGCATGCCTTACACATGCAAGTCGAACGGCAGCACGGAGCTTGCTCTGGTGGCGAGTGGCGAACGGGTG
>NZ_JBFPNG010000022.1:0-329 GCF_040815535.1 Massilia sp. LMS1-1-1.1 | reverse complement strand
CAACGTTCATCGGAGCAGGGTGAGTCGGCCCCTAAGGCGAGGCAGAGATGCGTAGCTGATGGGAAGCAGGTTAATATTCCTGCACCGTCGTATGATGCGATGGGGGGACGGATCGCGGAAGGTTGTCCAACTGTTGGAATAGTTGGTTTTTGACTCATAGAAGGCACTTAGGCAAATCCGGGTGCGCAATTCAAGGGGTTGAGACGAGTGCACTTGTGCACGAAGCAATCGGAAGTGGTTCCAAGAAAAGCCTCTAAGCTTCAGTCATACGAGACCGTACCGCAAACCGACACAGGTGGGCGAGATGAGTATTCTAAGGCGCTTGAGAG
>NZ_JBFPNG010000021.1:0-341 GCF_040815535.1 Massilia sp. LMS1-1-1.1 | reverse complement strand
AGCGAAATGCTTCATACTCTTCCTTCTTCGCAGCTGACAAACACAACGCTTTGTCGATAGCGCGAAAGCAGTAACCGAATACAGTTCTTTAACAATTAACAGTCGATAAGTGTGGGCATTTGATGTAGTGCAGCGATGATCTTCGGATCGTCGTAATACTTAAAATATCAAATGTTCACAAGAAATAATGAAATAGGATACTTCTTCGGAAGTAGCCTGTCAGTTTTTTGAGTGAGCGACCCGTCGCAAGACGGTGCCAATAAAATGGCAAAGTAACAGAGATTAAACTGAAGAGTTTGATCCTGGCTCAGATTGAACGCTGGCGGCATGCCTTACACATG
>NZ_JBFPNG010000020.1:0-359 GCF_040815535.1 Massilia sp. LMS1-1-1.1 | reverse complement strand
TAACCTACTTTCACACTGGTTGCAGCACTATCATCGGCGCAAAGTTGTTTCACGGTCCTGTTCGGGATGGGAAGGGGTGGGACCAACTTGCTATGGTCATCAGGCATAACTTGTACTGGCATTTGTCCTCGGTGGAGCGACAAAGCCTGAATCTGGAAGAAGCAAAGATTGGGGTAATGACTGGTAGTATCAACACACACGCAACGTTGTACCGTCTTATCCTCTGCACCTACTAAGGTTATAGGGACAAGCCGTACGGGCAATTAGTACTGGTTAGCTTAATGCATTACTGCACTTCCACACCCAGCCTATCAACGTCCTGGTCTCGAACGACCCTTCAAAGAGCTCAAGGCTCTGGG
>NZ_JBFPNG010000019.1:0-535 GCF_040815535.1 Massilia sp. LMS1-1-1.1 | reverse complement strand
TTGCTAATGACGGTACCTGAAGAATAAGCACCGGCTAACTACGTGCCAGCAGCCGCGGTAATACGTAGGGTGCAAGCGTTAATCGGAATTACTGGGCGTAAAGCGTGCGCAGGCGGTTTTGTAAGTCTGATGTGAAATCCCCGGGCTCAACCTGGGAATTGCATTGGAGACTGCAAGGCTAGAATCTGGCAGAGGGGGGTAGAATTCCACGTGTAGCAGTGAAATGCGTAGATATGTGGAGGAACACCGATGGCGAAGGCAGCCCCCTGGGTCAAGATTGACGCTCATGCACGAAAGCGTGGGGAGCAAACAGGATTAGATACCCTGGTAGTCCACGCCCTAAACGATGTCTACTAGTTGTCGGGTCTTAATTGACTTGGTAACGCAGCTAACGCGTGAAGTAGACCGCCTGGGGAGTACGGTCGCAAGATTAAAACTCAAAGGAATTGACGGGGACCCGCACAAGCGGTGGATGATGTGGATTAATTCGATGCAACGCGAAAAACCTTACCTACCCTTGACATGGCTGGAATCC
>NZ_JBFPNG010000018.1:0-566 GCF_040815535.1 Massilia sp. LMS1-1-1.1 | reverse complement strand
ATCGGCTGTTTAATTAAGAAGAAACAGTAGTCGTAGTAGTTCCGCGTTGGGGCTGTAGCTCAGCTGGTTAGAGCACCGTGTTGATAACGCGGGGGTCGTTGGTTCGAGTCCAACCAGCCCTACCAGCTAATTAGTAAAATCTCAGGGGGATTAGCTCAGCTGGGAGAGCACCTGCTTTGCAAGCAGGGGGTCGTCGGTTCGATCCCGTCATCCTCCACCAAAGTTTTACTCGAAAGTGCAAATGTAAGCCGTCAGGTTTAGATTTGATCTTTTAGCGATCAAAGCTGTTTCGTTCTTTAACAATCTGGAAGAAGTAAAGATTATTTATTGATCGGTTTGCCGTAAAAAGCGAATCGATGGGTAATGATTGTATGTATCAACAAACAAGCAACAACGTTGTACTTTCTTATCCCTGTAGCGCTCTTTGATGACTTCGGTTTTCAGAGGCTAACGTTATAGGGACAAGCGAATAAGTGCACATGGTGGATGCCTTGGCGATTACAGGCGATGAAGGACGTAGTAGCTTGCGATAAGCTGCGGGGAGTGAGCAAACACACTTTGATCCG
>NZ_JBFPNG010000017.1:0-611 GCF_040815535.1 Massilia sp. LMS1-1-1.1 | reverse complement strand
GACTTACAAAACCGCCTGCGCACGCTTTACGCCCAGTAATTCCGATTAACGCTTGCACCCTACGTATTACCGCGGCTGCTGGCACGTAGTTAGCCGGTGCTTATTCTTCAGGTACCGTCATTAGCAAAAGATATTAGCTTTCACCGTTTCTTCCCTGACAAAAGAGCTTTACAACCCGAAGGCCTTCTTCACTCACGCGGCATTGCTGGATCAGGCTTTCGCCCATTGTCCAAAATTCCCCACTGCTGCCTCCCGTAGGAGTCTGGACCGTGTCTCAGTTCCAGTGTGGCTGGTCGTCCTCTCAGACCAGCTACTGATCGATGCCTTGGTAGGCTTTTACCCTACCAACTAGCTAATCAGATATCGGCCGCTCCACGAGCATGAGGTCTTGCGATCCCCCACTTTCATCCTTAGATCGTATGCGGTATTAGCGTAACTTTCGCTACGTTATCCCCCACTCCAGGGTACGTTCCGATATATTACTCACCCGTTCGCCACTCGCCACCAGAGCAAGCTCCGTGCTGCCGTTCGACTTGCATGTGTAAGGCATGCCGCCAGCGTTCAATCTGAGCCAGGATCAAACTCTTCAGTTTAATCTCTGTTACTTTGCC
>NZ_JBFPNG010000016.1:0-618 GCF_040815535.1 Massilia sp. LMS1-1-1.1 | reverse complement strand
TTCCTTCTCCCGAGTTCTCTCAAGCGCCTTAGAATACTCATCTCGCCCACCTGTGTCGGTTTGCGGTACGGTCTCGTATGACTGAAGCTTAGAGGCTTTTCTTGGAACCACTTCCGATTGCTTCGTGCACAAGTGCACTCGTCCCATCCCCTTGAATTGCGCGCCCGGATTTGCCTAAGCGCCTTCTATGAGACAGAAACTGACTATTCCAACAGTCAGACAACCTTCCGCGATCCGTCCCCCCATCGCATCATACGACGGTGCAGGAATATTAACCTGCTTCCCATCAGCTACGCATCTCTGCCTCGCCTTAGGGGCCGACTCACCCTGCTCCGATGAACGTTGAACAGGAAACCTTGGGCTTACGGCGTGGAGGCTTTTCACCCCCATTATCGCTACTCATGTCAGCATTCGCACTTCTGATACCTCCAGCATCCTTTACAAGACACCTTCGCAGGCTTACAGAACGCTCTCCTACCATATGCTTACGCATATCCGCAGCTTCGGTGACTGGCTTAGCCCCGTTACATCTTCCGCGCAGGACGACTCGATCAGTGAGCTATTACGCTTTCTTTAAATGATGGCTGCTTCTAAGCCAACATCCTGACTGTTTTAGCC
>NZ_JBFPNG010000015.1:0-649 GCF_040815535.1 Massilia sp. LMS1-1-1.1 | reverse complement strand
CCGATACGAAGTCCGCCGCCGAATCATTTGCGTACCAAATGCAGGCGCTGAAACGCGCCAAGGTGATCGGGGAACGCACTTGGGGCGGCGCCAACGCTTCGCGCCCATATCGTCTCAGCGAGCATTTTGCTATCTTTATCCCAAGCAAGCGCCCGATCAGCTCAATTACCCATACAAACTGGGAGGGCACGGGCGTCACTCCGGATGTAGCTGCAAAGGTGAACGATGCCCTCGCGGCGGCTAAAGTTTTGATGCAGCGACAATTTCATGGGGGCGCACTATAACAATGCGTTCTGACTCTGCAATCAACCGAAGTCGCTAAGCCCCTTATCAACCCGCTCCCGCGTGCATCCGCGCGCGGACTTCGGCAACATGCACTGCATGAACGCCGACCTGTCCGACCTCCTCCGTTTGCTGCAAAACCTGATCCGCCTGGGCACCATTGCCGAGGTCAAAGGGGCCAAGGCGCGCGTGCGGCTTGGGCCGACCCTCACCACCGAATGGCTGAAATGGGCAACACGGCGCGCCGGCAGCACGCGCACCTGGTCGGCGCCCACCGTCGGCGAACAGGTGATCGTCTTTTCCCCGGGCGGCGAGCTGACGCGCGGCATCATCCTGCCCGCGCTGTACTCGCAGGCGTTTGACGCGC
>NZ_JBFPNG010000014.1:0-674 GCF_040815535.1 Massilia sp. LMS1-1-1.1 | reverse complement strand
CCGTCTTGCGACGGGTCGCTCACTCAAAAAACTGACAGGCCACTACTTTCGTAGCGCCTATTTCATTATTTCTTGTGAACATTTGATATTTTAAGTATTACGACAATCCGAAGATCATCGCTGCACTTACATCAAATGCCCACACTTATCGACTGTTAATTGTTAAAGAACTGTATTCGGTACTGCTTTCGCGCTATCGACAAAGCGTTGTGTTTGTCAGCTGCGAAGAAGGAAGAGTATGAAGCATTTCGCTAAATCCGTCAACCTTCTTTTTTACTACCTTCACCGTTTCCAGTGATCCCGTTGTTTCGCAAACTGCAGCGTCTCATTGGGGAGGCGAACTATAGCAAAGCTATACGCAGGCAGCAAGGTTTATTCTAAGAAAGTGTGAAATTAATTACTCGATGCCATATCACCATCAAATTGCCCAGGTAATTCCATTCGGAATGCCCTGCTGCCCGCTTGTGCTTGTCTATTAGCGGACATATTCATTGCATCTGCACCTGGTGGTGCCGGCCAGGCAGCTGCTCCAGCTGCCAAACAAAAGCACCAGACGAAAAAAAACCCGCCAATTGCTTGACGGGTTTTTCTCTACTGCGAATAACAAGCCTGACGATAACCTACTTTCACACTGGTTGCAGCACTATCATCGGCGCAAAGTTGTTTCACGGTCC
>NZ_JBFPNG010000013.1:0-809 GCF_040815535.1 Massilia sp. LMS1-1-1.1 | reverse complement strand
ATATCCGCAGCTTCGGTGACTGGCTTAGCCCCGTTACATCTTCCGCGCAGGACGACTCGATCAGTGAGCTATTACGCTTTCTTTAAATGATGGCTGCTTCTAAGCCAACATCCTGACTGTTTTAGCCTTCCCACTTCGTTTTCCACTTAGCCAATCTTTGGGACCTTAGCTGGCGGTCTGGGTTGTTTCCCTCTTGACGCCGGACGTTAGCACCCGACGTCTGTCTCCCAAGCTCGCACTCATCGGTATTCGGAGTTTGCAATGGTTTGGTAAGTCGCAATGACCCCCTAGCCATAACAGTGCTCTACCCCCGATGGTGATACTTGAGGCACTACCTAAATAGTTTTCGGAGAGAACCAGCTATTTCCAAGTTTGTTTAGCCTTTCACCCCTACCCACAGCTCATCCCCTAATTTTTCAACATTAGTGGGTTCGGACCTCCAGGGCGTGTTACCGCACCTTCATCCTGGCCATGAGTAGATCACTTGGTTTCGGGTCTACACCCAGCGACTGATCGCCCTATTCGGACTCGATTTCTCTACGGCTTCCCTATTCGGTTAACCTTGCCACTGAATGTAAGTCGCTGACCCATTATACAAAAGGTACGCAGTCACGGAACAAGTCCGCTCCTACTGTTTGTATGCACACGGTTTCAGGATCTATTTCACTCCCCTTCCGGGGTTCTTTTCGCCTTTCCCTCACGGTACTGGTTCACTATCGGTCGATTACGAGTATTTAGCCTTGGAGGATGGTCCCCCCATATTCAGACAGGATGTCACGTGTCCCGCCCTACTTGTCGTACGCTTAGTA
>NZ_JBFPNG010000012.1:0-1069598 GCF_040815535.1 Massilia sp. LMS1-1-1.1 | reverse complement strand
CGGTCGGTTCCCTCGACAAAACGCTTCATCCTGCTCTCCTGATTACGTCAAATGAGCTATTAACGCTTCAGAAAAAATCTCGTTTACATTGGGGTGCGTTTTCACACACTCTGGCCCCAAAGCGGACCTTCAAAGTTCGTTTGCGGTCTGTTGAAATTGGCGTGGGATTGCAGCATTTGATCTCACGTATGCTTGAAGGCTGCCACAACCGGCATTCAAATGAATGCTTGCTCGCCGTGCTATGCTTTGCCCATGAAAACCGCACACATCGACGTTCGTCGGCACATCCCATACCAGGCCAGGGCTGCATGAAGAACGAGTACACTTTTGCGGCGCTGGCAAAGCAGGAAGTCGCGCCGGGACCGGATGCCGATGCGCTGTTTTTCAGCATGCTGGCGCCTGTCCTGCGCGGCGGCCCGCTGGTCGCATACGATTCGATGACCGACTTGCGGATGCAGTTGACGGCGCCAGCATATTACGTGGCCCACAAGCTGGTCGCACATGCCGGCAAGCGCGTTATCTTCCAGGGCCGTGTGGCGCAGGCCAGCGTCACTGAGCTGCTGGTATTTCTTGATGCGGCAGTGGCAAGTGGCGACCTGCGCCCCTTGCTGCTTGCGCCCGTGTTCGAAGGAACACCGGCGCAGGTGATACATATTGATGGAGATGTGCTGCACGTCTACGCTGCAATACCGGGGATAAAGCGGCAGGTCTGACCAATATCCTGCCGTCCTGATCGAGGACATGCTCAAGCAAAACCGCGGCGACTGACCGTCCGCTTTTGGCCTATTGTGTTGAAGAAGTCGATCAGCAACAATTTCGGGAGGTCTCAGACCTCCAAACAGTCGGAGATCGTTCAATAGCGGCGGTTCTGGCCAGTCTAGGCTGTCAGAATTTCTAACTAAACGTCAACCTACCCGCGTTTTTCAACACGATAGGCCGGTAGCAGGCGGTGGAGTAACCGAGGTTCATGTCAGGCTTCCAGAGGCTTGCCATCGATAAGTACGCGAAACCGTTCACCTGAAAACCCCGCCCGGTGGCTACCGTAAATGGCCTTCCCGAGAGATTCATACCATTTGGAATCGGTGGCCTCGACAGAAACTGCCATGTCCGGGTTCTCGGCGGAGATTTTCTCAAGAGCTTCCGCGACCTCAGTTGTTGAATGTAGTTTGACGCCATTCAAGTCTACGCCACTATTATCGGAAATTCGCAAAACAATCATCTTGTCCAAATCGATGCTCTAGGAAGAAGGATGTTTCAGTTTTTACATCGGCGAACGGCGGCTTCTGGCCGATCTCGGTCGAATTAGCGATGCAACTCGAGCACTACATCTTCAGGTCGAAACGCAACTAGCCATTGTGTAATACCGTGTGCATCACTGCATTCCAACTCGTAACCCGGAGGTAATGAGTAAATTTCAATGATGGTTGCGACGTCAGCGATTGCAGGCCGCCGAAGATTGAATGCATCAGAAAATGTGGCCTGTTGCACGTTGAATGCCACAATCTTAACTACATCGTATTGCATAAATTTCATAATTGAACCGATCATTGAACGGCTGCTCTTGGCCGGTTGGAGTCACTCTGCTAATGTCATTGGGGCTTCGCGGAGTATGAACCTGCTCGCCATCTGGTTCCAGCTAGCAGCCCGCCCTTGAAGAAATAACAGCTGTCCATACTCATCCATATTTGAATCTCGGTGAGTCAAGCGTAGCCATTTCTCATAAAATACGTCAAAGTCTTCCTGATTCATTTGAGGTAAAAACTTATCGGAATAATCAAAGAGCGCAAGGAACTCAGTGTTAGGCCGCAACGATATTGAGCGCAATGGTTCAATGCCGAGCAAACCCATCAGCAACTCCAATTCTTCGTCACTGGCGAGCGTAACCGAGAAAAGCTCGGCACAGGCCGCCGCCATTAAGGCTTCAATCGACAAAGACGCTGTTGCACTTGGTTCGTTTGACGATGCGAATAGATAGCTTTGAATTCTCGCCTCCACTACAGTTGAGATGATATCGACGTCCAGTAGTCCGTCTGCTTCTGGCCGGTTGCCGTCCTTGCCAGGTTCCGCCCCAAAGCGGAAGTTCGAAATTATTCCTCATCACGCAATCGCGTCCGAGCTTCTGAGAGCGCTTGACCATATTCCAGATTAAATGGAGCTACTGATTTCTTCTCAAGAATGCAGCATAGATTTCAGAGCGCCCTTTGTTCTGCTTGGTCTATTATATTCAACCGGCCTGAATCAGAGTAGCGGCTCAAAATCTCAAATAACACAAGGGCTTCGTCAGCTGTAAGTGTTATGTGAACTTCAGAATTTATATGCTTGTTCCACGCTTGGCCGTTTCACAGCGGGGAATCAGTACAATTGAAAAATTACAATTATTGAAATTCCCTCCCCATTCTACGGTATCACGAGCTGCGCAGAAGCGCTGCCTTCGGGGATAATCAGGGCAAAATCGTAGCCGTTGATCAGGTTGAACATTTCAATGTCGCCCCCCGCCAGTTTGCGCGAGCCTGGCCGCAGTGAACGCAGATCAAATAGAGACCAACTGCCGTCGTTGGCGCCTGCACTGGCCAGCAGTTTGAAGGCCGAGCTGTCAAGTTTGATTGGTGCCGGCTGATATGGCTTGCCCGCTCCCGCAAATCTCAGTTGCGTACCCTTCGCCGCCATCACGATCAGGTGCAGCGTGGTATGGCCCTGCCCTTCGGCGCGTTCAGCCAGAAAGTTGCCAACGTCACGATTGTTGAGTGGATTAATGCCCTTGTATGCGTGATTTGCGCCGACCTTGACCACCAGCTTTTGCTCTTGCATGCCGAGCCGGGTTTCCAGGGTCCGCTTTAACAGCGTCAAACGTAAGCGGTTGGATAGGTCACGATCGCCGGGCACTTGAGAAGCGCTTTTCTGATAGATGGCGCGTGTGGCCAGCAATGCATCGAGCAGGCCTAGCGCGGTTTGCTCTTTGGGGCCGGCAAGTAGCGGGCGCAACGAGGTCAGTTCCTCGGTTGAGGCCGACAGCATAAAGTACTCTAAGGGATTGCCGGTGGCTACCGCCTTTTGAGACGCGACAGCTTCCATTTGACGCAAGGCTTCCAGCTTCGTGCGGGCGGCCGGATTAACCGGCTGGGCCAGCATCAGGGTGATCAGGTATTTGGCCGCACCCACGAATTCCTGATCGATGCCCCAGTGCTGGAAGCGCGGTCCTGCGGCCAGAGCAAAGCCGGCGAGCATCTCTGCTTCCTGGCGCATGGTGTAGAAAGCAACGGAGTCCGGATAGATGGCGTCGAATCTGGCGATAGCAGCAACCGCGTCGTCGCCCTTGAGTATCCCTTCGAGCGCACTCGTCACGGCTGGACCATTTTCGGTTACCAAGGTCGTGAAGCCGGCAGGGGGCAAGGCATTGAAGTAGGCGGATGAGAACTGGGCGATCTCGGCGACACCATGATCCTCGCCGAGGAGGACGTACTGCGCCTGGCGCGAAGCCTGCAGCAGCAGTGCCGCACCGGGTCCCGATAAGGTGCCTTTGTCAACAGTGATAGCGAGCCGGCTAGCTGTGAGTTTTTCAAGGACGGGGGTATCGGCGACAGCCGAATCGGCGAAGCCGAGCGTCAGGGTGGCGGCAAGGAAGGCGAGACGGAATAACATAGTGGTGTGGGCCGATCAGGGCGGTCAGTGAATGAGTCAACAGTTTAAACTGTCGCCAGGAAGGCCGGCTTCTGGCCAATCTCAGCCATACAGTGTACGGCAACTGTCGCCCACAGAGTGGGAGAAAGCGCTACATGTTTAATCGTGCAACACAATCTGAACTTCGATGCTTCGCATTGTCGCAAGCGCGCGGAGAAAAGTGCGGAGCATTCGAATCTCATCTCCAATCGCGCCACTGGCACTTGGCAAGCCATAGACGAACAGCCGCGCAGCTAATGCAAACTCGCTGGAATGAACGCTTGCCGTCGTTGCCAAGTATCGCCCCGAAGCGGACATGCGAGGATCAAGTGATCGGCGATTCTGTCGACCGCTGTCACTTTGCCCACGGGGCGAAATATCGTGAAGGTTTCAGAATGCTGGTTCGCTGACCGTATTCGCGCTGCTGAGCTCGGAAGTTATCGGCCGGCACGACAGAGAGCGCCGGTGCAGTGCATGGAATTGTAGTCAAGCATCTTGGAATGACCCAGTTTACCCGTGGGAACTGGCACTCCCTTCGGCACAATAAAAGTCGCCGAGTGTGCACCGTATAAGCCGGCTGGTAGCTCAAACCCTTTCAGCACAACGTAACCGTTATGAATTTCGCGCGTTGCGAGCAGGTTTCCGCCCGAGACTGGCGGAGTGTCGGCAGATGCCGTCTTCCTGGTGGCCGCGTCCCAGGCACGGACATCGGCTGCTGTCGCCACCCGCAGGATGCCTTTGCGGACTGCATCCGACAGTCCGGCAGGTCCAGCCAAAACTGCCTTTTGATCGCGAAACGAATCCGGTGTCACATCGGCCGATGTAAGGAGCTCAGTTTGATCATCAAAGGACTCGCCGATCACGACTTTGCCCTTTCTCGACAAATATACCTTGTCGACAGCCCGCCCGAACACACGTCGTGCCAGTGGATTGAGCCCGTCCAATTGATCGGCTTTTATATAAAAATGACCGCATGGACCCCGGTTGTCGTAGGTGCTGTTGATGATTGGTGTACCCTTGGGCAGACCAGCCACCGCTTGCCGGTGGTAGCCGCTCACGAGAACGCCGACAATTTCGGTCCCGCGGGTCCACCCGATGTTCCATACGGTGGGCTCGTATGCCCCCAACATCAGAATGACGGGCTTGTTGCTCGAGTTGACCAAGGCATCAATTCGTGTAGCTTCGTGCCCGGACTGATCGATCTGGAAATCGGTAGGGCGACCGCCGTATTCGCCAGCAGCAAAAACAACAAAGTCGGCCGGGAGTGGCGACGTGAACGCGCACGTCGCCGATGCCATGTCGCTTGTCGAAAACTCGAACCGTTTGAGGTTTTGGGCCGTTGCTCCTGCCACGGCACTCGCCAACGCGATCGCCATCCCGAACCATGCCAGCGTGACCATATTTGGCTTCAACACAGAAAACTCCTCATCTTGCATCTACAAATGGACTATGCTCGGTTTTTTCGATTGGTCCAAGGTCAAGTCTTGGCCGAGCTCGACCGTCCGGCACAGTATAGTAGGTTGCTCGGCAGCAAAATTCACGAACGGTCACAAAGGGCCGATCCCGCCCCATTGCGGACCTTTCAGCGATGGTACGCGGTTGCCACGAAGTAGCCTTAGAGACAGCCCCAAAGATAAATGGACTGCCCCGTGGCGATGGCTTGCCGTGCGAGCGATTGCAAATCCTTCAAGAGCGGACGCAAATCTGCTGCATTACAGTCGATCTCTTCAGTTTTTGCCCATTGCTCCGATGCGCTCTCCAACCCGTCCGCATTTGAATTTGCGAGAAGGCTCGTCAGCTCGTCCGGAAAACGGTGAAGCCAGGACTCGCCATCCTCCTCAACGTAGATGTCTTCAGGCATGTGTTTTTCGATATCCCACTCGCTGCGCTCCAAAATGGCCCAAAGAGTACCGATTTCCAGGTCTGTGATGCCATTGAATTGGACCGGATTCAACAAAAGCGCAATTTCCTCGCCCTCGTCAGGCTCTTCAATCCGATTTGCATATCGGATGGCCTCGGCTGGATCAGCGATAAAGAAGTCTGCAATTACTCCCAATGTGGTTCTCCCTGTTTTTTGCACAAGATTGATTGGATATTCAACGACTGCTGCTGGCCGGTTACCGTCGTTTCCCTAACGGACTGAACACCGATCCGGTGGAATTCCCTCAGGATGTTTTCTGCACGAGCTGTTCGGCAAGCCCGATGAGGATTCCTTCCGGACCACGAATATAGCAGAGCCGATACATGTTTTCGTACTGAACTACTTCGCCGACCAGCTTCGCGCCACGTTTGACGAGCCGGACGAGCGTATCGTCGATATCCTCGACGGTAAACATGACACGCAGGTAACCGAGAGCGTTCACCGGGGCGTTGCGGTGATCGGCGACCACGGGCGGCGCGAGGAAGCGGGATAGCTCGAGACGGCTGTGACCGTCCGGCGTACGCATCATGGCAATCTCCACGCGCATGCCGTGCAGACCGGTGACGCCATCTGCCCAGTCTCCTTCAATTGGGGCGCGTCCTTCGAGTACGAGACCAAGTTCGGTAAAGAACGCAATGGCGGCATCGATGTCTGCTACCACAATGCCGACGTTGTCCATGCGCTTGACTGTCATGTTGCCTCCTGGGTGTCTAACGTATCCTTCAGTCAGGGAGAAGGAGCGCCCCGCTACGGCAACCGGTGCCGGAACGTCGGCTCGATATTACGCGCATGCAGCCAGCGCACGATATCTTCCAGGCTGGCGTCCTGCAGCAGCAGGCCTGGCTGCGTCGGTGACTGGGTCACCACCGTTGGCAATGGAGCGGCGACGGGAGCTGGCACGGCATCAGCCAGCCCCGCATGTCCCTGCAACTTGGCCAGCGCCTGCGCGAATTGTCCCGGGTTGATGCTGCGCAAGCCTTCCAGGAAGCCCAGCTGGGCGGCCGGGGGTGGCGGCATGTCCAGGCCCGGCTCGTCGACAAAGGCCGCGCCCATGCTGGGGTGGATGAAGGCGGCCCACTTGCCCGATGGCTGCAGACATGGCGGCAACGCTACCTGCTCCACGTCGGCGGGCGGCGCGGTGGCGAGGATGTCGGTCGAGGCAGGTAAAAAGGTGGAACGCAGCAGCTGCACGAACTGGCGCGCCTGGGCGACGGGCACGGGCGTGGCCAGGGACAGCCATAACTGGAACGCCGTGCCCGAGATGCTGACGGCGGGCGCCGGCAAGTCCAGCTCGTGCTGCACGGCGTTGGCGATCGTGCACAACGCGCTCCAGTGCGTTTCACCACTGCCCTTGCCGCCAAATTCCAGCACCAGCGCGCGTGTCAGGCCGCTCTGGGTCACGAGTTGCACGGCCACCGTCTGTTCGCCCGACAGATGGCGCGCCAGCACGGCCGGCGTCAGCGGCTGCGCGCCGCCCTCCGCATCGACGTATTGCTGTTGCTCGTCGAACAGATACAGGCGGGTGAGTTCGGAAATCAGTTTATGCATGGGCGGCCTCGTAATGACGTTGAGCAAGACTTGTCAACGTGCCCAGATTATAGCCTTTGGCTATTCCCTTACCGGCAGCCTGGCTGCCTGCCGCGTCCGTCCGGCGCCAAACACCAGCCAGCTGGCCACGGCGAACAGGCAGGCGGCCACGCCGCCATACAGCATCACGGCGCCAAATCCCTGCGCCAGCGCCAGCTTCGCCACGCCGGCCGGCAGTGCGCCGGCGCCCTTGCCTACCGACAAGCCTTCCGCGATGGCGCGCAAGGTGGCCGCGTCCAGTCCGCCGGGCAACTGCGTCCGCAAGGCGGACTGGATGGCTGCGACGAGAATACAGCCCATCAGCGCGATATTCACCGACAGGCTGATCATGCGGGCGCTGATGTCGATGCTGGAAGCCATGCCGGCCCGTTCGCCCGGTACGGCGCCCGTCGTCGTATTGGTGACGGGCGTGTTGGTCAGGCCCAGGCCCATGCCCGCCAGCAGGCAGCCGGGCAGGATCGTCAGCCAGCTGGCGGCATCCACACGGCTGCCCCACAGCATCAGCAAAAAACCCACGCCGATGACCAGCAAGCCGGCAGGAATGACGGCATCGGCCCGGTAGCGCAGCGCCAGGCGCTCGGCCAGCGGTGGCACGAGCAAGGTGGGCAAGGTGTAGGCCAGCAAGGTCAGGCCCGTGTCCAGGCTGCTGTAGCCGAGGCCATACTGCACGTACAGGGGCAGATAAATCATGAACGGCCAGAAACTGCAGTTCATGCCCGCCGAACCGAGCAGCGCTCCCGAGAAACGGCGGATGCGGAACACCGCAAAGTCGATCATCGGTTCGGCCTGGCGCCGTTCGATCATGACAAACAGCATCAGACTGATCAGCGCCACTGCCAGGCTGGCCACGCTGCGCGGATCACTGAACCCCAGCGCCGGCCCCTGCGTCAGGCACCAGGCCAGGCTGAACACGGCCAGCGACAGGGTGACGATGCCAGCCACGTCCAGCTTGCGCCGCTGCGGATCGCGGGACTCGCTCACGCCCAGCGCCACCAGCAGCAGGGCCGCCAGCGCCAGCGGCCCGTGCACGAGAAATACCCACTGCCAGCTTGACAGCGCGACGATGGCGGCGCCGATGATGGGTCCGAAACCCAGGCCCAAGCCAAACACGATGCCCCAGGCGCCGAACGCCCGGCCCCGCGGGGCGCCGTCCGGGAACTGCTGCGACAGTACGGCCACTTGGCAAATCAGCATGGCGCCGCCGGCCGCGCCCTGCAGCGCCCGCGCCGCGATCAGCACGCCCGTGCTGGCGGCCCAGCCGCACACCAGGGAACTGGCCCCGAACAGGGCCAGGCTGGCGAGCAGCAGGCGCTTGCGGCCATAGCGGTCGGCCAGTGTGCCCGTGGCCATCAGCACGGTGGTGCAGGCCAGGGTGTAGGCGTTCATGATCCACTGCAAGTCCTTGAAGTCGCCATGCAGCACGGTTTCCAGGATGGGCAGGATGGCGGGCACGCTGGAAATTTCCAGGCCGAACATCAGCGAGGCCAGACAGACGGCGGCCAGGGTGAGTGCGTTTTGTTGCGAAGTAGTCAGTAGCATCGAAGCCTTGCTTTCGGTAGTCATGGAGGGATGCGTGGTGCCGGGGCACTGCAAGCGGCCATTCTAGAAAAGCTCGACTCATGAGGGAAATGATAAAATTTTGTACAATTCATTCATTTTCATCATGAATCGCAGGAGCGTCACCCATGGACTTCGATACCGCCCTGCTGCGCGCCTTTGTCGCCGTAGCGGACACGGGCGGCTTTACGCGCGCCGCCGAACGGCTGCACCTGAGCCAGTCCGCCATCAGCCACCAGATCCGCCGCCTGGAAGAGCAAGCGGGCAGCGCGCTGCTGTTGCGCACGACGCGCAGCCTGCGCCTGACGGAAGATGGCGAAGATTTCCTGCGCCACGCGCGGCAGATCCTGGCCGCGCAGGATGCGCTGTCGCGGCGCTTCCAGCGCTCCTCGATTGCGGGTGCCGTGCGCTTTGGCGTGCCGGAAAATTTCATGGGCGCTCGCCTGCCCGCGCTGCTGGCGCAGTTCGCGCACTTGTTTCCCGCCGTGCGACTGGATGTGACGGTGGGCACCTATATTGACTTGCAGAAACTAGTAGCGGCCGATGCGCTGGACCTGGCCGTCGTCATGGCCCTGGCCGGCGGCCAGGATGAGGCGGCCGTGCTGCGCCGCACGCGCTTCGTCTGGGCGGCGGCGCACGATTTCAGGCACGATGGCGCGCTGCCCCTGCCGCTGGCGTTTTCGCCCGCGCCGTGCATGCACCGGCAAGTCGGCGTCGACGCCCTCGATGCCGCCGGTCTGGACTGGCGCGTGGCGTTCACCTCGCCCAGCCA
The DNA here is from genome assembly GCF_040815535.1 of Massilia sp. LMS1-1-1.1. Classification (NCBI taxonomy): domain Bacteria; kingdom Pseudomonadati; phylum Pseudomonadota; class Betaproteobacteria; order Burkholderiales; family Oxalobacteraceae; genus Massilia; species Massilia sp. LMS1-1-1.1. The sequence goes on along the minus strand of NZ_JBFPNG010000012.1, from coordinate 1,060,104 downwards.
GCAAGGCTTGCGCGCCGCCGTGCTGGCGGGATTGGCCATCACGGCCCTGCCGCAAGGCGACCTGGAGCCGGGCATGGTGATCATCGATGGCCAGCATGGCTTGCCTGCCCTGCCCGCCGCCCAGTTCCAGCTCGTCTGGCGCGCCACCAGCACCACGGCGGCGGCTGAAGCGTTCGGACAATTGCTGCGCGAATGGTCAGCCGCCGCAGCGGCATGACAGCAACGCCAGGCCACGATACATGCGATCGTACGCGCCGCCATCCAGGTGACCCAGCAGTTCATGGAGGTGATGAAGCGGCACCGGTAGGGCCGGATCGTGAATATTTGCAGCCGCGCCATCCACGGCACCTTGAACCGCACCGCCTAGTCAGGGTGTAGGCGCTTTGCACCCAGGCCATACCTTTATTCGTAAAGCCCAGTTCCTGGTGGATTTTAGGAAAGCTGCACCATGGACATGTCGAGCACGATCATCCCCTGGCTGACGAAGATGATGGCAAGAAATGCCAAAGTCCGCATGAACTTATTAGCCAAACTAATGATTGAGTAGAGCCAGTATCAACGGGCCAGCCGAACCACCAGCACTGCCGCCCCGGTAGCAAAGCATAGCCAGCAGGCCAGGAAAATATCGGCCGCATACGGCGTGCGGTCCCAATAGCTGTCGCCGGGCGGCAGCTGCAAGACCAGACCGCCCCACAGCAACATGGCACCCCATGCGATGACGCTGGCAATGACAAAACCCAGTAGCGAATAAAGAAAAGTTTTCATCACGCGATAGTCCGACAAGATTGCTTGCAGAATAACAGCAAAACGCAGCGCGATGACCTGCGCCTGCAAGTGCACAGCACGCGCAGCGTCTCGCAGACGCAAGCGGGCGAACAGCGGCTGCGCACGGCGGCCCCTCCTACCGCGTTTACCTTGCTGCCCGACACCTTGCGCAATCGTGGGGTTTGAGCTAGCGCAAGGCGACACCGGGCGCCAATGATCACCACACGAACACGCGTTTACCGCGCGGCGGCGCAGGTCTATAGTGGCATCTCCCCACCTTTTCAAGGACAGGATCGCCATGAAACTCTTTTACTCGCCGGGCGCCTGCTCGCTGGCACCGCACATCATCCTGCGCGAAACGGGCACGCCGTTCACGCTCGTCAAGGTCGACCTGGGCCAGCACAAGACGCAGGAAGGCGGCAGTTACTATGAACTCAACCCGAAAGGCCAGGTACCGCTGCTGGCGCTCGACGATGGCAGGACCTTGAGCGAAGGCCCCGTCATCGCCCAGTACATCGCCGAACAAGCCGGCAAACACGACCTGCTGCCGCCCGTGGGCGACTTTGCCCGCTACAAGGTGATGGAATGGCAGAATTACATCACGTCCGAGCTGCACAAGTCGTACAGCCCCCTGTTCGATTCGCGCATCGACGCGGCCACCAAGGCCCTGTTCATCGAGGAGCTGGGCAAGAAATATGCGTGGGTCAACAGCCGCCTGGAAGGCCAGGCCTACCTGGCCGGCGACACGATGACCGTGGCCGATCCCTACCTGTTCGCCGTGACGGGCTGGGCGCCGCAGCTGGGCGTGGACCTGTCGCAGCTGGCCAATGTGCAGGCATTCCTGGGCCGCATGACCGAGCGCGACAGCGTCAAGGCGGCGCTGGAAGCGGAAGGACTGGCCAAGGCCGCCTGAACGCCGTCGCATGGGGTTTCCCCGGGCTGGCGGCGCGCGACAGTCCCGTGCTAAGATCGTGGCGTCGAAAAAGGTGGACCGGCGTGGTGAGCCCCGGTCAGCCGTCCGCCTGCGGACGGTCATATTCCAGCCCTGGGGGCCGCGGACCACGACGAAAAGCGGACGTGCGCCGTTTTTTCGTCGGCGTGCGTTCCGTCACTCTGCTGCCTGAACGGCGTTCCGCCTGTCGCGAAAATTCACCACGTCCTTGCCAAGTGTGCTCTGCACAACCTCCAGGACGACATCATGAACCCAGCTTCAATCCACACCCCTGTACTCATCATCGGCGGCAGCCTCGTCGGGCTTTCAGCCTCGCTCTTCCTCGCATGGCGCGGCGTGCCGCATATCCTCGTTGAAAAACACCACGGCAGCGCCGCGCATCCCCGCGCCACGGGCTTTACGGAACATACGCTGGAATTTTTCCGCGCCGCCGGCATCGCCGAGCGCATCCCCCAGGTGCCGCCCGGCGCCACCGTGCGCCGCGCTCGCGTGGAAAGCCTGGCGGGACAGCACTACGAGGAATTGCCATGGACGCCAGGCCAGCCGGAGGAGCGCGACGGCAAGGCCTCGCCCATGGCCGGTGCCGCCATCGCCCAGGACTTGCTGGAACCGATACTGCGCGAGGCCGCGCGCGCACGCGGCGCCGACCTGCGCACGGGCGTGGAACTGCTGTCCGTGCAGCAGGATGCGCAGCGCGTCACGGCCCAGCTGCGCCAGCGCGACACGGGCGCATGCTATGCCGTCACGGCCGATTACCTGATCGCCGCCGATGGCGCGGCCAGCCCCATCCGCGAACAGCTGGGCATCGCGCGCCAGGGCGCCGGTCCCCTGCGCGTGCTGCGCAGCGTGCTGTTCCGCTGCGCGGAGGCGGACGCCTTTCTGGAACGGGGCATCCGCCAGTTCGACATTGACCAGCCAGGCTTCAAGGGTTTCCTGGGCACGTATTCCGATGGACGCTGGTTCCTCATGTTTGAAGAGCAAAGCGAGAGCACTGACGCGCAATTGCGGGCGCTGGTCCGCCAGGCCCTGGGCAAGGACATGGCCTTCGAGCTGATCACGACGGGGCGCTGGGAGCTGGCCGGCCTGATCGCGGACAGGTTCAGCGAGGGGCGCATTTTCCTGGCCGGCGATGCGGCCCATCAATTGCCGCCCACGCGTGGCGGCTACGGCGCCAACACGGGCATCGACGACGCCTACAACCTGGCATGGAAGCTGCAAAGGGTTCTGCGGCGGCAGTCGCGCCCGGCCCTGCTCGACACTTACACGGATGAGCGCCGGCCCATCGCCTGGCTGCGGCATCAGCAAACCTTCGCCCGGCCAGACTACGCGAAATGGGTCGGCGACGGCTACCAGAACGCGCCACTGTATGGCAACCTGGCGATGGAACTGGGCCAGCTGACGCGCTCCAGCGCCATCCTCGGCGCGGACGCGGCACTGCCGCCGGCGGCCCATCCGCGCGACTGGGCCGGCCAGCCCGGCACGCGCGCGCCCCACGTCTGGGTACGGCATCGCGGCAACAGCATCTCCAGCATCGACCTGTTGACCGAGGATTTCGTGCTGCTGACAGCCGATCCGCGCTGGTCCGCCGCCGCCGCGCACCTATCGTTGAAGACCTTGCTGGCCGGCGCCGACGTGGTTTTCCCCGCCGACCAGGCCTTCAACGATACTTTCGGCACAGGCGATGACGGCGCCGTGATCGTCCGGCCCGACGGCATCATTGCGTGGCGCTCGGCCCCGGCGGCAATACCGGATGCCATGCTGCTGCGCGCCGTCATGGAAAAAATCGCCTTGCCGCACGGCTGACGGCAACGGCGCCGCCGTGCTGTGCGAAAATGCCCGCCTTCACCATTGCCGGACATTGCCCATGCCGCACGCTGCCATTGCTACCCTTTCCGAAAGCGACGCGCGCCGTATCGCCCGCCATGCCCAGGCGGCCGATGCGGCCCGCTTTTTGCATCCGGTGCAGCAAGCCTTGCTGCACCGGCGCGGCTGGCTGACGATGCTGGCGCCGCGCAGCGCGGGCGGCGCAGAGCTGCCCTTGCCGCAAGTGGTGCGTCTGGAAGAAGCCGTGGCCGCCGTCGACGGCAGCATGGGCTGGGTGCTGACCCTGTGCGCGGGCGCGGGCTGGTTCGCGGGCTTTCTGGCCCTCGGCATGGCGCGGACCATCATCGGCACGCCGCGCGTCTGCCTGGGCGGCAGCGGCGCGGCCACCGGCTACGCGGAGGAAGAAGGCGACGGCTACCGCATCACGGGCAGCTGGGACTACGCCAGCGGCGCACCCATGGCCACCCACTTCACCCTGAACGCCCTGCTGCGGCGCGATGGCCAGCCCCTGCTCGATGCGGACGGCAAACCGCGCATCCGCGCCTTCCTCGTCCCCGCCGCGCTGGTGCGGCTGGTGCCTTCGTGGAACAGCATCGGCATGCGCGCCAGCGCCTCGCACAGCTACCGGATCGACGGACAGTGGCTCGGCAAAGACCATGGCTTCACGATCAGTCCCGACACCGCGACGGCCGGCGGTCCCCTGTACCGCTACCCGTTTTACTCGCTCGCCTACGTGACCCTGGCCGCCAACGTGGCCGGCATGGCCGCGCATTTCATGCAATTGGCCGAGGAATGCATGCGCCACCGCCGCCATGCGCGCGCCGGCTTGCCGCTGCTGGACGTGCCGGAAGTGGCCGCCATGCTGCAAGGAAAAAAGGATGCCTGCACGGCCGCCCGCGCCCGTTTTTATGCCGTGCTGGACGACAGCTGGGCCCAGGTGGCGGGCGGCGCGGCGCTCGACGCGGAAGACATGCAAGTGGTGCAGGAACGTTCGCTGGAGCTGGTCGCCGCCTGCCGCGCAGCAGTCGATGGCCTGTATCCGTACTGCGGCCTGTACGCGGCCCGCGAAGACAGCACCATCAACCGCGTCTGGCGCGACTTCCATACGGCCAGCCAGCATTCATTGCTGCTGCCCTGACATTGCCAAGCGCGGCTTCGCCGCGCGACAACTTGCCCTCCCTGGCAACAGCATGACTGAAAAGGCTGGCGGACGCCATGCAGATCGGATTGCCTGATACTATGGGACATTGCTACTTCTCGCCCCCCCTATCCATGCACGTCAACACGCTCAGCAGCCTTGCGCAACTTTTGGCCAGCGCCGAAACGGAAACCCTGGCCTTTCCCACCAGCATCAATACGGCCCTGCTCCTGCAAAAGGAACTGGCCAACCCCGATTGCCACTCGGCCGACATCAGCCGGCTGCTGCTGTGCGAACCGACCTTGTCGGCGCGCGCCGTGGCGCTGGCCAATTCGGCCATGTTCGCGTCCGGCCACACGCCCGCCATCACCAGCGTGCGCGCCGCCGTCGAGCGGCTGGGCCACCGCAATCTGTATGCGCTGGCGACGGCGGCCGTCATCCGCCAGCTGAACGCGGGCATCCGCGACGAAGCCTTGCGCGCCCGCGCCACCCAGCTGTGGGCGCACACCGTGCATGTGGCGGCGCTGGCGCATGGATTGGCGGGCGCCGTCACGCAGACGGATGCCGATACGGCGCTGTTCGCCGGCATCGTGCATGAAGTGGCGGGCTTTTATCTGCTGGCCCAGGCCGACAAGACCCCTGGCCTGTACGCCCACCTGGAAACGCAGATGGCGTCCGCCCTGGAAGTGATCGGCCGTGCGCTGATGCGCCAGCTGGGCGTGCCGCAGGCGGTGGCCGACGCCGTCAATACCTTGCCCGGCTCGACCATCATGCTGCCGCCCGAAGGCTTGCGCGACACCCTGATGCTGGCCAAGGCGCTGGCGCCCGTGCCTTCGCCGCTGCCGCAGGCCGGCATCACCGTCAGCGCGCCGCTGCAAGCCTACCTGGACAATGATCCCGTGCTGCAGGCGCTACGCACGCAGCCGTCGGCCGAAGCGAAAGCCCTGATTGAGGTGCTGCTCAGTTGATGGCCGATCTGCTATGATGGCGCAGGCCGGGATGGACCCGGTCCGCTTTCATCGATGTCCACTGGAAAACTGCCTTGACTACCTCCCTACGCATGCTCGGCCTGGCCGCAGCTCTGACCATGGCGTGCAACGCCAACGCCGACAGCTTCGTTTCCTCGGCCTCCAGCGCCGGCTCCCAGTCGAGCGGCAGCATTTCCGATTCGCTCAACGGTTCGAGCAACAGCTCCTCGCGCGACAACAAGGTGGCCAATGGCCCCTACCGCATCATCGACGTGGCCGCCTTGCCCGGCCGCAACGGCATGACGCGCCTGACCATGCAGGCTGACGCCACGGCAACGCCGCTGGTACTGGACTTGCCGCAAGCGGCGCTCGACAAGCAGCAGCTGGCGCAGGGCGACGTGGTGCATGCGCAAAACCGCGCCTACGGCATCGAATTCTCGCGCAACGACACGCGCGCCGCCTTCTTCCTCGTGCTGGCCGACGACTGGTACGGCGAAATGGCCACGCGTCCCGTCAGCCTTTGATTCGTTTTCTCCCGCGCCGCCCGGCACTGCTGCTGGGCGTTTGCGCCATCTTCAGCGCCGGCGCCGCGCAGGCGGGCACTTCGCTCGCCACATCACGCTTTTGCGACCGCGCGCAGGAACTCACGGCCACGGAACAGGATCGCCTGTTGCGCTTTGCCGCCGTCGTGCGCGAAGAACTGGCCGCCAGCGAAGGCAGCGTGGCCCTGATCAGCCGCTCGGGCCTGGACCTGGCCCGCTTCGGCATCCGCTATTCGCACGCGGCGCTGGCCTGGCGCCACGACAACGACAGCGGCTGGTCCGCGCGCCAGCTGTACTACGCCTGCGACGAAGGCCGCCCGCGCATCTTCGACCAGGGTACGGCCGGTTTCGCCATGGGCACGGAAAACCCTGCGCTCGGCTACATCTCGCTCGTGAAACTGCCGGCCGAAACCGTGCCGCCCCTGCGCCGCGCCCTGCTCGACCCTGTGCGCGTGCAGCAGTTGCTGGCGGGCCGCTACAGCGCCAACGCCTATGCCTACAGCCTGAAATACCAGAATTGCAATCAGTGGGTAGCGGAAATGCTGGCCGCCGCCTGGGGCGAGCTGGCCGCAGGCGGCGACTTGCGCGCGCGCGCCCAGGACTGGCTGCGTGCCGCGCCGTATATGCCCGCCCCCGTCGACGTGGGTGCGCGCTGGCTGATGCTCGGTTCCATCCTCGTGCCCCTCGTGCACATGGATGACCACCCGCCGGAAGCCATCGGCACGATGCAGCTGGCAGTGAGCCTGCCGGCCAGCCTGGAAGCGTTCGCGCGCCAGCGCCTGCCCGCCAGCGAGCGCGTGGAAATCTGCCACGACGGCAAGCAGGTGGTGGTGCACCGGGGCTGGGATGCGATCGCCGACGGCTGCGTGCCCGGCGCGAACGACCGGGTCATCGCCCTCGACGATACGCCGCACGACAGTCCCTGACGACAGTCCCTAAGCAGCGGCCAGCGCCGCTTCGACCTGGTCAAGCAGGCGCGATGGTTCCAGTCCCTGCCCCATCCGGCGGGTCACCTCGCCGCACGCCAGCTGGACCCCGGGCGCGGCAAGCAGGCGCGCCAGCTGCCGCCGCATGCGTCCCGCCGACAGACGCCTGGCCAGCAAGACATCCCCCACGCCGAGCCGTTTGACCCTCCAGCCATTATCGAACTGGTCGTACGCGAACGGCACGATCAGTTGCGTAATGCCCGCGCGGAAGGCGTCCGCGCTGGTGCCGATGCCGCCATGGTGCACCACGGCCGCCGCGCGCGGCAACAGGGCCGCAAACGGCACGTGCGCCTGCCACATGACGCTGGCCGGCAAATCCTGCGGCACTTGCGCCGCATGCGGCGTGAGGAACAAGCCGCGCCGCCCCAGCCGCCGCAACACTTCCAAGGCGATGCTGAAATAGCGCTGCGCGTGCTGATGGCCGGTACCCGGTGTGAACACGATGGGCGCTTCGCCCTCGCCAAGAAAACGCTCGAGCGCTGGCGGCAGAGCCGCAGCGCCATGCGTGGCGGCGCCCATGAAACCGGTTTGCACGAAATGCGGCGGCCAGTCCGCCTGCGGGGCGGCGAACCACGCTGGAAACAGTCCCAGCGAGGCATCCGGCGCAGTCAGCATGTGCGCAAAAAAATGCGCTTCGGGCGGCAGTCCGTGCTGCGCGCGCGCCCCGTTCAGGCCAGGCAGCAGCACCGGGTCGACCATGCTGCGGTTGATCAGCCGCCACAGGGCCTGGCGCCAGGCCAGCGGCAACCAGGCGGGAACGCGCAGCGAACCGGCCGCCAGGAAATCATGACTGCTGCACAAATTCGATGGCGCCAGATACGCCGCGACGATGCGCAGGCCCGGGCGTGCAGAGCGTGCCAGGGCGGCCATCGGCACGAGAAAGGGGTGGCACAGCACCACGCAATCTTCACCGTCCGGCAAGCCTTGCACGACGTCGCGCACGGCGCCCAGGTGCGGCACGAGGCCGCGCCACACCAAGCCCCAGCCCTTGCGTTCATCCCACAGGCCCGGGTCGCCCAGCATGGCCTGGCCCTCTGCCGCACTGCCAAAGGTGTGATATGGCAGCCTTGATGCCTGCGCTGCCGCGTCCTGCCAGCCCGGCACCAGCAGCAGCACGCGCCGGCCCCGTTGCTGCAAACCCTGCGCCAGCGCGATAAACGGTTGGATGTCGCCGCCCGTGCCGCTGCTGGCGACGATGACGAGCGGCGTGGCGGCGGCCTGGCCCGCCAGCGCGTCAGCTCGGGGCAGCATCGAGCGCCTCGCCGATCGCATAGAAGCGCCCGCCGGCGATGTAGTGCAGGCTGCGCCAGGATGGATCGGCGTCTTCGAAATGCCAGTGCCCGTCGCGGAACACGCGCGTGTCGGCCCAGGCGCCCACCACTTCGCCGATGAACAGGTCGTATGCGGCCTGGTTGTGCGGCTCGGGGATCAAACGGCAGACCAGCCAGGCCGAACATCCGGCCACGAACGGCAAATCAAAGCCATCCATGTGCAACAGCCGCACGCCGGCGCGCGCCAGTTTGTCGGGCTGCGCATCGAGGCTGTGCGTGCCGACGGCGTGGGTCAGTTGCAGCTGCGCCGCCGTCGGCACCTGGATGACGAACGTGCCGCTGCCTTCGACAAGCGCGCGCGTGCGCGTTGCCTTGTCCAGCACCACGGTCAGTTTCGGCGGCGCGAAATCGAGGGCGCAGGCCCAGGCGGCGGCCATCACGTTGTCGATGCCGCCATGGCGGGCCGAGACGAGGATGGACGGGCCGTGATTGAGCAGGCGATAGGCTTTTTCCAGCGGCACGGCGGCGATATGGTCCCGTTCATTTAGCGACAGCAGCATGTCCCACTGGTCGATGCCGGGCCCGAAGCCGTCCGGTGTCACCTTGACTGGCTCAAAGCCGAAACGCGCATAAAAGGCCTGCGTGTGCTGGCTGGTGTTCATGCTCACCTTGGCCACGCCCGGCACGGCGCGGATGGCGTCCAGGCGCGCCTGCGTCAGCGCGCGGCCCAGGCCCTGGCCGTGCAGATCCTGCGCCACCATGCCCCAGCACAGGCTGGCCACAGTGCCGCCCGCGTCCAGCGCATGGCCGCCGCAGGCGACGATGCGTCCGTCGCGTTCGATGACCAGATACGGATGTGTCGAATTTTCCAGCCAGGCGGCAAAGTCCGCGCGCTCGGACGGGTCGAAAAAGCGCGGCGTATTGCCGTCGAAAAGAGCCAGGCAGGCATCGCGGTCGCCGGCCTGGTAAGGACGCACTGTTTGCATTTTTTGTACTTAAAAAAACATGAATGGCAATTATAAGGGGCGCGCGCTCAAGCCAGCTGTTCCGGGCCGACGACGTGCACGCCCGGCGTGCCGGCCAGCGCCGCTTCCAGCAAGGCGCTGGCGATGCGCGGCGCGGGATTGATGCGCCAGCGGCGCGGCAGCACGGGACCGAGCACGCGCAGGACGCGCAGGGCAGCGCCCTCGCCCGCCCGCGCCTCCTCGCGTTCGCCGCCGATCAGTCCCGGCCGCACGTGGGTCAGCGATGCAAAGCCCAGCGCTTCGAGGTCGCGTTCCAAGTCTCCCTTGACGCGGTTGTAGAAAAAGCGCGAGGCCGCGTTGGCGCCGGCGGCGGAATTGAGCGCATACGTGCGCGTGCCGGCCGCCAGCGCCAGGCGCGCCGCGGCCAGCGGATAGTCATGGTCGACTCTGCGGAACGCCTGCCGCGTGCCCGCCACCTTCATGGTCGTGCCCAGGGTGCAGATGACGGCATCCGCCTGCCACCAAGGGGCATCGGCCGGCAAGCGGTCGAAGTCGACGAGGGGCGCGTCCAATTTGGGATGCGCCGGCAAGGGCTTGCGCACGGGCGCGACAATCCGGCTGACGCGCGCATCCATCAGCGCCAGGCGCAGCACTTCGCGGCCCACCAGGCCCGTGGCGCCTATCAGTATCAGTTTCATTCATTCTCCCCGCATGCTGGACGCCACACGATACAGCATCGGGCGCCCAGGCAGTGCATCAGGCGCCCGCGTGCGTGTGATAGATCTTGCTCACGATGGTCCACTCGCCCTGCACTTTGAGCAGATTGAAAAAGTCGGTGAAGCGGAAGCCCGAGAGTTCGTCCGTGTCGACGCGCGCGCTGGCCGCCGTGCCCACGATATCGATCCGCGCGATGGCCGCCTTTGCCTGCGGCGATGGCCGGAAGGCGCTGTCGATGATTTCGAACAGGCCTTCGATGGGCCCGCCCGTCAGCTTGTCTTCGCCGTCGACGCCGAAAATGGTGGCCTCGCTGCTGAAGGCGGGGCGCATGATGCTGCTGTCGGCCTGCGCCCCGCCTGCATTGTATTGATTCAGCACGGCGACGATGGCCTGGTAATCCTGCACATAAGTGGTGTTGTTCATGTTGCGCTCCTTGGGTGGGTGAAAAGAAAAATCAGGACTGGCTGGCGGGCCAGTCGGTGTAGCCGACGGCGCCGCCGCCGTAATACGCCGCGCGCGGCGCCACGGCCAGCGCCACGCCATGGCGCAGGCGGGCCACGAGGTCCGGATTGGCGATGAAGGGACGGCCAAACGCCACCGCATCGACCTTGCCTTCGGCGCGGCGCGCCAGCGCCAGCGCCAGGTCGTAATGGTTGTTGCCGATGTAGGGGCCATCGAACAGCGCCCGCAACGCATCGAGGTCGACGCCATCGGGCACGTCGCGCGAGGTAGCCGTGGCGCCCTCGACGAAGTGCAGGTAGGCCAGCCCGTGGCGGTTCAACTGTCCGATCAAATAGCCATAGGTGGCCATCACGTCGCTGTCGACGGGCGTGTTGCCCGCGTCGGGCGTGACGGGCGACAAACGGATGCCTACCCTCGCTGCACCCCAGATGTCCACCACGGCTTGCGTCACTTCCAGGGTCAGCCGCGCGCGGTTGTCGATGCTGCCGCCATATGCGTCCGTGCGCCGGTTGGTGGAATCGCGCAGGAACTGGTCGAGCAGGTAGCTATTGGCCGAATGCACCTCGACGCCGTCGAAACCGGCGCGCAGCGCGCATGCGGCCGCATGCGCATACTGGGCAACGATGCCGGCGATTTCCTGCGTCTCCAGCGCGCGCGGCATCGACACGGGCTGCATGCCGCTGGCCGTGTAGGTGCTGCCCTCGGCCCGGATGGCGGACGGCGCGACGGGCGCGGCGCCATCGGGCTGCAAACTCGTATGCGAAAACCGCCCCACATGCCACAGTTGGCAAACGATCTTGCCGCCAGCCGCATGCACGGCATCCGTGACCAGCTTCCAGCCAGCCACCTGCTCGTCCGACCAGATGCCCGGTGTCAGGGCATAGCCGCGTGCCTGCGGCGAAATATTCGTCGCCTCGCTGATGATCAGGCCGGCGCTGGCCCGCTGGGCGTAATACTCGGCGTGCAAGGCGTTCGGCACGCCATCGTCGCCCATGCGGCTGCGCGTGAGCGGCGCCATGACGATGCGGTTGGCCAGCGCCAGCGCGCCCAGCTCGACTGGAGAAAATAAATCGTTTTCATGCTGCTCGGTCATCGTATTGCTTTCATATTGTGCGAGAGGCCGAAAATAACTGACCGGTCGTCTATTAAATAGTTAAAAAAAACGGCTACGCCAGCAGCCGTTGCGTGGTTGACATGGCCGCGTCGAATGGCCCGCCGTTCCTGGCCACCTTGACCATCAGGGAAGCGCCCAGCCACAGCTGGTACAGCGACTCGGCCAGCACGCGCGCCGGCGTTGCCGCCGCCACGGAACCGTCGAGGTGGCCCGCTTCGATGCATTGCGTCAGACGGTCGAGGACGGCGCCTGTGCCCTGTTGCAGCACGGCGCCCATGTCCACGGACAGGTCGCACACTTCGGCGCCCAGCTTGACCACCAGGCATTTGCCTTCCGGCGCACTGCCGGCCTGGGTCGCGCTCCAGTAGTCAAAATACGCGAGCAGGCGCTCGCGGGCGGTGCCCGGGCCGTCCAGCAAGGCGTCGACCGTCTGCAGATAGGTAGTGAAGTAATCGTCGAGCAAGGCTTGGCCAAACTCTTCCTTCGACTTGAAGTAATAGTAGAACGAGCCTTTCGGCACGCCGGCGGCCGCCACCAGTTCAGCCAGGCCCACGGCCGTATAGCCCTTCTCGGCCATCAGGGCCTTGGCGATGTCGATCAGGTGCTGGCGCATGTCAGCGGAGGATTTTTTGCTCATGCGGCCAGTATAGCAAAAAATCTGACCGGTCGTCTAGTAAACTATCCCCTACTCCGCCATCACCCGAGGCGCAGCGCCAGCGCCGCCAGGGTCACCAGCAGCACGGGCACGGTCAGCACGATGCCAACACGGAAATAGTAGCCCCAGGAAATGTGGATATTCTTGCTGTCGAGCACGTGCAGCCACAGCAAGGTGGCCAGGCTGCCGATGGGCGTGATCTTCGGCCCCAGGTCGCTGCCGATGACGTTCGCGTAGATCATCGCTTCGCGCACGGCTCCCTGCGCCGTCGTCGGGTCGATGGCCAGCGCGCCCACGAGCACCGTCGGCAGGTTGTTCATCACGGACGACAGCAAGGCCGTCAGCACGCCCGTCCCCATGGCCGCGCCCCACACGCCGTACTGGGCAAAGTGGTTCAGCATGCCCGTCAGGTAAGCCGTCAAGCCCGCATTGCGCAAGCCGTACACGACCAAGTACATGCCCAGCGAAAAGACGACGATCTGCCACGGCGCATGGCGCAGCACGTGGCGCGTGGAAATCACGTGGCCCCTGCCGGCCACCACCAGCAGCAGCGCGGCGCCCACGGCCGCGATCAGGCTGATGGGCACGCCCAGGTGCTCCTGCGAGAAAAATCCCACCAGCAGCAGCGCCAGCACCAGCCAACCGGCGCGGAAGGTAGCAACGTCGCGAATGGCGGCGTCAGGGCGTTTCAGTTGCGCGACTTCGTAGTCGCGGGGGATATCCTTGCGGAAAAAGAGCAGCAAGGCGGTCAAGGTGGCCAGCACGGCGACGACGTTGACGGGCACCATCACGGCAGCGTACTCGGCAAAGCCGATCTTGAAGAAATCGGCCGAAACAATATTGACCAGGTTCGACACCACGAGCGGCAGGCTGGCCGTGTCGGCGATGAAGCCGGCCGCCATCACGTAGGCCAGGGTGGCCCTGGCGGAAAAATTCAGCGCCCGCAGCATGGCGATGACGATGGGCGTCAGGATCAGCGCGGCGCCGTCATTAGCGAACACGGCGGAGACAAGCGCGCCCAGCAAGACCAGCAGCACGAACAGTTTTCTGCCGCTGCCCCCTCCCCAGCGCGCCACGTGCAGCGCGGCCCACTCGAAGAAGCCGGCCGCGTCCAGCAGCAGGCTGATGATGATCACGGCCACGAAGGTGCCCGTGGCGTTCCACACGATATGCCAGACGACGGGAATGTCGCCCCAGTGGATCACGCCGGCCAGCAAGGCGACACAGGCGCCGATGACGGCGCTCCAGCCGATGCCCAGGCCGCGCGGCTGCCAGATGACGAGGATTAAGGTGGCGAGAAAGATGAGGAAAGCGGTGAGCATGGGGCGAGATTCCGTTCGATGCGGCATCGCGGGCACCATGCGCCGCAGCCATTGAATATCATCAACAATTCTATAATACTGGAATTATTGAATCAAAGCAAAGCTGCGGCGTACTTCCTTACTTCAGCGCGATGGCGATATCGACCAGCCCCACCGCCCCATTGCCGATGGCGGAAGCGGCCGGCGTGGCCGCACCGCCGCTCAGCACGGCGACACCCGTCGCCAGGTCGATGCGGTACAGCGAGCTCGGCCCCGTGGCCGACGTGCGCAAGGCCGCCAGGGCCAGGCCATTGGCGCCGCCCGCGATATCGAAGCCCACATCGCCCGCCGCCGCCACGCCAAGCGCGCCGATGTTGACCAGGGTGCCGTCATTCGGCGGACTTTGCAGGGCGAGCGCCGCGCTGGCCGTGTCGATATCGAACAGCATGGTCGCCGTCGTGCCGGCAAAGCTGTTGGTATAGGCGGCGGCCGTCACGCTAGGCGCCGCGCCCGCGCGGTTGACGCTACCGTCGGTGGTGGTGGCGCCCGTGTCGACATTGATGCGCAGGCTTTGCCCCGCGTTGCCGATCACGCGCAGGCGGTCGGCGACGGGATTGAAATCGACGCCAAAGGCCGTGCCCGCGATGGCCGTGTACGGCGCGCTGACGTCCGCCGCATCGGCGGCCAGCGTCGCCTTGACGGTGGCAGCCCCCGTCGCCGGGTCGATGGTGACGATGCGCCCCGTCGACGATATCCCGTACAGCAAGCCATCCTTGGGACGGATGTCAAAGCCCAGCAGGCGCTCGCCTGCCGCCAGGCCCGTCACGGCCACGTTGGCGTCCAGGGTGTTCGGCGTCGCCGTCTTGAAGGTGACGATGCGGGCGTCGTCCGTCAAGCCGTAGGCGACGGGCGCTGCCGGCGCTTTCAGGGCGATGCCGCGCAATTCTTCCGTCACGCCGATGGCCGCCACCAGGGTCGCCGGCGCCGTGGCCGCGGCCAGGTTCAAGGTGTACAGGTTGCGCGCGCCGGCCACCGTCATGACGGCGTAGCCCGTATTCGTGCGCGCATCGATGTCAAAGCCGGCCACGCCGGTGGCCGCCACGCCCAGCGGCACGGCGCTGGCCAGGGTGCCGTTGTTGGGCGGATTTTGCGTGTACAGGGTGGCGTTGGCCGCATCGATGACAAATAAAGTGGTGCTGGCCGTGCCGGCAAAGCTGTTGGTATAGGCGGCCGCCGTGATGGCCGTATTCGCTGCACCGCCGTTGATATTGCCATCTGTCGTGGTCGCGCCCGTATCGACGTTGATGCGCAGGCTCTGCCCCGTGTTGCTGACGATGCGCAGGCGGTCGGCGACGGGGTTGAAATCGACGCCGAACTCCGTACCGGCCAGCGCCGTGTACGGGGCCGTCGCATCGGCCGCATCGGCGGCCAGGGTGGCTTTCACGGTGGCGGCGCCCGTCACGCCATTCAGGGTGTAGATCCGTCCCGTGCTGCCGACGCCATGCAGCTGGCCATCGGCGGGACGGAAATCGATGCCCAGCAGGTTTTCGCCGGCCTGCAGGCCCGTGACGGTGGCCGTCGTGCGGATGGTGGCCGGCGTGGCGCGGTCGAATGACAGCAGCTTGTTGCTGGCGGTGAGCACGAAGACGTCGCCAGCCACCACCACGGGCGGCGGTGGCGTGACGACAACATCGTCGTGGTCGCTGCCGCCGCCGCAAGCGGACAGGGTCATGGCGACGGCGGAAACAAGCAGCAGCTTGGCGTATGGCAAGGTTGGCAGTGGTGACATGGTCGTGGTCCCGATAGAGTGAGTGGAGGTGCCGCTCATGCCGCCGTTGCGGCGAGCGCACCCCTGTACTACTCGCCGTGCCCGCGTTTGGATGCAGTGATGCAAAAAAATTTATTTCGGTGCAATTTATGCTTGTGTTTAGGCAACTTAATCGGTGTATAGTCGCAGGCACGATTGACACTGGGGGCAGGAAAGTGGCGCGCATCTATCAGACCAACAACATGGGCGAAGCCGACGTGCGGGTGGCCATCGCGCAGCGTGGCAATGCCGACTTGCTGGTGCACCGCGTGGCCAGCTGGGGCCTGGCGCATGGCGACGCACAGTGGTTCATCACCCGAGAGCGCCAGGATGCAACGGCCAGCGTGTATTTCACCTCGCAAGGCTTCGCGCAGCTGACCATCAGTTTTGTCGACCACGCCAGCGAAGCGGGTTGGACCCGGCCACATCGACTCAAGGGCTGCCTGTCGCACGGCGGCAGCTGACATCAAGCGGAGGAGCTCGTCATGGATTTGATTTTGCTGGAACCCGGCAACGGGGAACTCGTGTTCGGCAAGACGCCGGATGGTGGCAACGGCGGCATCGACGCCATCTGGCGCGACGCCGCTGCGCTGCAGGGCATGGGACCATGCATCGAGCTGGTCTCGCTGCACCAGGGCATGAAGCAGCAAATAACGACAGACGTCAGCAATTCGGCGCGCACGTCGGGGCGGCCCGTGATCACGGAATTTACCTGCGTCAAATATGTCGACCGGATCTCGGTCAACTTGTACGACCTGTGCCTGCGAGCCAAGCCGCTGGGCACCGGCACGGACCAGCCAACCAAGCTCCACATTGCCCGCAACTCGGGCGACAAGACGGCCAGCATCATGACCATTTGGCTACGCGACGCCATCATCAGCGAAATCCAGCTGCAAACCCATCCCGATGACATGCCGACCGAGCAGTTCAAGCTGAATTTCACGGAAATCCTCTGGAGCCACAGCGTGCAGCAGGCCGACGGCAAGCCCGGCCCACAACACACGACGGGCTGGAGCCTGGCGCGCAACCGGCCCATCGGCGCCTTCACGGGCTAAGCATACAAGGCCCTACTCCTCCAGCCCTCCCCCCAGCGCCTTGTACAAGGCCACGGCCGACTTGAACTGGTCGCGCCGTGCGTCGAGCAAGGCTTGCTGCGCCGCATACGACTGGCGCTGCGCGTCGAGCAATTCCAGGCGGCTGTCCTGGCCCGCGTCGTAGCGCAGCTGCGACAGGCGCTGGCGCTGCTGCGCCGCCACCACCACGCGCTGCTGGGCATCGATCTGCTGCGCATACGTGGCGCTGCCGGCCAGGCCGTCGCGCACCTCACGAAACGCCGTCTGGATCGCCTGCTCGTACTGCAGCACGGCCACGTCCTTGCGCAGGCGCGACAGCTGCAATTCCGCGCGCAGCTGGCCGCCCTGGAACAGCGGCTGCGTCACTTGCGGCGCGAACGACCAGCTGCGCGCGCTGCCGCGGAACAGGTCACCAAGCTCCGGGCTGGCAAAACCCAGCGACGCCGTCAGCGACAGGCGCGGGAAGAAGGCGGCGCGCGCGGCGCCGATTTCCGCATTCGCCGCCACCAGCGCATATTCCGCCTGCAGGATGTCGGGACGGCGCGCCAGCAAGTCCGACGGCAGGCCGGGCGGCAGCTGCGTCAGCACGGGCTGGCCATCAAGTGCGCGGCCAGCCGGCAAATCGGCGGGCAACGGCACGCCCAGCAGCAATTCCAGGTTGTTGCGCGCCAGGGCACTGGCCCGTTCGCGCGCCTGCACGTCCGCTTCCGCCGTCGCGGCCTGCCCTTCCGCCTGCGCCACATCCAGGCCGCTGCCCTGCTGCGCGCCGTGCAGGCGCTGCGTCAGCACCAGCGCCTGGCGCCAGTCGAGCAGAGTTTGCCGCGCCAGCGCCAGCTGTTCTTCCGCCAGCCGCTGTTCCAGGTAGGCGTCGGCCACGGCGCCGATCAGGGCCATGTGCGCGGCGCGCTGGCCCTGCTGCGTGGCCAGGTAGCGGGCAAACGCGGCATCCGACAGGGAACGCAGGCGGCCGAACAGGTCGATCTCGAACGCGCTCATGGCAATGCCGGCCGTGAACTGGTTTTGCGTGACCGCATCGGCGCCGCGCTGGCGCACGCCGCCCGGATTCGCGCCGATGGCCGGATAACGGCCCGCATCCTGGATCTGGTACTGGGCCCGCACGGCTTCCACGTTGAGGGCCGCCACGCGCAAATCGCGGTTGTTTTCCAGCGCAATGCCGACCAGGCGCTGCAAGCGCGCATCGAGCAGCATCTGGCGCCAGCCCAAGTCCGCTGAGGTGTCGCCCATGCCTGGCGCGGAAACCTCGGCATACGCGGCAGGGATCGGCGCCGCCGGCTTGACCAGCGGCGGCGTCAATGAACACGCCGACAAGGCCAGCGCAGCCAGCGGCGTCATAAAGAATAAACGCATTACAACTCTCCTTCCACCGCCTTGACGGCGATGCGGTTACTGCGTTTGTTGAAGTACGTGCCCATCTTGTCGACGGCGCCCAGCACCACGACAAAGAACACGGGCACGAAAAATACGGCCAGCACGGTGGCGGTGATCATGCCGCCGAACACGCCCGTGCCGATCGCGTGCTGCGTCTCGGCGCTGGCGCCCGTGGCCAGCATCAGCGGCACGACGCCCAGCGCAAACGCCAGTGACGTCATCAAAATCGGACGCAAGCGCAGGCGCGCCGCTTCCACCGTCGCCTCGACCAGCCCCTTGCCTTGTGCCTGCAGCTGGCGCGCATATTCGACGATCAGGATCGCGTTCTTCGCCGACAGGCCGATGATCGTGATCATGCCCACCTTGAAGAACACATCGTTCGGCATGCCACGCAACATCACGGCCAGCACGGCGCCCAGCAATCCCAAAGGCACGACCAGCATCACGGAGACGGGAATCGACCAGCTTTCATACAGGGCCGCCAGCACGAGGAAGACCACCAGCATCGACAGCGCCATCAGCATCGGTGCTTGCGAAGCCGATTCCTTCTCCTGCAGCGACTGGCCCGTCCACGCCAGCGCAAAGCCCGGTGGCAGCTGTTTCACGAGCCGCTCCATTTCCAGCATGGCGTCGCCGCTCGATACGCCCGGCGCCGCGCTGCCCGAAATGCGCGCCGCCGGATAACCCTGGTAGCGCACCAGCTGCAGCGGCGATTCGCTCCATACGGGGCGCACCAGTTCACCCAGCGCCACCATGCCGCCCGCGTTATTGCGGATGCGCAGGGCCAGCACGTCGTTCAACTGCATGCGCGACGGCGCATCGGCCTGGATGATCACCTGCTGCATGCGGCCAGCGTTGGGGAAATCGTTGACATAGGTCGAGCCCATGGCCGCCGTCAGCATGTCGGCAATGGCCGTAAACGACACGCCCAGCGCTTCGGCCTTGGTGCGGTCGATATCGAGGCGCACGCTGGCGCCCGGTGGCAAGCCGTCCGGATACACGCCGGCCACCTTGCCGCTTTGCGCGGCCAGTCCCAGCAACTGGTTCTGCGCCGCCTGCAAAGCTGCGACACCCTGGTTGGCGCGGTCCTGCAGGCGCATGGAAAAGCCGGACGAGTTGCCCAGTTCATCGATGGCGGGCGGCATCAGGCTCATGATCATGCCCTCCTTCGCCTGCGACATGGCGGCCTGCGCCAGCGCCACTTCTTCCTGCGCCGTGGCGCCGTTGCGCTCCTTCCAGTCCTTCAGCATGGTGAACGCCAGGCCCGCATTCGGGCCCGCGCCGGAAAAGCTGAAACCGAGAATAGACTGGTTCACTTCGATGCCGGGCCGCGTGGCCACGTGCTGCTCGTACAGCTTGACGACGTCGAGCGTGCGCTCCATCGTCGCGTCGGACGGCAGCTGGATCGAGGTGATGAAGTATCCCTGGTCTTCTTCCGGTAAAAAGGCCGACGGCAGCTGCATGAAGGCCACGCCCAGCGCCGCGACGATGGCGCCATACAGCACCATCGAGCGGCCCGCGCGTTTCACCATCGCCACCACGCCCTTTTCATAGCGCGCCGTCATGCGTTCAAAACCGCGGTCGAACCACAGGAAGAAGCCCTTCTTGTCATGGTCGTGCGGGCCTATCGGTTTGAGCATGGTGGCGCACAGGGCCGGCGTCAGGGTCAAGGCCAGGAACGCCGAGAACAGGATGGACACGGCCATGGCCAGCGTGAACTGGCGGTAGATCGCACCGACGGAGCCGCTGGCCAGCGCCATCGGAATGAACACGGCCGTCAGCACCAGGGTGATGCCTACTACCGCCCCGGTGATTTCACGCATCGCTTTCGACGTCGCTTCCTTCGGCGACAAGCCTTCGGTCGCCATCAGGCGCTCGACGGCTTCCACCACGACGATGGCGTCATCGACGATGATGCCGATGGCCAGCACCATGCCGAACATGGTCAGCACGTTGACGGAATAGCCGGCCATCAGCATGACCGTAAAAGTGCCCATCAGGGCGATCGGCGCGACGATGGCGGGAATCAGCGTGTAGCGTATCTTTTGCAGGAACAGATACATGACGAGGAAGACCAGCACCATCGCTTCCAGCAAGGTGATGACGACCTTCTCGATCGAGATCTTCACGAACGGCGCCGTATCGAACGGTACCGAATACTTGATCCCGGCCGGCATGGTATGCGCCAGTTCGGCCATGCGCGCACGCACGGCACTGGCCGTCTGCACGGCGTTGGCACCGGGCGACAGCATGATGGCGGCGCCCGACGCGGCTTGCCCGTTTTCGCGGATGCTGAAGTTGAAGCTTTGCGCGCCCAGCGACACTTTCGCCACGTCGCCGATCGTCACTTTCGAGCCGTCCGCATTCGCGCGCAGGACGATGGCCGCAAATTCGGCAGGCGTCTGCAGCTGGCCCTGCACCGTCAGCGGGATGGTCACGCGCTGGCCGTGTACGGCGGGCGAGTCGCCGAGGCGGCCCGGGGCGATCTGCGCATTTTGCTGCGCGATGGCGGCCGTCAGTTCGCCCATGGCGATGTTGTACGACACCAGCTTGGCCGGATCGACCCAGATGCGCATGGCCCGCTCGGAGCCGAACAGCTGCACCTTGCCCACGCCGGGAATGCGGCGCAGTTCTTCCGTCACGTTGCGCGCCAGGTAGTCGCCCAGCGCCACTTCATCGTGCTGGCCATTGTCGGAAATCAGGCTGACGATCATCAGGAAACCGGACGACGCCGATTCCACCGTCAAGCCATTTTGCCGCACGGCTTGCGGCAGGCGCGGCTCGATGGCTTTCAGGCGGTTCTGCACGTCCACCTGCGCCATTTCCGGGTTCGTTCCCGGCTGGAAGGTGACGGTGATCGAGGCCGAGCCCGACGTATCGGTCGACGACTCGAAATACAGCAGGTGCTTGACGCCCGACAGTTCGCGTTCGATCAGGCCCACCACGGAATCGTTCATGGTTTGCGGCGTGGCGCCGGGGTAGTTGGCGCTGATGCTGACGCTGGGCGGCGCCACCGAGGGGAAGCGCGCAATCGGCAATTGCGGTATGGCGATCAGTCCGAACAGGACGATGAAGACCGCCACCACCCACGCAAAGACGGGGCGGTTGATGAAAAATTGAGGCATGTCGTTAAACTTTCAATATGTACGAGTCAGCGCACGGCACTGACGACAGGTGCGGTGGCAACGGCGGCGGCGCGCTTCCATGGCTGCGGTGCGGCCGTGGCGCCCGGCTGCAAGCGTTCCTGGCCTTCGATGACGACGGTTTCTCCCGCTTTCAGGCCGCCGTTGACCACGTACTGGTGGTCGATCACGTCGCCCACGGCGATCGTTTTCAGGCTCGCTTTGTTCGTGCCATCGAGCACCCAGGCCTGCGCCTGGCCGCCGCTGCTGTGCAAGACGGCTTGCTGCGGCAGCAGCACGCCATTTGCCTGCACGGCACGGGCGATGCGGGCGCGCACGAACATGCCCGGCAAGAGCTGGCGCTGCGGATTGTCGACCAGCACGCGGACGACGGCGTCGCCCGTGCCCGCATCGACGCTGATGCCCGAGAACAGGATGCGCCCCGTGACGGGATGCGGCTGGCCATCGGCGCCTAAAATGGTCACGGGCAGCTTGTCCGCGCCACCGTTGCCCGAGGCTTGCAAGGCGGCCAGCGCGGCGGCCGGCTGGCGCACGTCGACGTACACCTTGTCGATCTGCTGGATGCGCGCCATCGGCGTGGCATCGGCCAAGCCCACTAGCGCGCCTTCCGTCACCAGTTCGGAGCCGATGCGCCCGGCAATCGGCGCCTCGATGCTGGCAAAGGCCAAGTCCAGGCGACGGCGCGCCAGGCTGGCCCGCGCCTGCGCCACGGTGGCCACGGCTTGCTCGCGCTGGGCCACGGCGTCGTCATACGCCTGGCGGCTGATGGCGTCCGCTTCCACCAGCGGTTTTAACCTGTCGGCCTGGCTGCTGGCGCGGTTCGCCGTGGCCACCGCATGCTGCAGGGCGGCGGCGGCCGAATCGACGTCCGCCTGGAATGGCGCTGGATTCAGCTGGAACAGCTTCTGTCCCGCTTTCACTTCGGCGCCCTGCTCGAACTGGCGGCGCAGCACGATGCCGCCCACCTGCGGGCGGATGTCGGCCGTGCGGAAAGCCGCCACCCTGCCCGGCAATTCATCGCTAAGGACGACAGACGCCGCTTGCAACTTGAGCACGGTGACGGCGGCGGGCGGCGCGGCGCCTTCTTCCGGCGCGGGTTTGGAACAGGCGGCAAGGCTGAGCAGTGCCGCGGCGATCAACATGTTTTTCTTGGTGAGGTGGCTCGGATGCATGGTCTTTCTCTATGGCAGATCCCAACCGGCGGTCCGGTCGACAGATAGGCCGCAGCATAAAAGCCTTGCGTGGATGTTCCGTCAAAGAAATGTGGAGATTCGATGGAGACAGCGAAGAATGCTAGACTAATTGCATGAACTATCATCACAGTGCCAGCCAGCCCTCCTTCCTTGCCACCACGCCGCCTTCCGCCCTCGTCCTGATCGCCGAAGATGAGCCGCAAATCGCCCGCATCCTCGCCGGTTACCTCGAGCGCGACGGCTACCGCACGGCCTTCGCACACGATGGCCAGGAAGCGCTGAACCAGCACCTGGCATTGGCGCCGGACCTGCTGCTGCTGGACGTGCAAATGCCCCGTGTCGATGGCTGGGGCGTGCTGGCGGAAGTACGGCGGCGCGGCGAAACGCCCGTCATCATGCTGACGGCCCGCGACCAGGATGCGGACAAGTTGGCCGCCCTGCGCGTGGGCGCCGACGACTACATCATCAAGCCCTTCAATCCGGCCGAAGTGGTTGCCCGCGTGGCGGCCGTGCTGCGCCGCTCGCGCGTGCGCCACCACCCGGTGGGCGGCCAGCGCCTGCGCTGTGGCCCCATCGAAATCGACCAGGAAACGTATGTGGCCAGCGTGCTGCAGGATGGCATGGCCCAGCCTCTCATGCTCAGCCTGACGTTGACGGAATTTCGCCTGCTGGCGCACCTGGCGCGCACGCCGCGGCGCGTTTGCAGCCGCCTGGAATTGCTGGAGTCGTGCATGCCCGAGAGCAATTCAATGGAACGCACGGTGGACAGCCACGTCAGCAAGCTGCGCAAGAAACTGGAAGAAGCGGGCGTGATGAATATGCCGGCCAGCCTGCGCGGCGTGGGCTACCGCCTGGAAAGCGAGCTCTGATGCGTTTCACAGGCTTGAACCGGCAGATCATCCTGTCGATGTCCGTGCTGATGGTGTGCAGCATCCTGATCATCTGGATCGGTTCCTGGACCTTCTTCGCCATCGCCTTCAAGATCGATCCCGGCATGCTGTCCGAGCCCGACGACTGGTCGCCCAGCACCGTTGAGTGGCTGTGGATCTTTGCCATCACCATCTTCGGCCTGTGCCTGGCCGCGTTTTTCGCCATCAAACTGGCTTCGCGCATACTGAAACCGATCAATTCCGTGATGGACAGCGTGCGCCGCGTGGCCCATGGCGACCTGTCCGCGCGCGCGTTTGCCGGCGACCGCAGCCTGGGCGAGACGGCCATGCTGGTCGACGATTTCAACAGCATGGCCGAGCGCCTGCAGCGGGGAGCGCAGGAAAGCGAAACGTGGAACGCGGCCATCGCGCACGAACTGCGCACGCCCGTGACCATCCTGCGCGGCACCTTGCAAGGCGTCGTCGATGGCGTTTTCAAGCCCGAGGAAGTGCCGTTTTCCAGCCTGCTGGCGCAAGTGGAAGACCTGGGCCGCCTGATCGAGGACTTGCGCACCCTGAGCCTGGCCGACAGTGGCCACATGCAACTGCGCATGGCGTGGACGGACCTGACCCTGGAAATCGAGGAAGTGGGCCGGTTGCTGGCGCAGGAAATGGAAGCGGCCGGTTTTACCTTGCAACTGCACCTGTCCGACCATCCCGTCTGCTGCGACGCGGCGCGCATCCGGCAAATCGTGCTGGCCCTGCTCGACAACGCGCGCCGCTATGCGCATCCGGGCCTGCTGCGCGTGCGCACCCGCGTGCTGGCCGGCCAGTACTATCTGAGCGTCGAGGACGCGGGCCCCGGCATTGCCGAGGAATTGGCGCCGCACGTGTTCGAAGCATTCCGCCGCGGCGACAGCGCCAGGGTCGACCTGAACGCGGGCAGCGGCCTGGGGCTGGCCGTGGTCGAAGCCATCGCGCGCGCCCACGGCGGCAGCGCCGTCTGCACGCGTGGCAAGGCGGGCGGCAGCCTGTTTACGATCAAGTGGCCGGTCGAGCATGCCGCGCCGCCGCCCGCCGGCTGACTACGCCGGCGCGCGCAGCATGTCGACAAAGGCGCGCAGGACGGCCGGCATCTGGCGCCGGCTCGGGTAATACAGGAAGTAACGGGGCGGCGGCGGCAGGCAGCGCTCCAGCACGCACGCCAGGCGCCCCGCCGCGATATCGGCGCGCGCATCGGCCTCGTACACATAGGCCAGCCCCGCGCCATCGCGGGCCGCGCGTAGCATCAATTCATCGTCGTCGAACACCAGCGGGCCGCCGACGGCGATGCTGAAGCCCTCGCCTGCCTGCTCGAACTCCCACGCATACTGGCGCCCGCTGGGAAAGCGCCGGCCTATGCAGGCGTGGGTCAGCAGCGCGCGCGGCGTGCTTGGTGCGCCATGCACGGCCAGGTAAGCGGGCGATGCCACCACCACGAACGGCTGCGGCGCGCCGACAGGCACGGCGATCATGTCGGCCGCCACCTGCTCGCCGAAGCGGATGCCCGCGTCAAAACCATCGCGCACGATATCGATCATGCCGTCGTCGGTCACCACTTCCACCTGCACGCGCGGATAGCGGGCGACAAAACTGGCCAGCATGGGCGCAAGCAGCAGCCGGGCGGCCGGACGGGGCACGTTCAGGCGCAGCTTGCCTGCCGGCACATCCTGCAAGGTACTCAGGTCGAGCAAGGCATCATCGATTTCGCGCATGGCCGGCGCCAGCCGCGCCAGCAGCTGCTGTCCCGCCTCCGTCGGCGTGACGCTGCGCGTGGTGCGGTTCAGCAGGCGCACGCCCAGCCGCTCTTCCAGCGCGCGCAACGCGTGACTGAGGGCGGAGGCGGATACGCCACGCTCCAGGGCCGCCTTGCGAAAACTGCGCAGGCGGGCGACGGCGGCAAAAGCCGTCAATTCATTGAGGTCAGCCATTATTCATGAGTTTCATTCAGCAATACATGCAGGATAAGCTATCTTATCGCATGCAGTTCCTTCGCCCATACTCCTAGCATCTTTTTTTGAAAAGGAATGACAATGGAACACAGAACACTGGGCAACTCCGGCTTGCGCGTCGCCCCCATCGGCCTGGGCTGCATGGGCATGAGCTTTGCCTACGGCGGCGCGGACGAGGCCACCTCGCTGCGCGTGCTGCACCGCGCCGTGGAACTGGGCGTGACCCTGATCGACACGGCGGAAGTCTACGGCCCCTACGCCAATGAGGACCTGGTAGGCCGCGCCCTGAAGGAACTGCGCGGCAAGGTCCACATCGCCACCAAGTTCGGCTTCAAGATCTTGCCCCACGGCCAGGGCGTGGAACGCATGGCGGGTGTCGACAGCCGCCCCGAGCACATCGTCCGGGCCGTGGAAGCGTCGCTGTCGAGGCTCGGCATCGAGTGCATCGACTTGCTGTACCAGCACCGCGTGGACCCTGCCGTGCCCATCGAAGACGTGGTCGGCGCCATGGCCGGTCTGGTGCGGGCAGGCAAGGTACGCCACCTGGGCCTGTCGGAAGTGTCGGCAGCCACCTTGCGCCGCGCCCACGCCGTGCATGCGATTACGGCCGTGCAGTCCGAATACTCGCTGTGGAGCCGCGACGTGGAAGCCGAGGTGCTGCCTGCCTGCCGGGAACTGGGCATCGGCTTCGTGCCCTACAGCCCGCTGGGCCGGGGTTTCCTGACGGGCCAGCTGAACTCCAGCGCCGCGCTGGCGCCAGACGACTACCGCCACAGCCTGCCCCGCTTCCAGCCGCCCGCGATGGCGGCCAACGGGCATCTCGTTGCCGAACTGCAGCGTCTGGCGGCCGCACGCGGCGCCACGGCGGCGCAACTGGCCCTGGCCTGGCTGCTGGCGCAAGGTACCGACATCGTGCCGATACCGGGCGCCCGCAGCCTGGCGCACCTTGAAGAGAATGTGGCCGCCGCGCAAATCAAACTGAGCGACACCGAGCTGGCCGTCATCGGCGCAGCCATCGCGCCCGCCAGCGTGCAGGGCGCGCGCTACCCGGACGTGGAACTTGCCATGGTTGGCCTGTAGACAAGGTGTCATGCATGCGCTAAGTTGAGTACGCTATACCAGTTGTTTTTGGCCCGGTGCACTTGAAATGGCGGAATCCGCTATCATTTCCAATCTGAACTATTCATTATGAAAGGGATTTACATGTCCGATTTGCTCGAAACACTGCAATGGCGCTACGCCACCAAGAAAATGGACCCGACGAAAACGGTGCCGCAAGACAAGGTCGAGCGCATTCTGGAAGCCGTGCGCCTGACGGCCAGCTCCAGCGGACTGCATCCTTACGAAGTCTTCGTCGTGACGAATCCGGCCCTGCGCGAGCAGATCAAGCCGCATGCGTGGAACCAGTCGCAAGTAACGGACGCCTCGCACCTGCTGGTGTTTGCCGCCTGGGATAATTACACGGTCGAGCGCATCAACAAGATGTTTGACCTGGTCAATACCGTGCGCGGCTTCAAGAATGAAGGCTGGGAAGCGTACCGTCAGCAAATCCTGGCCACCTACCCGCAGCGCGATGCGGAAACCAACTACCAGCACGCGGCGCGCCAGGCCTACATCGGCGTGGGCACGGCCCTGATCGCCGCGGCGCAGGAAAAAGTCGATTCGACGCCGATGGAAGGTTTTGATCCGGCCAAGGTCGACGAGATCCTGGGCTTGCGCGAAAAAGGCCTGCGTTCCGTCGTCATGCTGCCGCTCGGCTACCGCGCCGACGAAGGCGACTGGCTGGTGGACCTGAAAAAAGTGCGCCCTGCGCGCGAGCAATTCATCACCGAGCTGGCCTAAGCGCTTCGCCCGTAACTGAAAAAGCGGATGCCTTCACCGGCATCCGCTTTTTTGCATTCACGCCGCCTGCGGAAAACGCACCGTCACCTGCAATCCCCGCCCCGCCTCGCCTTCAGCCAGCGCGATGTCGGCCTGGTGGTGCTCGGCGATGTGGCGCACGATGGACAGGCCCAGGCCGCAGCCCCAGGCGTCATTGCCGTCGGGACGGAAGAAGCGGTCGAACAGGCGCGCATGGTGCTGTTGCGGCACGCCGGGGCCGTTGTCGGACACGCGCAGCAGGGGCCTGCCCTCTTCCAGCGCCGCCTGCAAGTCGACCCTCCCACCCTGCTGCGTGTAGCGCAAGGCATTGTCGATCAGGTTATTCAGCAACACTTGCAAGCCGTCGGGATCGGCTTGCACCAGCACTCTGGCCGGCGGCGCGTCCACCACGCCCAGGTCGATGTCACGGCTGTCGGCCAGCGCGCTGTGGTCGGCCACGGCCGCTTCCAGCAATTGCCCCAGGTCCACCGTGTGCAGCTGGCTGGCCGTGAGCGCCGTTTCATGGCGCGCCAGGCTGAGCAATTGGCGCACGAGGTGCGTGCTGCGGTCCAGCCGTTCGTGCAGGCGCGCCAGCGCCACGCGGCGTTCGTCCTCGCTGCCGGCCCGCTCGGCCACCTGCAGCTGCAGTTTCAGCGCCGTCAGCGGCGAGCGCAATTCATGCGCCGCATCGGCAACAAAGGTGCGCTGCGCCGTCAGCGCCGCCTCGAACTGCCCCATCAGGCTGTTGAGCGCCAGCGCCACGGGCCGCAGTTCGGGCGGCATGTCGTCGGCCGCCAGCGGCGTCAACGTATCCGGCGAGCGACCCGCCACGGATTCGGCCAGCCGGTGCAGCGGCGCCAGCGCGCGCCCCACGACGACGACGATCAGCAGCGCCAGGATCAGCGCGAACACCAGCAACGGTGCGCCGGCGCGCATGGTCATCTGCCAGGCCAGCTGGTCGCGCACGGCCTGCGCCTGTGCCACCTGCACGTAGCGGCCCCGCCGCGTTTCGCCGTACAGGCGCCAGTCCTCGCCGTGCAGCACGACATCGGCAAAGCCGGCCAGCGCATAGCGCGGCAATGCCGGCTGGCCCTGCAGGACGGGCAAGGGTTGGCCGTCCTCGTCCCACGCCTGCAGCACGAACGCTTCTTCCGGGTCTTGCGCGGCGACCAGGCCCGCCTGCGGCTCGAACTCGTCGGGCAAGGCCACGGCCAACTGGCGCAATTGCAAGTCGGCCAGTTCATTGGTTTCCTCCAACAGCGAGCGGAACAAGGAAATGCCGGCGCCCAGCACGCACAGCAAAGTGGCGGCCAGCAGACCGAGCAGCAACTGGCGGCGGATGGTCAGCATGCCGCCACCCGCATCTTGTAGCCCACCCCGCGCACGGTCTGGATGCAGTCCGCGCCGAATTTCTTGCGCAGCTGGTACACGTACACGTCAACGGTATTGCTTTCCACTTCGCAATCCCAGCCGTACAGCTTTTCGCTCAGCTGGCGCTTCGACACCACCTTGCCCGGATGGTCGAGCAAGGCACGCAGCACGGAAAACTCGCGCGGCGGCAATTTGATCAGTTCTCCCTCGAACGTGACGTCGTGGCTGGCCAGGTCGAGGATCAGCGCGCCATGCTCGATGACGGAGCGCGAACGGCTGACCCGGCGCCGCAGCAGCGCGCGGATGCGCGCCAGCAACTCGTCGAGGTCGAAGGGCTTGACCAGGTAATCGTCGGCGCCGCTGTCGAGCCCGTCGACGCGGGCGGGCGTGCCGTCGCGCGCCGTGATGATCAGCACGGGCAACTCGGCGCCCCGCGCGCGCATGCTGCGCAGCACGTCCATGCCCTGCTTGCCGGGCAAGCCCAGGTCCAGCAGCATCAAATCGTAGGCAAAACCGGCCAGCGCCAGCTCCGCATCGTGGCCGTCGCGCACCCAGTCCACGGCATAGCACTCGCCGCGCAAGCCCTCGACCAGGCTTTCCCCGATCATCGGATCGTCTTCCACCAGCAACACGCGCACTTGGGCCTCTCGCAGTCTTGAAAATACCGCTATCTTAACGTGGCTGGAAAAAGCGGGCCTGGCAGCCGCATCTGCATGTGTCCGGCGCCCCTCGCACGAATTCACGATGCGGTGACTATGTGCGCATTTGACGCGTTTTTTATGCGGTATATTTTCCTTCCCTCCACGCATCTGGAAAGGCACGCCATGTCCAGTTCCACCCAAGATACCGTCATCGTCAAGGCGGCGATTTATCCGCCCATCGGCATTGCCCGCGTGGGCAACAGCCCCGGCGAATACTTTCTGGGACCGGAAGTGCCGGAACCGGCGGCGCGCCCGGCCGGCTACTACCGCGATGCGTCCGGGGCCATCAAGCGCCAGGCGGCGCTCTTTCGCATCTACGGCCTGAATGCCGCCGGCGTGGCGGTGGCCGAATTGAACGCCGGCAATGCCGACATCGAATGGTCCGTCACCCTGGCCAACACGAAAGCGGCGTGGTACCAGTTCCAGATCGCGCTCGACATTCCCGAGGCGCATGTCACTCAGCCCTCTTTCCTGCGCAATATGGCCGTCACCGACCGCGCGCAATTGTCCATCACGCCGGGCGAGCGCAAGATCAGCGGCAGCGAACAGCCGGCCGTGGCCTTCGACAGCGGCAGCTTTCTGGGCACGCCCGTCTACCTGGGCGAATTGCGCACGGACGCCATGGGGCGGCTGATCGTGCTGGGCGGCCATGGCAAGTCGGCCTCGTGGAATGGCGCGCGCGCCATCACCTTTGCCAACAACGAAGGCTGGCATGACGACACGTCCGACGGCCCCGTCTGCGCCACCGTCCACTACCAGGGCCAGGCTTTGTCCGTCGACATGGCCTGGGTGGTCGTCGCGCCGCCCGACTACGCGCCGCAGCAAAAGTCGGTGCGCACCATGTGGGACTTGATGCGCGACTTGTTTGTTTCCGAAGGCAAAATTGCCGCACCTGCCGTTCCCTCGTTCCAGGACGATATCCGCCCCATATTCGAACGCCTGTCCAACCTGCAATGGGTCAACGCCGGCTTCGCGGCCGCCTTCGGCTGGGACGGCAGCACGCCGTTCAGCCGCGACGAGTGGATGGCGCGCCTGGCCAGCCCGTCCGAAAACCGCCGGGAGTGGCGCAACGTCATCTATAACCAGTTCCGCCAGTTCGAGCGCGACGCCTGGGCGCCATCGCCGTGGCCGTGGCTGTATGGCGATGCGATGGCCATCCCGCCGGCAGACACGCCGCGCCAGAACTGCGCGCTGAGCAATCTGCAATTGCGCTTCCTGAAGCAATGGGCGGCCGGTGAATTCACGGCCGATTACGCGCCCGGCAAGACGCCGCCGCAAAGCCTGGCCGACGTGGACGTGGCGCAGCAACCGGACACCCTGCTGCGCGCGGCCATGGAATTCTGCCTGGCCGACGCCTTCCACCCGGGCTGCGAAATGACCTGGCCCATGCGCCAGGCCAGCATGTACAGCGCGCCGTTCCGCCTGGCGCACCGACCGCCCGGCTGGGTCGAGCCCGACTACGGCGCCGTCCTGACGCCGGACAATATCGGCAGCCCCTGCTCGGCGCAGATCGCGGGCGGCGTGACGCGCTGGATGGCCGTGCCATGGCAGACGGACACGGCCAGCTGCCGCTCCGGCTACCAGTCCGATTACGATCCCTACGTGCCCACGTTCTGGCCCGCGCGCGTGCCGAACCAGGTGATGAGCAAGCTGGCCTACGACACGGTGATGAACCGCGAAGTGCCCGTCGACAACCGCCTGGCCGCCTTCGCCCGGCGCGCCGCGTGGATACGTCCGCTGGGCAACATCAGCTATGAAGAGCAGATCAACAACATGATCGCCGACCTGGCGCAAGTGGGCGTGGTCGAGGTGCGCCCCGGCCCTGCGGACGTGACCGGTTTCCCCGCCTTCCTGCAGGTGGAAAACCTGCCGCAGCCGATAGCCGGCAAGCACCAGCTGCGCGCGGCGACAGCCATACCGGACGAGTTCGTCGACGTCGACCTGGAAGGCACGGAAAAAGCGCGCCATCTGCAGCGGCACCGCTTGTGACCTTGCTGCAGGCCGACGTGCTCATCGTCGGCGCCGGTCCGGCCGGCGCCACGGCCGCCCTGAACCTGGCGGGGCGGCACCGGGTGTTGCTGGTCGACCGGCTGGCCGCGCCGCTGGCGCGCATCGGAGAATCGTTGCCGCCGGCCGCCGCGCGCCTGCTGCAGGACATGGGCTTGCTTGACGCCTTCCTGCGGCAGGGCCATGCGCCCTACCACGGCAACCGCGCCTGGTGGAACGGCGCATGGACGGAACACCATTTCCTCAGCGATCCCGATGGGCATGGCTGGCACCTGGCGCGCGGCACCTTCGACCTGTGGCTGCGCGACGAAGCGCGCCGCCGCGGCGCCGCCCTGCTGGCCTCGGCCACACTCGCGGGCATCACGCCGGAAAATGGCGGCTGGAGAGTACGGCTGCAAACGCGGCATGGCCCTTGCGACGCGGCCGCGCGCATCGTCATCGATGCCACGGGACGCAGCGCCCGGCTGGCCCGCAAAGTCGGGGCGCGGCGCCAGCGCGGCGACCGGCTGGTTTCAGTATGGCAATACGGACACGACCGCACGCCATCGGCACGGGGCTTTGCCCACATCGAGGCTTGCGAATACGGCTGGTGGTACAGCGCGCCCCTGCCCGGCCAGCGCCGCGTGCTGGCCCTGCATACGGATGCGGACTTGCTTGCCAGCAGCGCCTTGCGCGACGCCGGCTGGCTGGAAGCGGCGGCGCGCCGGCAGCCCGCTACGGGGGAATTGCTGGAGCAGCAAGGCTATGCGGCCGATACGCTCGCCATGGCGACGCCCGCGCATACGGCCAGCCTGGACGCCGGCGCCGGCCCAGGCTGGTTCGCCGTCGGCGACGCCGCCCTGAGCTTCGATCCGCTGTCGTCGCAAGGCATCTTCAACGCCCTGTATACGGGCCTGGCCGCCGCCGAGGCAGCCGACCGCACGCTGCAGGGCGAACTGCAAGCCTGTCAAGACTACAATGGGGAACTGACGGCCATCGGCGCGGCGTACGAACGCCACCTGACATATTGCTATGGCCAGGAAACGCGCTGGCCGATGGCGCCCTTCTGGAGCCGGCGCCGGCCGGTGCAGGCCGGCGCGCGCTAGCTGGCGCTGAAGTCGAAACTCCACAGGCCCTGCTGGCGGCTCACGGTGACGTCCACCTTGGTGGCCGTGATCGGCCGCGCATACTGCGTCATGTCTGGAAAACTCTCCAGGCTGTAGGTCTGTCCCACCATCGGCGGCGTGGCCACCATGAAGTAGAAGCTGGGCTGGTATTCGAAACTCACCGTCATGTTGGCATCGACATTGGGCATGCTCACGACGGGCCGCTCGTTGACATACCAGTTGCAGCTGAATTCGATGAACGGGTTGGTCTGGTTGATGACGCCACATTGCGCCGGCGTCAGCTTGGCTTGGGCCAACGACATGGGCGCCGGCTGCAGCAGCGGCGACAAGCCATGCGGACTGATGGCCGACAGCAGCTGGCCTGGCGCGATGCCCTGGCGGCCAGACAGTATCCTGTTCCTGTTGATGCCGAAACTGCTCACATCGGTCGAGATCCGGTCTTCGTAATCGAACGATTCGGTGGCGCCGGCCGAGCCGGTCAACACCTGCCATGCGTGGATCTGGCAATGGCCCTGCGGCTGGTGTGGCTTCAGAAAGACCAGCACGGATCTGCCTTGCAACTCGTCCGTTTCCACGTTGTAGCGGACGTTGAATTGGGTTGCCATCACTTGCTCCTTGCCGGGAATCTGCACGCACTCAGGAAAAACAGCGCCGAAAGCCGAGTCCATGATTGCTTCGGGCGTTGAAGGCCATGCGGCAGGCCCGGCAAAGCGCCGGGCCTGGTAATACAATTACTGCGCCAGGTAACGTTCCGAACGAGGACCGTACAGCAGGCCGTTCGGCACACCGGCCGATAGCAGTCGCGCATTCGCCGTGCCGGCGATAGGATGGCTGGCATCGGTGCTGGTGTTGATGATCTGCTTGACCGCCGCCGTCACCAGGGCGCCGATCAGGCCGCCACCGCTGTTATTGTTGCCTTCATTGCTAGATGCGCTGGCCGCGCCCTGCCACAGCAAGGTGCCCGTCTTCAGGTCGACCAGCTTGGCATCGACCGACACCACCGTCACGCTGTCGATCACGGCGTACGTCGTGCCGTACTTGGAGATCGTCACGTACAGGCCCGCATCGGCGCCAAAGATCTCATTGAGCTTTTTCGCATCGACGCCGTGGATATCGGCGGCATTCGTCAAGCCGTTCTGCTTGAAGGTTTCACCGACCACGGCCACCGGCAGCACGTAGTAGCCCGCTTCGGCCAGCGGATACGTCACTTGTGCGTAGACGCTGTTGCCGGCATTGACTTCCGGCGAGTTGTTCAACGGCGGCAAGACCACGATCGAACGGGGCTTGGCCGCCTTGAATGCGGTGTAATCGTATGCCGCCTGCTTGGTGGCGCAGCCCACCATGAAGATGGCGGGGCCCAGGCACAGGGCCATTTTCAACATGCGCGACATCATAATTTCTCGCCTTTTTTCAATTTACCCAACAGGAAGTCCATGTATGGCGTCGATTCCGGGAACAGTTTTTTCTCGTCTTCGAATTGCGCGGCGACCTGCTCCGGCTTGCCGGCGATCGAGTACAACATGCCCAGGTGGGCATGGAAGCCCGGCGGCGCATGATTGCCTTTCGCAGCGATCACTTGCAGGTCTTTTTCCATGGCGGCCATCTGCTGCTCCGGACTTTCGCCTTTCAGGTATTCATACACTTGCGGCTGGTAACCTTCCCATTGGTACAGGGTCTTCGATTGCGTGGCGCAACCGGTCAAGGCGGCACAGGCGAGCATGGCCAGCAGGGCTGCACCCTTGTTCATCATTGTTTTCATGGGATACCTTATTGTTTGCGCAATGCGCCCGCTTCGACGCCGGCCACCAGGCGCTCGACCGCTTCGCGCATGGCCAGGTCCAGGACTTTGCCGTTGAGGGTGGCGTCATAGCTGGCGGTGCCGCCAAAACCCAGCACTTCACGGTTCGACAGGCTGTATTCGCCGGCGCCGCCGGCCGAAAACACGACTTCAGACGTAGCGATGTTGACAACGTTCAAGGTGACCTTGGCATACGCCACTTGCGTCTTGCCGCGGCCCATGATGCCGAACAATTGCTTGTCGCCCACTTCCTTGCGGCCGAATTCGGTCACGTCGCCCGTGACGACGAAGTCCGCGCCCTTGATGTTCTGGCCTTGTTTCTTGAAGTCGGCTTCCTGCTTGAGCTCGGCCATGTTGTCGCGGTCGAGGACGTTGAAACGGTTGGACGTCTGCAGGTGCGCAATCAGGATCGTTTTCGACTGGCTACCCAGGCGATCGACGCCATCGGAAAAGATGCCGCGCATGAAGCTGGAACGGTTATCAAACTTGCCGACAGCGATCAGGGTACGTGGACCAACGTAAGGTCGGGCCGCGCTGGCGACTGTGGGAACAGCCACGGCTTGCGACGATTCGGAAGCGCAGCCAGCCAACGCCGCACCAATCAGCGCTGCAATCAACAACGCGCCAGGTTTATTCTTGTTCATAGTGCCCTTAAGATATGGAGGATCAGGAGCAACCCGCAAAATTGAATTTTGGCAAGTTAATTTCCTAATTGCAATTATATGAGATTGCATGTCTCACAATTCTCTCCAAAAGTAACGATGACAAAGATTGCATTGTTGCCTGCCACATACAAGTGCGGCCCGGCTTGACTTCCCACGCCCAATTCATTAACTTGGTAGCAAAAAAGCGTGCCGCCAGAGCCGCCGCCACCGTACGCTTTCCCCTACCAGGATGGGTCTCAGGCCATGCCGACACACGATCGTTCCCCGTCCCATCCGCTGCTCACCGCACTGGCCCTATCGCTGGGCGCCGCCGTCGCCCTGGGCCTGTCGCGCTTTTCCTATGGCTTGCTGCTGCCGCCCATGCGCGACGACCTGGACTGGTCCTACCTGCTGGCCGGGGCCATGAACACCTTCAATGCGCTCGGCTATTTTCTCGGCGCCCTAGCCACGCCGGCGCTGATGCGCCGCCTGGGTGTGTGGCGCCTGCTGATCGCCGGTTCCGTGCTGGCCAGCGTCTTCATGCTGATGTCGGGCCTGGTCAGCGGCACGGCCACCCTGTTCCTGCAGCGCGTGTGCGCGGGCGTGGCCAGCGCCTTCATTTTCATCGCCGGCGGCGTGCTGGCGGCACGGCTCGGTTCCATGCACAGCCAGCGCGCCGGCTTCTACATCGGCCTGTATTACGGCGGCACGGGTTTTGGTATTGCACTGTCGGCCCTGCTGGTGCCAGCCGCATTGGCCGCTGCGCAAGACCACGGCGCCGCGCATGCCTGGCAATGGCCGTGGCTGGCCTTGGGGCTAGCCTGCCTGGCCGCCACCGCCATCATGGCCGTGCCGGCGAAGGCGATCGGCGAAGCGCCGCGCGCCGTCGACACGCCGCGGCGCTTCGCCTGGCGCGACTTTGCCCCCAGTCTGGCCGGCTACTTCATGTTTGGCGTCGGCTACATCGGCTACATGACCTTCGTCATCGCCCTGCTCAAGCAGCAAGGCATGAGCGCCACCCTGATCACCGTGTTCTACACCTTGCTGGGGCTGGCGGTGGTAGCGTCGTCGCGCATCTGGGCGCGCATGCTCGACCGCTACAAGGGCGGCGAATCGCTGGCGATATTGAACGGCGTGCTGGGCGCAGTTACGATCCTGCCCGCACTGACGAGCTTTGCGCCTGTCGTGTTCATTTCGGGCCTCGTCTTCGGCGCAGTGTTTCTGTCGGTGGTGGCGTCAACCACGGCCCTCGTGCGGCATAACTTGCCACCGCAATCCTGGACGGCCGGCATCAGCGCCTACACGACGGTATTCGCGCTGGGCCAGATCGTCGGCCCCATCGTCGTCGGCTGGATCGCCGACGGCCCCGCCGGACTGGAGCGGGGCTTGATCGCCTCGGCCATCGCCCTCTTCATCGGCGCCGCATTGGCATCGCGGCAAAAGGCGCTGGCGGCGGGCGCGTGAGCGGCTGTCTTCAGCTGCCGCCCTTATTGCGGTTTGGCATACCTTGCGACACCGGTGACATCGAACAGGACACAACGCTGGTCTCCAACCACCCAGGCATCGTGCCCCGGTGGCATATAGAAGACGTCACCCGGTCCATATTCCATTTCGGCGCCATCATTCATCCGTACCACCATCCTCCCCTCGAGAACCATGCCGGTATGCGCCGCCTGGCACGAATCGGTTCCCGCAATCGGTTTGACATGCAGGCTCCAGCGCCAGCCAGGCTCAAATTCGCCGCGCCCCATGGTCTGTTCGCCTAGCGTAAAGACGGCCATCCGGCCTGCCCCGTCCTTGAATGGACGCACTTCGTCCGGCGTATCCATGGATTTCTTTTCTAACATTGCACTCATGACTCGTCCCCCCTTTGGAATTTCTGGAAGTATTCAATTTCCGAATCGGAATAACTGACATGATATAAAAATCACATCATTTTCCAATATAGTTTAATAATGGAAATTTACAAGCAGAGCACCTGCCGCATTTGGCTCACATGGACAGTCGGACTCGTACAATTGACACTTCCCGGCCACTACTTCAATATCCATTTAACCTTCGCAGAAAGAACACGATGAACACCGATGCACGAAAACTCCCCCCAACGATGGATGCCGAAACCCTGGAATTCATCCAGGGCCTGTTTGCCCTCGTGCGCGAAGGCGACACGCAGCAACTGGGCGCCATGGTCACGCAAGGCGTGCCGGTCAACTTTCGCAACGAAAAAGGCGACAGCCTGATCATGCTGGCCAGCTACCATGGCCACCTGGAAACATCGCGCCTGCTGCTCGAAGCGGGTGCCGACGCCAACGTCCCCAACGACCAGGGCCAGACGCCGCTGGCCGGCGTGGCCTACAAAGGCTACCTGGACATCGCCGAGCTGTTGCTCAAGCACGGCGCGAATGTGGAAGGCGCCAGCCCGGACGGCAAGACCCCCTTGATGATGGCCGCCATGTTCAACCGTCTGGCCATCCTCGACCTGCTGCTGCAGCACGGCGCCCGCATCGATGCTGTGGATAGCCGGGGCATGACTGCCGTCAAGCTGGCCAAGAGCATGAATGCGCAGGAGACTTTGGCTCGGCTGATCAGCTTGGGGCAGATGGCATAGCCGATGCAGATATCGCCAGTAGTTTGCGACAGCCACTAGGCAAAAAAGCCTAATAGCCAGAGCTTAGCTGTTTCATTGCCCCGGCATTAGCCTACGGTTCTGGACGGGAGATTATTCCCACTCAATTGTCAACGAGCTGGCTAAGCGCTTGATTTTTCAGTATTTTCCAAACCATTTAGTTACCGATACCCTCAAAAATACCCTCACCTGCAAAATCCGCTATTGCCGGTTTGTCTCGGGAGGATATGGGAAAAACTAGTCCGCTCGCTCGCACCTGTCACCAGATTCTTATCGGCGATGAAAATTTGGCAAAGCGCCACTTGCCGCAGACCGAGACGGCGAAGGCTAAAATCGTGTACGAATAGGGGACCAGCCACCGCGCCAAATCAAGCCGTATCCACCTTTTAGAAAATCCAACTTGCTATGCATAAGACCAGCACGGATCAAGGTCGCGACAAATTGCATAACTGGTGCCGACGTGCATTCTCATAGAGAATCACAAAAAATATGGCTTTTTCACATCTGGCATATTTTCGTAGGCTTTTAATATTGTTTGCAAAGGCGTCAATTCTTTATCGTGGTGCCAGTAAACAATTTTAAGCCACATTGCAGCGCGCATTATCTGTCCAGCACCAAGCCATTTTTCTTGCAAATTGGCTTGCAACATCCGGCAGCCTGCATTAAACAAATCATGTTCATCAAATTCAAAAACTTCTGCATTCTGCAAGCATAAGGCATAAGCAAATTCATGTGGCTTCAGAATTTTTTTCAAAGTCACTGGACCATTTTTCCCAGTACATCGCTGATAAGTCTCTATTCCTGCCTCATACCCTTTATTATATTTTCCACCTTGATATGAAAATGCCATATAGTCAGCAAGACCATCCTTTAAAATTTCACGCATAGACCAAGGCCCGCCCTCCCAATTCCATTTCGCTTCTTCATAGACGCGAGCATTATTCCATGCCTCAAAATCATTTTCACCATTCAGCAGCCACTCACCAATTGCCTTCCCAAAATGCATCTTTCCGCGATGTGCATTTCTATTAACACCAAAATCTTCATCATTAACAATTGCACTTTCTATCCACCGTACTCGACTAGAGATAATTTCCGCCACCTCATTATGCAAACCAAGCAATGAAGCCAGTATAAAATTATCTAAATCACCACAGGCGACATTCCCCATTGGCCGTTTTTCATCATATTCCCTAGAAACAATATACCGAATCATTTCGCCATTATATCCATTTTCCCTCAATTTAATCGGATCAAAAACCATAAACCCTCCACCATATTTAAATAAATAATACCGAAATTATACAAAATATGGAATTTTAAAATAAAAATTACATATTGAAAGATAAAAAATATAAAATTACAGCCACTATTTTTATAAGCAAAGCCGAACCAAAAAACAGCCTGTCGCAACTGGATAACTATTGGAAAATTCCTGAAATCCATCCTACCGGTTTCTCTTCATATCTTCAAGCTCAACAGTTGAGTGTACAAGGGTATCGACACCACTGAAGAACTTCGACGCAATCCTACTACCTCGCTCAATACTGAAGCCTCTGCTATGGCACGCTATAACACATAAAAAATTAAATAACTTCCACATGTAAAAATTCATACCATCCATGAAATTTATCAGTAAAAGATGTATAAAATTTCCAAATTTAACATATAAGACAGCGCAGTCCTTTGCGTTTTTAGCATGGCTTTCCGGAACAGAATCTTGTAACTCGCGAATTTTTTGCAGAGCCAGAACCTACCGTTTTCGTACTGAAATTACCATCAAGTAATTTTTGAATGGCATTCTCTTTAACCGAAGGACTTAAATTAGATGCTCGTATTTCAACTATGGCTTCATTTACTGCATTTTCCAATGAATTTGATCCAGTCTTAAATGTTGGCGAATCCGCAATATAACGATTTGAGCTTCGAAATTTACTATCCCACAAAGTCACATCCGCACCAATAGTATTTACCGAAACAATATCAGAGCCACGCCTCCCGATTTCATCTCCATACTTAATAACTTGTTCATTTGGAATATCAGCCACTTCATTTGCCAGCCTCAGTTCCCTTTGATAACCAAAGTTGTGAGACTCAACGATATTTGGATTAGCGGAGTCAAGTTTTTTTGGCTGATACTCTAGCCCAGCCACAGGATCAGGTAAGCGCGGATCAAGCACAATTCCATTGGTAACACGATTTCCTGTTTTTGGAATTCCATTTTCGCCAACACTCTGCCCATCAGTAGACCCACTGGATAAATCTGCTCCTCTCTCTTCAAATTTATCATCATTACTAGAAAAAATGACATCTTTAGGTTGATAACCAGGCATTCCGATGGTAAGCGGTGCTGTTACAAATACACATTGCATAGTCGGCGTGCACACTGGTATAGGTATAGCCAGTACAGCACCGCCTCCAGCACTTGGTCCATTTGTATTATCGAAATCGCTGGGCAAGTCAAAAGGAGTTGCTGGTAGGGCATTAGGGCCATGTGTGCCAATCAATTTAGCTAAGTTGATAGCACCATTAAAAACTCCTGCGATGTTTCGGCCCAACCAATCACTACCCCGGAAAAGACTATCCGTCAGAAAATCAAATTTCCCATACTGGAACAATCCTGTTGATTGCAGCAGATGCTGCTCGGACAAATATGACTTTCCACGCTCCTCTTGCGCTAAATACTCTGCCTTTTTAGGATTTTCATCCGATAGTTCAGCCGCACACTGCGTCAACGCACACGCGGCATCTGCTAATCTTTGTTGTGCTTTTTCACTCTGTCCACTTTGTAATAGTTCTAGTCTCCGTTTTTCCTTATCGTGCAACTGA
Organism: Massilia sp. LMS1-1-1.1; assembly: GCF_040815535.1. Classification (NCBI taxonomy): domain Bacteria; kingdom Pseudomonadati; phylum Pseudomonadota; class Betaproteobacteria; order Burkholderiales; family Oxalobacteraceae; genus Massilia; species Massilia sp. LMS1-1-1.1. The sequence goes on along the minus strand of NZ_JBFPNG010000012.1, from coordinate 1,020,037 downwards.
CGATTATATATATCCACGGTGCTGGCTGAAACCGCTCCCTGTGCTGCAACCATCGCCAAAGCTGATCCGCCTTGAGCACTCTCGGCGCCAGCAGCCAGCCCGGCCACCGCCCCACCAACAGCCGACCATATTTGCTGGTAACTATTGATCAACTCATCCTTCGCCGTACCCGTCAATTCTAGTCTTTCAGCCTCCTTGGCTCCCAACTCTGCACCTAAACGATGCCCAAGATTGCCACCCGCGACACCTGCCACACTATTAATAGCACCGCTTCCTCCGCCCGATAATGCGCCGATCATGCCCTGCGTAGCACCATGGAGTGCAAGGCGATATGCGCCATCATCGCCCCATGCCGCTGCCTTCTCTTTCGACTGCTTTGCCAATGCCGTGAACTCTGCTGCTGCGGCATGGTCGCCAGCCGCCTCGGCCTTCTTCGCTGCGGCAGTAAAACTATCAGCGTCAATTTGCGCCGCGTCCTGATATTTCCCGGCAAAGTCGCCAATTTCCTTTGCTGCCAGTGGGGCAACGGCCTCCGTAAAAGCCTTGGCTACCTCCATCGTCGCCTGCAACGCAGCCTTGTCGAAGTTATTACCAATCTTGCCGCTGGAATCCACCCCAGTCGTCACATCGCGGTTCAGGTCGGCGATAGTTTCATCCGCTCCCTTGCCCGTCGCCGCGCGCTGAGCCGCATCACCGGTGATGACGATTGTGCCGCTGCTGATGCCGCTGCGGGTCGTGCTGGTGGAATTTTCGCTGAGGGAAACGATAGCTGGTAGGCCCACTGTCGTAGCATCTTTTTTGCCAGCGACATCCGTCAGGCTCTCATTTCGTGTTCCCGTGCCAGCAAAGGACATTCCACCCGACACCCCCACACTGCTCCCCTTCGATATCGCATGATTCGCAATATCGCTGTGCGTCAAAGTCGACGTAATCAGGCTGCTGTCCAGCTTGCCTGCCTCCGTGGCGCTGATGACGGCGCCTTTCAAGTCCGTATTGCCGCCCACCTTGATCTGGAAGCCGCCATTGCCCGCCTTGATGGCACTTTGCTCCTGCACGCTGGCGTAGTCGTTGTGCATCTTGCTCTGGCTATAGCTGCCGCTGAAGCTGGCGCCAAAGCCCACGGTACCGCTGGCGGACATGCTCTGGCTCTTGCTATCGAACTTGGCCGTATCCTGCAGACTTTCCAGGTTCAAATTACCCTTGATGTCGGCAATGACCTGGTTGGCGCTAGCTACTGCACCCTTGATGTTGGTATCGCCACCGCTGCTGATGATCAGCTTGTCGCCCGCATTTACATGCGTATTGAGCTGCGTCGTGCCATCGCCATCCTCGTGTCCCTTGCTGCCGCTGACGCTGGCAGTGAAACCGGCCGACATGCCCTGTGTGCTCACAATGGCCTTCACGCCTACCGAAGCGCTGATACTCGAACTCTTGCTGTGCTGGCTTTCCATATCCTGCGCCGCCAGCAGATTGACGTTGTTGTCGGCATGCAGGCGAATATCATTCTTCGCGTTCAGGTCGCTGCCCAGGATATTGATATTGCTATCCTTACCGCCGCCCAAGGCCGTGATGTTGATATTGTTACCCGTCAAAACGCTGCCGCTATGCGTCATGCTGGCCGTGTTTTGCGTCTGTATGCTTTCCGAATGCCCCGCCGTCAGGCTGATGCTGATGCTTGGCCCGCCCTCCTTCATCATGTCTGCAGCGGCTCCGCTTGCAGCCATGGCAGTGGTCGCGGCTGCCATCGCCGTCACACGACCATCCTTGGCTGTGCTGGCTGCCTTGCTCATGGTTTGCAAGGTCTGGATGGCGCTGATCACGCTGCCACCTAAGGCCAAGGTCAAGCCATCCTGCGTCGTCTTGACTTCGAATTTGCCCTTCTCATTGTCTTGCCCCGGCTTGATGGTGACGCTCTTGCCGATGATGTCGAGATCCGTCGCGGCAAGAATATCGCTGCCGCCTATCGTCACGTTATTGCCGGCAACCATCGTCAGCGCACCGCCTGTGGCGCCGATCGAGCTGCGCGCTTCGCCGCTTTGCAAGGTGGCGTCGCGCTCCTGGTCCACCGTCGTGGTCTTGCTGCCATAGCTGAAGCCGATGCCGCCGCTGCTCATGAAACCGCTCTTCTTGGTGCTGGAATGATGCAGCTCGTACACGGTATTGGTGGCCGCATCGATCGTGATGTTATTACCCGCAAATAATTTCGTCGCATCGTCACTCAAGATGCTCGAACCTGTCACCTGCAGATCGCGCCCCGCCTGCACCGTCACGCTGCTGCCGCCAAGCGAGGTGCCGATCGCCGTGGTGGTATCGACCACGTCGTGCTTGATGGTGGTGGTTTTGTTCCAGAAGCCCTTCTTCGTCGATTTGCTGGCGACATCCGTCACTTCGTTCTGGAAACCATTGACCAGGCTGATATCATTGCCCGCCAACAGACCCAGCGTTCCACCCGCCTGCACATCCGCCGCCCGCGCTGTCAGATCATGACCCGCCTGCAAATTGACATTGCCGGCACCCATGATCTGGCTGCCCACTTCGCCGGTCTTGCTCTGTTTGCTGTAATTGTTGGCGTTGCGCACTTCGTCGTGGGTTGACGCGACGTTGACGGTATTGAGAGTCAGGTTATTGCCTGCTACTAAACTGGTCTGTCCATTCATCCCGGCATTGGCGATGACGCCGCCCGTCAACGTCAAATCCCGGCCCGCCTGTGCAATTAGCGTATTGCCTTCGCCCGTGCCGGTGACGTACAGCCCCGCCACCTTGTCGACGACGGTGCTGGTTTCGCTGTTGCCTGCCCATTTCGAGCTGGCGTTGCTGACAGTCGTCGTAACCACGTTGATGTCGCGGCCCGCGCTGGCGATGAGCTTGTCTGTCGCGATCACCTGGCCGCCGACATTATTAATGTCATTGCCAGCCAGCATGACGATCTGCTTGCCGCCCAGCTGGCTGCCCTGGCTAGTGCTTTTAGTCGAGCTACTGCCATACCAGCCTTGACGCGTTTCTGTATCACGCGCCGTGGCAATGTCGATATTGCGTTCAGCCGATAACTGCAGCGTTTCCGCGGCCTGGACATTTGCCGCCTTCAGCTGGATATTGTCACCGGCAATCAGGCGAATATCGCCGTCAGATGCAATCGTACTGGCGGTTTCTTTGCTGGACGTATTGGTCATATGCCGCTGCCCAGGACCCGCCAATGTGAACTCACTACCGCTGCTCACCGTCGTGACGGCAATATCACGGCCCGCCGCAATGCCAATGCCACCACCAGCATCCGTATTCACGACGGAAGCACCCGCGATAGTCACGTCGCGCCCGGCAGATAACAGCAAATTGCCGCTGCCGGCCGTGTCGTTGCCCGTCACGTACAGGCCCGCCAGCTTATCCAGGCTGGTATGACTGACGCTGTTTCTACCATCAGTTCCACTGGACGCCAGCGTTGACGTCTTCACGTTGATATCTCTGCCCGCAGTGATTTGCAGTTCGCTGTTGGCGGAAATGGTGCCGCTGATGTTATTCAGGTCCTTCCTGGCATTGGCGGAAATTGCATCGCCCGTGATGCGACCACCGAGGTTGTCGATATTTTCCGCATTCAGCTTGACGATCGTGCGTCCGGCAATCGTGCCGCTATTGGTCAAATCGCCTTCGAGATTCAGATTGACTTCCTTGCCGGCCAATAATCCGCCCTGACCATCGATATCGCCCTCACGCACGCGCACATACACTTGCGGCGCCAGCACTTTTTGCGTGCTGCCGTCGGCCAGCACGACTTCCTGCTCCACCAGCCAGACGATATCGCTGGTCAGCCCCGCCATTTGCTCCGCTGTCAGCGCAATACCGGGACGAAGGTCCCATTGCTTGGCAAAGGCAATGCCCTGATCCATCAAGGCCTTGTACTGCTGTTCGTCATTGCTGTAGTCACCCACGAAACGCTGTCCCGTCAACGCGGCCACCTGTTCGCGCACCAGGCGTTGCTCGTAGAAACCGTCGCCCAGGCGCTTTTGCGTCACGGACGGATCGCTTTTCACCTGGCTGAGCAGATAGTCGGAACCCGTCCATTCCCGATAGCTGGCAAAGCGCGGATCCGTTTCCACCAGATAGCGGGACGATGGCGCAGAACTCACTTTATACAGGCTGGCGTTCGGAATCTGCAGCGATGAACCAGTGGTCCGCACCACTTGTGCACGCGTGGATGGGTTACCCAGTTTCACCTGGGTAATGCCATTCATGCGCACCTGCCCCACGCCACCGACAGCACCTGCGTGTGCCGCGCTGCCTGTCGAGGCTGCGATCGCCACGTCTTTCAGCGGGTTCAATCCGGTTCCGGCGCTTGCTTGCGCGCCATTGACACCGGCCAATGCAGTCGGCGCCAGCGTTGCAATCTCGCCTGCCCGGCCAAGCATGCCCGCATTGGCGATACCGCCTGGCCCGCTTTGGCCCTGCACTTGATCTGCCGCAATGCCAGCCCCGGCGACGGGAACGAGTCCCGTGTGGGTGCTGGCGTGGCTGCCGGCAATGCCACTCAACTGGGCAGAATTCACCGTGCCCACAACTCCTGCCTGGCCAAGGACGCCACCATGAGCCGCGCCGCCGGGTCCATTGCCGCCGGACACGACCGTGACAGAACCCGCAGACGAGCGCGTCAGCAAGGCAGCATCGACTCCCGCGCCAGGCTGGCCAGCACCGCTGGCCGCATCAACGCGCGCGCCGGAAACCGTGTCAACGGCAACAGTACGGGCCGCATCGCCCGTACGCGTACTGCCAGTCGCACCGTGAGCGCCCGACACCGCTGCTGCGCCTTGTGCGGCAACGCTACCTGCCGCGCCTGCCGACACGTGGTTCAGTGACACTCCGGTATCCGCAGCGACATTTGTCGCGCCGTCAAGCTTGCTGCCTGGCGTGACGCCAACAGCCGCGTCGGTGACGGGATTGCCAGCGCGGTCAGTCTTCTGGACAACACTGCCGCCATTGATATGAGCAGTTCCTTCACCGCTGACATCGGCTTTCCGAATTTCTGTTGCATTCGCAGAAAAAGCCGAAGTGCGCACATGCGTTTCCGTACCGCCTATGCGCTCGCCCGCACCACCAACGCCATTTTTGACGGTACTACCTGGTTTTGTGCCTTGGCCACCGGTATTGGCATTTCCTTCATTGCGCGACGTACTGACAGAACTGGCTGGAATAGTCTTGGTCATGTCGACGGAGCTGGTACGTATCGCCGTCATAATCACACCATTTTGCTTCCTCGCATTGTAGTGGGTTATTTTTCCTTTCTCATGTACAACTTTCTCCCCCTTTGTTGTCTTATTGTCGAGAATCGCCCGGTCCATGTCCAATGTCCCACCGGCAATAATATGGCTATTGTCATTTGTAATCGAACGGGAGCTAATTTTTAAATTATTGCTTGCAATAATTCGCCCTGGATCCGAACTAACGACAACGCTCTCATAGGATGTGCGAATTACTTCTCGTTTGATAAATTTTGGATGATAGATATCACCAGGTGTCACCAACGATATAGAAAGGTCGCTGGGATCGTTATAACCAATACGATCAATAATCACTCCAGGCGTACCCTCTGCATACGTGATATCGCTCCCCTCTGGTTGATACTCAGTTATCGTCTCCGCAGTCATCCGCCCTTCCTCAAAAACCAGATGGTTATTGAGCACATTCACCTGACTCGCGCCCAGGTTCAAGCTCCCCAGCGCCTCGATCGTCGCGCTGGCATTCGTCACCGTTCCTGCCCAGCCCGTGGCGATGCGGTTGCCGTCCAGGTAACCTCCAATCGCCATATCACCGCCGCTGAAGATCAGGCCATGTTCGCGGTTGTTGAGTGTGAGGACGCCGATATCGAGGCGCTCGCGCGCCGCGATGGTGGCTGCCACGCCGCCTTCCACGTCGTTGTTGACGGTGCCGCCGCCGATGCTCAGATGGTCGCCGTAGATGCGGCCCGTGCCCATGTTGTTCAGTGTGCCGACGTTCAGTTGTGTGCTGATGCCGTCGATCACGCCACGGTTGTTCAGCAGACCGCCGACGTTGACGCGCGTCGTGCCCGCGTTGATGTCGCCCGTGGCCGTGTTATCGAAATTGGCGGCGCCCAGGGTCAGCATGCTGAGCGCCTGGATTTTCCCGGCATTGGTCAGTTGCCCGCCGATGGTGATATCCGCATTGCCGTTGGCCATGATCTCAGCGCCCGCGTTCAGCGTAAAGTTGCCGGCCAGGTCCAGCGCCATGTCTTTCTGCGACAACACCTTGCCGTCGCCACTCAGGCTGCCCGCACGGATGTCGGTGCGCTGGCCGCCGATGATGGTGCCGCCCGAGTTTGTCACGGCCAGGCCACGGCCGGGGCCGTTATCCTGCAGCGACAGCGTGCTGCCGGCACTCAACATGCCCAGGGTATTGTTGATACTGCCTGCGCTATTGATCGCCAGATTGCCGTCCGCGCGCACCGCGCCTTGCACATTGCTGACGCTGGCACTGTTCAGGGCCACATGGATGCCTTCGATGCCCTGGTTGGCGCCCAGCGTGTTGGCATTGTCAATGGTGCCGCCCGTCACGGTGACGGCCGCGCCGGAGCGGATCAAGCCTTGCTGGTTATTAATACTGCCGCCACCCGCGTTCAGGCCGATATTGCCCAGCACCTGAATTTGCCCGCCCTGGTTCTGCAAGCCGCTCAGGATCAGGTCCAGCGCCGACTTGCCGACGATCTGGCCGCCACGGTTATCCAGCTGGCCCACGCTGCCCGTGATGTTGCCAGCGGCGCCCAAGTAGCCGCCCGCATTGTTCCAGCTGCCCGTTTGCAGGTTGAGGCCGGCGCCGCTGCTGATGCCGCCGGCACTGCCAGGATGGCGCACCGCATACGCGCCCGCATTCGTGTTGAGCAAAGCATTGCCGTGCGTATCGATGGTCATGGCGCCGCCCGACTGCAGCAGGCCGCCATCGTTGTCCAGGATACCCGTCTGCAAGTTGACGGTTCCCGTGCCCGCCAAGGTGCCCTGCGTGTTGTTGAAGACCTGGCCATGCGTGTCGAGCGTGACGTTCGCGCCGGCAATGGTGCCTTGCCCGTTCCACAGGCCGCCATTGCGCAGGATGATGTCGCCACCCGCTTGCAGGGTGCCGCCACTGTTGACGGTGGCACCCGTAGTGATCACCTGCAACTGGCCCTGCACCGAGGCCAGCTTGCCGCCAGCGCTGTTGTCGACGCTGGCCGCGTTCACGGTCATACTGCCCGTGGCGGCCAGCAAGCCGCCCGCATTGTTCAATGCCTGCACCACATTTGCCGTCAGCTGTCCGCTTGCCGTGGCGCTGCCGCCCTGGTTCAGCAGAGTTCCTGCACCCAGCACGACATTGCCGCGGCCGGCGATGGTGCCGCCATGGCTGTTATCAAGCACGTTGTTTGCCGTCAGCGTCAGGTTGGCCGTGCCGGCCGCCTGCAGCTTGCCGCCCTGGTTGTTCAGGGTCGGTGCGACGATATTGGTGTTGCCGTTGCTGGCGATGGTGCCGCCACGGTTGTCCAGGCTGGTCGTCAGTTGAATGCTGGTATCGCCCTTGCCCAGCTGCGTCAGGTTGCCGCCGGCATTGTCCAGGGACGCGCCCGTCACGCTCACTTGCTGCGCGATGGTACTGGCGTTGCGGTGGTCAATGGCGCCGGCCGTGACGACCAGGGCGCCATTGCCCGTGATCTGTCCGCGCAGGTCGTTCAACTGCGCGGCTTGCAGGCTCAAGGTGCCGCTGCCCGCATGTTCGATCTTGCCATCCGTATTCGTCAGGGTACCCGCCTTCAGGCCCAGGTTGGCGCTGTTGACGGCGATGCGCCCGCCCGTGTTGTCCAGCACGCCTGCTGGCGATGTCAGCTCGATGACGGTGTTGCCCGTGCCCGTCTGTACGATGCTGCCTTGCTGGTTATTGAGGTTGCCCACGCCAACGGCCAGCTGGCCGGCGCTGATATCGCCGCGCTGGTTGTTCCAGGTCTGGCTATTCGCACCGGCCGTGATCGTCAAGGCGCCCGGCGTGGTGACCACGGCACCGCTGGTGCTGACGTCTCCTGCTGTCGCCGTCAGATTGATATTGCCGGCACTGCTGCGGCTGCCGCCAAGGTCGACGCTACCGCCGCTCAAAACGGCATTGCCTGCCGCCAGCACCTGGCCATGGGTACCCAGCGCCTGCTGCGCCGTGATTTGTAGATTGCCGCTCGCCTGCAGGCTGCCATCGGCTTTCACGCCCGCGCCGATCAGGCTGGACGCGCCGCTGTTGACGGTATTGGCGCTGATGGTGTTGTTGCCCTGGGCCAGGATCACGCCCGTGTTCTCCAGCGCTCCGCTCACCTTCAGCACCTGCTCACCGGCGGCAAACAGGCTGCCACTGCTGCGCACGCTGCCCGCCGTGGTTGTCAGATTGTCGCTGGCAACGATGCTGCCCTGCGCATTGAGCAGCTCGTCCATCGTCAATTGCGCATTGCCGCCCGCCGCCTGCAGCTGTCCCAGGGTATTGTCCACCTTGCCGCCGGCCACGGTCAGGTCGCGCCCGGCAATGATCACGCCGCTGGTGTTGTCCAGTTTGCCAGTCGCCGCCACGTTTACGTCCTGCGCAGAGGCAATACGGCCATGATCGTTGAGCAACTCGCCCGTTTCCACGCGCACATTGCCATTTGCCTCGATCTTGCCTCCGCTGTTGTCCAGGCGCGTGCTGGCCAGTACTGTTGCCGCACTCGTGCCCAGCTGCGTAATCTGTCCTTGGCGGTTGTCGAGGATGCCGGCGGTGACGCCCACTTGCTGCGCCAGCAGGCTGGCGTTGCGGTGATCAATATAGTTGGCCGCCACCTGCAGCGCGCCATTGCCCGTGAGCTGGCCACGCTGGCCGTACAGATTCGTGGCGCGGACGTCCAGCACACCCTTGCCTGCATGCTCGATCTTGCCATCGATATTCGTCAGGTCGCCCGCCTGCAGGCGCAGATTGGCGCTGTTGACGGCGATGCGCCCGCCTGTATTGTCCAGCTTGCCCGTTTCGATGACCGTGTCACCGGCGCCCGTCTGGATCAAGGTACCCTTGGTGTTGTCCAGGTTGGCAACGCGCAGGGACAATTGCCCAGCACTCAGGCTGCCGCCCTGGTTGACCAATGCCTGCCCAGTGGCGGCATTTGCCGTGATGGCCAGCAAGCCATTCGTCGATACGACGGCCTTGCTGGTCGTCACATTGCCCGTCAAGGCCGTCAAGCCGACATTGGCTGCGCTGGTCTGGCTGCCGGTCACCTCGACCGACCCGCCCGTCAATTGCAACTGGCCAGCCGCCATGTTCTGGCCACCAGCTTGCAAGGCGCCGGCCGTTTTCACCGTCAGATCGCCAACCGAGGCAAAGCTGCCATCGGCGCGCATGCCTGCCGCCAGCAAACCATTGCCGCCCAGGCTGCCCGCCGTGATCGCCGTATTGCCCAGGGCCGCCAGGCTACCCGTATTGCTCAGCAAACCGCCGATATCCAGGGTCTGGTTGCGCCCCGCATACAGCACGCCTGCGTTGAGCACGTCACCGGCGACCTTGGCCGTAATATCCGTGCCCGCGCCGAGCGTGCCTTGTACGTTGCGCACGCTGGCCGCGTCCAGGTTCAAGGCGCCGGTGCCCGCTTGCAACAAGCCGCGCGTATTGTCGATGGCACCGCCCAGGTGCAAATCGGTCGCCGCCGCGATTACGCCGTCGATATTGACGAGCGCGCCATTGCTGACGATGTCGGCGGACGTGGCCGAGGTGATCTTGCCTTTGCTGTTGTCCAGGCTGCCGGTCTGCACCGACAAGGTGCCGTTTCCGGCGATTTCGCCATTTGCATTGTCCAGTTGGCCGGTCACGGCAACCGTCATACCGCCCGCGCCTGTCTGCAGCAAATGGCCGCCCCGGTTGCTCAGGCTGTCGGCCTGTACATTCAGGGACCGTCCCGTGGTGGTGGCGTTGGCGTGGTCAAGCAGGCCGGCCTTCAGATCGACGGCGCCATTGCCGATGATGCTGCCGCCTGCGCCTTGCATGGTGGCTGCCGTGATGGCCAGGGTGCCGCTGCCCGCATGCTCAATCTTGCCGCCAGCATTCGTCAAGGTGGCCGCGCCCAGGGTCAGGTTATTGCTATTGACGGCGATACGCCCGGCGCTGTTGTCCAGCTTGCCCGTTTGGATGACAGTGTCGCCCGTGCCCGTCTGGATCACGGTGCCTTTGGTGTTGTCCAGGTTACCTACGTGCAGATCGAGCTGGCCCGCCTGCAAAGAGCCTTCCGTGTTGTGCAAGGTGGCATTGCTCGTAACGTTCAATGTGCCTGGCGTCGTGACGACCGCCTTGTTCGTGCTGACATCGCCTTCAGATGCCGTCAGGCCGATGTTGGCAGCGCTGGTCTGGCTGCCTGACAGATCCACACTGGCGCCAGTCAAATTGGCGCCGCCTGCCGCCAGAGTCTGGCCATGCGCGGCCAGCGTTTGTGTTGTGCTGATCGTCAAGTCACCGACCGTGCCCAGCTTGCCATCGGCCTGCATGCCGGCGCCGATCAGGCTGCTTGCGCTGCTGTCGAGAGTTTTCGCCGTCAGGCTGGTGTTGCCCTGTGCCGCGATGACGCCCGTGTTGACGACGGCACCTGTTGCGGTCAGGGATTGATTCCCGGCCGCATACAGGCTGCCTGTGTTGTTCAGGCTAGCCAGTGTCGCGTTCAGGTTGGCGCCGGCAAACACGTTGCCTGCGGTATTGTGCAAGTTCGCCACATTCAGGGTGGCGTTGCCGGCCACGGCCTGCAATTGGCCCCTGGTATTGTCGATATCGGCACCGGACAGTTGCAGATGACGCCCTGCCGCCACCGTGCCATCCGTGTTGTCCAGGCTGCCCACGTTCAATGTGGCATCCTGCGCCGCCACGATACGGCCCGTGTTGTTCAGCAATACCTGGGATTTGACCAACGCATCGCCATTGCCTTCGATCTTGCCACCCGCGTTGTCCAGCAAGCCGGTAGCATTGACGCTCATCAAGCCGTTACCCGTTTGCGCCAGGCTGCCGGCACGGTTATCCAGGCTGCCGGCGTTGATGGTCATCTGATTCGCCACCGTCGTCGCATTGCGGTGATCGAAGGCGACTGCCATGATGTCGAGCTTGCCATTGCCCGTGATCTTGCCGAACTGGTTGTTGAACTGGCCCGCGTTGATGGCCAGCACGCCGACTCCGGCGTGCTCCAGCTTGCCATTGACGTTCGTCAACACCGTCGCATTCAGGGCCAGGTTAGCGCTGTTGACGGCGATGCGGCCCGCCGTGTTGTCGAGTTTGCCCGTGGTGATGACGGTGTCGCCCGTGCCCGTCTGCACGATCTCGCCGCTGGCGTTGTTCAGGTTGGACACGTTCAGTTGCAACTGACCGGCTACCAGCTGGCCCTGGCTGTTCACCAGCGACTGGGCATTGGTCGCATTGGCCGTGATGGCTAGCACGTTGCTGGCGGAAATCACGGCCTTGTTCGTCACGACATCGCCAGTATTTGCCGTGATGGCGATGTTCGCCGCACCTGTCTGACTAGCAGACAGGTCCACGCTGGCGCCCGTCAACACCGCGCTGCCCGCCGCCAGGTTCTGCCCGCTCGCCTGCAAGACGCCATTGGCATTGACGGTCAGATCGCCCGCCGTGCCCAGGCTGCCGTCCGCTTTCACGCCAGCGCCCAACAAGCCGCTGCTGGTGACTTTGCCAGCGGTAATCGTCGTGTAATTCACGGAGGCAATCGACCCGCTGTTGTTCAACAGACCGCCGACCGTCAGTTGGTGATTGCGGCCCGCATACAGCAGACCGGCGTTGTTTAGGTCTCCGCTTACTTTCGCCGTCAGGTCCGTGCCGGCGCTGACCGTGCCCTGCTGGTTCAGCAAGCTGGCCGCATCCAGACGTAAGGTGTCCGCCTGCAACACACCGTGCGTGTTGTCGACATGCACGCCACCGACATGCAAGTCAACAGTCGAGGCAATCACGCCGTCCGTATTGTTCAACAGTCCTTTGCTGACCACATCCGCCGAGGCAGCGGACGTGATGCGGCCCTTGCTGTTATCCAGAACACCCACTTGCACCGTCAGGGCACCCGTGCCAGCATGCTCGATCTTGCCATCCTGGTTGGTGACGGTGACGGCATCGATGTTCAAGTTCCTGCTGTTGACTGCGATACGGCCGGTAGTGTTGTCCAGATTGCCGGTAACGATGGTCGTATCGCCCGTGCCCGTCTGCAAGACGGCGCCTTTGGCGTTGTCCAGGTTTGCCACGTGCAGGTCGAGCTGGCCTGCCTGCAATGTCCCTTCCGTGTTGTGCAGAGTCGTGTTGGTCGTGACGTTGAGCGCGCCCGGCGTCGTGATGACTGCCTTGCTGGTACTGACATCGCCTAGTGTTGCAGTCAGGCCAATATTCGCGGCGCTGGTTTGGCTACCGCCGATATCGATGCTGGCGCCTGTCAAGTTAGCGGTGCCTGCCCCGAGCAACTGGCCGTGTGCGGCCAGCCTTTGCATGGTGCTTACCGTCAAGTCGCCAGCCGTGCCCAAGCTGCCATCGGCCTTGATACCGGCGCCGATCAGACTGCTTGCGCCGCTGTCAAGGCCGTTCGCCGTGACGCTGTTATTGCCCTGCGCTGCAATCACGCCAGTATTCGTAACAGCACCTTTCGCGGTAAGCGATTGGCTCCCGGCCGCATACAGACTGCCGGTGTTGTTCAGGGTGTCGAGCGTAGTGTTCAGATTTGCGCCGGCAAACATACTACCCGCCGCATTGTTCAAGTTCGCCACATTCAAGGTGGCGTTGCCCGCCACGGCCTGCAACTGGCCCTTGGTATTGTCGATGTCGCCACCGGTCAATGCCAAGTTGCGCCCTGCCGCCACCGTCCCTTCCGTATTGTCCAGGCTGCCCACGTTCAATACCGCATCGTGCGCAGCCACGATGCGGCCCGTGTTGTTCAGCAAGGAGTTAGCTTTTATCAGCGCATCGCCATTGCCTTCGATCTTGCCGCCCGTGTTGTCCAGTTGGCCAGTGACCGCCACCGTCATCAGTCCGCTACCTGTCTGTGCCAGGCTGCCGCTGCGGTTGTCCAGACTGCTAGCATTGATGGTCAGTTGATTGGCCACCGTGGTCGCATTGCGGTGATCGAGAGTGGTCGCAGTGATGTCGAGCTTGCCATTGCCCGTGATCTTGCCGAACTGGTTGTTGAACTGGCCTGCATTGATGGCCAGCAGGCCGCTGCCCGCGTGCTCCAGCTTGCCATTGATGTTCGTTAGCACCGTGGCGTTCAGGGCAAGATTATTGCTGTTGACGGCGATGCGGCCGGCCGTGTTGTCCAGCTTGCCGGTGGTGATGACGGTATCGCCGCTGCCCGTCTGCACGATCTCGCCGCTGGCGTTGTTCAGGTTGGCGACATTCAGCTGCAACTGCCCTGCCACCAGCTGCCCCTGGCTGTTGACCAGCGACTGGGCGTTGTTTGCATTGGCCGTGATGGCCAGCACGTTGCTGGCCGAGACGACGGCTTTGTTCGTCAGCACATCGCCGCTGCGCGCGGTGATGGCGATATTGCTTGCCCCCGTCTGGCTGTCCGACAAATCAATGGAATCACCCGCCAGCACCGCGCTGCCCGCTGCCAAGTTCTGGCCGCTCGCTTGCAAGACCCCATCGGCGTTGATAGTCAGATCGCCCGCCGTGCCCAGACTGCCATCGGCTTTCACGCCGGCGCCCAGCAGGCCGCTGCTGGTCACCTTGCCAGCGAAAATCGTAGTGTTGTTGACTGACGCGATGGAGCCGCTATTGTTCAGCACACCACCCACTGTCAATTGCTGGTTGCGGCCCGCATACAGCAGGCCCGCGTTGTTCAAGTCACCGCTCACGTTCGCTGTCAGATCCGTGCCGGCGCTGACCGTGCCCTGCTGATTCAGCAAAGTCGCCGCATCGACACGCAAGGTATCCGCTTGCAACACGCCTCGGGTATTGTCCAGCGTCGTAGCATGGAGCTTCAGGTCATTGTTACCGGCAATCACGCCGTCCGTATTGTTCAGCATCCCCTTGCTGGACATATCTGCTGAAGCAGCGGACGTGATACGGCCCTTGCTGTTGTCCAGCAAGCCGGCCTGGACCGACAAGATGCCCACGCCCGCATGTTCGATCTTGCCATCGCGGTTGTTCAGCGTGATGGCATCGAGAGTCAGATTGCTACTGTTGACGGCGATGCGCCCTGCCGTGTTATCCAGATTGTCGGCCTCGATAATGGTGCCGCCCGTGCCCGTCTGCAACACCGTTCCCTTGGCGTTGTCCAGGTTCGCCACGTGCAGATCGAGCTGGCCTGCCTGCACTGTCCCCTCCGTATTATGCAAGGTGGCGTTGGTCGTAACATTCAACGTACCTGGCGTCGTGACGACAGCCTTGCTGGTGTTGACATCGCCCTGTGTCGCCGTCATCCCGATGTTGGCGGCGCCAGTCTGGCTGCTGCTGATATCGACGCTGGCACCCGTCAAATTGGCGCCGCCTGCGGCCAGGACCTGGCCATGCGCGGCCAGCGCTTGCGCGGTATTAATCGTCAAGTCGCCTGCCGTGCCCAGCTTGCCATCGGCCTGGATGCCGGCGCCGATCAAGCTGCTCGCGCTGCTGTCGATGGACTTCGCCGTGATGTTGTTGTTGCCTTGTGCCGCGATCACGCCCGTGTTCACGATGGCGCCGCTGGCGTTCAGGGTCTGATTGCCAGCCGCATACAGACTGCCGGTATTGCTCAAGGTATCGAGCGTGGTGTTCAAGTTGCCGCCGGCAAACACGCTGCCGGCCGCATTGTTCAGGTGCGCCATGCTCAAGGTGGCGTTGCCCGCCACGGCCTGCAGTTGGCCCTTGGCATTGTCAATGTCGCCGCCGGTCAATGCCAAGTTGCGCCCTGCCGCCACCGTGCCTTCCGTGTTGTCCAGGTTGCCCACGTTCAATGCGGCATCCTGCGCCGCCACGATGCGGCCGGTGTTGTTCAGCAAGGTTGCGGCTTTCACCAGCGCATCACCGTTGCCCTCGATCTTGCCGCCTCTGTTATCGAGCTGGCCTGTCGCGGCCACCGTCATGAGGCCCATACCCGTTTGCGCCAGACTGCCGCTGCGGTTGTCCAAGCTGTTTGCGTTGATGGTCAGCTGATTTGCCACCGTCGTCGCATTGCGGTGATCCAGCGTTGCAGCGGTGATGTCGAGCTTGCCATTGCCCGTGATCTTGCCGAACTGGTTGTTGAACTGGCCCGCATTGATGGCCAGCAGGCCGCTGCCCGCGTGCTCCAGCTTGCCATTGATGTTCGTTAGCACCGTGGCGTTCAGGGCAAGATTATTGCTGTTGACGGCGATGCGGCCGGCCGTGTTGTCCAGCTTGCCGGTGGTGACGACGGTATCGCCGGCACCCGTCTGCACGATGTCGCCGCTGGCGTTGTTCAGGTTGGCGACATTCAGCTGCAACTGCCCTGCCACCAGCTGCCCCTGGCTGTTGACCAGCGACTGGGCGTTGTTTGCATTGGCCGTGATGGCCAGCACGTTGCTGGCCGAGACGACGGCTTTGTTCGTCAGCACATCGCCGCCGTGCGCGGTAATGGCTATGTTGCTTGCCCCCGTCTGGCTGCCCGACAAATCAATGGAATCACCCGCCAGCACCGCGCTGCCCGCCGCCAGGTTCTGGCCGCTCGCTTGCAAGACGCCATCGGCATTGATGATCAAATCACCCGCCATGCCCAGACTGCCGTCGGCCTTCACGCCGGCGCCCAGCAAGCCGCTGCTGGTCACTTTGCCAGCGGTAATATGGGTGTTGCCAACGGAGGCGATGGAACCTGTGTTGTTCAGCAAGCCACCCACCGTCAGTTGCTGATTGCGGCCCGCATACAGCAAGCCCGCGTTGTTCAAGTCTGCGCTGATGCGCGCCGTCAGGTCCGTGCCGGCGCTGAGCGTGCCCTGCTGGTTCAGCAAGCTGGACGCATCCAGACGCAAGGTGTCCGCCTGCAATACGCCGCGCGTGTTGTCGATATGCACGCCGCCAACTTGCAGGTCTTTTGTGGCCGCCATCACGCCATCGGTATTGTTCAGCTCCCCCTTGCTGGCAATATCCGCCGAGGCAGCGGATGTAATGCGGCCCTTGCTGTTGTCCAGCACGCCGGCCTGCACTTGCAGGCCGCCATTGCCGGCGATGTTGCCACGCGTATTGTCCAGGGTCTGCGCCACGTCCACGCGCATCTGTCCCGGTCCCGTCTGCTGCAGGGTGCCGTCACTATTTTCCAGCTGGCCGGCCTGCACTGTTACTTGCTGCCCGGAGGTGATGGCATGGCGGTGATCGATTGTTTCCGCCTGGATATCGACCAGGCCATTGCCCGTTACCTTGCCCCGTTCGTCATCAAAGCGCGCCGCCTCAATACTCAGGCTGCCCGTGCCCGCGTGTTCAATGCTGCCGTCGCGGTTAAGCACCTTGTCGGCATGCAGTGCCAGCTTGGCGCTGTTGACGGCGATGCGTCCGCCCGTGTTGTCCAGGGTGCTGCCTTGCAAAGTCGTGTCGCCATTACCCGTCTGAATCAGGGTGCCGCTGCGGTTGTCGAGCGATCCCGTTTGGATATCCAGCTGGCCCGCGCTCAAGGTGCCGCGCACGTTCGACAGGACCTGGCCGCTGTCGGCCGCCGTCACGGACAGCAGGCCGGTCGTCGTTACCAGTGCGCCGTCGGTAACGACGTTGCCAGTGCCGGCATGCAAATCGATGGCCGCGCCGCCCGTCTGGCTGCCGCTCAGGTCAATGGCGGTAGCGTGCAGGCTGGTCTTGCCGGCGGCCAGGTTCTGGCCATGGGCAGCGATCGCTTGCGTGGCCGTCAGTTGCAACTGACCGCCGTCGGCCAGGCTGCCGTTGGCGCGGAGGCCGGCGCCCAGCAAGCTGCCGGTGGCGCTGTCGATGCGGCTGGCGTCAATGCGGTTGTCGCCCTGCGCAGCGATCACACCGCTGTTGTTGACGGCGCCGCGCACTTGCAACGTCTGGCTGCCGGCCGCGTACAAGTTGCCGCTGTTCAGTACCTCGCTAGCCTTGGTGGCAAGATTTCCACCGGCAAACACGCTGCCCGCCGTATTATTCAGTTTTGCCACGGACAGGCTGGCATCGCCTGCCAGCGCCTGGATCTGGCCGCGCGTATTGTCGACGTCGCCACTGTCGAGTCGCAGCTTGCCGCCAGCGGCCAGGGTCGCCTCCGTGTTGTCCAGCGCGCCTGTTGACAGTGCCAGGTCGCCGCTGGCCACGATGCGGCCCTTCTGGTTCTGCACGCCGGCCGCCTGTACCGTCATCGTGCCATTGCTTTCCAGTGCACCGCCGCGGTTGTCCAGCCCGCCGCGCACCTGCACGCCGGTCGCCCCTTGGCCGCTCTGCGCCAGGCTGCCGCCCCGGTTGTCCAAGGTACCGGCATTGATGCTGAGCTGCCCCGCCACCGTGCGAGCATCGCGGTGGTCAACCTGCTCTCCCGTCAGCGCCATGGCGCCGTTGCTGATGATGCTGCCGCGCTGCAAGTTGATTTGGCCCGCGCCGATCTCCAGAGCACCCATACCCGCATGCTGGATCTGTCCATCCTGGTTGCTCAGGCTGGCTGCCTGCAGGCGCAAGGCCTGGCTATTCGTGGCGATAACGCCGCGTGTGTTGTCCAGGCTGCCGGGCAATTGGATACTCAAGTCGCTCGAACCGAGTTGCATGAGCTGCCCCCCCACGTTCGACAAGTCGTGCGCATTCACGCCCAATTGCTGGCCAGTCAGCTGCGCTGCATCGCTGCGCACTGTGTGCGCAGCGTCCAGTTGCAGGCGCTCGCGGGCACTGACCTGCGCGCGGCTGGCGTCGAGGTCGCCGGCACTGGCGCCCAGGCTGACGTTCGCGCCAGAAACCTGCGCCCCAGCAAGGTCCAGCCGGCGCGCCGCCAAGCTGCCATCTCCGCCGGCCACGGCCGTACCGTGGGCGGCAATGGTGTCGCCAGCAGAAACACTCAGCTTGCCGCTGGCGGTCAATGTATTGTCCAGATTCAAGCCGGCCGCCAGCACCGAGCCAGCCGTGGCATCGATGCGCGATCCGGCGCCCGTGGCTTGCACGCCGACATTGTTCTGCGCGCCGATCACGCCACTGTTCGCAATATTGCCCTGTGCCTGCACCTGGCTGTCGCCGCCCGCATACACGGTGCCGCTGTTGACCACGTCGCCCGTCACGGCAATGCTGGTCTGGCTGCCCGCGCCGGCCGACTGGATGTTGCCGCTGTTGCTTAACCAGCCATTCGATTGCAGCACCAGGTTGCCGGCCGTGGCCGCCAGGACGCCCGCGTTGCGTACGCCCAGGCCCGCTTCCGTGCCGATCAGGGTGATCTTGCCCGCGTACATGCCACCCAGTTGCGCCACGTCCAGCGCGTAGGCTGGTGCCGGACCTACGCCAGACGCTGCGCCCGCCACGCCATGCGCCGCATCGATCTGATTCGTTCCTGTCACCACTTTCAGTTCCTGCGCCCAGATACCGCCATTGATTTGCGCGGCGCGCGCCAGGATGGCCGTATAGTCGCTCAGCGACGTGTCGAGGCCGCGCCCGTTGATGCTGACCACGCCGCGCTGCACCATGTAACCGTCCAGGCTGCCGCCATTGAGAATTGGCGTACCCGTCGTCAGCACGACCCGGCTGGCATTGATGAAGCCGCCGCCATCGATGGCCACGCCGGCCGGGTTGGCGATGACAACCTCTGCCCGCTGGCCCGCCACTTCCACGTAGCCGCGCAACTGGCTCGGGTTGGCCGAGTTGACTTCGTTGAGAATCACGCGCGCGCTGCCGCCCGCCAGCCATGGGTTGCCCTGCACCCAGCCGCCCGTCTGCGTCTGCACGTTGCCGCGGCTGTTATTCAGGATGGCGCCATTTGCCGTCACGTCGAACTGGCTGTAGGTATTGCGCGAAACGCCCGCCGCGCTCGGCGTCTGGATATTCACCTGCGTCACGCCATTGGCGCTTTGCACCACGGTCGGACGCTGGCGGCCCGGCGCGTTCGGGTCGGCCACGATCTGCCCCATGGCCGGACCGGCAACAAAGGCCACCATGCCCAGTGCGCCAAATATCGCCAAGGCCAGCGGCCGCAACTTGGCATTGACCCCGCCGCCATCACCGCCAAACACGCCACTATTCAGCCCCCCTTCGCCCTTGGCCGCCTTGCCTTGCGAGGAAGCATTTTCGGCCACCACCATCAGTTGGCCACGGCGTTTGTTGAAGATGATGCGGTACAGGTTCTTGTTCATGATTGTCCTAATTGCAGCCAAATAGAGATAAAGGGAAACGTCTGGCGGATGGCTGCGTTTAGTGACTTAATTCTTTAAAACAACATAATTACATTGCCAATTCTTAATAACTGGCATTCAAGCTAAAACCGGCCGTATGGCTGGCCGTACGGAACAGCTCGGGTTTGCGCACGGGCCAGCCGACGAAGGCGTCGTACTGCACCCCCAGCCACTGGCCGCGCAAACCGACAAAGCCGCCCGTCAGGCGCCGCGCGATCAGCCATTCAGCGGACGGTCCCGACACTTCGCCGTGGTCCAGCCCGGCATACGCTTCCTGGCCGCTGCTGCCCAGCGGCACGCCCAGCTCGTTGCGCAGCAGCCAGCCCCGCTCGGCAGACAGGCTGCTTTCGCCGTCGTAGCCGCGCACCGTGTAGCGTCCACCGATGGCGAAGCGGTCCTGCGGCACCAGCGGCGTGCGGTTGTGCTGCATGCGCCAGCTGCCCGTGTAGCGCAGCGGCTGGCCGGCCAGCTTGAACGGCGCCGACAAGGCCGCATCGGCCAGGATCAGTTTGAAACGCGACGTACCCTCGCCAAACGCTTCCTCGGGCGCCGCCAGCGCGTCCATCGCGCCCGTGCCGCGCCGGTATTGCAGGTTCAGGTCCAGCGTCGCCTGGCCCAGGAATTCGCGATGGCCGATACCCAGTTCCCAGCCAGCCATGCGGCGGCGCTGCACTTCCACTTCCGTGTCGTCGATGAAGTTTTGCGCCGCTCGCTGCCAGCCGCGCAGGGACAACGTCGTCTTGCGCGACGCGTCGCGGTAGACCAGGCGCGACAGTTTCACTTCGCGATTCTGGCTGGCGCCGCTGTAGTTGTAGTCTTGATTGATGCCGGCCACGGACTGGTGGTAATGGCTGTCGCTCACCGTAAAAGCCAGCAACCAGTAGGCGTAGGGAATCGAATAGTGGGCCACCATGCCGCCCGTGCCGCGCGGGCCGTTGCGGTCGCCGTCGACGTTCTGGTTCAGGCTCAGGTAAAACAGGTCGTTCAGGGTCAGCCAGTGGTCGTACGACAGGGTCACGCTGCCCTGCAGCTTGCCCGTCGAGCGCGAACCGCCATCGTCCAGGCCCAGCGCCAGCCGGAATGGCAAGCCCTGCTTCCACTGGATCTGCAGATCGCTCTCGCCCGGCTTGGCGTTGCCGCCCTCGGCCGGCATGATCTGGATATCGGCCTCGGCCGTCGGCACGCGCTTGAAATTCTCCAGCGCCTGCTCCGTATCACGCACATTGAGTAGCTCGCCCGGGCGGGCCGGCACGGCATTCCACCAGGTACCTCGGGGATTGGTGCCGGGCGCAAAACCGATCTGGCGGATGCGCCCCGGTATCAAGGTCAACGCCAGGGTGCCACGGCTCAAGTCCTGCGGTTCGGCAAGCACGCGCGTGGTGACATAACCGCGCGCGATCACGGCGTTCTGCATGCGGCCCATCAGCACATTGATGGCCTGCGTGCCCAGGCAGCGCCCCAGCGCAGAATCCGGCGCGCCCAGGTCGTCGCGCCCGGCGGCATCCAATGCCCATTGGAACCGGGCGGCATCCTCGCCCCGCAATTCCAGGTGGTCAATCGTAAAACACGGCGACTCGCCTGCCGGCAAGCGGTTGGCGGACACGGCCGCCGGCGCCTCGAGCAGGCGCACGTCGGGATTGCGCTCCTGCTGCTGGCGCAGGAGGCGCTCGCGTTCTTGCTGGCGTATCAATTCTTGGCTGGCATCGTCGCGCTGGCTGATGCCAGGCGTGGTGGAAAGGGGCGGCGCGATTTCAGGACGGGTCTGCGCGGACACGGCGGCACACAAGGTACCGCTAAACAAAAATACACCGCACCATGGCGTCAAGCGCAGGTGCATATGTTGCCTTACGTAATTATTTTCTTAAGTAGATTATAAAATAATTATTTCCGCATAGCAATTTTATTTATTTCTTGAGAACTTTACCTCTTTGGTAACTGTCTTTCAACTATCCAATTACCACTAGTAAAACAGGTGGACAGGCGATGGCGATGCGTACCGTATTAACTCAGATCGCGTCAGGATGCCCCAGCCTTCCCACCGTCTTGATCGGCAAGCTACGCACCCTGCGCATGCAGCGGGACAAGGCCAAGGTCGTGTAAGATTTACGAAGCTGACCATGCCCCACTTTCGCCAGTCAGGCCATCCACCTTGCTCCCCCTTCTGATGGGTCCACCGGCATGGCCTATCAACCGGCGACGGATGGCTGGCAGAAGGATTGCTTAGGCCACGCGCAGGAGTCGGGCGGCACGGTCAGCACCATGTTCAAACTCGCCGGAATTCTCTCTGGCTTCAACCAAGGTAACAATGCAACAAGATGATCAGCAGCACCTAACATCAACCATCCCTGAACGTCAGATCAGGGCCACCTACGATGAATCGACCATCCGTGTCTATCAAGCCTATCCGGATGCGATCGCGGATGGAGCATTAACGAACGGTACATTTACTTCGCCCCCATTCAAAATGGAACGCATGACCTGGATTAAACCGTCTTTCTTATGGATGATGTATCGCGCGGGCTGGGGATTCAAAGACGCTGGTCAGCAACGCATACTGGCGATCGATATCAGCAGAACGGGATTTGAATGGGCACTGGAGCACGGTTGCCTGAGCCACGCGGATGCATCCATGAGCAAGGATGAATGGTCGGCGAAGAAAGAGGCATCGCCCGTGCGCATCCAATGGGACCCGGAGCGGGATCTGCTGTTGCGGCCGCAAGCTCACAGAGCCATTCAGATCGGCCTCAGCAAAAAGGCGATAGAACTTTACGTACATCAATGGATAACCAGGGTGGCGGATGTGACGCCGCTGGCCCACGCAATCCATGCGCTGCTCGCCCAAGGGAAAATTGAGGAAGCAAAGCACATGCTTCCGCAAGAAAAACCGTATTCGTCAGTATTTCATCCATCCTGAGCGCTGACAATCAGGCTGTGGCTAGCAAGATGCTCTCGTTCCTTCCGTCATTGTGGAGACAGCCGCGTCACAGCCGGTCATTCACGAACGTTGTATATTGAAATGCAATATGTATGTCTGGCAACACCCATGTTTCTGAGCGCCTCAAAAGCTGCCGCGAGAATCTTCATATCTCACAAGTGCTGCTTGCCGAACGGGCGGGCATCAATCCCACGCAACTGTATCGCTATGAATCAGGCAAAGCCAAACTGCTTATGGACGCGGCGGAGAAGATTGCCGCGGCCCTCGGCGTCAGCACCGCCTGGCTTGTGCATGGGACTTTACCCATCGCCAGAGGGACGCAAATCGACCCACCAGTGCCAGCCGGAGGGGAGCTAATCCTGAATTTTCTGGAACTTCCCCCCGTGCTTGCCTCCGCCGTGAAGCGCCTGTCCATACAAAATGGCAGCACCGTAGAAATAGAGCTGCTGAACCTCGCGCATCAAGGCCTCGAAGCCATGCGCAAAAAAGCCTTGCCTTGCGCCGAGTCCGCAAGCAAGAGCGAGAAATAGCAGGATCACTACCCTGCTCACCGACCTTCGCGATCAGAAAGCCACTTGACGGCTAGATGGAGTCGTTGACCTGGGATCACGGTGTGGACGTCAATGCAAGTATTTACTTGACGCGAACGATCAACCGCACGCACATCAAAAAAAATGGCCATTGATAATTTTTTGAATTATCAACGGCCATCAATTTTTCACTTTAAATCAAGCAGTTAAAGCGAACCCATCACTCCCATTCAATGGTCGCCGGTGGCTTGCCCGAAATATCGTAGACGACGCGGTTGATGCCGCGCACTTCATTGATGATGCGGTTCGAGACCTTGCCCAGCAGGCTGTGCGGCAGGTGCGCCCAGTGGGCCGTCATGAAGTCCTGCGTTTGCACGGCGCGCAGGGCCACCACGTATTCGTAGGTGCGGCCATCGCCCATCACGCCCACCGATTTGACGGGCAGGAAGACGGCGAATGCCTGGCTCGTCGCTTCGTACCAGTTGGTCGGAACGCTATCCTGGTCGAAGCCAGGAACCACGACAGGCTCATACGGCGTATTGCGCAGTTCTTCGATGAAGATGGCATCGGCGCGGCGCAGCAGGTCGGCGTAGTCTTTCTTGACTTCGCCAAGGATGCGCACACCGAGGCCCGGGCCCGGGAATGGGTGGCGGTAGACCATGTCATGCGGCAAGCCCAAGGCCACGCCGAGTTTACGCACTTCGTCCTTGAACAGTTCGCGCAGCGGCTCGAGCAATTTCAGCTTCATGGTGTCCGGCAAGCCGCCCACGTTGTGGTGGCTCTTGATGGTCTGGCCTTTTTTACCTTTGCCGGCCGATTCGATCACGTCCGGGTAAATCGTTCCTTGCGCCAGCCATTTGGCGTTAACCAGCTTGCCAGATTCCACCTGGAACACTTCGACGAATTCGCGGCCGATGATCTTGCGCTTTTGCTCAGGATCGGTGACGCCGGCCAGGTGGCCCATGAACTGGTCTTCCGCATCGACGCGGATGACTTTCACGCCCAGGTTCTTGGCGAACATGTCCATCACCATCTTGCCTTCGTCCAGGCGCAGCAGGCCGTGGTCGACGAAGACGCAGGTCAGCTGGTCGCCGATGGCGCGGTGGATCAGGGCTGCCGCGACGGAGGAGTCAACGCCGCCGGACAGGCCCAGGATGACGTCGTCGATGCCCACTTGCGCGCGGATTTTTTCCACCGCTTCGCTGATGTAGTCGGGCATGTTCCAGTCCGACTTGCAGCCGCAGATTTCATGCACGAAACGGCCGAGCATGGCCTTGCCCTGCACCGTGTGCGTCACTTCCGGGTGGAATTGCACGCCGTAGAACTGGCGCTCTTCATCGGCCATGGCGGCGATCGGGCAGCTCGGGGTGTTGCCCATCAGCTTGAAGCCTGGCGGCATTTCCAGCACCTTGTCGCCATGGCTCATCCACACTTTCAGCATGCCGTGGCCTTCGTCGGTAACGAAGTCGGCGATACCGTTGAGCAACTTGGTGTGGCTGCGGGCACGCACTTCGGCGTAGCCGAATTCGCGTACCAGGCCGTTTTCCACCTTGCCACCCAGCTGGGCCGCCATGGTTTGCATGCCGTAGCAGATGCCCAGCACGGGCACGCCCAGCTCGAACACGGCTTGCGGCGCACGCGGCGAGTCGCCGTCCAGGGTGGAATTGTGGCTGCCCGACAGGATCACGCCGGCGGCGCCATAGTTGCGCACGAACTCGTCGCTGACGTCATACGGGAAGACTTCGGAAAACACGCCGGAATCGCGCACGCGGCGGGCGATCAACTGGGTGACTTGGGAACCGAAATCGAGAATGAGGATTTTAGAATGCATGATGGGGACTTTATCTGAGGTCATTACAAAACCGGCGCACTAGGCGCCGGTCTGGTGTGTCGCTATTTACTCGGAACGGTAATTCGGCGCTTCCTTGGTAATCTGCACATCATGGACATGCGACTCGCGCATGCCGGCCGAGGTGATTTCCACGAATTCCGCTTTTTCGCGCAGTTCGTCGATGGTGGCGCAACCGCAGTAACCCATCGATTGACGCACGCCGCCCACCAGCTGGAAGATGATCGCCAGCACGCTGCCCTTGTAGGCGACGCGGCCTTCGATACCTTCAGGCACGAACTTGTCGGCCTTCATGGTGGCGTCCTGGAAATAACGGTCAGCCGAACCATCGGACATCGCGCCCAGCGAACCCATGCCGCGGTACGATTTGTAGCTGCGGCCCTGGTACAGGATCACTTCGCCTGGCGCTTCTTCCGTACCGGCAAACATGGAACCCATCATGACGGTCGAGGCGCCAGCGGCCAGCGCTTTCGAGATATCGCCCGAGAAGCGGATACCGCCGTCGGCGATACATGGCACGCCCGTGCCTTCCAGTGCTTCGGCAACATTCGAGATGGCCGTGATTTGCGGCACGCCCACACCGGCGACGATACGCGTGGTGCAGATCGAGCCAGGACCGATGCCGACCTTGACCGCATCGGCGCCGTATTCCACCAGCGCCTTGGCGGCAGCAGCGGTAGCGATGTTGCCGCCAATCACTTCGACTTGCGGATACTTGGTCTTGATCCAGCGTACGCGGTCGAGGATGCCTTGCGAGTGGCCGTGGGCCGTGTCGACCACCAGCACGTCGACGCCGGCAGCGACCAGCAGGTCGATGCGCTCTTCATCCTTGGCACCCACGCCGACGGCAGCGCCGACCAGCAGTTTGCCCTGGCTGTCTTTCGACGCGAACGGGTGGGAAGTCGATTTCTGGATATCCTTGACGGTAATCAGGCCGCGCAGTTCGAATGCGTCGTTGACGACCAGCACGCGCTCGAGGCGGTGCTTGTTCATCAGGCGCTTGGCTTCGGCCGTATCGGCGTCTTCCTTGACGACCACCAGCTTTTCGCGCGGGGTCATCTTGGCGGAAGCTTCCGCGTCGAGTTCCTGCTCAAAACGCAAATCGCGGTTGGTGATGATGCCGACGACTTCCTTGCCCTTGACGACAGGGAAACCGCTGATGCCGTATTGTTCCGTCAGCGCGATCACGTCGCGGATTTTCATTTCCGGCGGAATCGTGATCGGATCACGCAGCACACCTGCTTCGAAACGCTTTACGCGGGCCACTTCACGTGCCTGGTCCTTCGGATTCAAATTCTTGTGGATGATGCCGATGCCGCCTTCCTGGGCCATCGCGATCGCCAGACGGGCTTCCGTCACCGTATCCATGGCTGCGGACAGCAAGGGAATATTCAAGGTGATATTGCGGGTCAGGCGAGTTTTGAGGGACGTATCGGCGGGCAGAACGTTGGAGTAGGCTGGGACGAGCAGCACGTCATCGAATGTGAGTGCTTTTTGAAGTAGACGCATAGCATTTCCTATTGGCGCAAAAGCAGATTATACGGAAATTCTCATCTTTTGTCTTGAACTTCGGCAAACCTTTGTAGACATAGTGGGAATGCGACCACCGCATTTATTGAGTGGTCTGGAAAAGTCTGGAAAAGTCTACGTTTTCGCCCAAATTCCGCCCGCGTTTTTTACCGCTTCCACCGACAGAAGCGCTCCTTGCTGAGCATCCGCAAGAGCAGTCCGGCCGGCGCGCCCAACAATAGAATTATCTTCCGCTAACTATAGGTCTGAAATGAAGTGCCAACTTATAGCGCTCATCTTACCAGCTCTGTCTGCCTGCGTTACCAGCGGCGGCACTGGCCATGCCGACATTGATCTGGTGGGCATGAACAGCTTCGCCCTCGCCGCCCGCTACGGCACGCCCGCCAGCTATCAACACCTCGGCGAATATCTGCAGCTGAACTATGGCAGCGCGGCCGTTGGCTGCCAAGTTATCGTGCTGGTCGACCAAGCGCAGCGCGTAGCTGGCTGGGCAGCGGCGGGGAAATCTTGCCCGGCCCGCTGAGCGGCCGGCGGCTCATGCGGGTGGCTGCATTACAACAAAGCATGGCTGGCCGTCCAGTTGTACCCGAAGCGAAGCACGGATCAGTCCAGACATGCCTACGCGCGGGCCCAGGCTTCGATCTAATTCGTCGGCCGTAGCGGCAATCTCGCGCAGACGGCGCACCTCCCACAAGAGCGCGATCACGTCGGCCGAGTCGTTGCGATCTTGGATTTCTTTCAGCTGCTCGATGCTGAGGGGCGAACGATACCTGCCCATGATCAACCCCCACCTGCCGTTGCCGCGGAAAATGGCATAGCCTCCTGCGGCGCCCGCATGGAAATAATCTCTACACGCCATTCCTGCAGGTAAGTCGGACCGTTTTTATCCTCCTGGCTACCTTCGCGCTGCCAGCCCCGCCATACCAGAAAGCAATCGCGCATTCCAGTGCAAACTGCCTCATGCAGACAAGGGTAAAGGTCCTTCCCATCCGCAAAACCACCAGGCGCATGCACTTGCAAGACGGGGTAGCCGCCAACGCGAAATAGGGTTATCTCACCAAAAACACCCGGTTCGTTGGCGAGATCCCGCTCTGATTTGCGGACGCCACGGCGCCGCACCTGTTTAACATTACTGTACATGCATACAGTATATTAACTAAAGTGAGGGTCGGGAAGTCGAAATTTGTAACTAGAAGAGCCCGCCCTGCCCCACAGGCGTAACTGGCCCAGGCGCTTTCGCACGGGTTCGCGGCTGCATCGGATCGGGCTGCGCAACGAGCAGCTCTGCAGGATACTGCCGATAAACGTCCTCTTCCGATACCAGCGAGCCGTCCAGCCAGCCTTGATACTGGTCAGGGTCCAGGATCATCACCATGCGCTTTTCGTCGTCTGGTTTGTGGAAGCGCCGCATCAGCAGATGCCCGTCGGCGTTGATCGTGAGCATCGAGAACGACAACAGCTGGTCGGCCGGGCGATATTCCCAGATGCCGGCGATGGCCACCGGCCCGCCGTCAGCGCGCTCGATGCGCCAGCGCACAGGCTTGCCGGTTTCGTAGTTGGGTTCGAAGAAGTTGACCGCAGGAATGATGCAAAACTGCTTGCGCTTCCAGGCGCTGCGGAAGGATGGCTTGCTGGCCACCGTCTCGGTGCGGGCGTTGTAGGTCTGCCGAGCCAGCTTGTGGTCTGCCCAGTGGGGGACCATGCCGAACATGGCAGGGGCGATTTCGAGCTTACCGGGCGCTTCGTGCGAACCACGCAGGATAGGCGCCATGTAGCCGGGCCATGCTTCTGGAGGCAACTCGAGTTGTGGCGATCGAACGCCGAAGCGGTCTTCGATTTGCTCTTTACGGCTGGGGGTGTAGTCGGCGCACATAGCATTACTGTAATGCATAATTGTGGCTCATGCTGCACGACTACGTGGACGAGAAGCGAGCTGCTTGGGCAGCACTGGGAGAGAAATTGGCTGCGCTAATCGCACCTCGTGACAATGTGTGAGTATTTCCTGTTGGCAATTTGCTATACTTCCGGCCTTAATTAACAATATTTCAATACATAAATATTGAAATTTAATCTCTAAGAAAAATGATAGGGCAATGAAAAGATTAACGACTGTCTTCGCTATTTATTGTATTTGGTGCTCTATTCTTGCCTTTGTTGACGTCGATTGGGATGCAGAGAGTGAGCTTACAGTCAAGGATTCGATGTACAAACAAACCTTGTACATGAATCGACCGCAACTGAAAGTATATTTTAACGACCTTGATACCATTGAGTCTGCGTCAATGATGGGAGGGACTAAAGGAAATTTTTTAGACGGAAAAGAAGTTGGCGACATACATGAGTTAGCCAACAGAATTCGATCAAAAAAGGGTCAAGAGGCTATTGAATATCCATCAAAACCATTTATCGATAGCGTCCGCAGTTTCTTTGTAATTCCGTTTCAAGTGTGGATATCCAGGGCGTAAATTGGGGCCAGAGTGCCGCAGAAATTTCTATCATTTTCTCAAACCACTTGCCAGCACAAACGCTTGGCAAGCCCGTCCCGTCGCCGCCACCTCCTCCGTCTGCAGGATCAGGGCTTGAATATCTCGCGCCACCGCGTCAGGAAGTAGCCCGCCGGCGGGATCGGCTGCAGCGCCTCCTTCGGCGCTACCGGCACCGGCCGGGGCGGCAGGTCCAGCACTTGCACAGAAGGCGGGCTTGCGCATGCGCTCAGCAGCAGCAAGGCGAGCGCGAACATCGTTGATTTCGTCATCGTAGACTTTCTTGACGGCCGCCGCCTTGGCAGCCTGTTGCCTGGCTTGCACCAAGTTCTCGGCGGCGCGCTGCGCCACCGCCTTCGTTTCCGCTACCGCACGGGTCTTCTTGTCGGCATCCCACAGCGCCTGCACCGCCGCCCTCCCCTGGGCGTTGCCTTGTGCGCGCTGGTGCAGCATGCCGGCGCCGGACAGCATGCACAGCAGCACGGCACCGTAAAGCCAGCCAGGCACTACGCTCGCCAGCTTGGTCAGCGCGATCACACCAGCACCTTGCGTGCTTCTCGATACAAAGTCAGGCGCTCGGCCAAGCCGTTCACTCCACCGTTGATGCGGCGCGTCACCCGTTCCTGGTCGCCAGCATCGGCCAAGGCATTCAGGCCGCGCGTCTGCCAGAACCAGCCGGCCGAACGGCAGGCGTTGACGGTCTGCTCGATCAGCTCAGGCTGGGCCAGCAGATCCAGGCCCAGCGCCTTGCCGCAGGCGGCGTAGTTCGCGCGGCCGGTCACCTGCAGCAGGCCACGCCCACGGAAGCGTACGCCGTCGCCACGCTGCGTGTTGCCCAGGTCGGCACGACCTTCGTACGCCTGGCCGCTGGCCAGCTCACGCACATAGCGCAGCTGGCCGGACTCGTGCCCGACTTGGGACAGGAACGACGCCTGGCGCGCCAGTGTCGTGATCCCGAACTCCACCATGGCCGCGTTCAACGGCGCCAAGAAGGCTGCCGCGCGGCTGCGGGCCAGCGGCATGACGGCCAGCAGCTGGGCCAGCGTGACGGCGCTCACAGGCCACCCCGCACGTCCTTGACGGTGGCGACCGCGTCGCGAGCCAGCTCGCCGATGTCCTTGTCGCGGCGTTTGTCGAACCAGCGCACCGTGGCGCCCAGCACCCACCAGGCGGGCAAGCCGGCAGCCACCATCAGCGGCGCAGCGATGAACAGGAAGCCCAGCGCCGGGTCGCTGCCGTACAGCACGGCGACGGCGCGCGCGCTGTCGAACAGGCCCGGCATCCAGTTGCGCACGACCACGACCAGGGCCGGGCCCATCAAGGCGGAAAAGAGAATGGTGACGAAGAAGCGCACGCCCGCCTCCTTGGCAGTTTTTGGCCACATAAACATGAACCCCAGTGAAGTTGCGGCAGCGCCGGCCAGAACCGGGATGCCAAAAATTTTAATCAGTGCGCCGCCGGCGGCGGTCGTTTCGATGGCCATGTAGTGCCTTTCAGGTGGTGGAAATGAAAAAGCCGCCCGAAGGCGGCTGGATTGCTGTAAGTCAACATCGTAAAATTACGAAACTGCGCTTTCCAAGGCGGCGAGCCGGGCCTCGATCGCAGCTTGGCGCGCTTCGAAACCAGCCGCGATAAACTGATTCAACTCGTCGTAGCGGAATGCGTACCGGTCGCCGGCGGGAATCGTTTCCGTCCATGCTGCCTGCATTTCCCTGTCGTCTGTCGCTTCGATGGCGGCATGCTCGATGGTTTCACCCACCCACGAGTCGTAGCAGATAAATCCGTAGTTGAACGGGTCGAGGCCGTGCGATTCCATGATCTGTATAGCGGCCTGGACGGTCGGCCCGATATGTTCTCGGGCACCATCCCCCTTCAATGCTATCGCGGTTTTCCAGCGATAAACTCCAATCGCCCGCGCCAGATCGGCGGCCGCCGCAATTTCCGAAGGCGTGGGAGCGCGAAACATATCTTTTTCGCGCGCATCAGACGTGATGGTCGGCGACACCGTGAAATACGAATTCGTCCAGCGGAAATTCGTAGCACCAAAACCTAATACCGCATCCGCGGATGGCAGCACAATCCCGGCGTCGGCTGCTAAATGCAAGTTTCCAACTGCTCTCAGCACCAAATTACCACCGCTACCGCTCCCGATTGCCGCTCCACCATCTGTCCCGATGTAGCCGACGGGTGTACTTGTTCCACCCCGAATAAATGCGAGGTACGACGAACTCGCCGCAGCGGAACCGAGTGATCCCCAATTGGCCGCGCCGGAATTCAACGATAGCGGCCCACCGCTATGCAACCAGGTGCCAGTGGTGATCGGATTTGCCGAATTCGCCTTCAAATTGAGTGCGGCCTGCTGCGCGATCGACACCGGTTTGTTGGCATCGCTGGTATTGTCGGCATTGGGCAGTCCGGCATCAGCCTTGCTGCCTTTATTTGCCTTTCCGTCCAACGCTGCCTGCTGCGCGATCGACACCGGTTTGTTGGCATCGCTGGTATTGTCGGCATTGGGCAGTCCGGCATCAGCCTTGCTGCCTTTATTTGCCTTTCCGTCCAACGCTGCCTGCTGCGCGATCGACACTGGTTTGTCGGCATCGCTGGTATTGTCGACAGACCCAAGGTCCACGTCACCTTTATTGCCCGAAGTGGCTACGGCCGCCAGCGCGGGTTTGTTCAGAATCTCCTTGACGGAGCCAGGAGCAGCGTCCCAGTCGACCTGAATTGGCAACAGCTGTCCCTTGGCCAACTGATTAAGCGCGTCGAGCCAATTCTTCATTTCTGGGTAAAAAATGTCTGCCATTACAGTTCCTCGATATCAAGCGATGTTGCATAGGTTTGGAAATACGGTGTCGAGATGGCGGCCAGTTCAGCAAGACGGCCGTACAGCTGGTGGGTTTGCTCGAGCTGTGGATCAGCATCGTCGGGAAACAGGCTCACCAGAATCGGCAGGCGCTTGCCACTGCCGCGCACGAGGCGCCACACGGAGGCGCGATCCAGTGCTGTCATGTGCTCGAGCGGCAACGACAACTTGCGGTAGGTGCTGCCGGCAGCAACCCGCTGCTCGCCACCGGCCGTCCTGTAAAGCGTCGACGTGTCGAGCGGCGTCACGCTGGCGCCATAGCTGGCGTTGTTCTCCGGCTCCCAGTAGTTTCCCATCACCAGGCGCGAGCACTCGATGTAGCCGGCGGGGTTGCCGGGGTCGGCGAGGTCGATCACAAAATGACGCGCGGTCTTGCGCGGGAACCAGGCCCGTGCATAGGCGCCACCGCCAAACGAAAAGGCATTGACCGCCAGCGCCGTGGCACCAAAGTCCCAGGCACCCAGCGGCGCATAGGCACAGGCAAGGATCAGGCCGGTATCGATCACTGGTACGGCATCACCTGGCGCGGTATAGCCGCGCACGCGGATTTTGGCATTCGAAGTCAGGTTGCAGAACGGAAGGGCCACGCCGCCGACGATCTCGCCCAGCGGCAGCGTCGCGGTGATGGTCAGGGTTGTGCCGACCGAGCGCAGCACTGCGGACTTGCGCTCGCGCTGCAGGTTTGCCGGGCCCAGCGCGCCGGCCTGGTTCGATGCCGTCAGCGCCGCGCGGTCTGCGGCGTTGTCGTGGATGATGCGAAGATTTGCCATCGGTTCAATATCCAGTCACGTCAATAACAGCAAAAACATTTCCATGTGGCGTCTCGCCACGCACTGGAAAATACACAGCCTGCCCAGCGTTTGCCGCGAAATAACTGAATGTCATTCGCTTATCAACCTGCACGCCACCAGCAACCGCCTTTGCCATGCCCATTACTTCCGCATACAGTGCGGAAACGGCAGGTTGGGCGCCAAACACCGTCACCATCATGTTCATATATGCGGTGATGCAAATGGCTGCGTAGCTGCGACCAGGCGCATAGCTAAATACGCCGTCGCCAGTGGTGACGCCAGCAAAAACCAGCGGCTTCTTGGATGCGCAAAAAACCAGCGTCCCGTCGTCGCGGAATATTTGAGCACCAGCCGTCGCATTCGAGGTCGTAATGGGCAAGAAGAAATAGAGATCAATCGTCGTCCCAACCGGGCCGCCCGACATGATCAGCGCCGTACCCCCACTGACCGATGTGACAACGCAATACGCGTCGCAGCGCCAAGCAACAACCTCACCGGCCGCGACAGGGACAATAACGTAGCTGGCATTGACAAGATCCGGGCCCTGGTAAATCCCTTCGTCACCACCTCGATCGGTGTTGGTCACAACCTGGATGTGGCGCGCTAGCACCATAGAGCGATACATGCCATCGATTTGATAGTCATCACGCCCCTCATTTTTCAACTGGAAACCGGCAGTCATTATTTAATTCCCAAAATTAGTGAGCACGGTGGCAGGTTGGGGCTGGGATATTCTGCAGGTCGGTATCGCGTCCATGAAACCGAATCGCCAGAAAATACGCACACAGGCAAAGTGAAATTTTCATAAAACCAGCCTGGTTGACCCTTGCCCATCAGCGGAATGGCAAAGGGTGTGCCAGATGCCAGTCCAGGGAATGTCGCCGATCCAGAGGTCGCGGTGCCGATATCGATTTGGCCAATCAGGCGCCCGATCAGCATCGTTGTGTCGAGGTATAGAGCACCATTCACGCCATCCCATAGTTGCAGTCCGCAAGGCATATCACCACACTCCAAATCTGGCAATTAAATTGCCTGCAGCGTTATAAATGCGGATGCCGTTGCTGTCGTATTCCGTCCGCTGGCCGCTCGTGGCACTACGAATCAAGCCGAAGGTGCCTGTCGCAGCCATTAATTCTCCCTTAAACGAGCCTGTCGCGGCTTTTAACTCGCCCTTAAACGTGCCTGCTGCGCCACCCAAATCCCCACTGAAAATGGCACTGCCGTTGACGATAGAAAAACCCGGCGCGTAAATATTGCCGTCGGCATCGAGCTGCAGGTATTTACCCAGCAGTGGATTGCCCAGGAGCATGCCGGCGGCGCTCAAGTGATAGCCGGTGCCGAGATTTGGCGGCCAAGTGTAGGTGCTGTGCGCATAACCAGAACCTCCGTGTAGCGTGACGCCTTCGAAGTCGCCCGCCTTGATTTTGCCCGCATCGATGGCAATCGCGCTCAGCTGCCCCACCTTCAATGCGTTGAGGTAGGGCGCGGCCCAGCTGGTGGTGCCGCTGGCCGGATTGAAAATGCCGTCGGACCGGTACAACGATTCGCCGGCGCCAAAAGCCTGCGGCGATCCCTCCCACACGGTGCCCGCGCCCCAGGTGTTGAGCGGCGGGAACGACGCGCTCCCCTCCGTGCTGATCGTTGACGGGGCGGTGGCCAGCGAGGAGAGACTGGTCTTGCTGTAGCAGACGCGCGAGGAATTGCCGGTCACGCCGTCAAATATCTTGCTGACGGTCTGGCTGGCCGTATAGGTCAGGCCGTCGACCACGATGCTGGCCGTGACCGTCACGCTCTCGCCCACCATGCCGCCATACGTCAGCGTGGCCACGTTGCCGACGCGCGTCAGCACGCTGGCATTGCTGGCGGCGAATGCCACCTGGCCCTGCATATTCACCAGCCCGGCCGTGAAATCGATGCTGGCCGGCGCCGCGATTGTCGTGGCCGCCACCTTGAAGGCCTGCGCCGTTGCCGCCAGCAGCAGCACGCGGTCGTTGGCCGGCTCGAAGCGCGGCACGGTGTTCATGATCAAGCGGTCACGGGTTCCGCCGATCGGGGTCATACCAGCACCCCGACGGTGACGCGGCCGGTCAGCCACGATGGCGACAGGATCACCACTACGCCCGGCGCGCCGTCCTGCAAGCCAAAACGCTCATCGCGCAGCACCACGGGCTGTCCCAGCTCCAACAGCATCATCTCCGGCTCCCCGTCAAACTCGTATATCGTGCGTTGCACCTTGTGCAGCGCCAGGCGGCGCGCCGCTTCCGCTTGTGCGTCTTCTGTGGTTTTGAGGCAGGTATCGACCTGCGGCGGATCATCGGTCAAGCGGTAGCGCGCCTTGACCGCCTCATCGATCACCGTCTCCGTCAGCCATTCCGTGGCGTACAGGTCGGCATGCGCGGGCGGGATGCTGGTCGTCAGGTTGGCCTGCGCGGTCCAGTTCCGGTCGTAGCCGATTTTGACGGCCGCCACCACTGCCAGGCGCTGCGCTGGATGGAGCGAACCCTCCAGCATCTGGTCCGGGCCGATCTCGACCGGCACGCCGGCGGCCGGCAGCGCGATCTGGATCAGGCGCAGCTTACCGGTGCGCGACATCAGCGCCTGCGCGCCCACGCTGGCAGCGAGCTGCTGGATGGCCTGTGCCTGGTTGGTCCGGTCCGCGACATACAGGCCCACCAGTTGCGGATGGGCAGCATCGAAGGCGGCCAGGTTGGCCAGGTCCAGGTCCGCAGCGGTGAAACGGTCGCTCGCCTTGCCGTAACCGGTGGCGATGCGCTGCACCAGCGGTGCGATGCGTGGCGCATAGCCGCCGGCATTGTCGCCCTGCACGCTGGCCGTCACCACATTGGCCAGCGGGTTGATGGTCAATTTGAAGCGGCCCGTCGCGTTGTCGACCATGATCGGCACCGGCTTGCCGTTGGTGCGCACCTCGAATATCGACTCGACAGCACCGAGAAACCCGTATTCCAACGTCGCCGGGTTCGTCAGCAGCGGTGCCACGTTGTGGCATTCACCGAGCGGGATCGGCAGCGTTACATCCTTGTTTGTCGAAACGCCGCCCAGCTTGGCCTCGGTAATCGGCGTGTCCAGGCGTTGCAGCTTGTCGCGCAGCGCAAGGTTGATGGAATTGCGGTCCGTGCTGCCCACGTCGGCAATGATGCCGTCGAAGACCAGGCGGAAATCCGCGCGCGCCCAGCGCAGATCGCCCGACCAGACCTTGATCGCCCGGTTTCGCCAGACGTCGGCGAGCCAGCTATCGAGCGCGCCATCGACGTTGTCCAGCTCGATATCACCGCCGGACAAGCCCGCCTCGCCCGTCAGGCTGACCTGCTCGGTGAAGGCCAGGCCGCCGGTGGCCAGCGGCAAGTACTCGGTATTCGCTGGCACTTCAAGCGGCCCAGTGAGGTACGGCCGGGAGGCGATATAACGCGTCACCTCCTGGCCGGCCACGTTCACTTGCACCTCGATGAGCACCATGCGAATGGCCGAGGGCGTCTCCAGCCATTCCAGGAATTGTGAATCTGTCATTTACTGTACTCCACCTGTTTGACCCGTGCGGCTGCCCGGGCAGATTTATCAACGCCCTCGACCACGGTTCTCGCGGCAACGGCATTCGATTCGACCGTGGCCTGGATGGCGGCGCCGGTCTGCTTGTCCTGATCGGCGCGCAAGCCCTTAACCTCTTCCCGCAGGCTCTTGATCTCGGCCACCAGGGCGTCGTTGTTGCCGCCGCCGGAGCTTGGCCCCGTCCCGCCGAAGTAGCGGCGCAGCGCAGCGGCCGCTGGTGCGTCAATCACCGGCTCGCCGGCGTGCAGTTCAGCGATATAGCCGTCGTACGGCGTACTGACCAATCCGCCGG
This sequence comes from Massilia sp. LMS1-1-1.1, assembly GCF_040815535.1. Classification (NCBI taxonomy): domain Bacteria; kingdom Pseudomonadati; phylum Pseudomonadota; class Betaproteobacteria; order Burkholderiales; family Oxalobacteraceae; genus Massilia; species Massilia sp. LMS1-1-1.1. Next base: position 983,920 of record NZ_JBFPNG010000012.1, on the reverse strand, counting down.
CATGGGAGCCGTCGAACTTCACGCCCAGGCCTGCGGCCGTGCCCATCGCCGCATGCAGGTTGGCGATGGCTTGCGCCACCGTCAGCACGCTGTCGTTGATGGTGATCAGGCCCGACACCTGTGCCTTGAGGGCATCCAGGCTGGCCTGCTGCACGTCGACCTGCGCAGCGGCCCATTTCGCCGCGTCCTGGTTCGCTGCAATGACGCGCGCATAGTCGGCTGCATACTTCGCATCCGAGGCATTGACCACCTGGGAGGCGGTCAGGAACGCCTGCTCGGCAGCCGACAGGCCGGACTGCGCGGTCGTGTCGCCGGCATTGGCTGCGGCCAGGGTTTTCTCGAACTGGGCGCGCGCCTCGGCGTATTTCTGCTCCGGAGTGAGGATGGACTGGCCACCCAAGGCCATGCTGGCGTTCAGGCTGTTCAAGGTCGTCACCCACGACTTCGATTTCTCCAGCGCCGTCTTGGCCGCTGCCGATTCGGTCTCGTAAGCCTTGGACAGCGCGTCCTTGGCCGATACCACGGCCTTGGCCGCCTGCACCTGGTCGAACAGCGCCTTGTTGACGTCTGCGATACCGGCGCGCTGGATGGCCAGCAGTGCCGTTTCGCTTTTCGTCAATTCGTTCAGCTGCTGCTGCAGGTCGCGGCGCTCTGTAGCCACCTCGCTCGCCGTCTTGGCCGCAACCGCATATTCTCCAGTTGCCGCTGCCAACTCGGCAGCGTAATCGGCCGCAGTCTTGAACGGCTCAGCCAGGGCCAGCAAAGATGCGTACAGTTCGGCGGCTCCAGCCTTGCCCGTCGCCACGCCGTCGGCAGCCGACAGCACGGCAGCCTTGAAGGCATCCGTCGTCTTCACACCAGCCAAGCCCAACTTACCCATGGCTTCATTCACCGATTTGGTGATTGGCGCCATGCGTTCGGCCTCCGACAGGAAATTCTGCACAAAGTAGCCGGTGCCGCTGGTCAGCTTGTCGATGCCGCCAGACACCTCGATCAGGTGCTCGCTCAGCGCTACCGCGCCCAGGCCGGTCGTGCTGAACGACTTGTCCAGCACCGCCAACACGTCTGTTACCTGCACGAAGTTATTGGCGACGCGCGCCAGGGTTTCCAGATAGCCCTCACCCACGGCCTGATATTGCTGCAGGCCGGCCACTCCCCAGCGGGCCATGTCATCGCCCATCTTGGAAAATGCGGTTTCCAGTGCTTTCTGCTGTTCCTCGCCCTTCAAATCCTTGAGGCTGATCTTGCCCAGGTCGACCACAAAGGAATTGAGGCGGGCATTAAACGTATCGCCACCCATGCCCAACACATTTGCCGCGTTGCGGATGGTCTGCCCCATGCTGCTGATGATCATGGTGAACTGATCGTTCATTTCATCCGAAAGCGGTGCCGTCTGCGTGCTGTTTTTGCTGCTATAACTGATGCCAAGTGCTTTCTTCTTGACGTTTATGTCGGCATACGCTTGGGCGGTAAAGCCAAACGCATCTACATTACCGAGCGACATGGCATTGCCTGTGATGCCCTGGTCTTTAATCGACGTCGAAGTCTTAAACAATTTGGACACAGCAAAACCAATTGCCGCACCGATTGCCATGCCGATGGGACCAGCTACCGCGCCCATCATCGTCAAGCTGCCGCCAATCGTGCCCATCGTCATCGCGCCGGCGATGCTCCCGCCCAGAATGGCGCCGCCGTAAGTCGCCGCGCCCGACAACGCCAACTGCCCACCTTTGCCCAGCGTCGACGTCGAGCCGGTTTGCACGCCAGCTGCTGCGCCACCGCCAGCACCCGTCACGCCGGAGCGCGCCAGCAGGCTGGACAAATTCCCAATGCCAGCCACCATCTTCCTCAGCGACGAATCCATTGAAATGGTGTGCGCCAAGCCCAGGCCGGAGTTTTTCTCCATGATGGCCAGGCTATGTGCGATCGACTCCGACTTCGCGGACGAATCGCCCAGTACCGTACCGGTACCGTTGGCAGCCTGGCGTTGTTCAGACAGGCTGACGCTGCCCCCGCTCATGCCACCGAACATTTTTGCCCCGATAGCCACTACGGCCGCCAGCGTCGCGGCGCCAGCGGCCAAGTTCAGCGGGAACGGCAGCGAGGCCAGGGCTTTCACCACGGCCGTAATGCCCCAGGCGCTCGCCTCGGTTGCGGCCAGGCCGGTGGACGCGGCCGTAGTCGTCGCCTCGCCGGTCAGCTTGGTGGCGTTCAAGGCCAGATTGGCTGCTACCTCCGTTTCTTTGAAGAAAACCTTCTTGATCATCGACTCGACGGCCATCGCCATTTCGTATGCACGAAATGCTTTTTCTGCGGTTTCCATCACCTTGTAACCAGTACTGTTTTCCTTGAAGAAGCCCTTGGCGGCGCTGGCCATGTCGCCATAAGACTTGATCTGCGCCTGCGCGCCCTGCTGGGCTGCTGTAGCTTGAGCCTTGGCGATTTTGGTCGGATCGCCATGCGCATCCTTGGTGGACGCTGCCAATTGTGCAGTGATAGCCTGCTGCTGCACGGCATAGCCAGACAATGCTGTCGTCAGCCCGCCGATGGCCGTGCCGACAGCGCCGAACGAGGCCGTCATGCCTTGCGCTGCCGACTTCGTTGCGGTATCGACAGCCGTTAGGATGTCCAGCAGTTCCTTGGCCTTGGCGACGTCCGTCCCGGCTTCCTGCGCCTGCGCGATGCCCTGCGCGGCACGCAGGCGGTTCAGGCTCTCGATCTTCCGATCGTTCAACTCGAGCGTTTTCTCGCTGTTCGCAAATCCGGCCAGCGCGGCGCTCTGCTCTTCCAGGTCTGCGATGGCCAGTGCCGTCTTGGCCGCTGGCAGCATGCCGTAAGTGCGGATCTGCTCTTCGACAGCCGCGACTTGCGCATTGATCGATGCGATTTCCTTGTTCGCGGCATCGGCTGCGGCCGTCGCGGTTGCCGCTTGGCGCAGGCGCTCTTCCTCGTCACGGATGAAGCTTGCGTCGAAGAAGGCCTTTTCGGCAGCATCGCGTTTGCCCAAGATCTCGTTCAGCTCCTTCTGATGCTTGGCGGCCTCAGCCTTGGTCGCATTCTGGTGGCCTTGCAGCGCGCTGATTTGGAGGTCGTATGCATCCACTTCAGCCTCATAAGTTTTGAGGGCGTAGCTGCGCTTGTTCTCATATGCCTGCTGGACCGACAATTCACCACCCTTCAGATACATATCATCGAGCCGACCGAGCGCGTCGTAGTGCGCCTTTGCAGTCGCAGATTCTTTCGCGTACTGCTTGATTTGATCGGCAAGCTCGGTGTTTTCGACCGGGTCAGATTTCGGCTTGGCCTGATCGGTATGTGCTTTTTTCCGAGCAGCAATACCAGCGGCAATCGCGTCAGGGGTAATAAGAGGTGAATTTGGGTCAGCAGCTCGAATGGCATCAATATTCGACTGGTATGCATCCAAGGCGACCGCAAGCTCACCCATCCCCTTCTTCTGCAGGCGGATATCTTCCGCATGGATCATCGCAGCAGCATGAACAGCACGCGAATTCTTGGTCGCGACTTCACCCTGGGCAAGCGCGACAGCGTCGGCCTTGTTCAATTTATCTACCGCGTCCGTCAGACCAAGAACAATCTGCGTGCGGGCGGCCTGAAGTTCAGGTGTAATGGCATCAGGTGCCCGCCCCAAGCGCAGATTACTATCGGCCAGCCCCTTATCAAACTCCGACAGACGAAAACTGTATTTTTTTACATCGGCCGCAGGCGTGGCCTTGGCGCCGTAGCTTCCGATGGCATCCATAGCGCCGCCGATTGCTTCCTTTACGCCATGCCAGGCGCGCGCCACACCACCAAGGTTGGCAATCATCTGGTCAGCACCATCCTTGGTCGCCTTTGCGAAAGCCGCTGTAGCGACGGCAGACGCACCTTTTGCATCGCCGTCTTTTTCCAATGCGCGGATTGCCTCATAGACGGAAAGCGTCAAAAAGTGATAGGTATCATCCAGTTTGACGGTTGCGCGGGTAATCACCTCGGTGGCGCGATTGGTGCTGCCTGTCGACTGAACCGCCAGGGACTCGAACTCCTTAATGGTCTTTTTGACGGATTCGCCCGTCGCAGTCTCCAACGCAATGACAGCATCGGTGATGTATGCGATCTGGTCGCCCGTGAACTTGCCAGTGCCGGCCAATTCCGTTACAACCTTCTTCGCCTCGCCAATACTCCCGTGCACAGCAGTCGCGGCATGCGCCAGTTCATTCAGCTTGTCGCTGGTAACTCCTGCGTAGTTGTTGGTCGAGATCAGGGCATTGTTCATTTCTCGCTGCGTGCTGGCGCCTTTGATCATTGCGTACGCCACCGTGCCCAGCGCGGCTGCAAAGCCCAGCACGGCCAGGCCAGTACTACTGAACAGCAAGCCTGCGGCGCCAGTCTGCTCGCCCAATACCATCATCGAACCGCCGAAACGGCTGAATTGCCCTTGACTCAATTCGTGGGCGAGCACGAGCAACTCACGTTTTGCGCTGGCGGACTGGAAGCTAAAGCCCTCCATGTGCCCGCCGGCTTTCTTGGCGCCCTCGCCAGTTTCGGCCAACTTGTTGATCAGTGGCGCCGCCGCATCGGAAACGCCCAGCTGAGCGGCGCGGTATGCTTGTAGCTGCTGGGTCGTCATGCCCAGCGTGACTACCTGATCCTGGAGGTTTTTAATAAAGCGGTCGCCAGCCTGGGCGGCCCGATCCTGGGCTCCGGCGGCATCGCGAGCAGCCCGCTCTTCGCGGTGCATGGCATCAATGCTATTGCCCAATGCCGCAGCCTTGATTTGGGCCGCGCTGCCCAAGCCCAACTCGGCCGCGCGATAGCGTTCCAGCTCGCCGCGCGCCATTCCAAAGGTATCAATCTCGCGCTGCAGGGATACAAGCAGGGAATGGTTGGACTCTTCCAGGGTGCGCGCAGCATCGGCGGCCTGCCGCATGATACGAGCAGTATCGTTCATGGCACCGTTGTAATCAGCCTGCTTCTTCCATGTGCGTTCGGCGGAGTTGCCGAGACTATCAATTCCATTGGCGGCGGCTTCGCTGCTACGCCAGACCCCCATCGATGCGCCCATGAACCCATCAAGCGTGTTGCTGCCGCCAAGGAAGACAGTGCGAATACGGGTGGTGGTGGCGCCCATTGCGTCAATAGAGGCCGTCGCTGCATCAACCTTTTGCACCACGCGTGCACCGGCCTCGCCGACGGCATCGACGGCCGCCGCGCCTTCGGCAGTTTTCCCCTTGGCTTCCGCACTAGCCTTACCAAGCTTGTCAATGGCTGTCGTCGCGCTGTCGACCTTCTTCTCGACACTCTCACTGGCGGCGCCAAGGCGATCCATGGCCTGGGCGCCCTGCTCCAGCTGACGCGTGTCGATTGAAAGGCCAAGCTCGGCGATATCAGGCATTATTTTTCCTTCTTATTCTGGTGATAAATAAACAACGCATCCAGGCGATCAATGATGACTTCCTCGAACGGATCGAAACGGACACCGTGGCGCGCCTGCCAGCCCAATATCTCGGCACTGGTCAGCGAATTCACGGCCATGCCGCATTGACGCTTCTGATTCAGCTGGCTGAACCAGGTCCAGATATAGGCCAGCTCGGGCGGCAGCTGCGGTACCGCCGGCGCCTCGGGCGCTCGGTAGAGAGGGTTTTGCCGGGCGGTGTCCAGGTGATCGCCTTTGGCGTTGCCATCGCCTGCCGCTGCCGCTCGATCAAACAGATGATCGGCATACAGCAGCAGATCCTGGGTCAGACCTTCAAAAAATTGGCGTCGTTTTCCAGGGCGGTCGTAACGCGGTCCTGCCAGGTCGGGTACTTATCGTAGGCCGCGGCGATCATGTCCTTGTCGAACGCGGCCGGCGCGCCGTTGCTGGTGAAGCCGTACCAGTCGACGACCACAGCCAGCGCCAGGCGCTTCTGATTGTCATCGATGACGTGCACCAGCTGGTTGGAGCCTTCATCGGTCGAGGCGTCGATGGCCGTCTTACGCTTTGCGGACTTGCGGTAGCCTTCGGCACGCACGGCGTGGCTTTCCTTGCGATACTCGTCGGAATTCTTGCCGACGATCTTGAGGCCGGCTACGGGCTCGCCGTCGGCGTCGAAGATCACGGGCACGTCAAAGGTCACACGCGCGGCAGGCGCGGACAGGTTGGCAATGTCGAAGCCGGCAACGGCGATGGCTTGAGCGGTGTTCAGGACTGCAGGTGCTTGAGTGGTATTCATGGGTAATGCCTTTCGCGTGGTCATAAATGCCCGTGCGCGCCCACCGCTCCACGCGAATGGAGACGGCGGGCGGGCCGGTGCTGGGGTTGGCTTGCGCCAAAAAGAAAACCCGGCGCGAGGCCGGGCGGGATGGTTACAAGCTCGTGTCTTGGAAGGCTACGGTGGTCGCTTCGTGCTGGGTGTCGGCGCCCTGGTAGCGCAGAATGTCGAAGGCGCAGGTGATAATCTTATTTTTCTCTCCATCATCGACCTTAGCCGAGGTGATCTTGATGCGGCCCATGGCAATCGCCATGACGTCGGCCAGCGGCGCCGTGCTGGCCGCCATGGCGTATGCCAGCGGCAGTTCGATTTCTTCTTTGAAGTAATCGATGTATGCCGAATCCTGCATCAGCACGGTGAACTGCCCGCTGCCCAGCACCTTGCCGCGCGAGGCGGCCGTGGCGAACTTCGAGCCGATCACCGGATCGATCTTTACCTGTCCGTCCAGCGCCAGCGACATGCCCGTGCAGATTTGCGACGGGATGCCTGCGACCGACAGCATCGCAGTGGCACCGGAGAACTTGCCAGTACCGGGCGTGGCAGCCGGTGCCGCGAAGTACGCCGCTGGCGTGGTCGCGCCTTCCAGTTTGCCCATCAGGGTGAAGTCCATGCTTGTGATGCCGTTCGGCTGCACGGCAATATCGACCTTGCTGACCAGCTGGTCAATGAAGCAGCGGTTGACGGCAATGCCCGGATCCTGCACTTCCGCGGTGAACCAGTCCGTGGTGTGCCCGGTCAACGGCGTGAAGCTGCGCTTGCCGGTTGCGGTCACGGTCACCGGGTCGCCTTCGACCTTCACCGTCATGGCGCTGCCGTCCATGAACTGGCCCGTCAGCTTCAGCGCCGTAGCGGAAGTGATGAAGAAATTCTTACCGTTGTTGGCTGCGCCGGTGGTCAGGAAGCCGCTGATGCGCACCACGGTACCCGCGCGGTGGCCGTCGGCCAGCCATGAGCCGGCGCTGCGCGTCAGGCCCGTTGCGCCCGATGCGATGGTGTTCTGTGCCGTGGTGACGCCGCCTGCGGTGAAGTCACGACGCAGCAACGCGGCCAGCAACACCGCGTAGGTGCCGCAGCTCGCTTCGCCCTTGATGGCGCCCGAAGTACGGAAGTTGCCCAGGCGCGTGTCGCTTTGCTGCTGGCTCGGGTCAATTTCGTTGCTCGAGTACTTGTCGGCGTCCGTGTCGAACGTCGCGGTCACGCGCGGGTAGAGGCGGCCGGCGGCCGCCAGCGCCTTCGTGCCTTCCGCTGTTTGCTTGCCAATAACGAGCAGGCTGTCGATGCCGTTTGCAGTGGTCATGGTGTGGATTGCCTTTCTTTGGTCGAAAAAAAAGACCGCCGAGGCGATCTGTGTGGGGTGATGCGGGTTACAGGTTGCAGAACCAGCGGATCTTGACCGGGACCATCCAGCGGTCGCCGTCCTCTCGGCCGTCTGCGATTTCAGGCGTGCGCTCGATCTGCACGGTCACATCGCCTTTCGTGAAGCCCGCGCCGCGGCGGAACAGCTCCCTGATCATTTCAGCGCGCGCGCCGGCGGCAGCAGTCCCCTGCCCTGGCGGATACATCAGGCTGACCTGAAAGATGCCGCGCTCTTGGCGCGAGCCGTCGCCCAAGGAATGATTGTCCGGTTCCGCCGGCAGCAAATAGGCCGCTTGATACGGGCGGCCAGTAACTGGCGTGTAAGGCACGTTTTGCCATGCTGTGTCGATTTCTGGCGCGAGGCTGACCAAGGCCACCTCCAGCGCCGAGCGTATTGTTGGTTGGCTCATAATTTATAGCTCGAATAGCCTTGCGCGAACTCGCTTGCAGTGGTGCCGTCGCGCACCCCGTTCACCGCGTTGTCCACAATGGTGCGGAATTCCACGACAGTCAGCATCACGACGCCGACGGGCGCCTGGCGCGACCATCCCTCCTCGATACGCTTCGCGTATGGCAAGTTGTTAACTAGGTAGATCACGTCGCCCGCCTTTGCCGCGCTGATCGTGCTACCGTGCGCGGCTATTGTGGCGCTGCCATCTTTGTCGATCAGGTCGCGCACGCCGGCGGCCGGCGAGCCGATGGAAAGCTGCCAATTGGCGCGGAAGCGGCCACCGGAATAACCAGGCGGCGGCTTGTGCTTCCAGAACTTGGCGTCACCGACCGGCGAGCGATGCATCACCTTGTTGTCGACCTTCATGGTGATGGCGCGTGTGACCAGGTCCACATTGCCTTTTGTCTTGGCGATGAATTCGGCGATCTGCATGGAAAAGGACATACCTGTCATCAAAGCCCCCTGAGTTGCAGCGTGTGCAGCACGGCCACGTCGACCGGAGCTGTGGTTTCGACGGCCTTCACCGTGTAGCTGGCGCCGCCAAACAGCACCAAGTCGGCGGCGGTAGGCCTCGGCATCGGCGCACCGTTGCGCTGCAGCGGCGACAGCAGCAGTTGCTGGTCACCCGCTTGGATCAGCGTGCCGTCGATGTTCTCGCCTTCGTAGTTGATTTTAACGCCCGTGCCTTCGTAGTCCGTGGTGATGATCGGCGCCGTGCCCAGGCCCGGGTCATATTCGTCGGTCACTACCTGGCGCAGCACCACGATGCCGCCCTTGCGGCGCAGGGACTGGTCGGCGCGCGCGGCCGTCTTGGCGTAGTCGAACATCAGTCAGCCTTCAAATAGTCATGCGGCGGGGTCTTGCTGAAGCGGACCGCCTTGATGGCGGCCCTGCCGTCGATCAGCGCGCGCAGCACACGATGCCAGCCGTCCATAATGAAGCCCTCTTGACTCAGAATCACCGGATGACGGGTGTCAACGTCCAGCGCGCGCCGCATGTGGTGCGCCATGCCGAACGGCGAGGCCTCTGGTGTCCAGACTTCGGTGCCGAGATAGATAGCCGCCAGTGGCAAGTCAAACGGCTCCAGATCCTTGGAGCGAGCGATGAGGTTTGTGACTGTCCACACCTTGCCGTTATGGCTGTACGTATTCTCGTGCGCAGCGCAGCCCTCGATTTGCACTACCGGGAATGTGCTCATGCTCGCACCACCCTGATCGAATTGCCGCCGCCAGCCGAGCCGAAGTAAGGCGCCAGGAGCGCGTCGACGGCCACGAACCGCTCGCGCGCATCCGTAGTGTTCTGGAAGTACTCCGTTTCCAGCGGGCCGGTCTTGTCCTTCTTGATCGCGTTCGAGCCAGTGTCGAGGTCCGGCAGCAGATCCTCGCCGCTGCCAGCGCGCACGGCCAGGTCGATGCTGGCATTGACCACATCCGCTGGCACGATGGTGCTGGGCACGGTGAAGCCGTCGACCACCACGCCATAGCGCGGCCAGTCCAGCGCCTGGTGCTGATAGACGCGGCGGCCGGCCCAGCGTGTGCGGTAGGTGGACATGAAGATCATGACCTTGCGCAGGGCGATTTCCTTGTCAGCTTCGGCCAGCGCTGCCCAGGCAGTCAGGCCCAGGCTGGCACAGCGCGCGTCTGCTGCGGCGATGCTGGCATAGGATTCGGCGTCGACCAGTCCGGCGCCAGTTTCGATGATCAAAGTCATTTATAATCCATCAACAAATGTGATACCATTCAGACAATTATTTAACGTTTGGATCCACATATGGAAAAGCTTTACGAAATTCTCGATTCCGTCACCAAACGTCTAAGTAATCCATTTTTAGTGTCATTTGCAATTTCTTGGGCCGTGACAAATTGGAAGGCGATTCTTGTAGGATTGAATGACGAGCACTACAAGGTGAAATTCGCCTATCTAGAAAATGTCCTTTACGCCCCTGACACAGACCCCATTTGGCGGTTAATTTTAATCCCGTTGATTGCTTCAGGTATTTATGTACTTTTCATGCCGCTAATGACCACTTTGGCCACGGTAACAAGCGGCTTATACGACAGCTTGAACGAATTCGCCAAAGCAAAAGTTCTTAGAACACGGGTTTTAACACTTCAGCAGTCGCGGGAACTTAGGGAAGACTTTCAAGCTGTATTTAATAAGCTATCCCAAGAAAATCACACGGCAGCAACTTCTCGCTTGGACCTTTCTAAAAAAGCTGGCGAAAATACAAGCTCACTTCTTAACGAAGCTCTCCCGTTAATGTTCAAAGGACTCGCCCAAGAAGCTACGACATGGGCCGGCGAAATGGTAAAAATGCCGGACACCAGAGTTGTTGGCAATGACGAGCAAAACACCTTCGCGAAGACGGTTGGCATCCCGTTATCTTGGGTGCGTATATTTGAGCCACCAGGAGCAGCAGGTCCGTTCTCGACGGAGCGCGCGGCACTCGTGTACTCAGTAGATGAACCCGAAGCTTTGGCAAGACTCCTACGCCTGGCGGCATTGGGCCTTGTTTACCACGTATGGGTTGATGATCAAATTCGGTTTGAACTTTCAGGCTCGAGCTGGGGCGCGCTTCTCAATGGAAGAGGCGCATAAGCAACGCCATCAACTGAACGGATTTGAGCGTCTGTACAAATAAATAATAATTTAGTCATTTTCTAGAGCACCTCGGCAATGGCAGCCCGGGCTACTGGCGCCATGATTTCCTCAATAGCCAATTCGTTTGGGTGGAGCGCATCGAACTTGTATTTCGTGACAAAACGCTCCGGACTGGCACCGTCACCCAACGCGGAGAAATCGAGCCAAGTGGCGCCCATGCTTTCTGCGATTGCTTTGAGTCGTGCGTTCGTCGCCTTTCGGACATTATCCTGAGAGAGCGTCGCACCGTCGTTTGGCAACAGACCGTACATAAATAGGTATGGGATTTTGTAGTCCATGCACAACTTCGCGGCCTCAATGGCCTGAGAACAGTGTCGCTCTTGGAAATTCAGGTCATAACCGGCATCATTTACAGACGCCGGCGCCATAATTAGGATCGAGGGAGCTGGCACGCCCGCAGCCAACCAATCACGACACACTTGAATGTAGGTCTGCGAATTGATGTTGCTGCACGCCATATTTGCCGGAACCACAGGGCGATCAGGCGTGCTGAGATCGTACGCAGCACGCGTCATCCAGTTGCTGATGTGATCCGTCACCAAACCACTGTTGTCACCGGTTGAATCTGCACTGATCCATACCGAGCAGACCGGTACCGAGTACCGGAGAATGGGAAACACCTCCAGGCATAAAATGGCGGACGGTAATACGGCTGCGTTCATCGCCTGGGCGGGATTTGCCACTCCGTCAGCGGTCGCGTTCGAAGCTTGGATGATGCGGCCACGCATGGCGGGCTGAGGGGTCTGTAAGATCGATGTGTAGTAGCTCTGGTACGGGACTGCCTGAATAGTGCCGTCGATAGACGGACGTACGATGGAAAATGGCCGTACACCGCCATCAGCACGTGGGACGGACAACTTGGCGGTCCAGTCGGAAAGGGCCAGCTTCTGCGCCGTGTCACCTGCAGCAATCGAAGCGGAAGCCGCACCAGCCCACGTCACAGGCCTTAACCCATTCGCGTCAGTGGCCCCCTGTAGGGCGGCGTACGACACACCGTTGATCGTGGGGGCGCTCAAGCGCTGGGAAGTAGAGAAGTCCGCGGTCTCGCTTGTGCCCACCAGAGCAGAAACAGCGCTGATGGCCACAGCGCCGCGATTGACCGCGACCAGCCGCATGGCAGTGAACGGGGCTTCTTCTTCCTTCTTTACGCACGACGTAAATTTGTTGGGCTGCAGATTTAGCGTCTGATTGAACGCTTTCAAGTTTGCTGCTGACGGTAACGACTTCGACAGCGCCTCGTAGCGCAGACTTGTGAGCGCTGAGCGGGATACGGTCCCACCCTGCACTCCCCCGGCCATGCGTGGAGCTGCGACAACGCCATTTCGGACGGCAACCTGAACGGCGCCAGTCGTACATGTGAGCAGAAAGCGCTGCAGCTCCGCATACGGTCCAATGGGCGCCAGCGCACCAGCGCCAACCGCCCATGATTGCAGCGAATTCGTCCCTCCCAGCACTTGATCGAGGCGGTAGATGACGCCAGCCGTGCCGGCAGTGCCGCTGACGCTCAGAACCTGGCCCTCGGGAAGCGTGATGGTTTGCGGCGTGCCGCCGGCGGTGATGGTTGGCATATTGGCTTTCGGGAGTGCGGTTTATTTGGCGCCCCGGCGTGCGGGGCGGTGCTGGCCAGGGACTACGGCTTGGCGGCTTTGGCTGGCTTTTCGGCCGTGGCAGTGGCCGTTGCCGATGCTGCTTGCGTCTGCGTGGCGGCTGCAGCGGCATCCTTGGCGAGCTGGAGGCTTACCGCTTCGTCGCGCAGGCGCTGCGCTTCGGCCTCGTTGGCCCGGGTCTGCTCGGCGACGCGATCCATCTGGGCGATCAGGCTTTGTTCGCGCTCATTCAGCTCACGCCCGCGTCCTGCCAATTGATCGCGCGCGGCGAGCAGTTCGGCCATCGTCGGCACGCGCTCGGTGGGCGCGCCCAGGTCCTGGTCGCCGTACAGCTCGTGGACGTTGGGGTTGAAGTCGGATTTATTGATGACGACGAACGGGCCCTGCGTGTGCGGGTCCGTCGATACGATTTTGATGGTATCCATGGTGAAGTCCAGGTGAGGCCCGGCAGCACCTCAGTGCTGGCCGGGCCGGGTTGATGGTTAGCTCAGCGACGCTTACGCGCCGATCAGGATGCCCATGTGGCGTGGTGCCACTGCTTTCACACCCCAGGCCAAGTTCACCTCGTAGCGGACCTGGCGCTTCTGCTTGTAGATGCAGAACTCGTAGGTGATGCCGGAAACCGGGTCGGTCACCATCATCACGTCATCGGCCGAGTCGCCTTCATCCGGCATGGCCGGCGCGCGGCAGGCCAGCTGGATGGCCGAGCGGTGGAAGAACATGTTCCGGGTGGTGGCTGCAATCACGGTGATTGCAGTGGCTGCGGCAGGGATTGCCTTGCGCAGGCCCGGCTCGGCCAGCACGATAGTGCCGCCGTTCGAGGTATCAGCATCGCCAGCCGCCAGCAAGTACTTGTTGTCAGCATCGCCAGCGAATGCCACGATGTCACCCGTGATGTAGGCGCCGGTACCAGCAGCAGCCAGGTTGATCACCGTGGCGCCGACGGCATAGCCCGCAGCATTGGTGGTCGATGCGGCAGCTGTGCCGGCAGGTACCAGCGAACGGATCTGGCCCGAGTTGTGGATGTCCCAGCCTTCGACCTGGCCGATGATGCCGCGACGCAGCAGTTCATCGCTATTCGCTTCGTTCGCCTTGAACAGGCCGGACTGCTTGCCACGGATGTTCGAGATAGCCGAAGAGCCCAGGACCATTTGACGGTCGGTCAACGGCGCGCCATTGTCGTCCAGGATGCGCAGCGGGTTCGAGAAATCGGTGAAGTCGGCCGCCGTTCCGAACGGGGTCAAGTTGGCGGTACCGTAGGCGCGCGAGGCATAGATGTGCAGCGCAGCCAGATCGGCCTCGACTTCATTACCCAGCGTTCGCAGCGCCTGGGTAATGCGCTGCGCGTTGATGTCGCCCAGCGTGCCGGCATTGTTCAAGCCGCGATTTTCTTCGCCCGTGATGCCAAATGGCACCGAGCGCGCCTTCTGGATCGTCATGTCAACGTAGTTGATGGTCTGATTCGGCGTATCGGGAGCATAAGCGCCTGGCGTCAAATCTTCGGCGACCATAGGGCCGACGGATGGCGAACGCACGGTTTCATTGATTGCCGCACGCTCAGCATTGGAGTCGCGCGATACAGCTGGAATCATGCCGATCTGCTCGCGCGAGATTACCTCCATCGCGTTGTAGATAGTCGGCAGCAAGCCGTTCAGGGTAAGAGTGCCCATTGTCGTAAAGCCTTTCAAAAATGAAGAAGGCCCGCGAAAGCGAGCCATTGAGGGGTGATTTGAGTTTTAGAACTGAGAGGCCATCCAGCCCAAAGCACCCTTCCGACATCCATCGAAAAGGCACGTGTCGGGCGTCAAGGCGACGCCCTGAATTGCGAACTTTAACCGGCGACCGTTACGCCACCTTTCATTGCTGCGGCGCGATCCTGGACGCCCATCGCCTCGAATTGAGCGCGGGAGATTTGCTTGGCACCTGCGCCGCCGCCATTACCGCCGTGGGCCCCGCCGCCCGAGGCGCCAGAACCTTTCAGTATCTGGTCCTTGAACGGGCAAGCCTGCACCAGTTGCGCTAAGCCTTCATCGAAATCAGCGACTTCGCCTGGACGGGTCGGAGAGAAAATCTTATTGCCGGCGGCGTCGTACGGCACCATCTTACCGTCCTCTACCTTGAAATGGCTGCCGAAATAGGCTTTTGCCATCTCGGTTGGGATCGCCAGGCGGCTCGGGTGCTTGTCGTCAGTCAACAGCTTCGAGCTGGCGAAGCCGCCGCCGATCATGTGGGTGTTCAATTCGTTGGTGCGTTTATCCAGCTGCGCGGTCAATTCCTGCAACTGAGTGGCGCTGGCCTTGGCCTGCGCGGCAACCTGCTCTTGCGCGGTCTTGGCAGCCGCGTCTTGGATTTCCTTGACCTGGGCCGCCGTCTTCAGTTCGCCGGAACTCAGGCTCTTCACCGTATTCAGCGCGGCCAGTGCAGCCACGCCGTCTTCGATGCCGTCGAACAACTTCAGGCGCTGCTCGGCAGCCTCCTTCGCCTCGCGGTGCGTCTTGGCCTCGCCGTTCAGGCGGGTGATTGTGCCCAGCGTAGTATCCGCGTCGAATGGCGCTTCCGTACCGTTGGGATGAATAAAGATCGGCAGCTTCTTCTCGCCGTCGATTGCAATGGTTCCGTCTGCGTTGAATTTGAATGGCATGGTCGTTCTTTCCGGGCATCCGCCCTATCAATGGCCTTCCGGCCGTGCGCCGCGTCGCGTCCGCTTGCGGCATAAAAAAAGCCGCCTGGTTGCCCGGGCGGCTTCAAAGTTCGTTGAAATTTTTGCAATTTACTCTAGGGATGACCTCTCACGGCAACACGAACGGCGCGCAAAACCGGGTGGTTCGAGTGCCATCAATCCGATCCTCAATGCTTACGGGACTTGCTGACACGAGGTCATACATGGCGCCATCAATGGATGCTCTGAAATTGGCATCCAGCCTCAGTCGCCACATTGCGACAGCAATAACATCCTTCAGCCCGATCAATGAAAACATGACCCGATCGCCATCTCGCACCACATCCTCTGGCTCGAGCTGTTCAAACTCCCCGTCATCAAAGGCGAGGAGTATCAAGTTTGCGGGAATGCCTTGTGTCGATATCATGTGCTGATCGTACGCTATTTCGCGTACTTGGCGGCCAGTTCCTCCAAGGTTAGCTTGCGCCCCTTGAGATTCATCAGGTCATTCAGCGTGATCTTGCCCGCCTCGTACATCTCGGCGCGGCCTGGACCCAAGTATTCCGCCCGCCAGGCCTTATCCTTGCTGGCCAGGAAGTCCTTGAAGTTCATCTTGCTGCTGACCGCCCCGCCGTCGCTCGGGCGTGTGCTCTCGCCCGGCTCGTCCAGCTCGATGCCCAGGTCCGCAAACGTCTTGGTGCGCGTGCTGAGCACGCAGCGGCAGCTGAAATGAATGGCGCCAGGCCCGCCCGCCCACTCGTGGGTATGGTTGATCGGCTCTTGCTCGTGCAGCGAGTACTCGTGCAGGTCACGCATGGCGCACAGCAGGCAAGTGTGCGAATCAAGCGTCGACAGCCACACCAGGCACTCGATCAGGTCGTCGTTCTGCTGAAAAGACACTAGGCGCGCGGCGTTGGCCACGGCCTGCACCGAGCTGTGCACCAGTGCACGCGCATTTGCAGCTGACGTTTTCAAGATGCCCTGCTCGCCCGGCGCAACAGGATCCGGCGCAGGCGCTAGCCCCTTGGCTGCCGGGGCCGCTGGTGCACCTGGTGTCCCGGCCGGCATCGGCGGCGTGGCAGGCGTGCTTGGCGTCAGATCGGCCGCCTTCGCACTCTTACCCAGTACACGCGACACAATCTGCGACGTCGTTTCGCCCTGTGCCGCGCCGAGCCGCACCTGGCTGGCGAATCGAAACTGCGTATCGAGCGCCTGGCGCTTCCACCAGTCCGCTGACGAGGCGCCCTTAATCAGGGTGTCGCCGACGAGCTTTTCGAGGTAGGTGGCCGGCGGCAGCTTTGCGCCCAGCTCGATCTTGAGGCCCTGCGTCAGCACCTTGGCCGTGTATTCGGCCTCGATGCGCACCATGCCGGTCAGGTTGCGGGTCATTTCGGCCTGCATACCGGTGTAATGAGACGAAATCAGCGCATTCGACTCGCGCAGCAGCGCGCCCAGGCGCTGCTTGCCGTAGGTCGAAATCTCGCCCTCGTGCAGCTTGGCCGTCAATTCCTTCGACATGGCGGCCATCAGCAACAGGATCTTATCCTGGGTGCCGGCCGAGAACCGTAGCAGGTTCAGGGAGTGCGTCAGGAACATCTCGGCAATCCACTCTTCGAGCGCGCCCATTTATTGCCCCGTCAGGTCAGGTGGCGCGGACTGGATGCGCTCCTGCTCATCCTCCCATTTCAAATCTGGCGACACGATGCCGCGGCGCTGTAGTTCGTTGAAATAAGTTTCACCGGAAATCCGGTTATTGGCCACGCTCTTGAACAGCAACTCGGCACTGGCCTCGGCCAGCGACGCAGCGCCGAAGTCCTTGAAAATGGTGATGTGACCGCCTTCAGCTTCATTCACCCATTCGGCCATCAGCTGCAGCGCCTGGTCGCCTGCGTCTTCGACGTTGCCCGCGATCTTCTGCAGCGCGCATGCGCCCTGCTCGTTATCGGCCAGCGTCTGCGATTCGGTCACATTGCCCGGTTTGATCACCAACAGCTCAGCGCCGGCCTGGCGCATACGGTCTTCCAGATCGAGAATGGACAGACGTCCGGCCTCGATGGCCTTGCCGCCGTGCTCCACGAATTTCAGGTCGCCTTCGGGCGATTCCGACTTGACCGCGCTGCCGGCGCCGACGGTGATGCCGCCCTCGCCCAGCATCTTGGCAAACAGGATCGGCACGCGCGCGACGTGCAGGATGTTCTGCTGGTCGCTCTTGCTCTGCCAGTGCTCGACGTTGCTGTGCGCCAGCTCGAGCAGCGGCGGCGTGGCCTGCATGTAGCCCAGGCGCTTGCCGTAGACGGGCACGAACGCGATGCGCTTCAGTGTGGTGACGCCCTCCTCATGCAGGAACCATTCTTTCTTCCCATTGGCCTCGCGCTGACGCCAGGTCTGCCAGGTGCCGCGCCCCAGGACGCGCACCTGCTCAATTTCCTTGGTGTCGAAGTCGCCATCCGGTTCGGACACGCTTTCCAGCAACCGCAGCTGGGTCAAGCCTTCCAGGCTGGTGGCGTTCTTCGGCAGCCAGCCCAGGATGTTCTGCACGTGCACCTGGACGAAGTACGGGCGCACGCCGGCGGCTTGCTCGTCTGCCTTCGTGACCAAGTTGCCAGCCTTGGGGAAGTCGACCAGGATGCCCGAGAAGCCGTAGCCCATGGCCTCTTGGGTAATTTCCGACAGAAAGCTATGAAGGTCACGGCCGGACAAGTCGACATTTTGCAGCCAGGGCTTTAGCCGTTCCGGCACATCCTCGCCCAGCGTCACCGGCTTGCTGAATGGCTTGGCCGATAGCACGTCAATGGTGCGGGCGTAGGCCGGGAACAGCGTGGCCACAGCCAGCCGAAGGTCGTAGCTCTCGCTGTCCTCGCCCGGCCACTGCGGCAAATACGTCTTGCCGGCGGCCCGCATAGCCTTGGTGCCGCCCAGCAGCGCGGCTACCAGGGCGCAATCCTCATTCAGCTTTGCGGCTTCGGCTGATTGTTTGCGTACGGCGTCGGTCATGGAAATCCTTGTTGTTACATGCGCAGCGGCGCGGTGGTCGTCGTGCTCTTCACGATCGGGTAGCGCTTCACGAGGAAGTAGCCATTCGCATCGTTCGGGTGGTCATGGCCAGACTTCTTATCCGGCTGGCCGTCGGCGCCCCATACCTGCTGCTCCAGCGCCTCGGTGGTCGTCGGGCACTGGTCGGTGTTGATCTTCCAGCGGCGCTCGCCCTGGGCGTTCAGGATCATGCCGTTGTAGGCGTTGACCCTGTCCTTGACCGCTGGGTTTGAGTGGTTCACTTCGAGCAGGAAGCCCGCCTGGCGCAAAATAGACAGATCGGACTCGCTCGCGTTCTTGCTGCTGGTGTTCTGGCCGGACGCATCCGGGAAAATCTTCACCTGGTGGCCCTTGTCCTTGAAGTCCTCCGTCAGGATCCTAGCCATGGCCGGCGTATCGCGCACTTTCACACGCTCGGCCAGTGTCATCGGCTGGCCCTCGCGGACCACGTTGATGCACGCCGTCATGTTCAGCACGTTGAAGTCGAGGCCTACCTGCAGCGGCTCGCCAGGCAGGATGATCTGCGTCGTGCGGTTCTTGAAGCGGTCGAAGTCCGGATAGACCGAGCCGCTGGTCAGGTTGGTGAACTTGCCGCGCAGGTAGGCATCGATCAGCGCCGGCGGGTAGCTGGCCAGCAGCGACGGGATGTAGTCGGCTGGCAGGTTGAGCTCATTGTCGAACGTGCTGGCCTGGATCAGACCGTACAGCGTCGCCAGCGCGGGCTTGTCGCGCACCGCCTTCACGAACTGCTGATAGACGAACTTGAAGCCCTCCGGCGTGGTGGTCACGTCGATGCCGTTAAGCAGGCCCGGCACGTTGTAGCGCATCCGCGCGATGATCTTGCGCCAAGCCGTCTGCGCCTTGAGCATCGGCATCACGTCAAGCTCATCGATCAGCGCGTGGCCAATCTTGAAGCCCACGATAGTTTCCGGCTTCTCCATCGAGCGGCAGATGACGGTGCCGCGATATAGACGCCCTTCGTAGACCTCGACCTCGTGGTCACCCTGCTTCACCTTGATGCGCAAGCCCATCGCATAGGCCACCTCGTCCATCGTGGGATAGAAGATGTCGCGAATCTGCGGATAGGTCGGCGCGAAGTAACCCTGGCTGATGCCTGGCCACTGCCAAAAATGCATGCAGATGCCGACGCAGCCCACAAAGGTCTTGCCGGACCCGAAGCCCGCTACATACGCCTTGTACTTGTGCGGCAGGTTCAGGAATGCAGCCTGCGGGATATTCAGGTCAAGTTGGGTCATCGTTCTTTCGCGCCCCATCCTTGACGCCGATGATGATTTGCACGGGTGTTGGCAGTTGATCGTTCGGCTCGGCCTTGCCTTTATTGACGTAAATGTCGCCCACTTCCTTGGCAGCCTGCTCGTAGAGACTGGCCACCAGCGGCAAGTTGCGCATGCTCTCGGCCTTCTGCGCCAGCCGGGCCAGGCCGCGCAGGCGAAATGCCTTGCTGGCGATCGGGATTTCCTCGGCAGTGGCGCGGAACTTGGCGCGCGTCTCTTCGAAGATCGTGCGCCATTTCAGACTCAGGTTACGGCCGACGTACGTGTTCGGGTCGTAGCAGGACACCTGCTGGCGGCTCACATCGAGACCGAATTCCTCTTTTACCGCTATCGAAACCTGCGTCGGCGAGTCGAAACATGCCAGCGCGGTGACGACGTACAGCTTCACCTCGTCCTTGAGTGCGGCCATGTTTTAGTTTCCTGTAAAGCAACGTAAAGGCTACGCAGCCTTTAGAAGACACGTTCCGCACGCCCTCGCTATGTTGATTTTTGCCACTTCTGGCGCCGTCTTTGCTGCGTCGATGATGCGCTGCACGTCCTCGCTTGCGCCGTAACGCCGGACCACGCCGACAAACTCTTCGACGTCATGTGCACGCATGCACAGCTTCGGCAATCCGTACTTGTTGAATGCCGGCGCGCCGAACTCGTCGTGCTCTTGGGCGATGTGATAAAGCTCGTGATCGAGCAGCGCGCAAAACTCTGCGTCGCTGCAAGTCAGGCAGTAGGCGGCGTCCAAGGTAATCAGGTAGTCGGGCACCGCGCCAAACCAGTCTGCCATCTGCTGTTGCTGGCGGCCCTTTTGCCACGGCCCGCAACGGAACGTCACCTCCTCGCACTGGCCCAGCACGGTGCGGCCGGCTTTGCTGAAGCCGTGCGGTGCCCACAGGAACTGCACATCTGCATATTCCAGGTGGGCGTGGTCTTCGTTGTAGAGCGCGCCGCCTTCGGTGAGGATGGTTGCGCGTGCCCACTTGAGCACCTCGGGCGCGGGCAGATAGCGACTGTGAAGCAGGTCGGTGAATTCTGCCGGCGGAACCGGGCGCGCAGATGTTGACGCAGCGGAATTGCGGCTTTTCTTCATTCCGACCTACCCCGCTATCTCAATCCCGGCAGCCTTGGCCTTGTTGCATGGCCAACAGAGCACACGCAAGTTCGACGGCTCCAATTGAAGATGCCTGTACTTCGAGCGCGGCAGAATGTGATCTATATTCAAAGTTTCCTGTGACTTGCACTTGACGCAAATACGACCATCGCGCATGAAGACCATCTCGCGGACTGCTCGCCACTCAGGACTGCGATAGAACCGCTCTCGTTCGCTCATCGTCGTTCTGCGTTTCTTCTGCGCAGGTACTGGGCGGCACTCCTCCGGCGCTGGAATACCCGCAAGTCGCCTGGCGTTCTCGGCTCTCGCCAGCGCTTCCCGCTCCCGAAGAGCTGCGCCAGTCGACTCGAACCACCTTTCGTAGTCCGTCTTTTTCGGGGATCGTGCCATTTGGCCCTGCCTAATTCATGTTTCCGGCCAATTAAGCGCCGTCGACGTCGAGCATCACGGGCGGCATCGTTGCGCCCACTACCCACAGCTGGACTGCGCCGCCGGCGTTCAGCACGGCCAACTCTTCGGCATCTGGGCGCCAGTACGACACCACGGCAGCCAGATCTCCCACGTGCGTGCGTGCGATCGGCAGCGCGTTGCATGGCAGCTCGGCTTGATCCCAGCCTGCAGGCGCGCCGAGCACGCCGTTGTTTGATGAGTGCTGGATTTTCTGCATGTCGGCTTTCGATGTGTCACCGCCCGCCCCCAGCATGCGCCGCGGTGCATCGCGGCTGGAGTCCTCTGGATCTTTGCTACGTCGGTGAGCTGCGCCCGTTTTGTAAGCCCTGCCACTGGAGCGCGCTGGCTAGTGTTCGATGTTACGATTTGGCCCTACACATACTCGGCCAAATGGCGCCGCGGAGGTCTGTCCTTGAAAGATAAAAATCTAGAGCTCGCAATCGAGCAGTCCGCCGCAATCTCACTTTCTTTGCAAGAAATGCTTGGCGAGCATGGCAACCTCGACCGCCGTGAATATTTAGCAATGGCCTACCTAAACCTGGCACTGGATCATCGTGAAGCGCTCTTGCTGCTGGTAAAGGTCGGTGCCTTCGCCAGCGCAACCGCGCTACAACGCTCGTTGCTTGAGGCTACCGTAAGTGGCATATGGATCGATTTATGCGCATCAGATAATCAAGTCGACCAAGTATTGAAGATTGAACGCCCACCGCCGCCTTTCGAGAGAATGGCAGAGAAACTACGAACTTCTCACCACCTCGGAGAATGGTTTGAGGTTTTCAAAAGTCATTACAAGATTTTAAATGACTATACGCACGGCCATAGCCGCCAGATCTCAAGATGGCTGAGCTCTGGTTGTGCGGGACCTAGTTATGACGCGGGTCAAATGATCGAGACACTTCACCACTCGGATTTAGTCGGCCTATTAGCGGCAGTTCAGCGCGAAAAAATCTTCGGCCGTCCGATCGGTCCTCTTTCTGATCTGCTTAAAACCGTCTTGGAGCGATCACGCATCGCAAAAGCAACTCCGGCAGCGCCGTAAGGCACCGGTGGTAGCGCCCAGTATGCCGGGCGGGTAAGTTGGAGCGGGCGGCGGGAATCGAACCCTCGTGGAAAGCTTGGAAGGCTTCTGCTCTGCCATTGAGCTGCGCCCGCGAAATCTGGAGCCGGGTTACAGCGTCCCGGAGTCGGTTTGGCGCGCAGCCTCGCGGCGGCACCCGACTGATTGGTTTGCTTGGTTGCTTGATCGCTACTTCACGGCGCACCTCCTTTTCAGGCCTGCGGCGGCATGATCGCGCGCGCATCCGGCCAGTTCAGTTTCGTTCGTCATCCTCGGCCTGCGTCTGGCGCTCCGCAGCAATCAAGGTCCAGCCCAGCTCGCGGCGCACCTCTTCTCGCCTGGGCAGGGGGTCCGGTGCCGGCGTACGGCGCACCAAGTATTCCCAAGCCAAGCCTCGAAAGTGGCGCCCAATATGCAAATTTGGGTTAAACGCTGCCAATGATATAGAGGGAATAATTATGTTTTTCGTTGCTTGAGCCAAAGTTTAACAAACAAAAAATTCAAAAAAACCCGCTGTGAGCGGGTTGAAATTTTTATCTATTCTTACTGTAGATGGCGAGCCAAGTTTCGGCTTAGTGCGAGACCTAGGGAGTACAACTTAAATAAAAATAGCTCCTGATTTTATAATACATTATCAATTATTCAAATATAAAATAATTGCCAATTAAATTAATTTATTAATGTGATCGAAAATTTCTTTTTTTGAAACACCGCTAATTGAAAAGTTAATTTTCTTATCCTGGGGCGATGGACTTGCTTGCAGACTTCCTGCAAAATCCTCGCCCAGAATTTTACCTAACTCTGCGACTGAGATATCGCTAACTTGAATTGAGTATTTCTCATCTGGATTAATATCCAATCGACCACTACCGTTACATCTAGTAGTACACGGGCCGTATGGCTCTTGATAAAGTGCAACGCAGCCATTTGGGCAAGAAATGGTGCATGTGGAGTGCCCAGGAGCAGTACATGTTGACATGGCAGACCTCTACATTTAGCGAAAGCGCGCCTTCGCGATAGCGCGAGTATTGCTTTTGCAACGCTCTTAGAGGATGCTACTTCTCCACCAATTCGATTCCTTGATAAAAATCTAAATTACTAGATTTGATCAATAAATAAATTAAAAATCATTCTTAGCCAAACTCAACTTCCATGAAATATCTTGCTGCTGCTTTGCATCCACAACCAATCGTTTGGTCTAACGATGCGCGAAGTCAACAGTAAAACGAAAAACGAAAAACGAAAAAGCCACCCATGAGGTGGCTTATTTTTTGCTCCCACGACTATAACGCGTAGTGAGCGGCAAATTCAAGGCGTGCAGGTACGGCGCTGGGTCCGGGTACTGTCGCGAGTTCCAGCTATCGGTGGCGCGAAGCGCACATTACGATTTCCGGAAGAATTTTCTTGAACTGAGGATTGAAGTATACCGCAGAAATACTGTTTGTAAACACAGGCTTAAAGAAAACTTGCGCTACATGTCTCCGCCGCGTAACAAGCCGCCCGCCCGGCCAGAATGACTGTCGTGAATTGAGCTCAGCTCGCTGACCATATCCTTGACGCGCTCCAGCTCCAGGCCAGCCACACCGTACACTGCCGCGACGCCGGTTCCTTTGCACGACGTGCACAGTCCATTCCCCAGCAGCACCTTGACACCAGTGCCACTGCAGCCCTTGCACGTGCCGTCGAGCCAGTGCGCCAGCGACTTCTCAGCTACGCGCCGGTAAAGCGCTTGTGCCGCTGCCGCATCCCAAGCTGTATTTTCTGGCACCCAGCGGCGGAACCGCCCGCGCTTGATAACTTCGGCGGTCCAGATGCGCAGCAGCTGGGCCAGGTTCTGCTGGTTGCCCTCGAACATGCGGTTGAGCGTTCCGTCGGCGTACTTCACGCGGCACAGCAGCGCGCCAATGTCACCAGCCAGCGCCGCGGCGGCCAGCGGATCCGTCTGGTGGTGAAGCGCGTCGTCCATCAGGTTGCTCGAACCTATCGATGCAATGTAGCGGTCTGTAAAGCCCATGTCTTACCTTTCATTTTGTATGCGAACGTTAACACCCTTTTTTGCCCTGTGCTAGCCCTGCCAATCACTACCGCCACTCATACGCGCAGCACGCCGGTCCGGTTGAATTCGCGCACGGCCGCCATCGACGCGCGCGCAATGTCGACGTTCGACGCGCCACGCAGGAAGACCATGGTCTTGCCGACGCCCTCGCGCAGCACGCGCATTTCATCGCCGTTGACGCCGAAGCTGCCCGTGCGCTGGGCGCGCGCCTGGATCTCGGCAATTGCCTCGACCATGGCCTGAGCCACCGGCAGGATGTCGTGGCCTGCTGGCGCAATGCGGCGCGCCATATCGGCGTTGCTCAGCAGGTCGTAGACGTGCTGGTCCTGAAAGTGGCCCTTGCCCATGGCCTCGCTGGCCTGGAAGCCTGGCATTTCGAAGGCAATGTCTCGGCGCGCGCCAGGCGGCAGCACGGCCGGCTTCGGGATGTACCGTTTGCGCGGCTTCTTGTTGGCGCTCACGCTGCGGCCCCCGACAGCTCCTGGGCCATCACGCTCGCTTGTGGCGTTTCGGAATACCTCTTCTGCAGAGTAATGCTGACCACTTGAGCGTCGTCGCGCCACACGATGCCGTTGCAGCCGTCCTTTATGCCCTTGAGCACGTTATCGGCATCCGGCTTTTTCGTGGCATGAATGGCGCCTGCTAAAGCCAAGGCACGTCGTTTGGACGACCAGCTGGCCGGTATTTGCAAGCCAAGCTTTATGACTAAATCAATCGGCGCCGCACTAGGTGCCGCGCCGGCCATGGCTGCGGTAGCAGCCATCTTGACCAGATTTTCATAACTAGCCGTCTTGGCTGGCGTGTAGGCCACTACCGCTTTACCGTGCCTGGCAAATTTGGGGCGGCCCTTGGCAACCGGCTGGCCGGGAATAACAAAAGTCACGTTCATAGAATCCTCAAAAAATAGTGCCTCGGCCTATGTGTTGAAACGCACAGACCATCAAACGCTTTAACCTCAAAATTTATGAAACAACAAGGAAATATATGGACAACACACTGCTTACCCGCCTCGCGCAATACGGAAAATTCACCATCGAAGCTACGGCTCTCAAACTGGAATCAGTTTGGTATCCGCAGTACCGAATCCTTGGCCATAAAAGTGAACACAAGCCTGCTCTGCGTGGACCTCTTTCAACGGACAGCTACCTTTGCGGTGAAGTAGCAATCGATATCGCCGTTCAGCGTGCCATGTTCGATTTGGAGTTCGGTGAAACCCTGCCGGCATAAATCCCATGAAAATTCATCCTTTTACATCCAGCCGACCAGTCGGCCTCAAGTACGAGACTGAGGGGTTGCTGCGCAGTCTTTACCGTGATCTCGACAAATCACTGCCTCCGTTCGAACTTGCAATTGCTAATGGTGATCGGATTAAGGCAATCGGCTTGCAATCACACATCGACTTCGTATGCGCCGCCATGCTTGTGATCTACGAAAAAAGGAACTTATTGCTTCGCCGTCAATTCGCGACGTAAATTCGCTCACAGCCCCTCTACTCGATTTATAGGTCGAAGACGTCACTTCGTAGCGGCCATGGCCCTTGCGCAGTGCGGCGGTGCCTCTAGCAAATCCTGAGCGGCATTCGCGCTTGTCGGGCCGGGTGCATTTCTGCCGCCAGCCAGGTAGAGCTGCATGCGCTCGGCGGTCGACCGCTTGAATTCTTCGTCCGCCAGGCGCTGCTGCTCGACACGCTCCAAGCGCGCCGCCTCCTTTGCGGCCGCGCCGTCAGCAATCATTTTTTTGATTGCAGCGAGTTGCTCGCGTGCGGCATCGTCCGGCGTCTGGTCCTGCTTGCCCTGCAGCAGGCCCGCCACAGCCGGCGCCGGCAGCAGCCCTGCCCTCACCGCATTGCCCAGCACCTCGACGTGGCGCGCCTTGTCCCAGCCCACGGATGCCAGCCACTCGGCCGGGCGCAGTTCCAGGCGGGCCGCGGCAACGATGCGCTCGTACGCCTCCAGGAACGGCTTGCGCGCGCTGATGGCGCCGCTGGAGTCGAGCACCGGCCGGCAGATGCGGAAGGCCTCGGCGATTTCGGTCGTCCAGACCACGCTGGCCATTTCGTCCTGGCCGATCAGCGCGATTGCCCATGCCTCCTCGGCGCCCGGGCGGCCGTCCATGAGCTTGCAGCGCTTGGCGATGCCGGCCGGTACCGGTGCAAATTCGCCGTTCTCGTCGCGGTAGGCCTGCATGGCAGCCGCCACCGTACGCAGCGGATAGGGTTCAAGGTTGGCCAGCCAGGCGCGGGACATGGCAGGCTCCGGCAGCGGCTTGCCGTAGGCGGCCAGCGTCTCGGCCAGCAGCTGCATGAAGCGTGGCGCGTCTGCGGCGTTCATGCTGGCACCGCATCGATGATGTCGCCGGCCGGAGCGGCAGTACCCATCAGCTCGCGCATCACGCGGGCATTCGTCTGCTCGATCGACTCGTTGCCGGCGCTGGCGCGGGCCTGGCCAGCATCGTTTCGGATGAACCGGTCGATGTGGTCGGCATCGCGCAGGATCAGGCCCAGGCCGTTGTACTTCGTTTGGGCATCGTTCAGCCCCATGTTGTGCGGCGTCTTCGAGCAGCCACGAATGGCTTTGCAGATGTCGGCCGGCGAGTAGCCCTTGAGCGCCTTGGTGATCAACCGCTTGCGCTTGTCATCCAGAACCGACTTGGGCGAGTCCATGATTTTTTGCCAGTAGGCGAAAATCGTTTTCACGGGGTCGAGCTGGTTTTGCTCGACAAGGGGGTTTTCCTGTTCTTGCTTCTGTTCCTGTTCCTGTTCCTGTTCCTGGTTTCGAAACGGTTGGGGTAACGGTTCCGGAACGGTTCCAAAATCTTCCAGAATTTGGCGAGGAAAATGCTTCGAATGTATCCGGAGAGCCGCAGCCAGCAAGGGTTTCACGGTCGAGCGGTTTGGAATCTGCTCAAACAGGCGCCCAGCCGCAATGCCTTGGTTCGGGTTTTCGATTGGGTTCCACTTTAAGTAGGCGTGCAAGACAACCCATTTTGAGGCGTTATCACGGGTTGCGAAACCCTTCTCTAACAGTTCCGCAAACCCTTTCTCAACCCTTTCCGGCGACCATTTCAGGTCCTCGGAAACGTATCCGATTGGCAAATGGAAGCAGCCCAGGATGTTTGAGTGCGGACTCGTCAATAGATAAAGAGCAAGCATGCGCCCGGTGTCCGACATGCTGCTCGTGTCTTCGCTGGTCCAAAAAGTGGTTTGCACCTTGCCATAGTCACGCATGGCCACCCTCCTGCGCGCGCGCCGCGCCGAACAGCGCGGCCACCTGAGGGGTGCGCACGGTACCGGGAATCGCGCCCAGCACAAATTCACAGAAGTTAATTCGCGTCATGTGTGTTCCAAATTATGTTTTTGGTCACTGGGCGCTGCATCGAGCAGGCCCATCGACCGTAAAATTTTGTGTGTGGTACCGACGGCCGCGCGGAACGCAGCCTCCAGGCCGGCCAGCGACAGCTCAGCCGGGCGCGGGCGCCGGCCGTCGAGCACGTCGTGGCATGCGCTGCAGCCGAACGCGGCGGCAGTGTCCGGCGCCTTCAAGCCCATGCCCTTGCCGTCGGCCAGAAAGTTCGAATGGCACAGCACGGTGGTGTCAGTGTCGAAATTGCAGACGGCCAGGCGCAGCGTGCAGTCCCGGCCGCGCGCGGCGCGCCGGATCGGTGTCGAGCGAGGGCCTTTGTTCTTCAAGCCGCTCTTGCGCTTCGATGCCGTGCGCTGGTGCGACTGCACGGAGAGCATGCCGGTGCTGGGCATGGGCGAGGTGCGTTTGAAGGGCGTGCGCGCCAAGGGTTTGCCGGGCTTCATAGGTGAGCGCTTCATTTCCCACCGCCAAGAGTCAACGTGTTACGATTCCGCCAATTAAATGGAAAAACTCCATGAAACTTACCCTGAAAACGAAACTTGCTGCGTTTGCCATCTGCGGAGCCATCGGCATTTCCGCCGTGTTGATTTCGAAGACAATTTCCCCGAGCGAATGGGCTGCTTGGGTTCAGGCTGTCGGCTCTATAGCTGCTTTGTTGATTACTGGTGGGCTGTTCCTGCTTCAGCGCGAAGTCGAGGACCAGAAGGCTGAGGATGCGCGCCTTCAAAGCAGAACGATTGCCGCGCAAAACGTCACGTCGGTAGCATTCCAAGCAGTACAGGCTATGTCTGACGCGGCGAACGAGCACGAGGCAGCCACAGAGCATGGCGCCTTTGAAGAAAGCGCCACGCGCCTTGATCATTTGCGAGCAGTTCTTGACTCGTTTATAACGCCAGCCACGGACCACGTTTGTGTAACTGCGTCGCTCCATCTGGGGCTTTTGCTTACCCAGGCACGAGCGGATTTTCAAAACCACAATCATAACTATGGAATGCTTGATCACATTCACACTCGCAGCGCTGAACGAGTCCGAAAGGCCGAGAAATTTCGCGATAGGCTGATTGATCACAAAAGCCGCCTTATTTCGAAGTGCAACGAACGTGGAATCATTCTCTCTGGCAATGACATCGATGTTTGAGAAGTTACAAAATACGCGAGCGCGAAGTAAATAACTTGTCTCGTCGATTCCTTGACTCATTTGGCACACCGGCAGTACTGATCCTGTAGACGCATGGGTAATGAATGCTCTCATTCGCAAAGTCCATAAGCAGAGCTGCACGCCGTTGGCTCGTCCAACGCAGTGAGCAGCGAAAATTGTTTGCCGCCGCGGCTCGTCTTCGACCACTCGACCACCGATTCGATGGTTGAAGCTTGTCCCGCGTGCGCCTTGGTGCCCATGTGGAAAAACGATACGGGCGAGCGCGGCCGGCATACTTCCGACACCAGAGCCTCCCATTCCGCGATTCGAGCAATGTGTTCGGGGAAACGGCGCGACACCTCGTGCAGCTCCCCTTTGCTGCAGTTGATGCAAGGCATGCAGCCGACGCGCGACATCCCTTGCTTGTAGAGCGGATTCGGCTCGATGCCGGCCAGCCGATGGGCCTCGAACACATCACCGACGTTCCAGCGCAAGATTGGCCGGTAAGTGAACAGGCCACCGCCAACCACTTCGAAGTGCTTGACGCACGCACCAGTGCCTTGCAGACGCTCGCGGCGCGACTGGCTTTCGTCGATCCGCACTCCCTGCCAGGACCAGATCGCATCGCATTCATGATCGATCAAATCCATTGCGAACTCCGTCAATGGCTTGGTCTTGAGATATTCCGTACAGAACTGCCTTTTGCGCGATGGGAAGCCGCCGCGCACCATGCATAGGTCCAGGTATGGGTTTCCAGATGGGTGTAGCAGCTCAAGCGCACGCTGTGCTGCCTCGACCGTCCAGTGATACATGAACTTGCGCTTCCCATACACGGCAGACTCCGGTTCGCCGGCCGCGATGCGCGCCAGGTTGGCGCGCTTGGTGGCGAATTCATCAGCGAAATCAGCACGCACCACGTCGACCTTGATGCCAAGGGCCGCTGGCAAGTAGTCCAGTGCATATTCCAGCGTGCTCTCGTGCTCATTGCCGGTATCGGCCATGACGAAACGGCACGCGGCTATACCGTGCAGCTCGAGCGCGAGAATAGCGGTTGCAGTGCTGTCCTTGCCGCCCGAAAGCGAAACCAAGTGGATTAGGCTCATGATAAGATTTCCTTTTGACAAGGAAATCTATGGCTACCATCGTTTACGATTGCCCGCATTGCGGGGCTAATAAAATGAGCTTCGCCATTCAAACGGAGTATGTTCGCCCCACAAATCCTCAGCAGCTTATTGTCGGTGCAACATGTGGTGGTTGCAATATGCCAATTACGGCCATGTTTAACTGTTCTGAAAACCTGACTATGCTCGGCTACAAGACTGCGAGTTACTCTGGAAACTTGATGGCGACGGGACATCGCCTTCGTCCCTATCAAGTATTTCCAGCCAGCACCTCGAACGAAGCGCCTGCGGATATTCCTGAGCCAGTTGCACGCGTATTTTTTCAGGCCGCCGCCTCTCTTAGAGGGCAACACTTCGACGCCGCATGTAGCATGTATCGCAAGACAATGGAGCTCGCTCTGAAGGCGTTTTCGCCAGATATCGAAGCCTGGAAGATCGAGAAGCGGATCGACCGACTGGCTAAAGAAAACAGAATTACCCCTGAGATCCAGGCTTGGGCGCACGAACTTAGGCTTGATGGAAACGATGCCGTACATAGCGACACTGAAGCGACCGAAGAAATGGCCAGCCAGATGCATGAGCTTTGTAAGTTCTTGCTTATTTATCTCTACACTTTGCCCGCGCAAGTCGAGGTTGCCAAACAGCGCCGGGCGGAGGCTCAATGAGCTATTAAACATGGTCAATCCTCCATCGCGCGCTTGATGCCAGCGCCATCAAGGCCAGCAGCCTTGCAGCCCAGGCGGGTGGCGTGGAAGTAGGTCATTTCGTTGGCGGCCCGGCCAGCCGTGGCCAGGCCCGCAGCCACCAGGCGCTGCATGGCCTCGTGCGCCTGTCCGCCGCCGGCGGCATAGTAGTTACGCCAGCCCCACTTGGATTTCGGGTATTGCTTCACCGCGCCCAGCATGTGCTGGAGCTTGGCGAAGTCGCCAGGCATGATTGCGTCGCGGACGGCCGCCAGCGCGCAGGCGGCGCATTTACCGTGCTGGGCCTGTTGCTTGGCGGTGCTGGCTTTGCCGCAGCCGCAGACCTTGCGGATCAACGAATAAGCGGGCGCTGCTTGGTTCGCCAGGTGGTGACGGGTAATTTGGGCGGGGTTGGCGATCATGATAAGATTCCTGTATGACAATAAATTTCAGATACTGGAAGACGCGCTATGTTCGCTATTCCCTGCTTGCCATCACCTTTTTTATTGCGCTGATAGCGACTGGCCTGCTTTGCGGGCTCGAAAAAAATGACTGGGCAGCTTGGGCTCAGGCATTCGGCGCTATCGTGGGTATAGCTATTGCAATAGCAATTCCAGCGCTCCAGCGACAAACTGAGCGACGCGAACAGGCTCTTGCAATTAAAGACGCTGAAGCGTCCCAAGCACAGAAAATCGCGGATCTGGCTGATGAGTTGCTTGATTTCATAGTCAGCGCAAAAGGCTTTGCTAATGCTAATTATGTGAACGTGCAGCAGCACCTTCCTGAACTGCTGAGCCGGATTGCTGAATTGCGCGCAGCGGCCGTGCGCCCTGCGCTGAATGCAATACTGAAAAAGATCAACAAGCAGGCTTGGTTGATTCAAAACTACGGGTTCCAGATCGCAATACTGGGTCACGGATTTACTGAGCAGATGGTTAGTTACCAGAGATTTGAGCAAGCTATGCTCGTTATTAGCCTGGAGGCAAACGTGCTTAGAATCTCTCTTCGCGATGCTGCGGCTGAAGCTCAAGCTTAATTTCACGCTACCCTCGCAATCTCGCGCTCATGCGCGAAGTTGGCGAGGATCAACGCCTTGGCCATGGGCGGGCAAACTGAATTGCCGCACATGCGCACTTGGGCGCTCTTCGTCAGTTTCAGGCCCTGGGCCGGGTCATCGCCGATGATGTAATCGTCGGGAAAGCCTTGGGCCCGGAACAGCTCGCGCGGCTGCAGCATGCGCAGGCCAATATCCACGATCTGGTAATCCTGGCCGTGGATCGTCACCAGGCCGAAGCGGTCGCGGCTCGTGACGGTGGCCAGCGGCCCATCGATCTCGGGCGCCTGGTCCGTGCCGTAGTAGCTCAGCAGGAAAGCGCGCACCTCGGCGTGGTGCTGGCCTCCGGCGCTGACCGTGCCCAGCGGCTCGTCCGTGCCGGCCGCCGTGCTGGTACCACGCAGCTTGATCATGTTGCTCGTGACCAGGGCGGACTTGCCGCCACCACTAGCCGTTACTGTACCGAGCGGCGCATCAGCAGCGTGGCCGACGCTGGCGCCCATGTCGCGCTGGATGTGTGCCGTGACAATGCCCAGCGCGTGCGGGGCGCCAGCAGGGTTTTCTTTCGGCCCGGCCGTGATCGTCGGCAGCGGCGAGTTCATGTCGCTGCCGGTGGCGCCAGTTCGGAACTTCGTGATGTGCGCCGATACCATGCTGAAATGGCCACCCTTGACCTGGGCGCAGATGGTGCGCAACGGCTCGTCGGCCGGCATCACGCGCTGATTGCTTGCGTTGGCGTGCTCCGTCAAGAATGCCGTCACCAGGCTGTGGTGGTCGCACGCGGTGACCGTGCCGATAGGATCGGTCAAGTCCGAGCCTACGACGCCGGTGTAATGCTTGGCCAGGAATGCCGTGGCCACGGCCTTGTTGCCACTGGCCGTAACGGTGCCCAGCGGCGCCTCGACGTCGTGCGCACCGGTGCCCCAGCGCTTCACACCGCCAGGCGATACTTCGCCGTGAGCGGCGTCGACCAGCACGGCCGTGACCAGCGCCGCGTCAGCCTTCGACGTTGCTGTTGCCGTCGGCTCGTCCACGCCGCGTGGGCGACTCTGGCCAGCACGGCCACCGACGCCGGTCAGCAGCGCGGACACGAGCGCATGCTTGCTCTCGCCCACCACCGTGCCCAGCGGCTTCTCGATATCCAGTGCGCGCGGCGCCTGACCCTCGCGCTCCCCGTAGCCCACCTGTACCAGCGTGGCAACGCCCAGCGCCTTCTCGCCGCGGTGTGCGCCGGTGATGGTACGGAACGGTTCGCCGATGGATTCGGTGCGATCACCGCCCTGGTGCGTGACCGGGACGATAGTCGGCGCCACGACGGAAAACCCTGGTGCGCTGGTGATGGTGCGCAGCGGTTCGGCCGCTTCCCACACGTTCGGGGCCCTACCGGTGGTTTTGCTGTTGGCCGTGTTCACGATGAATGGATCGGCAGCGTCTACCACGTAACGCATGATGCCCTTGGCGATGCGGCGCAGCGTGGCCGGCGCCAACGGCTTGTCGCGCTCGAAGATGCTCGGGCACGGCAGGCTGAAATCAATGCACTCGGCGGCTGTGCGGTACGTCAGGAGCTTTCCGGCACGCACGCCGATGCTGTCGGGCGCACCATGGGTAGGCTCTGGCCACTTGATTGCGATGCCGTCGCGGCGCGCCACCAGAAAGAAGCGCTTGCGGATGGTGGGCGTATCGTGGTCGCAGCCGCGCATTTCGCGGTAGTCGACGGTGTAGCCGTGTGCGCGCAGCTGGCGGATGAAGCTGTCGAAGGTCTTGCCCTTCTTGGCCGGGTCCGGCTTGGCGCTGCCGTCGGCTTCGACCAGCAGCGGGCCCCACGTCTTAAATTCTTCGACGTTTTCCAGCATGATGACGCGCGGCTTGCACTTGGCCGCCCAGCGAAGCGTCACCCAGGCCAGGCCACGGATGCGCTTTTCGACTGGCTTGCCGCCCTTGGCTTTAGAAAAATGCTTGCAGTCGGGCGACAGCCAGACCAGGCCCACCGGACGATTGTTCGTGACCTTGATCGGGTCGACGTCCCACACGCTTTCACACAGGTGCGTGGTGTGCGGGTGATTTGCCGCGTGCATGGCCAGCGCTTCGGGATCATGGTTGATGGCGATATCGACCGGGCGGCCGAATGCCTGCTCCAGGCCAGTGCTGGTCCCGCCGCCGCCGGCAAAGTTGTCGATGATGAGCTCGCTACCGAGGTCGAGGGACAAGGTGAAGGCGTCGCGCTTCATGGGCGCACCTCGGCAAACTGAGGTGCAAAATGAGCGCATGGCGGACTGGAGGTGATCATTGTCACCGGGGCGCCGAAAATAGCTGCCACCAACGGATCGCGGCCGTGCTCGCCGCGCGGCCAGTTGCTGCTTCGATTGCGGTACAGGTCAAATTCGTCCTGGTCGTCCAAGTCGGGCATGCCGTACAGGGCTCGGACGTGGGCGGCTGCTGGCTCGATCAGCACTAGTTGGCCGGCCTTGACCAGTTTGGCCAGACGCTTGCGCACGGTTTCGCGGTGAAGCGTCAGGTCCAGGGCGATATCGCCAATGGTTGCGGCGCCACAGCGCTTGACCGTGGCCAGGATATCGGCGGCGCGGTCGGCGTTGGCGGAATTGCGGATAGATGCTACGCCAGCAGGCGGGCGCGTGCGATTGTCAGCTTGGTCAGTCACAATGCCACCTCCGCCAGGACGGAATCGCGCCACTTCACTTGCTGGATGGGCGTGCCGCTGCCGTGCGCCTTACCGGTATCCGCCACGAAAGCATGCGCGCGCCCTTTCTCCGTCGGCACCCAATGGCCTGCGATACTCTCTTGCAGGCCGGCCTCCACCAGAAGCTGGTTGAAAGCCCTGGCGCTCTTGACGAAGCGGCTGCCCAGTTCCGTCGGCGTGTAATAAATCTCCTGGCTGGGTGTGGCCAGGTGAGTGTGTTCCATCAGCTGCAGCATGTTGACGCCGGTCAGGGCGGTCGTGGCCTGGTTCGCACTGATCGCCGCAGCGTTCTTGTCGAGGCCGATCAGGCGTGCAATGCCGAAGATGGCGCGGAATTCCTTGGCGGGCGAGACTGCGCTGGGCTTCGGCGCAGCGACTGGCGCCTGGCCGGTAGCCACGGCGTCGAAGGTGCGGATTACTTCCAGGTGGAACTTGGCGCTGATCCACATGGCATAGGCGTAGACCAACTCGCGGCAGACGTATGTGCCTTGGTGCGAGCCACCTTTAATAACCGATACAGGAATTCCTGTATCGCCCAATTCTTGAGCCAGGGCCTTCGTTTGCTCGTTTTCCAGCCACAATGAGGGACCGTGACGGCGCTCACCGCCTGCAGCTTGATGCAGGTCGTTGAGGCGAAAGCGCCCTTCGGCGTCGGTCGCAATCAGCGTATTCGCTATGGAGATGCCTTTGTGTTGTACAATTTCGGTCATAAATTCTTTCGCGAATTTTTGTTGTTTCAAGGAAGCCCGCCTGCCAGCGGGCTTTTTTCATTTCTGGCCTTGCAGTTCCTGCAGCATTGCTTCGTAGTGCTGGCGCGTCCGCACGTGGCCGGGGTCCACCGGCAATTCGCGCTCGACGTGCACCTGCTGCTGGCCGCCCTCCTCGCCCAGCACCGCACTGGCGCCGGACTCGGGCTGCGCGGTCGACCAGGTCAAGCTGCCACCTCGGCGCGCGCGATGCGCTTGAGTTCGCGGATCGACACGTCGAACACCTCGTGCATGCGGATCAGCAGCGAGGCGCCGATTGGCAGGCGGCCGTGGCGAATCTTCGAGATCACGGGCGGCGCCACTTCCAGCGCGCGGGCCAGAGCTGCGTCGTTCTTCGGGCCTTTGGCTAGCAGCATGTCGAGCAATTCGTTATTGCCGTGGGCGTCGTCCAACGAGCGGTACGGCTTGATTGCAGTTGTTTGCGTCATGTCATATTCCTAATTGATGGTGATTAAAGAGGCCGAATCCGGCCGTGCGATGCTGTAGCTGTCGGGTGCGGGTTCGTTATGGCGGCTCGCGCCGCGGCACCTCGTATTTCTTCGCCACCCTGTCGGTGGCATCGCGCCATTTCTGGCGTGCTGCCTTGTGCGCCGCTTTCGCGGCAATCTCGCCCTCCCCGTCCTTGGCGCGCTGCAGGTCTTTCTCGGCCTGGCGGTAAATCATCGAACGCTGGAAAACCAGCTCCTTTTCCTCGGCGGTGACCTCGGCTGGTTTATTCAATAGCTGCCTCCATGCCGTTAAACCCGCATCCGCACGACGCGCGGGACCAGGCCGAAGCTGGGGCGCTGCGGCTGGAGTGGGCCCAACTTTTCCCGTGATTTAGGTCTAGCCCCGCTCGAAAACGGCGGCGTATCATTCCGTTTCGGCCTGGCGTCCAGGTGATTGCGGATGATCACGATCGTGCATTCGTTCAGCACATCGCTGACACTCT
Organism: Massilia sp. LMS1-1-1.1; assembly: GCF_040815535.1. Lineage (NCBI taxonomy): Bacteria > Pseudomonadati > Pseudomonadota > Betaproteobacteria > Burkholderiales > Oxalobacteraceae > Massilia > Massilia sp. LMS1-1-1.1. The sequence continues at coordinate 948,188 of NZ_JBFPNG010000012.1, read as the reverse complement.
TGCGCATCGAAGTGCATGCGGCTTGCAATGCATCTTTGTTCTCGTCGGTGATGTAGCTCTTGACGAGCGCGGTACGTTTTTGCTTCTGTTTCATGGTTTTCTCCTGGTGGTCGGTGTTACAGGGTTTGGGTACAGCGAAATGCAGGTCGGTGCTGTTTTAGGGTGGGCGCTCGCTGGCGGGCGACGCGCACTCTTCGAGCGGCACGCCGCGAGTCAGCTGGTGCGGCTCGAGGATCGGGATGCGCACGAATGCATCCGCCGGGCGAGGCGCGGAAATTGGGATCAGGCGGATCATGGCTTCGCGCCCACATCGATGCCGACAGCGGCGCGCGCAGGCACGGTGTCGAAGATAGCGTTGGCGGTAGGTGGCTGCCGACCGGCGTGGCCTGGTCCTTGTGCCGGATCAGATGCGCGACGCGAGGCTGGAATGGGCTCGCCGTAAATGTCGTTATAGGTAACTGCCTCCCCCTTTGATGCGGCAAATTTAATCAGCAGCTTTGCGACCGGCGGTGGAACTTCCTGACCTTGTTCGTAGTGAGATATGTTGCCCTGCGTGACGCCAAGCTCTTTGGCAAGAGCCGCTTGGGTGACGCGCAGGCGTCCACGGATGGTTTGAATTGGGTTCATGCGACGAATATTAGTCGGACTGTTTGAATATGTCAACAGTCTGACTGTTTGAAAATTATTAGTTTTCCTTATAATCTCCTACGATGCCCGCACTCCCCTTATCAGACGAACAGCTCGCCGATGCCTCAAGGCTCAAAACTCTCTTTCAGGAGTGGCAGCGCTCGCGCAAAGAAAGCAACCTCCCTCACTCACAAGAGGCAGCAGCAGCTGCGCTTGGTTTTGGCCAAAGCGCGCTCACGCAATATCTCAATGGAAAAATTCCACTAAATGTGACTGCCGGCGTAAAGCTTGCAAACTTGTTGGGCGTGTCGCTTTCCGATTTCAGCCCAGCGCTTGCAGAGCATGCCGGGAAGATCGCGGATGCTGTCGCCCCGCATACCGATGATGTCAGTGCAGCAAGCCTACCTGGCGCACGTCCTGTGACCGACGACGATAATCACGCGCCCATCACGATTCCCATCAAAATGGTTGCCCTACACCTCCAGGCGGGCGCCACTGGGTTTGAGACTGAGGAAAGCTATGAAGATGGCGGCAAGCTGCACGTGCCTCGCCAGTGGATTGAAGAGAATGACCTCGATCCGCAGCGGCTCTTGGCCATAAAAATCCGTGGCGACAGTATGGTGCCGATGATGTATGAGGGCGACATTGCGGTGATTAACGTGCACGACAGAAATCGAGTCAACGGCGGTGTTTTCGCCGTCAACTTCAAAGGTCAGGCCCTGGTGAAGCGGCTGAAATATGAGCGTAGGGAGTGGTATCTTGCGTCCGAAAATCCGGACTTCAAACAAGAGCCTTGCCGCAACGGCGAATGCAATGTCGTCGGCCGTGTCGTGCGCTTCGAGCCGCGCAATTTCAAGGATCGTCTATGAGCCCATCTTCGGGCGGCAACAACTCGGCGCGTGGCGCTTTACAGAAGATCCTTTTCCCAGCTGTCGCTGCGGCTTTGGTAGCCCTGCTGTTCTTCGTTTATGGATCAGTTCACCGAGAGCCGGAAGGCGCAGTTCCAAGCCAACAGCAAGTGTTCGCCCAAGAGAAATCTGCCGCCAAGGATGCCGTTGAATTGTGCCGCAGCCGCGCCACAGCGTTGCCGGCCGGTTCGAGTGAAGCGAAAATTGCCCAAGATGCCTGCCAGCTTATGCAGACACACTACGAACAAACATACCGCCTGACGCCATGATCCTAAAATCTATTTTCTTTGCGGCTGTGCTGGCGCTGCCAATCGCGGCCACTGCAGAGCCTTGCAACAAGGCAGCCGCCCAAGACGTGCAGTTCGGCATCCGAGAATTTGCCAAGTGGCACATCGAAGGCGATCACCTTGCCGTGCATTGGGTCTACGCAATCGAGAAGCAACCCGAGGCGAAGCGCCTGCAGATGATCACAACCTATGCTGATATGGATGCGTGCCTGGGAGGCGCCGCCCGGGAGATCATGTTCTACCGCAAAGGCAAGTTGATGGGTATCGCGTCTCCAGGGCACGGAATTCGCCTGCTCAAGTAAACGTTTTCACGAGCAGGGATGGGCAAATGACGCTCTGCTGAAATTATAAAACGGCGCAGAGGTAAGCAGCACGCTCACCATGCTCATTGTCAACATGCACATCACCTGAGCCAATTACAATAAATGAAAAAAATATCTGCTCGTAGACGCCAATGGCTTATACGCGAGTGCTGTCGTACTATGCATGCGAGATCGCGCCCTCCGATGAAGAAGCGGGCAAGAGTGACCACGCTGAGGTCATGCCGCGTGCTTGCGCCTCAAAAGTTCTATTTCCTCGGCGTCGCTGATCAGAAACCGTTATTTGACTTTTTATCTCTTGTAAAAAGCAAACTCGACGCCAATTTTAGGGTTAAGATCAACTTCGACAACACTGAAGAAGTGCATCCATGCGGGACACTAATTTTCCTGTCCCATCTTGATCTCTGGGTAGATCGGTATCCCGGAAGAGTGTCGTGTAATTACCCCAAGGACCCTGTAGTGGAAGAGTTGCTGCAGCATGTGTCTGCATTGTCAAAGTTAGGCCTAACTTCACGCAAATCTATAGCCCATGAGAGAGTCAAGCATTGGCATTACCACTATGGAAAAGACCTCAACTCAGCCACGTACTCTGATCTAACTCGCGCCACAAGGGAAGGAATCGTTCATCCCGCAAAAGAGACTTTTGCAGACTGCTTGAACGAAGCGGTTGCGAACACCGTTGGCCATGCTTACGAGCATCCGTTCAAAGGCATGCCTCCGGAAGATCAGCGCAAGTGGTGGATGCTGTCGCTCCTAAAGGATGATGAGCTTTTTGTTGCAATCTACGACCAAGGCATTGGGATACCTGGCTCACTGAAGCGAAAACCAAAATTTTTTGAGTACTTTAAGCGTCGGACTTACAATGACGGCATCCTCATTCAAGCAGCTATCGACAGCAAGCTAACACGCACACGTTTGCCGCATCGCGGCAAAGGTCTTCCCGAAATGTTAGAGTTCAGTGAGCAGCTTAAGGATGGTGGCCTTTCGATTTGGAGTCAGCATGGCGGCATGACCTATAATGCACAACGGCGCGTAGAGCGATGCCACAAAATGAAAAGCAGATTGCCTGGCACCCTCGTCCTATGGTCTATACCGTTCCGCAAGGAGCAAGAAAATGCAAGATACGATGATATCAATTCCTAAAAATTTCTCAGAAAACCCCGCTGGCAGATATCGCACAGATGGCCCAAATTCAGGCCAGCGATTCAGGGAAGACTGGCTACTGCCAGCACTGCAAAGTAGTAGCAGAGTGACAGTGGATCTAGATGGCGCGCTGGGTTTTGGCTCATCCTTTTTGGAGGAAGCGTTTGGCGGATTGGTCCGCGCGGGCTTCAAAGGGCGCGACCTACATGACAAACTTGAAATATTGTCAAAAACTTCTATGTATAAAAGTCGTATTTGGCACTATATTGACGAAGCTTCATCGCGCAAGTTCGGCGCAGGAAAATGAGTTTCGCTGACATAATTAAAGATTATGGCCCCCCGGTTGCTTGGGCATTAGCATTTGGAAGCTTGTTTTATAACAACAAGACTTCGAATCATCGAGAAAAGCGCAAAGAATTTCGTGCAGAAATAGATCTTATTGAAAAAGTTGTAAAGGAAATCACTTCCAACTTGATGACCTATTTGAAGAAGCCTAGTCGTGATGATGATGCAGTTTCCTTGGAGATCGAGATCAAAGGGAAGTTTCAGGAGCTTTTTTTTCGTTGGGATCGCCTTAAAAAGCGTCAAAAAGGTGGCGATTTAGGACTTTACATGGATCCTTGCTCTGCAAACGTTGCAATGCTCTTCGATCATTGTACCGGCGACTACTTTGAAACAGGTAAGCGTATCCCTGGCGAGCTGATTGCCGCTCATGCTCAAAAAGCCCAAGTACACGCCCTCACCCTGATAGAATCTCTTCATAGTCTTTTTCTAATGAAGTTCGACGGAATCAAGAACCCTAGCCCTTGACATCAAAAAGTCACATTAAGCCCGCTGCGAGCGGGCTTTTTAGTCTCATAGAATTTCCGATCACTTCCAACTTAGCAATATTCGACGCATAATGCATTCATGCAACTATGTGCAGCGATCATCAACATCAAGCAAATTCAGTTGGCCGTGGTCCAGGTCCAGCCAGAGCATACCTGGCCGTCCACTGGCCCGGCCGCCCTGCTCCATGCACAACGGTTCTTCCCTACCCTGCCTATTTTGCTGCTGTCGCCGCGCGTCGGCGGCTTCTCGCGCAGCTACTCCGCGTTCGATATCGCGCCGCTGATCAGCCAGATTAACGCTGGCGAAATCGTCTGGCAAGACTACCGGCCGCCTCCACCACCCGAACTGCCTTTTTAAATACGCATCCCAGCCTCGATGATTCGAGGCTTTTTTTCGTCCGTCGATAAATATTTCAATATTTATTAGTCCGACTGTTGACATGGACTTAGCAGTCGGACTAATATTCGTCATCGAACAAGCAAACACAGGAGTACACCATGTCCCCAGCCGAACTTGCAGCACTCGAAGCGGTCCTCGTCGCCAACGGCGAAGTGATCCCGGCAATCGCAATCCCAGCGCGCGGCTGATCATCATGAAGATCGCCTCGAACATCAGCGCCGCGAAAACCACCAACGACAGCCATTGCGCAGGCCTGGTTGCCAGCATCGACTGCCCTCGCCGCTTGGAAATTTGCAACTCGTTCGGCGCCAACCTGCCGCGTGGCCAGTTGAAGTATTTGGAATGCGGCGCTGCCGCCGCGCTGCGCGCCGAAGCCTACCGCAACTACACCGGCCCTTGGCGGATAGAAGCAACATGAGCGCCCGCGACGCCCTTCCCGGCCTGTTCAATGCCCCACCGGCGCGCGCAACGCTGCGCAAGTACGACGTATCGATCAAGTTTGAAGACGGAATTTTTAAAGCGACAGCTTGGGCAGGCAGCCCGAATCAGGCGCATGAGCTGGCGCGAGTAGATGCGCGCATGGCTTCTTGCACCGGCACGTTTTATGGCCGCGAGCTGGGCTGGACTGCGGAGCTGGCAAAGGTTTAGCGGTCGCCCGCGCCGTAGTTCAAGGCGGGACAGGCCGGCGGGCCGGATAAATGCCCTGTGGGATCAGCATGCCCCGATTGATCTTCGTGAGGATCAGGCGCTCGGGGAAGCCCGGCGCCACAACCAACCTTGAAGGAAATACAGCATGTCGAATTTCAAAAAAGATCAGAAGGTGAACGTGAAGGGCACGAAGACCGAGCCGCTGCCGCGCCCGGGCAAGTTCGTGCAGACGCATCCGGGCGTCCGTGGCGACTTCTTGGAAGTGCTGCTGGATAGCTCGACGCAAAGCCAGCGCTTCCGCCCTTCGCAGGTGTCGGCAGCCTGATTTACTGGCGCGGCCTGTCGCCCAGGCCGCCGCCCCTGCCCTGCGCCAGGCAAGCGCAGGAACCACACTATCAGCGGTTGGGCGGCTCCATGTAGCCGCAGCCGCATGGGGCGTAACGCAGAGGCGCAGTACCAAGCCTGTGAAGCGTGAGCAGCCGCTGACAGTGTGGTGAATGCGCAGGCTGATGCGCCGCCCTACGCGGGGCGCTTCTCAACCGGTAACCAGCCCGGAGAGGCCATGCAGGCGAAAGCCGATTGGAGTATTCAAGCCGGAGATCAGCACCGGCCGCCACAAATTGCGCCAGCGGGCACGCGATGTACCAAGCGCCGGAGTTACGACCCGCACCGGCCGCGCTTCCTGGCGTACGCAGGAACGAATGCCCCGGAGTGGCTCAGGGCCGGACAGCAAGGGCCGGAACTGGACGAGTTCGATTCTCGTCAGGGGCGTCACCGAAAAATGAAACGAAAATGGGAGCAGCAGAATGTTGACCAATGGACATGCTTGGGCCGGGTATGCGGACCCAGACACATACGTGCCGCGCTATCCGTTGCACGTTGGCTCGAAGCGCGGTTTTGAAATCGGTAGCGGCGTTGGGGTCTGGGATGTAAGCGGCGCGTGGGTCGCCACCTTCCGCAATGCAGAAGACGGCCAGCGGTTCGTTGATGATGGCGTCAAGCGCGCGCAGGACATGAAGATTGCGCAGAAGCGAGCTTACGACAACTCGAAAATCGACACCGGCGATGATGACCGCACCCTGTGCCGCGTATGCCTCAAGTACTTTTCGAGCATGGGCATTGGTCAGCATACGAAAGCAAAGCACCAGATGAAGCTGGGGAAAATGCTCGATCTGCGCGTGCCTACGGAGCGCGAGTATCGCAACTTCCTCGCAGCCAAGGCCGGGAGCGCAGCATGAGCTACATCATCACCATCCGCACCGCCAGCACAGTGCACATCTTCGCCGCCATCGGCAACCTGGCCGCGCTGATCGATGCCGCCTACGACGGCGGCGCCCTGGGCGTGACGGCGATGGTGCGCAAATGATCGCCCTCTTCCACCGCCTCCTGGTTGCCCACCGTCACTACCAGGCGCAGCACCAGCACCACATGAACAAGATGCGCTTGGCCGGCGTGCGCCGCGAGTTGGCAGGCCTCGAAGAAATGCGCAAGGAACTGATCACCGCACAGATCGAAGCGCTGATCGACCTGGACGCGTCCGCCGCGCGCGTGAAGCAGCTGGGCCGCGCCCACCGGGAGGCGCAGTGGACGTCGTAAGCCAAGCCGTGATGGACGTGGCCAGCCAGGCCCTGCGCAACTGGCATGCCGGCCACGCCATCGTCTACGCCGTTCGCCTGGCGCTGTTGAAGGCAGAAATCATAAAACTCACAAGGAAAAAGTCATGAACGCAGTTACGCAAGAAAGTCGCACCGCCATGCAAACGACGCAGTATGAGCAAGGCGATCTGCCCGTGGTGGCCACCAGCAGTGCCTCGCTGATCCTAGACAGCGCAAGTATGGACAGCATGATGCGCTTGGCCGACATCATGGCCAAAGGACGCGCCACTATCCCGGAGCACTTGCGCGGTAGCGCGGCCGACTGCGCCGCCGTCATTATGCAGGCCATCCAGTGGCGCATGAACCCCTTCGCGGTGGCGCAGAAAACACACCTGGTCAACGGCGCGCTGGGATACGAAGCTCAGCTGGTCAATGCCGTGATCCAGTCGAGCGGCGTCACGGTCGACCGCTTCAATTACGAGTGGTACGGCCCGTGGGAAAAGATTATTGGTAAATCCAAGGTTTGCACCGCGCCGGCGAAGGGCACGAAGGGCGCTGCTGACTACAAGAAAGAATATCAGTTCCGCGTACCGGACTACGACCTCAAGGACGAGGATGGCCTGGGCGTGCGCATCTGGGCGACGTTACGCGGTGAGGCTGAGCCACGCGTGCTCGAACTGCTGCTGGTGCAGGCCAGCGTGCGTAATTCCCCGCTGTGGGCGACCGACCCGAAACAGCAGCTGGCGTACCTGGCCGTGAAACGCTGGACCCGACTCTACTCCCCCGATGTAATCCTGGGTGTCTACACCCCCGACGAGCTGGATGAAGGCAACCGCGAGGCGCGCGATATTACGCCGGATACCGGAGGCATGCGCGCACCAGCGCCAGCCCAGGCATCGCAAGCATTGATCGACGCGGCCGAAGCGGCCGCTGGCAAAGGCGTAACTGCGTATCAAAAATTCTGGACTGACACTGGCGTACCGAACCGGAAAGCCCTGGCTGCCGATCACGAAAGACTGAAAGCAAAAGCTGTGGCTGCCGATCAAAGCCGTACGGTTGATGCGGCGCCGATGGCCAGTACAAGCCCTCCCCCACTCTCGCCTGAAATGGAAGAGTTGGCTGCCGACCTTGGTGCGGTCGCTGACGAGGGCCTGGAAGCATTTGTTGGCGCTTGGGATCGGCTCTCCAAGACCACGCAGGACAAGCTGGTCGGCGCCTACCCTGCAATGAAGGCACGCGCAGAAGCTGTCGAGGTGTGCAAATGATCATCCTTACCTGCGAGCAAGGAAGCCCCGAATGGCATGCCGCCCGAGCCGGGGTAATCACCGCCAGCATGTTCGTGGTGGCGCGCGCCAAGCTGAAATCGGGTGCAAACAAAGGGCAGCCCACGTCAGCAGCCAATGATTACGCCTTCCGCCTGGCCATCGAGCGCATCAGCGGCATGCCGCTCGACGAAGGATTCGAAACCTATGCCATGCGACGCGGCCATGACCTGGAGCCGGCCGCACGCCATGAGCACGAGGTGCAAAGCGGTCACGTTGTTGAACGCGCTGGCTTTGTCCTTACCGAAGATCGCTTGTTTGGAGCCAGTGCGGACGGGCTGATCGGCGATGACGGAGGCAGCGAATACAAATGCCTGATCTCACCCGAACGCCTCCGCGACGTTCTGATAAACGGCGATTTCAGCGAATTCATGGACCAAGTGCAGGGCTGCATGTGGATCACGGGCCGCCGCTGGTGGGATTTCTGCCTGTACTGCCCTGCTCTGGCTCCAGTCGGCAAAGAGCTGTGGTTCCGTCGCGTCGAGCGTGACGACGCCTACATCGACGCGATGGTGCTCGATCTGGTCGACTTTGAAAAACTGGTTACCGAAAACGAAACAATTTTACGAATGAAGGAGGCAGCATGATCACCGAAACCACCCAGGCCGCGCCAGCCGCCACCGCCCTCACCCTGCCGCAGCGCGCGGCCGTCGCGCTGGGCGCCGTGGACTACGAGGCAAAAATCAAGGAACAGGTTGCTGCCTCGACCGATATCACTGCCGTAATCGATCCCGCCGGGCGCGAGCAGGCACACCGCATCGGAATGAACCTGCTGAAACTTCGCACCGGCATCAAGGCCGTTGGCGAGGCCGCACGCAAAGACGCGACAGACTTTAGCAAGGCAGTGATTGCCAAGGAAAAAGACCTGATTGCGCTGATTACGCCAGAAGAGAATCGCGTGTTCGAGCTGCGCGACGCCTACGACACCAAGGTGGAGGCCGAAAAGCAAGCTGCGATTGCGAAGGAGCGCGAGCGCATTGCTGCGATCCAGGCTGATATTGCGGCGATCCATGATGCGCCGCTGGAGCTGGTGGGCAAGTCCGCTGCCGATATTCAGGCGGCTGCAGCTACCGTGGCTGCCATCGTCGTGAATAAGGAGCGCTTTGCCGAATTCGAGAAGGATGCTGCCAAGGTCGTTGCCGAAGTGAGCGCCAAGCTGGCCAGCCTGCATGCCGCAGCAGTGGCGAACGAAGAAGAAGCCGCCCGCATTGCCGCCGAGCGCGCCGAACTGGCGCAGCTGCGCGAAGCGGCTGCCGAGGCCCGGCGCATCGCCCAGGTGGAAGCTGAGCGTATCGCTGCCGAACGCCAAGCCGAAGACGACCGCCGCGCGGCGCTGGTGGCCGAGCAGGAAGCCGAGGCGCTGCGCCAACGCGAGGCCCAGGCCGCTGAATTGAAAAAGCAGGCAGACGCCCAAGCGGAGCAGAACCGGCTGGAGCAAGCGGAAATCGCACGCCAGCGCCAGGAACTGCTGGACATGCAAACCGCTGCAGCAGAAGCCGCACGGCTGGCCCAGGTCGACGCCGACCGATTGGTCAATGAAGCTGTGCAAGCAGAGCAAGCCGCACAGCTCACCGTGGCGCGCGCCGCCGAGCAAGCCGCACAGGTTGCCGCGCCTGCGCCCTCCCCTCCTATCGGCATCCGCCGCGCGCCCGCCGTCATCGCACCGGCCTCGAGCCGCCCAGCGCCAGCACCTGACCTGCTCGACGCCGCTGCTGATGACCTCTACCCATCCGACATCGACATCCTCGATGTGTTTTTCGATCAGTTCGGCCTGACGCCGGCCGAGGCCATCGACCGCCTAGCCAAGTTCGACTTTGCCACCGCGCGCGCCGGCCTGGTCGCCGAAGTCGCGTAACAGCCCGCCCACCACCTGGAGAAAACTATGAATACAGCAGTCGCAGCATCACAAATCACCCTGCAAGCCATCCAATCCTCGCAGATTGCCGCCATCGGACACTGCCCGGCTACCGAGACCCTGGCCGTGCAGTTCTTCCGCAAGGGCGCGCCGGCGGACGTGTACCACTACGCCAACGTCTCGGCCACCGAATACGCAGCTTTCGCCAGCGCCGAGTCCATCGGCAAGCACTTCTACGCGCACATCAAGCCGCATGCCGACAAGCACCCATACACGAACATGGGCACGCCGGCCGTCGAGCTGGCGCCCGTCAAGCTGAGCAAGGAGCTGCTGGCGGGCCTGCTGACGGGTCGCGAATACGGCAAGGAAATGGCGAAGGAAGAAGAACTGCAGGCCAAAGCGGCCGGCTTGATCGTGATCTTCGGCGCCAGCGACGACCTGATGGAGTTCCGTGGCTTCGTGGACGACGAGCGCGGCGCGCCGACCATCGCACTGCTCGATGCCAAGGGCTTGCTGCCGTTCCGCGAGGATATCCAGCACGACGACGACGCACTCAAGGACTATTTCGCCCGGGCGCCGCAAGTGCGTGCCGTGGATGCCCTGTGGGCCAAGGAAGACGGTTACAGCTGGACCTACCGCACCGACGTGCCGCACGCCACGTTCGAAATCGTGGAAGACGGCGAGCCGTACTGCCGCGGCATCGTGATCGACGTGGCTGACCTGGGCGGTGCAGCATGACCACCCGCGCCGAACGCCAGGCACAGGTGACCGCCAAGCTTCAGGCCGCATGCGACAAGTTTAACGCTGCGCATCAGGTCGGCGCCGCCGTCAGCGTAAAACTGGACAGTGGCGAGGTCCGCGAGACGATCACCGCCAGTGAGGCGCAGGTGCTCAGCGGCCACACAGCAGTCATCTGGCTGGATGGCATTCGCGGCTGCTATGACCTGGAACGCGTGACGGCTTTGAAGGCGACAAAAGCATGAGCGCCGCCTGTTCCGAAGAACGGTTCCTGCGCGACGTAGCCAAGCACGAAATGACCGTGATCCGCGATGACGGCGTGCACCGCCACATCCGCTTCAAGCAGCCGGACAGCAGCAACATGTTCTTCGATCTGGTCACCTGGCCGGGTTTCCTGTGCTACAGCGGCGACATGGGCGCCTACGTTTTCCAGCGCACGCAGGACATGTTTGGCTTCTTCCGCAAGAACGGACGCCTGGACGGCATAGATCGGCGCTACTGGGCCGAGAAAATCGAGGCAGCCGATAACACAGGCGTGACAAGACACAGCCACGATGAGTTCACGCGCCAGATAAATGACTGGGTGGACCAGCAAGCAGAGGGCGACAAGCCGGGCGACGACGAGCCTGAACAGCTTGCGCTGTGGGCCGAGGCCTATGCCGAGCTGCGCGCCGAGGTCGAGTCGGAGGTGCTGAGCGCGGACAGCAACGAGGTGCGATGCTTCGACGCCGCAAACGACTTCACGCACGCCGGCGATGCCTGGAAGGCATTCCATGGCCCGGATGCAAAGTTCGAGTTCACCGATTTTTGGGAAGTCGATACGAAGGAATACACGCCCCGCTTCCTCTGGTGCTGCTACGCGTTGGCCTGGGGCATCGAGCAATACGACGCGGCCCAGCGGCTGGCGGTCAAGGCGGTGCCAGCATGACGGCGCGCCGCGCTGCGGGAGCACCGCCATGACGAAGCAAACCTACTTCCTCGTACACGACGAGGCGCGGCGCCGGGCGGTTGAATTCGCCAAGACCGCGCCGCCCGGCTGGATGGTGGTGTTTTCCGAGCCGAAGAAGAAGCGCGCCCAGGAAGAAAAGTACCACGCGATGATCGGCGAGATCGCCAAGCAGGTCGAGCACATCGGGCGCAAGTGGGATGCCGACGATATGAAGCGCCTGCTCGTGGACGAGTTTGCCGACGAAATGCGCGTGGCCGGCACGCCGCTGCACCACGACGGGCGCGTGACGCCCAGCTTCGACGGGCGCCGCATCGTACAGCTGGGCGTCCAGACCAGCGACTTCTACGTGAAGGAGGCCGCGCAGTTCATTGAGTTCCTCTACGCTTTTGGCGCCGCGCGCGGTGTCGTTTTTTCAGAATAAGGAATCGCCATGTTTTTCAAGAACCTCCAGATTTACCGCTTGCCTGCGCCGTGGGCAATGACAGCCGCCGCGCTCGAGCAGGCGCTGGCGCAGCAGCAGTTCACGCCCACCACCAGCATGGACCTGGTGCGCCAGGGCTGGGCCTCACCACGCGGCGCCGGCCAGCCGCTGGTGCACGCCATCGCCGGCCAGTTCCTGCTGCAGCTGAAAACCGAGAAGAAGCTGCTGCCGTCGACCGTGGTCAACCAGGTGGCCGCCGCCCGCGCGCTGGAAATGGAAGAAGCCCAGGGCTTCGCGCCCGGCAAGAAGGCCATGAAGGAATTGAAGGAGCGCGTCACCGACGAGCTGCTGCCGCGCGCGTTCGCCATCCTCAGCACCACGGCCATCTGGATCGACTCGGTAAATGGCTGGCTGGTGGTGGACGCGGCCAGCCCGGCCAAGGCCGATGAAGTGATCAAGCTGCTGCTGAAATCCGTCGACAAGTTGCCGCTGGAAAGCCTGCGCGTGCAGCGTTCGCCGGTCGGCGCCATGACTGAATGGCTGCAGACGGACGAATCCCCTGCCGGCTTCACGGTCGACCAGGACGCGATCATGCGCGCCACGGGCGAGAGCAAGGCCCAGGTGGCGTACAAGCGCCACACCCTAGAAGCGGACGATATTCGCCGCCACATCGCCGCCGGCAAGCAGTGCACCCGCCTGGCAATGACCTGGAGCGACAAGATCAGCTTCGTGCTGGACGAGAGCCTGGCCGTCAAATCGGTGAAGCCGCTGGATGTAATCGCGGAACGGGAATCAGGCACGAAAAACAATGAAGAGCGCTTCGACAGCGATTTCGCCCTGATGGCCGGCGAACTGTCCAAGATGATGGCCGACCTGGTCGAGGCGCTGGGCGGTGAAGTGGAGGACCTGGCGCCGGCGGCGCACCCGGCTGCTGCCGCCCAGCAGAAGGTCGAGCGAGCCGTGAACTTGACTGCCGATCTTTACAAGCTGCGCGCCCGTTATCGCGATGTGCTCAACGAGCTGTATGACAGCACCGTGCAGCCGGCCGTTGCCCGCGTGCGCGAACACATGGCGGAAACCGCCGAGGGCGCGATTAAGTCGGCGCTGACGCTGGCCAAGGAGCTGCCTGGCGGCTCTCAATCCGCCGACCTGCTGCTGGTAGCCGCCGTTGAGATCATGGAACCAAGCCCACGGCCAACCAAGGGCCACGAGCCCGTGCGCGAGCAGCGCGTGATGCTGAAGCTGAACGGCGAAGCGGCAGGCGCCGTGCCGCCCGGTGACGGCAGCGCGAGCGATCCGCTGTACAACCAGGCTGTCGATGTGGTGCGCACAAACCAGCGCGCGTCGATCTCGCTGGTGCAGCGCCACCTGCACATCGGCTACAACCGGGCGGCCCGGCTGATCGAGTCGATGGGGACCGCCGGCGTGGTCAAGGGCACGCAAGGCGTCTATACGGTGGCGGCCGTGACCGGAGTGGCAGCATGAGCATATCAATCTTACAGGCGCTCCAGCGCGGCTCGGTGCTGTCTGTACAGCGCCGGCGCAAACTCAAGCAACGCGCTTCCAATTTGCTCCGTAGTCCTCGAACAATCGTCGGTAAGTTTACTAATCCGAACACGATTTCTCAGGTAAAAGCCGTCACCGGGAGCCGGTGCTGGATGAAACAACGCACTCATCTCCTTAGCGATGCGCCGCAAATGGAGCAGCTGCGAAACGCAGCGCCGAGAAGCAATGCGGTCCATTGGCAGTTGATCGAGCATCGCGGACATGGCAGAAAATTCGGCAGAGATATCGGGGTAAATGGTTGGATTTCCCACGGAATCAACCTGATAGCCGGAAAGAAGCATTATGCGATGAATTTCGTTCGCAAGATATTTGAGCGAGAGCAGCGTGGATGCCTCATCCGCGTCCCTTCTTTTGGCGTCAGCACGGAAAGTCAGGCGCCATTGCACGTAGATTGCAGCCAAAGCAACAACTACTGCAATCAAAGTTGCGACACTTCCGAACCAACTAGCGAGTCCGGAATGATTATCGAGCCAGCAGAGCCAATCAACCATTGCAGAACCCTTGTGAAGTTTCGAGGAAGAATCTTAGCATGAGCACACGTAAAGAAAATATCTCCTACAGCGCTGAGACGCACATGAGAGATCACCCTATCATTTTCACGGGGCCGATGGTACGCGCGCTGCTCGACGGCAGCAAGACGCAGACACGCCGCGTCATGAAGCCGCAGCCGCAAATGGTCACCAACAAGCATATCGAGCCGTGGCAAGGCGATCCAGCCGCTCTCCTCTCCCTGCTGGCGGACTCGGGCCGTAAATGCCCGCACGGCCAGCCTGGCGATCGTATTTGGGTACGGGAAACATTCTTCGCCTACGGCCGCTGGGTGACGCGCTACAGCCAGAAGAAGGGCCGCGACGAATGGCACTTCTTGGACATGACGGCCAAATGTGATCGCGCGTACCAGTACGACGCCGATTCACCGGACGTGCCGCTGGAAACCAGGCGCGGCGGCGCACTGCCCGGCTGGTTCAAGCGTCCCGCTATTTTCATGCCTCGCGCGGCCTGCCGGATGCTGTTGGAGATCGTGTCCGTGCGCGTCGAGCGCCTGCAGAACATCAGCGATGCCGACATCGTGGCCGAGGGCATCGATATGGAAGCGCTGGCCGAATCGCAGGATCGCTACGACATCGTTTGCAAAGGGTCTGGCGCCAGCGGTCGCGCAACCGAGCGCTCGGCCTGGCGCGATCTGTGGGAATCGACCGGCGGCGACTGGGATAGCAATCCTTGGCTGTGGGTGATCGAGTTCAAACGGGTGACTCCATGAACCCGCGCATCTACAAGAAGCAGGCAAAGCGCGCGGTCCAGCTGCTACACAGCCATGGCGACACGACGAAGTACACGCCATCGAGCGATCCTGGCGTCACCGATGAAGCGTTTCCGTGGAAGCGCGGCAAGTGGCTGCGTCGTCATCGCCCCGCCGAATACGGCTTGTGGCAACGCATCGGCGCGATTCCAGAGGTTTCTTGGCAAGACTTCGATGGCGAATGGGATGGGCATGATTCCCGCACAGGCTGGGAGCGCCATTACGATCACGCCCGTTTGCCAGCAGATTACTGGGAAGGGCCGGAATGGGAGTGCGGCGGCAAGCCGTGGCCGCGCATGACCACCAGCCAGCGCATGGGGATGTGGCGGTACAGCCAGATCGCAACTGGTTGGCGGTGGCGCGGCGGCCGTGCTGTGCGGGAGGCGACATGAGCGCAATGATCCTGCGCAGCGTGGCGGAAACGCTACCGCGCTTCGCCTATCGGTTTGCGAACGAAGTGGTCCTCCACGAGGGCATGGCGCAGGTACTCACCGAAGCCGGAATCGAGTTCCAGCGCGAGGTGGTGGCCGGGCCGAAGGATCGCTTCGACTTCCTTGTCGCGCCAGGCATCGTCATCGAGGCCAAGATTAAAGGTTCGCTGTCGCAGGCACTGACGCAAATCGCCCGATACGCCGCCCGGCCCGACGTTACAGCCGTGGTGCTGGTAACAACCAGGTTCTGGGGCAATGCAGGTGTCAAGGTCGACCAACTGCACGGCAAGCCAGTGCGCATTATCAAACTGACAGGAGCATCGTTTTGACTTCGACATACGGAACCATCAACTACACCGAGCGTTTCTGGCTGATCCAAGGCGAGCCGTTCGTGCGGGCGCGGCTCAAACGCGTTTTCCCGCGCGTGCCCCAGCACGCCGCCAAGCACATCTGCATTTCGGTGACGCCTGAGAATACGCGCGAGCTGGCCTGGTTTATCGACCGGTACCCGATGGACGTCGACCGCCGCGACATCATGGACCGGCTGGCCGATCAGCATCGGGATAGCGAGACGCGCCTGGCCGACCTGATGGCCGGTCATGTGGTGCCCTTCGAGATCAATCTCGCCAAGCCAGCGCGTGAGTACCAGGCCTTCGCGGCGCAGATGCTTGAACTGAAAGGTGGCTTCTTGCTGGCCGACGACCTGGGTCTGGGCAAAACGGTCTCAGCGATCTGCGGCATGGTGCGCGCAGAGAACCTGCCCGTGGTGGTGGTCTGCCCGGCGCACTTGCCGCGCCAGTGGCGCGCCATGATCAAAGAGTTCGCGCCCGACCTGACCGTGCACATTCTCAAGAAAGGCTCGCCATACGACCTGATGCCGCGCTCGCGCTCAAAACAGATTGAACTGATTCCACCGCGCCTGCCGGACGTGATCATCACCTCGTATCACAAGCTGCGCGGCTGGGCCGAGACTTTGCACGGCGTGGCGAAATACGTGGTCTACGACGAATGCCAGGCGCTGCGCAGCCCCGGCACAGCAATCTACCAGGCAGCCGCACACCTTGGCGCCGGCGCCGCGCGACGCATGGGCCTGAGCGCCACGCCGATCTACAACTATGGCCACGAGTTTTATCACGTGCTGAACGTGGTGGCGCCCGAGGCGCTGGGCGAGTACGACGAATTCGTGCGCGAGTGGTGCTCGACCGAAGTGGACGGCAAGGCCAGGCTGGCCAACGCGAAGGAATTCGGCGCCTACCTCCGGCGCGAAGGCATCATGCTGCGCCGCACGCGCGCCGACGTCGGCCGGGAACTGCCCGACCTGTCGAAGATCGTGCACGAAGTGGATGCCGACGAGAAGGCGCTCGACGCCCTGCACAGCGATGCGATCTCGCTGGCCAAGATCGTCTTGCGCCATAACGAGCAGTTCCGCGGTGAAAAGATGCAGGCCGCCGGCGAATTCGACGCGCTGATGCGCCAGGCCACGGGCATCGCCAAGGCGCCGTACGTCGCCGAATTCGTCAAACTGCTGCTCGACAGTGGCGAGCCAATCGTGCTGTTTGGCTGGCACCGCGCGGTCTACAGCATTTGGATGGAAGCGCTGGCTGCCTTTAATCCCGTGCTGTACACGGGCAGCGAGTCTGCAAACCAAAAAGACGAGGCAGTCAGCGCGTTCCTAACCGGCAAGGCCCAGGTGCTGATCATGTCGCTGCGCTCGGGCGCCGGTGTTGACGGTCTCCAGGGCTACTGCAACACCGTCGTGTTCGGTGAACTGGACTGGTCACCTGGTGTGCATGAGCAATGTATCGGGCGCGTGCACCGTGATGGCCAGGATGCGCCCTGCTCTGCCTACTTCCTCGTGTCGGACAGCGGCGCCGACCCGATCATGGCCGAAGTGCTGGGCGTGAAGCGGGAGCAGATCGAATCGGTGCGCAATCCAGACTCGGCGCTTGCCGAACGGATCAACACGGGCGAGAACAACATTCAGCGGCTGGCGCGGGAATTTCTGGCGCGGCGAGGTGAGGCATTGACGCCAGTGGATACGGTAGCGGCGCTTCCAGGTACTCCGGGAGCTGCACCATGAACGACAACGACGAAGTCCCGAACAGCGAACGCAGCGCATGCGCCGCGCGTGTGGCGGTGGCCCTGATCCTGATTTACGTGATCGCCAGCGTGACCGGCGCTTGGTGGGCGACATGAGCGCCCGCACGCCGGCGCCGGCTGAATCGCCACGCGAGCTGGCCGACCAGCACGACCTGCGCCTGCACCGCGCAAAGCAGCTGGCCAGGCCGGTGGGCTACCAAGGCCTCAACTGCTTTATTGCTGGCTTCTGCTGGCACAAGGGCGATGCCGACATGACCGTGTACATCGAGGGCCTGGCCGAACCGGTCGCGCCCGCCGAATTAACCATATTGGAGCAACCACAATGATGACTAACGAGCAACACATACCCGTTGCCAGCGCAGCGCCCGATGAAGCGTTCCAGACGCGCGTGCAGCCCTGGATGATGGCGTGCTTCGGTGCTGAAATTTCGGCCGATGGCGTCGAGCGCAATCACCGCTTCCTGGAAGAATCGCTGGAACTGGTGCAGGCGTGCGGCTGCACGGCCAGCGAGGCACATCAGTTGGTCGACTACGTTTTCGGCCGCCCGGTCGGCGAGCGCGCACCGGAAGTCGGCGGTGTCATGGTCACACTGGCGGCGCTGTGCTTGGCCCGGGGCCTGGACATGCAAACCGCCGGCGAGACGGAGCGGGCCAGGATCTGGACGAAGGTCGAGGCGATCCGCGCCAAGCAAGCAGCCAAGCCGAAGCACTCGCCGCTGCCGGTTGCTGGGCCCCAGCCAATCATCGGGCGGCTGATGGATCAGATCTCGGCGCTGCCTGTCCTGTGGGGCCTGAATGAGCCGGGCGCGCTGCTGCGCAACAGCGACGTGTTCCGCGTACTGGTCGCTGCTGGCCGCGAGCAAGCCGCCCTCTCTGCCGCCCCTGCGCCGCAGCCTGCCCCCAAGGATACGTGCGCCGAAATGCGCGCCCTGTGCAGTGCCTGCGGCGGCACGGGCGACGTGCACCGTGCTGATGGCGAGTGGATGGGGGAATGCAGTTGCGTGCATGCCCAGCGGCAACGCCAAGAGCTGCAAGCCCTGGGCGCACACCAATCGCCATGCGCGAGCAGCTGCGAAGCGCCGGCATTCCAGAGCCTGGTGCGGGAGCGCGACGCGCGCATTGCAGAGCTGGAGGCCCAACTCGAACGCCGCCGCGCCCCGCTCTCCCCTGAGACACAGCAGGCCATCGCCGCCGCGCGCGCCGCTGGCCAGACGATAGCCTCGACGCCTAGCGGCTTGATCTTCATGAACGATGGCGCCGAGCTGGGCACCGGCGAACTGGATTGCCCGGCGTGCGGCGGCAGCGGGCATGCTGGCGACGTAGCGCCCGGGAGCGTGCCATGAACATGAGCGAGCACGACATGGTGGCCAAGCTGGTCGAGACCATCGAGCGCAATGCGCGCGCGGCAGCCGCCAAGGCAGAGGCCGAGCGCCAGCCTCTTGCTTGGGTAAAGCTCGAGCGCTACGTCGAAATATCAGGCGATTCCGTCGATTCCGTGCAGGCCCGCCGTAAGGCAGGCAAATGGCTCGACGGCAATCAATGCAAAATTGTGGATGGCCGGCTGTGGATCAACCTGCCGGCAGTAGAAGAATGGGTAGCAAAATGGGAACAAACAAGTCCAGCCCGCCAGGCGTCGAACTCCGGTCGGGCGTCCAAAGCGAATCAATCCGCATAAAATTTATGTACCGGGGCACCGAGTGCAGGGAAACGCTGAAGCTCGCGCACAGCAAGGCAAACATCAAATACGCCGAGCGGCTGCGCGGCGAGATCCTTAACGCCATTGCGCTGGGCAATTTCAGCTATGCCAAGTACTTCCCCGAATCGATGCAGTTGAAAAAGTTCGGATTGCAACCCCGGGGCAAGAACATAACCGTTGGCGACTTGCTTATTCAGCAATTCGAAATTTATGAGCGTATCCTCGCGCCAAGCACTTTGAAAAGCTACAAGCGCGTATATGAAAAAGTTCTGTTGGGGCAATGGGGGGATACCTTACTTTCTGCACTTACTCCTGCGGCACTACGCACCTGGATCGTTGATCTCTCGCTCAAGGCTACTTCCGTTCGCCAGGTTCTAATCCCCTTACGAGGCGCTCTGGAGCTTGCAATAAACGATGATCTAATTGATAGCAACCCGCTTGACCGAGTCAAACTGCACAAAACACTGGACCGCGACGCTTACAGGAATGAATACGAGGTAGACCCATTTTCTGCGCAAGAGATCGGGGCGATCCTCGGAGCTGCCCAAGGCCAAGCCAGAAATGTCTTTCAGTTTGCCTTTTACACGGGTATGCGCCCAAGCGAATACATTGCCCTACGCTGGGATTCAATCGATTGGACTGCCTTCAAGGCGAAGGTTGAACGGTCTCGCGTGATGGGCATTTCCCGCGAGGAACTGAAGACCCGCGCTGGCCGACGCCTTGTGGAGCTCCGTCGCGGCGCCGTTGAGGCGCTGGTTGCGCAGAAACAACATAGTTTCCTTGCTGGTGGTTTGGTGTTTCAGGATCCGGCCACAGGCGAAGGCTGGGACAATACGCAGCGCTTGAGCCTGTTTTGGGCGCAGATGATCAAAAAGGGAAAAGTGCGGTACCGGAATCCGTATCAAACACGCCATACCTTCGCGTCGACATTACTTTCGACAGGGGTCAATCCGATGTATGTGGCAAAGCAGATGGGGCACACAGATACGACGATGATCACCCGAACCTATGGGCGCTGGCTGGAGCAGGAAGGCGGAGTGTTGCCTGATCCATACCTCAAAATGACCGATGACCGGAAAGCAGGCGCGGCTTGATTTTCGCCCACGTTTCGCCCACAAAAACAAGCGCGGGCCTGCAACCCGCATAAATCCTAGCTCCTCGCTGTACGAAGCAAGTTATACGGAAATTCTTGGTTCTTGTCCTAAACCTTTACAAAAGTCACGATAACTTTGCTTGAATTTGATTTATTTGCTTGCCTTTATGTATCCCAAATAATACACTCGATATATGAAAAGCGTCCTGACCACTGCGACCTTTGACAACTGGTTCAGCAATCTGACGGACAGACGCGCCTTTTTTCGCATCCAGGCGCGCATCGACCGTGCCGAAGATGGCAACTTTGGCGATTGCAAGCCTGTCGGACATGGCGTGCTGGAAATGCGTATCGATTACGGCCCAGGATACCGCGTCTATTTCACGCAGCGCGGCATGGAAATCGTCATCCTCCTGGCGGGCGGAAATAAATCCACACAGGCGAAAGATATCAAGATCGCGCTGCGACTGGCGCAAGAACTCTAAGAGATTGCCATGACACAGAAACTCAGCAAATGGGATAGCGCGCAGCATTTGAAGACGGAAGAAGATATGCTCGCCTACTTTGAAGCCTGCCTTGAAGAGGCTGGCGACGACGCATCGTTTATCGCCAAGGCGCTTGGCAATATCGCCAAGGCACGCGGCATGACGCAATTGGCCAAGGATACTGGCCTGGGTAGAGAAAGCCTTTACAAGGCGCTGTCCGGCGAAGGTAATCCCAGCTTTGCCACGATCCTGAAGGTGACACGCGCGCTGGGCTTGCAGCTGCGCGCAGATGCGCTCGGCAACTAAGCCTTGGCAGGCTTGCCGCCAGCCCTGCGCCGGCGCGCCTCTTTCGGGTCCGCCTGCAAGGGGCGGTACACTTCCACGCGGTCATGTTCGCGCAATACCGTATCGAGCGGCTTCTTCTTGCCGTAGATGCCCACCATATTGACGGCAAGGTCGATGCCGGGGATGGCCTGCAGCAAGCCGCTCTGCGCCACCGCCTGTTCGATGGTGGTGCCTGCAGGCACCGTCAAGGCGCGCAGGAAGCTGCTATCCGGCAAGGCATGGCAGACTTGCACGTGAATGCTGGCCTCAGCCATACACGGTCTCCGCGCGCTTGCAGAAGGAGTCGACCATGCTGTTGGCGATCATGCCAAAGACGGGGCCGATGATCTGTTCCAGTACGCGGCTGGAAAACTCGTAATGCAGGTCCAGTTCGATCTTGCAGGCGTCTTCGCGCAGGGCCTTGAAGGTCCACACGCCATCGAGGGTCTTGAAAGGACCGTCCACCAGCTTCATCTTGATGGATGACGGCGGCACGTTCTCGTTGGACGTGGTGAAGCTTTGGCGCACGCCGTGGTAATGTATGCCCACGCTGGCGACAACCGTGTTCTCGCCCCGCTCGCGAATCTCGACCGCACCGCACCAGGGCAGGAATTTGGGATAATCCTCCACCGCCGCCACCAGCGCGAACATTTGTTCGGCGCTATAGCCGAGAAAAACTGATTTATGTACTACTGCCATTGAAGAACCATTTGCTATGATGTTGGATACATTTGATTTTATCGCGCTTGCGCGAGACAGTAGTTTAACCGACCCGCGCACATTTACCATCTCATGACCATAGCAGACAACAGAAAAGCCTTCCACGACTACTTTATCGAGGATCGCTACGAAGCGGGCATCGTGCTGGAAGGCTGGGAAGTTAAAGCCATCCGCGACGCCCGCGTACAAATCAAGGAAGCCTACGTCGTCGTCCGTGGCGATGAACTCTTCCTGTTCGGCGCGCATATCAGCGCCCTGCCGACCGCCTCTACCCATATCCATCCGGAAGCCGTACGCACGCGCAAGCTGCTGCTGCACCGCACGGAAATGGATAAACTGATCGGCAAGGTGGAACGCTCCGGCTACACCCTGGTCCCGCTCAACCTGCATTACAAGGGCGGCCGCGTGAAATGCGAAATCGGCCTGGCCAAAGGCAAGAAGCAGCACGACAAACGGGCTGCGGAACGCGACCGCGATGGCGCGCGCGAAGTGCAAGCGGCAATGAAATCGCACCGCCGCTGATCCGGCACTGCGCGCAGCGTGCTGCGCCAATACCAACAAGCCCGGCTATATGCCGGGTTTTATTTTGCCGATTGCCTGCGGCAAATGAAAAGCATGGCGCGACGGGATGCAAACAGGAGAAGGAAAGAGATACGGCGGAAATAAGACTGGTATGGGCGAAAATACCGGGAAGATAAGTGATGCGAATCCGCTTTGCCTGTCTGGCCAAAGACGATAAATCAGGAAAGTTCCGGATGCTTGCATGCTGCCTTGTACTACACCTGTACTACTCCACAGGACAAGCATCCGAATGAATGGCGTATTACATTACACCTTCAGCAGATCACGCGACTTGCCCGCATCGGTCCACTCTTTGACCCATTTCGGTTGACGGCCACGGCCAGTCCATTGCTGCGTCGCATCATCAGGATTGCGATAGCGTACTGCGACCGTGCCGGTTTTAGCGCGGATACCCGTGCCAACCAGATCTTTGACGGAAACGCCAACGCTTTGGGCAATTGCCAGGATTTGCTCGCGCGCTTTGGACAGATCGTCCTGTTCGCGTTTCTTCATTTGCTTCTTGATGTCGTCCTGCAAGGTACGCAGTTCGGACAGGGATAAGCTGGACAGATCCATGATATTTCCTTGTGTGAGTTGAAAAATATAACTGAACAGTTAAATTCTATCCAATTGTAACGCGACTGAGGTGATTTTTCTGAAGATTTGATTGTTTTTTACAATTCTTTTACTCCAAGCCCCACTTCCCCGGCTTTCAAGCGATGCAAGTCTTCAATCAAGGGGGCGGACATCGCACATGGGCCGTCTGCGCAAGTAGCCCTGCTTTGTGCGGCAACGATTCAATACAACGTCATCGGCCGCATTTATTTTGCAATACTTTTTGTTTCATTGCAATTTATAGTAATTAAAAATAGCAATTCAAAATATACACAGGGCCAATACTATCGCCTATCACGCATCACCTCCAAGCGCCGCGCGAGAGCACATAATCCCGAAAGTGCGCATAGCATAGCATGAAGAAAATATTTTCAGCGTTACACACTCAGCCACAGATACTCCCCACTCCGCTGCTGCCAGATAATCAGGGCGACGCAAATGAAAACTGCCCGCTATACAGCGGGCAGTATTGACAAGCAACTTGCTATTGACCCGGTCAGCAGGCAATCAGGGAATAGCCACGCCGCCTTTCGGCTTCTGGGTTTTCACCACCTGCATCGCCGTGGCGATCAAACCGCTCATATCACCGAGATTGGCCGGCACGATAATCGAGTTATTCGTTTTCGCCAATTGCGCAAAGGCGCCCACATACTGCTCGGCTACTTTCAGATTGACGGCATCTTCGCCGCCCGGCTCGCGGATGGCGGCGCCCACCTGGCGCAGCGCCTCGGCGCTGGCCTGCGCCAGCGCGACGATGGCCGTGGCCTGGCCTTCGGCGCGGTTGATCGATGCCTGCTTTTCGCCTTCGGAGCGGGCGATGGCCGCTTCGCGCTCGCCGCTGGCGATATTGATCTGCTCCTGCTTGCGCCCTTCCGACGCGGCAATCAGCGCGCGCTTTTCGCGCTCGGCCGTAATCTGCGCCTGCATCGCATGCAAGATTTCCTTGGGCGGCGTCAAATCCTTGATTTCATAGCGCAATACCTTGACGCCCCAATTCGCCGCCGATTCATCGATGGCATTCACGATGGCCGTATTGATATGGTCGCGTTCTTCAAATGTCTTGTCGAGTTCCATTTTACCGATCACCGAGCGCAAGGTCGTTTGCGCCAGTTGCGTAATGGCGGCAATATAATTCGACGAACCATAGGAAGCCCGCATGGCATCGGTAATCTGGAAATACAGAATGCCATCGACCTGCAATTGCGTATTGTCGCGCGTAATGCACACCTGCGGCGGCACATCGAGTGGAATTTCCTTGAGCACATGCTTGTAAGCGATACGGTCAACAAAAGGCACGACAATATTCAGGCCAGGACCCAATACCGCATGGAACTTGCCCAGGCGTTCCACCACCCAGGCATGCTGCTGCGGCACGACATTGACCGTCTTGAAGACAAATACCAACGCCAGCAATAACAAGATCAGCGATACGCTTCCGATGCTTACTTCCATAATCTATTCTCCAGGTTATCCAACTATCAAACGGCTGCCACGCACGGCACGTATGGTGTAATGACCGGCCTGCGTATCGCTGCCGGGTATCAGTTCCACATCCCACAAGGCGCCGCGATACATGACGCGCGCCGCGCCATCAACCCAATGCGCGACCGCCACGCTTTGGCCGATATCGAGATTCACATTCGGATCCTGCGCCGCATCGCGCCGCGCCGCCTTGCCAAAACGGCTGCGCCGCAATAACAGCGTGGCCGCCACGCCGACAATCGCGGCCGTCAGGGCCTGCCAGCTGCCATTTCCGCCCGCCAGCGCCACCAATCCTCCGGCACTGACGCCGATGGCGATCATCAGCAAATAAAACGTGCCCGTAAACAGCTCTAGGATCAATACCGCGCCAGCCGCTACAAACCAGCCTACCCATTCAGCCATGATGCCTCCATCTTTGTGAATCCGAAAATAAAAAACCCCGCAGCCTATATAAGCGACGGGGTTTAATGCGCTGTACTGCCTGATATTATTCTTGCCAAACACCTATATACAAGCAGTCTAACGCAATTCCGGATGGCGTCAATAGCCACGGGGGAATTAGCACCGCCATAGGGGATTTATTCCTCGAGCAGGCTGCGCAGCATCCACGCCGTCTTCTCATGCAAATCAAGGCGCTGCGTAATCAGGTCGGCCGTCGGCTGGTCATTGGCTTTTTCCAGCAGCGGGAACAGGCGGCGCGCCGTGCGCGCGGTCGCTTCCTGTGCCGACACCAGATGGCTGACCATCTCCAGCGCCGGCGGCACGCCGTCGATTTCCTTGATCGAAGCGAGCTTGACGAATTCCTTGTAGGTGCCCGGCGCCGGATAGCCGAGGGCGCGGATGCGCTCGGCGATCAGGTCCAGCGCGGCCCACTGCTCCGTGTATTGCGTCATGAACATCAGGTGCAGGGTGTTGAACATCGGCCCCTTGACGTTCCAGTGAAAATTATGAGTCATCAGGTACAAGGTGTAGCTGTCGGCCAGCAGGCCGGACAGGCCTTCCGCAATCTTCGCGCGGTCCGCCTCGGAAATGCCGATGTCGATCTTTGCAACTTTGCTCGGTTTCTTGCTTGCCATGTGAACTCCCGTTTCAATGTATTGGTGGAATCATTTTAGCTGATCTGGCGCAAGCCCATCGGATACTGCCGTGCGCCGCATGGCAGGCGTAAAAAAACCCGCTGCCGGGTGAGCGGCAGCGGGTTTCAGACGGCGATAAAGATGCTTACGCTTTCAGCGCAGCGAGCTTTTGCCAGGTATCGATCACCGAGTCGGGATTCAGGGACATCGATTCGATGCCCTGCTCCATCAGCCAGACGGCGAAGTCAGGGTGGTCCGAAGGACCCTGGCCGCAAATGCCGATGTACTTGCCGCGTGCCAGGCAAGCCTTGATGGCCAGGGCCAGCAGGGCTTTCACGGCAGGGTCGCGCTCGTCGAAGTCGGCGGCCAGCAATTCCATGCCGGAATCGCGGTCCAGGCCCAGGGTCAGCTGGGTCAGGTCGTTCGAACCGATCGAGAAGCCATCGAAATGGTCGAGGAACTGGTCGGCCAGGATGGCGTTCGACGGTACTTCGCACATCATGATGACGCGCAAGTCGTTCTCGCCGCGCTTCAGGCCATTCTTTGCCAGCAGGTCGATGACTTTCTCGGCCTGGCCCAGGGTACGTACGAATGGCACCATGATTTCCACGTTCGTCAGGCCCATGTCGTTACGCACGCGCTTCATCGCTTCGCATTCCATGTTGAACGCTTCGGAGAAGTCGGCCGACAGGTAGCGCGCCGCGCCGCGGAAGCCCAGCATCGGGTTTTCCTCGTCCGGCTCGTAACGCGAACCGCCGATCAGCTTCTTGTACTCGTTCGACTTGAAGTCGGACAGGCGCACGATGACTTTTTTCGGCCAGAACGCGGCGGCGATGGTGGCGATGCCTTCGGCCAGCTTGTCGATGTAGAACGCCTTCGGCGAAGCGTGGCCGCGCGCCACCGATTCCACGGCCTTTTTCAGGTCGGCATCGATGTTCGGGTACTCGAGGATCGCGCGCGGATGCACACCAATATTGTTATTGATGATGAATTCCAGGCGCGCCAGGCCCACGCCGGCATTCGGCACGGACTGGAAGTCGAACGCCAGCTGCGGATTGCCCACGTTGAGCATGATCTTGGTGTCGAGCTTCGGCAATTCGCCGCGCGACACTTCCGACACTTCCGTTTCCAGCAAGCCATCGTAGATCTTGCCTTCGTCGCCTTCGGAGCACACGACGGTGACAAACGTGCCGTCTTTCAGCACGTCGGTCGCGTCGCCGCAGCCGACGACGGCCGGCACGCCAAGTTCACGGGCAATAATTGCAGCGTGGCAAGTACGACCGCCGCGGTTGGTGACGATGGCCGAAGCGCGCTTCATGACCGGTTCCCAGTTCGGGTCCGTCATGTCGGCAACGAGCACGTCGCCTGGCTGCACACGCTCCATGTCGGCCGGGTCGTGAATCACGCGCACGGGGCCGGCGCCGATCTTCTGGCCGATGGCGCGGCCGGACGTCAGCACGGTACCCGTGCTTTTCAGTTTGAAGCGCTCTTGCACGTCAGTCGCCTTTTGCTGCGACTTGACGGTCTCGGGACGCGCCTGCAGGATGTACAGCTTGCCGTCGCGGCCATCCTTGCCCCACTCGATGTCCATCGGACGGCCGTAGTGGTTTTCGATGATGACGGCGTACTTCGCCAGCTCCACCACTTCGCTGTCGTTCAGCGAGTAGCGGTTGCGCATTTCGACGGGCACATCGACGGTTTTCACGGAACGGCCAGCTTTCGCTTCGTTCGTGAATTCCATCTTCAGCAGCTTCGAGCCGATATTGCGGCGGATCACAGGCGACTTGCCTTTTTCCAGCATCGGCTTGTGCACATAGAATTCGTCGGGGTTGACGGCGCCCTGCACCACGGTTTCGCCCAGGCCATAGCTGGAGGTGACGAAGACCACGTCCTTGAAGCCCGATTCCGTATCGATGGTGAACATCACGCCAGCCGCGCCCAAGTCGGAACGCACCATGCGCTGCACGCCGGCCGACAAGGCCACTTCCGCGTGCGTAAAGCCTTTATGTACGCGGTACGAGATGGCGCGGTCGTTGTACAGCGACGCAAACACCTGTTTCATGGCCTCGAGCACATTGTCGATGCCGACCACGTTCAGGAAGGTTTCTTGCTGACCAGCAAAAGACGCGTCGGGCAAATCTTCCGCCGTGGCGGAGGAACGCACGGCAAACGACATTTCCGTGTCGGAATCGGCCACCAGCTTGGCGTAGAACTGGTCGATTTCGGCGGCCAGACGTGGCTGGAATGGCGTTTCCACGATCCATTGACGGATCTCGGCACCGGCTTGCGCCAGCGAGCGCACGTCATCGATGTTCAGCCCTTCGAGGCGCTGGGCGATGCGTTCGGCCAGCGGCAAGCCGCCATTGGCGCTATACGACAGGAAATCGCGGAATGCCTGCGCCGTGGTGGCAAAGCCACCGGGCACGCGCACGCCGGCTTCCGCCAGCTGGCTGATCATTTCGCCCAGGGAGGCGTTCTTGCCGCCGACGGATTCGACATCCGTCATGCGCAAATGCTCGAACGAGGCAACATACACCGCGTCCTTGTCTTCCTGCTGTTGCGATACTGCGTTGGTCATAATGACACCCTTACTGATGATAGAAATCTTTACGCGCGGCGCACAGACAGTCTTCTTGTTATTCTTGGCGTCGTGCAGCACAATCATACCGTTACAGCCATTTTACCTTGTGCGGCGCAAATTGACGACGCACAATCTTGATCCGAAAACCCATGACACAAGATCCACGCCCTCCTCTGCCCTCCGCGGCCCGCACCGTTTTCTTCGTTTCCGACGGCACCGGCATCACCGCCGAGACGTTCGGCCACTCGGTGCTCACGCAGTTCGATCTGCGCTTCCGCCAGATCCGCCTGCCCTTCATCGATACCATGGACAAGGCCTACGAGGCGGCGCGCAAGATCAACGAAGCTTTCGCCAGCGACGGCCAGCGCCCGATCATTTTCTCCACCCTGGTGAAGAACGACCTGTCGGCCGTGATCCGCAAGTCCAGCGGCATGCACATGGATCTGATTCAGACCTTTGTCGCCCCGCTGGAGCAGGAACTGGGCGTGATGTCGACCCATACCATCGGCCGCTCGCACAACATCGTCGACAGCGAGGAGTACAAGAACCGCATCGAGGCGATCAACTATTCGCTGGCGCACGACGACGGCCAGTCGCACAAGAACCTGTCCTCGGCCGATGTCATTCTGGTGGGTGTTTCGCGCTCTGGCAAGACCCCGACCAGCCTGTATCTGGCCATGCAATACGGCATCAAGGCGGCCAATTATCCGCTGATTCCCGACGATTTCGAGCGCGACAAGCTGCCATCGGCCTTGCTGGAATTTAAGAATAAAATTTTCGGATTGAGCATTACGCCCGAACGTTTGTCGGAAATACGCAACGAAAGACGCGCTGGCAGCAAGTATGCGGCCATCGAAAATTGCCGTTACGAGGTCAACGAGGCGGAAAAAATGATGAAACGCGAAGGTATCCGCTGGCTGTCGTCGACCACCAAGTCGATCGAGGAGATCTCCACGACCATTTTGCAAGAGATCAAGCCGAACCGCCGCGAGTACTAGTACACCTGGCCAAACCTGCTGCGCGCCGGTTTTGTCAGGTGCTCGTTTCTGTAGACAGCACCGTCAGCGCGGCCACCAGCTGATCGAGTTCACTGGTGGTCGACGTGATGGCCACCGTGGCGCGCACGACATCGGTATCGCCGATATTGCGCTGCACGGTAAAGACGCCGAAGCGCTGCAGCAAGGCTTGCTGCAACTCGCGCGCGCTCATGCCGTCGACGGCAAAGGCGACCAGCGCCGTGCCGCGCCTCGCATCGAGCGGCGACAGAATATGCACGCCGGGCAGTTGCGCGGCGCGGCTGACCCAGTAATCGCGTAGCCAGGCCAGGCGTTCGTTCTTGGCCGGCGTGCCGCCCAGGCGCGCATGGAAATCCAACGCGGCAGGCGCGGCCAGGATGGCGGCGATCGGCGGCATGCCCATGTGCAGGCGGCTGCGGATATCGTCCAGCGGATAATCGTCGTCGCCACAATGCGGCTCGATCTTGTGCAGCTGCGATGCGCGGATATACACGACACCGAGTCCCGCCGGCGCCCCCAGCCATTTGTGCAGATTG
The DNA here is from genome assembly GCF_040815535.1 of Massilia sp. LMS1-1-1.1. NCBI lineage: Bacteria > Pseudomonadati > Pseudomonadota > Betaproteobacteria > Burkholderiales > Oxalobacteraceae > Massilia > Massilia sp. LMS1-1-1.1. Next base: position 918,564 of record NZ_JBFPNG010000012.1, on the reverse strand, counting down.
AAACCGGCGAAATCGGCGCCCATGGCCTGCACGTCCACGTCGACCTGCCCCAGCGCATGGGCGCTGTCGAGCAGCACGTCGATGCCGTGTTCGCGCGCCAGCGTCATAATTTCCTTGAGCGGCAGTTGCTGGCCATTGGCCGGCGCCACCTGCGACAGCAGCAGCAACTTGGGCTTGACGGCCTGGCGCATGGCTTGCGCGTAACGGGCGACTATCTCGTCATCGCTGACGGGCAAACTCAGTGTGACTTGCGTGCTGGTGACGCCACGACGCTGCGCCAGCCAGCGCATGGCCGTGCGCATGGCCGGATAATCGAGATTACTCCATAGAACTGTATCGCCGGGCGCCAGGCCGTGGTATTGCGTGATCAGGACCTGCATGGACTCGGTGCCGCTACGGGTCAGCAGGATCTCGTGCGGCTGCGCGCCGATCAGCGCGGCGACGCGCTGGCGCAGGATATCCACATGCGTGCGCGTGAACTCGCCGCGCACGAAAGGACTCAGTTGCTCGTTGGTGTAGCGCACGGCCTGCTCGAACGCCGCTTGCACGGGCGCGGCCATGGCACCGAAATAGCCATGTTCGAGATTGACGATGGCGTCCGGCGGCGCGGGATAAAACGCGGCCACCTGGCGCCACCAGGCCTCGTCACGTGCGGCACCATCGGCAAGCGGAGGAAAAGACATGGCTACCCTGTTCAGGACCGGCCCTGACGCAGCTGCTCGAAGAAGCAGACGGCGGCGCAGGCGGCCACGTTCAGCGATTCAATCTGGCCCAGGTGGGGAATGACCACCTGGTGCGTCGCCATCGACAGCAGGTCATCGGCCACGCCCTGCCCTTCATGGCCGAACAGCCAGGCGACGGGCTGGCGCAGGTCGACGTCGTACAGCTGCTTCGTGGCGTAGCCGCTGGTGGCCAGGGTCGCCACCTTGGCGCCCGCAACCAGCGCGGCCAGATCGACGTTTTCAAAGATGTCGAGCACGAAGTGCGCGCCCATGGCCGCGCGCAGCACCTTCGGCGACCAGCAGAAGGCCGTGCCGGCGCTGCAGTAGACCTGCGTGATGCCGGCGGCGGCCGCGCTGCGCAAAATCGACCCCACGTTGCCCGGGTCTTGCAGGTTATCGAGCAGCACGGCCGACACGCTCAGCGGTTGCGTAACGGCCCGTTCCGGCGTCTCGATGAGGAACATCACGCCCACGCCATGTTCGACCTGGCTCACGGCGTTGTACAGCGCGTCGGGCAAACCCAGTACATGCGCGCGCTGGCTTTCCAGCTGGCCGACGATCTCCGCCACTTCCGGGTTCTGCAAGGCGCTTTCGCTGACGATGCACTGCTCCGGCATGCCGCGCAGCTGCAGATACGACTGGCACAGGTGCACGCCGTCGAGCAAGGTGCGGCCCGACTTGCGGCGCGCCTGCGAACTGCCCGCCAGCTTCAGCAAATCCTTGTATTGCGCATTGTCGCGCGAAGTGATCGTCTTCATGCCGCCACCTCCTGTCCGCCAAACAGGGCGATCACATTGCGCACGGGTGCGAACGAGCGGCGGTGCACGGGCGAGGCGCCGTGCAGGTGCAGGCGCTCCAGGTGCAATTTGGTGCCATAACCCTTGTGCTGATCGAAGCAGTATTCGGGATAGGCCGCATGCAGGTGCACGAGGGCCGCGTCGCGCGCCGTCTTGGCCAGGATGGAGGCGGCGGAAATCGAATCGACCTTGTCGTCGCCACCGACGATGGCCATGCCGCGTATCGGCATCACGGGGCAGCGGTTGCCGTCGATCAGGGCCAGGGTCGGCACGGTCGCCAGGGCCTCGACGGCGCGGCGCATGGCCAGCATCGACGCCTGCAAGATGTTCAGGCGGTCGATCTCTTCTTCCGACGCTTCGGCGATGGCCCAGGCCAGGGCCTTGGCCTTGATCTGCGGTGCCAGCAGGTCGCGTTTCGCTTCGCTGAGTTTTTTCGAATCGCGCAAGCCGTCGATGGGCTGGTGCGGGTCGAGGATCACGGCGGCGGCGAACACGGGGCCGGCCAGCGGACCGCGGCCTGCCTCGTCGACGCCGCAGATGATTTCATCGAGCGAGAATGGCAAGTCGTCAAACAGGCCGGGATAGATATTTTTCACGTTGAATCTTTGGTAGGAACTGCGATTGAAACGGTGCTTACTTGCGGTGTGCGGCGATGACCTGCATGACGGCATTCGCACTTTCCTGCGCGCTGTCGCGCAGCAGGCTGTGATGCATGTCCGTGAAGCGCTGCACCAGGCGCAAACGGCCCGGCACGTCGCTCAGCTGCTGCCACATGGCCTCGGCCAGCGCTTCCGGGCTGGCCGCGTTTTGCAGCAGCTCGGGCACCAGGTAGTCGCGCGCCAGGATGTTGGGCAAACCGATCCACGGCTGGTAGCCCATGTGGCGCATGATTTCCCACGAGGCGCGCATCATCTTGTAGGCGATGACCATGGGCTTCTTGTACAGCGCCACTTCCAGCGATGCCGTGCCGGATGCCACCAGCACGGCATCGGCGGCGCAGATGGCCGTGTGCGAGCCGCCGTCCGTGAGCAGTATCTCGACGTCCTGCAAGCCCGCTTCCGCTATCAATTGCAGGAAGTACTGGCGCTGCTTTTCGCCGGCCATGGGCGCGACGAAACGCAAGGAGCGGTCGCGGGCCAGCAGCAATTTGCAGGCGGTCACGAAAGCCACCGTATTGTATTTGAGTTCGCCCATGCGGCTGCCCGGCATCAGGGTCACGACATTCGCGTCTTCCGGCAAGCCCAGGACACGCCGCGCGGCCGCTTCATCGGGCTGCAAGGGAATCATCTCGGCCAGCGGATGGCCGACGTAGGTGACGGGCACGCCCGCCTTGCGGTAGATCTCTTCCTCGAACGGGAAGATCACCAGCATGTGCGAGACGGCCTTGATGATTTTCTTGATGCGTCCACCGCGCCAGGCCCATATCTGCGGCCCGATGTAGTGCACGGTGGGGATGCCGCCTTCCTTGAGCTGCTGTTCCAGTCCCAGGTTAAAACCCGGATAGTCGGCGCCGATGAAGACGGCGGGACGCTCGGCCAGCAGTTGGTCGCGCAGCGCGTTCTGGATGCCCTTGATCTCGCGGTAGCGGGGAATGATCTCGAACAGGCCGCGCACGGTCAGCTTGTCGAGCGGCCAGTCGGAAACAAAACCCTGCCTGGCCATGTGCTCGCCGCCGATGCCGTGGAAGCGCGCGCCGGGCAGCTGCGGCACGAGGCCTGACAGCAGCCGGCTGGCCAGCAGGTCGCCCGACACCTCGCCAGCGACGATGGCGACCGACAGGCCGCTGGAATGGTCAGCGGACGATGCCACGCGACGCCACGCCAAGGAATTCCCGCATGGCGCGAATGTGTTCCGCCACCTCGGGCGCCGCTGCCGTCTCTTCTTCGAACAGAGCTGCCTTGGATTCTTCCAGGGTCAGTCCCGAGCGGTAGATGAGTTTATACGCGGTGCGGATACCGTTGATCTGCTCGCGCGTAAAGCCGCGGCGTTTCAAGCCTTCGATATTGACGCCATGCGCCTGCGCCGGATTGCCGTTCAACAGGACGAACGGTGGCACGTCCTGCGTCAGGCTGGTGCTCATGCCGACAAAGGCGTGCGCGCCGATCTTGCAGAACTGGTGCACATTGGCAAAGCCGCTCATGATGACCCAGTCGCCGATTTCCACGTGGCCCGCCAGCTGCGCGTTGTTCGAAAAGATAGTGTTGTTGCCCACCAGGCAGTCGTGCGCCAGGTGCACATACGCCGAGATCCAGTTGTCGTTGCCCAGGCGCGTGACGCCGCCGCCTTGCACGGTGCCCGTGTTGAAGGTGCAGAATTCGCGGATGGTGTTGCGGTCGCCGATTTCCAGGCGCGTCGCCTCGCCCGCCCATTTTTTATCCTGCGGCTGCGCGCCGATGGAGGAAAACTGGAACAGGTGGTTGTCGCTGCCGATCGTCGTGTGGCCATCGATGACCACGTGCGGGCCAACCTTGGTGCCAGCGCCGATGCGCACGTGCGGACCGATGATGGTGTACGGACCCACCTCGACCGAGCTGTCGAGCTCGGCCTTCGGATCGATGACTGCCGTGGAGTGGATGGCCGCCATGTTACTGCCCCGCTGGCTGGCTCGCAGACTGGCTGGCATCTTGCGCGCTGCGGATGGTGCACATCAGTTCCGCTTCCACCGCCAGCTTGCCGTCAACCGTACCGACGGCCTTGTATTTCCAGATGCCGCGCGAGACGCGCAGGATTTCCACATCCATCTTCAGCTGGTCGCCCGGTTCGACAGGACGCTTGAAGCGCGCATTGTCGATGCCGACGAAATACACGACCGAATTTTCGTCCGGTTTCACGCCCATCGACAGGAACGACAGCAGGGCCGCCGTCTGCGCCAGCGCTTCGATCATCAGCACGCCAGGCATGACCGGCTTGTGCGGGAAATGCCCCTGGAAGAACTCTTCGTTGACCGTCACGTTCTTGATGGCGGTGATGGTTTTATCCGCTTCCCAGTCCAGCACGCGGTCGACCAGCAGCAGCGGGTAGCGGTGCGGCAGCAGCGATTTGATGGCGAGGATGTCGAGGGTCTTTTTTTCAGTAGTCATTTTTCGTCTTGCGTGGTCAGTGTTTTAATTGTTTTTTCAAGCGCGCGGATTTTCTCGCGCATGCTTGACAGGTTGCGCACGATGGCGGCGCTCTTTTCCCAGTCGGCGTTCTTGGCCAGCGGATAGAAGCCCGTGTACTGGCCCGGCTCCGCGATCGAACGCGAGACCATGCTGCCCGAGCCCACGTGGACGCGGTCGGCGATGGTCAGGTGGCCCAGCACCATGGCGGCGCCGCCAAAGGTGCAGTACTTGCCGATGATGGCGCTGCCGGCCACGCCGACGCAGCCGGCCATGGCCGTGTGCGCGCCGATATGGCAGTTGTGGCCGATCTGGATCTGGTTATCGAGCTTGACGCCATCTTCAATGATGGTGTCGGCCAGTGCGCCACGGTCGATGGTGGTGTTGGCGCCGATATCGACATCGTCACCGATCACCACACTGCCCGTCTGCGGAATCTTGATATACACGCCGCCTTCGTTGGCGAAGCCGAATCCGTCGGTGCCGATCACGGCGCCCGAATGGATGATGCCGCGCTGGCCGATCACGCAGCGCGCGTGGAAAGTCACGTTGGCGAACAGCTGGGTGCCGGCACCGATGACGGCGTCGCGCCCCACCACGCAGCCGGCACCGATCACGCAGCCGGCGCCGATCACGGCGCCCGCTTCGATCACGGCGCGCGGCCCGACCGAGGCAGTGGCGTCGACCTGCGCGCTGGCATCGACGATGGCGCTGGCGTGGATACCCACGGGCGCCTTGATCTCGGCCAGGGCGGCGAAGTACTGCGCCGCGCGCGCGAAATACACATAGGGATTCGGTGTAACGATGCGTGCGCCGGCGTAGTCGCCGCCGATCAGCGCGTCGTCGGCCGGCGTGAGTATCAGCGCGGCAGCGCCGCTCTGGGCCGCCTGTGCGCGGAATTTGCTATTGCTGAGAAAGCTGATGTGCGAAGCGCCGGCGTCGGCCAGCGGCGCGATCCCTGAAACTTCCAGGTTCGGATCGCCCGTCAATTGCCCGCCGAAGCGTTCGACCAAGTCACCTAGTCGAGTGCCCATCGATATACCCTTATAAAAACGCCTGACTATGCCTACTGCGCGGCGCGATTTGCGGTCTCCGATGCTCACTGTGCTCCAGCACAGCTCCGCTTCTCAACCACAACTCACATCCGCTCGCTACGGCACTGCCAGGCTTGAAACCGTTTCGATTACTTGTCCAGCGCCTTCAAAACCTTGTCGGTAATGTCGATGCGCGGGCTAGCCCACAGGGCTTCCTGCAGCACGATGTCATATCCTTCGATATGCGCCATCTGCTGGATGATGGTGTTGGCTTTTTCCGCGATGGCGCTGCGCTCTTCGTTCGTGCGCTGGCTCAGGTCTTCGCGGAACTCGCGCTGGCGGCGCTGCAATTCCTTGTCCAGCTCGAAAAACTCGCGCTGGCGCTTGGCGCGCTCCGCCTCGCTCAGGGTCGGCATGTCCTTTTCCAGGGCTTCATTGGCCACCTTGAAGCGGGCCGCCAGTTCCTGCACGGCTTTTTCGCGCGAGCGGAACTCTTCGGCCAGCTTGGCGCTGGCCAGCTTGGCCAGCCTCGATTCGTTATAAATACGTTCGCTGCTGATCCAGGCGATCTTCGACTCCTGAGCCTGCGCCTGCACCGGCAACAGCGAACTCCAGCACAATGCGATCACGGCAAGGGTCTTGGGCAGGGTAGCGGATGCGGTGTTCATGATACTCCATGGTCAAAAAGTAAAAGCTGTCGCCCAAGTTCAGATGGCCCGGTCAGAAACCGGTGCCCATCTGGAACTGGAAGCGCTCCAGGCGGTCCGTCGGCTTGGCGTTCAGCGGCTTGGCATAGCTCAGCTTGAGCGGGCCCACCGGTGAAATCCAGCTGATGCCCAGGCCAGCAGAATAGCGCAATTGCGACAGACGCATTTTTTCGCCTTCCTGGTAGACCTGGCCGCCGTCAAGGAAACCGAACCAGCGCAAGCTGCGGTCATTGCCCGAACCGGGGAATGGCATCTGCAGTTCCGCGTTACCGATCAGGCGCGAAGCGCCGCCCAAGGCATCGTTGGTGCTCGGTTCGACCGCGCCCAACGAGGAACTCAGGTAGCCGCGCACCGAACCGATGCCGCCGCCGTAGAAGTTCTTGAAGACCGGATACACGTGCTTTCCGATGCCGTGGCCGTAATCGAGCTCGCCCTTCAGCGCCAGGGTGACCTTGCTGAACAGCGGACGGAAATACTGGTGCTCATAAATGGCACGGAAGTATTTCTGGTCGCCGATCAGGTCAGCCTCCAGGTTGACGCGCTGGTAGCGGCCGATCGATGGCGTCAGGGCGCTGTCGCGGCTGTCGCGCTGCCATGCCGCCGTCAGCGGGATGGAATTCGTCGTGGCCGAACCGATACCGTCGGACGGGCCGCCATTGTCGACCACGTACTGCTTGAAGCGGATCGGGCTGGTGACGTCGGTTTCGATGCGCGAACGCTCGGCGCCGATGCCGAAGAAGACGGTGTCGACTTCCGAGAACGGCACGCCGAAACTGACGCGGCCACCGGTCTGCTTGATCTTGTAGCTGCCGATGTTCAGCGCCGGCGGTTCCGTCGTACGCAGGTAGACTTCAAAGCTGCGCGAAATGCCATCGTCCGTGTAGTACGGATTGGTCTGCGAAAACGCGATCGTGCGGCTGTAATGGCTGGTATTGAGTTCGATGCCGACCGTGTTGCCGCTACCGGCGAAGTTGGCTTGCGAAATCGATGCCGACAGGGTGAACTTCTCCGATTGCGAGAAGGCACCGCCGATCAGGAAGTTACCGGTTGGTTTTTCCACCACCGTCACGTTGACGTCGACCTGGTCGGTCGTGCCCTGCGCTTCGGGCGTGTCGATGGTCACGTCCTTGAAGTAGCCGAGGCGGTCGACACGGTCGCGCGACAGCTTGATCTTGTTGCTGTCGTACCAGGACGATTCGAACTGGCGGAATTCGCGGCGGATGACTTCATCGCGCGTGGTCGTATTGCCGGCGATATTCATGTGGCGCACGTACACGCGCTTGCCCGGATCGATGAAGAAGGTAAAGCCGACTTCATGCTTTTCGCGGTTGATCTCGGGATTGGCGTTGACGTTGGCAAACGCGTAGCCGAACGTGGCCAGGCGGTCCTGGATACGCTTGTTCGTGGCAGTCAAGCGGGCGCCCGAGTAGATTTCGCCTTCGCGCATCAGGTTCAGCGCTTTGAGCTCTTCTTCGCGGCCGAACATCTCGCCTTCGAACTTGGTGCCGGCGATCTTGTACTTTTCACCTTCGGTGATGTTGATCGTCAGGTAGATATCTTTTTTATCGGGCGTGATCGACACTTGCGTCGAGTCGACCTGCATCTCGATATAGCCGCGGTCCAGGTAGTAGGACTTGAGCGACTCGATGTCGCCCGTCAGCTTGGTCTTCGAATATTGATCGGCCTTGGTGTACCAGCTGAACCAGCCGCCCGTGTTCAGGGCCAGCTGCTCGCGCAGTTCCTTGTCGGTGAAAGCCTTGTTGCCGACGATGTTGATCTGCTTGATGCGGGCCACATCGCCCTCGTCGACGGCGAACACCACGTTGACGCGGTTACGCTCGATCGGCGTGACGGTGGTGGTGATCTTCACGCCGTACAGGCCATGCGACAGGTACTGGCGCTTGAGTTCCTGTTCCGCGCGGTCGACGGACGCCTTGTCGAAAATCTTGGCTTCACCGACGCCGATTTCCTTCAGCGCCTTGACCAGCACGTCCTTTTCAAATTCCTTGGTACCGGTAAACTCCACGGTCGCGATGGCCGGGCGTTCCTCGACCAGCACCACCAGCACGTCGCCATCGGCTTCCAGGCGCACATCCTTGAACATGCCCGTCGCATACAGGGCCTTGATGGCGGCAACGCTCTTCTCGTCGGAGAACGTTTCGCCGACCCGCACCGGCAGGTAGGCAAACACGGTGCCCGCTTCAGTACGCTGGATCCCTTCGACCCGGATGTCCTTGACAGTAAATGGCTGGACGGCCAGCGCGTGGCCGGAACAGAAAGCCATGACGGCGGCGCCGATCAGGCTGCGGCGAAAGGAAGGCAAGGCAAAACGAGCAGAATGTAATTTCATTGGGGTTATTCAATGGGTAAATCAATGGACAACATACACAAAAGATTGCTTGTGCGACTCACGCAATGGCATCAACCACCGCCCTAATTCAGCAATCGCAACACGTCATTAAAGACGGCAAGCACCATCAAGGTCAGCAACAAACCGATCCCCAGACGCTGGGCAATCTCGCCTACGCGCTCCGGCAAGGGGCGTCCGGTCAAAACTTCCAGCGAATAATACAGCAAATGCCCGCCATCCAGAACAGGAATGGGTAGCAAATTCATCACGCCCAGACTGATACTGATGAAGGCGATGAAGCTCAGGTAGCTTACCAGGCCGATGCGCGCCGTCTGGCCCGCGTAATCGGCAATGGTAATGGGTCCCGTCACATTCTTCAGCGACACCTGGCCGGTGATCATTTTGCCCAGCATTTTCAGGCTCATGACACTGGTATCCCAGACCTTGGCGGACGCCTTGCCCACGGCAGAGAACGGTCCCGATGCCACGGTGATCATATCCGGCACTTGTCCCAGCTTCGCTTGTATCTTACCAACTGTTACAGCTCCCTCTGCCCCTGCGCCCGGCACGGCATCCGGCGTAATGGACAGGGTCAGGTCCTGCCCCTGGCGCAAGAGTTGCAATTGCAAGGTCCGGCCCGGCGCCTGGCTCAGGGTGGCGATGACGGCAGCCACGTCGTGCACGGGCTGGTCGTCGATGGCGAGAATCTGGTCGTTTTTCTGCAGGCCGGCGCGCGCGGCGGCGCCCTCAGGCATGATTTCCATCAGCGTGGGCGCGGAACGGGCCAGGGTCAGGCCCAGCTTGCCCAGCACGTCGCCTTCCAGGTCCGTCTCCGTCAGGCTGGCCGTCGGCAACGTCGCTTCCTGCTGGCCACGGTCTGGACGGCGCACTTCGATGCGCGCCGGCTGCTTGTCGAGCGTGGCCTGGATCACTTCCCAGCGCAGCTCGGACCAGCTGGCCACGGCCTTGCCGTTGACGGTTTCAACGGTATCGCCGCTGCGCAGGCCGGCCGCATAGGCGGCAGTCTGTTCGGCCACGGGGCCAAGCTTGCTCGACGGCTCTTCGATGCCATACATGAACAGGCCCGCGTACAGCACGATGGCGACGAGGAAATTGGCCAGCGGGCCGGCGGCCACGATGGCGATGCGGCGCCACACGCTCTGGCGCGTGAATTCGCGGCGCAATTCGCTTTCCGGCAAGTCGCTGAGGTCTTGCGCGCGGCTGTCGAGCATGCTGACATAACCGCCCAGCGGCAGCGCGGAAATCGCCCATTCCGTCTGGTCTTTGCCAAACTTGCGCGAATACACCACTTTTCCCATGCCGATCGAGAAACGCAGCACCTTCACGCCGCACCAGCGCGCCACCAGGTAGTGGCCCAGCTCATGCAAGGTAATCAGTGAACCCAGCGCAACAATGAACGCCAGCAATGTCGTAATCAAGGTCATGCAGCCAGCCTTTGCGCGATGTATGCTTGCGCGGCCACTCTGGCCAGGCGGTCCTGCTCCATCACGGCTTCGATGCTGGAAGCGGCGCCGTGCGGCACCGTCTCGATCACGTGCGCGATGACCCGGTCGATCTGGCGGAAGCCGATCTGCTCGTCAAGAAACGCTTGCACGGCCACTTCATTGGCTGCATTCAGCAAAGCCGGCGCCGTGCCGCCCGCGCGCAAGGCATCGAAGGCCAGCGCCAGGCAAGGGAAACGGCGGAAATCGGGACGTTCGAACTGCAGTGTGGCCACTTGGGCCAGGTCCAGCTGCGCCACGCCCGAAGCGATGCGCTGCGGATACGCGAGCGCATGGGCGATCGGCGTGCGCATGTCCGGATTGCCCAGCTGGGCCAGCACGGAACCGTCGATGTAGGAGACCATCGAATGGATCACGCTTTGCGGGTGGATCAGCACTTCGATCTGGTCCGCTGGCGCGCCAAACAGCCAGTGCGCCTCGATCACTTCCAAGCCCTTGTTCATCATGGTGGCCGAATCGACGGAAATCTTGCGTCCCATGGCCCAGGTCGGATGCTTGCACGCCTGGTCCGGCGTGACCGTGTCGAGCGTCTCGACGTCGCGCGTGAGGAAGGGACCGCCCGACGCCGTCAGCACGATTTTCGCCACGCCCGCGGCGCCTGGTGCGCGGCCATGGGCGTGCGGCATGCATTGGAAGATGGCGTTGTGTTCGCTGTCGATCGGCAGCAGCACGGCGCCGTTGTCATGCACGGCATCGATGAACAGCTGGCCGGACATGACCAGCGCCTCTTTATTGGCCAGCAATACCTTCTTGCCAGCACGCGCCGCCGCCAGGGTCGGCGCCAGGCCGGCCGCGCCGACGATGGCCGCCATCACGCCCGTCACTTGCGGTGCGCTGGCGATGGCGCACAATGCCTCCACGCCATACTCGACTTCGGTAGACACGCCCTGCCCGCGCAGCAAGCGCGTCAGTTCAAGAGCGGCATCCGCCGTGCCGACGACGGCGCGCTGGGGACGAAATTGCAAACACTGGGCGGCCAGTTCGGCCACGCGGCTGTGCGCACTCAGCGCATACACGCTGTATTGCTCGGGATGACGCGCGAGCACGTCCAGGGTGGACACGCCGATCGAGCCGGTCGCGCCAAGGATAGTGATGTATTGCATGTGTTTCCTTAAAGCCAGCTGGCCACGAGGGCGGCAAATGGCAGGACCGGGATCAACGCGTCGATACGGTCAAGTACGCCGCCATGGCCAGGCAGCAGATTGCTGCTGTCCTTGATGCCGGCGCGGCGCTTCAATTGGGATTCGAACAGGTCGCCGACGATGCTGGCGGCAACGACCAGCAGCAGCACCAGCAAGGCCACGAGCCAGCCGCGGCGCAATTGCAGCTGCACGGCGAAGGTGTCTTGCAGGACCGGCAGCGATGGCGCGGCGATAATCGTGATGGCGGCGATGAGCAGCACGGCGATGCCGCCGCCAATGGCGCCTTCCCAGGATTTACCTGGAGAAATACTTGGCGCCAGCTTGCGCTTGCCGAACGCCTTGCCCGAGAAATAGGCGCCGATATCGGCGATCCACACGAGGGCCATGACGGACAGCAGATACAAAGGGCTATGCAGGAACAAGGCGATGATGGCAACGAAGCAACCGACGATGGTCACCGGGTACACGAGGCTGAGCAAGGTATTGCCCAGGCCTTCGGTCGGTGGCAAGCCCGTCGCCAGCGAAGGCACGAAGCGGATCAGCCAGATGGCCACGCACAGGGCGAACCAGAAATTGAGCTGCGCCATGCCGTTACCGACAAAGAACGTATACGCGAAGGCGGCAGTCCAGACGGCGGCGATCAGCAGCGCCTGGCGATTTTTAAAGATGCGGAAGCTTTCCCAGACGGCGGCGCCGAAGAACGCCGTGGCGATCACGGCGAAGGCGGGGAAATAATTCAGATACAGAACGGGCAGCAAGACCGCCAGGAGGACCAGGGCGGTGATTATCCGTGTTTTCAGCATCAGTTTGTCTTTTCAGTTAATTGCGCGCTGGTACGGCCAAAGCGCCGTTCGCGCTGCTGGTAAGACGCGATTGCCGCGTCGAGGCACTCGTCATTGAAGTCGGGCCAGAAAGTCTCGGTGAAAAACAACTCAGTGTACGCCAGTTGCCACAGGAGGAAATTGGAAATGCGCTGCTCGCCGCCCGTGCGGATGAACAGGTCGGGCTCGGGCGCGTACGCCATGGCCAGGTGCGGCGCCAGTTGCTCTTCCGTATAAGCGTGCCCGGCAGACTGGCCATTGGCAGCGGCCTCGGCCGTCATTTTATTGACTGCCTGCATGATGTCCCAACGGCCGCCGTAATTGGCGCAGATGGACACCGTCAGGCGCGTATTGCGCGCCGTCTTGCGTTCGGCATCGGCAATCAGCGTTTGCAGTTGTTCATTAAAGCGCGACAAGTCGCCCACCACTTTCAGGCGGATATCGTTCGCATGCATCTTCACCACTTCGCGCTCCAGCATGGTGACGAACAGGCGCATCAGCATCGACACCTCTTCTTCCGGGCGGCGCCAGTTTTCCGAGCTGAAGGCAAACAGGGTCAGGTATTCGACGCCGCGCTCGAGGCAAGTCTCGACGATGCCGCGTACGGCGTCCGCGCCCTTGACGTGGCCAGCCACGCGCGGCAGGAAGCGCTTGGTTGCCCAGCGACCATTGCCATCCATAATGATTGCCACATGGCGCGGCACCGTACCCACTTCAGGCACTGCCGTTGTCGAACTCGAATAGATCATGAAAACACGAATACCAAAAATAAAAGATAACTATTATGCTCCAAATAGCACTGCCCGGAAAAGCCATGCTTTCCCGGGCAGCGTCAAAAGGACTGAAAACTAGACGGTCAACACTTCTTTTTCTTTGTCGACAACCATCTTGTCGATATCGGCAATAAACTTGTCCGTCAGTTTCTGCACTTCTTCCGACGAGCGGCGCTCATCGTCCTCGGAGCAGGCTTTTTCCTTGACCAGCTTCTTCAGCGACTCGTTCGCATCGCGGCGAATGTTACGCACGGCAATCTTCGCGTCTTCCGCTTCGCTCTTGACCAGCTTGACCATTTCCTTGCGGCGCTCTTCCGTCAGCGGCGGTGTCGGAACGCGGATCAGGTCGCCCTGTGCCGACGGGTTCAAGCCCAGGTCGGCGTCGCGGATGGCTTTTTCGATGGTCGAGGCCATTTTCTTTTCATACGGCTGCACACCGATGGTGCGCGCGTCGATCAGGGTCACGTTGGCGACCTGGGTCAGCGCCGTCGGCGAACCGTAGTAATCGACCATCACGTGGTCCAGGATACCCGTATGGGCGCGGCCGGTACGCACTTTGGCCAGGTCGGCACGCAGTGTTTCCAGCGATTTCGTCATACGTTCCTGGGCGTTCTTTTTAACGTCAGCTAAGGACATTACTGTACTCCTGTAGTGACGCCTGTCAAAACCTGCTGCGCGTCGGTATTTGCGGCCTGTGATGCTCACCGTACCTTCGTACGGTTGCGCTTCTCAGCCACAACCCCCTTCCGCTCGCGACGGTTTTGTCAGGCGTTATTAATGATAACTACTATTAAAATTGCGTCTGTTACACGTGAACCAAGGTACCTTCGTCTTCACCGAGAATTACGCGCATCAGCGCGCCTGGCTTGGTGATCGAAAACACCTTGATTGGCAGTTTCTGGTCGCGGCACAGGGCGAATGCGGTGGCGTCCATCACTTGCAGGTGCTTGGCGATGGCGTCGTCGAACGTAATCGTGTGGAACAGGGTGGCGTTCGGATCCTTCTTCGGATCGGCCGTGTAGACGCCGTCGACCTTGGTGGCCTTCAGGACGATCTCGGCGCTGATCTCGGAACCGCGCAGGGCCGCTGCCGTGTCGGTGGTGAAGAACGGATTGCCGGTACCGGCGGCGAAGACGACCACTTTACCTTCTTCCAGGTATTGCAGGGCTTTCGGGCGGACATACGGCTCGACCACTTGTTCGATGCCGATGGCCGACATGACGCGCGCGGTAATGCCGACGTGGCGCATGGCATCGGCCAGGGCCAGTGCGTTCATCACGGTGGCGAGCATGCCCATGTAGTCGGCGGTGGCACGGTCCATGCCTTGCGCGCCAGGCGCGACGCCGCGGAAGATATTGCCGCCGCCAATCACGATTGCCAGTTCCACACCCAACTTCGCCACCTCGGCCACATCGGCCACCATGCGCTCGATCGTGGCGCGGTTGATGCCGTAGGGATCATCGCCCATCAGGGCTTCGCCGGACAACTTGAGGAGGACGCGCTTGTAGGCTGGTTTTGACATGAGCTGGGGCTCCATAAATGAGGTTATTCGAGTATGACATGGCGCAGCGCCTTGCAGCGCCGGATAGGCGGGAGGAAGCTGCCCATGCCGCCGCCCGGCACGACAGGTGCGGGCGGGCCAAAAAAACGGGCCTCTCGGCCCGCTTTACTTACGCTCCCTGGGAGGCAGCCATCTGTGCTGCGACTTCTGCTGCGAAGTCGTCTTGCTTCTTCTCGATGCCCTCGCCCACTACGTACATGGCGAAACCTTTGACGCTGGTGTTAGCCGCCTTCAGCATTTGCTCAACCGACAGCTTGTCGTTTTTCACGAAAGCTTGGTTCAGCAGGGAAACTTCTTTCAGGAACTTCTGTACGGAACCTTCCAGGCGCTTGGCCAGGATTTCCGGCGATTGCGCTGGCTTGCCTTCGGCGGCCGCTTTGGCTGCGTCTTCTTCGGCTTTCAGTTGTGCAACCGAACGCTCTTTTTCGATCAATTCCGCTGGCACTTCGTTCGACGACAGCGACACTGGCTTCATGGCAGCGATGTGCATGGCCACGTCTTTGCCCACTTGCTCATCGGCGCCGTCGAATTCGACGATCACGCCAATGCGCGAACCGTGCAGGTACGAAGCCAGCTTGGCGCTGGTTTCGAAACGCTGGAAGCGGCGGATGGTCATGTTTTCGCCGATTTTGCCGATCAGGGCAGCGCGCACGTCTTCCAGGGTCTTGCCGTCGAGTGGCAGGGCCAGCAGGGCAGCTACGTCAGCCGGGTTGTGTTCCGCTACCAGACGGGCAGCGTTGTTGGCCAGTGCCAGGAAATCGTCGTTTTTCGCAACGAAGTCGGTTTCCGAGTTCACTTCGACCAGGGCGCCTACGCCATTGGCGATGTAGGTTGCCACGACGCCTTCAGCGGTGATGCGTGCCGATGCTTTCGATGCCTTGCCGCCCAGTTTGACGCGCAGGATCTCTTCCGCACGAGCCATGTCGCCTTCGGCTTCGGTCAGTGCTTTTTTGCATTCCATCATTGGTGCGTCGGTTTTGCCGCGCAATTCGCCTACCATCGCTGCTGTAATCGCTGCCATGTGTTTCTCCTGATTCGGTGAGTCGATAGTCGCGGCCGGGCATGCATGCCTCGCCAGCGGTCACTATCGTTTTTTTGTTAAAAAAAAGGGGGAGCTGCTGCCACCCCTTTTCCCTTACTGCTGTGCTTACAAACGGCTATCCTGCGATAGCCTGGCCATTAAGCCTGTTCGTTAACTTCGACGAATTCGTCGCCAGCGGCTGCTTTAACCATTTCAACAACTTCGTTACCGGCAGCTGCACGGCCTTCGATGATTGCATCAGCAACACCGCGAGCGTACAACATGATGGCTTTCGAGGAGTCATCGTTACCTGGGATCACGAAGTTCACGCCTTCTGGGGAGTGGTTGGTATCGACAACGCCGATGACCGGGATACCCAGTTTAGCTGCTTCGGTGATCGCACCTTTGTGGTAGCCGACGTCGACGACGAAGATTGCGTCAGGAACGCCGCCCATGTCCTTGATGCCGCCGATCGATTTTTGCAGCTTGATCATTTCGCGGGAGAACATCAGCGCTTCTTTTTTCGACAGCTTCTCGATCGAACCGTCTTCGATCATCACTTCCATGTCTTTCAGACGCTTGATCGAGGTTTTGATCGTTTTGAAGTTGGTCAGCATGCCGCCCAACCAACGTTGATCAACGAAAGGCACGCCAGCGCGTTGTGCTTCAGCAGCGATGATTTCGCGAGCTTGACGCTTGGTGCCAACCATCAGGATGGTGCCACGGTTTGCAGCCAGTTGACGCACGTGCTTCATTGCGTCCTGGTACATCGCCATGGTTTTTTCCAGGTTGATGATGTGGATCTTGTTGCGATGGCCGAAGATGAACGGTGCCATTTTTGGATTCCAAAAACGGGTTTGGTGACCAAAGTGGACACCGGCTTCCAGCATTTCGCGCATTGTTACGGACATTATTAACTCCAGGGTTGGGTCTGGAATCCGATCAGTCACCATACAGGCACCCTTGTCGACCGGATTCGCGTGTTTATATAAATTAAAGACACTGTTTTACTGCATTGCTTAAAAGAGAATTCAAGCAACCCGGGATTCTACACTGAAATGCCTGCAGCATCAAGTCCGCGCTGCAAATCGCGCGCCCTGCGGAAACACCCGTCGCACCACAATGGTGCAAGGCGTGGCAACACCGTCTTTTCATCCGCCTTCTCCCCACAAATCCCCTTCCGGCCATAGGAAGGAGGCGGCGGATTGAGGGCGCCTCGTTTATAATTTCGACATATTTGCAGACTTTTCCCGTACAGCAGGAATCGTCTGTGCTTTTCACCTGAATTCTTGCAGATTGCGAATTACACCATGTCCACCATCCGTATCAATACCGCCGCCGACATCGAAGGCATGCGCGTTGCCGGCAAGCTCGGCGCCGAAGTTCTCGACTACATCACTCCTTTCGTCAAGGTCGGCGTCACGACGGGCGAACTGGACCGCCTGTGCCACGAATACATGGTCAACGTGCAAGGCACCATCCCTGCCCCGCTGAACTATTGCCCACCCGGCTATACGCCCTATCCGAAAGCCATCTGCACCTCCGTCAACGACGTCATCTGCCATGGCATTCCGGGCGACAAGGTCCTGAAAAGCGGCGACTCCGTCAACCTCGACATCACCGTCATCAAGGATGGCTACCACGGCGACAACAGCCGCATGTTCCTCGTCGGCACGCCGACCATCCTGGCCAAGCGCCTGTCGGAAATCACCTATGAGTGCATGTGGCTGGGGATCGACCAGATCAAGCCGGGCGCCCACCTGGGCGATATCGGCCACGCCATCCAGCAGCACGCCGAGAAAGCCGGCTACAGCGTGGTGCGCGAATTCTGCGGCCACGGCATCGGCAAGGTCTTCCATGAAGAACCGCAGGTCTTGCACTACGGCAAACCAGGCACCCTGGAGCGCCTGGAAGCGGGCATGATTTTCACCGTTGAACCGATGATCAACTCGGGCCGCCGCGAAATCCGCGAAATGAACGATGGCTGGACCATCAAAACCAAGGACCGCAGCCTGTCGGCGCAATGGGAACACACGGTGCTGGTCACGGAAACAGGCTATGAAGTGCTGACCGTCTCGCCCGGCATGCCGCCACCGCCCGCCTTGATCCTGAACAAAGCCTGATCCTTCCATACCACGCACCGCCACCCCAGGGCCCAGATGAAAAAGCAAGTTCGGGAACAGCTGAAACAGCAACTGAAAGCCGACCGCCAGGTCGTCATTGCGGCCTTCCAGGCCGACGGCAAGCCTGAAAAACTGCTGCGCAGCCTGCGCCACAGCGTCGATGGCGTGCTGGCGCGTGCCTGGCAGGAAGCGGGTTTGCCACCCGGCACGGCCCTGGTGGGCGTGGGCGGCTATGGCCGGGGCGAACTGTTTCCGTATTCCGACGTCGACCTGCTGATCCTGCTGCAACAGGCGCCGGACGCCGCCACGCAGGAAAAGCTCGAGGAACTGGTGCAACTGCTGTGGGACCTGGGCCTGGAAATCGGCCACAGCATCCGCACGGTCGATGAATGCCTGGTCGAATCGAAGGCCGACATCACCGTGCAAACGAGCTTGCTCGAAGCGCGCCTCGTGTGTGGCAACGCGGACCTGTTCGCGCAATTGCAGCAGCGCTATGACGCGGCCATGGACCCGCAAGCCTTCTTCCAGGCAAAAACGGCGGAAATGCGCCAGCGCCATGCCAAGTACGAAGACACAGCCTTCAGCCTGGAACCGAATTGCAAGGAAAGCCCGGGCGGCCTGCGCGACTTGCAGGTCATCCTGTGGGTTGCCAAGGCGGCCGGCCTGGCGAACTCGTGGCGCACCCTGGCCACGAGCGGCCTGATCACCCTGACGGAAGCGCGCCAGCTGATGGAAAAGGAGCGCGCCTTCAAGGATATCCGCGTACGCCTGCACCTGCACGCGGGACGGCGCGAAGACCGCCTCGTGTTCGACGTGCAGACGGCGATCGCCGAATCGCTGGGCCTGCAAGCGACGGGCAGCGGGCCGCACATGCGCCGCGCCAGCGAATTCCTCATGCAGCGCTACTACTGGGCCGCCAAGACGGTGACCCAGCTCAACACGATTTTGCTGCAAAACATCGAGGCACGGCTGTTTCCGCAAGACGACGTGGCCGTGCCCATCAACGAGCGCTTCAATGAAGTCAACAGCCTGATAGACATCAGCGCCGACGACACGTTCGAACAATATCCGTCGGCCATGCTGGAAATTTTTGTCCTGATGACGGAGCGCCCGGCCCTGAAGGGCATGACGTCGCGCGCCACGCGGGCCCTGTGGCATGCGCGCTTCAAGATCGACGCCGCCTTCCGCCAGGACCCCGTCAACCGCGCCCTCTTCCTGCGCATCATGCAGGCGCCTGTGGGCATCATCCACGCGCTGCGGCGCATGAACGAGATGAGCATCCTGGGGCGCTACCTGCCGAATTTCCGCCGCATCGTGGGCCAGATGCAGCACGACCTGTTCCACGTGTACACGGTCGACCAGCACATTCTGATGGTGGTGCGCAATATGCGCCGCTTCACCATGAGCGAACACGCGCACGAATATCCGTTCTGCAGCCAGCTGATGGCCGACTTCTCGCAGTCGTGGCTGCTGTACGTGGCGGCCCTGTTCCACGACATCGCCAAGGGCCGCGGCGGCGACCATTCCAAATTGGGTGTGGCCGACGCCACCCAGTTCTGCCAGGACCACGGCCTGACGCAAGAAGACACGGAACTGGTGGCATTCCTTGTGGAAAATCACCTGACTATGTCGCAAGTGGCGCAAAAGCAGGACTTGTCCGATCCCGACGTCATTGCCGCCTTTGCGAAAGTGGTCAAGGACGAGCGCCACCTGACGGGCTTGTACCTGCTGACGGTGGCCGACATCCGCGGTACCAGCCCGAAAGTGTGGAATGCCTGGAAGGGCAAGCTGCTGGAAGACCTGTACAAGATCACCCTGCGCGTGCTCGGTGGCGAACCGCACACGGCCGACCGCGAGCTGAAAAATCGCCAGCAGGAAGCGCTGGCCACCCTGCGCCTGTACGGCTTGCCGCCGGATGCCCACCTGAAACTGTGGCAACAGCTGGACGTGGCATATTTCCTGCGCCACGACGCGTCCGACATCGCCTGGCAGACGCGCTCGCTGTATGACAAGCTCGACAGCAAGTTGCCGGTGGTAAAATGCCGGCTGGCGCCCATCGGCGAAGGCTTGCAGGTGGCCGTGTACATTCCCGACCAGCCCGACCTGTTCGCGCGCATCTGCAGCTATTTCGATCGCAAGAATTTCAGCATCCTCGACGCGAAGATCCACACGACGAAAAACGGCTATGCGCTCGACACCTTCCTCGTCACCGAGCAGAATTTTGCCAAGAGCTACCGCGACATCATCAGCCTGATCGAGCATGAGCTGGGCGAGCTGCTGCAGTCGCAAACGCCGCTGCCGCCGCCAGGCAAGGGACGGCTGTCGCGCCTGTCGCGCACCTTCCCCTTCCAGCCGACCGTGGATTTGCGTCCCGATGAAAAAGGCCAATACTATTTGCTGTCGGTGGCGGCCAACGACCGCACGGGCCTGCTGTATGCGATCGCCAACGTGCTGACCAAGTACCGCGTCAACCTGCACACGGCCAAAATCATGACCCTGGGCGAGCGGGTCGAAGACGTCTTCCTCGTCGACGGCCCCGCGCTCAACAATGCCCGCAACCAGATATTGCTGGAAACCGATTTACTCGATGCGCTGAAGGTGTAATGCCTTCCGCGCAGCGCCTACCCTTACTGAAACTGAACAACATGACCGAAGAATTATTACGCTTGTCCAAACGCATGTCCGAACTGGGCCTGTGCTCGCGCCGCGAAGCCGATGAATGGATCGCCCGCGGCTGGGTCCGCGTGGATGGCAAGGTGGTGTCCGAGCTGGGCAGCAAGGTCTACCCAAGCCAGAGAGTCACCGTGGAACGCCAGGCGGCGGCCGAGCAATCGAAGCGGGTCACCGTGCTGATCAACAAACCGGTCGGCTACGTCAGCGGCCAGGCCGAAGACGGCTACACGCCCGCCGTGGCCCTGATCAAGGCGGAAAACCGCTGGGCCGAAGACCGCAGTCCGGAACAGTTCCATCCGACCCAGCTGCGCAGCCTGGTGGCCGCCGGCCGCCTGGACATCGATTCCGTCGGCTTGCTGGTCTTGACGCAGGATGGCCGCGTGGCCAAACAGTTGATCGGCCACGATACCGATATCGACAAGGAATACCTGGTGCGCGTGAGCTACACCAAGGGCGGCACCCTGCCCGACAGCGAGCTGAAAAAGCTCAACCACGGTCTGTGGCTCGATGGCAAACCGCTGCTGCCGGCCAAAGTGCGCTGGCAAAACGAAGACCAGCTGAGCTTTACCCTGCGTGAAGGCAAGAAACGCCAGATCCGCCGCATGTGCGAAGCCGTGGGGCTGAAAGTGCTGGGATTGAAACGCGTACGCATCGGCAAGGTCAAACTCGGTGACTTGCCGACGGGCCAATGGCGTTACTTGAGTGCGGACGAGCAATTTTAAGCGGCGGCGTCCAGGTCGCATGCCACGCCAAGACACATAAGCAACAGGAATATAGTGATATAAAATCAATTATTGTGATTTACTTAGTAAATATTGCCTTAAACCTATACACTATTCCCCATCAGAACAAAAGAGATACGCTGTCGTGAACGATCCCATCCCCAATCCCCTGCGCAAGGGCGCGCCCAGTCTGGCTGACGTGGCCGAACCGATGGCCCCCGGCACCAAGCCGCACCATATGAGCGATCCGTGGGATATCGGCGAAACCCTGTGCAGCCTGGCTGACAACGGCGACGCCATTTCCATCTACCCGACGGGCGGCGAAGACGTCATCCTGGGGCGCATCCTGTCCGTCGACGATGACCTGCCGCAATTCGTGCTGGAGCTCAATGAAGGTGCGACCCTGCCGCCCGGTGGCGCCACGTTCGTGTCGTGGGTGCAAAGCGCCAAGCTGCAATTTACCATCAATGGCGAATGGCAAGCGTATCCCGACCGCCCCAACGTCTACCTAACGAACTTCCCCAGTCATTGCCTGGTACTGGAACGGCGCGAATCGACGCGCCTGGAAACGCCGCTGGGCGTGTACTATCTGGCCGCCTTCGTGCTCGAGGGGCGGCCGTATGAATTGCAGCTGTATGATTTCTCGGCCGGCGGCATCGGCATGCGCGCCCACCCGCGCGACACGGTCGGTCTATACGTGGGCCGCAAGCTGTCGCGCGTGCGCCTGGAACTGGGGCCAAACAAGGTCATGATCGCCGACCTGGAAATCCGCCTGTCGCGCACCTTCCGCTCCTTCCTGCTGGGCGAGCAGGTGCAGATCGGCTGCCGCTTCCTGAACCTGACGGATGCCATGCAGGATGAATTGAAGAACTTGCTCGATAACCTGGGCAGCAACCGCAAGGTGCGCTAGGTTCGCCTCACACATAAAAATGGCCGCCCAGCTTATGCTGCGCGGCCATTTTTATGTGTGATAGTCACAAGTACGAGGCACCTGAAAAACGTTCAGGGCAAGGCGCATTGCCGAAGACAGTACAAATAGTACGGCGAGGCAATGCAACGCAGCCATGGGCGTTTTCTCAGGTGCCGATCAGTCGTCGTCGTTTGGATCGAGGTCCGGGAACATGACTTCTGTATAGCCGAACTGCGTGAAGTCGACGATGCGCATCGGATACAGAATGCCGTGCAAATGGTCCACTTCATGCTGCACCACGCGCGCATGGAAGCCGTCGCAGTCGCGGCTGATGGGCTGGCCGAACTGGTCCACGCCTTCATAGTGCAGCTCGCTCCAGCGCGGCACGCTGCCGCGCAAGCCGGGCACGGACAGGCAACCTTCGAAGCCCTCTTCCTTGCGTTCCGATAAAGGCGTCAGCACCGGGTTGATCAGCACGGTTTCCGGCACTTGCGGCGCGTCCGGATAGCGCAGATTCTGCTTGAAGCCGTAGATCACCAGTTGCAGGTTGACGCCGATCTGCGGCGCCGCCAGGCCCGCGCCATTGGCCGCATGCATGGTGTCGAACATGTCGGCGATCAAGGCATGCAATTCGGGCGTATCGAATTCGCGCACGGGTTCGGCCATCCGCAACAAGCGCGGATCGCCCATCTTGAGGATTTCACGTACCGTCATTTTGCTTCCAGTGCCGATTGCAGTTCTTGCAGGTAAGCGCGGAAGGCCGCGCCCGTTTCCGGATGCTTCATGCCCATCGCCGTCGTTGCCTTCAGATAACCCAGCTTGGAGCCGCAATCATAACGCTGTCCCTTGTAACGGTAAGCCAGCACGCGCTCTTCGCGCATCAGGGCGGCGATACCGTCCGTCAGCTGGATCTCGCCGCCGGCGCCCGTACCGATGTTTTCCAGGTGCTCGAAGATGCGGCTGGTCAGCACATAGCGGCCCACCACGGCCAGGGTCGACGGCGCCTCTTCCGGCATGGGCTTTTCCACGATTCCCGAAACCAGCTCCAGCTCAGGCTGATAATGTTGCGCGCTGACAATACCGTATTGCCTGGTTTCCGCGCGCGGCACATCCTGCACCGCCAGCAGCGAGCAATTTTCGTACTGGAAGACATCGGCCATCTGCGCCAGCACGGGGCGCACGCCCTCTTCCACATCCATGAAATCGTCGGCCAGCAAGACGGCAAACGGCTCGTCGCCGATCACGGGACGGGCACACAGCACGGCATGACCCAGGCCCAGCGGCGCCGACTGGCGAATGTAAATGCAATTGATGTGCTTGGGAATGACGTTTTGCACCATCTCGAGCAACTGGCGCTTGCCGGCCGCTTCCAGTTCCGACTCGAGTTCATAGGCCGTATCGAAATGGTCTTCGATGGCGCGCTTGTTGCGGCCCGTGATAAAGATCATTTCCGTGACGCCTGCCGCCACGGCTTCTTCCACCGCGTACTGGATCAACGGCTTGTCAACGATGGGTAACATTTCCTTCGGTTGCGCCTTGGTCGCGGGCAAGAAACGGCTGCCCAGGCCGGCGACGGGAAAGACTGCTTTTCTGATTTTTTTCATGGGCCTCTGCAATATTTTGAATGGTTAGTCTTGCGCCAGCAGGGCCAGCAAACCCGCTTCATCGAGTATGGCCACGCCCAGCTCCTGGGCCTTGACCAGCTTGCTGCCAGCGTCCGAACCAGCCACGACATAAGCTGTCTTCTTCGACACGGAACCGCTGACCTTGCCACCGGCCGCCTCGATCAGCTCGGCAGCCTCGTCGCGGCTCATGTTGGGCAAAGTGCCCGTCAAGACGAAGGTTTTGCCGTCCAGCTTGCCGCCAGCGGCTGGCATTTCAGGCAATTGTGACATTAATTCATTTCGCAGGGCGTCCAGTTGAGCAAGCAGCTTGACATTGCTCTCATCGGCCAGCCATTGCGCCAGCGCTTCGGCCACGGCGGCAGGCAAGCCCGCGTGGAAGCTGGCACCTTGCGCGGCCAGGCTGGCCAGGGTCACGCCGCGCTCCACCAATTGCTTGCTGCGCGGCTCCGTCAGTTTCGGGATGCCAATGGCCGCCAGCAATTTGGTTTCCTCAAGCTGCGTGCGCAGCTTGGCGCTGGGTGCGTGTTCACCCTGCGGCGTGACGCCAGCGTCCAGCAATGCCTGCAACGCCTGCTGATTCTTTTCTTCCGCAAAGAAATCGGCAATCGATTCCGCCACCGTGCCGCCGATATCGGGCAGCACGCGCAGCAAGGCCGCCGGCGCCTTCCGCACATAGGCCAGGCTGCCCAGCCACTCGGCCAGAGTCTTCGCCGTCGATTCGCCCACGTGACGGATGCCCAGCGCGAACAGGAAACGTTCGAGAGGCGGGCGCTTGCTTGCTTCTATGCCGGCCAGCAGGTTTTCCGCCCATTTCGTGGGGATCTTGCCTTGTTGCACTGTCTCTGGCGTCGAACCGTCACGCTCGTCCGCACGCAGCTTCATTTCCAACAATTTATCAAGCGTCAGGCTGTACAGGTCAGCCAAGCCATGCACGTATTCGAGTTCGACCAAGGTATCGATATAACGTTCCCCCAGGCCTTCGATATCCATCATGCGGCGGCCCGCGAAATGACGGAACGCTTCCTTGCGCTGCGCCGAGCAGAACAGGCCACCCGAGCAGCGGGCGATGGCCTCGCCCTCTTCGCGCACCACGTGCGAGCCGCAGACGGGGCACGCTTCCAACATCTTGAACGGCAGCGGCGGCGGCGCCAAGCGTTTTTCCAGCACCACGCTCAGCACTTCGGGAATCACGTCGCCGGCGCGGCGCACGACGACGGTATCGCCCACGCGCACATCCTTGCGCAGCACTTCGTCTTCATTGTGCAAGGTGGCGTTCGTCACTGTCACGCCGCCCACGGAGACGGGCGCCAGGCGCGCCACGGGCGTCATGGCGCCCGTGCGGCCCACCTGGATATCGATGCCCAGCACTTGCGTCAGCGCTTCTTCGGCGGGGAACTTGTGCGCCAGCGCAAAACGCGGTGCACGCGA
This sequence comes from Massilia sp. LMS1-1-1.1, assembly GCF_040815535.1. NCBI lineage: Bacteria > Pseudomonadati > Pseudomonadota > Betaproteobacteria > Burkholderiales > Oxalobacteraceae > Massilia > Massilia sp. LMS1-1-1.1. The sequence goes on along the minus strand of NZ_JBFPNG010000012.1, from coordinate 893,534 downwards.
GACAAAACCCAGCTCCTGCTGGTCTTCCGTCGCGTTCACCTTGTAGACGACGCCGTCGATTTCATACGGCAAGGCGGGACGGCGCGCGCCGATATCGGCATAGTAGGCAAGCAAGCCCTGCGCGCCCCGCACCACCTTGCGCTCTTTTGACACGGGGATGCCCAAGGTCTCGTACCAGTCCAGCAAGGCCGAATGCGAGGCCGGCATGGCGGCGCCATCGAGGGCGCCGATGCCATATGCATAGAAACGCAGCTTGCGCTGCGCCGTGATGCGCGAATCGAGCTGGCGCAGGCTGCCGGCCGCCGCATTGCGCGGGTTGGCGAATTCCTTCTGCCCCGCTACACGCTGACGTTCGTTCAGGCGGGCAAAATCGCCCTTGAACATCATCACTTCGCCCCGCACGTCGAGCAGGGCCGGAATCTTGTCGCCATGCAAGCGCAAAGGGATGCCGGAAATGGTGCGGATATTGGCCGTCACGTCTTCGCCCGTGGCGCCGTCGCCGCGCGTGGCCGCCTGCACGAACAGGCCGTTTTCATAGCGCAAGTTGATGGCCAGGCCATCGAATTTCACTTCGGCCGCATACGCGACGTCCTGCGCATCGAGGTCCAGGCCTTCGCGCACGCGGCGGTCGAAATTGACGATATCGTCATCGGAGAAACCATTGTTCAGCGACAACATCGGCACCGTGTGCGTGACTTGCTCGAATTGCGGCAAGGGCGCCGCGCCCACGCGCAAGGTAGGCGAGTCGGGCGTGCGCAAGTCGGGATGGGTCGCTTCCAGCACCTGCAGTTCGACAAACAGCTTGTCATACTCGGCGTCGGGGATGGTGGGATTGTCGAGCACGTGGTAGGCGTGCAGATGCCGATTGAGTTCGGCCGTAAGTGCCAGGACGCGCTGGGCGGCGTCCTGGTTGATCGGATCAGTCATTGTTGCGGGATTCTTCAGCTAAATAAACGCAGGGCGCGGGTGGAACCGGCCGGAATGTCGGCCGCGTCCATTTCCTGGTAAAACTCTTGCACCTGGCCGGCGATCTCGGCCAGCGCCGCATCGGACAGGGCCTGGTTGTAATCGTCGACGATGGTGGCGTCGAGGCGGCCCACCAGTGCCTTGGCGCAAGCGACCATGGCGCCGAAACCGTCGCGCGCGGGCGCCACGCATGGCACGTCCAGCAGCAGGGTCAAACGCGGCGTCGTTTCCTCGGCCAGGGTGACATTCGTCGACAGCGAGAACAGATAACCGCCTTCGCCATCGGGCATGACGAAGCGGCCGTCCGGACGCACGTCAAAGCCCTGTTTTTCCAGCGCGAACAACAAGGTGGAAATGGCCCATGGCGCGCCATTCGTGTGCAGGTTCACGCCCAGCTGGGCATCGTGGCCGGCAACGAAGCGGTGCAGATTGCGCGCTTCGGCCATCACTTCCATCATGTCCGGCACTTCCGGCTCGGCGCCGATCTCGTCGGCCACACCGCGCAGGCGCGTGACCAGTTCCGAGTATTCCAATTCATTCAAGGCCGTGCTGCGGCTGGCTAGCTGCACGCCGCCCTGCATCTTGGTATAGACACCGCCATGCGTGATCGGTTCCCAATCGCCATTCACGTGCAAACCAATGAAGTGCACGGGCTTGTTGCCCACCAGGCGCAGGGTTTGCAGCACGGGCAGGATCTTGTCGCCACGCACGGGCGCTTCCAGCGACAAAGGCAGCAGGCAATCGATGAGCGGATCGACCAGGCTGGTCGCCTGTTCGCTGGCGGCGCTGACTTCCTGCTGCACCGGCGCGGCGGGAGGCGCGTCCATGCCCGCACCACCCAATGATGGTTCCGCATGCACGGGGGCGTCGGGCACGGGCGCCGCTGGCGGCGCGCCGAACGACGGTTCGGCCTTGGCGGCGGGCGCGGCGTCAAAGCGCGGCTCCTGGCGCAGGACGGGTTCCTGGGCTTCCACTGCTGGCGTATCGCCTTCGCGCATCAGCACGTCGTCGTGGTCGGTGGAAAAGGCCCGTTCCACGCTTTTTTTGGCCTTGTATTCCTGCCATTTGTTGTACGAGAAAACGCCGACAATAAAGACGCCGCCGGCGCCGAACAAGGTAATTTGAAGGTCTGTCATGCTGCTTGTGCCTCGGTTGCAAAATTTGCGGCGGACTCCATGTCCACCGCCACGATGCGCGATACGCCCTGCTCCTGCATCGTCACACCGATCAATTGATGGGCCATTTCCATCGCAATCTTGTTATGCGAAATGAAAAGGAATTGGGTCTGGTCGGACATGCGCTTGACCATGCGGCAGAAGCGTTCCGTGTTCGAATCGTCGAGCGGTGCATCGACTTCGTCGAGCAGGCAGAACGGCGCCGGATTCAGGCGGAACATGGAAAACACCAATGCGGTCGCGGTCAGCGCCTTCTCTCCACCTGACAACAGGTGGATGGTGGCATTTTTCTTGCCGGGAGGCTGCGCCATGACTTGTACACCGGAATCGAGAATCTCGTCGCCCGTCATGGTCAGCTTCGCCTGGCCGCCGCCGAACAGAATCGGGAACAGCTCTGAAAAGTGATGGTTGACCTTGTCGAACGTGTCTTGCAGCAAGTCGCGCGTTTCCTTGTCGATCTTGTGGATCGCGTCTTCCAAAGTATTGATCGCTTCCGTCAGGTCGGCATTCTGGGCGTCGAGGAAATTCTTGCGCTCCGATGCCTGCGCCAGTTCGTCCAGCGCGGCCAGGTTGACGGCGCCCAGGGCCGTGATGGCATTGGTCAGGCGCGTCACTTCGCCCTGCAGATACGACGGGCGCATGTCCGGATGCAGCTTTTCCGTGAGGGCCGCTTCATCGGCGCCCGATTCCAGCAGTTGCTGGGCGAATTGTTCCTGGTTCAGGCGCGCGGCCTGTTCCTTGAGCTGCATTTCCATGATCTTGTCGCGCTGCGGCTGCAAGCTGCGTTCCGATTGCGTACGCGCATCTTCGGACAGGCGCAGCTGCTGCGTAATTTGATCGAGTTCGTGACGCGCATCGGCCAGCGCCCGCTCCTGCGTCGTGCGGCGCTCGAGCAGATCCTGCAAGCCGTCGGCGGCCGCGCCGCTTTCCAGGTTGGCCAGTTCCAGTTCGCCCGCCTGCAGACTGGCCGTCACTTGCTGGGCCTGTGTACTGGCCGTGGCAATATTGCGGCGCAACTCCTCGATCTTCGCGCGGTGGGCTTTTTCCGCGTATTCCGTATCCTTGGCGGCCCGCTCCAGGTCGCGCAAGGCTTCGCGCGCTTCGGCCAGGCGCTGTTCCTTTTGCAGGAAGTCCGTATGGCCGTCTTCGTGGGCTTCCTGCAAGTTGCCCAGTTCCATGTCCAACTGTTCGAATTTCTCTTCCGACTCCGCCTTGATCTGCTGCTGCTCCGCTTCCTGTGCGGCGATTTCCGCCAGATCGGCGCCGATCTGCGTGCTGCGCTGGTTGAAGCGCGCTTCCACTTCCGACAGTTTGACCACGTCGAGCTGCAAGGTGTGCACGGAGGAAGTGAGCTGCTGTATGCGCAGGCGCAAGTCGGACAAGTTGCGCGTCAAGGTGGCGACGGCCGCGTCGGCCCGCACGGAACGGGCGCGCGCCTCTTCGGCCAGCAATTGCTGTGCGCGCAACTGTTTGCCGATATTGTCGATTTCCTGCTGGCGGCCCAGCATGCCTTCCTGCTCCGAATCGGCCGCATAGAAGCGCACGCTGGTGGCCGTGACCACGTGACCGGCGCGCGTGACAAAATAGCCGCCCGGCGGCAATTTACTCCGTTCGGCCAGCGCTTCGGCCGCGTCTTCCACGGCGTAGGCGTTGTACAGCCAATCCTGCAGCAAGCCGCGCAAGCCCGGATCGTTCAGTTTGAGCAAGTTCAGGAAAGGCTTCAGGCCCGGCACTTCCGGCAAGGGCAGCGGCGCCACGGTCGATGGCGCGTACAGGGCCAGCTTGGCTGGTGGCGCATCGGCAAAGAAAGCCTTGGCCCAGTCGATGTTCGACAGTTGCAGAGCCGACGTGCGCTCGCGCAAGATCGATTCCATGGCCGCTTCCCAGCCCGCTTCGATCTGCAGCTTTTGCCACAGGCGCGGCAAGGTGTCGAGCTCGTGCTTTTTCAGCCATGGCTGGACCTTGCCCTGGGTTTGTACCCGCTCCTGCAATTGTTTCAAGGCGGAAAGACGCGCTTCCAGCTGGGCGTTGGCGGCCGTTTCGGCATTCACCTGCGCCTGGGCTTCGGCCCGTTCCTGCTCCAGTTTGGGCTGCTGCTCCAGCGCTTCTTCCAGGTAGAAACCCTGCTCTTCCAGGGTTTGCTGCTTTTCTTCCAGCTGCAGTTTCAGGTTTTCCAAGTGGCTGCTGTCGGGCAAGCTGAGGCTGTTCTTTTCCTGCTGCAGACGCTCGCGGCGGGTCAACAGGCTGGCCAGGATGTTCGAGGCGTTGCGCTGGTGCGCCGATTCCAGTTCCAGCTGCTGCTGGGCCTGCATAATCCGTGCGCGCGATTCCGTGCTCTTGTTTTGCGCGGCGCGCCAGGCGGCGTCCAGTTCGGGCAATTGCTCGCCCTTCTGCTCGGCCATCATTTGCGATTGTTCGACCTTCGCGGCCAGCTCTTCGAGGTGGAATTCCGCCTCTTCGATCTGTTCCTGGTATTCGCCGCCTTGGCTGTTCCACTGGTCGCGCTGGGCCGTCAGGGTCGCCAGCTGCGCCTGCAGGCGCGCGCGCGATTCGATGACGAACTTGATCTGCGCTTCCAGGCTGCCGATTTCCGCATTCGTCTGGTACAGATGGCCTTGCGCCGTATGCAGGCGGTCGCCCACGGCAAAGTGCGCCTGGCGCATCTGCTCAAGGGTCAATTCCACGTTGCGCAGCTTGGCCGTCTGCTCTTCCAGGTCCGTCTGCGCCTGTTCCACTTCGCGGAAATAGCGCGTCTGCTCGTTTTGCGCCTCGTTCTTGCGCAGCAGCCACAACAGTTTCTGCTTTTCTTCCTGGTCCGCCTGCAAGGCGTGGAAACGGGTGGCCACGGCCGCCTGCGCTTCCAGCTTTTCCAGGTTGGCGTTGAGTTCGCGCAAGATGTCTTCCACGCGCAGCAAATTCTCGCGCGTGTCCTGCAGGCGGTTTTCCGTCTCGCGGCGGCGTTCCTTGTATTTCGACACGCCAGCCGCTTCTTCGAGGAAAACGCGCAATTCTTCGGGGCGCGATTCGATGATGCGCGAAATCATGCCCTGGCCGATGATGGCGTAGGCGCGCGGACCGAGGCCCGTGCCGAGGAAGATATCCTGGATGTCGCGCCGGCGCACGGGCTGGCCATTGATGTAATAGGTGGACGTGCCGTCGCGCGTCAGGGTGCGCTTGACGGCGATCTCGGCGTACTGGCCCCACTGGCCCGACGCCTTGCCATCGTTATTGTCGAACACCAGTTCCACGGAAGCGCGCCCGGCTGGTTTACGGTGGGTGGAGCCATTGAAAATGACGTCCTGCATCGATTCGCCGCGCAATTCCGACGCTTTCGATTCGCCCAGCACCCAGCGCACGGCGTCGATGATGTTCGACTTGCCGCAGCCATTCGGCCCGACCACGCCCACGAGCTGGCCTGGCACCTGGAAATTGGTGGGATCGACGAAAGACTTAAATCCCGACAACTTGATGGAAGAGAGACGCACGTGTTTTAGAGTTCCTGGCCTATGCTGGCGGTTATATTATGGGTGAACCCGGTTCATATTCAGTTCAGATGCAGCATCGCGACGGCTGTCTGGCCATGCACCGCAAAAAAAGTGGTTCATCATACCATTTCCTGATGCTTTTCTGGCCAAAAAACAGCGGCGTCAAGCACCAGCGGGCGCCATCTTAACGGGCCGGACGGCCATCCTGCGCCAGTTTCCAGTCCGCGCGGGAAAAAACGCGCTCGTGACCGGACAGCACGATGGCCAGTTTTTGCAGCCATTGCTCGGTCGGCATGGGTTCGGCCTTGAAGCTCAGCGCCACCATCAGCGCCAGGCTGGCCAGGGCCAGCGCATGGCTGACGGCGAAATTGACGGCGCCGCGGGCATTCCACAGGAAGCCCAGCGCCACCGCCAAGCCCAGCACGCAACCGCTGACGGCTTCCGACACGCTGTGCGCATGCACGACCACGCGGGAAATGGCCACCAGCACGGCAAAGGCCACGCCGACGAGCACGCCGGCATGGCGCCATCGCGGTTCGGCCCGCTGCAACAGCACATACATCAGCACGGGAAACACGGCGCCGGCGCGCATGGCGTGGCCGCTGAAACCCGTAAAATCGAGCGCGCTGCTGCCCACGCCCCAACTCATGAACGCCAGCTTCGACAGCACCACGAGGGCCAGGCCGCAGCCGTACCACAAGCTCCAGCTGAGCACCAAACGCCACTGGCGCGACACCAGCAGCCACAAGGCAATCGCCACACCAGCCGGCCCCATCACGGACATGTCGGCCGCAAAAGAAATCCCGTTCCACCAAGTCATCGTGCATGCGCTTATTTCATGATCAGCTTGCACTATGCCACGACTCTGCCCTGTTCCGCGCGGCTTTTGCTGTGCTGCAGCGAAGAATTACATTCGATTACAAATTTCCGCGCAAAACCATCGGCTTGACCAGCTCCCGGGCGTCAGATATTCGTCAGGCGCTTGCCCTTGGGCGGCGCAAAGTCACGGATCGATTCGATCAGGCCCACCTCCAGCGCCTGGTCGGCCGTCAGGTGCAGGTCGGAATACGCATGCACCTGCCACTGCTCTTCCGTCAGGTTGACCTGGCCGCGCAGGATGCGCTCGGTACGCATGTCGTCGGCGCGCAAGCCCTCGACGATGATGCTGAGCGCATCGGGACGCGAACCGGGCGAAGCTGTCGCATGCGACTTGTGCACCATGAAGCGGGCCGTGTCGCTGGCGTGGCGCTGCCGTCCCGCCAGGAACAGGGTGACGGCGATGGACGCCACGGCGCCCGCGTTATAGGTAATGATGTCGAGCGGCAACTTGCTGAGAAAGTTGTACAGACAGATGCCATCGCTGACATAGCCGCCGTTGGACTGGATCAAAATATGCGCAGTGGTGAGCTTGTCTTCCGTGATGTCGGCCACGGCGTTGAAGACGCGCCGCACCATGTCACTGTTGACGTCGCCCGAGAGGGTAAAGTAACCGTGCTGCTCGGTGTTGTTTTGTGTCTCGCTTTGTGTCGTGTTCATGGCAGGCACCCGCAAGAAAGCCAGGATTTCATCATAGCGCATTCCCGCGCGGCCGGGCGCCCTTTTGCAACGGGCCAGCACCGCTCCCAGCCCCGCAAACCGGGGCTTTTGCTGCAATTTGGCAACGTCTTTACAGATTGACAGAACCACCCCGCTGGCATATATTCCTCCCACTTGATCGGGAGAGGGCAACCCAGCGTTGCCGCCGAAGGGGCACTACCCAAAAACTCTCAGGCAAAAGGACCGATCAGGCGGACTGAAGTTGTTGCTTTGGCGACATCTTTAGCTCAACTCTGGAGAGCGGCCGCGGCTATTGCCGGCGGCCCACCGAAGGGGCGCACGGGGCAAGCCCCCGTAATCTCTCAGGTACAAAGGACAGGGGGGTCAGTGATCACGCTGGAAAGCCGTGTTTGGCTATTCTATGTTTTGTTAACTCCCCTATTACCTTCGTCCCGAGGAATCCATGACGCTCAAAGCGACCCCACTCAACAACGCCCACCGTGCCCTCGGCGCCCGCATGGTCGATTTCGGCGGCTGGGACATGCCTGTCAACTACGGCTCGCAAATCGAAGAGCATAACGCCGTGCGCGGCGATGCCGGCATGTTCGACGTGTCCCATATGTGCGTGGTCGATATCGAAGGACCGAACGTGCGCGCCTTCCTGCGCGGCTTGCTGGCCAATAACGTCGACAAGCTGCAAGTGTCGGGCAAGGCGCTGTACTCGTGCATGCTGAATGCCGAAGGCACCGTCATCGATGACCTGATCGTCTACTTCTTCAACGAAAACTGGTTCCGCCTCGTCGTCAACGCGGGCACGGCTGAAAAAGACGTGGCCTGGATGCAGCAGCAAAATGCCAGCACCAACAGCGGCCTGACGATCACGCAGCGCCGCGACGGCAATGACGCCATGGCCCTGGTGGCCGTGCAAGGCCCGAACGCGCGCGCCAAGGTGTGGCAAGTGCTGCCGCAAACGCAAGCCGCGTCCGAAGCCATCAAGCCCTTCAACGTTGTCATCGTCAAGGACACGCCATTTGGCGAAGTCATGCTGGCGCGCACCGGCTACACGGGCGAAGACGGTTTTGAAATCGGCGTGGCCGCCACCCAGGTGGAAGCGCTGTGGAACGCCCTGGCAGCGGCGGGCGTCAAGCCGGCCGGCCTCGGTGCGCGCGACACCCTGCGCCTGGAAGCGGGCATGAATCTGTACGGCCAGGACATGGATGAAACCGTCAACCCGCTCGACGCGGGCCTGGCGTGGACGATCGACCTGGTCAGCGAGCGCGACTTCATCGGCAAGAGCGCCCTGCTGGCCAAAGGCCAGAACGCGCAATTCGTCGGTCTGATCCTGCGCGAAAAAGGCGGCGTGCTGCGCGCCCATCAAAAAGTCATCATCGCCGGTAACGAGCAAACAGGCGAAATCACCAGCGGTACCTTCAGCCCGACGATGCAGGAAGCAATCGCCCTGGCGCGCGTGCCCAACGGCGTAGCTGTAGGCGACACCGTGCACGTGGAAATCCGCGGCAAGCAGCTGGCCGCCTCGGTAGTCAAGCTGCCTTTCGTGCGTAACGGTAAAATCCTGGTTGCGTAAGCGATTAGAGCCGCCCGCAAGACCGAACAACCATAATCAATAACGAACATTTACCATCTGGAGCCACACATGAACATTCCTGCAGACCTGAAGTACACCGCTTCCCACGAATGGGTACGCCTGGAAGCCGACGGCACCATCACCGTCGGCATCACCGAGTACGCGCAGGACGCGCTGGGCGACATCGTCTTCGTCGAATTGCCTGACGTCGGCGCCACCTTCACCGCCGGCGACGACGCCGCCGTGGTGGAATCGGTCAAGGCAGCGAGCGACATCTATGCGCCGCTGTCGGGCGAAGTCGTGGCCGTGAACGACGACGTGGTCAATGCGCCTGAATCGATCAACGCAGACGCCTACGCCAACTGGCTGTTCAAGATCAAGCCAGCCGACGTGTCGGCCCTGGACGGCTTGCTCGACGCTGCCGCCTATGGCGCCACCACCAGCGCGTAATCGCGTTTGACTCACGGGCCGCGTTTGCGGCCCGTTTGCATTTAATTTTGTAGCTATGCCCCGGCGCCGCGCCCGCGCGCCGCATCCCGGTTTTTCAGTCTTTTTTGGCCTCTATATCATGACCCGCACCAGCCTGACCCAACTCGAAGCACGCGATGCCTTCATCGCCCGCCACATCGGCCCTTCCGCCACCGAACAGCAAGCCATGCTGGCGACCCTCGGCTATCCATCGCGCGCCGCGCTGATCGACGCCCTGGTACCGGCCAACATCCGCAACAAGGGCGCCCTGCCCCTGGGCGCGTACTCGCAGCCGATGCCGGAACAGGAAGCCCTGTCGCGCCTGAAAGCCATCGCCGGCAAGAACCAGGTACTGAAGTCCCTGATCGGCCAGGGCTACTACAACACGTTTACGCCTGGCGTCGTGTTGCGCAACATCTTTGAAAACCCGGCCTGGTACACGGCCTACACACCTTACCAGCCAGAGATTTCGCAAGGCCGCCTGGAAGCGATTTTGAACTTCCAGCAAGTGATCACGGACCTGACGGGCATGGGCATCTCGAACGCCTCGATGCTGGACGAAGGCACGGCCGCCGCCGAAGCAATGACGCTGATCCAGCGCGTGGGCAAGTCGAAGTCGAACGTGCTGTACGTCGCCAACGACGTACTGCCGCAAACCCTGGAAGTGGTGCAGACGCGCGCCCAGCCGATCGGCATCGAGGTGCGCACGTTCGACCCGGCGGAAATCGAGTCGCTGGACGCCTGCTTCGGCGTGCTGCTGCAATACCCTGGCGTGAACGGCGTCGTGCGCGACTACCGCGCCGGCGTGGAAAAACTGCACGCGAACGGCGCCATGGTCATCGTCGCGGCCGACCTGCTGGCCCTGACCATGCTCACGCCACCGGGCGAATGGGGCGCCGACGTCGTCGTCGGCAACAGCCAGCGCTTCGGCGTGCCGCTCGGTTTCGGCGGCCCGCACGCGGGCTATCTGTCCACGCGCGATGAATTCAAGCGCAATATGTCGGGCCGCCTGGTGGGCGTGACCGTCGATGCCCAAGGCAACAAGGCCTATCGTCTGGCCCTGCAAACGCGCGAACAGCATATCCGCCGCGAAAAAGCGACGTCGAACATCTGCACGGCGCAAGTGCTGCTGGCCGTGATGGCCTCGATGTACGCCGTCTACCATGGCCCTGCCGGCCTGCTGCAGATCGCCCAGCGCGTGCACCGCTTTACGGGCGTGCTGGCCGCCAACCTGAAGACCCTCGGCTATGGCGTCGTCAACGCGAGCTACTTCGACACCCTGACCATCAATGTCGCCGATGCGGCGCAGCTGCACGCGACGGCCATGCACCACGGCGTCAACCTGCGCAAGATCGACAACACCCACGTCGGCGTGTCGCTCGACGAAACCACCACGCGCGACGATATTGCGCTGCTGTGGAAGGTGTTCGCGCACGGCCTGGCCAACGCGCCTGCCGCCCCGGACCTGGACGCAGTCGAAGCGAATGTGACTAGCGCGCTGCCGGCACAGCTGGCACGCGAGAGCGCCTACCTGACCCACCCCGTCTTCAACAGCTACCACTCGGAACACGAAATGCTGCGCTACCTGCGCAGCCTGGCCGACAAGGATCTGGCGCTGGACCGCACCATGATCCCGCTCGGCTCGTGCACGATGAAGCTGAACGCCACGTCGGAAATGATTCCCGTCACCTGGCCCGAATTCTCGAACATCCACCCGTTCGCGCCCGATGCGCAAACGGTCGGCTACCGTGAAATGATCGCACAGCTGGAAGAAATGCTGTGCGCGCTGACGGGCTACGCGGCCGTCTCGCTGCAGCCGAACGCCGGCTCGCAGGGCGAATATGCGGGTCTGCTGGTGATCAAGGCGTACCACGAATCGCGCGGCGAAGGCCACCGCAACATCTGTCTGATTCCATCGTCGGCGCACGGCACCAACCCGGCATCGGCCAACATGGTCTGCATGCAGGTCGTCGTCACCAGCTGCGACGCCAACGGCAACGTGGACCTGGCCGACCTGAAAGCGAAAGCGGAAAAGCACAGCGCCAACCTGGCTTGCGTGATGGTCACCTACCCGTCCACCCACGGCGTGTTTGAAGAAGGCATCCAGGAATTGTGCGAGATCATCCACTCGCACGGCGGCCAGGTCTACATCGACGGCGCCAACATGAACGCACTGGTCGGCGTGGCCGCTCCCGGCTCGTTCGGCGGCGACGTGTCGCACCTGAACCTGCATAAAACCTTCTGCATCCCGCACGGCGGTGGCGGACCAGGCGTCGGCCCGATCGGTGTCGGCGCCCACCTGGCGAAATTCCTGCCGAACCAGCGTTCGTCGGGCTACCAGCGCGATGCCGCCGGCATTGGCGCCGTCAGCGCCGCGCCATTCGGCTCGGCCAGCATCCTGCCGATTTCGTGGATGTACATCGCCATGATGGGCGCGGAAGGCTTGACGGCAGCCACCGAGACGGCGATCCTGGCGGCGAACTACATCGCGCGCCGCCTGGCGCCGCACTACCCCGTGCTGTACTCGGGCCACGACGGCCTGGTCGCGCACGAGTGCATCCTGGACCTGCGCCCGATCACGGACGCCACCGGTATCAGCAACGAAGACGTGGCCAAGCGTTTGATGGACTTCGGTTTCCATGCGCCGACCATGAGCTTCCCCGTGCCGGGCACCCTGATGATCGAGCCGACGGAAAGCGAATCGAAAGTGGAGATCGACCGCTTCATCGACGCCATGATCGCCATCCGCGCGGAAATCGCCAAGGTCGCCAGCGGTGAATTCGACCACGACGACAACCCTTTGAAAAACGCACCGCACACGGCACAAGTCTTGATGTCGGACAGCTGGGAACGCAAGTACAGCCGTGAAATCGCGGCCTACCCGGTCGCTTCGCTGCGCCAGCGCAAATACTGGCCACCGGTCGGCCGCGCCGACAACGTGTACGGTGACCGCAATCTGTTCTGCGGCTGCGCACCGATCAGCTCGTACGAGGAGGAATAACGCCAGACCAAACCTACTGCGCGTCGCGCTTTGCGGCCGGCGATGCTCACCGTACTAGAGTACGGTTGCGCTTCTCTGCCACAAATCACTGACGCTCGCTACGGTTTTGTCAGGCGTCGAAACTCTGCAATCAGCTGCGTAGGTCGGATTAGCGCGCAAGCGCGTAATCCGACCTCACCACCGGCCGCGCTAACCATGTTGTCGGATTACGCTCCGCTAATCCGACCTACGCGATCGGCAACGCCAGCAAGACCGCACCAGGCAAGCCCAGCACGGTGCCCAGTATCGTCAAACACACGACATCGCGCCGCTCGCAGCGGGCGCGGTGCGAACTCCAGGCGGCGAACAGCAGCGCCACGGCAACGCCGCTGAGCGAAATTCCCACTTCCGTCATGCCAGTTCTCCCGCCATTGTTGTTTCTTTCATCGCTCTCATCCTTTTCATTGATTGAATAAGCTACCTACCGGTAGGCAGTAAGTGTACAATAAAAAACACGGCGGCGTCCATGCCCCCGTTTTTTGACGATAAAAGGAATCGCAATGCAGCAGCAAACCACTGTTTCCGCCGCCGGTCTCGGGCTGGCGGCTTCCCTGGCTCTCGTGGCCGTGCTTGGTCCGGCGGGTATCGACATGTACCTGGCCTCGATGCCGGCCATGGCGCGCGAGCTGCACACCTCGTATGCGAACGTGCAACTGAGCCTGACGGTCTTCCTGCTGGCCTTGGGCGGCGGGCAACTGCTGTGCGGGCCGCTCACCGACATGCTGGGCCGGCGCCATCCGCTCTTGGCCGGCATCGCCATCTACATCGCGGCGGCCGTGTGGGCGGCGCAGGCGGATCAATTGAGCACCCTGTTGCTGGCGCGTACCTTGCAGGGCCTGGGCGCGGCGCTGACCCTGGTCATCGTGATGAGCATGGTGCGCGACGTGGCCGATGGGGTCAAAGCGGCGCAGCTGTTTGCCCTGTTGATGACCATCGTCGGCCTGGCGCCCGTGCTGGCGCCCGCCGTGGGCGGCTTGCTCGATGCGCACTATGGCTGGCGCGCCGTGATGCTGGCCCTGGCCGCGCTGGGTACCTTGACCCTGCTCAACAGCGTGCTGTTCCTGCCGGAAACCTTGCCGCGCGCGCGCCGCGTCTCGCCGCAAGGCATGCACCGCACGTATGCCCGCATCGCACTGGACCACGGCTTCCTGCTGCCCGCGCTGGCCCTGTCCGCCACTTTCTTTTTCCTGTTTGCGTATATCGGCGGCGCGTCGCTCGTGTACCAGCGCGACTTCGGCCTGTCTGCCAGCAACTTCGGCCTCGTCTTTGGCGCGACGGGCGTGGCCGTGCTGCTCGGTGCCATGGCCAGCGGCCGGATGGTGGAAAAGCACGGCGTGGCGCGCCTGAGCGTGGCGGGCAGCGTAGCCATGTTGGGCGGCGCGGTACTGGCCCTGCTCGGCGCGTGGGCGGGAGCGGGCATCGCCGCCGTCGTGCCCGGCATGTTCGTGGCCCTGTTTGGCCTGGGCATCGCGGAAGCGGCGTTGATGGCCATGGCCATGGGTTCACAGCAGCGTGCGCTCGGTTCCACGGCCGCCCTGCTGGGCGCCATCCAGATGACCTTGTCGTCCTTTGCCACGCCGCTGGCGGCAAGCCTGTCCGAATGGGGGCCATTGCCCTGGCTGCTGTTCTTGACCGCGGCCGGCCTGCTGGTATCATGGCTGACCTTGGCCACTGCGCGCATCCATCCGGTCCATGCCGGCAGCCTGGGAGCGCACTGACGCTTCACCCAACCACTAGCCTCATATGAAGAAACGCTCGGCCTCGGCCGATAACATCTGCGCCGTCGCCGTCGTCCATTTTTCCGAACACGGCTACGACGCATCGTCGCTGAGCGACATCGCCGAACAGGCGGGCATGCGCAAGGCTTCGCTGTATTCGCACTTCGCTGGCAAGGATGCCCTCTTCCTCGACGTGTTTGCCGACGCACTGGCCGAAGAACAAGCGTTCATGGACGCCTGCTTCGCCGACGAGGCGGCACTGACGGCGCCCGGCGGCCAGCTGGCCGGCGCCCTGTACTGCGACCGCATGGCGCAGCGCTACGCGGAGTCGGCCCACCTGCGCTTTTTGCTGCGTACGGCGTATCTGCCGCCCGCGCCTTTGCGCATCGAAGTCGGCACGGGCTATGAAGCCTTGCTGGCGCAATTGCAGCAGCATTACGTGGCCAGCCTGGGCCGCATGGCGCCGGCCCTGGCGCCGCAGCGCATCGAGCTGTATGCGCAAGCCTACCTGGGCATCGTCGACAGCCTGCACGTGGAACTGATCTACGCGGGCGGCGCCGCGCTGCAGCAGCGCCATGCAGCCCTGTGGCACATCCTGTCAGATTCGCTGGCGATGGCGCAAACGGCCTGATACGCTATAACGCTATCGATGCTTCGAAAGCACCGGTTTGCCACATTCACAGCACGAGTAAAAAGCCAGCAAGCGGAACGACGGCAAACAGCACAACAACGCCAAGGCATCCTGATCTGGATCCAGGTCTGGAACCCGCAGGAGAAGCGCCACGCTCACGCTCGCGTGGCGCCCTGGCATGTAGCCATTTGATATGACAGGACTGGCAGAAGAATGTCGTTTTGTTGTTGCGCCAAGCTTCAATCGTTCGATCGGTGTGGCATGCAACCGTGCCGCAACGGGCACATTCGAAATGTGTTTCTTTGGGCAGCTTTTTAGACAAGTGCTTGCCAACAAAGAAGATGACGACAAGGCCGGCGATTACCGCCCCAACGATCACTTCCATAGATATTTATTTTTCTGTATATGCATAGGGTTTACCGTGGCTACTTCCAGCCAATCAACGTACTCGAGCATAATGGATTGCCAAGCGGCAAAAATCACAGATTGTCACATTACACTTTGGAAACCTAAGATTTCTTCAGTTGACACCCTGGCAGCCCATCCATAAGATGCCCTCATTATTCATTTACGGAGTCCCACGTGGGTACTTGTTCTAGTGACAGTAGCCGATCTTGTATCGGTGATTGCCTCGGCAGCTAAGCAGCAAGCAACGCGGAACTCTGTTTCCTCCGTGCCTTGCTGAGCAAGGTGCGGTGTCTCGCGCGGCCAGTCCGGCTGCGCGCCTCCCCCCTCTTTCCGATCGCGACCGGCTACTGACCCGGATTGCCCGCCAGCGTCATGGTTCGCCATGTTGCGCTGGCGGCACGCAAGTCTTGCCTGCGGCTGCGCCGCCCGTCAACACCTCGCCGTGAAAGGAAGAGCCATGAACCTCTTCACCCGCTTATTCGAATCGTTCCTGCGCAAGCGCCATACGGCCGGCCATTTCCGCCGGCGCGCCATGCCGCTGGAAAACAGCACGGCCCGCCCCGTGCCCGACCATCTGGCGCGCCAGCTGCTGGCCGCCGCCCATGAAGAGCTCGACAGCGCGCTGAACCGCCTGCACACGCGCATCGAAGGCTTGCGCGATGCCGAGGCGCAAGTTATCGGCGCACAAACGGGCCCGAACGAGGTCGAGCATGAAAAACCGCTGGCCTGGTACCAGCACCTGTGGCTGTGCTACAAGAATCCGTTCAACCTGCTGCTCACCGTGCTGGCCATCGTTTCCTACCTGACAGAAGACCCGAAGGCCACCATCGTCATCGGCACCATGGTGATTCTCTCGACCCTGCTGCGCTTCGTGCAGGAGGGTCGCTCGAACCGGGCCGCCGAACGCCTGAAAGCCATGGTCAGCAATACGGCCACCGTGCTGCGTAATGGCCAGCAGATCGAGCTGCCGATCCGCCAGCTGGTACAAGGCGACATCATCGTGCTGTCGGCCGGTGACATGATCCCCGCCGATTGCCGTTTGCTTTCCGCCAAAGACCTGTTCGTCAGCCAGGCCGCCATGACCGGTGAATCCTTGCCCGTGGAAAAGATGGCCGAACTGGCCGACAGCGCAGGCCGCGACCCGATGGACCTGGCCAATTTGCTGTTCATGGGCACGAATGTGATCTCGGGCGCGGCCACGGCGCTGGTCTTGGCGACCGGCAACCGCACGTATTTCGGCACCATCGCCACGCGGGTGACGGCCACGGAGCGCACGCCAACGGCGTTCGAGGCGGGCGTCAACAGCGTCAGCTGGCTCTTGATCCGCTTCGCCCTCGTGATGGCGCCGCTCGTGTTCCTGATCAATGGCTGGACCAAGGGCGACTGGATGGAAGCGTTTCTGTTCGCGCTGTCCGTGGCCGTCGGCCTGACGCCGGAAATGCTGCCCATGATTGTCACCAGCACCCTGGCCAAGGGCGCCGTGAAACTGTCGAAAAAGAAAGTCGTCGTCAAACGCCTGGACGCCATCCAGAACTTCGGCGCCATGGATGTCTTGTGCACGGACAAGACGGGCACCTTGACGCAAGACAAGATCGTGCTCGAGCGCCACACGGACGTCTTCGGTCAGCCGTCCGATGAGGTGCTGCAATTCGCCTACTTGAATAGCCACTACCAGACGGGCTTGAAGAATCTGCTCGACCGCGCCGTGCTCGACCACGTGGAATTGCAGACGGAAATGCAGCTGGCCCGCGATTACGTCAAGGTCGATGAAATCCCGTTCGATTTCGTGCGCCGCCGCATGTCCGTCGTCGTTTCCGAAAAGAATGATCATCATGAGCTGAT
Organism: Massilia sp. LMS1-1-1.1; assembly: GCF_040815535.1. Taxonomy (NCBI): domain Bacteria; kingdom Pseudomonadati; phylum Pseudomonadota; class Betaproteobacteria; order Burkholderiales; family Oxalobacteraceae; genus Massilia; species Massilia sp. LMS1-1-1.1. The sequence goes on along the minus strand of NZ_JBFPNG010000012.1, from coordinate 876,680 downwards.
CTGCAAGGGCGCCGTCGAGGAAATCCTTGCCGCCTGCAGCCATCTGCGCCTCGGCGGCGTGAACATTCCGCTCGATCCTGCCCTGCTGGACAAGGTGCTGGAAACCACGCATGGCCTCAATGCGGAGGGCTTGCGCGTCGTGGCCGTGGCCGTCAAGGAAGTGCCGCCGCACAAAACCGTGTATGGCGTGGCCGATGAAACGGCGCTGACCCTGATCGGCTATGTGGCGTTTCTGGACCCGCCCAAGGAATCGACGGCGCCCGCCCTGCGCGCGCTGGCGGAACACGGCGTCACCGTGAAAGTCTTGACGGGCGACAACCACCTCGTGACGGCAAAGATTTGCCGCGAAGTTGGCCTGGCCGTGCATGGCGTGCTGCAAGGCCCGCAGCTCGACGACATGGACGACGCCACCCTGGCCCGCGCGGCCGAAGACAACACCGTGTTTGCCAAGCTCAGCCCGCTGCACAAGGAGCGCCTCGTGCGCGCCCTGCGCGGCAATGGCCATATCGTCGGCTTCATGGGCGACGGCATCAACGACGCGCCCGCCCTGCGCGCGGCCGACATTGGCATTTCCGTCGATTCGGCCGTCGATATCGCCAAGGAAGCGGCCGACATCATCCTGCTGGAAAAGAGTCTGATGGTGCTGGAAGAAGGCGTGCTGGAAGGCCGGCGCACCTTCAGCAACATGCTCAAATATATCCGCATGACGGCCAGCTCGAACTTCGGCAATGTGTTTTCCGTACTGGTGGCCAGCGCCTTTTTACCGTTTTTGCCCATGCTGCCGCTGCACTTGCTGGTGCAAAACCTGCTGTATGACGTGTCGCAGATCGCCATCCCCTTCGACAATGTCGACGCCGAACTGATCCAGCAGCCGCTGAGCTGGAATCCGCGCGATATCGGCCGTTTCATGGTGTTCTTTGGTCCCATCAGCTCGATCTTCGACATCAGCACGTTTATTTTGATGTGGCATGTGTTTGGCGCGAATACGCCCGAGCAGCAGACACTGTTCCAGTCCGGCTGGTTCGTCGTGGGGCTGCTGACGCAAACCCTGATCGTGCACCTGATCCGCACGCCCAAGCTGCCCTTCATCGACAGCATCGCTTCCGTGCCCCTGCTGGTGGCTACCACCGCCATCATGGCCGTGGGCGTGTTCCTGCCGATGGGACCGCTGGCGACCTACTTCAAGCTGCAAGCCTTGCCATTGGGATATTTCCCATGGCTGCTGGGCATCCTCGTCTGCTACACGGTGCTGACGACGTTCATGAAACGCGTGTATCTGCGCAAATTCGGCTGGCAATAGTATGATGAGCCGCTCTTTCCCCTACAAAAGGCGCGCATGAGCGGCTCTTCCTCATCTTCATCAATCTCCAAACGCACGCAGGCCTTGCTGCTGTCGGCCCTCGTCTTCCCCGGCAGCGGGCATTTTGTATTGCAACGCAAGGCCCGTGGCTGCCTCTTCCTCGTGCCGGCCCTGGCCGCGCTCGTGCTCGTATTGCGCCAGATCATGGCACGTTTGGACCAGGTAATGGCACAGATCGACAGCGGCGCCCTGCCCCTCGACGTGCAGCTGATCGTGGAAAAAGTCGATGCGCTGTCCGCCAATGACGGGCCCGCCATGACGGTGGCAGTTGGTGTGCTGGTGGCGTGCTGGATAGGCAGCCTCGTCGACACCTTCCTGATCAAGCCATGACGGCGGAGGCGCAGGCGCGCAAAGCACGCAAGGAAGCCAAGATGTTGGAGCGCCGCGCCCAACTGGCGCTCAGCCGCCAGGACCATGGCGGCCCGCTGGCCTGGCGCGGCTGGTTCGATGGTTCCGCCCACCCGAACCCGGGCAAGCTGGGCATAGGCGCGCTGCTGCTGGGGCCGAACGGCGAACGTATCGAAGTGAGCGAGTCGGCTGGCTATGGCAGCAGCAGCGACGCGGAATATGCGGCCCTGACGGCCGTGCTGCAAGCGGCACTCAAGGTGCGCCCGCAGCCCGTGCAGTTGCTGCTGTACGGCGACAGCCAGGTGGTGATCAACGACGTGCTGGGAACGACGCCGGTCGGCGCCAAGGGACTGGAAACGCAGAGGGCCACCGTAGTGGCCCTGCTGGAACAATTTACTGATGTGAGCTTGCGCTGGCTGCCGCGCCACAGAAATGGCGAGGCGGACCGGCTATCGCAACTGGCGATTACCGGCTGGGTCGAGAAAGATTAAGCGGCGCGACCGATGCGCAACGCATCCTTCTGCTCTTTCGCCACCGGACGTTTCATCCCTTTCAAACCGCTGACACTGGCCTGCTGCCCATTCAGTTTGAACACGCTGACGACTTGCGCCAAGTTATGCGCCTGATGCTGCATCGATTCGGCGGCGGCCGCCGACTCTTCCACCAGGGCCGCATTTTGCTGCGTGACGGCATCCATCTGGCCGATGGCCCGGTTGATCTCGTCGATGCCCACGCTTTGCTCGCTGCTCGCTGCCGTGATTTCCGTGATGATGTCGCTCACGCGCTGCACGCTGTCAACGATGTCATTCATGGTCGAACCGGCTTGCGCCACCAGCATGCTGCCTGCGTTGACTTGCTCCACGGAGGCACCGATCAGGGTCTTGATTTCTTTTGCCGCCGAAGCGGAACGCTGGGCCAGGTTGCGCACTTCGGACGCCACAACGGCAAAGCCGCGACCCTGCTCGCCGGCGCGTGCCGCTTCCACGGCCGCGTTCAGCGCCAGGATATTCGTCTGGAAGGCGATGCCGTCAATGACGGAAATGATGTCGACGATCTTGTTCGACGAAGCATTGATCGATTCCATCGTGCCCACCACCTGCGCCACGACTTCGCCACCCTTGACGGCCACTTGCGCGGCCGAGGCCGCCAACTGGTTCGCCTGACGCGCATTGTCCGCATTCTGTTTCACGGTCGACGTCAATTCTTCCATCGACGACGCCGTCTCTTCCAGCGAACCGGCCTGCTCTTCCGTGCGGGAAGACAGGTCCTGGTTGCCGGCCGCAATTTCCGTCGACGACGTGGCGATGCTATCGGTGCCGCTGCGCACTTCGCTGACGATGTTGAGCAGGCTCGTGTTCATGTCCTTCAACGCTTGCAGCAATTGCCCGGTTTCATCCTTGGCGCTGGCATCGATCTGCGCCGTCAAGTCGCCATCGGCCACCTTGCGGGCAATCTCCACGGCCGTGCGCAGGGGGCGCACGATGCCCATCGTCAGCAACCAGGCGCACACGACGCCAAAGCCCAGCGCCAGCACGGCCAGGGTCAGCAGCAAGTTGCGGCTCGTCTTGGCGACCTCGTCGATCTCGCGCGCGGTTTTATCGATGCTGGCGCGCTGGTGCTGCAGCATGTCGTTGACCACTTTCAGGTATTTCGTCGAACCGGGCACGAAGATCCCACTGAAAGCTTGCTCAGCTTCCGCTTCCTGTCCATCCGCCTTCAGCTTCGACACTTGCGCGCGCGAATCGAGGTAGACCTTGCGCTGTTCGCTCACCAGGCGGAACAGTTCCTTTTCTTCCGGGCTGGAAATCAAGGCTTCGATCTTCTTTTGCAATTCGCCCGAGACCACCGACGATTGCTTGGCCTCTTCCGCAAAATATGCACCCAAGCTCGTGTCGCTGCTGCGCGCGATGGCCGTGGTGCGGCGCACGCCGCTGTCGATTTTCGCGTACCAGTCGGAAATATAGCGTTCCTTCGTCAGCGGCAATTCCATCATGGAACGCGTGGCCGTGGCCACGTCATGCAAGCGCCACACGCTGATGCCCGTGATGAGCATGGAAAACAGCAAGATCACGGCAAAACCCAGGCCGAGGCGCACACCAATACTGACGTTTCTTAACAAATTCATGTGAATATCCTAAAAAAGCGGAACCAGACTATATAAAAGGGGAACAGCAGAAAGCGGCTGCACGGGGCAGCCGCGGCCACATCAGCGTGTGCCGATGCGCAAGGCGGTTTGCGGCGCTGCCGGGCGTTTCAGCGCCTGGTGGCCATTGAGTTTAAAGACGCTGACCACTTGCGCCAGGTTGTGCGCCTGGTGCTGCATGGATTCGGCAGCCGCCGCCGATTCTTCCACCAGCGCCGCATTTTGCTGCGTAACGGCATCCATCTGGCCGATGGCCCGGTTGATCTCGTCGATGCCCACGCTTTGCTCGCTGCTGGCCGCCGTGATTTCCGTGATGATGTCGCTCACGCGCTGCACGCTGTCGACGATATCGTTCATGGTCGAACCGGCTTGCGCCACCAGCATGCTGCCCGCATTGACTTGCTCCACGGAGGCGCCGATCAGGGTCTTGATTTCTTTCGCGGCGCTGGCTGAACGTTGGGCCAGGTTGCGCACTTCGGATGCCACGACGGCAAAACCACGGCCCTGCTCGCCGGCACGGGCCGCTTCCACGGCCGCGTTCAGCGCCAGGATATTCGTCTGGAAAGCGATGCCATCGATGACGGAAATGATGTCGACGATCTTGTTCGACGAAGCATTGATCGATTCCATCGTGCCCACCACCTGCGCCACGACTTCGCCGCCCTTGACGGCCACTTGCGCGGCCGACGCCGCCAACTGGTTCGCCTGGCGCGCATTGTCCGCATTCTGTTTCACGGTGCTGGTCAGCTCTTCCATCGACGACGCCGTTTCTTCCAGCGAACCGGCCTGCTCTTCCGTGCGGGAAGACAGATCCTGGTTGCCGGCGGCAATCTGCGTCGACGACGTCGCGATGCTGTCCGTGCCGCTGCGCACTTCGCCCACGATGTTGAGCAGGCTCGTGTTCATGTCCTTCAACGCTTGCAGCAATTGCCCGGTTTCATCGTTGGCGCTGGCATCGATCTGCGCCGTCAAATCGCCATCGGCTACCTTGCGGGCAATGTCCACGGCCGTGCGCAGGGGGCGCACAATGCCCATCGTCAACAACCAGGCGCAGACGACGCCAAAGCCCAGCGCCAGCACGGCCAGCACCAGCAGCAGGTTACGGCTGGTAGTGGCGACGGCGTCGATCTCGCGCGCCGTCTTGTCGATGCTGGCGCGCTGGTGTTCCAGCAAGTCCAGCACCATCTTCTGGTACTTGGCGGCGGCCGGCACGAAGGTCTTTTCAAACACTTCATTGGCGGCGTCGACCTGCGCTTCGCCCTTCAGCTTGTAGACCTGGTCGCGCGAACTGATGTACACCTTGCGCTGTTCCAGCAAGCCCGCGAACATGGCTTTTTCGGCTGGCAAGTCGATCAGTGCCTCGATCTTCTTTTGCAGTTCGGCCGAGCTGGACGACGAGACTTTCGATTCTTCGGCGAAATAGCCGCTGAGCGAAGTATCGCTGCTGCGGGCAATGGCGATGGTGCGGCGCACGGCGCTGTCGATGCGGCCATACCAGTCAGAAATATAGCGCTCCTTGGCCAGCGGCTGCTCCATCATGACGCGCGTGGCGCTGGCCACGTCGTGCAGGCGCCAGACGCTGATGCCCGTAATGAGCATGGAAAACAGCAAGATCACGGCAAAACCGAGTCCGAGGCGGACACCGATGCTGACGTTGCGTAATACATTCATGTGACTATCCTAAAAAGCCCTGATGCCAACGCGCCGAACGGCTGGCGGCATCCCTTTGGAGCGCTGAGTGGCTGCGGTATCAAAGTGGGCGTGAAAAGTGAAACCAAAGTGAAACTGGCGCACGGTTCGGCTGAACCGTGCGCCAGGAAAGGCGCTAGCGTGCGCCTTGCAGAAAAAGCAAACAATGCTTGGGGTCAATTGTTTCTAAAAAACCCTCTCAACACTAGGGTGTCAGGAAATGTTCAGGGCAAGGCGCGTTGCCGAAGACAGTACGAATGTACGGCGAGGCAATGCAACGCCGTCCTGGACTTTTCCTGGCGGCCTAGGCTGCTAATTTTTCGATCAAGCCCATGTCGGCGCTGGACATCAGCTGGTCGATATCGACCAGTATCAGCATGCGCTCGTCGATGGTACCCAGGCCGATCACGTATTCCGTATTGATCGAACGGCCCATGTCCGGCGCCGGCTTGATCTGTTCCGGCATCAGGGTGGTGACGTCGGAGACACGGTCGACGACCATGCCGACGACGCGGTTGCCGATGTTGAGGATGATGACGACGGTGAACTGGTCATAGCTGGGCGTGCCCAGGTTGAACTTGATGCGCATGTCGACGATCGGCACGATGATGCCGCGCAGGTTGACCACGCCCTTGACGAACTCGGGGGCGTTGGCGATGCGGGTCGGCGTTTCATAGCTGCGGATTTCGCTGACTTTCTGGATGTCGATGCCATATTCTTCCTGGCCCAGGGTAAAGGCCAGGTATTCGGCAGCCTTGGCAACGGTTGCGCCAGTATCGCTGGAATTGGTGTTCATGATGATCCTTTAGAAATGTCGCAGGGCGCGCCTGTCACCGGCCTTGGACGCCCATATGGAATTTATTAAATAATGCACTGAAATTGCAATACAGCAATGTTACCGCATGTAAATTTTCGGTGCACTAAAAAAGAGCATCGTTCTTTCCGCTGGATAGCGATTACCTGACTTTGTCGCAAAAGCATCACGCCTGCACGCCAGCCCTTATTGTGCCGCGTTCTCCCCGCCTGCCTCGTCCGACGGCAGGTTGAACGTCACCGTGTACACAAAATCCATGGTGCATGGCACGCCTCCGCACACACCCGGCTTGTAGCGCTGCTTGATGGCGGCAGCGGCGGCAAAGTTCGCCATCTTGTCGTCCGGCGACTCGAAGATGGACACTTCCTTGCCTTCCCCCTTGCTGTTCACTTGCACCGCCAGGACCAGCTTGCCCCGCACTTGCAAGATGCGCTGCGCCGCATATACTTCGCGCAAGAACGGTGCCAGCCCCTTGAGCGGATAGGGCGGCTCGTCCGTCGCGGGCATGCCCTCGTACTGGTCCCGTACGGCAAGCTTCTGCTCCTCACTCAGTTGCGCATAGCTGTAATTCAAGGGAATAGCGGCTTTCACACCCTTGTGCTTAATGGCAGTGCCCGTTTGCGCCATATCCTCCGTCAAGGTATAGCGGGGAGCTTCCTGGGCCCAGGCGGCTGTGTGACCGCAGGCAACTAACAAACCGAATATCAGCCAATGGCGGCGCATGGGTATCCTTTGCAAGGTGGACTAATTATTTTTGAAAATATTTGATAGGCAATAAAACACCAAGGCGCGCATTCTGCTCAGGAGTAAACAAAAAAGCAAGTGCTTTAAAGCAATGAATGCCTGCGTAGACGCGTTTTATGCCACACTGGCGGCCCCTGCTTTTTACGACTTTGAACCATGCATTCCTTGCTTTCCCAATGGCAACCACGCCTGCTGGCGCTGGCCACGGCCGGCCTGGGCGATGACAGCGCCCACGACATCAACCACCTGCACCGTGTCTGGCGCAATGCCAGCGTCCTGCTGGAAGAATATGCGCAGGCCGACGCCCTCACCGTGATGGCAGCGTGCTACCTGCACGACTTGGTCAACTTGCCGAAAAACCATCCCGAGCGCCATCTGGCCTCGCGCCAGGCGGCGGCGCTGGCTTGCCGCCAGCTGGCGGAACTGGATTTCTCTGCAGAAAAATTGGCCGGCGTGGCCCACGCCATCGAGACGCACAGTTTTTCCGCCAACCTGCCGCCGCACACGATCGAAGCGCAGATCGTGCAGGACGCCGACCGCATTGACGCGCTGGGCGCCGTGGGACTGGCGCGCCTGTTCTATACGGCCGCGCGCATGGATAGCGCGCTCGCGCATGGCACGGATCCGCTGGCCCGGCATCGCCCGCTCGACGACAAGGCCTACGCACTCGACCATATCGTCACCAAGCTCGACAAGCTGCCCGGCAAGATGCAGACGGCGGCGGGCCGCGCGCTGGCCGAACAGCGGCTGGCCGTGCTGACGGATTTCCGCGCCGCCTTTGCGGACGAATGGGGAATGAGCGCATAAGCCTGGTGGCGATAGCCAGCAGCGCGCATGCTGTCTATAATGCAAGCCTCAGCTATCGCGCCGCGCGTCAGCAGCATCCTGCAATGCGCCGGCGCAACGCCAACAATTGAACCCCGCTAGCCGCACGGCGGCGCGGGGTGCGCGCCGAAAGCATGCATGTCCGATAAAACCAGCCCCGACAGTCATTCCCCGTCCTCGCCCGCCGCGCCCGCGCGCGCCGGCAATCTCAATTTCATCCTCGTCTGCGTCTTCATCGACATGCTGGGCATCGGCCTGGTGGTGCCCGTCCTGCCCATCCTGATCGGCAACTTTGTCGACGGCAAGGATGCCCAGGCATTCTGGTACGGCATCATGGCGGCCCTCTTCGGCTTGCTGCAATTCATTTTCATGCCCATGCTGGGCGCCATCAGCGACCGCGTGGGACGCCGTCCCGTGCTGCTGTATTCGATGGCTGGCATGGGCATCAACTTTCTCGCCACGGGCTGGGCGCCGAACCTGGCCTGCCTGTTCATCGGCAGGGTCATCGGCGGCGTCTCGTCAGCCAGCATGTCGGTCGCGTCCGCCTACGCCTCCGACGTTTCCACGCCCGACAACCGCGCCAAGAGCTTCGGCAAGATCGGCGCCGCCTTCGGCCTGGGCTTCATTTGCGGCCCCATGCTGGGCGGCCTGCTGGGCGAAATCGATCTGCGCCTGCCGTTTTACGTGGCGGCGGGCCTGTCGGCGGCCAATTTCATCTACGGCTATTTCTGCGTGCCCGAATCGCTGCAGCCGGGTCCGCGCGCACCGTTCACCCTGGCCCGTATCAACCCGTTCGCCGCCCTGCTGAAACTGGTGCGCCGCGTGGAAATTCGCGGCCTGGTGCTGGCCTTCGGCCTGATGACGTTTGCGCAAATGATGCTCAACACCACGTGGGTGCTGTACACGCACTTCCGCTTCGACTGGACGCCGCGCCAGAACGGCATCGCCCTGTTCTGCGTGGGCCTGTGCGCGGCCGTCGTGCAGGCGGGCTTGCTGGGCATACTGATCAAGCGCTTTGGCGAAGTGCGTTTATCCCTGCTGGGCATGGCCTCGGGCGCCCTCACCTATTTGCTGTACGGGCTGGCGACGCAGGGCTGGATGATGTATGCGCTGATCCTGTGCAACCTGCTGGCCTTTGCCGCCGGCCCGGCCCTGCAAGGCATCATCTCGAAGTCATCGAATGCCGGCGAACAGGGAGAATTGATGGGTTCCCTGCAATCGATCAGCAGCCTGGGCATCATCCTCATGCCTTTGCTCGGCAGCATGATCCTCGGCGAAGTGAGCCATTTGCCGCCGCAGGACTGGCGCATCGGCAGCACCTTCTATCTGTGCGCCATCATGCAAACCTTGGGCATCGTGGTGGCCTGGCGTTACTTCCAGGCGCAGCGACTGGCCAGACTTGCGGTTTCCACCACAAAGTAGTCGACGGCGTAATATTGCATTCGAGAAATAAATAGGCGAGAATGGGATAATCAGCGGGGCGTTACCAACGTCCGGCATTCGTTGGCAAGCAAGGATGGGTATGACTGACTTTTATTCCAGCGCCTGGCGCCGAAGCATGGCCATACTGGCGCTGGCGTTGCCGACGCTGGCGGGCGCGCAATGCTCGCGCGACATCCAGGTGCCCGTCTCGGCGGTCGGCGCCAGCGTGGTGGTCAATGGCGCCACGATCAGCGGCATCTATCCCGACTTGCTGCGCAGCATGGGCGCCAAGCTCGGCTGCAATTTTATCTTCACGGCCGTGCCCCGCGCGCGCCTGGAAGCGATGTTCGAGGCGGGCAAGGCCGACTTGCTGATTCCGGCCAGCAGCACGCCGCGGCGCGACCAGCATGGCCTGTTCATCCCCATGCTGGGCAGCCGTCCCCTGCTGATCTCGTTGCAAGGCGCGCGCGCGCCCATCAACACCATGCAGGAACTGATCGAGCGGCGCGAATTGCGCGTGGCGCTCGTGCGCGGCTATGACTATGGCGCACCGTACCAGGCGCTGGCGAAGGAGCTGAGCAGCCAGGGACGCCTGTTCTACGAAGTCGACGCGCTCTCCGTGGCGCGCCTGATGCAAAGCGGCTTCATCGATGCCACCATCATGGCCCCCACCATCCTCGCCGGCGTGGCGCAAAACGATGCGCGCGTGTATGGCCTGACCGACCGCCTGCGCCTGGAAGCACTGCCGGAATTGCCGTGGGGCATGAGCGGCGTCTACCTGTCGCGCAAGTCGCTGACGGCGGAAGACCAGGCCACCTTGCGCGAATTGCTGGATAAGGCGGGCCGCTCGGGCACCCTGATGGAAGGCTTTCAGCGCCACCATCGCCAGGAATTGCTGTCGCTGAGCATACGTCCCCGCTAAGGCCACATGTCCGGTCTGGTCGTCGCCGTCGTCCTGTTTGCCGCCTTGCTGCATGCCAGCTGGAACGCCATCGTCAAGTCGGGCAAGGATACCTTTCTCAGCACAGTGCTCGTCTCCGTGGGCGCGGCCCTGATCTCGCTGGCCGTGCTGCCCTTCGTCAACAGTCCCGCGCCCGCCAGCTGGCCCTGGCTGGCCGCCTCGGCCGTGGCACAGCTGGCCTACTATTCTCTGCTGGCGGCCGCCTACAAGGCGGGCGACATGAGCCATGCCTACCCCTTGATGCGCGGCAGCGCGCCGCTCATCGTGGCGCTGGCCAGCTGGCCGCTGATCGGCGAGCGCCTGTCCGCCATGCAGATGGCTGCCGTCGCCTGCATCTGCGCGGGCATCCTCGGCCTGTATGTTGCCGCGCGATTACCCGCCACGCCTGGGACCGCGAAACACACGGGGCGCGCCACGGCCTTTGCGCTGTGCAACGCCTGCGTCATCGCCAGCTATACCCTGATCGACGGCATCGGCGTGCGCCTGTCCGGCGCGCCGGCCGCCTACACCATGTGGATTTTTGTCTTGAACGGAACGGGCCTGCTGCTGTGGACGGCGTTGCGCCGCCCTGCCGACTTGCTCGCCTATGCGCAAACGCAATGGCGCCTGGCCGCCTTTGGCGGTTTCGGCACGCTCGCTTCATACGGCCTGGCCCTGTGGGCCATGACGCAGGCGCCCGTGGCCGCCATCGCGGCCTTGCGCGAAACGTCGATCCTGTTCGCCATCGCCATTGCAGCCCTGTTCCTGCGAGAAAAAATTAGCCCCCGCCGCTACTTGGCCATCGGCCTGATCGCGGCGGGAGCTGTGCTCATGCGCGCCGGCTAGCGGGCGTCGAGCGGCGCGATCGGCAACTCGATGGCGCTGGCCGCCCCTGCCGCGTGGTACACGCGCTGCGTCGCCTTTTTATAATCGCCGGGCTGGGCCAGGAAGATATTCGGCACGAAGGTTTGCGGATTGCGGTCGTACAGGGGGAACCAGCTCGACTGCACTTGCACGGCAATGCGGTGGCCGGGCAAGAAGACGTGATTCGCGTTCGGCAAGGCGAAACGGTAGCGCTCGACCTTGCCCGCAGGAATGGCCGTCGGGTGTTCGAGGCTGTCGCGGTAGCGGCCGCGGAAGATGTCCATCGCCACGCCCAATTGATACCCACCCATGGCCGGCTGCGACGGCACTTCATCCGGATACACGTCAATCAGCTTCACCACCCAGTCGGCATCCGTGCCGCTGGTGGCGGCGAACAGGTTGACCATCGGCGCGCCGGCGATGCGCACGGCCGTCTTCAACGGTTCGGAGACATAGCTGAGCACGTCTGTGCGGTCCGCATAGCCGCGCTGGTCGCTGACCAGCCATGGCTTCCACACGTCGCCATCGTTCAGGCGCACGGGACGCGCCACGAAGGGCACGGGTTTCGCGGGATCGGCCACGTATTCATCGAACGCGCCGCTGGCTGCATCGGCTGTGGCCGATGACGCGGCAAAGCCCAGCTTGTAGCCATCCTGCAGATAGATCGGCGTCAGCTTCGTGTCGCACGTCTCGCAGGCCAGCGGCCACTGCTGCAAGCGCTGCCACTGATTCGTGCCGCTCTGGTACGACACGACGGGCGCCGTGTTCGCTTCCGGCGCGCCATCCTTCAGGTATTGATTGAGGAATGGCTGCATGACTTTTTCGCGGAACTGGCGCGCCGTGTCGCCGTCAAACTTCAGGGCGCCCAGGCTGGAACCTTCATAGTTGACGCCGCTGTGGCGCCACGGTCCCACCGCCAGGTAGTTGAGGTTGTTGCGCTTGTCGCGTCCTTCCATCGCCCAGTAGCTGGCGTAGGGGCCATAGATGTCTTCCTGGTCCCACTGCCCTACCACGTGCATGGTGGGCACGATCAGCGGACGCTTGGCGAGGATCTTGTCGAGCGCCTGTTCCTGCCAGTAACTGTCGTAGGCCGGGTGTTCGAACAGCTTTTTCGTGTACGTCAGCTTGTCGATGCCGAATTTCTTCGCATAGTCGCCGGCCGAGCCGATGCGCAGATACGCTTCGTAATCGTCGTAGACGCCCAGCACGGGCGATTCGGCGCTGCCGCGCACGCTCGTCTGCCATGCCAGGTAAGACAAACTGGGCATGCGGAAGGCGCCGTTATGGAACCAGTCGTCGCCGCGCCAGCCATCGACCATGGCGCTCATGGGAATGGCCACCTTCAGCGCCGGATGCGGATCGACCAGCGCCATCAGCACCGTATGCCCTTCATACGAGGAACCGAGCATGCCCACCTTGCCATTGCTTTCCGGAATATTCTTCGACAGCCAGTCGATGGTGTCCCACGCATCGGTGACGTTGTCGACCTTGGTATTGTTGAGCGGGCCGCGCACGGGGCGCGTCATCACGTAATCGCCTTCGGAGCCATGCTTGCCGCGCACGTCCTGGAATACGCGGATGTAGCCGTTTTCCACCAGGGTGTCGTCGCCTTGCGGCAAGGTGGCCAGCATGCTGGCGCTGGTGGCGCGCTGGGCCCGGCGGGTCGCGTTATAGGGCGTGCGCGTGAGCATGATGGGCGCCCGTTTGGCGTCTTTCGGCACGACGATCACCGTGTACAGCTTGACGCCGTCGCGCATGGGAATCATCACCACGCGCTTGACGTAATCATTGACGTCGGGCATCACCAGCTTGGCGCCGATATCGGGCGTCATGGGCGGCGTTTTCGGCGTTTGCGCCAGCACGGGCGCAGCAAAGAGGGAACTGATAACCAAGGCCAGGCCGGTGAGCCGGACGGGGGACGACACGTGCATACTGTTCTCCAATGATTCATGCCACGCAAAAGTGGCCGAATAGCAATAGTACCCGGAAAGCAAGTCCTGCAGTAGGCTGGCCTCTGACGCAGCGCAGCAGATAAATCGGGCCGCAAACTTGACAGAACGCGCCCGAACTGCAACCATAACGCCATGAAATTTATCCCTTCACAACACGCCTGCTTGAATTGGTGGTCCTGCTCACTTTCGCGCGGCCACTGCATAGTGATGTGAATCTGATCCACGCCGCCTCGATCGGTGGCGTAACAGGCTCAGCCTGGATCATCCCCGATGCAGGCGGCTCAAAAGGAAACTTGATGAGCTTGCCTAACACCCCAGATACCCAAGACCAGAATGACGCACCGGCAGCACCGCTGTCGCCCGCCGCCATCGCTTCGCAATCCGTGATCCTGACGGGCGACCGCCCGACCGGCCCCTTGCACTTGGGCCACTACGTGGGCAGCCTGCGCGACAGGGTCCGCTACCAGAACAGCTACAAGCAATTCATCATGCTGGCCGATGCGCAGGCGCTGACGGACAATATGGAAGACATCGACAAGGTGCACCGCAATGTCGTCGAAGTGGCGCTCGACTACCTGGCCGTCGGCATCGACCCGACGAAAACCACGGTCTTCATCCAGTCGCAGATCCCGGAACTGGCCGAGCTCACCTTTTACTATCTGAATATCGTCACCGTGGCGCGCCTCGAGCGCAACCCCACCGTCAAGGAAGAAATCCGCCTGCGCGGCTTCGAGCGCGACATTCCGGCGGGCTTTTTGACCTACCCTGCCAGCCAGGCGGCCGACATCACGGCCTTCAAGGCGGGCGTGGTGCCCGTGGGCGAAGACCAGATCCCGATGATCGAGCAAACGAATGAAATCGTGCGCCGCTTCAACCGCATGTACAACCGCGAAGTGCTGATGGAATGCAAGGCGCTGGTACCGGACATCGGCCGCCTGCCCGGCATCGACGGCAAGGCGAAGATGAGCAAGTCGCTGGGCAATACCATCAACCTGGGCGCGACCTCGGCTGAAATCACAGCCGCCGTGAAAAAAGTCTATACCGACCCGCTGCACTTGCGCGTGGAAGACCCGGGCCACCTGGAAGGCAATATCGCCTTTACGTATCTGGACGCCTTCGATCCGGAAAAAGCGGCGCTGGCCGAAATGAAGGCCCATTACGTGCGTGGCGGCCTGGGCGACAGCATCGTCAAGAAACGCCTGGACGTGGTCTTGCAGGAAATGCTGGCGCCGATCCGCGCCCGCCGCGAAGAGTTCGCCAAGGACAAGGGGCAAGTCATCCAGATGCTGAAAGAAGGCACGTTCAAGGCACGCGAAGTGGCGGCCCGTACGGCCGATGAAGTCAAGTCGGCGCTGGGCCTCAACTACTTCTGATCACAGACAGTCAGCAAACTGATGCGCTCAGGCGGAGTCGGGTAGAATCCCGTCTCCGCCGGGCCATTTTTTTGCCTAACCCAACAACAAAGTCCGGGGTCGGACCCTCAGGGTCCGACCCCAGTACTTTTATTAGGGTCACCATAATTGAAACATAGCCAATGACCGATTCCGCTATCGAACAGCTGCTGCAGCAGCATTTTTCCATCGATGCGCTGCAGCAGGCACCCGCGCCCCTGCGCCAGGCGCTGGGCATGCTGGGCGGCTGGCTGGCCGCGGAACGCGACACGGCCTATCCGCACACACCGTATGCGGAACTGCTGACGCAACTGTCCGACACCAGCCTGCCCGCACACGGCATGCCCGTGGCGGATTTCCTGCAAGAACTCGACACCACCGTGCTGGCCAATACGGCCCAGCTGAACCACCCGCAATACATCGGCCACATGACGCAGGCCCTGCCCTGGATCAGCGTGCTGGCCGAAGCGTTTACGGCCACCCTGAACCAGAACCAGGTCAAGATCGAGACGGCATATGTGTCGACCCTGATCGAAAAGCAGATCCTCGGCTGGCTGCACCGCCAGGTGTACCAGCAGCCCGATGCCGTCTACTCGCAGGCCATGGCCGCCACCAGCGGTGCGCTGGGCAATGTCGTCAATGGCGGCACCATGGGCAACTTGACGGCCTTGGCCGTGGCGCTGGAGCAGCAGCTGCCCGGCACGCGCAAACGGGGCCTGTTTGCCGCCATGCAGGATTCTAGCCACGCGGGGCTGGCCGTGATCGGCTCGGCCCGCAGCCATTACTCCGTGAAAAAGGCCTTGGCAACCCTGGGCCTCGGCGAAAACGCCTTGCAGCTGGTGGCCGTCGACCGCGACAACCGCATCGACATCGCCGCGCTGGAAGCGACCATTGCCGATTTAAAACTGCGCAGGATCAAGGTCGTCGCCATGATCGGCATCGCCGGCACGACGGAAACGGGCGCCATCGACCCGCTGGCCACCATGGCGGCGATTGCGGCACGGGAAAACATCTGGTTCCACGTGGATGCGGCCTGGGGCGGCGCCCTGTTGATCGCGGAACAGTACCGCGCGCTGTACGACGGCATTGCCCTGGCCGATTCCGTCGTCATCGACGGACACAAGCTGCTATGGGTGCCGATGGCGCAAAGCATGGTGCTGTTCAAGGATAGCGCCAGCCTGAACTTGCTCAAGCACAATGCCAACTACATCTTGCGCGACAACTCGGGCGACCTGGGCCAGACGTCGCTGGAAGGCTCGCGCCGCTTCGATGCCTTGAAACTGTGGACCTCGTTCAAGGTTCTGGGCGTGTCCGGCTACACGACCTTGCTGCAGCAGGCGGCCACCCTGTCCGGCCAGTTGCAGGATTTATTGGCCGACCAGCAGGATTTCGAACTGGTCACGCGCTCGGACACGTTCATTCTGACCTACCGCTACGTGCCCGTGCACTTGCGCCAGCGCATGGAGGCCTTGCTGGCCGGCGGCCAGGTGGACGCTGCCACCGAACTGAACAAGCAACTGAACACCTTGAACGCCAAGCTGCAAAACCGGCAAAAGGCGCAGGGCCACAGCTTCGTGTCGCGCACGGTGCTGGAATCGACGCGCTACCCTGGCCCGACCAACGTGCTGCGCGTGGTCATGACCAACGTCAAGACACGCCCCCATCACTTGCGCGCCATCTTGGCCGAGCAGCGCGCCATCGGCCAGGCGCTGGTGGCGGAACTGGGCCTGTAAGGAATCCCCCACCCATCAGCCTTGACTGGATGCACGATGCAGCGTCTTAGCGCCCTCACCGATCTACTACAGCATCTGTTGAAATGGCTGCTGCTGGCCTTGGTCGTGGCCGTGCTGGCCGGCACGGCTTCGGCCGGTTTCCTGTTCGCCCTCGACTGGGCCACGCGCACGCGGATGGCGCACGCCTGGCTGATCTGGCTGCTGCCCGTGGCGGGCTTTGCCGTCGGCTGGCTGTATTTGCGCTACGGCAGCAGCGTCGAAGGTGGCGCCAACCTCCTGATCGATGAAGTCCACGACCCGAAAAAAATCATTCCGCTGCGCATGGCGCCGCTGGTGCTGGGCGGCACCGTCATCTCGCATCTGTTCGGCGCCTCCGTCGGACGCGAGGGCACGGCCGTGCAGATGGGCGGCGCGCTGGCCGACCAGCTCACGCGCCTGTTCCGCCTGAACAACGAAGACCGCCGCATCATCCTGATGGCCGGCATCAGCGCCGGCTTTGCCTCCGTCTTCGGCACGCCGCTGGCGGGCGCCATCTTCGGCCTGGAGGTGCTGGCCATCGGCCGCCTGCGCTACGAAGCCATGCTGCCCTGCCTGCTAGCCGCCATCATCGCCGACCAGGTGGGCTTGCTGTGGGGAGTCCACCATACGCATTACGCCGTGCCATTGATCCCCGCCCTCTCCGCCTGGACCTTGTGCGCCATGGTGCTTGCCGGCGTGCTGTTCGGCGTGACCGGCAAACTGTTTGCGCAAGCCACGCACGGTTTGAGCGGCCTGATGAAGCGCTGGATCAGCTACGCCCCGCTGCGTCCGCTGGCCGGCGGCGTGATCATCGCCGTCGCCGTGTGGCTGATCGGCACAGACAAGTATATCGGCCTGGGCATTCCCACCATCGCCGATGCGCTGAAGGAACCGCTGCCCGCATACGACTTCCTCGGCAAGATGGCATTTACCATTGTTTCATTGGGCACAGGTTTCAAGGGCGGCGAAGTGACGCCATTGTTCTTCATCGGCGCGACCTTGGGCAATGCGCTGGGACCTGTGCTGCACCAGCCCGTCACCCTGCTGGCCGCCATCGGCTTCGTTGCCGTCTTTGCGGGCGCGGCCAACACGCCGATCGCCTCGACCCTGATGGCCATGGAACTGTTCGGCGCCGAGATCGGCGTGTACGCGGCCATCGCCTGCGTCGTGGCCTACCTGTTTTCCGGCCACGCGGGCATTTACCGGGCGCAACGGGGCGGGCATGCCAAGCGCCACCCTGCCAAGGATATCGACGCATGACACAGAACATCTAAATAACGACGCTTTTTCAACCCCACGCCATCGGCGGTCTCGACAGCGTCCCCGCAATGAACAGCCGATACTGTTGCCGGAGGATGTAGCCTGCCCTGATTGCGCCGTCAGCTGGCCACATTGCGCGTAAAACGCAAGGTCGATGCGCCAGCATTGACATAGCTATACGCTTGCGCGCTGCTGAAGACAAAAAATTCACCCGTGGCCAACTGCCTGGTTTCCGCCGCCAGCACGAGCTGCAGCGTTCCTTCCAGCACGTAGAGCATTTCGCTGAAGCCGGCCGGATCGGCTTGCGCATCGTAGCGCTCGCCTGGTGCCAAGGTCCACGACCACAGCTCGACCTGGCGGCTGGCGGGCGCCGCGCCCAACAGCACGGCCTGGCTGGCTTGCGATTCGCTTTGCCACATCAGCACCCGCAGGCTGTCGTGCGGCTGCTGCGGCGGCTGGACGAGGTCGACAAAGGCCACATTCAAGGCGGCCGCCACATGGTCGAGGTTGGCCAGGCTGATATTGGTACTGCCCGCCTCGACGCCGTTGACCATGCGCCGGCTCAGGCCAGACTTGCGCCCCAGTTCCTCCTGGCTGAGGCCGGCGGCAAGGCGCAAGCGCCGCAGATTGGTGGCCAAGTGTGCCAGCACGCCACCGGCCTCGGCTTGACTGCGCAATATATTGCTCCTATGATGATGGGAAATATTTTGCTCATAGCATAGCGCCCCATGAAAACATACGCAAGTCCCCCGCCCGCCCTCGGCCTGCCCGAACTGGCCCTGATCGCCATCACCTTCATCTGGGGCGGGACGTTTCTCGTCGTGCAACATGCCGTGACGGTCAGCGGCCCGTTGGCCTTCGTCGCCGCCCGCTTTGCCGTGGCTGCCAGCATCGGCGCCGTGATTTGCCGGGGCCAGTTGCGGCACTTGACGAAGGCGGAGTTGCTGACGGGCATGGCCATCGGCGTGAGCATCTTTGGCGGCTATGCGCTGCAAACCTATGGCTTGATGCATATATCCAGCAGCAAATCGGCCTTCATCACGGCCTTTTATGTGCCCATCGTGCCGCTGGTGCAGTGGCTGGTCTTCAAGCAACGGCCCCACCCTGCCGTGTGGGCGGCCGTGGTGCTGGCGTTCGTCGGCTTGCTGCTGCTCACCGGCACGGATGGCTTGAGCATGGCCTTCGGCACGGGCGAACTGATCACGGCCGTGGGCGCCATCGCGATCGCGCTGGAAATCATCCTCATCAGCCGCGTCTCGCCGCAAATGAATATCCTGCGCGTGACCATCGTGCAACTGGCGACGGCATCATTGATCGCCCTGCTGCTGATGCCCGTCATGGGCGAAGCGCCACCGGTTCTCAGCAAGACCTTCATCCTCAGCGTACTGGCCCTGGGCTGCGCCAGCGCGCTGATCCAGTATGTGATGAACTGGGCGCAAAAGCGCATCTCCGCCACGAAGGCGACCCTGATCTATGCGGGCGAGCCTGTCTGGGCGGGCGTGATCGGGCGCATCGCCGGCGAACGGCTGCCGGCCCTGGCCATCGTCGGCGCGATATTGATTATTTGTGCGGGCATCCTCAGCGAGTGGCGGCCCAGGCGCTTGCGTGCCGACGGCAAGGCCGTCATGCCATCAGATTAATTCGGTACGCCGCAGCGCCGTATCCCCATGCAAGGCCAGCGGCACGGCCCTGGCCCAGCGGTTCGAGGACAGCGAAAACGTCAGCGCACGCACCTGGTGGTACCAGCCGGCGGGCACGTACAACATGTCGCCCGGCTCGACGATGCATTCGATCATCGTCGCCTGGCGTGCCAGGGGAAAACGCTGAAAATCGGGTGCTTCCGGATCAAATGGCGAACCGAACAGGATGGCGTTCGCTTCGCTCGGATACAGGTAGGCATCGTGGTGCGGCGGCGACAAAATGATGCGCTTGCGGCCCCACACCTGGGCGAAGATATTGTCATCGTAATCGCAGTGCAAGGGCGTCACCGTGCCGACCGGCCCCACCCAGAAGCGCGGCGGGCCCATCTTGTCGAAATACGTGGGCCAGTGGCACAAACGGTTCAGCTCGCGCAATTCCAGATTGCCCAGATACGGCGGCAGCACGTACTTGCCCTCTGCCACCAAATCCAGATATTGCCCCATCGACATGTCCTGCATGGCGCGGTCGACCGCAAAGGCCGTGTTGATGTAGTCGCCCACCCGTGCGCGCACGGGCACATGGCTGAACTGCTCGCGCAAGACTTCGGGGCCCAATGCCGACAGGGGCCAGCGCTGCACCAGTCCGCGCATCAGGAAAGGCAAGCCCTGCGCGGCGCGCGCGCGGAAGGCGGCGGCGTCCAGCATGGCCAGGCGCGGCACCTCGGTGATGGCAGGCAAGTCGCGCGCCGCCTGCTTGATGGCCTCGCGCATGGCGTCGATAGAGGTAACGCCACGCACCTGCGCATCCTTGTCTTCGCGCGCCTGCTTGCGGGCCAGGGCCGCTTCAGGCGAACTGAATTCGGCTGGCGGCCTGGGCGGCAGTGCACGCGGCAATACGGGGGTTGCCGCAAGCGGGAGCGGCTCTTTTTTTTCTACGGACATAAACCTTCTTTGCGATCAGGCGCCGCGCGGCATGGCGCGACAGTGCGCTATTTTAAGCCAGCAAGGCCCGTTTCAACATATCGGCCTGCTCGCCTGCCTGGCGCGCCTTGGCTGCATACTCGCTGGCCGTGCCCGGATGCAACCAGGCCTGGGCCTTGGCGGCCAGGTTCAGGTACAGCTTTTCTTTTTCCTGCAGCGCCCTGACGGCGGCCCAGATGGCGTCTTCCGCCTTTTCATGCTGCAACTCGCCAAGCGTCTGCGCCGTGAAACTGTGGCCCGTATGGCAGCGAAAACGCTGCGGCTTCTGGCCATGCAGCTCCCACAGCGTGCCCTGGCATTCGGGGCAAGTGAACGTCGATGGCGTGGCAATTTTTTCCAGTTGCTCCATATTTCCCACTCCCCGGGCAAAACGGTTTTCCACGGCAACCCACTGGGGCACGGGCGGCGAGGATTGCGCGGCGCCTGCTGGCGCCGGCGCGCCGCTGGCCAGCGCCAGCAGGGCCGGCCCGATCTCGGCGCACGGCAGGCGCCAGTCCACTCCGGCATGGTCGATCGCGCTTTGCGGCATCGACGGCGCCACCGCGTCCTGCGGCTCCTGCACCAGCGCCTTGCCGCCGCAGGCCTTGATGGCCTGCAAGCCCGCCGTGCCATCGTCGAGGTAGCCGCTGAGAATCACGCCCACCACCTTCGGCCCAAAAGCGGCGGCCGCGGTGCGAAACAGGGGGTCAATGGCGGGACGCGTATGGTTTTCCTTCGGTCCCCGGGTCAGCTCGACCATCGCCTGACCGGCCAGGTTGGCAACGAGCATGTGCCGGTCCGGCGGCGCCAGCAGGATGCGCCCCGCGCGTACGGGTTCGCGCTCTTCGGCAAAGCGCACGGGCAAGGCGGAGGTTTTGCCGAGGATCTCGGGCAACACGCTGTTGCGCGCCCCCACGTGCATGACGGCCAGGATTGCCGCAGGCAGGTCCGCCGGCAAGGTGGCGAAGATGGTGGACAGCGCGCTCACGCCGCCCACGGAAGCCCCCATGACGATCAGCGTTTCCATGCCTGCCCCTTTCGCGCCCGGATCACTGAACTATTTTGCCGCGCCTGATAATACGATTCCGTGCGCCGGCTAACACTGTACGCAGCGTTAGCTTAGAACAGAGACGTCACGACACCTGACAAAACCGTCGCGAGCGGAAGGGAGAGGTGGCCGAGAAGCGCAACCGCACTGAAGTGCGGTGAGCATCGCAAGCCACCTATGCCGACGCGCAGCAGGTTTGGTCAGGCGTCTTCAGACTGGCGTCTTGAATATTGGGTCCACGATGAACTGCTGCGCCTTGATGCGCAGTGTGCGCTCCTCGTCCAGCTCGGCGCGCGTTTCGCCCAGCTCTTCGCGTTCCGCTTCCAGTTCCAGGCGCGCGGCCGCCAGTTCCGTTTCCACGCGCGTCAGGCTTTCCAGCTTCAACTGGGCCTGGATCAGTTCCGCGCGCGCCGCTTCGGCGGCCTCTTCCAGACGGGGGATGCCTTCGAGCTTGAACTGCGCCTTGGCCAGGTCCATGCGGGCCTGCTCTGCCGCCTCTTCCAGGCGCGGCAAGCCTTCCAGGCGAAGCTGCGCCTTGGCCAGGTCCGTGCGGGCCTGGTTCGCCACTTGCCGCTCGCGCTCGAGCTCCTCGCGCAAGGTTTCCAGCTCGCCCGCCTGCAGGTCGAGCAGTTCTTGCTGGCGCTCGTTCTCGCTGGCCAGGTCCATCAATTCCTGTTGATTGTCGTTCATCTCGGCTTCATGCGCGCTGTGGCTGGCGCTTAATTCCTGTCCTACATAATCGAGGATGGCTTGCTGCAGCACGGGCGACAGTTCGGCGGCAGCAGCGATCTGGCGCTGCGCACCAGCCTTGCGGCGCTGCAATAGCTTGCTGATGGTGCCCAGACAGGCGCCGTTGCCCAGCCGTTCGCGCAAGGCGCGCACCGTGATGGACTGGCCTTCGCCCGCCATCGCTTCCATTGCCGCATTGATCTGTTCCGCGCTTACTTTTGCCATGTCGTGTGCTCTTGAATGTTGCCCAGGGCAATCTTGCCCAGGGGCATTATCTTATGCCAGCGGCGGCAAAGCGTAAAGTATTTCTCAATAGTGATTGCAATTGCACAACAGAACGTTGTGCAAACATGCGGCCTGGGATGTTTTACTCTTCAAGCAGACCATTTTCCGTGAGCATATCTTGCACCAGTTCCAGGCGCAGCACGGGATTGTCCTGGCTCAGCAATAGCTGTTTTTGCATGGCGCTCAAGGACAGCAGCTCGCACCAGCGGTTCGCCACCCAGCCGCACTCGTCGAGGCGGTACGGTGGCTGCAGGGGCATCTGATCGGGCGGGATCTTTTGCTCTTGCAAGGTGCGGATCAGGGCGCCGAGCGCGTCGGCCACGTTCTGCTGCTCTTGCGGGATGGGGATGGCTTTATCGGGCGGCAAGGTATCGACTTGCGCCACCCACAAGCCATGCTTCAGCTGTTCGCTGGAAACGATGTGAAAACGCTGCATGCCCATGCATTTGATTTGCAGCAAACCCGACAAGGGCGCGGCCCAGTCGACGACACGCGCCAACGTGCCTACGGGCGCCAGGGTTTCCAGCTGGCCCGGCTTGCGCACTTCCGTGCCGTCCAGCAGTTGCACCACGCCGAACGGCTGCTCGCCCATGATGCACTGACGTATCATGTCCAGATAGCGTACCTCGAAGATCTGCAGGGGCAGATAGCCGTCGGGATACAGCACCGTATTGAGCGGGAACAAAGGTATCGAGGTCATGGCGCATGATGGCACGAATGGCATATCCGTGCAGCGCGCTTTGCCTTGTCAGCTTAACTGCGCCGATTATTTGTAGAAGCGCCTTTTCTTGGCTCGCTCCGCCGCTTTTGGCGCCAGCACTTTCACGGCCTTTTTCTGGATCGTGCCGCCGGCGGACGTGCCCGGCACGCGGTGTTCGGCCTCGAAACCGGGTTCCTCATTGCGTTTCAAGGTTTGCCGCGTCAGCGCTTCGACGGCCGACAGCAATTCCACCTCGTCGGCGCAAACGAGCGAGATCGCTTCGCCCGAGGCGCCCGCGCGGCCCGTGCGGCCGATGCGGTGGATATAGTCTTCCGCCACGGTGGGCAAGTCAAAATTGACGACGACGGGCAATTGGTCGATATCGAGGCCGCGGGCAGCCACGTCGGTAGCCACCAGCACCTGCACTTCGGCGGATTTGAAACGGGCCAGCGCGCGCAGGCGGTTCGGCTGCGTCTTGTCGCCGTGAATCGAATCGGCGCGCACGCCCTGCTCCAGCAAAGTGTTCACCAGCAGCTCGACACCCTTGCGCGTCTTGACGAAGACCAGGACCTGGCCCCAGCGCTTTTTCTTCAGCAAGTGCAAAAACAGTTCCGGCTTGCGTTTCTTGTCGCACACGACCACCGATTGCTTCACGGCCTTGACCGTGCTGTTGCGCGCGCTGACCTCGACCGAGACGGGATCCTTCAGCATGGTTTTCGCCATGGCGCGGATGGCGTCCGAGAAGGTGGCCGAGAACAGCAGGGTCTGGCGCTGCTTGGGCATGGTCATCAGCAATATATCGAGCTCGCGCTCGAAGCCCAGGTCTAGCATGCGATCGGCCTCGTCCAGCACCAGGGTTTGCACTTGCTCGAACTTGACGGCGCCCTGCGTCTGCAAGTCCAGCAAGCGGCCCGGCGTGGCCACCAGCACGTCGAGGCCCTTGCGCAGTTTGCTGATCTGCGGCTCGATGGGCACGCCGCCATACGCGACAAAGCTGCGCAGCGGCAAATTGCCGCCATAGCTGCGGAAGCTGGCATAGACTTGCTCGGCCAGTTCGCGCGTGGGCACGAGCACCAGCACGCGCACGCACTGTGGCGCCACCACGCCTTCCAGGGTCAGGCGCTGCAGCAGCGGCACGGCGAAACCGGCCGTCTTGCCCGTACCCGTCTGGGCGGCGGCCATCAGGTCGCGCCCGGCCAGCACGGCAGGAATCGCTTGCGCCTGCACGGGCGTGGGCTTGGCATAGCCGAGCTCGTCAAGTTTGCGGACCAGGGGATCGATCAGGCCGAGGGAGGAAAACGTCATGGGGAAAGCAATCTTGGCAAAGTAAAAGGTGGCGCGCACGGACGGGCCGTGCGCGCGATTGCCGAGATTATAGGCCAGCGGGGATGCCGGCCGGGGTTTTCAGTATAGAAACAGCGCGCTCAGAACTTCATTTCCAGGGTCGCGCGCGCCTGCGGCGAACTCGGCGAAATGCTGTTGCGCGCTATCGTGCCGCTGGCGTCCGCATACGTGGTGGTGCTTTCGAAGTCTTGCGCCAGCAAGTTCGACACGGCCAGACGCAGCTGGTTCTTTGCATCGAATTTCCACAGCGCATATATGTCGACGTCGCGCCGCGGCGAGGTGTAGGCGCTCTGGCGCTCGGTGATGCGCACGGGGCCGCCATTGCGGAAGTTGAAGCTGCCCCCCGTCGTCAGCACGCCGTCCGGCGTCTTGTAATCGAGACCGAAGTTGCCGCTGACGGGCGTTTGCTGGTCGAGCCGGTTGTTCGGTCCCGGCACCTGGTCCACCTGCGACCAGTTGCGGCTGATACTGGCGCGCAAGTCGATGGCTGGCACGGGCGCGGCCATCACGGCACGCAGCGGGAACTTCGCTTCCAGTTCCAATGTCTGAGTATTGGCGCGGCCATCGTTGACGGGCGTCGATACCCAGCGGTCATTGATGAATAGCAATCCCTGGCGCGTATAGCCATCGATACGGCGGGCCGAGGCGCGCGCGCTGAGCAATGCGCCTTCCGCCCAGTAGTGCTCATACGAGGCGTCGATGCCCAGCGCCAGCTCCGGTTTCAGGTAGGGATTGCCTTCGCGGTCAGGGTCCGTCTGGCTATTGTTGGTCGAGGTATTGCGGCGCGGTATCAGGCTCGCCGTGGGCTGCGCCTTGTAGGTGCGCGTCAGGGCCAGACGTAGCTGGTCGCCCTTGGTATCGGGCAGCTTCCACAGGGTTTGCAGCAGCGGGCTCCACACGCTGGTGCGCTGGTTCACTTCGTCATAGGTATCACCCGCGCTGCGCGTATCGATGCCTTCCCAGCGTACGCCTGCATACATGGACCAGCGCGGCGTGATTTCCCAGTCATCCTGCACAAACAGGGCCAGGCGCTTGATGGTGGCGTCGAAACCTTCGTCGCTGTTGATGGGCGGAAGCGCGCCCAAGGCAGCCAGCGCCGCTTCACGCTGCCGGCGCGTTTCGTCGCGCTCCGTGTAGGCGCCATCCCAGCCCATCGACAAGGCATGGCCGGGCAGCAAAGGCGACGAATATTTGCCCGTCGAACTGACGCCGTTTTCCGTCGCCTTCACGCCCACCTTGCGCTCAAGCGACAGGCCGCTGCCGTCGATAAAGCCTTGCTGCAGGCTGTCGGACGTATTGCGGGCAGCCGAGGCGCCTATTTTCAGTTCCAGTCTGGCGCCGCCAGCCAGCTTGTGCATCCATGTCAGGTCGCTGCGGCCGAAGGCGTTGTGGTTGCTCGAGCTGCCGGTATTGGTGTCGTAGTCGGGGCGCACGCCCTGCTCCGTTTCGGCGCGGCTGAAATTGCGGTGATTCGAGCGCCCGCCATTGAAAAAGAATTGCGCCGTCACATTGTCGCCGTTGGCCAGCACCCAGTTCAGGCGCGGCGACAGATTGATGCCTTCCGGACGGCCGTCGCCCGTGCCATTCGTGCGGCGCAACAGGTTTTGCCGGCCATCGGGCGCGTAGCCCAGTTCCAGTCCGGGATTGTCGTAATGGTAGTCGTAGCGGAACAGCGAGCCGGCCATCGAATACGAAAAATTGCCGTCGCGGTCGGACAGTTGCACGTTGACGCTGGGCGAGAAGCTCACGTCGCTGCCCTGCACGCCCAGCTTGAGCTCGCGCTGCGCCGTCTTCACGGCTTTCTTGAGCACCACATTGATGGTGCCGGCGATCGATTGCGTGCTGTATTCGGCGCTGGCCGCATGCAGAATCTCGATGCGTTCGATCACGTCCGGCGACAGGGTGTCGAGCGAGAACCCGGCCGGCGCCCGCTCGCCATTGAGCAGTATCTGCGTGTAGCCGCTGCCCAGCCCCCGCATGCGGATTTCGCCACCCGAGCGCCCGGCCGCGCCGGAGACGGTAATGCCGGGCAAGCGCTTGAGCACGTCGGTAACATTCGTGTCGCCATACTTGAGAATTTCCTCGCTGCCGACGACCATCTTGCTGGCCGTATCGTCGCGGCGCGGATCATAGCCGCTGCCCTTGACTTCGACGGTTTGCATGGGCTTTTCAGTCTTCAGCGGTGCGGCGGTGACAGCAGCGTCGGCTGGCGCTTCGGCTTGCTGGGCCTGGGCATTCCAGGCAAGTAAAACGGCGGAACAAAGAACGGTAAGGCGGAGGCAACGGCGTGGCATCATGACCTGGCTGAAAAAGTTGGCTGAATAAAAATGGCTAAAAGCTAAAAAACAGGCCGCTGTATTGTGCTGCAATTTTTTCCGAGCGGCGCAGTTTCCTGAAAATATTTCTTACAGCAAATTAAATTCGGCGGCGGAATGCGATACGCACCCTTGCATACGGCGCATATCATTGCGCGCCACATCGCCGCTATAATGCGTTTTCACCATTGTTCCCATCATCCCGTCAAAGGCTTCCCATCGTGTCTGACCGTCTTGCCGTCCTGCCTCAATATCTGCTTCCAAAAGGAGCGTTGACCAACTTTGCCGGCCGGATCGCCGGCGCCAAAGGCGGCGCCATGACCACGCGTTTGATCCGCTGGTTCGTCGGCCGCTACAACGTCAACATGGATGAGGCGCTGGACCCGGACATCACGCACTACACGAGCTTCAACGACTTTTTCACACGCGCGCTGCGCCCCGGTGCCCGTCCGCTGGCCCAGGCCGACTACATCTGCCCCGTCGATGGCCGCATCAGCCAGTTCGGCATCATCGACAAGGATCAGATCTTCCAGGCCAAGGGCCACAACTTCAGCACCACGGCCCTGGTCGGCGGCGATGCGGCCCTGGCGGCCCAGTTCGAACACGGCAGTTTCGCCAATCTGTACCTGAGCCCGCGCGACTACCACCGCATCCACATGCCGTGCGACGGCCGTCTGACGCGCATGATCTATGTGCCCGGTGAATTGTTTTCCGTCAACCCGACGACGGCGCGCGGCATTCCCGGTCTGTTCGCCCGCAACGAGCGCGTCGTCTGCGTGTTCGACACGGCCAACGGCCCCTTCGTCATGACCCTGGTCGGCGCCACCATCGTCGGCAGCATGGCCACCGTCTGGCACGGCGTGGTCAACCCGCCCCGCACGGGCCAGGTGCGCGACTGGAGCTATGCGAACGACAATGTCGTGCTGAAACAGGGCGAAGAACTGGGCCGCTTCCTGCTCGGCTCCACCGTCGTCATGCTGTTCCCGAAAGACACCGTGCAATTCAACGCCAGCTGGCAACCGGCCGGCCCCGTGCAGCTGGGCGAAGTCATGGGCAACCTGCCCAAGTAAGACATCCGGACGCGCGCCTATACGGGTGCGTCCGTGCGATACATCTCCTCCATCAGATCGAGAAACGCGCGCGTCTTGGCCGGCATCAAACGCCGGCCGGGAAACACGGCCCAGCCCGTGACCAGCGGAAAACTCCACTCCGGCAGCACGCGCACCAATTCCCCCGTCGCCACATAGGCCTTGGCAAAGCGGTCCGTGCTGGCCGCGATGCCCACGCCCGTGCACGCCATGCGCACCAGCAACTCCGGCGAATTGGCCAGCAGGCGCACGGGCAGATCGCGCTCCCACGTGGTCTTGCCGCGGATCAAAGTCCAATGCACGAGGCCATGCACGGCACGCGGCAAGCTCAGTAAATCATGACCGTACAGATCGTCGGGGTGCTCGGGCAAGCCGTGCACGCTCGTGTATTGCGGCGAGGCATACAGTGCCAGGGTGCTGAAGGCCACGCGGCGCGCGGACAGGCTGGCGTCGTCGGGCAAGTTGCCCATGCGGATGGCCAGGTCGAAATTTTCTTCCAGCAAATCCACGCGGCGCGCCGACAAGTCCAGCTCCAGCGAAATGGCCGGATAGCGGCGCACGAACTCGGCCAGCACCTGGCGCATCAAGGTGTCGCCAAAGTCGGCCGGCATGGAAATGCGCAGCAAGCCGCTGGGCCCGGCCTGGCGGTGCTGCGCCAGGGCGCCGGCCGCCTCCGTTTCTTCCACCACCTTGCGCGCATGCTCGAGCAGGCTGGCGCCAAACTCCGTCAGCGCCAGCTTGCGCGTCGTGCGCAGCAGCAATCGTTCGCCCAACTTCGATTCCAGCAGCGAGATGCGCCGCGACAGGGTCGATTTGGGCAAGTCCACGCGCACGGCGGCACGACTGAAACTGCCGCATTCGACGACTCTGGCGAACAGCAGCAAATCTCCGGGATCGATATCCATAAAACCTCATTGTTCCATTGGTGGATTAATGTTATCCATTTTAACGGCTTCCGCATCATTTTTGGAATTGCTATAGTTCATCCATCGCAAGACACCTCACAACGGAGAAAACAAGATGAACATCCTGCAAATCAATTCCAGCGCCCGCAGCACCGGTTCCGCCTCGACCCGCCTGGCTGACGCCATCGTCACCCGCGTACAAGCGGCCAACCCTGGCGCCGCCCTCGTCCGCCGCGACCTGGCTGCCGCACCGCACCCCGTGCTCGACGAGCCGACCCTGCAAGCGCTGTTCACGCCAGCCGACAAGCGCACGCCGGAGCAAGCGGCCCGCATCGCCCTGGACGACGCGCTGATTGCGCAAGTGCAAGCAGCTGACGTGATCGTCATCGGCGCGCCGATGTACAACTTCGGCATCACCGTGCAACTGAAAAGCTGGTTCGATGCGATTGCCCGCGCCAACGTCACCTTCAAGTACACGGAAAACGGCCCTGTTGGCCTGCTGAGCGGCAAGAAAGTCTATGTGGGCCTGTCCCGCGGCGGCTTGCACCGCGACAGCGCCAACGATAGCCAGGTGCCTTATCTGAACACCATGTTCGGTTTCCTGGGCATGACCGACGTGCAATACGTGTATTCGGAAGGCATGGGCATGGGTCCGGAAGCCGTGGCCAAGGCGCAAGCCCAGGCGGACGCCGAGATCAACGCCATCCTGGTGTAATAGCTGACTGCCGCAACAAGGGGTCAGACGGGGACGCCGAGTTCCGGCGGGTCTGACCCCAAACAGGAGAACACAATGAGCGACATCACCACCGTCAACAAGCCACGCACCGTCGAGCGCGTGATCGCCGGCCAGGCCGTCATGGATGGCGCCGGCGTGAAGATCAACCGCGTGCTGACGCAGCAGCTGCAGCGCCGTCTCGACCCGTTTTTGATGCTCGACAATTTCGCCAGCGACAAGCCGAACGACTACATCGCCGGCTTCCCCGAGCATCCGCACCGCGGCTTTGAAACGGTCTCGTACATGATCACGGGGCGCATGCGCCACAAGGACAGCGCGGGCAACGAAGGCTTGCTGACGTCGGGCGGCGTGCAATGGATGACGGCCGGCAGCGGCGTGATCCACTCGGAAATGCCGGAGCAGGAGGAAGGCGTGATGGAAGGTTTTCAGCTGTGGCTGAACCTGCCAGCGCGCGACAAGATGCGCACGCCGTGGTACCGCGATTTCACGAGCAGTGAAATCCCCCGCTACACGACGGACGCAGGTGTCGCCGTGCAAGTGATCGCCGGCGAGAGCCATGGCGTGACGGGCGCCGTGCAGCGCGAGCTGACGGAACCGGTGTACCTCGATATCGACTTGCCGGCCGGCGCCAGCTTCGAGCAGCCGCTGCCGCCAGGGCATAACGCTTTCATCTACACGTTCCGTGGCGAAGTGCAGGTCGACGGCAAGGCCGTGCCCGCCCTGCGCATGGCCATCTTCGCCAACACGCCAGGCAGCGACGGCGTGCGCATCGAGGCGCCCGCAGGCGGACGCGTGATCCTTGTCGCCGGCCAGCCCTTGAACGAGCCGATCGCGCAATATGGCCCGTTCGTCATGAATACCCAGGCGGAAGTGTTCCAGGCCGTGCAGGATTTCCGCGAAGGAAAGTTTGGCGAGACGGCGGCACAGTAAAATTATTTGCTCCAGGTAAAACCTGCAGTGCCTCGCGGCCTGCAGGTTTTTTTCGTGCCGACTATTTTGTTGCTTTTCAATTACACTGACGGCAAGTTCATTCAACAAAGCATTCCATGCAGCCGACGCACACCGAACACGACGCCACCCATTTGCACGCCCACCTGAAAGGCGACGCCAAGCACACCCACTCGTTCGAGGGGCGCAGCCAGAGCATCCTCGCGTGGGCGCTGGGGCTGACCCTGTCGTTTGCCGGCATCGAGGTCATCGCCGGTTTCCTGTCCAATTCGCTGGCCCTGATTTCCGATGCGGGCCACATGGTCACGGACGCGGCCGCGCTGGGCCTGGCCCTGCTGGCGCAGCTGATCGCGCGACGCCCTCCCTCGCCGCGCCACTCGTTCGGCTTTGGCCGCGCCGAGGCGCTGGCCGCCTTCGTCAACGGCCTGGCCATGCTGTGCGTGGTCGGCTGGATCTGCTATGAAGCCGTACTGCGCTTTTCCGCCCCGCAAACCGTGCAAGGCGGCATGGTCTTCATCGTCGCCTTCATCGGCCTGGCGATCAACCTGGTGGTGGCGTGGGTCTTGTCGAAAGACAAGCAAAGTGTGAACACGCGCGCCGCCCTCGTGCACGTGATGGGCGACTTGCTCGGCTCAGTCGCCGCCATCGTCGCCGGCGCCGTGATTTACTTCACGGGCTGGATGCAGATCGACCCATTGCTGTCCGTGCTGGTGTCCCTGCTGATCCTGAAATCCACGTTCGGGGTATTGAAGGAGTCCTATCACTTCCTGATGGAAGGCGTGCCCGTGCACATCGACTACATCCAGGTGGGTGCGGACGTGGAACAGGTGGACGGCGTGATTGCCGTGCACGACCTGCATGTGTGGGACATGTCGCCAGGCCAACCGGCCCTGATCGGCCACGTGGAAATCGAACACCTCGACCATTG
Organism: Massilia sp. LMS1-1-1.1; assembly: GCF_040815535.1. Classification (NCBI taxonomy): domain Bacteria; kingdom Pseudomonadati; phylum Pseudomonadota; class Betaproteobacteria; order Burkholderiales; family Oxalobacteraceae; genus Massilia; species Massilia sp. LMS1-1-1.1. Next base: position 845,551 of record NZ_JBFPNG010000012.1, on the reverse strand, counting down.
GCCAAAGGTATTGCGGGCGATCAAGAAGATGTTACTGAGTAAGCATGGGATAGACCACATCACTCTGCAGCCGGAGACGGCGGCGATGGCGGGGTTACATGCGGGTGACAAGACCCACTAGCAAGGACTGGGGTCGTACCCTCAGGGTACGACCCCAGCATCTGTCCTTGGAGTGCAAAGACTAGCTACGCCGAGCCTCAAGCACGCCACTGACATCCTTGATCACATTCAGCGCCTTCAACAGCTGCGCCGTCGAGCTGATCTCGGCCGTAAAGGTCATGCGGGCCTGGCCCTTGGCGCTTTGGGTGTTGACGCCGATGACGTTGATCTTTTCGCGCGAGAAGATTTCGGAGATGTCGCGCAGCAAGCCCTGGCGGTCGCCGGCGAGAATGAAGATGTCGACCGGATACACGGTGTCGTGCCCGCCCGTGCTGCCCCATTCCGTGAAGATCACGCGCTCGGGCGACTTGGCGCGCATTTCCTCGAAATTCTTGCACGTGGCGCGGTGGATCGAGACGCCCTTGCCGCGCGTGACGAAACCGACGATGCTGTCCGGCGGTGCCGGCTTGCAGCACTTGGCCAGCACGGTCATCAAGCCTTCCGTGCCCACCACCAGCACGCCGGATTTGGCGCCCTGCTCCACGCTGGAAGCGCGGCTTTTACCGACCAGCACGGCGTCTTCCGGCACCACCACTTCGCCATTGTCGTGCAGCGCCTGCTCCACGTGGCGCAGGCTGAATTCATCCTTGCCCACCGACAGGAACAGCTCGTCGACTTTCGCAAAGCCCAGCTTTTGCGCCAGCGCCTCAAGGTTGACGGCCGTCTTGCCTTCGCGCTGCAGGGATTTCTCCACCAGCGCGCGGCCGTGGGCCAGGGTTTCCTGCATGTCGATCGCGTGGAACCAGGCGCGGATCTTCGAGCGCGTGCGCGTGCTGACGGCGTAGCCGGCGCTGAGCCAGTCGCGCGACGGCCCGGCCGTGCCCGGCGCGCCCTTGGCCGTGATGATTTCGCAGGTCTGGCCGTTTTTCAGCTGGGTATTCAAGGGCACCATGATGCCGTCGACCTTGGCGCCGCGGCAGCGGTGGCCCACGTCCGTGTGCAGGTGGTAGGCAAAATCGACGGGCGTGGCGCCCACAGGCAACTCCAGCACGCGCGCTTGCGGCGTCATGACGAAGATGCGGTCGTCCAGGGTGGCGGATTTCAACTTTTCCACCCACTCGCGCTGGATTTCTTCCTGGCCCACGACGGCGTCGGCCACTTCCGTTTTCCAGGCCAGCAACTGGCGCAGCCAGGCGATCTTTTCGTCGTATTTTTGGCCGGCAAAGTTCGAGCCGCCCTCTTCCTTGTAGCGCCAGTGCGCGGCCACGCCGTATTCGGCAAAGCTGTGCATTTCATTCGTGCGGATTTGCACTTCCAGCGGACGGCCATCCTCGGCCGTCACCACCGTGTGCAGCGACTGGTAACCGTTGGGTTTCGGCCGCGAAATGTAATCGTCGAATTCTTTCGGGATGGGGGTCCAGATATTGTGGACCACGCCCAGCACCGTGTAGCAGGTTTTCACGTCGGCAACGATGACGCGGAAGGCACGCACGTCATACAGGGCCGTAAAATCGAGCTCCTTGCCGCGCATCTTGTTCCAGATGCTGTAAATGTGTTTCGGGCGGCCAAATACTTCCGCCTGGATACCGGCCGAAGCCAGTTCCGTCTGCAGGCGCAAAATTGCCGAGGACACGAAGCCCTCGCGCATCATGCGCTTTTCTTCCAGCATCTTGGCGATGCGTTTATACGCTTCCGGTTCGATGAAGCGGAACGACAAGTCTTCCAGTTCCCACTTCAGCTGCCAGATACCGAGGCGGTTGGCCAGCGGCGCGTACAGATCCAGAGTTTCCTTGCCGTACTCACACGTCATTTCGTTGAACAGCTTCAAGTCGGCAAAGTAACGCAAGGTCGTCACGCAGGCGGCCAGGCGCACCAGCACGACACGCATGTCGGAAGCCATCGCCAGCAACATCTTGCGCAGGGTTTCCACCTGGGCCACGGCTTGCTGCGCCGCATTCTTGCCGCGCCCGCCAGCGCTGCCGTGCTGCGCCTGGGTCAGCGCGCGCAAGCGGATCAGCTGGCGCACGCCTGTTGCCAGGTCGCACACCTGCTTGCCGAAGCGCGGTTCGATGTCGGCCGCCGTATCGGGTTCCAGCAAGGTCAGCTCGAACATCAGGCCGGCGATGCGCGTTTCCGCATCGCTGCGCAGGAAAGCCAGGGTGGTGGCCACGCCGATGGCGAACTCCAGCGCGGAGCGGCCGGCAAAGGTCTGCTTGTCGCCATATGCTTCGGTGGCATACGCGAGCGCGTCCAGCACGCGCGCGCAGTCCGGCGCACTCAAGCCCTCTACCAGTTGTTCCGATGTGGCGCTATTCGGGGCCGAGATGGAAACCATGTATTACCTTTAAACTTGATGACTGAACAACTTGAAAACTTAACGTTCTGCAGCGATGACGACGATTTCAACCAGGCATGCCGGATTGGCCAGTTTCGCTTCCACCGTGGCGCGCGGCGGCGTGTGGCCGGAGGCGACCCAGTCGTCCCACACTTCATTCATGCCGGGGAAATCCTTCATGTCGGCGATGTAGATCTGGCACGACAGGATGCAAGTCTTGTCGCTGCCCGCTTCCATCAGCAAACGGTCGACGTGGCCCAGCACTTCGCGCGTCTGGCCGACGATGCCTTGCGTGGTGTCTTCCGCGATCTGGCCAGCCAGGTAGATGGTGTTGTTGTGTATCGCTACTTCGGAGAGGCGTTTGCCTACGTGCAGTCGTGTAATTTCCATGCTTCTTCTTTCGGTTGTTTCAAAATCTGTACAGCGTATTACTTGTGTTACTTGCCCAGCAAAAACTTGCGGGCGATGGCGATCTGGTCGTCGTGGACGAAAGTGGGCGCATGGCCCACGCCGGCGATTTCCACCAGTTCCGCCTTCGGACCCCGACCGAGCATGCGCGTGGCCGTTTCGTGCGACAGCAAATCGGATTCCGAGCCGCGCACCAGCAGAGTCGGGCAGCGCACGGCATCATACGCGGCCCACAGCATGGCTTCGTCGCTGGCCGCCGATTCCGGCGTAGCCGAGCGGAACGGCATGGCCAGTCCCATATCATAGTGGCGGCGCCAGTGGCCATCCTTATCTTGCCGCAACACATCCACCGCCAGTTTATGCCATTCCGCGTCCGTGTGCGGACCGAAGCTGGCGGACACGTCGCGCACGAACTTGGCGCCCTGCTCGAAGGTCTCGAAACGCAAGTCCTGGCCGATGTAATCGCCGATGCGCTGCAAGGCTTCGGGCGCCAGGGTCGGGCCGATATCGTTCAGGACCAGCTTGCTGATCGGGCTGTGCGGCAACGATGCCAGGCCCAGGCCGATCAAGCCGCCCATCGACGTGCCGAACCAGTCCACCGTCTGGCGTTCACCGTTGGCCAGCACGCGCGCCAGCAGGGTCACCATGTCGCTCACATATTGCGGCACGCGGTAGAACTGGGGATTGGCCAGCCAGCCCGAGCGCCCGCGTCCCACCACGTCGGGGCAGATCACGCGGTAATCACTGGCCATGGCGCGCGCCAGGTTATCGAAGTCGTCCGCCACGCGCGTCACGCCGTGGGCGCAGACGAGCACGTTCGGATTATCGGCAGCGCCCCACTCCTTGTACGACATGGTATGCAAGCCTGCGGGGGAGATGCACTGCACGGATTTGATGCTCGCTTCGATCATGCGATTCCTTATAACACCGGAGCTACGGTTTTGTCCGGCGTCGTTATTTGGTAGTAAAAAATAAAGAAACCGGCGATTTGCCGGTTGCCTTGCGCGCGACGCTACGGCAGTGTAGCGCAGCGCGGGCAATGCTCCAAGCGCGCGCCTGAAATGCTGCGTCGCAGCACGCCCGCCATGGCGCAATACCCGATATAGCGAAAATGCATATCTGCGGTTATCCACAATTGAGCCGGCCTGGCAATGCGCGGATGATCGCAGCATCAACCCGCAAGAGGAGACCACTCGTGAAAAAACCATTCTATAAAATCCTGTACGTACAGGTGCTGTTCGCCATCGTGGCCGGCGTGCTGCTGGGGGTGTTCTACCCTTCCAACGCCGTCGACATGAAACCGCTGGGCGACGGCTTTATCAAACTGATCAAGATGATCATCGCCCCGGTGATCTTCTGCACCGTGGTCTCCGGCATCGCAGGCATGCAGGACGTCAAGAAAATCGGCCGAGTGGGCGGCAAGGCGCTGCTGTACTTTGAAGTGGTCTCCACCTTCGCGCTGGCCATCGGCTTGCTGGTTGCTAATATCCTCAAACCGGGCGCCGGCTTCAACGCCGATCCGGCCCACCTGGACGCCAAGTCGATCGCGCAATACACGCATGCGGAAGGCATGTCGACCATCGACTTCGTGATGAACATCATCCCGAAAACCTTCGTCGACGCTTTCGCCAAGGGCGACATCCTGCAAGTGCTGCTGATCGCCATCCTGTTCGGCTTTTCGCTGTCCCTGCTGGGCGAGCGCGGCCGTCCGGTCACCAAGCTGATCGACGAACTGTCGCATGCCATCTTTGGCATGGTCAACATCATCATGAAAGTCGCTCCCATCGGCGCGTTCGGCGCGATGGCCTTTACCATCGGCAAATACGGCCTGGCTTCGCTGATTCCGCTGGCCAAGCTGATGGGTTCGTTCTACCTGACCTGCTTCCTGTTCGTCTTCATCGTGCTGGGCCTGATCGCCAAGTACACGGGCTTCTCGATCGGCCGCTTCCTGTTGTACATCAAGGAAGAACTGCTGATCGTGCTCGGTACCAGCTCGTCGGAATCGGCCCTGCCGGCCCTGATGAAAAAACTCGAGCGCCTGGGCTGCTCCAAGCCAGTCGTCGGCCTGGTCGTGCCGACCGGCTATTCGTTCAACCTGGACGGTACCAATATCTACATGACCATGGCCGCCCTGTTCGTGGCGCAAGCGACCAACACGGAACTGACCATCTGGCAGGAACTGACCATCCTGGGCGTGGCGATGCTGACGTCGAAAGGCGCGTCCGGCATCACTGGCGCCGGCTTCATCACCCTGGCCGCGACCCTGGCCGTGGTGCCGACGATCCCCGTGGCCGGCATGGCGCTGATCCTGGGCATCGACCGCTTCATGAGCGAATGCCGCGCGCTGACGAATTTTGTGGGCAACGGCGTGGCAACCATCGTCGTGTCGAAATGGGAAAAAGAACTGGACATGGACAAGCTGCATAGCGAGCTGGCCCACCCCACCCACCCGACCGAAGAAGCGTATGTCGCGCCAGCCGTGAATATCGTCAAGTAAGCCGTACTCTCCATTGCAAAGCCCCGCAGAGCGATCTGCGGGGCTTTTTCGTTGTGCGCGCGCTTCTCGCATCATCAACACACAGTAAATCATGCATCAATATTTAGCACGATGATCAATGAATGAAAAACTATTACAGTACTGTCACCTGTTCGCCGTCAAGCTCCCGCATAATGACATTGCGTTAATGCAAGCCTGACACCGAACCATCTTCACTTTTGAATGGAGCACGCATGTCCCTCTCGCCCGCCTTTTACGCCACCTGGAGCCCACGCCTGCTGGGCGTGCTGCGCATCATCCTCGGCTTTCTCTTCCTACAACACGGCACGGCCAAGCTGTTCGGCGCGCCGCACGTGGCCATGTTCGATGGCTTGCAACTGTTTTCCGTGATGGGCGCGGCCGGCGTCATCGAGCTGGTCGGCGGCACCTTGCTGCTGGTGGGCCTCTTCACGCGCCCCGTCGCCTTCATCCTGTCGGGCCAGATGGCGGCCGCCTATTTCATGGCGCACGCGCCAGCCGGATTCCTGCCGATCCTGAACGGCGGCGAAATGGCCGTGATGTATTGCTTCACCTTCCTCTACTTCGCGGCAGCGGGCGCCGGCGCCTACAGCCTGGACGGGCTGCGCGGCAAGGCTGGCGCCGCATAAGCGGCTGGGCTAGCGCGAGCATTCCAAAGGATAGGGCCGTTGCTCGATCACACCCTGCATGCGCAACGGCGCGCTGCCAGCAACGGTCCTGACTTGCAGGGCCGGAGCCTGCATGGCGCCCTCGGGCAATATCCTGTCCTCGCAATGGCTGAACAAATTGGCTGGCCGGTCGCCGATTGACCAATGTGCCAGGCCCAGCGGATCACCAGCCAGCTGCACCGGCGGGAGCGCATAGTCCTGCGCCAGGCCCGCCATTACCCACGCCAGCGACAGGTCGGACAAGGCCCGTGAATCGGCGTAACCACCACCGATATCGGCGTGCGATCCGGGAAACCAGAGTTCGCTAACGCTCGTGTAGTCCGCATTAATAGGCGGACACAACAAGATAGGATGGAAGCGGCTGCGCTTTTCATCGCGCGACACAGCGTGCAGGATGCGGCGGATCGGCGGATACGAATCGGACTTGTAGCGGTCGCCGTCCCTGCCGTCACTCATTTCCTTGCACGCACCGAAGTCCTTGAACAGCGAACCGGGCACGGTATCCCACAGCCCGAGAAATTGAATTTCCACCGGCACCACGGTTACCTTTAAACGTTCACGCAGCTCTTTACCGGCGATCGGTTCCTGTCCCGGCCGCCACGCCTTCCACGTATCCACATAGGCGTCATCATTTTTGTGCTTGACCAATTCCAGGATGGCGTTATCACGCCGAAGCCGCTGTTGAATATCGTCTTCCGACTTGGCCGGCACGCCCGCGTAGGCGATCAGGCCAGCCAGTGCGCGGGCTTGGTGGGCGCCACGGCTGAAGCCCAAAATATAGAGCTTGTCACCGGGGCGAAATGCCTGCGCGATGAAGTCATAGCCGCGCAGGATGCGCGGCTCCATGCCAAGGCCGAGACTGGCCCCCAGCACGGGACTTTCGACGCTGCCCACACCTTCGATATAGATGGCGCTGGTCTGCGCATCGCCAGCATTGAGCACCGCATCAAAGACCCTGCGTACATTGGTCCCGGAGGCGCTATCATTGCGCGTTCCATCCAGAAAGACAAAAATGTTTTTTGCCACGGCGGGATCGCCCGTAAACATTTTTTCCGTCACCACTGGGTCGACGTGCTCGCCGCCGGCGGCAGCGCAGGCGGACAGCAACGCCGCCAAGCCCGCCGTCAACACACTCCCTACCATGCGCCTCAATAGAGGCGATGCGTACCAGTTTGCCTTCATGACCGCTCCTTGTCGTGACTTCGTGTGCCCTGCATCGTTTCAGCATAGGCAAACTCCAGGGACCGCATTAGACATGGCGCAGAGATGAGGTGCATCAGGCAAAAAAAAGGCGGACATCGCTGTCCGCCCTGCTTTGATACGACGCTCCGCCTGGCTTACACGGCGGAGACGTCCAGTTCCGCGCCCGTGGCAGCCTGTACCTGTTCCTTGGTCACGCCCGGCGCCAGTTCCACCAGCTTCAGGCCGTTTTCCGTCACGTCGATGACACCCAGGTCGCTGATGATGACGTCGACCACGCCCACGCCCGTCAGCGGCAAGTCGCACTGTTTCAGCAGCTTGTGCGACGTCGTGCCATCCTTGGCGGTGGCCACGTGCTCCATCAGCACGACGACACGCTTGACGCCAGCGACGAGGTCCATCGCGCCGCCCATGCCCTTGACCATCTTGCCTGGAATCATCCAGTTCGCCAGATCGCCCTTTTCCGACACTTGCATGGCGCCCAAGATGGCCAGGTTGATCTTGCCACCACGAATCATGCCGAACGAATCGGCAGAGCTGAAGTAGGCGGCGCCGGGCAAGGCCGTCACCGTCTGCTTGCCAGCGTTGATCAGGTCGGCATCGACTTCCGCGTCGGTCGGGAACGGGCCGATGCCCAGCAAACCGTTTTCCGACTGCAGGAATACTTCGATGTTGTCCGGCACATAGTTGGCGACCAGGGTCGGCAAGCCGATGCCCAGGTTCACATAAAAGCCATCCTGCAGCTCTTTCGCCGCACGGGCGGCCATCTCATCTCTCGTCCAAGCCATAATAATCTCCGTATTCTTTTTTATGCTTCAGTGCGCACGGTGCGCTGCTCGATGCGTTTTTCCGGGTTCGCGTTGACCACGATGCGGTGCACGAAAATGCTCGGCGTGTGGACCTGGTCCGGGTCGATCTCGCCCACTTCGACCAGTTTTTCCACTTCGACGATGGTGATCTTGCCGGCCATGGCCACGTTCGGGTTGAAATTGCGCGCCGTTTTGCGGTAAACCAAATTGCCTGCGCGGTCGGCCATGTAGGCTTTGACCAGCGCCACGTCGGCCACGAGGCTGCGTTCCATCACGTATTGCTCACCGTCGAATTCGCGGAGCTCCTTGCCGTCGGCAACGATGGTGCCCACGCCCGTCTTGGTGAAGAAGGCCGGGATGCCGGCGCCGCCGGCGCGCAGTTTTTCGGCCAGGGTGCCCTGCGGCGTGAATTCCAGTTCCAGTTCGCCGGCCAGGTACTGGCGCGCGAATTCCTTGTTTTCGCCCACGTAGGAGGCGATCATTTTCTTGATCTGGCGCGTGGTGAGCAACTGGCCCAGGCCGAAGCCGTCCACGCCCGCGTTATTCGAAATGGCGGTCAGGCCCGTCACGCCCGAATCGCGCAAGGCGCCGATCAGGGCTTCGGGAATGCCGCACAGGCCGAAGCCGCCGACGGCGATGGTCTGGCCATCTTGGACGATACCGGCCAGCGCCGAGGCGGCGTCAGGATAAACTTTATTCATGGGTGTCCCTCTATCTTTTGTTAAGCTTTGGTCTTGAGTCCATGACTCAGGCAGCGACTCAGCATAAAATACGCGAGTGGAAAGTACAATACCGTAGAACTACCGGCGCCGTGCCAGCAATCCCCCTGTGAGAGTGATACGTATCAGATGAACGCCGCGTCAGCCATCGATTATGAAAGCATCTTCCTGCACGCGCCCGTGGGCATGTGCATGTCGGAAAACCGCATCATGCGTAGCTGCAACGAAGCGCTGGCGGCCATGTTCGGCTATGCGCGCGCCCAGCTGGACGACCAGTCCTTCGAAGTACTCTACCCCACGCATGACGAATTCCTGCGCACCGGTGACCGCATCATTCCCATCATGAACGCCAAGGGACGCTATTCGGACGAGCGCATCATGCGCCGCAGTAATGGAGAATTGTTCTGGTGCCACGTCACGGGCCACGCCATGCTGCCGCAGGAACCGCTGGGGCCGGGCATCTGGACGTTCGAGGATGTCAGCGAGAAACGTCCCGTGACGGCGGAACTGACCCCGCGCGAGCGCGAAATCGCCGCCCTGCTGGTGGAAGGCAAGACGAGCAAGGTCATCGCCCGCCAGATCGACCTCAGCCCCCGCACGGTGGAAATGCACCGCGCCAAGCTGATGCGCAAGTTCGCCGCATCGACGTCGTCCGAGCTCGTGCACAAGCTGGTGGGCTTAGGCCTGTAGTCTAAGTCACCCCCACAATAAATTATTGTGATTTGTGACGTCCTTAACCGGCGCTCTGCGGAGTTACCCGCTGCTCGCAGTGCTCACACTGCGTCGCAGCGGGCGCCTTGTATCACATCTGGTTCTGTTCGTCATAAATTCACAATAATTTCCTGTGGATTACTTAGAAACCCTTCCAATAGTCTACAAAACCGGCTTTGTAGTGAAAGTAGGTCGTTTGTATTTCTCGATTTATACATTCGACGCTGGCCTCCAGGCTACGCAACTGCGCACAATCCTTCTTGAACAGAAACCAGCTTTTGGCTTGCGGGGAATAGACCGACGCTGCATAACCCCATTGTTCCATCAAAAGCGACATGCTCTTGTTGGTATGGAACGCTGTATGCACCATGGGCGTAATGTAAAACCAATCGGGATTCTTTGGGATATTCTCGCACACCACGGTATGTAACATTAATACACCGTCCTCCGAGACGAGAGCATTGACTTCGTCAAGCGCTTCCCTGCTGAGCACATGCTCGAACATGGCGCTGTTAATCACGAGCCGATATGTGCCAATATCTTGTTCCGTCACATAGTTCAGTGCCTGGTCGTCGCTACGAACGTAACGATCAAAAATCTTTATGCTGGTCTGGAAATATTTTGTCAAAAAACGCGATAAGGTGCCGTAGCCCGCAGCATAGTCGAGAGTATCCTCCAGGCTGAGCACATCATTTTTTGCCAGCATGGTAAGTGCAAGGGCTTGATCGGCGTACGGCGGCTGATTCGAAATACTTTCCTCGATATTTCGCTCAAAAAAATGATGCCAGCTACTATTGAGCTCAGACCATATCTGCGGCGACATTTGTTGATGCGTCTTCGAGATCACAAAACCGCAGTGCTCGCACTTCCAATAATCTACCTTGAGTGCATCAGAAAAAGGACTGCCTGGATAGACAGGATAGCTTTTTGAGAAAAAATAATCAGTTTTTGAATTACAGATGATGCAGCTGTCATGTTCCACACTGCTGCCAGCCTCGCTATTTGTCATTTTATTCATCTGGATCTCAAAAGGTACTCATTCCGCCATCGGCGGAGATAATCGCTCCATTGATGAAATGCGAATCCTCGCCCGCCAGCAGCAGCAATAGCCCATCAAGGTCTTCCGGCTTGCCCGGACGTTTATTGGGCAGCATTTCGATCAGCTTCTTGCCCTGCTCGGTGGCAAAGTAATCTTCATTGATTTCCGTCGAAATGTAGCCAGGGCAGATGGCGTTCGTGTTGATGCCGTATTTGCCCCACTCCACGGCCATGGCGCGCGTCATGTGCACCATGCCCGCCTTGCTCATGCAATACACGCCGATCTGCGGCAGCACCTGCAAGCCCGCCATCGAGGCGATATTGATGATGCGGTGCTGTTTCTTCGGGTCGCCCTTGGCGCGCGCGATCATGCGCTTGGCCGTTTGCTGGGCGACGAAGAACGAACCGCGCAGATTGGTGTCCATCACGAACGAGTAATCTTCGGGCGTGACGTCGACCAGGCGTTGCGTGGTGGAGACACCTGAATTGTTGACGAGAATATCGATGGGGCCCGCTTCCGTTTCCGCATGCGCGATGGCCGACTTGATGCTGGCGAAGTCGGTCACGTCGAGCGACACCACGTGCGCGGCGCCGCCGTCCGCCTCGATTTCGGCGCGCAATTCCTTCAGGCGTTCGGTGCGGCGCGACGCCAGCACGACCTGTGCGCCGGCCTGGGCCAGCACTTTTGCAAAGCGCGCGCCGAGGCCGCTCGATGCGCCGGTAATCAGGGCAATCTTGCCCTCGAAATTGACTTCTATGCCCACGAGCTACTCCTGTTTTATTTTAGACAACACTTTACGCCGTGCCTATGGCAATCGGGCAAATTCCCCCGCAGCGCACTCGAGCAAAAGTAAACGCCATCATTACACAAAATGGCCGGATTTAGATTGCGGCGAGGGGCAATGTCACGCAAAATGGCGCCAAAGTTGCAATCCTCGTCAAAAACAAGCACACTCGTGCTTAAATTTCCCCGATGATGCTTTATTCCCTATCCTTGCTACCTAATTGAGTGACTGACAATCGAGACCATGACACAGCCTAATAACTTAGTTGAACAGTACGGACCGCGCGAAACCATGGAGTATGACGTGGTGATCGTCGGCGGTGGCCCCGCAGGCTTGGCCGCGGCGATCCGCCTGAAGCAGCTGGCCGCTGAAAAGAGCCAGGAAGTGTCCGTCTGCGTGCTGGAAAAAGGCGGCGAACTGGGCGCGCATATCCTGTCGGGCGCCATCATGGATCCGAAAGCGCTGACCGAACTGATCCCAAACTGGAAAGAACTGGGCGCGCCCCTGAACACGGAAGTGACGGAAGACCGCATCCTGTTCCTGACCGAAACGAAAGCGTATAAAACGCCGGGCTTCGCCGTGCCGGCCTGCTTTGAAAACCACGGCAACTACATCGTCTCCCTGGGCAATGTGGTGCGCTGGATGGGCCAGCAGGCGGAAAACCTGGGCGTGGAAATTTTCCCCGGCTTCCCTGCCGCGGAAATCCTCTACAACGACGACGGCTCCGTGAAAGGTGTGGCGACCGGCAACATGGGCGTCAAGCGCGATGGCGAACCGGGTCCCGACTTCCAGCTGGGCATGGAATTGCACGCCAAGTACACCTTGTTCGCCGAAGGCGCGCGCGGCCACCTGGGCAAGCAATTGATGGCCAAGTATGACTTGAACGCAGGCAAGGATCCCCAATCGTACGGCATCGGCATCAAGGAATTGTGGGAAATCGACCCGGCCCAGCACAAACCGGGCCTGGTGATCCACTCGAGCGGCTGGCCGCTGGACACGAAAACCTATGGCGGCTCCTTCCTGTACCACCTGGAAAACAACCAGGTGATGGTGGGCTACGTGGTGGGCCTGAACTACGAAAACCCGTATTTGTCGCCGTACGAAGAATTCCAGCGCTACAAGACGCATCCGGAAATCCGCAAGTTCTTCGAAGGCGGCAAGCGTATTTCCTACGGCGCGCGCGCGATCGCGGCCGGCGGCCTGCAATCGTTGCCGAAACTGGTGTTTGCCGGCGGCGCGCTGATCGGCTGCGATGCGGGCTTTTTGAACATGAGCCGCATCAAGGGCAGCCACGCGGCCATCAAGAGCGGCATGCTGGCGGCGGACGCGGCCTTTGGCGCGCTCGGCGAACAGCGCCAGCACGACGAACTGACGAGCTATCCTGTCGCCTTTGAAAAATCCTGGCTGCATGAAGAGCTGCACGTGGCGCGCAACGTCAAGCCATGGCTGTCGAAAGGTTTGTACCTGGGCAGCCTGATGACTGGCATCGACCAGTTGATCTTCCGCGGCAAGGCGCCATGGACCCTGCACCACTCGCATGGCGACCACGAATGCCTGAAACCGGCAGCCCAGTCGAAAAAGATCGTGTATCCGAAACCCGATGGCAAGCTGACCTTCGACAAGATGTCGTCCGTCTTCATCTCGAACACGAACCACGCGGAAGACCAGCCCATCCACCTGACGTTGAAGAACGCCAGCGTGCCCGTCGACGTCAACCTGGCCACCTATGCGGGTCCGGAAGCGCGTTACTGTCCCGCCGGCGTGTACGAGTTCGTGAAAAACGACGACGGCGCCGAACGCCTGCAGATCAATGCGCAAAACTGCGTGCACTGCAAGACCTGCGACATCAAGGATCCGACGCAAAACATCGTGTGGGTGACACCGGAAGGCGGCGGCGGACCGAACTATCCCAACATGTAATCGTCATCGCGCGTAGCTGGCGACAACAGCGCGGCACCTCCGGGAGCCGCGCTTTTTTTTATTGGCGATGCCACCATCAGATGTGGGAATAGGTGTTGACGTCCTGGACAGAGACTTTTATTTTTATTGCAACCTTTCTTCCCGCTGTGGCCTGCCAGGAACACGAAAATTTGCTCAATGATGCTCTGGGGCAAAATTCCACCGGGAAATTTTCTATTCGCCACTCCTAGCAGTTACAATTGCCGCTGGTACACTTTTCTTCCCTCTTATGAACGCTGACGCCACCGTGGAAACGCAACTCGACACCCAACTGGCGCTGGCGCTGAAAGCGCATCAGGCTGGCCACCTGGAAGAGGCGGAAGACCTGTATGTCGCCATCCTGCAAGCCCAGCCTTACCATGCCATCGCCAACCACAATATGGGTTTGCTGGCCGGCCAGGTCGGCCAGTTCCGGGCAGGACTGCCGTATCTGCACAAGGCGCTGTCGGTCAATCCCGACGAAGGCCAGTTCTGGCTATCGCTAGCCGACGGCTTGCTCAAGGCCGGTGAGCGGGACGAGGCGCTCGACATCATCGATACGGCCATCGGCCGCGGCCTCAATACCGAGCAGGCGCAAACGTTACGCGCGCGTATCGCCGCAGCGATTGCTGCCGCGCCGACGGCCGACGAATGCCAGCACGTGGTGGAGCTGTACCAGGCGGCACGGTATGCGGAAATGGAAACGGCCACCCGGGCGCTGATTGCGCGCTACCCCACCTCCGATTTTGCCTGGAGCGTACTCGGCACCGTCCTGCAGGCGCAGGGCAAGGACGCCCTCGACGTGCTGCAAACCACTGTCCAGCTGACCCCGTATGACGCCGAAGCCCATTGCAACCTGGCCAATGCGTGGCAGGCACGCGGGGAATATGCGCAAGCGGTCCAGTCCTATCAGCAGGCGCTGCAGTTCAATCCTGCTTTCGCCGAAGCGCACAGCAACATGGGCGGTGCCCTGCTGGCGCTCGGCTCCCTGGCGGAAGCGGAAGACGCCTACCTGCAGGCCATTGCCCTGCGGCCCGACTATGGCATGGCGCACTTTAACCTGGGCAATACGCGCAAGGCGCGTGGCGACCTCGACGGCGCCGTCGGCGCCTACCAGGCCGCCCTGGCAAGCATGCCCGGCGACGCTGAAGTGTTCTGCAATCTGGGCAATGCCCTGCAAGGGCTGGAACGCAATGAGGAAGCGGCCGACAGCTATCGCCGCGCGCTGGCGCTTGAGCCCCGCCTGGTGATGGCGCACAGCAACCTCGGCGCCGCGCTGCAGAATCTGGAGCAGTACGCGCAGGCGGAAGAGAGTTACCGCACGGCCTTGTCGCTGGCGCCGCGCCAGGCCGACCTGTGGAATGGCCTGGGCAACAGTCTGCAGTCGCAGCAGCGGCTCGACGCCGCCGCCGACGCCTATCACCAGGCGCTGGCCGTGCAGCCCGACTATTCTCAGGCCCAGTCCAACCTGGGCGGCGTACTGGTGAGCCTGGGCGAATTCGATGCGGCGATCGCCAGCTATCGCCTGGCCCTGAAGCTCCAGCCGGACAGCGCCGACGCACACACCCAGCTGGGTCTGGGCCTGCAATCGGTCGGCGAACTCGACGAAGCGCTGGCCCTGCACCAGCGCGCGGTGCAGCTGGCGCCAGACAAGCTGCAGGCCTACACCTGCCTAGGACATTGCCTCAAGCAAATGCGCCGCTTTGAGGAAGCGCAAGTAGCTTACCGGCAAGCGCTCACCCTGGCGCCCGATGTCGCCAGCCTGCATAACGACCTGGCCATCGCCGTGCAGGACGCCGGCGATTATCCCGAGGCGATCCGCATCTACCAGCACGCGCTGGAACTGGACCCGCGCTCATCGCTGATCCATTGCAACCTGAGCGTGGCGTTCGAGGATAGCGGCCAGTCGGAACAGGCGCTCGCGTATCTGCAGCGCGCACGCGACATCGCGCCCGACTCCAGCCGCGTTCACTTTACGATGGGTAATTGCCTGCGCTCACTGAAGCGTTACGAGGAAGCGCTGGCCAGCTATGCGCGCTCGCTGGAAATCCAGGACGACTTCATCGGCTCCCATTTGAACATCTGCGCGACCTACAGCGAGATGGGGCGCACCGACGACGCCGTCCAGGCGTGCCGCACGGCTCTGGCCAGGTATCCGCAATACGATGAGGTCTACAGCAACATGCTGTTCGGCCTGTCGCACATGCATGCCGACGACCCTGCCGCCATGGTGGCCGATCATTTCGGCTTCGGCGAGCGCTACGAAACGCCACTGCGCGCCGCGTGGCAGCCGCACGCGAACGACCGCGACCCGCAGCGCCAGCTGAAGATCGGCCTGGTCTCGGGCGACTTCTGTAACCATGCGGTGGCGCATTTCATTACGCCCCTGCTTGAGGAACTGGTGGCGATGCCGCAGTTTTCGCTGTATGCGTACTACAACAATAGCCGTGTCGACAATGTCACCATGCGCCTCGCGCAACTAGTGCCCAACTGGCTGCCAGTAACCCACCTGAGCCAGGAAAAACTGGCCGAGCGCATCCGCGCCGACGGCATCGACATCCTGATCGACCTGTCCGGACATACGGCCAGGAATTGCCTGATGGCCTTTGCCCGCAAGCCGGCGCCCATACAGATGAGCTGGATCGGCTATCCGCTGACCACGGGCTTGCAGGCCATGGATTACTACCTTAGCGATCGTCATTTCTCGCCGCCCGAGACGTTCGCCAGCCATTTCACGGAAAAACTGATCTTCCTGCCGACCATCGCCCCATTCCTGCCATCCGAAAATGCGGACGGCATCCTGCCGGCGCCCGTGCTGAAGAACAAATACCTGACTTTCGGCAGCTTCAACCGCCCTAACAAGCTCAACCGCCAGACCATCGCGCGCTGGGCCAAGGTCTTGCGCGCCATCCCGGACGCCAGGATGCTGCTGGCCGCCATGCCGGCGCCCGGTCCGCACCCAGGGCTGACGGCCTGGTTCGCCGAGGAAGGCATCAGCGCCGACCGCCTGATCTTCGAACCGCGCGCCAACATGGCCAATTTCCTGGCCATGCATCACCGCGTCGACATGTGCTTCGATACGGCGCCTTACGGTGGCGGCACCACCACCTTCCACGGCTTGTGGATGGGCGTGCCCACCCTCACCGTTGCAGGACCGACAGCACCGAGCCGCGCCGGCACCTCGATTCTGCGTCAAGTGCAACTGGAAGAATTCATCGCCCGCAACGACGAGGAATTTGTCAGCAAGGCCCTGTACATGGCGGCCAACCCCATGCTGCTGGGCGCCTACCGCTTCAGCACCCGGCACCGCCTGGCGCAAACGGCGCTGGGCCAGCCGAAGTTGATTGCGGAAGGCCTGGCCAACAGCCTGCGCCTGGCCTGGCAGCGCTGGTGCGAAGACTTGCCGCCAGTCAGCTTCGATGCGCCGCTCGACAGCCAGTTGCCCGGGGAGATAGCGGCATGAGCGATTCCAAACCCATCTACGTCACGCAGCCGCTGCTGCCGGACTTGCAGGATTTCCTGCCGTACCTGGAAAGCATCTGGGAAAACAAGATCCTCACCAATGGCGGCCCCTTCCACCAGCAGCTGGAAAAAGCGCTGTGCGACTACCTGGGCGTGCGGCATATCTGCCTGTTTACCAATGGAACGCTGGCGTTGATGACGGCCTTGCAAGCCTTGCGCGTCAAGGGCGAAGTCATTACGACGCCGTATTCCTTCGTTGCCACGGCCCATTCGCTGCTGTGGAATGACATCAAGCCCGTTTTCGCCGACATCGATGCGCGCACGCTGAACCTCGATCCGGCGCGCATCGAGGCGGCCATCACGGCGCAGACCACGGCCATCATGCCCGTGCACTGCTATGGCCATCCCTGCGATGTCGACGCTATCCAGAAGATTGCCGACAATTACGATCTGAAGGTCATCTATGACGCCGCGCATGCGTTCGGCGTGCGCCACCGGGGCACCAGCGTCCTCAATTACGGCGACCTGTCCGTGATCAGCTTTCATGCGACGAAGATCTTCAATACCTTCGAAGGCGGCGCCATCGTCTGCCCGGACGCCAAGACCAAGCAGCGCATCGACCACCTGAAAAATTTCGGTTTTGTCGACGAAGTCACGGTCGTCGCCGCAGGCATCAATGGCAAGATGAGCGAAATCAATGCCGCCTTCGGCCTTCTGCAGCTGAAGGGTATCGACCAGGCGCGGCAGCAGCGGCGCAGCATCGACGCCCACTACCGCCAGCGTCTGGCGGGCATCGCGGGCATCACCTGCCTGGAAGCGGCCGACGCCGAAGCGGCCAATCACGCCTACTTTCCCATTCTCGTCGGACCCGAGTATCCGCTGGCACGCGATGCCCTGTTCCAGCGGCTGCGCGATCACGATATCTACGCGCGACGCTATTTCTACCCGCTCATCAGCGATTTCCCCATGTACCGCGGCATGCCGTCCGCCGTGCATGCCAATCTGCCGGTGGCGCGCCTGGCCGCATCCCAGGTGATCTGCCTGCCGATTTACCCGGCCCTCGAGCTGTCGAGCGTGGACGCGATCACCGCCCTGATCGCCGGGCCGGCCTGAGCGCTACACCCGCCCCTATTGACCCAGACCAAACGGCCACCGCATGTCCCACTACGCCCACCTTACCGCGATCGCCTACCACCTGCCGCAGGCGATCCTGACGAATGCCGCGCTGGAGCAGGAGTTCATCGACTGGCCGGCGCAAAAAATCCTCGACAAGACGGGCATTGCGCAGCGCCATATCGCTGCGGAACATGAAACGGCCAGCGACCTGGCGTTCCATGCCGCGGAAAAACTGTTCGCCACGCATGACATCGCGCGCGGCGACATCGATTTCCTGATCCTGTGCACGCAGGCGCCCGACTACCTGCTGCCCAGCAGCGCCTGCGTGCTGCAGCAACGGCTCGGCTTGCCGACCTCCTGCGGCGCGCTCGATATCAACCTCGGCTGTTCCGGCTACGTCTACGCGCTGGCCATGGCCAAGGGCCTGATCGAGAGCGGCATCTGCAAGAAAGTACTGCTGCTGACGGCCGATACCTATTCCAAGTACATCAACGCGCGTGACCGCAGCGTACGCACGCTGTTCGGCGACGCCGCCGCCGCCAGCGTGATCGCCGGCGGCGCGCCAGAACTGGCGCTGGGGCCTTTCGTCCTGGGCACGGATGGCAGCGGCGCGAACAACCTGATCGTGCCGACCGGCGGCATGCGCACGGCCCGCAGCGCGGCCACAGCCATACCCGTCGAGGACGCATCCGGCAACTGGCGCAGCCAGGACGACCTGTTCATGGATGGGGCGCAGATCGTCCAGTTCACCTTGGGCGCCGTGCCGCGTACAATGCAGGAACTGCTGGACAAGGCCGGCAAGACCCTCGATGACATCGACCACGTCATCTTCCATCAGGCAAACAAATTCATGCTTGACGCCTTGCGCCGCAAAATACGCATTCCGGAAGACAAATTTGTGATTGAAATCGATACTGTCGGCAATACCGTCTCCTCGACCATTCCCATCGCCATTGCCCGCGCGCGCGCCTCGGGGCGCATCCTGCCGGGCGACACGGCCCTGCTGCTGGGCTTTGGCGTCGGCTATTCGTGGGCCGGCACGCTGGCGCGGCTGTAGGCGCCCGCGCGTCTGCGTACTGAACTTCTCTGAAAGGAAACACAATGCAAGAATTTTTCAACGGCATGGCCGACATCCTGGAAATCGATGCCGACAAAGTCGTGCCAGCTTTGAAACTGGGTGATTACGCCTGGGATTCGCTGGCCATCATTTCCACCATCGCCCTGGCCGATGAGCTGTTCGACCAGATGCTCGAAGGCCAGGCCCTGGCCAATTGCGAGACCCTGGCCGACGTGCTCGCATTGATCGCCGTCAAGGTCTGACCATGTCCAGCCAGCGCCTGGAATCGGGACTGCCCTTCAGCACCGCCCATTTGTCCATGCGCGGCGTGGTGTGCGCGCTGCCGCGCACACAAGTCTCCAATGCCGACCTGGCCGAGCGCTTCGGCGCCGAGGCAGTGGCCGACGTGAGCAAGATGATCGGCGTGCAGTCGCGCCGCCGCGCCGCCGATGGCCAGACGACGGCCGACCTGTGCCAGGCGGCGGCCCACACCCTGCTAGACGACCTGGGCTGGGAGCGCGACAGCATCGACGCCCTGATCTTCATCTCGCAAACCCCCGATTACGTGCTGCCGGCCACGGCCTGCGCCCTGCATGGACGGCTGGGCCTGCACAAGGCCTGTGCCGCCTTTGACATCAACCTCGGCTGCTCGGCCTACGCGTATGGTCTGTGGCTGGCGGCGAAGATGCTCGACGGCCAATCCATGTGCCGCATCCTGCTGCTGGTGGGCGACACCATCAGCAAGACCGTCGATGAGACCGACCGCGCCACCGCACTGCTGTTTGGCGACGCCGGCACGGCCACCGCGCTGGAATTCGATGCGGCGGCGGCGCCCGCCCATTTCATCGTCGGCAGCGACGGCGGCGGCGAACGCCACCTGATGATGGCCGCCAGCGCCTGCCGGCCCTACGCCGGCGACGATGCGCGCCTGGCGCAGCGCGATCCCGCCAAGCTGTACATGGACGGCGGCGAAATCTTCAATTTCACATTGAAGAGCATTCCGCCGCTGGTGGCGGACCTGTTGCGCCTGGCAAACCGCACGAGCGACGAAATCGATGCCTTCCTGTTTCACCAGGCAAATACCTTCATGCTCAAGCACATTATCAAAAAAGCCAAATTGCCAGCCGAGCGCGCACCGATCAATATGGACCGCTACGGCAACACGTCCAGTGCCTCCATCCCCCTGCTGATCGCCGACAGTCTGGGCGCGGCGGCACGGGGCCAGACCATCGCCATGTTCGGCTTTGGCGTCGGCTACTCCTGGTCGGCGGCCGTGCTGGGCCTGCAATCGCTGACCGTCAACCGCCTTATCGAAGTCTGAACCATGATCTTTCAACCCGACATGCTGGCCGGCCAGCGCATCCTCGTCACCGGCGCCTCGTCCGGCATCGGCCGCGACACGGCCCTGCTGCTGGCGCGCTGCGGCGCGCAACTGCTGATCAGCGGACGCGACCCGGCTCGCCTGGAGCAAACCCTGCAGGCCCTCGACGGCGGCGGCCACCGCGCAGAAGTGCTCGAACTCGACGGCGGCGACCACATCGTCGACTTCCTCAAGCAAGCCACACAGGAAGCGCCCCTGAGCGGCATCTTCCATGCGGCCGGCATCGAATTATTGCGCCCGGTCAAATTGTCCAAGGCCCAGCAGTTTGACGACGTCTTTGCCTCCAGCGTCAAGACGGCGCTGGCGCTGGCGCGCGGCGCAGCCCTGCGTGGCGTACTCAGCGATGGCGCGGCCCTGCTCTTCATGTCGTCCGTCGCGGGCCAGAGCGGCCAGTCCGGCATGAGCGTATATTCGGCGGCCAAGGCCGCCATCGATGGCCTGGTGCGCGCCCTGGCCGTGGAACTGGCGCCGCGCGGCATGCGCGTCAACAGCATTGCCGCCGGCGCCGTCGAAACGGAAATGCACGCGCGCTTGAGCCGCGGTTTGCCTGACGAGGCCATGCAAGCCTACGCCGAGCGCCATCCGCTCGGTTTCGGCAGCGCCAGCGATATCGCGCAGACGGCGGCCTTTTTGCTGTCGCCGGCGGCGCGCTGGGTCAGCGGCGCCACCTGGGCCGTCGACGGCGGCTACCTGGCCCGTTAGGAGTGTTCATGCAAACTATCCTCATCGTCGGCGCTGGACGCTTCGCCCGAGAATTGCTGTGCTGGCTGGAAGACAGCCTCGACCCGGCCACGGCCCGCATCGGTGGCTTGCTCGACGACACGCTGCCGCCCGCGCCCATGCTCGACGCCGACTACCCGTACCCCGTGCTGGGCAGCATCAGCGCTTACCAGCCCGCGGCCGGCGAGGCGCTGCTGCTGGCCATCGGCGCACCAAAAGCCCGGCTGGAAGTGGCACAGACGCTGGCCGCGCGCGGCGCCCGCTTCCATACGCTGATCCACCCCAGCGCCGTGGTCGCGCGCACGGCCCGTATTGGCCAGGGCGCCGTCGTCTGCCCGTTCGCCCTCGTCTCGGCAGGCAGCGAACTGGGCGACTATGTCACCATCAACAGCTACGCCAGCGTCGGCCATGATGCAGTGCTGGAAGCGGGCTGCACGCTCAGCTCGCACGTCGACATCACGGGCGGCGTGCGTCTGGGCCAGGCCGTCATGGTCGGCTCGGGCGCATCCATCCTGCCACGCGTGAGCGTCGGCGCCGGCGCCACCGTGGGCGCCGGCGCCGTCGTCATGCGCCGTGTGGCCGCTGGCGCCACCGTGTACGCTCCACCTGCAAAAACATTATGACCACCATCTCCGAAACGCGGCAGCTGCGCGACCAGTTCTGGCACCTGCTGTGCCACCGCAGCGAACTGCCCGCCAGCGGCGACTATCTGAAACTCGACTGGCTGGGCGAGGAAGTGGTCGTCTACAACGACCAGGGCGAGCTGATCGCCTTCGACAATCTGTGTCCGCACCGCGGCACGCGCTTCTTCACCGAAAAACGCGGCAATGCGCCGCTGGCCTGCCCCTACCATGGCTGGGCCTACCGGGCCGGCGCCATGCACATCCCCTGCCGCGAGCGCTACGCCCCTGCCGAACTGGACAATGCCCGCCTGCAGGTGCTGCAGCTGGACTGGTGCGCCGATTTCCTGTTCGCCTCGCCACAGCCGCGCATGTCGCTCGATGCGCAGCTGGGCGAGACCCAGGCCACGCTGGAAAACATTTCCTTCAACGTCGCGGGCCTGGGCGATTTCAACGCCTATGTCTATGAGTGCGACTGGCGCATCGCGCTGGAAAATGCACTCGAGCCGCTGCACGTTCCATTCGTGCACCCGGAATCGCTGGCGCAACTGCAACTGGACGACGGCGAAAACCGGTTCACGGACTGGACGTCGATATGGGAAGCATGCCTGGGCAACGCCGGCATGGCCAGGAAACTGCGCTCCGTCAAGCGCCTGTTCCAGCTCGACAACCAGTTCGAAGGCTACCAGAGCCTGTACCTGTTCCCGTTTACCATGCTCTCGTCGACGTTTTCGTATTCCTATTCGCTGCAGCATTTCTTTCCGTCAACCCAAGCGCAGCGCACGCATTTCTCCAGCCGCCTGCTCATGGCCGCGGCCAAGCCCGCCGCCAGCGCTACGCTGCAGGGCTTTTTCGACTCGAGCGCGCAGATGAACCGCCAGGTATTCGAGGAAGACCATGCCATCTGTAAACGCATCGCCGTCCAGGCAGCCGATAGCGCGCGCTTCAAGATCCTTTCCAGCGACGAGGCAAAGATCGCGCATTTCCGGGCGTGCATCGCGGCGGCAAGCCAGTCTTAAGGGGCTGGCGGCGGCCCTCCAGGCCGATGTGAAACTTTTTTAAAAAGAATTTCAAAAAATTTCCACAAAGCATTTAATAAGCTTATGCGGATGGTCGTCTTGTACTTGGGAGAGCACAAAGAACCGTTGCTCCGGACTGAACCCACCAAACCAGGAGTTACACCATGCTGAGCCTTCACACTAACAACGCTGCACTGTCCGCACAAAATTCGATCACCCGTACCCAAAGCCAACTGTCGACCTCGATGACGCGCCTGAGCACCGGCTTCCGCATCAACTCGGCAATGGATGACGCAGCAGGCCTGCAGATCGCAACCCGTCTGAAAGCACAAACCAGCGGCATGACCGTTGCAATGTCGAACACCCAGAACAGCACCTCGATGCTGCAAACGGCTGAAGGCGCGTTTGACGAAGTCACCAACATGCTGATCCGCATGAAGGATCTGGCAACCCAGGCAGCCGATGCTTCGTCGGGCGCCAAAGACAAGGTCGCCATGCAGTCGGAATACGATGCACTGGGCCTGGAACTGTCGAACGTGATGAAAAACACCACCTTCGGCGGCAACAAGCTGCTGGTAGGCGGCACGCTGGCATCGTCGATGACGTTCCAGATCGGCGCAAGCCAAACCGAAACGATGGCATTTGACGTTTCGGCCAAAATGACCAGCCTGGCAGCATCGCTGACGTCGGCTACCGCCAACTACGCTGCTTCCGCAACCGGCACCGAGCTGACCAGCTCCGCCAACGCCACCATCGCTCTGCTGGAAACGGCAATCGGCGACGTCGGCACCGTTCGCTCGGCACTGGGTGCTGCTGCAAACCGTCTGGACCACGTGAACACCAACTTGTCCAACATCGCCACCAACACCAAAGCCGCTACCGGCCGCATCATGGACGTCGACTTCGCTACCGAAAGCTCGAACATGACGTCGTCGCAAATGCTGCTGCAAGCTGGCACCGCAATGTTGAAACAAAGCAACAGCATGTCCTCGATGGTCATGTCCCTGCTGCAATAATATGTCGCTGCCTGGCCGTTCGCGGCCAGTCGCTGAAAACCAGGCCTTGGCCTGGTTTTTTTTCGTCCGTACTCTCCCCGCCTTTGCTCGCAGGGAAACTATTTCCTGGCAATCTTTAACGATATGGTACGCATGGTCGCCTGTTTGAAGGGCAAGCCCATCCAACAGCCGTCATCCTCAGGAATCGCCGAGTGCTCAGCCTTCATACAAATACCGCCGCACTAGCCGCACAAAATGCCGCCGCACGCGCGCAATCGCGGCTGTCGACGTCGATGACGCGCCTCTCCACCGGCTTTCGCATCAATTCGGCC
Source organism: Massilia sp. LMS1-1-1.1 (assembly GCF_040815535.1). NCBI lineage: Bacteria > Pseudomonadati > Pseudomonadota > Betaproteobacteria > Burkholderiales > Oxalobacteraceae > Massilia > Massilia sp. LMS1-1-1.1. Next base: position 821,624 of record NZ_JBFPNG010000012.1, on the reverse strand, counting down.
ATGGATGACGCCGCCGGCCTGCAAATCGCCACGCGGCTGCGGGCACAGGCGAGCGGCATGACCGTCGCCATGCGCAACACGCAAAACAGCACCTCGATGCTGCAGACGGCGGAAGGCGCGTTCGACGAAGTGAGCACCATGCTGATCCGCATGAAGGACCTGGCTACCCAGGCCGCCGATGCATCGTCGGGCGCCAAGGACAAGGTCGCCATGCAGGCCGAATACGACGCCCTGGGCCTGGAACTGGCCAACGTCATGAAAAACACGACTTATGGCGGCAACAAACTGCTGGCCGGCGGCACGCTGGCGTCGTCCATGACCTTCCAGATCGGCGCCAGCCAGAGCGAAACGATGGGGTTCGACGTCTCGGGCAAAATGGCCGGCGTGTTGGCCTCGCTCGGCGCGGCCAGCGCCAACTTCGGTACACCCGCCACCGGGACCGAATTGACGGGCAGCGCGAATGCCACCATCGCCCTGCTGGAAACGGCCATCGACGATGTCGGCGGCGTGCGCTCGGCCCTGGGCGCCGCCGGCAACCGCCTGGACCACGTGCACAACAACCTGTCGAACATGGTCACCAACACCAAGGCCGCCATCGGCCGCATCATGGATGTCGACTACGCGGCCGAAAGCGCGAACATGACGTCGGCGCAAATGCTGCTGCAAGCGAGCACGGCCATGCTCAAGCAAAGCCAGAGCATGCAGAAAATGATACTCTCCCTGTTGCAGCCATGACAGCTAGCTTTTTTATGGACCTCGATCTGGACACAATGGCATGGCGATAGACCGCATTGCATCGGGCAATCCGGTGCCCCTGATTACCCAGCGCTTCGACGTCAGCCCCGCTACGCCGATGGTGCCGGGCGTGGTCCAGCCGCTGGTGCCGATCGGCCCCTACATGGCGCCCGCGCCCGACGCCGGCACCCTGCCCGCCCAGCTGCAGCAGAAGGGACAGGACAGCCTGGCATCCCTCATCAAGCCCAATGCCGAAGGTACGGGCGGCGCCCTGCCGCGCGACAGCAGCGCCATGCAGGTCAACCAGCTGTTCTTCACGCGCCAGCTGATCTGGCAACCGCCCAACGCGGCGCAGCTGGCCGCCTCGTGGCGCGTGATGGTCAGGACCTATGGCGAACAATATGCGGCCCTGCAGGAACAGGCGCGCGGCCAGCACGTGCCGGGCAATCTGTTCATGGCCGAACAGCAGCCGGCCCTGCTGCGCGAAGGCGTCCGTCCACCGTTGACGGTCGACAGCGAAGCGTGGCGCTTTGCCGTGTATGGCTGGGGCGGCCAACGCCTGCTGCTGCGCGTGCTGGCCAGCGATGAAGACGAAGAGACAACGCCAAGGCGGCGCGGCAAGGTGGCGTTGCGCGTCGAACTGATCATCATCGGCATCGGCCGGGTGGTGATCCAGATGGAACCGTCCGGCGACGGCGTGCTGCTGGAACTGGCCGCCGACGAGGAAGCGGCGCTGCGCCATTTGCGCCTGGCCCTGCCCGAGATCGCCGACGCCGTGCGGCGCGCGGGCCTGCGCCTGGTGCGCTGCCGCCTGAACCGCCAGCTGCATGCGCAGCGCGTGCACGGCAACTACCCGATGCAGGCGGGCGCCGCTTCGCTGTCGCTGCCCCTGTTCCGCGCCATGGCCGAGGTAGCCCTGCTGCTGACGCAGCCGGAAGCGGAAGCGGCGGCCGATCCCGATGCGCCCGCAGCACCCGCCGCCGAAGCCGAAGAAGAGCCCATCATCGTCTCGAAGGAAGTGGCCGCGCCGTTCGGTTACGACTATGGCGACGAGGAAGAGTCGGCGCAAGGCGCCACCGTGCTGCTGCTGGCCGACGGCCAGGAGCACGAGTTGCTGCCGCCCATCGACGAGCAGGATTGACGCGGCATAAAAAAACGGCGCCCGAAGCGCCGTTTTCATTTCACCGTACTACCCCACCGTGCCGATGATGCTCACTTCGCGGTTTTCCGGGATTTCGTTGTACGACAGCACATGCAAGCCAGGCGCGAACAGGCGCGCGTAGCGGGCCAGCAGCGGACGGATCTGCGGCAGCACCAGCAGCAGCGGCGGCGTGGCCTGCTGCTTCATCTGCTCGCGCGCCACCGGCATGTTCACCTGCAGCTGCGACAGCAGATGCGGGTCGATCGGATAGTTATCGAGGGTCACCTTGCCCGACTGGCGCGCCTGGTTCAGGGAGCCGAGCAGCATGTTTTCCAGCTCGCCACCCAGGTTAAACGCCTGCATCTCCATCTTCTGGCCGAACAGGCCGCTGACGATCTGGCGCCGCAGCGCGCAGCGCACTTCAGCGGCCAGCAAAATCGGATCCTTGGTCGTTTCCGAACTGTCGAGCAAGGTGGTGGCGATGGGCACGATATCCTTCAGTGACACATTTTCCGCCAGCAAGACGCGGAACACGCGCAGCAGCTGCGTGTGCGTCAGCGCCTTGTCCAGCGCACCGGCCAGTTTCGGCGACAGGGCCGTCAGGCGCTCCATCATGTTGGAGACATCTTCGTGGCGGAACAGTTCCGGCAGGTATTCGCGCACCATCTTCGACAAGTGCGTGGCGATCACGCTGGGCGCCTCGATGACCTGGTAGCCGAGGCCCAACGCATGCGCCTTTTCGCCCGGTTCGATCCACGTGACGGGCATGCCGTAGGCCGGCTCGATACCGGGAATGCCGTCGAGCTGGCCATACACGTTCGGCGACGGGATCGCCATCAGGCGGTCGGCCTGCACTTCCGCCTGCGCCACCACGGTGCCCGACAGCACGATCGCATACTGCGACGGCTTCAGGGCCAGGTCGTCGCGCACGCCGATATTCGGCAGCAACAAGCCCATCGATTCGGACAGGCTCTGGCGCACGCCCTTGACGCGCTTGTTCAACGGTTCGCCCTGGGTTTTATCCACCATGCCGACCAGCTTGTAACCGAGCATCACCATCAGCGGCTGCACGGCGGGCAATTGCTGCCATTCCAGTTCAGCCGGCTTGTCGTCGCGCAAGGCCGCCTCGATGGCGGCCAAACCGGCCGCGTCGGGCGCCTTCACGCGCTTGGTCAGGCGCCAGGCAACAAAGGCCAGCACGCCGGCAAAGGTCATGAACATGAACCACGGCATGCCAGGAATCAAAGCCAGCGCCACCATCATGCCGGCCGCGCTGTAGATTACCGTTGGCGAGGTCAGCACCTGGCCTGCCACCTGCTGTTCGAAATCGCCCGAATCGCTGATGCGGGTCACGAGGATGGCGGCCGCGGCCGACAGCAGCAGCGCCGGGATCTGCGCCACCAGGCCATCACCGATGGTCAGCAGTGCGTACTGGCGGAAGGCGTCGCCGAACGACAGGTCGTGCATCAGCGAGCCGATGGCCACGCCGCCGACCATGTTGATGATCAAAATCAAAATACTGGCGACAGCGTCGCCGCGCACGAACTTCGACGCGCCGTCCATGGCGCCATAGAAATCCGCTTCGGCGGCCACGTCCTTGCGGCGGATCTGGGCTTTTTCCTGGTTGATCAGGCCGGCGTTCAGGTCGGCGTCGATCGCCATCTGCTTGCCCGGCAAGGCATCGAGGGTAAAGCGCGCCGACACTTCCGAGATGCGCTCGGCACCCTTGGTAACGACGGCGAAGTTGATGATCATCAAGATCACGAAGACCACGATACCGACGACGAAGTTACCGCCAATGACCACGTTACCGAAGGCCTCGATCACCTTACCGGCCGCATCCGCGCCCGTATGGCCGTGCAGCAGCACCACGCGCGTGGACGCCACGTTCAGGGTCAGCCTGAGCATGGTGGTGGCCAGGATCACCGTCGGGAAGACGGAGAAATCGAGCGGCCGCTTGGCCGACACGCTGACGAGGATGACGATCAGTGCCAGCACGATATTGAAAGTGAACAAGATATCGAGCAGCACGGGCGGCAGCGGCAAGATGATCATCGCCAGGATCACCAGCAGGAACAGCGGCGTGGCGAACTTGTGGCGGCGCATTTCGGCAACCAACCGGTTCAGGAAATTCATGAAGGTACTACCTCGCTCAAATGAGATGGCACGACCACCTCGGTGGGAAATGGGGGCTGGGCAGCGCGCTGCCCAGTACGGAATGCTTTCAGCTGCAGTATGTAGTTGAGCACCTGCGACACGGCCTGGTACAGCTGCACGGGAATCTGCTGCTGGACCTGGCTGGTGTTGTAGATGGCGCGCGCCAGCGGCGGCAACTCCAGCGTTTCGATATTGTGTTCCTTCGCCACTTGCCGGATATACAGCGCCATCTCGTCGACGCCCTTGGCAACGACGAACGGCGCCTCGGCGCGGTCCTGGTCATACTTCAATGCGACGGCATAATGCTCGGGGTTGACGATCACCACGTCGGCGTCGGGCACGGTCTTGCGCACGCTGCGCCGGCCGATCTGCTGCTGCAGCTGGCGGATGCGCTGGCGCACTTCGGGCCGCCCCTCGCTGCTTTTATGTTCTTCCTTGACGTCCTGCTTGCTCATGCGCTGGTTGCGGGCAAAGAAAAATGCCTGCGCCGGCACGTCGATGATGGCAAACAGCACGAAGACGGAAATGAGCGCCATCAAGCCGTCGAGCATCAGCGCCGAACCATCAAGCATGGCCTGCTGCAAGGGCCGGTGCTGCAAATCCACATACTGCGTCAGGCTGGAGCGGCTCACGTGCACGAGCACCATGCCCAGCACGGCGGCCTTGGCAATCGACAAGCCGAATTCAAAGCCGTGCTTGGGCGACACGAGGCGGCCCAGGTTCTTGGCCGGACTCAGGCGCTCCATCTTCGGCGCCCAGTTCTTCGTGCTGATGACCCAGCCACCGGGGATCAAGGAACCGAGCACGACGAACAACGGTACGCAGAACAGTGGCACGATCATCTTGATCAGCAAGCCCACCGACGTGGTAAACGCCATCGACATGGCATTTTCCAGCGCGCCCTTGCTGTCGAGCGGCATGAAGGCCATGGCGAACAGCTCGCGAAAACTGAGCAGATAACCGGGCAGCAGGTAAATGAAGACCTTCATGCTGATCAGGATGCCCAGCGCCGTCGACAGGTCGCGCGAACGCACCACCTGCCCTTCCTGGCGCGATTTCTTCAGCTTCTGCGCTGAAGCCTTTTCTGTTTTGTCGCCAGTGCTGCTATCCGCCATGGGCCACCCGCATTTGTTCGGCGATCATGTCGAGCACGCGGTTCGTCATGGCGACATAGTGCTCCGGGATAAAGCGCACGATCTGTATCAGCATCAGCAGGCCGAACATGGTGATCATGGAAAAACCCAGCGAAAACAGGTTCAGCGACGGCGCCACCCGGTTCAGGAAGCCAAAGCCCAGCTGCACCACCATGGTGGAAAAGACGATGGGCAAGGCCAGCAGCATGGCGGCGGCGAAGATCCACGCCACGTTGTACGCCACCGTCTGCAGCAGCATCGGCCCGTAGCCCTGCCCCACGGGCCAGGCCGTGAAACTGGCGCCGATCACGCCCGTCAGCACGAGGTGGCCGTCGATGGCGAAAAATACGATCATGCACATGATGGTGAGCAAACCCGTGATCACGTCAGACGACGTGCCGTTCAGCGGGTCGTTCATGACGGCCATGGAAAAGCCCACCTGGCTCGACACGAGGTAGCCGAGCACCGACATGACGGACATGGCGAAGTGGAAAGCCAGGCCCAGGACGAAGCCGATGATGGCCTGCTCCAGGGTGGCGACGAGGGCGTGCAGGGAAAACGGATCGATCTTCAGCAATTCCTGCGACACGCCAGACGCCTGCATCACGGGCAGCATCAGGATCGCCAGCACCAGCGACAGCAGCACCCGCACGGGAACGGGCACCATGGCGTCGCCGATCACGGGCGAGGCGCTGAGCATGGCCAGGATGCGGCAGAACGGCCACCACACGGCCAGCAGAAACGGCAGCACCTGATTGAAAATCTGATCCATGGCGCGCGGCGCTATCCGACCAGGGTGGCCGCGCGCTGAAAAATGGACACACAATAATCCATCAGGTAACCGGCCATCCAGCGTCCGGCCAGGATCAGGGCCAGCAGGGTGACCAGCAGGCGCGGCAGGAAACTCATGGTCTGTTCATTGATCGAGGTGGCCGCCTGCACCAGCGCGACCAGCAAGCCCATGAGCAAACCCGGCACGACCAGGATCACCACCAGCAGCATGACGACATGCAATGCTTCGATGATCAGGTCGACGGCGACTTCAGGGGTAAACATCGGTCAATAGCCCTGTATGCTGGTAACTAAGGTGTTGACGGTCAGGGTCCAGCCATCGACGAGCACGAACAGCAGCAGCTTGAACGGCAGCGAGATGACGAGCGGCGACAGCATCATCATGCCCATGGCCATCAGCACGGATGCCACCACCAGGTCGATGATGAGGAAGGGGATGAACAGCATGCAGCCGATCTGGAACGCCGTCTTGAGTTCGGACAATACAAACGCGGCCAGCTTGACCGTGAAACTATGGTCTTGCGGACGCGTGCTCGGCGGTTCGCCGGCCAGGTGCGCGATCTGCGCCAGCGCGGCCTTGCTCGTCTGCGCCAGCATGAAGCGCGAAATCGGCACTTCGGCAATTTTCAAGGCTTCCTGCATGCCGATCTGATCGCGGTCATAAGGCACGAACGCTTCCTTCCACACCTGGTCGCCGATGGGACGCATGACCAGCAAGGTGAGAATCAGGGCGATGCCGGTGACGATACGGTTGGGCAAGCCCTGCTGCAGGCCCAGAGCCTGGCGCAGCAAGGACAGCACGATGACGAAACGGGTAAAGCTGGTCATCATCATGACCATCACGGGCAGCAGCCCGAGCAGGGTCATGACGACGAGGATCTGCATCTTCACCGACAGGTCGGTCTTCGCGCCCGGCACCACGCCAGCGAGCAGGTCCTGCGCGCCGGCCGCGCTGCAGCACAGCGTCAGGACAGGGACAGCCAGCGCGGCAGCCAGCGCGCCGCGGCGCCGGCTCAAGCCGGGTACCGCCAGCTTCATGCTGTCATCAGGTCGAGATTGAGGCCGTCGAGGTCGATGACTTTCAGGCCATAGTTCTCGCCGGCCACCACCACTTCGGCACGGCCGATCGGTGTGCCGTTGACCTTGATCACCAGCGGTTCGCCGGCCAGCATGTCGAGTTCGATCACGCTTTCCGGGCCGATGGCCATCAACTCTTCCAGTGAAATACGGGCCGAACCCACTTCCAGGGTCAGGGTGACGGGAATTTTGCGCATCATCTGCGGAATGTCGCGGCGCGCGCGGGTGCTGGCCACGTCGGAGACGTCGCCCTGGTCGATGATCATGTCATCGCCCAGGTCTTCCAGCAGGGTTTCGCTCTGGTTGGTATCGGTGATATTCATATTATTCGACATCTTCAAATGAGGTTAAACACAGCTTGCCCTTGTGTTCGGAAACAGCCGCCGTAAATAAACGGGAGTCGTCAAGCATGACGTCGGTACGGCTCAGGCTGACGGGAATCACGTCGCCCACGCGCAGGTCGAACAAGGCGCCCAGCTGTACCTGCTTGCTGACGAGCCGGCCTTCCAGGGTTACTTGCAGGCGCGAAGCGAGCGGGCGTACGCTGCCACGCAAGGCTTTCTTCGCTTGCGCGCGCTCGGGCAGCAGGCCGCGCAGCACGTCGGCCATCAGGCGCTTGTCCAGCGAGAACCAGAACTGGCCGCTCTGCCCCGCCTCGACGTCGCTGAGCGCCACGGTGACGATCCAGCTGCCGCGCGCCGGATGCACGCCGGACTGCACGGCGACCTCGGCACTGGTGTCGATGTCGCTGCTCTTGCCCAGGGTTTGCAGGTTCTTGTGGATGCGGGTGAACAAACTGTTCACCAGCTGTTGTCCCAGCACCACAGCGAGGCGCTCTTCCGTTGCCGTCACGCGCACTTGCGCCGGATCGGGCAGCGCGCCCTTGGCGCCGGCACTACCGTAGCGATAGTTCAGCACGCTCAAGAGTATCTGCCGTTCGAGCGCAAAGCCCGGCTGACCGGCCGGCGTGGAAAAACTCAGCCAGCGGTTCACGCTGTCTTCGTTGTCCACGCGCGACAAAGTCACGGCGTCGATCTGGAAATTGCCCCAGTAGCGACGGTTCATGGGCTGGCGCAGGGCCACGGCCAGGTCGTCGCGCAGCTGGGCGCCGAATACATGCAGCAAATGGACAGGACGTCCAAGCAGACAGGAATCGAGGACTTGATGGCGCACAGTTTGATCTGTCTTGGTAATGATTGTCATGTAGTGGTCATGTCGGTATTGCGGTGGCAGAACAAATTATACGGATCGCCCGGAATTAAATACAGCATCATCTTGGCTTTGCAAACAGGTCTGCAAGCAAACGATTGCGCATCGTATCGCATGCTCGATGACTACGGTGCTGAACAATACATGAAAAAGCCAAATATTGCCATGTATCAATATTCCTTGAGGCAATTCTCTCTTTACTTTATAGTTGCCCCGAGGTAAGCTTATAGCGACAAAATAGTGATTTGCAGTGCGCCATTCCGCTTACCTGATTCCGGTTTTTATGGCAGTTCCCAGCCCCTCTTATTGCCACCAGAAGAAACTTTTATCAGATAATTATTAGTTGTCATGGCCATGTAAATCATGTCGGCGCAAGTCTGCCGGGTTTGTTTGAATCTGCTGAGCGGATGGTGTGGCAACTGATAAAACTGATGAGCCCAATTGAAATCGGGCCGGGCAAGATGGCATTGGATGTAATGCCTGCCGGAATGGCAAACAGTAATTTCTGATTGATACGTCACCGCATATTGAAAGTAGAGGGCAAGATGAGCAACGAACTCGCAGGTCTGATCAAGGCCGATCTGGCAGCACTGAGTAATGACGCGCGCGCCCTGGGCGCCAGTATCGCGCCCGCCGCCCAGTTCGGCACACCGGAACAATCCGGCTTCTCGTTTGCGCAAAGCATGAAAGACGCCATCGGCAAGGTCAACGGCGACGACCGCCTGGCCGCGCAAAAAATGAGCGACGTCGACAGCGGCAAGAGCGACGACATGGTCGGCGCCATGCTGGCCAGCCAGGAAGCGAGCCTGTCCTTCTCCATGTTGATGCAAGTGCGCAACAAGGTCATGGGCGCCGTCGACGAACTCATCAAACTGCCTCTGTAATCTTCACGTCCTGATCCACGCCCAGCCTCCCAGCGAAAGTTACCCCAAGTGATTACCACCATGAAGTCCGCATTTGCGCGCTGGCGCCCTGGCGCCCAGCCCGCCATCCCGCCCGCCCTGCTGAAAAACCTGGTTCCCATCGTCGTGCTGGCCATCGGCATCACCGCCATGGTGACCATGTACGCGTGGCGCGACCAGGCCAACTACAAGCCGGTGTTTGGCGCGCGCGAAAAAGTGGCCGTGACGGACATGATGGCCACCCTGGATGCCGAGCACATCCCCTACCGTTTGCATCCGGACAGCGGCCAGGTGCTGGTGCCCGACGCCATGCTGGGCAAGGTGCGCATGCTGCTCGCCTCGAAAGGCGTGACGGCGCAGCTGCCGGCCGGCCTGGAGCTGATGGACAAGAATGACCCGCTGGGCGTGTCGCAATTCGTGCAGGACGTGCGCTTCCGCCGCGGCCTGGAAGGCGAACTGGCGCAAAGCATCATGACGATGGACGCGATCGCTTCGGCGCGCGTCCATCTGTCGATTGCCAAGTCGACGTCGTTCGTCGCCAGCGACGGCGACAAATCGTCGGCTTCCATCGTCGTGGCACTGAAAACGGGCCGCACCCTGGCGCCGGAACAGATCGCCGCCGTCATCAACATGGTGGCCGGCAGCGTCGCCAGCCTGGCGCCCACGCGCGTGAGTCTGGTCGACCAGGGCGGCAACCTGCTGTCCTCGCACGTCGACCTGACGGATGGCTTCGACGCGTCGGCCGCCGGCAATGAAGGCGCGAAACGCTTCCAGGATGACATCCGCCGCAACGTCACGGGCTTGCTGGGTCCCGTCATCGGCGAAGACAACTTCAAGCTCAGCGTGACGGCCGCCGTGAACAACGACCGCGTGGACGAAACGCTGGAAAAATACGGCGAGGCCCCGAAAGTGACGAGCGAGGCGATGCGCGAAGAACAGGAACGCAACCGCACCGTGGCCGGCATTCCCGGCAGCTTGTCGAACCGTCCGCCAGCGGCCGCCGTGCCGGCACCGGCCGACGCCGCCGGTGCCGCACCCGCCGATGGCGCACCGAAGCCGTCCGACGATGGCACGGCCCGCAAGAACGCCACCACGCGCCAGTACGCGTATGACCGCAGCATCACGCAGATCAAGCGCAGCCGCGGCCGCCTGGAAAAACTCAGCGTCGCCGTCGTCCTCAACAGCGCTGCCGCACCGAATCCGAAAACCGGCTGGACCCCTGCCGAACTGGGCAATATTGAAAAAATGCTGACCAGCGGCCTGGGCATCAACGCCCAGCGCGGTGACAGCCTGAGCCTGACGGCACTGGCCTTCCCTGCCAAGCCGCCTGTGGCGCAATGGTGGGAAGAGCGCGACACCGTCGTCGATTTCAGCAGCTGGCTGCTGTACGCGCTGGGCGCCGTGCTCGGCTACTTCCTGATCCTGCGTCCGCTGCTGCGCCTGCTGACCACGCGCCTGGCGCCGCCGCCACTGAAACAGCTCGATCCGGCTCTGGCATTGGGCGGCAGCAACGCCGCTGCCGCCGCCAATGGCGCGGCCGCTGCCGGTGCGCCGGCCCTGGGCGTGAACGGCTTGCCGGCCCTGGAAGGCGCCGCTGCCGCCAGCGGCAGCATGCCGGTCGTGCCGCTGCTGGAAAACTATGACTTGCCGCCACCAGGCTCGGCGGTCGACGTGATGGTCGACCACCTGAAAGTGCTGGCGGAAAAAGAACCCGAGCGTGTCGCCGAAGTCGTCAAACAATGGATGCAGAAAAATGGCCGAACTCAACAACAGTAATCCCTCCGACGGCGCCGAATACGAAAGCGCCAGTCTGAATCCCGTGGAACAGGCCGCCATCGTGCTGCTGAGCATCGGCGAAGAGCAGGCCGCCAACGTGCTGCGCTGCCTGTCGCGTGAAGAATTGCTGGAAGTCACGCAAGTGATGTCGCGCATGAGCGGCATCAAGGTCGAATCCGTGAAAACGGCCATGCAGACCTTCTTCGACGACTACCGCCAGCAAAGTGGCGTGCATGGCGCCTCGCGCAGCTACCTGAAGCGCTCGCTGGACATGGCGCTGGGCAGCGATATCGCGAATAGCGTCCTGAACAATATTTATGGCGATGCGATCCGCCCCAAAATGGCGCGTCTGCAGTGGGCCTCGCCAAAGTGGCTGGCCGAATACATCGTCAACGAGCACGTGCAGATGCAAGCCGTGTTCCTGGCCTTTTTGCCACCCGCGCTGGCTGGGCAGATCCTCGACGCCCTGCCCGTCGAAGGCCGCGACCTGGTCTTGCTGAACCTGGCACGCCTGGACGAGATCGACCGCGACCTGCTGGTCGAGCTCGACGAACTGGTGGGCCGCTGCCTGGGCACGCTCGACACGCAAAGCACCAGCGTGGAAGGCATCCGCCAGGCGGCCGAGATTCTCAACCGCATGCCGGGCAACCGCGCCGCGCTGGTCGAACTGCTGCGCGCGCACGACCCGGACGTCGTCTCGGAAATCGAACTGAGCATGTACGACTTCCTGATCCTGGCCACGCAGAGCGATGTCACGCTCACGCGCATCCTGGAAGACGTGCCGATGGAACAGTGGGCGATTGCACTCAAGGGCGCGGAACCGTCGATCCGCGACGCCGTGCTGAAAACCATGCCGCGCCGCCAGGCGCAGAGCTTCGAAGACATGATGCGCCGCTCGGGCCCCGTGCCGCTGTCGCGTATCGAACAGACGCGCCAGGAAATCATGGCCACCGTCAAGGGCCTCGCCGATGCGGGCGAGATCGAAGTGCAACTGTTTGCTGAAGCGGTGATCGAATGAAACACTTCCGCTCGTATCGTTTCCCGCCGCTGTCGCAATTCATCGCCGCCGGCCAGCGTGCCTCCAACGAGGACACGGATGGCCAGTGGCAAGCGTCCGTCTCGGAAGGCTTCGAGCAGGGCCAGCGCGACGGCTACGAAGTGGGCCTGGTGCAAGGCCAGCAAGACGGCTACGACACCGGACGCAACGATGGCATGGCGCAGGGCCGCGAAGAAGGCCGCAATGAAACCCTGGTGGCGCTGGACCGCCTGGCCCGCCCCGTCGACGCCATCTTGCGCGACCTGAAAAAAGTGCGCGCCGATTACCGCGAAGCGCAGCGCAAGGAAGTGGTCGACCTGGTGGCCAAGGTGGCGCGCCAGGTGATCCGCGCGGAACTGGCGCTGCAGCCGGTGCAATTGCTGGCCCTGGTCGACGAGACCCTGGCCTCGATGCCGCCCACGCGCGAGGAAATCGACGTCTTCCTCAATCCGGAAGAATTGAAACGCATCAGCGAACTCGATCCGAAGCGCGCCAAGCGCTGGAACCTGATCGCCGACGCGCGCCTCGACGCGGGCGAATGCCGCATCAAGGCGGGCGACAATGAAGTCGACGCGGGCTGCCATCAGCGCCTGTCGGCCTGCATGGAACAGGTCAGCAGCCACTTGGCGCTGGCCGCCGAACACGCGGATCAAGGCGCGCCTGCATGATCGCCGACACGCTGCGCAGCTTCGAGATCGGCGATATCCCGGTCGCGACACCGACCGGCCGCCTGGTCGGCGCTTCCGGCCTGCTGCTGGAAAGCGCCGGCTGCCGCCTGCACACGGGCCAGCGTTGTCAAATTGAAACTGTGAACGGCGAGTGGCTCGATGCGCAAGTCGTCGGCTTTCGCGAAAAACTGTCTTACCTGATGCCGTTCAAGAAGGCGACGGGACTGACCACTGGCGCGCGCGTACTGCCCTTGCCCGACAAGGCCAGCCTGCAAATCGGCCCGTCGTGGCTGGGCCGCATGGTCAATGGCCTCGGCGAACCGATCGACGACCTGGGCCGTCTCGGTGGCGAACACATCCTGGAAGTGACGCCGCCGAAGGTCAATCCCCTGAAGAAACAACCGGTGGTCGAGCCGCTCGACGTGGGCGTGCGCGCCATCAACAGCATGCTGACCCTGGGCAAGGGCCAGCGCGTGGGCCTGATGGCCGGTTCCGGCGTGGGCAAGAGCGTACTGCTGGGCCTGATCACGCGCCAGACGGTGGCCGATGTCGTCGTCGTCGGCCTGATCGGCGAGCGGGGCCGCGAAGTGCGCGAATTCGTCGAAAAGTCGCTGGGCGCCGAAGGCTTGAAGAAAGCCGTGCTGGTGATCGCGCCGGCCGATGAATCGCCGTTGATGCGCATCATGGCAACCGAACTGTGCCATTCGATCGCCGCCCATTTCCGCGACCAGGGCAAGCACGTGCTGCTGCTGGTCGATTCGCTGACGCGCTATGCGATGGCCTTACGCGAAGTGGCGCTGGCCCTGGGCGAGCCGCCGGCCACGCGCGGCTATCCACCGTCCGTCTTCTCGAACTTGCCGCAACTGGTGGAAAGCGCCGGCAATGGCGCCCACCCGGAAGGCAGCATGAGCGCCATCTACACGGTGCTGGCCGAAGGCGACGACCAGCAGGACCCGGTGGTCGACACGGCGCGCGCGATTCTCGACGGCCACATCGTACTCACGCGCGAACTGGCAGAGCGGGGCCACTACCCCGCCATCGACATCGCCGCCTCGATCAGCCGCTGCATGGCCCAGGTGATCACGCCCACCCACATGCAGGCGTCGCGCGCGCTGAAAGCGTCGATGGCGCGCCATGCGCGCGTGCGCGATCTGATCCCGCTGGGCGCCTACGTGCCCGGCGCCGACCCGATCACCGACCGCGCCGTGCAGTTGCACGCGCCCATCGAAGCGTTCCTGTGCCAGGGCACCAAGGAAGAAGCGCCGATGGCGCCGTGCATCGAACAACTTGAACAGATCATGGGCTAGGAGCATACGTGAGCAACGCGCATACCATCCGCAACCTGACCACCCTGGTCGGCCTGCGCAGCACCGAAGTGGAACGCCTGCAAAGCGAAATGGCGGCGCAGACGGCCGTGCGCGAGCGCTACCAGAAAAACCTGGAACGCCTGACGGGCCTGTATACGGATAGCGGCCCCAGCGGCGCCCTGCCCCTGGCTCTGTCCGTCAACTGCGGCAACTTCAAGCAGGCGGTCATGCAGATGGCCGACCAGCACCGTACCGACTTGCATTTGCACGAAGCCAACATGGCCGTTTCGCAACGCGCCCTGAATACGGCCTGGGCCAAGCGCGAGGTGCTGGACCAAGTGCTGACACAAAAACAAAAGCATGTTGCGAACGAGCAACAACGTGTCGATGCCAAGCGACAAGACGAACTGGCGACGCAATTCTGGTTCCGCGGGCAGGTAAAATGAGGTGTGTGTAAGTTTCTTTCAGGAAAACTTCACAAAACGGGAATAGGGGTCGCCTTGTACCGGTATATCCCTTTATTCAGGAGTCTGGCATGGCAAACGTAATTACTGCACCGCAATACGATCCGATCGTCACCGCAAAGAATCTGGCCACCAAGGCGGTTGCGGCGCAGCAGGACAAGTTGACAAAGCAGACCGCACTGGCAAACAACACGGCCACGGCGCTGAACAACCTGAAACTGGCCATGAGCGCCTTCCAGAGTTCGATGTCGACCATGAGCAGCAGCACCAAGTCGCTGCTGAGCCAGTCCGCCACCTTCAGCAATACGACCTATGGCAGCGGTTCGGCCGATGCCACGGCTGTTGCCGGCAGCTACTCCTTTTTTGTACAGCAACTTGCCACGGCAAGCCAGACGTCGTACGGCGGCCTGACCAGCAGCCCGGCCGCCGGCAGCGGTTCCCTGACCGTCCGCATCGGTGACCCGCTGGCCGCCGCCACGCCGGACAACAGCTTCCAGATCGACCTGACCGCCGCCGACAAGGATGCCGACGGCACCCTGACGCCACAGGAAATCGCCGCCGCCATCAATGGCGACAGCAAGAACAATTCACGCGTAACGGCCTCCATCGTCACCATCGGCAACCAGTCGCAGCTCGTCATGACCTCCAACCTGACGGGCAAGGATAACGCCGTCACCCTGGATGCATCGAGCGTGACGAACACCACGCTGACCAAGGCGCTGGTAACGGACGCGGCCGTCAACGTCAAGGAAGTCGTCAAGGCGCAGGACGCCATCGTCTGGCTGGGCGCGAAAGACACCGGCACGCAAATCACGCAAGCCTCGAATACCTTCACCAACGTGACGGGCGTGAAGATGACGTTCACGAAGGCCATGAACACGGGCGACGCGCCAGTCACGGTCACCGTGGCTACCGACAGCGGCGGCACGGCAACCAATGTGCAAGCCTTCGTCGATGCCTACAACAAGCTGAAAAGCGTACTGGACGGTTTGGCCAGCTCAGGCGACCCGGACAAGAATGTAGCGGCAGGCATCTTTGCCCACGATTCGGGCTTGAACGCCCTGCGCAGCAACATGAACAACCTACTGCGCCAAAGCGTCGGCGGCGTGTCGCTGGTGTCATACGGCGTTACCGCCAACCGCGATGGCACGCTGAGCCTGAATACGGCCAAATTGACCGCCAAGCTGGCGTCGAACCCGGGCGACCTGGACAAGTTGTTTGGCAACAACAGCCTGTCGGCGCCTTCCGGCGTGCTCGGCAGCCTGGACAAGGCCCTGAGCCAATGGAGCAACATTACCAAGGGTCAGCTGGTGCAGCGCCTTGATGCGAACACCAGCCTGCAGAAATCGCTGGGCAAGAGCACTGCCCTGCTGACAACGCAATACGACACGGCCTACAAGCGTTTCCTGGACCAGTTCACGCGCCTGCAGGTGATGCAGGAGCAAATGTACAAGACGGTCGACATGTTCGACGCCATGTTCGGCAACGACAAATCCTAAGGCGAGCGTGCCTGCCGCGCCGCCGCAAGTTTATACAGTGAGAAATAAAACATGTTAAACAATGAAGCTTACGGCAACTACCACGCCGTCAACCTGGATGCCCAGACCGCCCGCGCTACACCGGTCGAGCTGGTACTGGTGCTGACGGACGGACTGCTGGAAGAACTGGCGCGCGCGCGCGGGCACATCGTGGGCAAGCGCTACGAGCAAAAGGCTGTCAGCCTGGACAAGTGCACGCAAATCATCAACGGTTTGTCGAGCTCGCTCGATTTCGACAATGGCGGCGAAGTGGTGGTCAACCTGGCGCGCCTGTACGACTATTGCGTGGCGCGCCTGTACACGGCCGGCATCAAGCTCGACCCCACCCTGATCGACGAAGTGACGACCTTGATGACGACCATCAAGCGCGGCTGGGTGGGCGTCCAGGCCAACAATGCCTAGGCGCGCGGCGCTGCAGCAGCTGAGCCGGCAATTGAGCGCGGCGGTCGCTCAGCCGGACTGGGATGCGATGGAAAAACTCTCGGCCAGCCTGGCGAAAAACATCCCGCTGCTGGCCGAACGGGGCGCATGGAATGCGCAGGAACAAACAGAATTGTTGCATTTGCGCAAAATTCACGCGCAAGCGGTTAAAATTTGCTCTGAGGAAAAAGAACGCCTGGGTCAACACCTGGGTGCATTACAGGCAAATAAGGAAGGTTGGGTCGCCTACGCCGCGCTCGGCGAATACGACTCGGACGGGAATCAAGCATGATCATGAACTTCAACACGGCGCCGGCCGCTCCGGCACCAGCGGCCCCAGCCGCATCCGCACCAACTCCGGCGACAGCGCCGTCACAAGCCGCCGCATTGCCCGGCATGCCAGGCTATGCCGGCAATGGCGCCGCCCCCTCCGCCCTGCCCCTGTTTGCGCAGGTGCTCGATGTGAGCGGCGTGGCAACGCCCGACGCCGACACGCCCGCGCCCGCCAAGGACGGCGATACCGACAGCCCGGCCGACAGCAGCCTGCCAGCCATGGCCGCCCCCGTCATCGGCTTGCCGGTAAACATGCTGCCACCGGCGGACGTCGCTGCGGCCGAAGCACGCGCCTACGCGCAGGCGCAGTTACAGACACAAGCTCAAGCACAGACACAAGTGCAGGCGAATGTGGCGCAAGCCAACCCGGCACTCAACATCAGCCTGCATCCGGCGGCGATCACCTTGAATGCGCCGGCAACGGCGCCAGCGCCAGGCCGCGACACGCGCGAGCCGCTGGCCGCCGCCAATCCGGCGACGCCCGCCAAAGGCAGCGCGCCGGCACAGCCGTTCGAATCGCTGTTGCAGCAAAGCGCTCCTGGCACAGTCGCCCCTGCCGTTGCCGCGGTTGCCGCGCGCGAGGGCGAACGTGGCGCCGCAGCACCGGCCACGCCCAACCTGGGCCTGACGGGCGCCGTCGGCAATACAGCCACAGCGGCCCCGGCCGGCGACACCATCAAGCTCAACGGCCCAGCCCAGCAATGGCAGGAACCGCTGCGCGAAGCGCTGGGCGAACGCCTGCAGACGCAGATCGGCCGCAACAGCGAACACGCGACAATCCGCCTCGACCCGCCCATGCTGGGACGCATTGAAATTTCCATCCGCCACACGGCCGGTGCGCTGCAGGTGAACGTCACGGCGTCGAACTCGGAAGTATTGCGCCAGTTGCAAGGCATCGGCGAAAACATGCGCAGCGACCTGGCGCAGCGCCAGTACACCGACGTGGCCGTCAATATCAGCGCCACCCCGCGCAGCCCCGCCGCCCAGGCGTTTGCCGAAGGCGATGCGCGCGGCCAGCGTCAACCGGGCCGCCAGCACGATGATGCCGAGCCGGGCCGCGCCCTGTCCGACGGCAGCACTGCCGCCACCACTTACGCCATGCACGAGCGAGAGACCGCCTGATGAATATGAAAATGAAACTGATAGCCGGCTTTGTCGGCGTGGCCGTGCTGGCCGCCGGTGCGGCTGGCGGCGCCATGTGGTATTTGGCCAAGCCGGTCGCCGGCCATGCCGATGCAGCCGAAGCGAAAGCCCCGCCACCGCCGGCCACGGGCAAGAAGGCGCGCAAGTTCCTCACGCTCGACAAAGTCATCGTGATGCTGCGCCGTGGCCCCGGCGAAGGCGAAACGCATTATCTGTCGGCCGACCTGGTGATTGCCACCACCGAGGAAAAGGAAAAACTGACGAAGGACCACTTGCCGCTGATGCGCTCGATCGCCGTCAGCACCCTGTCGAGCTTTCCGCTGGACAAGGCGCAGACCATGACCGTGGAGCAATATGCGGAGCAGATCAACAAGGCCTTCAACGTCAGCTACGAGCGCGAACAGATGGAAAAACCGTTCACCGAAGTCATGGTCGGCAAGCTGATCATTGAATAAGCCAACACGCCAGCCGACCTAGTGGGAGATCCCTTGGCCTATGTAGAGCAATACCAGGAAGCGTACGGCGCCGGCGAATATGCCGCCGCCAGCGCTTGCGCGGCCGTGCTCAGCGTTGCTGAAGAGCAACAACATCTGGTGGCGTACTCCCCTTTGGTGAAACGCATCGTGCGCCAGCTTAATTCGCAGGTGTCGGGCGCCATCGACCGCGACGATATGGAACAGATTGGCCTGATGGGCTTGCTCGAAGCCTTGCGCCGCTACGGCGTGCCGGACCAGTCTTTCGGCAGCTATGCCAGCCTGCGCATCCGCGGCGCCATCCTCGACGAACTGCGGCGCCAGGACTGGCGTCCGCGTGCCGTGCGCCAGGAAAGCCACCGCCTGCGCGACAGCGTGCGCGCCCTGACCCGCCGCCTTGGACGCGAGCCGCTGGACGCGGAAATCATGGCCGCCCTGAAGCTGACGCCGGAAGCCTTCCAGGAATATCAATTGGCGGAAAACGCCGAGCTGATCGCCAGTTTCGACGAAGTGCTGCAGGAAAGCCTGGGACAGGCTGACAGCGCACCGAGCCCGGAAGAGCAATTGATGGTGCGGCGCAGCCTGGAGCAGGCGCTGCGCGCGCTGGACGAACGCGAGCAGCGCGTGATCCAGATGTATTACGAATTCGAACTGAGCTACAAAGAAATAGCCGCCGTACTGGACCTGAGCGACGCCCGCGTCTGCCAGCTCAACAAGACGGCGCTGGGCAAGATGAAAGCCATGCTGCAAGACGCATAAGTTTCAGCACTATCCATCAAATTGACGCAGCACAATGACGCAGAAAGGCAGTTGACATGGTAATTATCGGTATCTTAATCGTGATGGGGTGTGTATTCGGAGGCTTCGCCCTGATGGGCGGCACCGTCCACGCGATCTGGCAACCGGTCGAGCTGATCATCATCATCGGCGCCGCCGTCGGCGCCCTGGTGCTGGGCAACCCGAAGCATGTACTCGGTGAAATGCTGCACCAGATGCGCAAGATCGTCACGCACAAGAAGCAAGGCTCGGAATTCCAGCGCCAGTTGCTGCTGCTGATGTATGAACTGCTGCAAACGGCCGCCGGCGGCCTGAAGGCGCTCGACGCCCACGTCGAGGCGCCGCGCGAAAGCGCCCTGTTCCAGCGCTACCCGCTGGTGCTGGAAGAGCCGAAACTGCTGGCCTTCATCGTCGACAACTTCCGTTTGATGGCGATGGGCAAGATCAACGCGCATGAACTCGAAGGCGTGCTGGAGCAGGAACTGGAAGCCATCCACGATGAATTGCTGCAACCGTCGAAGTCCTTGCACAAGATCGCCGAAGCGATGCCCGGTTTCGGTATTCTGGCCGCCGTTCTCGGTATCGTGATGGCCATGAATTCCGTGGCCGACGGCGCCGATGCGGCGGAAATTTCGGAAAAAGTGGGTGCCGCCATGGTCGGTACCTTCATCGGTATTTTCTTCTGCTACGGCGTGCTCGATCCGATGTGCAACATGATGAAGCAGCTGGTGGGCGAGGAAGGCTCGACCATGGAATGCGTGAAGGTCGTGCTGGTCACGCACGTGGCGGGCAAACCGCCGCTGCTGGCCATCGATGCGGGTCGCCGCCTGGTGCAGCTGAACATCAAGCCGAGCTTCGCCCAGCTGGAAAGCTGGATCAATGCGCTGGAAGATGGCGGCGCCGAACAAGAGCAAGGCCAAGGCCGGGGAGGCCGCCGTGCTAAAGCCGCATGAGAAACATGAACAGGCCATCATCAAGCGTGCGGGACGCAAGCACGACGACGATGGCCATGGCGGCGCCTGGAAAGTAGCGTTCGCCGACTTTTGCCTGGCCCTGCTGTCGCTGTTCCTCGTGTTGTGGCTGATGGCCGCGCGCGAGCAGCAGGCGATGAAGGAAATCATGATGGATGCGTCGGCCAGCAGCCGCCAGGGCGAAGGCCAGGGCGTCATGCCGGAACAGAGCGGCGGTACGCGCGGCAGCCTGATCGAGCGCTTCCCCATGCCCCGCAAGGGCTCGGGCGACACGCGCACGGAAGGCAAGCAGATGCAGGACGGCAAGGCCGGCGCCGCGCCGCAAAATCAGACCAAGGTCAGCTACCAGTCGCCGGAAGACTTGCTGTCGCTGTCGCGCGCGCTCGACAAGCTCAGCGACGAAGCTGGACTGAAGAGCAACCTGCAATCGGTGATCACGCCGTACGGCTTGCGTGTCATGCTGCATGATACGGACAAGCAAGGCATGTTCGTGCGCGGCAGCGCCGTGCCGACCGACCGTTTCCGCAAGCTGCTGCGCCAGATGGGCCCCGTGTTCGCGCAAATGGAAAACCAGATGCTGATCGTCGGCCACACGGATTCGATGCAATACGCCAATACCGGCTATGAAGGCTTTTCGAACTGGACCCTGTCGGCCAACCGCGCCATGTCGGCGCGCGCGCAATTGTTGATCGGCAGCATGAGTCCGGACAGCGTGCTGCAAGTGGTGGGCATGGCCGACCGCGCGCCGCTGGACGTGAAAAATGCCAGCGCCGGCATCAACCGCCGCATCGAACTGTTAATATTGACGCGTGGCCAGGCCGACAGCATCGCCGCCATGTTCGGCATGGCCGGACAAAAGCCGCAAGGCGACGAATTGCAGGTGGGTGAACCGGACTCCGGTACCCTGCAACGGCTGCGCGAAAAACTGGGCCTGCCCGCAAAGAAAGATCGGGACGAGCATGCAAATTAAGGGCAAGGGACAACGTATGAAAATCTCCTCCGGCAATACCGGTGCTGCCGTGCGCAGCAGCGCCGTCGCGCCTGCCGAGGCGATCGCCGAGAACGCGGGCGCCGCAGGCGCCATGGGCGGCTCGTCGGCCGGGGCGGAACTGCAATCGGCCGTGCTGCAACCGGCCATGGCCGCCCTGCGCGCCATGCCCGAGATCGACCATGAAAGAGTGGCCATGCTGCGCGATGCGCTGGCCAAGGGCGAATTGCCGTTCGATCCATCGAAACTGGCAGGCTTGATCCAGCGTTTCCACGGCGGTGAATCGTGACCGCGCCGCGCAAGGGCATCACGCGCCAGGAAGCCGTGCGCCGCGTACTGCAAGGCATGACGGAGGACCGCGCTGGCTATGCGGCCCTGCAAACCTTATTGGAAGAGCAATTCCAGGCCACCTTGCACCACCAGAGCGCCCGGCTGACGGCGCTGGCCGACCAGGTCGTCGCCGCCGTCGAACCGCTCGATGCGCGCCGCCGCCAGCGGGTCAGCCTCGTCACTGCCCTGCTGGGCCCGCAAGGCGATATGGCGCAACTGTTTGCGATGTTGCAAGAAGACGCGCGTACGGCCGCCCAGCGCGACTGGGCCGCGCTCGAGCAGATGGTGCTCGAATGCAAGCGCCTGAATGCCCGCAACAGCGATTTATTAACAGAGCAGTACAGCATCATGCAGCGCGTGCTGCATGGCGAGGAAGATACGTATGCGCCAGGCTGATTTCCTGACCACCCGCGCCACGGCGGCAACGCCATCGACGGCGGCCACATCCGCCGTGCAAAGCAATATGCGCGCCACCGACGCCACCGGCTCCAGCGGCAGCTTCAGCAGCGTGTTCCGGCAAGTGCAGGGCGAAGTGGCCCGCTTCATCGAACAGGGTGGCGGCAACGCCACCAGCCTGAGCCCGCAAGGACGCGCCTACCTGGAGCAAAGCCAGCCCGTCAATGTGCTGGGCAGCATCAACCAGGGCGGCGAGATCGGCGAGACACAACAGCAATTCCTCGCCTCGATCAAGCCGTGGACGGAAGAAACGGGCGCACGCCTGGGTGTGGCGCCGGAAATCGTCGCCGCCCACGCGGCGCTGGAATCGGGCTGGGGCCAGCGTCCGCTGCGCCAGGGCACGGGCGCGGACACGAATAATCTGTTCGGCATCAAGGCAGGCGGCAAATGGCAGGGCGACGTGGCCAGCAACATGACGACAGAGTACGAAGCGGGCAGCGGTACGGCGCTGAAGAAAACCGAGCGTTTCCGCAGCTACCCGGACCAGGCCAGCGCCTTCCGCGATTATGCGCAAGTGTTGCTCGACAACCCACGCTACCGCGCCGCCCTGAACACGGGCGCCGACGCGGGCGCCTTTGCGCAAGGTCTGGCGCGCGGCGGCTATGCCACCGATCCCAACTACGCCGCCAAGCTGACACAGCTGGCGACACGTCTGCAGCGCACGGCCGCCGCAGACTGATCTCCTTAACGGCCGGGAATATCGGCCGGTTCCACCACGCCCGCATCGACCACCCTGGCGCGTATCACCGTGCCGCTGGTGGCGTTGCGCACGCGGATCACCTCACCCAGCGCGCCCGGATCCATCGCTTCGCCGGCCATGCTCACTTCCACTTGTTCCTTGCGCGCCACGATGCTGACCGCACTACCCCGCTTGATCAGCACGGGCGACGCGAGCTGCCCCTGGCGCAGCACTTCGCCGGCACGCAAGCTGCGCCGGCTCGACAAGCCAATCGCGCCGGGCAAGGAAGCAATACTGTCCGGCACCATCGTCACGTCGCGCCGCGCCAACGTTACGTCGCCCGATTGCAACGGTGTATTGGCCGTGACGGGCACGCTGGTAACGGCCACCTGGGCCGTGATGCTGCCGCGCGCCAGCATTTCGTAACGCCAACCGTTGCTTCCAGGACACACCGCGACAAAGCGCATGCGCTGCGCCGAGCGGCTGTCCGCCGTCTCCAGCGCCACGGGCGCCGCGCACGCTGGCACTGGGCGCGTGCTTTTCACGACGGTCACCTGAAACTGGGGTTCCAGCAGCCCCGCCTTGGCCGCCTGCTGCGCCAATTGCTCACGCGCCAACTGTTCCACACGTGAAAATATATTGTCGGCTGGCAATTCTGCGCGACCTGCACTACTATATAGGCTGGCCAGTAAAAAGAGGCCTGGAAGCAGTATTTGACGACATTGCGCCTTGTTCCACATCACGAAATAGTTCTCAAAGTAAATCATTGCTAACCTTAATCAAAGATACTGAAGCGGCATGACCTTACCATGCGTCAACATGACCTGGCTGAGATTTTACCTCTGCACCACCTGTTTTCTGGCCCGAACCGCAAAAAGCACGATCGAATTCAACACAAAGGATGACCATGGGGATTAATTTCAAGGATGCGCTGGGCGTGCACGCCGATGCACTCGCGCTGCGTGCCGACCGTACACGCGTGCTGGCGGCCAACATCGCCAATGAAAACACGCCCGGCTTCCAGGCCATGGACATGGATTTCGGCAGCGCCCTGCAACAGTTGCAGGACAACGAGGCCGGCCTGCTGTCGACCGATGACGATGCGAGCGCCCTGTACCGTGTCCCCTACCACCCTAGCCGCGACGGCAATACCGTCGAAATTGGCGTCGAGCAGGCGGCATTCTCGCAGAATGCCACCGACTTCCAGACCAGCCTCACTTTCGTCAACATGAAACTGAAGGGTCTGTCCAAGGCCATTTCCGGACAATAAGGATCAGCATGAGCTTCCAGGATATCTCCAAGATCGCCGGTTCGGCGATGGCCGCGCAAACCGTGCGCCTCAATACCATCGCCAGCAACCTGGCCAATGCCGATTCCGTTGCCGGTTCCGAAGGCGAAACCTATCGCGCGCGCAAACCCGTGTTTGCGGCCGTGATGGATGGCCCTGGCGCCAGCGGTGCCGGCGGAAGAGTACAGGTGCTCGACGTGGTGCAAAGCGACGAGCCCCTGCGCAAGGTGTACGAGCCGGGCCACCCGATGGCCAATGCCGATGGCATGGTGTTCTACCCCAACGTCAACCAGGTAGCCGAGATGACCGACATGATGTCGGCGTCGCGCGCCTTTGAAACCAATGTCGAAGTTCTGGGCCGCATCAAGTCGATGCAGCAATCGCTCCTCAAATTAGGTGAAGCATAATCCATGGAAACCAATCTCTTTACAAACAATACCAGCGGCAGCGGCAGCAACAGCAATGCAGTCAAGTCGCAAAGCAATGCCACCCAGGATATGTTCACCAAATTGCTGGTCGCCCAGATCAAGAACCAGGATCCCCTGGCACCGACCGATCCGAGCCAGTTCGTCAATCAATTGACGCAGCAGGCGCAGACGGAAGCGATGCAAAACCTGTCGGCGCTGACCAGCGCCAATGCCAGCGTGCTGCAATCGATGCAAGTACTGGCGCTGGGTGCGCAAGTGGGTTCCGAAGTGATGGTCAACAGTGAAACGGTGCAGCTCGACAAGAGCAAGGTCAGCGGCAGCATCGCGCTGGCCGCCAGCACCACCAAGACCACGGTGACCCTGAAAGGGCTGGACGACAAGGAATACAAGATCGAACTGGGCGCCAAGTCGGCCGGCACGGTGCCGTTCACCATCGATCCCGTGGCCTTGGGCTTGCCTGCCGGTACCTACAGCATGAAGGTCACCACCAGCGGCGCCGAAAAACCATCGGTCGATATCGCAGGCAAACTCAACAGCGTGCGCCTGTCGTCCGGCGGCAGCATGATACTGAGCGTGTCGAACCTGGGCGAAGTCAACCCTGGCGCGATCACCGGCTTTAACGGCAAGACGGCCTGATCCGCTCGCCCCTTCGTTTCCTGCACACTAATCTCGTCCTTCACTAAAGGAAATCAACATGAGTTTCGACATCGCCCTGTCCGGTATCCAGTCCATCAACCAACAGTTGAACAGCACCAGTAACAATATCGCCAATGCCGGCACCTACGGCTTCAAGAGCAGCCGCGCCAACTTTTCGGCCATGTACGCCGGTTCGCGCGCCACGGGCACGGAAATCGGCTCGATCACGCAAAGCATGTCGCTCAATGGCGGCGTGCTGAACACGGGCCGCGCGCTCGACGCAGCCATCGATGGCCGCGGCTATTTCGTCGCGCGCGATGCGCAAAACACCATGAGCTACAGCCGTGTCGGTATCTTCTCGGCCAGCAATGAAGGCAAGCTGATCGATTCGAACGGCCGCCTGGTACAGGGCTATGCCGCCGTCAAGGGCAGCACCACCCTGGGCACCATGGGCGACATGAACATTCCAACGGGCCAGATTCCCGCCGTGGCGTCGACCAAGCTCGCGTATGCGGCCAACATGTCGTCCGAATGGACCATCAAGGCCGTGCCCTTCAACAAGACCAACGAACTGAGCTACAACAGCGCCAAGACCTCGATCGTCTACGATTCGCTGGGCGCCAAGCACTCGCTGGGCCAGTACTTCGTCAAGACGGCAACGGGCGTGGATGTGCACTACACCTTCGACAACGCCGATGTAACGCCGGTGACGAGCATGACCTTCGACACGAACGGCAAGCTGGTAACGGGCACGGCCGCCACGCCAGTGCTGCCGACGCCGGCTGGCGCGGCAGCGCTTGCGATCGCCATCGACTACACGGGCACCACCCAGTACGCCGGCGAAGCGACGACCTCGACCGACCGCGCCGACGGCTATGCCTCGGGCACCTACACGGGCGTGGAACTGGCTGATGATGGCTCCGTCGTGGCGAAATACACGAACGGCCAGAAGCAAAGCATCGGCGTGATCGCCCTGGCCACCTTCCCCGACGAAGGCGCGCTGACGGCCGTCAACGATACCAGCTGGGTCGCTTCGACCACGTCCGGCACCGCCATCTATGACCGTCCGGGCGTCGGCATGGCCGGCAAACTGGTGACGAGCTCGCTGGAACAGTCGAACGTCGACATCACCTCCGAACTGGTGGGTCTGATGACGTCGCAGCGTAACTACCAGGCCAACTCGAAGGTCATCTCGACCGAAAACGCCATGCTGCAATCGCTGATGCAAGCGCTGTAATTCACGATACGCAAAGGTAAAGAGCAATGGATGCGCTGATTTATACCGCCATGAGCGGGGCCGACCGTGCCCTGCGGGCACAGCAGGTACACGCCAACAATCTGGCCAATATCGAGACGGGCGGCTTTCGCGCCAACCTGGAAGTGTCCACTGCCCAGCCGCTGCAAAACGGCTATGGCTACGACGACCGCCACATGACGCAGACACAGTCGAGCGCCATCGGCACGCGCACGGGCGCCATCAAGGAAACGGGACGCGAACTCGACGTGGCCGTCACGGGCCCCGGTTTTCTCGCGGTGCAATGGCAAAACGGCGAAGCCTACACGCGCGCCGGCGCCATGGACCTCGATGAAACGGGCGCGCTGACCATCAACGGCCGGCCCGTGCTGGGCGAAGGCGGACCCATCACGATTCCCGAGCACACCAGCCTGTCGATCGGCGGCGATGGCACGATTTCCATCCAGGTGCCGGGCACCGCGCAAATGCAGACCGTCGACAAGCTCAAGCTGGTCAATGCGGAATCGGGCGAGCTGACGAAGAACGAGGCAGGCCTGATCGTGGCGCGCAGCGGCGAAGACTTGCAGGCCGATCCGGCGGTACGCCTGCGCGACCGCCATCTGGAAGGCAGCAACGTCTCGGCCGTCGAGGAAATGGTCGCCACCATGAGCCTGAACCGCAGTTTCGAGATACAGATGAAAATTTTCAAGGCCAGCGACGCGATGACTGAGTCCGGCAACCGCCTGCTGGGCGCCTAAGCCCAACGCCAACCAATTACCAGGAGTACATCATGAATCCAGCAATGTGGATCAGCAAGACCGGCGTGCAAGCACAAGATGCCAAACTGCAAGCCATCGCGAATAACCTGGCCAACGTCAATACCGTTGGTTTCAAGCGCGACCGCGTCGTCTTCGAAGACCTGTTTTACCAGGTCGAGCAGCAGCCGGGCACGCAGCGCGCCGACAATACCCTCTCGCCATCGGGCGTACAGCTGGGTAACGGTACCCACATGGTGGGCACGCAAAAGGTGTTTACCACCGGCAGCCTGCAAACGACGAGCCGCGAATTCGACGTCGCCATCACCGGCAACGGCTTTTTGCAAGTGCTGCGCCCGAACGGCGAAGCGGCTTACACGCGCGCCGGCCAGTTGAGCCTGAATGAAAACGGCGTGATGGTCAACGCCCAAGGCCTGCCGCTGGTGCCGCAGATCACCGTGCCGAACAACGCCACGGCGATCACCATCGGTGAAAACGGCATGGTCACGGCCACCGTGCCGGGCAATGTCGCCGGTACCGAACTGGGCCAGTTGAACCTTTCCAGCTTCGTCAACCCGACGGGCCTGCTGGCACTCGGTGAAAACCTGTTCCAGGAAACGGCATCGAGCGGCACGCCGACGGAAGGCCGTCCCGGCGAAGGCGCCCTGGGCAAGCTGAAGCAGTTCGCGCTGGAAGGCTCGAATGTGCAGGTGGTCGAAGAGATGGTCGACATGATCGCTGCCCAGCGCACCTATGAAATGAACACCAAGGTGCTGTCGGCCGCCGACAATATGCTGCAATACCTGGCGCAAGCGGCACGCTGATGACAGCCGCCATGAAAGCCACGGCAGCCATGCTGCTGGTGTTGATGGCCGGTTGCGCCAGCCAGCCGATGGCGCCCCTGGCGCCCAGCTTTTCCGATACGCCGCTGCCCGTGGCGCCGCGCAGCGCTGCGCAAGGTGGCGTGGGCGGCGGCGTCTTCAATCCCGACGCGGGCCTGGCCCTGACTTCCGACAGCCGCGCCTTCCGCGTCGGCGACGTCGTCACGGTGGCACTGCAGGAAACCACGCAGGCCAGCAAGAAGGCGGGCACCTCGTTCAACAAGGGCTCGTCCGTCGGCGTGCAGGCGGCCAATCTCCTCGGCAAGACCTTCCCCAAGACGGGCATCGACCTGTCGGCCGACCGCAACTTCGCCGGCGACTCGACCAGCACGCAGCAAAACGCGCTGTCCGGCGCCATCACGGTGATCGTGCAGGAAGTGCTGCCGAACGGCTTGCTGCGCGTGCAGGGCGAGAAAACCCTGACCCTGAACCAGGGCGAGGAATTCGTGCGCCTGCGCGGCTACCTGCGCGCGGCCGACATCGATTCGAACAACCAGGTGTCATCGTTGCGCATTGCCAATGCGCAGATCGCCTATTCCGGCCAGGGCACCCTGGCCGAAGCCAACAAACCAGGCTGGCTGACGCGCTTCTTCGTCGGCCCATGGATGCCGTTTTAAGGTGAGCTCATGAAATTTCGTTCCGCCCTGCCCCTGGCAGCCATGCTCGCTGCCTTGTCCGGCTTTGCCCTGCCCGCCAGCGCCGCGCAAGTGCTGCGCAACCTGGTCAGCATCGAGGGCGTGCGCGACAATCCGCTGGTCGGCTACGGCCTCGTCGTGGGCCTGAACGGCAGCGGCGACACCACCCAGGTAAAATTTTCCAGCCAGTCCGTGGTCAACATGCTCAAGCAGTTCGGCGTGAAGATGCCGGATGGCGCCGAATCGAAAAGCAAGAACGTCGCCACCGTCATGGTCAGCGCCGTATTCCCCCCGGGATACCGCCGTGGCCAGGCCATCGACGTCACCGTCTCGTCGCTTGGCGATGCGAAAAGCTTGCGTGGCGGCACCTTGCTGCTCACGCAATTGCGCGCGGCCGACAATGAAACGTATGCGCTGGCGCAAGGTAACGTCGTCGTCGGCGGCTTGAACGCCACAGGCAAGAGCGGCTCGTCCGTCACCGTCAACACGCCCACCTCGGGCCGCATTCCCAACGGCGCCAACATCGAGCGCGAAATCCTCAGCGATTTCTCGACCAAGCCGACCGTCACCCTGAACTTGCGCCACCCGCATTTCGAGACGGCCATCAATATCGTCGAAGCCGTCAACCGCCGCTTTGGCGCCGTCGCCACCACGCGCGACGCCACCAGCGTGGAAGTACTGGCGCCGGAAAACCCGACCCAGCGCGTTGCCTTCATGGCCAAGCTGGAAGCGCTCTCCGTCGACGTCGGCGTCGACACGCCGAAAGTGGTGTTCAATTCGCGCACCGGCACCGTGGTCATCGCCGAAGGCTTGCGCGTGAAGGCGGCCGCCGTCACGCACGGCTCGCTGAAAGTGGTCATTTCCGAAAGCTCGGCAGTAAGCCAGCCGGCGCCATTCGGCCGCGGCCAGACCACCGTCACGCCGCAATCGAAGGTGTCCGTCGACCAGGGCAACGGCAATATGTTCAAATGGCCGGCCGGCGCCAAGCTGCAGGCCATCATCGACGTCGTCAACAGTCTGGGCGCTTCGCCCGATGACATCATGGCAATTCTGCAAGCCCTGGACCAAGCCGGGGCCATCGAAGGCGAACTGGTGGTTATATGATGAATATCAACGACAGCAGCAGCGCCCTGCCCTCGGCACTCGACGACCGCTCTCCCGCAGCCGCCACGCCGGCCGACCCCCGCTATGCGGCCAAGGCCACCGAGGCGGCCGTCAAGTTCGAAGCCTTCTTCATCTCGCACATGCTGCGCCAGATGCGTTCGGGCACGCGCGAGATGGCGGGCGAAGACAGCGTCTTCAAGGACCCGGTCAACAGCGACATGCTGGAAATGGCCGACAACCTGGTGGCCGACAAAATGGCCGGCCAGCGCGCCTTCGGCATCGCCGACGCCATCCTGCGCCAGCTGCTGCCGGCGGCCGGTGCCCCCGTGGCAGCCAAAAGCGCCGCCAAGACCGACGATATTGCAACGCCGCTTAATAAATCCGTCTGAAGTGTCGCCTGTACAAGGTAACAAGGACTCAATGCCCGCCCACTCGCACGCGCCACACTCTTCACGAAAGAAACTTGCCCAATGAGCATCATCAGCAATGCATTGTCAGGCAGCATCGCCGCCCAGGCCGCACTCAATGCGGCAAGCCAGAACATCGCCAACCTGCAAACGGCGGGCTACACGCGCCAGGGTGTACTGCTGTCGTCGCTTGGCGCCACCGCCGGTGTGCGCTCGGCCGGCAATGGCGTGGAAGTGTCCGCCCTGCTGCGCTTTGCCGATGCTTATAAAAGCCAGCAAATGTGGCGCGCCGCGTCCGACCAGGGCGCCCGTTCGCAGACCCAGCCTTACCTGACCCAGCTCGAACGCGTGATGGGCGACGATGCGTCGAGCATCAGCAATGGCATCGACGGTTTCTTCAAGGCCCTGAACGCGGCCGCCGTCGACCCGACGTCGACGCCGCTGCGCCAGCAGATCGTCACCTCGGCCGACGCCATGGCGCAGCGCTTCAACAGCATCAGCACCGTCATGGGCAACCAGTTGCTGTCGCTGCAGCAGCAACGGGCAGCGATCGTGCCGCAAGCTAATACCGCGCTGGCCAATATCGCCGCGTTGAACCAGCGCATCAGCACCTCCACGGCGTCTGGCACGAATGTGTCGTCGCTGATGGATGCGCGCGACCAGCTGATCGATGGCCTGGCGGCGCAAATGGGCATCGAGGTACTCGACCAGCCGGATGGCTCGCGCAATGTTTCGCTGAAGTCGGGCCAGCCGCTCGTCATCGGCAGCCTGGCTGGCACGCTGACCAGCAGCATGACGAACACGGGCGACCAAACCCTGAGCCTCGATTTCGCCAAGTCCTCGTACACGCTCGATCTGGTCGCCATCGGCGGCCAGATGGGCGGCCTCGGCGAATTCGAGAAAAATACCCTGAAACCGCTGCAACAGTCGCTGCAAGACATGGCTACCCAATTGACCAGCAAGGTCAACGCGCAGCTGGCGCTGGGAACAACCATGGCCGGCACTCCCGGTGCCCCACTGCTGGCCTACGCGAATGGCAAGCTGAGCATTACCCCGGGCTTCAACGCCAAGGACCTGGCCCTGTCGCTGACGGGCCAGGCTGGCGACAGCGGCAACCTGCAGAAATTGATCGACATCAAGAATCAGCCGATCACCGTGAGCTGGGTGGGTTCCGTCCTGATGAGCGACGCGGACACGCAGCTTGTCGGCAAGCTGGCTATCTACAGCCAGCAGAACCAGTCCTTGCTGAAGACGGCCAACACGGTGCGCGCGCAAGCGATCGACGACTGGAAATCCACGAGCGGCGTGAACAAGGACGAGGAAGCAATGAACCTGGTCGAATTCCAGAATATGTACCAGGCAAACATGAAAGTCATTTCCGTGGCGAATACCTTGTTTGATGCCACTTTGCAAATGATGGGTTAAGGAGAAGATCATGCGTATCGCCAGTAGCCAGTACCAATCGCTGATCAATATTTCGCTTCAGCAAAACCAGGAACGCATCAATTACCTGACCCAGCAGATGGCCTCGGGCTTGCGCATCCAGCTGCCATCGGACGATCCGATCGGCAACGTGCGCATTTCTCGCCTGACGCGCGAGCAAGCCATGGTCTCGCAATATCAGGACAATATCGCCACGGTGAAAGTGCGCCTGCTGAAAAACGAAAACTACCTGTCGAGCATGGTTACCGACATGGGCCAGGCGCGCGACCTGCTGGTGTGGGCGGCCGACGGCAGCAATGCCCCCGACGACCTGAATGCAATGACGCAATCGCTGGTCGCCATGCGCGACAGCGTGCTGTACACGGCCAATCTGAAGGACCAGGAAGGCCGCTACATGTTTTCCGGCACCGCTACCGACCAACCGGCGATCAAGTACGACGCGACGGCGGCTGCCGGTTCGCGCTACAGCTACATCGGCAACACCGACACGCAAACCGTGGTGGTGGGCAATGGCGTGACGCAGGCGGCCAACGTCGACGTGAAGAACCTGGAAGTATGGCTCAACAAGATCGACCAGGTCATCACCACCCTTGGCACCCCGGGCGTCAGTCCGAACGACCCGGCCGTGCGCGCCGTGGTGGGCGCAGGCCTGAACGGCACGGATGACGGCATGGATCTGCTCTCGGGCAAGATCGCCATCTTCGGCGGCGCGCAGAACATTCTGTCCACTTTGTCCGGCAACCTGGCCAATGTGGCGCTGTCGAATGACATGGCCTTGTCCGATTTAAAAAAAACCGACATGGGCGCGGCCGCCATCGAACTGACCGGCTACCAGACTGCCCTCCAGGCAACATACAAGGCATACGCCAAGGTTGGCACCATTTCCCTGTTTGATCTTCTCTGACCATCATGCAAATCGTTCAGACCTCCTCCTCTT
The DNA here is from genome assembly GCF_040815535.1 of Massilia sp. LMS1-1-1.1. Taxonomy (NCBI): domain Bacteria; kingdom Pseudomonadati; phylum Pseudomonadota; class Betaproteobacteria; order Burkholderiales; family Oxalobacteraceae; genus Massilia; species Massilia sp. LMS1-1-1.1. The sequence goes on along the minus strand of NZ_JBFPNG010000012.1, from coordinate 789,371 downwards.
CCGGCGTCAATGCCAAAGGCGCCGGCACAGCCCGCGCCGTCGATGACGCGTCCGCCGCCATCAACGGCAGCGCCAGTGCGCGCAGCGATGCGCCAGCGGCGAAGAGGTCAACGGCGAGCCTGCAACGTGGCCTGAGCAACTGGGATCACCAGCTGCAGGGGGAGATTTCCAACGCGCAGCAAACACTCGACTACCTGGAACGCAGCAGCAGCCAGTTGCAAGCGCTGAAAAGCGAACTGGCGGCCAAGCTGGCCGCGCGCCAGGGCCGCGAAGGGCAAGTCGAGGCAAGAGTACGCCAGTTCAGCAATACCTGGCGCCAGCGCGCCAGCGCCTCGGGCGGCACGCTCGACGCACAGCTCGGCTATACCAGCCCGCAAGCGGCACAGCAGAACTTCAGCATCCGCGGCCTGACCATGGCCAGCCTGCAGGAAGGCCCGCAGGAAGTGCTGGCGTTTTCCGTCGGCGGCGCGAACCAGGCCTTGCGCTCGGTCAATATCGAACCTGGCCTGAGCACGAACGAAATCGTCTCGCGCTTTGACCGCGCTTTGATGCCATCGGGCATCGGCGTCAAGCTGGGCGAGAATGGCGAACTGGTGTTCAGTACGTCGGAAGCGGCCTGGGCCAACGTGCGCGACAGCCTGTCCGTGCGCGGCAGCGGTATCCGCTACCCGACCGGCCAGATGAGCCGCGTGCGCACGGATGCGGAACCGGCCGCCATCGCCCCGGAAGAATGGAATACCGGCGACGTGGAAGCCCTGCGCGCCACCTTGCAGCAAGTGGTGCAGGCGCTGGCGCAGTTGCAGGCGGCGCGCAGTTCCGTCAGCCTGGCCCTGGCGCAAGCAACAGGACGGGTCGCCCGTGCGCAACCGGTGCAAGTGAACGTCAGCATGGATACCCTGGCGGAAAACTTCACGCAAAAGGCCAGCGAACCCGGCTATGAATCGCTGCTGGCGATCAGCTCGGCATTGGTCGGCATCAGCCGAGAGAGAGTCGTCGCCCTGCTGGGCCTGGAATAACCGCTTCCCGCGCGTGCGCCGCCCTGGCGCACGCGGCAATAATGGGGCATGCCCCTACTTGCCGATGACAGAGCCTATCCGTAAGATGCTGCTGTCGCTGGCTGATTCACCAATACGCCGGCGCATCCCGTCATCCACCTCCGGAGTTCCCTTGATAAAAACCGCCGCCCGGCTGATCAGCTATGCCCTGCTGGGCAAATCCGGCAAGCAGCCCCTCGATATCGCCAAGGTGCGCAAGGTGCTGATTTTGCGCAACGACAAGATCGGCGACATGATCGTCACGTCGGCCCTGCTGCGCGAACTGAAGAAAAACTATCCGCACTGGCAGATCGACGTGGCCGCCAGCAGCGCCAACCGCGATGTCATCGCCGGCAATCCGCATGTGAACGAGATCCTCATCTGGGACAAGCAGCCACTGCTGCGCGACTTGCGCACCACCATCGCCGACCTGCGCCGGCGCCGCTACGACGTCATCTTCAACCCCTACAACCGCTTTTCGATTCCCTTGCTGCTGCGTATCAAATGGCTCGGTGCGCGCTATCTGACGGGTTTTGCCATTCCCAAGTACGGCACCTCGACGGCGAAGCTGGGCATGTTCGACCATACGGTACCGTGCGATCGCAGCCGCCACATCCTGCACAGCTTTTTCGCCACGTTCGAGGAGTTTGGCCTGCGCGACATCGATATGCGCTATGAACTGTTCGGCGTGGATGCGCATGCGGCACGGGTCGACGCCGCCTGCGACAGCCTGCTGCGCACCCATGAAGGCTTGTTCTGCCTCAATTTCCAGGGCAGCAATGCGCAACGCACGGTCAGCGTGGCCGATGCACAGCGCTGCTGCGCCGCCCTGGCGGCACGCTATCCGCGCCATGCGCTGCTGGTGATCGCCGCGCCGGGCACCGAAGCGCGCGCCGCCGAGATCGTGCGCGGCGCCGGCCATGCCAACGTGATGAGCGCGCCGCCCACCGGCCACATCCTGGAGCTGGCGGCCCTGATACGCCGCTGCGAGCTGGTGCTGTCGCCCGACACGTCGGTGATCCACATCGCTTCGGCGTATGACAAGAAAATCGTCGGCTACTACATCCGCACCGACAACTACCGCTGGTTTTATCCGGCCAGCCGCCACTACCGCGTCATCCTGGCGCCCGGTCTGACCCTGGCCACCGTCAGCGATGTCGACACACTGGCCGCCGTGGAACAACTGATGGAGGGCGCCGGCCCGGCGCAGGAGACAGTTCAAGCCGCCGGCTGAGACGCCAGCAGGCGGTCCATCTGCCCCACCGGCAGCGCGCGGGAAAAGAAATACCCCTGCGCATAGTCGCAGCCGGCGGCGCGCAGCAAATCGCGCTGCGACGCCGTCTCCACGCCTTCGGCCACGACTTTCAAGCCCAGGCGCTGCGCCAGGGCAATGATCGCCTCGCACAAGCCCTGCCCGGCGCCATCGCCTCCCAGTTCGCCGACCAGCGAACGGTCGATCTTGAGAAAGTCGATATCGGCCTTCTGTATGCACGCGAGCGACACCTGACCGCTGCCGAAATCGTCGAGCGCCAGCGCCAGGCCCATGGCGCGGAACTGGCGCAGCCGGTCGACCACCTGGCGCGCTTCGTCGAGCAGCACCGCTTCCGTTGTTTCGATGACGATGGCGCCCGGCGCCAGGCCGTGGCGCGCCAGATGCCCGCCCCAGTCCTGGTACAGCGCGGCGTCGCAGCGAAATTCCACGGCCGACTTGTTGATGCTGATCTGGAACGCGCTACCATGCTCGTCCTGCCACTGCCGCGCCTGGCGCACGACCTGGCGAAACACCCACTCGCCGATATCGATGATCAGGCCGTTCGCCTCGGCAAAGCCGATGAAATCGGCCGGTGCCAGCAAGCCGCGCAGCGGATGGCGCCAGCGCAGCAGCGCCTCGGCCCGTTCGATGCTGCCATCGCACAGGCGGATGATGGGCTGGTAATGCACTTCGAACTGGTCCTGCGCCAGCGCCAGGCGCATTTCACGCACCGTGCTGCGGCGCAATTCGGCCGCCTGCTGCAATGCCGGCGTGAAATAGCTGTAGCCGTTGCGCCCCGCACTCTTGGCCGCATACATGGCCTGGTCGGCGTGCCGCAGCAAGGTGTCGGGCGACTCGGCGTCGGCCGGATACAGGGCCACGCCCACGCTGGCCGACACTTGCGCCGTGTCGCCGTCGAGCACGAACGGCAGGGCCAGCGCGGCCGTCAATTCCTGCAGCACGCGCTCGATGCCGCCCAGCTGCCCCACGCCTGCGAGGATGACGGTGAACTCGTCGCCGCCCAGGCGCGCGACCGTGTCGGTGGCGCGCACGCGCTCGCTGATGCGACGCGCCGCCTGGCGCAGCAGCATGTCGCCCTTCTCGTGGCCGAGGCTGTCATTCACCTGCTTGAAATGGTCGAGGTCGATGAACAGCAGGGCCAGGCAAGCGCCCTCGCGTTTGGCATGGGCCGCCTCGTGCTGCAAGCGGTCGAGAAACATGTGGCGGTTCGGCAAGCCCGTCAGCTGGTCAAAATTGGCTTGCCGCCAGATGCGCTCGGACGCGGCGCGCTGCGCCGTGATGTCGCTGACCAGCGCCAGCGCCCCCAGGTAGGTGCCGCTGGAGTCGAAGATGGGATTGGTGGCCAGGGTGGCCCACAAGGTGCTGCCGTCGCGCCGCAGGAACTTGAATTCGTGGCGCTCGACGATGCCGTCCTGGCGACGCGCGATGTTGCGCTCGAGGATGGCGCGCCCCTCCTCATCCATGAAGGCCGCCAGCGGCTGGCCCAGCATATCCTCGATCTGGCAATCGAGCATGTGTGCCATCTTCGGATTGACAAAGCTGGTCAGCGCCTGCGCATCGATTTCCCAGATGCCTTCCTCGGCGCTGTGCACGATGCGCCGGAAGCGCTCTTCGCTGCGTTCGAGCGCGGCCAGCTTGCCCTCGGCTTGCTCGAGCACCAGGCGCAGCGCCTGGCCGTTCGGGTCGGCGCTGCCCAGCAGGCTGACGGGCAAGCCCGCCTCGCGCACGCCGGGACGCGGCGGGGGCAGCTGCACCTGCAGCTGGATGCGCTCGGGCTCGCTGCTATTGAGCACGCGCTCCACGAACTGTTCGTAATCTCGGCGGAACGCCTCGTGCACAAAAGAACGGAACAGCACGTGGCCGGGACGCCCGCGCGCCAGGCCGAACAGCTCGGCCGCCACCAGGTTGACCTGCAGGATCACGCCATCGAGGCCCAGCACGAAATAGGCGACGGGCGCCAGCAGGTATAAATCGTTGAAATACGCTTGTTCGCGTTCGGCCTTCATCCGTTCCGGACTGAAGACGCCATCGTCAAGCAGGGGCGCGACATGCCGCGGCGCGCCGTCGTGGCCGGGCGGGGAGGAATCCAGAGCAGGTACCGCTTGCGGTGGTGTATCCATGGCTGTCCTTGGCACGGCCGCCCTGGAAAACAGGTGGGTGCAGTAGCGAGACTAGCACGCGCCACGCGCAGTGTCGAGCCATGGATGCCGTTTCTGCAACAGGGCCGCTTAGCGCCCCATGCCCATACGGTGCCGGCGCAAGCCGAAATCATGACCGACCACCAGCAAAGTACTAGCCACCAGGCTCGACAGCCCCACGATCAGCTGGATCAATTTATCGTCCGGCAATATCCACAAGGACGAGTCCGGAGCCTCGCAGCCCGTGGCCGCGCTGATCAGCGGAGACACCCAGGCCGCGTCCGGCGTGACGTCCAATACGACGGCGCCGTCGGCGCTCGTCTGCATATAGATATCGCCCCCTTCGGCCAGGGTAAAGCAGATACCCACGCCCGTCTCCGTGGCGCGGATATTGTCCTGCATGCTACGGTTATGTTCCTCGATCCACACTTCCACGTCGTACGGCGTTTCCAGGTGCTCCCATGGACGGGGACGGAAACGGGGACGTTCTTCCGGGCTAGCGGGGGTATCGGGGATATTGCTGTCTGCTGCGCCTTGCATGCTCGTTGACCTTTTCTGCGGTGATGCGGCGGGACCGGTTGCCCGCCAGCCGCCATTATCCACCGTTCGCGGGGCGCATGGTATTCCCACGACGAATCGATCAGAAAAACTGACAGCTATCGACTTCAAACATCAGTGTACCTGACTTAAAATGGCCGCCATCTCTTCTTTACAGGCTTTACATGCAAGGCATCAAACGCAAAATCGTCTACGTCACCGCCTTTGAAATCATCGGCATGGCCATTTCCACGGCCTGGCTCACCCTGCTTTCGGGCGAATCGCCCACCAGCACGGGACCGCTGGCGATCATGATCACCACCATCGCCGTGATCTGGAACCTGCTCTACAACACGGCGTTCGAATACTGGGAAATCCGGCAAGTGTCGCGCACGCGCACCGTCTGGCGCCGCATCCTGCACGCGATCGGTTTCCAGATCACGCTCGTCATTTACCTGATCCCGCTGATCGCCTGGTGGCTCGACATCAGCCTGTGGCAAGCGTTCGTGCTCGATTTCGCGCTGATGCTGATCATCCCGTGCTACAGCTTCATCTTCAATTACTTCTTCGACGGCCTGTTCGGCGTGCCCCTGTCGGCGCAGCAGCCGAAGGAAGAGCCAGCGAATGTTCAGGCCGCTTCGCTGAGCAACTGAAGAAAGGACCGCGCCGCCATGCCCAGCGGCCGGTCCTTCATCCACACGAGGTGGATGGGCACGACGAGGCCATTGCCCGTATTCTTGAACGCCACGCAGCGCACCCGCCCCGCCGCCAGCGAATCCTTGATGGCCGAGGCGGCAAAGTTGCCCCAGCCTAGTCCCGCCTCCACCATCGATAACGCCATCGGCAAACTGTCCGTGCGCCAATAGGACAGCCCCACCACGGGGCGCGCATCGGCCAGGTCGAGTTCGCGGCTGGCGACGATGATCTGGCGCAAATTCACCAATTCCTCGATATACAAGGGCCGCCCCGCCACGTCGGGCGGATGCTGGGTGGAGATAATCGCCAGCAAGGCATCGCTGCCCACCAGCTGGAACTGTTCTTCGTGATTGATGCGCCCGCCAGCGAAAGCCATGCAGGCACTGATGCGGCCCCGGTGCAGCATGTCGAGCACATCGTCCTGCGGCGCCGTCAGCACCTCGATGTCGAGCAAGGGATGACGCTGCGACAGCGCGCGCACGGCGGCCAGGAAGGGCGCATGGTCGAGCTCGGCCGCGATGCCCAGCGAAATGCGGCTTTCCAGTCCCTGCGACAATTCCTGCACGTGCAGGTGCAACTGCTTCAACTGCTCGGCGATCAGGCGCGCATGGGGAATCAGCGCCGTGGCGGCCGGCGTGGGCACGGCTTCGCGCGCGCCCCGGTCGAACAGGGCGATGCCCAGTTCCGCCTCGATATTGGCCATCGCCATGCTGACGGCCGATGGCGCCCGCCGCAAGGTGCGCGCGGCGGCCGAGAACGAGCCGCCGTCGACGACGGCCAGGAACAGTTCGATGTTATGGCTGGACAGTTTCATGGGAATGTGGAAAGTGCGGTGGAAAGTGCGGCACTTTTACGCGCCAGGGCGGTCAAAAAGAAAAACCATGGGAGGACGCGCATGCGCCATCGACTACCGTACCGCCGCAGCGGCTATGTCTCGGACTTTACCCGCTTTATCGACGGCTATCTGCAGACGCACCCGGAAGTACTGGAAAGCCAGCGCCGCGGCTGGCGCATCTGGTGGGAGCGCCCGGCCAAGCCGCGCGAACTGGAACTGATCCACGCAGACAGCGTGCCGGAGCCGCCCTACCACTACGACTAAAAACGCCTGACCAAACCTACTGCGCGGTGCGCCTTGCGGCCTGCGATGCTCGCCGTACCTTCGTACGGCTGCGCGTCTCGGCCACAAATCACTACCGCTCGCGACGGTTTTGTCAGGTGTTTAATCTTTCGTTTAACCTTTCCAGGTGCGCTGGAGGCCCGTATCCGCATGAATCCAGCCGCCACGCGGGCCGTTGCGGTAATAAAAGCCCACGCCGCCCTGCTTGAAGCTGCGCACGAGCGAACCGAGCACTTCCGCGTTCAGATTCGCCACGCGGATGTCGGCGGCGCGGCCCGAGATGTGCAGCGACTGGCGCGCGGCCGGCACGCCCGCTTCGCGCAGGCGGCTGTTCGACTCGGCCGTACGGTAGCCCGACAGGATCTCGAGCGGCTGCTCGATGCCGTAACGGGCCACGAACGCCTGCGTACCCCACAGGGTTTCCAGCAGTTTCGGGTCGATCGGCGCCGTCTTCTTGCCGTTCACGTCGCGCAGCAAGTGGCACAGTTCCTGGTAGGCCGAATCGATGACTTCGCCATCTTTCCAGTACAGCAGCTTGGCCTTTTCATTGCTGGCCGGGCGCACCACTTCCAGGGTGCGGGGCTTGAGCCAGAATTCCAGGTCCAGCGCCTGCGCGTCGAAGATATCGGGAGGCGGTTCCATCTCGGTGATGGCCTGGCGCGACTGCGACGTGATCGAGCGGTCGACGCTGGCCAATTGCGTCGGCTGCGGTGGCACGGCCGTGCGCGGCGCGCGCGGCTTGGCGCTGGCCGAAGCCGACGCAGGAGCGGCCGTGCGCGAGGCGCAGCCGATGAGAGGGGTGGCTACCAGGCCCAGCGCGGCCAGGCCCATACCGTGATGTAGAAAATTTCTGCGCGATGCCATAGTCAGTCCAATTTAACGATGGGAATACTATAGCGTATTGTGCTGCGAAGAAAAACCCTCCATTGCCTATCGTGTCGCCCTCATTTCAGTATTGGGCGCCCTATGCGGCGGCCGCGACGAACGCGACGCCTTCTTTCGCCTTCGCCAGCGCCGTCAAAGGCTTGTCGAGCAGATAACCCTGGGCCACGATGGGCAAGCCCGTGATGGCGGCGATGCGCTGCAGTGCGGCCAGCGCCGCCGGCGTGTCGAGGCGCTTGAAGATGACGCGGATTTTCGCCGCATGGCACACGGTGACGAAGCTGGCGACGGCCTGCTCGTCGCTGAGGTTGCCCGCGTCGAGCTTGAACGCATGCGGGTGCAAACGCTCCAGCATGCCTGTTGCTTCCTGCACGCTGGCCACGTTGATGGCCAAGCGGAAACCGTTGCGCCGGTAATTGTCAGCCACGTAATTGAGCAGCCAGCCCTGGTTAGTCGTAACCGTCGGCAATTGCAGCACGATGCGCTCGATGGGCAAGCCCAGCGCGTCGAGGATGCGCTGGAAGGCGTGGCCGTGATTGCTGCTGACGGCGCTTAGTAGGCGGTCGTGCACGTTCAGGTACAGGTCCGACTGCTCCGCTTCGCCCTGGCGGAAGAAATTGATCGCGTGCAGCATGCGGCACAGCCGGTCCAGCTCCACGGATTCGTCGTCGCTGGCCGCGTGGTCAAGCAAGCGCCACAGCGACAAGCCCTCGTCCGCCTTCGACACGCTGCGCGCCAGGCCCTCGAACGCCACCAGCTTGCCGCTGCCCAGTTCGCGCAGCGGCTGGAAGGCGCTCGTCATGGTGCAATTGAAAAAGCGCCCCAGCGCCCTGCCCTCCCCGTCGAGCCAGACGCTGGTGCCAGCCTGGGTTTGGTGCGACAGGCGGGCCAGGTAATTTTTCAGGACGGGAAATGGCATACGTGCTCCTTCATCGGGCTGCGCCGGCTGCCCTCGTGGGGAAGACGGCGCCAAAGTGTGCAGACTAAGGCAGCGCAAAGCAAAGGAGAACGAATGGTTTCGCCATTTGATATGCGCCCAGCACATAAGACATGCGACGGCCAGCGCATAACGATAGTCGGAAACATTCGTTCCCGCGCCCGGCACCCGCCTTTACTGTGGGCATGTACCGATACCATCAGGAAGGGCCGCCATGTGCCAGTTACTCGCAATGAACAGCAGCAAGCCGGCAGCGCTGGGATTTTCCTTTGCCGGCTTTGCCGAGCGGGGCGGACGCACGGACGAGCACCGCGACGGCTGGGGTATCGCCTATCATTCCAGTAGCGGCTGCACCTTGCTGACGGATCACCTGGCCGCCATCGATTCGCCGCTGGCGGCGCAGGTGCAGCAGCATCCCGTGAAGGCGAAAAACATCGTCGCGCACATCCGTAAGGCCACGCAGGGCCGCATCGCGCCGGAAAACACCCACCCGTTCGCCCGCGAACTGTGGGGCAAGACCTGGTCCTTCGCCCACAATGGCGACTTGAAAACGTGGCGCGCGCCCGCCAATGCGCACTATCGCGCCAGCGGCGACACGGATAGCGAGCAGGCGTTTTGCCACTTGCTGGCCCACTTGCACACGCAGTTTCCGCTCGGTGAACCCGCGCGCGCCGACTTGCGCGCCGCCATCGCCGAGGTCGCCACGGACATCGCCGCGCACGGCACTTTCAATTTCATCCTGTCGGACGGCGAACTGCTGTTTGCCCACTGTTCCACGCATTTGCACTATGTGATACGCGAATACCCGTTTTCCGTCGCGCAACTGATCGACTGCGAGCGCAGCATCGACTTTCGCCAGCATAACCACTTGGACGACCGCATCGCCGTCATCGCCACCCATCCGCTGACGCAAAACGAGGACTGGCTGGCCTTCGCGCCCGGCGAGCTGAAACTGTTTGCCGGCGGCACCTTGCTGCCAGCAAACGATAGCGCGCAACAAGGCATGCAACCAGGCGTGTATATCCAGATCAGTTACTGAGGGGAATTACTCAAAGGGAGGAAAGGCCCGCCGCCGGATAGGCGGGCTGAAATGCAGGATAGCCGTCAAGCCGAATTGCAGTTGCAAAAGCGCTTGCGCTTGGGGTCGCCACTGGCAATGCCTGCGGGATCAATCTGTTTCCAGCAAAAAATCGTTTCCACGCCATATGGCGAACGCACATTGCCCGCCTCGACATAGCCCCGCTTGACGAAAAAAGCCTGGCTGCTGGCCGTGCTGTGCAGCTGCAAGGCCTTGATGCCCCACTCGCGCGCCTGCGCTTCCAGCTGCTCCACCAGCGCCTTGCCGGCGCCGCGGCCTTGCACCTCGGGCAGCAGGTAGCACAGGGCCAGCTTGCCGGCGCGCGTCAGCAAGCCGACGCCAACCACGGCGCCCGCCTCGACTGCGACCAGCGAAAAATTGGTGGGCGACGCAAACCAGCACGCCACCATCTGCGGTGTTTTATTGCCCAGCCAGGCTTCCAGGATGGCCGGATCGTCCCGATGATCGAGGCTGCAGCATTCGACGATGGAGCGTCGTAATACGTTGCACGCCTCGAAAGCGTCGGTCGATGTTGCAATACGAATTTCAAGACTCATGTACGCTCACAAAATATTCCAGTTGCCGATGCAGACGGTTTCACCCCTGTATCGTGCGATTCGACTATACACCAAGCGGCGCAATCGGGTTTTTTGCCGCACGCCACAGACCGGTTTTGCCTATGGCGCCATGCCTGCAGACTAAGTGCTGGTGCGCGCCTTGCCCACGAATGTTTCCAAAAATCGATATCTGTTTTTTAGCGTAAACGGGAATCAAATCTAAGCATATTACGAAAAATTCGTTTCTTTTCCGGCCGGAATTTTAGACTATGTCTATCTATTCTCACAACAAGAGTTCAACATGCCCCATTCCAACGCCGTATCGACTACCGCAGCGACGCTCACCCAACGCTCGCGCCGCTGGTTCCTGGCTAGCGCCCTGGCCGCTTCCGCCGCCGCCCTGAGCCTGCCGATGACAGCTGGCGCCGCCGAACCCGTGGTCTTGCTGAACGCCTCGTACGACGTGATGCGCGAACTGTTCAAGGATGTGAATCCCGCATTTATTGCTGACTGGAAAGCCAAAACGGGCGAAACCATCACCATCAAGCAGTCGCACGGCGGCTCGAGCAAGCAGGCGCGCTCCGTCGCCGATGGCCTGGAAGCGTCCGTCGTGACCATGAACCAGGCCAATGACATCGATATCCTCGTCGACCGCGGCCTTGTGGTGGCCGACTGGGCCAAGAAATTCCCGAACAATGCGGCGCCGTTTTACTCGACCATGGTGTACCTGGTGCGCAAAGGCAACCCGAAACGCATCAAGGATTGGGACGACTTGGCCAAGCCCGGCATCAAGGTCATCGTGCCGAACCCGAAAACCTCGGGCAATGGCCGTTATACTTACTTGGCGGCCTGGGGCTATGCCGTGAAAAAAGGCGGCAGCGAAGCGCAGGCGCGCGACCTCGTTAACAAGCTGTTCAAGAACGTACCTGTGCTGGACGGCGGCGGCCGCGGCGCCACGACCACCTTCACGCAGCGTGAAATCGGCGACGTGCTGGTGACGTTTGAAAATGAAGTGCAACTGGTGCGCGCCGAATTCGGCGACAACTTCGAAGTGGTGTATCCAAGCATCTCCATCCTGGCCGAGTCGCCCGTGGCCGTCGTCGACAAGGTCGTCGACCGCCGCGGCATCCGCAAGGAAGCCACGGCCTACCTGCAATACCTGTACTCGGAGCCAGGCCAGGAACTGGTCGCCAAGCACTATCTGCGCCCCCGTTCGGCCGTAGTCGCGAAGAAATACGCGGCCAGCTTCAAGCCGATCACCCTGTTCACCATCGATGACGTGTTTGGCGGCTGGAAACAAGCGCAAAAGAAACACTTTGACGATGGCGGCGAGTTCGACAAGATTTATCAGAAGTAATCTCTGCCGTATCAGCAAAACCGGGACATGTCCCGGTTTTTTTTATGGAGAAAAGGTCACTGTTTCTTCAGTACCAGCTTGAACTGCGGCACCCAGCGGCCGTCCACCAGCATCTCGCTGGCCGCCTCATAGGCATCGTCCGAGGGCGTCCAGCGCACGCGGTAAGTCAAGGTCTTGCCCTTGGCGCCCACGTACTCGGTAGCGGGAAAGTCGAGGCCGCCGTCCGCCGACAGCATCGTGCCACGGCTGTGGCCGCCGCTGTTTTCCAGATACAGGAAGGCGACCTTGTTTGCGGCGGGATCGTGGTAATACGTGGTTTCGCCCATGTAGTCAGGCTTGCCGGGGCTGCGCACCGTGTGCACGTCGCGCAGCATCCGGCCGCCATACAGCCACTGGAAACAGTGCTCATCCGTTTGCTTGCCGCCAGGGAACTCACCCTTCCAGCAATGGCCGGCCAGGAAAGCCATCGGCTGCAGCGCCGCAGCCGGTTCCGCCAGCGCGGCAAATGAGGGCAAGAGCAGCAACAAGGGCAATGGACGCATGGCCAACCTCCAGGATGTTGCAGCCAAGTATAGGCGAATAATGTGCTTGCGTCAGCGCAGACGCACGCTTTGCGCATATCGATATGCGCATCGATTCGTGGTCAAAAGCGCGCGCGGGCCGTACTCTGGCCTTGTCGCGCCGCATGGCGTATTACGGGCACAAAGGAAATATCATGGCTATCTCGGAAGTGAATGTACGCAACCAGTTTCGCGGCAAGATCAAGGAAATCATCTTTGGGCCCGTGGTCTCGGAAGTGGATGTGGAAACGCCGCACGGCATCGTCACGTCGGTGATCACCTCGCGCTCGATCAAGGACCTGGACTTGAAGGTGGGCAGCGAAGTCATCGCCTTGGTCAAATCGACGGAAGTGTCGATCGCCAAGATCCAGTAAGCGCGCGGCGTTTGCCTTGCCAGCTAATCGCGGAACAGATATGTAAACGTGCGGCTGACGGGCAGCTTTTCCGTGCTGCCGCGCACCAGCACCTGCATGCGCTCGGCGTCGATGCGTTCAGCCGCCTCGATGGCTTTCACGTTGACCATGGTGCCACGGTGGATTTGCCAGAACTGTTCCGGATCGAGGCCGCCCAGCAAATCCTTCAATGGCGTACGCACCAGCGCTTCCGAACCGGCCAGCACGACGCGCGTGTACTTGGTGTCGGCCTGGAAGAACAGCACGTCGTCGATGTTGATCAGGCGGATCTGCTTGCCCACGCTGGCCTTGATCCATTTCAACTTGTCGCGCGGCGGCGCCGGCAAGGCCGCGCGCAGCGACTGCAGTAAATTGGCCATGTCGGCCGGCTGCGCGCCGAGCTTGTCGCGCAGCCGCGCCAGCGCCCGCTGCAAGCGCTCGGGCTGCACGGGTTTCAACAGGTAGTCGACGGCGCCTGCGTCGAACGCATCGACGGCGTACTGGTCGTACGCCGTGACGAACACCACGTGGGCGCGCTTGCCGATGCGTTCGGCAACTTCCAGGCCCGACAGGCCTGGCATGCGGATGTCGAGAAAGACCACGTCCGGCTCATGCTCGAGGAAACCGTCCCAGGCATCGTTGCCGTTTTCCGCCACCAGCACGACGTGCGCCTCGGGCCAGGCTTGCGCCAGCAGCATTTGCAGGCGCTCGCGCATCAGCGGTTCGTCTTCGGCGATCAGGATGGTGGTATTCATGCGGCAGGGTCTTTCAGGCTCGATGCAATTTTAATGGGTAGCAATATTTCAGCGATCACGCCGCCCTCTTCGCCATCGCGCAGGATCAAACTGGCGGACGGATCGGACAGCAACAGCCGGCTGCGCACGTTTTCCAGGCCCAGGCCACCGCCCTGTGCGCTGCCCGTGCCGCTTTCCGGCAAACCCATGCCCGTATCCTGCACGCGCAGGCACAGCATGCCGCCCACCCGCAGCGCCGACAGGCGGATCTCGCCGCCGCGCAACGATGGTTCAATACCGTGCTTGATGGCATTTTCCGCCAGGGTCAGCAAGATCATGCTGGGAATCGTCGCGTGCGCAAACTCGGCCGGCAAGTCCAACGCATAGCGCAGGCGCGAGCCCATGCGTGCCTGCATCACGCGCAAATAAGCAGCCACCATGTCGAACTCGCTTTGCAAGGGCACTTGCTCGCTGCGCATTTCCGCCAGGCTGGCGCGCAAGAAGGCGATCAGGTCGGCCGTCAATGCCGCGGCCTTGCCGGCACCTTGCGCGCCCTGCTCGGCCAGCTGCTGCACGGCGCCCAAGGTATTGAACAGGAAATGCGGCTCGATCTGCGCGCGCAGCAGGCGCAGCTGCGATTCGCTCAGTTCGCGCGCCAGACGGTCGCGTTCGGCATCCTGCTGCAGCTGCAGGGTCAGCGCTTCGTACTGCCGGTTGCGCCAGGTGGTCACGATCGCCAGCGGCACCATGTAAAACAGGCAAGCTACGAGCAAGGCCGTGCCGCCCACGCGCAACAAGCGCTCGAAGGCCATGTCCATGGAACCGGTATCGCTCAAGCCGGCCAGCAGCACGCCAACGGCCACCCCGGCCACACAGGTCGACACGATCAGCAAGAGTTTCTTGAGCTTGTTGCGCACGGAACTGCGGTAATTGAACCAGACACCCACCAGGCCCCACACCAGCGCAAACCCCAGGCCGTTGCTGAAGACCAGGGCCTTGAGCAATTCGAACTTGGCCGGCAGCAGCAAGTGCAGTGCAACGCCGATGGCGCTGAACAACAGCATCAGCTTGCACGCGGCGATGTAAAAACCGGCGCCGCGATACTTGAGCAGGAAATCGTGCAACTGCTGGCGCTCGATCGGCGTCAGCTTGGCCAGCTTCATGGCGATGTAGCGGCGCATCCGTCCTTGCACCTGCTCCGCCATCTCGGGGTGTTTCAACACCAGCAGCGATTCCTCATCGACGCTGCGGTACCAGTCCGTATATTTTTTTAACACGATGCGTTCTCCGTGGTCTGTGATTCAGGCATGAACGCAGTCTACGGCGCCCCTGTTGCGGGGCATAGCGCGGGGCGACGAAGCACGAAGCGGCAGGCATCAACGACGAAGCGCGCGGCGCCCGCCGTACCCCCGTTGCCAATATTGCTCAAATCATACGAAGTTTCCAAGATGAAATCAATAATTGCGTAACAATTTTCACTACGGCAAGAATAGCCGTTTTTATTTGCCAAATTGGCCGCAACGCCGCCTGTTGCGGGCCTGTACCGTAGACATCGCTTGAACTTTAATGGTATTGTCTAAGCTTGGCAAATATTGCCTCCGAGATACACGCCGCGTCCCCGCGCGGCCCCGTTCCGGATTTGCGCGCAGCGCCCACGATGGCGCCCCAAAACTGCTTTTCCACATACAATCCCATGCTCAAAAAAATGTTCGCCGCGGTGCTGATGACGCTTTCGACAGCGGCCATCGCCGTGCCTTTCGGTTCCCAGTCGATACTGGTGGTCGAAGACGGCACAGGCAAAGTCTTGCTTGAAAAAAATTCCAACGTGGTGGTGCCCATCGCCTCGCTGACCAAACTCATGACAGCCATGGTCGTGCTCGACTCCAAGGCGAACATGGAGGAAGAGATCAGCATCGACCGCGAGGACGTCGATACCCTGAAGCACAGCACCTCGCGCGTGCCCGTGGGCGCCAGCCTGAGCCGTCACGACGTGCTGCAACTGGCGCTGATGTCGTCCGACAACCGCGCCGCCGCTTCGCTGGCACGCACCTTCCCCGGCGGCCCGACGGCGTTTGCCGTGGCCGTCAACGCCAAGATCAAGGCCCTGGGCATGCGCCAGACCGTCATCGAAGAACCGACGGGCTTGTCGCCGAATAACCAGTCGACGGCGGCCGACCTCGTCAAGATGGCCGTGGCCGCCTCGCGCTACCCGGAAATCAGCCGCATCACCACGGATTCGAAGGACGTGATCCAGATCAAGGGCCGCGACGTGGAATACCACAACACGAACCGCCTGGTGGGCGCCAAGGGCTGGGACATCGGCCTGTCGAAAACGGGCTACACGAATGAAGCGGGCCGCTGCCTGATCATGCGCATCAAGTCAGCCGGCAAGTTCGCCACGATGATCCTGCTCAACGCGCGCGCCAATTCCGTGCGCGCCATGGACGCCGTCAACATCCGCCGCATGCTGGCGGCAGAGAACGGCATCGAAGAGCCGAAGGTGATGCGCGCCTCGGTCAGCCGGCACAAGAAGGCGCCGGCGAAGCCAAGTAAACGCCGCCGCGCCCGCTGATTACTTAGTTAGCCCTTGAACTGCCGGGGTCGGACCCTCAGGGTCCGACCCCAGTCCTTGCTTAGGGTTAAGCCTTGATTTGCCGGTTGGTCATGATGACGCCGGCAATCGTCACCGCCCCGCCCACCAGCATCGAGGCAAGCACCGGCTCGCCCAGCAGCACCGCCGCCAGCACGATGCCGAACACGGGCACGAGGTTGTTGAACACGGCCGTGCGCGACGGGCCAAGCGCCTTCACGCCCTCGTAATACCAGACAAAGCCGATCACCGTGCCAAACACGCCCAGGTAGCCGATGGCGGCCCACACCTGCCAGCCGAAGCTGTGCCATGGCACGCTCGGGAATTCCACGGCCGCCCCCACCAGCAAAAAGGCCAGGCCCCACATCGACGCATACGTGGTGGCGGCAATCGGCGACAAGCCCTTCAGCGCTACCCGGCCGATCAGGGTGTAGGCGGCCCAGCTGGAAATGCCGCAGAACATGAACACTTCGCCCATGCCGATGCCGCCACCCGTGCCATGCAGCACGCCGGCCAGATCGCCGCGCGTGATGACGATAGCCGTGCCGCAGAACGCCAGCATGATGCCCAGCCACTTGAACGATCCGAGCCGTTCGCGGAACAGCATGGCCGAGGCCAGCGCCGTGACGATGGGGTTCAGCGCGACAAATAAAGCCGTGCGCCCCGCCGGCATGCGCGACAGCGCGGCCAGGAAGCACAGGTTGTACAAGAAGATGCCCGTCAGGCCCAGGGCCGCCGTCGTCATCAATTGCTTGCGGTCCAGGCGCGGCAAGCCCCCTTCCAGTTTCCAGGCCAGCACAAGCAGCAGCAGCACGGCCACGCCGAAACGTCCGCTGGCGGCCGTCATGGGCGGCATCTGCTGCGCCAGTACGCGCCCGGCGATAAAGGTACCGCCCCAGAACAGGGCGACGAAAATCAGTTTGAGGTAGACGAGCGGCGATTGCACGGCAGGCAAAGCGGCTGATGGTATGGCGGAAGAAGACATGGGATATCCTGTTTGACCGCTTGCGCGGCGGGTGGTGTGTTGCTGTACACTTATATATTAATACTAATATCAACTCATGAAATAATGAGTAAATACTCATAACACAAAGAAACCACACCATGACCTTCACGCAACTGGAAATTTTTACCCTGGTGGCCGAACTGCACGGCTTTTCCGCCGCCGCCGCGCAGCTGGGTATCAGCCAGTCGGCCGTCTCGCATGCCTTGAAGGCGCTGGAAAAGGAAATGGGCGTGGACCTGATCGTGCGCCACCAGGCCTCGGCCGAGCTGACCGACGTGGGCCGCCAGTTGCTCGTGCGCGCGCGCGAAATCCTGGGCTTGTCCGAAGCCATGCGCCAGGAAGCGGCCGACGTGCTGGGCCAGCGCCAGGGCAGCCTGCGCATCGGTTCATTCGGCCCGACGTCGTCCCTGAATCTGCTGCCTGCCATCACGGCGCAATTCCGCCTGCGCTATCCGGGCATCGACTTGCGCATCGACGAAGGCGCCGACCATGAAGTGGTGCAGTGGATACGCGAGCGGCGGGTCGACGTGGGCTTCGTCGTGCTGCCAGACGAACGTTTCGATACGGCGCCGCTGGTGGAAGACCAGATGATGGCGCTGGTGCCGCGCAGCCACCCGCTGTCAAGCGAAACGGCCATCACCCTGGCCCAATTGTGCGAAGGGCCGTTCATCATGTCCGAGGCGGGCTGCGCCTGCCTGATCGAGCCGCTGTTCGCCAACGCGGGGCTGCAGCCGCAGGTACCGTACCGTATCAGCCAGGTGATCACCATCCTCGACATGGTCAGCCGCGGCGACGGCCTGTCCATCGTCGCCGAACTGGCGCTGCCGCAGCGGCTGCGCGAGCAGTATCCGGAGCTGGTCGCCCTGCCCTTGAATCCGCCCGTCAGCCGCAAGGTGGGCCTGGCCGTGCGCGACCGGCGCCAGAACACGCCGGCCACCAACGCTTTTTTCGACGTGGCGAAACAGATGGCGCCGACCCTGGCGCCCCGGCGCGCTTGAACGCTACTTAGAAAGTCTCCCACTCTTCGCTGCGTTCCGGCTTGGCGACGTGCACCGTTGCTGGGCGGCTGGCGATGCGCGGTGCGATGGCGGCCCGCACCACGGGTTTGACAGGCGCCGGCGCCTGCCCCTCATCGAGCTTGAACACGCCCACCACCTGCGCCAGGGTGCTGGCCTGGTCCTGCAGGCTTTCCGCCGCGGCGGCCGCCTCTTCCACCAGGGCCGCGTTCTGCTGCGTCACCTGGTCCATTTGCGCAATCGCCTGGTTCACCTGTTCGATGCCGGCACTTTGCTCGACGCTGGCGGCCGTGATCTCGCCCATGATGTCGGTGACGCGGCGCACGCTGTCGACGATTTCCTGCATCGTCGCGCCAGCCTCGTCGACGAGGCGCGCGCCCGAATCAACCTTGCTCACCGAATCGTCGATCAGCAGCTTGATTTCCTTCGCCGCGCCTGCGGAACGCTGGGCCAGACTGCGCACTTCCGTCGCCACCACCGCAAAGCCCCGTCCCTGCTCGCCCGCGCGCGCCGCTTCCACGGCCGCATTGAGCGCGAGGATATTCGTCTGGAAAGCGATACCGTCGATGACGCTGATGATGTCGACGATCTTCTTCGACGAATCGTTGATCGAGGCCATGGTATCGACCACCTGCGCCACCACTTGGCCGCCCTTGCTGGCCACGCCGGACGCCGATTGCGCCATCTGATTCGCCTGGCGCGCATTGTCCGCGTTCTGTTTCACCGTGCTGGTCAGCTCCTCCATCGAGGCGGCCGTCTCTTCCAGCGAGCTCGCCTGCTGTTCCGTGCGCGACGACAGGTCCTGGTTGCCGGCGGCGATTTCCGATGACGATACCTTGACCGATTCGCTGGCCGTGCGGATTTTCACGAGCACGGCGGCGATCTTGTCGATGAAGCGGTTGAAGGCTCCGGCGATCTGCGCCAGTTCATCCACGCCGGAAGCATCGAGGCGTCGCGTCAGATCGCCCTCGCCCGAGGCGATGTCGTCGAGCGCGTCGCGCACCAGTTCCAGGCGCTTGAGCATCTTGAACACCAGCAGCGACAGCAGCAGCGCAGCCAGCCCCGTCAGCAGCGCGGCCGTGACGGTGGCCGTCGTCAGCATCGTCTGCAAGGCTTGCATGGCTTCCTGCTGGTCGAGCACCACGGCCAGCAGCCAGTCGGTGCCGGCCACGCGCGTGACGTACAGCTTGCCGTCGCGGTCATTCAGGCGCACGGCCTCGCTGGTCCGCGCGATTTCCAGGCGGTTGACCTGCGCGGCCGACAGCGACGCATCGAGTTTCGCCACCGGCTGCAGGCTCAGGTCCTTGTTTGCGTGGGCGATAATGGTGCCGCTCTGGTCGACGAGGAAGGCAAAGCTGTGCGGCGTCGGCTTGATCGCCACCACGTTGGCAATCACCGTATCGAGCAGCACGTCCGCGCCCGCCACGCCCACCAATGCCTGTTTCGGCCCGACGGGCGCCGTGAACGACACCACGAGTTTGTGGCTGGCCGCGTCCACGTACGGCGGCGTGAGCATCGGCACGCCCGCCTTGACCGTGTCCGTGTACCAGGCGCGCGCCGTGGGGTCGAAATCGGCCGGGCGGCCCGGATGGGTAAACACGGAGCGCTTGTCCGCGTAACCGATGAACACTTCAGCAAAATCGCCAGCCTTTTCCGCGATCTCGAAGGCGCGCAGCGGATCGGGCGTCTCGGCCGACATGACGACGGACGCCATGACCTTTTTCTTGCCATCGACCCATTGCGCCAACACGGCCGACTGGCTTTGCAGCAGCTGCTGCATCTGCTGGTCCGACGACGCCAGCATGCTGCTGCGCGTGGTGACGTAATTGGCGACCGACAAGGCCAGCATGGACAGTACGACGATGGCCACGCAGATGAGCACCAGCCGCGTGCGAAGGGAAGACAACATGATGGACTCCTCGTTTCGATGTTAGTGACGAGAAACAGTGCTCTGCACTATTTCTCTATGAAAGCATTCTCACACAAAAATCGGAACAATTATCATCAATATTCGGAATACAACACATATATTTCTGTGCAGAAACCTGTCGAGCCCTATCAGCCGATCAGCCCCCTCAAGCCGCTGGCCCGCTGCGTACGGCGCAGAATCGCGTCGAACAGCACGGCCTGCGTGGGCGAGACGAGGGTAAAGAAGTCGCGCGCGCGCGTGATGCCCGTGTAGACCAGTTCGCGCGCCAGCATGGCGCCGCCTTCCTGCGGCAGCACCAGCACCGTGTGCCGGAATTCCGAACCCTGCGATTTATGCACGGTCATGGCGAACGCCGTCTCCACGTGGCGCAAGCGCGTGGCCAGCACGCTGCGCACGTTCTCGCCTTCCAGGAAGTACACGCGCAATGATCCCGGCCGCGCGGGGTCGCGCAAGGTCAGTCCGATGTCGCCATTGAACACACCCGTACCGTAATCGTTACGCGTGACCATCACGGGACGGCCCACATACCATTCGCTGCGGCGTATCAAGCCTTCCTTTTCCAGCCGCAGCTCGATGGCCGTGTTCAAGCCCGCCACGCCCCACTCGCCTTCGCGCACGGCGCACAGGATGCGGAACGACTCGAAAGCGTGCAGCACGGCGCGCACCCAGTCGTCATGCTGCGCGTACGCCGCTTCGCCGGCATTCACCAGCGCCAGGTAGGGCTGGTAGCCGCCCGGCGCATCGGCCCGCCCGCGCAAGGCAAGGCGCAGCACCTCGTCCGGCTGCGCGCTCACGCTCCACGCCAGCTGGCCGCCGCTGTCGCCGGCAAAACAGGCTTTGGCAAGATCGGGCCTGCCGCCATTCACGGCCAAGGCCAGTTCGCCGATCGGACCGCTGAAACGGTGGCTGTGGCGCAGCATCACCGTCTGCTGCGCCAGCGCGCCGGCCGCCCCCGCGAAGTCGGGCGGAATGGCCACGCCGCTGGCCGCCTGCGCATACGCGATGGTGGCGGCCGTATAGCCGCCCGCCTGCGCGTCGTGGCACAAGTCACCGAGCACGGCGCCCGCTTCCACGGACGCCAATTGATCCTTGTCGCCGAGCAGGATCAATATCGCCGTGGGCGGCAAGGCGTCGAGCACGGACGCCATCATCTCCAGGTGCACCATCGACGCTTCATCGACGATCAGCACGTCGACATCGAGCGGATTGCCCGCGTGGTGGGCAAAGGCGCGCGTATCGGGCCGCGCGCCCAGCAAGCTATGCAGGGTACGCGCCGCGCCCATGCGCCGCGCCAGTTCCAGCAGGGGCAACGCATCGCCCGCCTTGGCCGCCAGCCCCTCCAAAGCCTTGTCGATCGACTGCTTCAGGCGCGCGGCCGCCTTGCCCGTCGGCGCGGCCAGCGCGATGCGCAACTGCTCCGGCTGCGGCGAAACGGCAAACAGCAAGGTGAGCAAACTGGCCACCGTGTACGTCTTGCCCGTCCCCGGGCCGCCCGTGATGATGGCCACCTTGCCGCGCAGGGCGATGGCGCACGCCACTTTTTGCCAGTCCGGGCCACCGTCCTGCGTGGGCTGGTCGAACAGGATGTCGAGCCATTGCCGCACCTGCGCCAGAGGCGGGTTGGTCAAATCCTGCGCGCGCGCAGCGATTTTTTCGCCCACCAGGCTTTCGTCGCGCCAGTAGCGGCGCAAATACAGACGGTCGCCATCGAGCACCAGCGGCTGGCGCACGTCGGCCGCGCCCACCTGCCACACCTGCGGCGCGCCGGCCAGCAGCGCGCGCCAGCCCTCGACACTGTCCGGCAGCGGACCGGAGACGGCCAGCACCGCATGCCACAGCTCCTCGCTCCAGCCCAGCAACTGCGACGGTTCGCTGGCCAGCTCAAACAGCATCAAACAGCTGTGCCCCCGTCCTTCCAGCTCGGACAGCACGACGCAGGCCACGGCCACGGCGGACGCATTCGGCGCGCCCTCGTCCAGCGTGCCGATGAAGCGGGCAAAGGCGGCGCTCAGGCGGCGCAGGTGGCCACCCTCGGCAACGCCATCGATATGGCTGAACAAGGCATCCATCTGCAGGGTATCCAACTGCGCGTTATGCTGCATGGTGTTCCGTTTCTTCTAACAGTTGATCGAGGCCGTCCAGCAGTTCCAGCTGCGGCGCCAGCCAGTAGCAGCCATGCGTGTCCGCATTCGCGATGCCGCGCAAAAACAGGAAAATGGCGCCGCCCAGGTGCTCGGCCGGGTCGTAGGCGTCACCGAGCCGGCTTTTCAGCAACCGGTGCAGGGCCAGCATGTAGATGGCGCCCTGGATATCGTAGCGGTGCTGCGCCATGCCGGCCGCCAGCGCCTGCGTGTGGTAGGCCGCGTCGTTGGCGCCCAGCGCGTTCGACTTGTAGTCGAGCACCCAGTAGCGGCCATCGTGTTCGATGACCAGGTCGGCAAAACCCTTCAGCATGCCGTGCAGCTGGCGCCGCGGCAGCACGGGACGCGGCGCGCCGTCGAGCAGCAAACGCGTGCACAGCTGGTCGAGCGCGGCCGTGGACAGATGCTCGCTGGGGAACCAGAACTCCATCTCGGACAGGGTGCTGTCCAGCTGCGACAGCGAGGCATCGAGCAGCGGCAGCGGCGTGATGGCGATTTCCCTGAGCCAGGCGATGGCGTCGTCCTGGCGGTGGCCCCAGCCCGAGCGCTCGCAGCGCGCGGCCAGGCGCGTGTCGAAGTTGTCATCGTGGACGCTGTCAAACCCTTCGCTGCCCATCCACTCGAGCTGCTCGTGCAGGAAATTGCCGGGCACGGAGCCGCGCGGGAAGCGGTGCCAGGGCGCGTCGCCCATGTGCATCGGCGAGGTCACGGCGACAGCCGTGCCATCTTCCAGCAAGGTTTCTTCCAGCGCCCGCTGCGGCACGTGCGCGGCCGTCACGGCGCCGATCTGGCGCGTCAGCGATGTAAAGCTGCCCACCGACCAGTCACGCTCGAATTCGCCCGTGAACACGGGCGCGGGCCGCAGTTCGGGGCGCCGCTCGATGCGGTCCAGCACCGTGCAGGCGTCGGGCTGCCCCAAGGTGCTGACATAGATGGCGTCGCAATCGCCCGCCACCTGCTGCCAGCGCAGCAGCAACTGCTCGAACGGCAGCTTGTCGCCGCCCGTCAGCAGATAGCCGAGCGCCGATTCGTGCAAGGTGTTCTCGCCCGCCTTGCGTGCGGCTTGCGCAGCCACGCCCAGCCACAGGAAGTGGCGCGCCCGCGTCAGGGCCACGTACAGCAGGCGCAAGTCTTCCTCGATGCGCGCCTCTTCCACAAACGCCATGGCCTCGTCAGACAAGGACAGGTCGAGGCGGCGTTCGCCATCGTCGCCCGCATACTCGAAGAAGCTGCGGTTGCGCTTATCCACCTTGCGCGCCGTGACGGCGAACGGCAGATACACGAGCGGGTATTCGAGCCCTTTCGACTTGTGCACGGTGATGACTTTCACCAGTTCCGCATCGCTTTCCAGGCGCAGCACGCGCTCGTCGCCATTTTCGCCTTCGCCGGCGATCTGCTCGGCCAGCCAGCGTATCAGCGCCTGCTCGCCATCGAGCTGGCGGCTGGCCGATTGCAGCAGTTCGGCCAGGTGCAGCAGATTCGTCAAACGCCGCTCGCCGCCCGTCTGCTGCAGCAGCATGGCGGGCAGCTGCAATTCGTGGATGAAGCGGCGCAGCATGGCCAGCACGCCCTGGCGCTGCCAGATCAGGTGCAGGGCCTTCAGTTGCTCGACCCGGCGTTCCCATTCCAATTCGTCGCTCGACAGGCGCGCCAGCTCGCCCAGCGACAGGCCGATGGTGCGCGTGGCAAACGCGGCGCGCGCCAGTCCCCCGTCGAGTGGATTGGCCAGCGCCGCCAGCCAGCGCAGCACGTCTTGCGCTTCCTCGCTGTCGATGACGGAATCCTTGTCGGACAGGTAGACGCTGGCGACACGGCGGCGCGCCAGTGCGCGGCGGATGGCGGCCGCCTCCTTGCGGTCGCGCACGAGGATGGCCACGTCGGCCGGCTGCAAGCGCACAAAACCATCGGGGCCCGTAAAACCGGCCTGCGGATCGCCCAGCATGGCGACGATATGTTCGGCGCAGTGCTGCGCGAAATACTCGCGGTAGCTGTCGCCGCGCAGCGCTTCATCGCTGGCACAGGCGGCCAGCAGGGCCGGCAGCGGGCCGCTGGCGTTCACCAGGTGTTCGGCGCGGCCCTTGGCATCGACGGCCTCGAACGGCAGCGGATTCTCGCCCCCTTTACGGTAGCGGAAGGCGCCGGCCGGCACCTCGTTGCGCTCCGCGTGCAGGAACAGCTGGTTGACGGCCGCCACCAGCGGCGCCGTCGAGCGGTAGTTGGTACCCAGCTGATAGTGGCGCCCGGTGGTGGCGCGCCGCGCCGCCAGGTAACTCTGGATGTCGGCGCCGCGAAAACCGTAGATCGACTGCTTCGGGTCGCCGATCAGGAACAGGCCCAGGGCCGGATCGTTGTCGGCAATCCGGTACAGCAGGTTGAAAATCTGGTACTGGGCCGGCGCCGTATCCTGGAATTCATCGACCATGGCCAGCGGATACTGGTCGATGATGCGCTGGCGCAGGGCCGCGCCATTCTCGCCGGCCAGCGCGTCGTGCAGGCGCTGCAGCATGTCGGCAAAGCCGAACTGGCGCGACTGGCGTTTTAACTGATCCATGCGCCGCGCGATGGCCGCCGCCGCATGCAGGTGCAGCTTGTGCGCCAGCGGCGTGATACCCGCCAGGGCGATCCCCAGCGCCTCCGTATGCTCGAAGCACTCGGGTACCTGGGCCGTGAAACTCTTGGCAAACGCATCCTCGATGCCGAACGGTGTCAGGCGTTCCCACGCCTTGGCCGTGATGGTCGGCAGCAGCAACAGCGGGTCTTGCGCCCATTTACGCAAGCCGTCGAACCACTTCGCCAGGTTCTCCGGCTTCATCTTGACGCCATTAAAACACTTGGGATTGGCCGCGCGGTGGTCGTTGATCCACACGGCCATCTGGTCCACGCGCTCGACCCAGCCCGCCTTCAGGGTGGCCAGCTGCGCGGCCAGCGCCCGCTGTTCGCGCGCGATCAGCATGGATAACGGCTCTTCGTCCGCCATGCGCATGATGTCCGCGCGGCGCGCCAGCTCGCGCGCGCCCTTCTTCAGCGCGCCGACGTCGGGCCAGCAGGCCAGCAGCACGTCGAGCGCCTGCGGCGGCAAGGGGTAGACTTGCTGGCGCCAGTAATCGTGGGCCGCATCCTCGAACAGGGCTTGCTCGTCGCTGACCAGTTCTTCGTCGAACAAGCTGCCGCTGTCGAACGCATGCTCGCGCAGCATGCGCTGGCACCAGGCGTCGATGGTGAAAATGGCCGCTTCATCCATCGTCTCGGCGGCCAGCATCAGCCGGTGCGCGGCCTTTTGCCGCTCGCTCTCGTCCGGATAGGACTCGAGCAAGGCGTCGAGAAACGGGTCGCTGCCGCCGGATTCGTGGCGAAAATAAGCGGCCGCCTCGATCAGGCGCTCGCGCACGCGGTTCGACAATTCGCGCGTGGCGGCGCGGGTAAACGTCATCACGAGGATGTCGGCCGGCAGCAGCGGACGCGTAAAGCGGCTGTCGTCGTCGCCATGCCCCAACACGAGACGCACGTACAGCGCGGCGATGGTCCAGGTTTTACCGGTACCGGCCGACGCTTCGATCAGGCGCGAGCCGTGAAGCGGGAATGCCAGGGGGTTGAGCAAATGGCTCGTCATTGTTCTTCTCCCGCGCCATCATCGGGCGCGCTGATCGGGTCGATCGTGATGTGCTGTTGCAGCCAGCCGGCCAGCGGACCATACAGCTCGCGCGTGCAGTCTTCCCACGCTTCCTCCGCGGCCAGCGCGGAAAACTCGGGCCACAGACGGGCCAGACACAGTTCCGCGCGCTCGCCAGTCATGTCAAAACCGCCATCGTAGACGGCGCGCGGGTCGCCCTGCTGCACCAGCGCCAGGCCCGTCTTGCACGCCGTGGGCAGCGGATGGTTCATGCCTTCGCGCCACAGCGCCAGCAAAGTGGCCAGCGCGTCGCGCGACGTGGCCGGATCGAGCGGCGCCATGCTGACGATGGCGTCGCGCGCCACCAGGTAACCGGTGACGGGAAAACCGAGGGCCGCGGCAGCCAGCTGGCGCAGCCACATCAGCATCAGCTTGTCGCCGCGCGCCAGGCCGCTCTTGTCCGTCACTTTCGAGGAAATCTGCATCAGCCAGGCCGTTTCCTGCCCGTTGCTGCACAATTTGTCGAGCCAGTCGTCGATCTGCACTTCGCCAAACGGCAAGTTGATGGCGCGCTTGTCTGCCGCCAGCGGGAACGAGGCGCGCAAGGACAGCCATGCGCTGCGCACGGGCACCAGCGCCTCGACCAGCTGCGCCTGCACTTGCCGGCCGATCAGGCCGATCGGCAGCACGCCTTCGCGCGCCAGCTTTTCCGCGCGCGCTTCCAGGCTGGGGCGCACGTCGTCCAAGGCTTCCACGGCGCCGCCGTCGTCCAGCATGGTGTCTTCCAGCAGATAGCGCTCGAGCGCATTCAGGCCGAACGGTTCTTCATCCTCGCCCAGCATGGCCGCATCGGCGAAGTGCACGCTCAAGCGGCGGCGGAAAAAGTATTTGACGGGCTGGCGCAAGAAGCTGGCCAGCTCGCCCAGTTTCAAGCGCGTGCCGGGATCGAGTTCGTAGGGACCCAGCGCCAGTTCCCCGGACTGCACCTGTGCATCGGCATCGGCATCGGCATGCGCGACGCGCCATTCGCGCGCGTACGTCAGCAAGCCATCGGCTTCGAAATAGCGGCGGCTGAACGGCTGCAGCGCGTGCTCGGTGGTCAGCGAGACCAGGTGCCGGTCCAGCGACCAGCCGGCGGCCAGGTAATCGCGCAGCTGCGACACGAGCACGGATGGCGGCTGCTCGGAATTGTCGCGCACATTGCGCCCCACCCAGCTCACGTACAGTTTGTCGCGCGCGGCCAGCAAGGCTTCGAGCATCAGGTAGCGGTCATCGTCGCGGCGCGAGCGGTCGCCCGGGCGCGCCATGCCGGGCAGCGCCAGCAAATCGAAATCGGCCTTTTGCGCGCGGCGCGGGAAGTCGCCATCGTTCATGCCCAGCAGGCACACGACGCGGAACGGCACGGCGCGCATCGGCATCAGGGTGCAAAACGTCACGCCGCCGGAGACGAATTGATGGTTCAGGGTCGGTTCGTCCAGTGCACCCAGCCACGCCACGCGCAGCACGGACAGCGGCACCGACTCGACAAAGCCAGCATGCTCGCAGGTTTCCAGCCAGCCCTGCAAGGCGCCTTCCAGCTGCGCCAGGGTCAGGCGGTCGCCCTCGTCGTCGGCGTCAAAGAAGGCGGCCAGCAGCGCGCGCGCCTGCACGCCCCACTCGGCTGGCGTGCGCGTGCCGGCCAGCACGGTGCGCCAGTGCAGCAGCGCCTCGACCAGCAGCGCCAGCGAGCCCGCCAGCGCCGCATCGAGGCCGCCCACTTCCGCATACGGCTCGATGCCGCCAAAGCTGGCGCCACTGCCGCTGGCATAGCCGAGCAGCATGCGCCGCACGCCGAAGATCCACGCATTCTGTTCGCCGGCCGCGCCCAGCCCCAGGCCGCTGCGGTGATGCTGGTCCAGGCCCCAGCGCACGCCCGCCCCTTCGATCCAGGCGCCCAGGGTGACCAGGTCGTCCGGCTGCAAGCCGAAGCGGGTGGCCAGCGCCGGCACGTCGAGCAGGTCGCGTACTTCGCTCTGGCGGCAGCGCTGCTGCGGCAGTTGCAGCAGCCACTCGAGCGCGACGAGCAGCGGGTTCACGCTGCGGTCCTTCACGTCGCCGATCTCGAACGGGATGAAACGCTCGTCGTTGCGCCGGTACTGGCCGAAGACGGCGTGGATGGCGGCCGTAAACGTGTCGATGTCGGGCACCATCACCACCACGTCGCGCGGACGCAAACCCGTGTCGGCGCTGTGCGCGAACATGGCCAGCAGCTGGTCGTGCAGCACTTCCACTTCGCGCTGCACGCTGTGCGCCACATGAAATTCGACCGAGCGGTCGCCGGCATCGGGCGGCGTTTGCTCATGCTCGGCCAGCGGACGCAGTTCGCGGATGGCCACCTGCACCTGCTGCAGCAGGGTCTCGCCCGTTTCCTCGCCAAACAGGTCGATGCGCAGGCTGTCGTCGCGCCCCTCGGCTTGCGCGTGTTCGTCGAATTCGTCGAGCATACGGATGAAATCGCGCCCTTGCCTGCCCCAGCTGGCCAGCAGCGGGTGGCTGTGCGCATGCAGTTCCTCGAGCGGAATCCCGGCCAGGTCGGTGCCGTTGCGCTGGCGCTGGCGCTTGTTTTCCGCGCGCAGCAAGTCGCGCCCATCGATGATGTCGCCCCAGTAGAACTGGCACGGGTTGGGTACGGCCAGCACCACCTGCGTGTGGCGCGCCAGCGCGGCCAGCGCCTGCAAGGTCTGGTATGGCAAGGCAGACACGCCAAACAGCACGACCCTGCGCGGCAGCTTGCCTACGGGCGCGGCGCCGGCGGCGATCGCCGCCAGAAAGGCGTCGTGAATGTCGGCACGGCCCGTGTCGCGCTCGAACTCCTCGACGTCGGCCGCCACGGCGCGCCACAACTGCGCCTGCCAGCGCTGGTCGTCCTTCAAAACGATGGATTCACCGCGCGCCGTGCGCAACTGGTCGCGCCCGGCCGCCCAATCGGCCAGCCAGTCGGCGCGGTAGACCTGGTACTGGTCGAACAGGTCGGCCAGGCGCTCGGCAAGCTGCAGCCGGCGTTCGCAATCGCCGTCGGCCAGGAAGTAGCGCAGCGGCGCGAACACGGGGTCGGCCAGCAGCGATGGCAACAGGCGCATCAAACGCCACGTCAGCGGGGACTTGTCGAACGGCGACACGCGCGGGACTCTGTCGCGCCCCAGCATGCCCCGGTAGCTTTCCCACAGCAGGCGCGCCGGCAGCGCGATGCGCGTGGCGGCGCACACGCCCATTTCCTCGGCCAGGGCGATCTTCAGCCATTCGGCCACGCCGTTCGACTGCACCAGGAAGATGTCCGTTTCCAGCGGCGCCAGCGGATGCTGGCGCAGCCACTGGAAGACGGCGGCGCGCAGCTGTTCCAGCTGGTTGCCGTGCAGGATGAGGAGGCCGGGCGTGACGGGTGTATGCATGCTGATCCGATGGGTTGCCGCGCCTCCGGCCCGGTGGCCGGAGACGTCAAACGCCTATTATCGCCGCTGCTTGCGTCAGGGGGTGTCGCTGGCGGCAAATTCGACGGAAATTTGTTCCGCCACCTGCGCCAGCGCCGGCCTCAGGGCCGTCAGCAAGACGCGCGCCTGCTGCAGGTCGCCGCCCACGCGCAAGCCTTCGATCGACGTGCACAGGCCCGCAAAGGCATGGGCGCCCACGGCCAGCGCCGACGATTTGCTGCGGTGGCCCAGGTCGGCCAGGCGCCCCAGATCTTCCAACGCCATGGCCTGCTCCATTTCGGCGATGCCGTCGCGCGCCGTGTCGAGAAACAGCTGGGTGTATTTGCGCATCTTCACGGCGTCATTGCTGAACGTGAGGGCCAGGGTGGCCAGGTCGAGGATGGCCGTGTCGCGCAATTCCGGCGTCGCGGCCGATGACGGCGCTGCCGGTGCCTGCCTGTCGCTTGCGCGCATGCGGCCGATGTTGCCGATGCCGCCGCGCAGACGGAACCATTTCGCCAGCAGGTGAAACAGCAGATTCGGGGCGATCGGCTTGGTCACGAATTCATCCATGCCCGCCGCCAGGCAGCGGGCGCGGTCTTCGCTGCCCGCGTTGGCCGTCATGGCGATCACCAGCAGGCCTGTGAGTTTCGGGTCGGCGCGGATGCGGCGCGTCGTTTCGAAGCCATCCATCTCCGGCATCTGCACGTCCATCAGCACGCAGTCGTAGCGCTGGCGGGCCAGCAATTCCAGCGCTTCGCGGCCATTTCCGGCGACGCAGACCGTGGCGCCGGCGTCTTCCAGCAATTCGCAACCCACCTGCTGGCTGAAGACGTTGTCTTCGACCAGCAGGATGGATGCGCCGCGTATCACGCCCAATACTTCCGGCTCGACTTCGGCAATGTGCTCGTCGGACGCCTGCGCGCTTTTCTCCAGGCGCGCCGTGAACCAGAAGGTGCTGCCCAGGCCCGGCTGGCTGTACACGCCCACCTTGCCACCCATGAGCTCCACCAGCTGTTTGCTGATCACCAGCCCCAGGCCGCTGCCGCCATACTTGCGCGTGGTCGACGGGTCGGCCTGGTGGAAGGAGCGGAACAGCTGCGCCACCTCTTCCTGCTTCATGCCGATGCCGCGGTCCTG
Source organism: Massilia sp. LMS1-1-1.1 (assembly GCF_040815535.1). Lineage (NCBI taxonomy): Bacteria > Pseudomonadati > Pseudomonadota > Betaproteobacteria > Burkholderiales > Oxalobacteraceae > Massilia > Massilia sp. LMS1-1-1.1. Next base: position 759,200 of record NZ_JBFPNG010000012.1, on the reverse strand, counting down.
CACCTCGAAGCGCAGCATGGCGTGGCTGCCGCGCTCCTCGGACTGGCGTACGCGCACGAAGATGCTGCCATTGTCGGAAAACTTGATGGCGTTGCTGGTCAGGTTCAGCAAGACCTGCTCCAGGCGCAGCGGGTCGCCGCGCCAGCGCTGCGGCAGCTCCGGCGCGATATCGAACTGCAGCGCCAGGCCCTTGACGGCGGCCGCGTCGCCCAGCTGGCTGGCGATGTTCGCCAGCAGGGTGTCGAGGCGGAAGTCCAGCACCTCGAGTTCCAGCTTGCCCGCCTCGATCTTGGAAAAATCGAGGATATCGTTGATCAGGCCCAGCAAATGCTGGCCCGAATGATAGATTTTTTGCAGGTAGTCGCGCTGGCGCGCGTCGGCCACCGATTTCAGCGCCAGGTGCGCCATGCCGATGATGCTATTCATCGGCGTGCGGATTTCATGGCTCATGTTCGACAGGAAGTCACTCTTGGCCTGGCTGGCCGCGTCGGCCTGCTCTTTCAGGCGATGCAGTTCCGTCACGTCGGTGGACAGGCCGATCAGGCCCGTGACGGGACCGGGCAAGCCCAGCGGCACCTTCACGCTCCACAGGTGATGCACCTGCCCTTGCGCATCGACGAAGCGCTCCTCGCCGACGAACTTGGCGCCGCTGTCGAACACCTGGCGCTCGGTCAGCTGCGCGGCGGCGGCCGCGTCGCCCAGCATCAACTCGCCATCCTGGCGGCCGATCAGCTGCTCCGCCGGACGGCCCAGGATGGTGGCCGTGCGCGCATTCACGTAGCGGTAGCGCAGGTCGGCATCCTTCATGTAGACGTAGGCATCGACGCTATCGAGCACCGTATCGAGCAGGGTGCGCTGCGCCACGGCGTTGCGGCGCGAACGGTACAGGGTAAAGATGTAGCCATAAATGAGCAAGGTGCCGGCCACGCCGACGGCCAGCGCCAGCCATGGGAAGTAGCGGTCGAAGGGGCTGTACAGCTCCGCCTTGCGCACGCGGAAATGGGCTTTCCACAGGCCGCCCTGGTAAGCGACGGGCAGCACCTGGTCGAAATAATCGGCATCGCTGCCCGGTTGCGGCGGCGCCGCAGCCAGGTCGCCATCATCGTTGAACAGCAGGCGGTCCTGCGGCGTGATGGACAGGGCCCCGCTGGCCGGCAAAGGGCCGGCCGCGCTGTACAGAGTCAGGTGCAGCGGTTCCAGGGCGCTGCGTTCGAGCGCGCTGTGCACCAGCTGCGCCACGCCAAAGCCGATGCCGACGGAACCCTGGTAGGCGGCGCGGCGCTCCGCTACGCTGCCCTGCGGCATGCCATTGCGGTACACGGGCAGGCGCATGCCCAGGCCCACGTGCGCGGGTGGCCCCTTGATCATGATCACCTGCCCCGATGCGCTCACCTTGCCGCTGTCGCGCGCCTGCGCCAGCGACTGCGCTACCAGCGGGTTGGCGCCGATGTCGACGCCCATGCGTTCGGACAGCAGGGAATCGGGTTCCAGGTAGGTGAGCACCGTGTATTCCGGACGCTCCCCCGCGGGCCGGATGGTGAAGCCGGGATAGCCGCGCGGCGCCAGACTGGTGTCTTTGCGCACGGCTTCGATGAAGGCGGCGCGCTGTGCCGACGGGACGGCTGTCGCGTAGTTGACCGATTCGATGGCCGGGAACTGGCGCACGATATCGAGGCCGGTCACGTAATCGTGGAACTGGCGGCGCGTCAGATGCTCGCTGGTGCGAAACAGGGCTTCGAGGCCGCGCAGCAGGTCGGAATAGCTTTTTACGCGCGTGATCAGGCTGTGCTGGGCACCATGCGTGAGATTGTCGAAACGCTGTTCGGCGTCGTCATTGACTGTGCGCGCCGCGCCCGCATACAGGGCGCCGCCCACCGCCAGGGCCAGCAACAGGCCGCCCGCCCATATCCTGATACCTGATCCCGCCCCGCCCTTGCTCAAAGTGTGCATTGTCGATCGCTTATTCCGGTTTCCTCGAATGGACGGCGCTGCGGCCGCCCAGCAAGTACGAGGATACTATCAAAGCTCATGCCCGACGCGCTTGTGGAAGAAAAAAAGCGCGTACGCTGCTTGCACTGGAAACACCGGGTGCTCAAGCTTCCCGCAGTGCCCCGGCCAGCAAGGCGCCGGCGCCATGGTCATCCCAGGCATCGGCGCAGCGCACCACGTCGCCGACGACGATGATGCTGGGACTGCCCAGGCCGCTGGCCAGCAGATCATCCGGCAAGCGTTGCAAGGTGCTCAGCAACTGGCGCTGGGCGGCCAGGCTGGCCGATTGCACCACGGCCACGGGCGTGCCGGGCGCCATGCCGCCGGCCAGCAAGCCGGCCTGGATGGTCGCCACCCTGGCCACGCCCATGTAGATGACGAGCGTCAAGCCGCTTTGCGCCAGCGCAGACCAGTGCGGCTCGGACGCGGCATCCTTGCCGTGGCCCGTGACGAAGATGGCGCCCTGGCTCCAGCCACGGTGCGTGAGCGGCACACCGATGGACGATGGCGCGGCCAGGCCGCTGCTGATGCCGGGTATCACCTCGACGGCCACGCCGTGGCTGCGCAGGTAGGCGCGCTCTTCGCCGCCCCGTCCGAACAAATACGGGTCACCCCCTTTCAGGCGCACCACGTGCAGGCCGGCGCGCGCCTCGGACAGCATCAGGCGCTCGATGAACGCCTGCGGCGTGGACGCGCAGCCGCCCCGCTTGCCCACCTCGACCACGCGCACGCCGTGTGCCGCATGCGCGAGGATGGCTGGATTGACGAGGTCGTCGATCAGCACCACGTCGGCCCGCGCGATGGCTTTCACCGCCTTGAGGGTCAGCAGGTCCGGGTCGCCGGGACCGGCGCCGACCAGGGTCACGCTACCACATTGCGCCATGATGCACTCTCCAATCAGAAAAAGTGGCCGATGGCAAACGATGCCGCGTACGCTTCCGGCGCGCTGCCGTCCCACACGACGCCGTCGCACAGGGTCGAGCTGCGCATCGGAGATGCCGGCAATGGCGTGGCCGTCATCTCCGCCGCCTGGCGGTACAGGTCGATGCGGTTGACCTGGCGCGCCACGGCCAGGTAATCGGGTTCGTCACGCAGCAAGCCCCAGCGCCGGTGCTGGGTCATGAACCACATGCCGTCCGACAAATACGGGAAATTGACGGCGCCATCGCCGTAAAACTTCAAGCCGTGCGCCTCGTGCCAGGTCTTGCCCAGGCCATCCTGGTAATGGCCGAGGATGCGCGGCGCCAGGGTTTCCTGCGGCGTATGCAGATAAGCGGGCTCGGCCAGGGCGGCCGCCATGGCCAGCCGGTTGGTGTCGCTGGCGTCGATCCAGCGCCCCGCCTCGAGCACGGCGGCAATCAGGGCACGGCAGCTGTTCGGATGCCGCTGCGCAAACGCGGCGCTGGTGCCCAGCACCTTGCCCGGATGGTCGGGCCAGATGGCGCCGCTGGTGGTGGCCGTCACGCCCACGCCATCGACGATGGCCTTGTAGCCCCACGGTTCCCCGGCGCAAAAGCCATCCATCTGGCCCGCGCGCAAGGCGGCCACCATTTGCGACGGCGGCACCGTCATCACGCGCGCGTCGCGCAGCGGATCGATGCCATGCGCGGCCAGCCAGTATTGCAGCAGCATCGCGTGGTTGCCGGTCGGGAAAGTATGCGCAAACGCAAATGGCCGCGCCGCGGCGCGCATGTGCCGCGCCAGCGATGGTCCATCGTGGGCGCCCTCGCGCGCCAGCGCCGCCGACAAGGTCACGGCCTGGCCGCTGTGATTGAGGTTCATCAGCACGGCCATGTCGTGCTGTTGCCCGCCGATGCCCATCTGCACGCCATACACGAGACCGTACAGCACGTGGGCAGCGTCGAGTTCGCCGCTGTTCAATTTGTCGCGCACGCCGGCCCACGACATCTCCCGGCTCAGTTCGATCTTGATGCCGTATTTTTCATCGAGGCCCAGTTTTGACGCCATCACCAGCGAGGCGCAATCGGTCAGCGGCAGGTAGCCGATGCGTATCGTCTGTTTTTCCGGATGCATGGAGCGCATCGCGTGGGCACTCGTGCCCGCTTGCTGTGTCATACCATTCCTTGCTGATAAGTACTGTTTTGCCGCGCCGACATGGGCAAGGCCATAGCCATCCAGCAGCAAGGACCGTGCCTGTGCATGGCCGGTCCCAGGCAGCTGAAAATGCACTGGAATGGTGCGCTGCACCAGCATGTGTCAGGAAATGCGCGTTTCATCCCAGCAAGTCCTCCACGTCGAGGATACGCTGGGCAATGTCCGCCAGTTTGAGTTTCTTGTTCATGGCCATGCTGCGCAAGCGCTGGTAAGCCTGGTCTTCCGTCAAGCCGTGATGCGTCATCAACAAGCCCTTGGCCCGTTCGATCACCTTGCGCTCGAGCAGCTTGTGCCGCGTGTCGAGCAATTCGGCGCGCAGTTTTTCTTCCTGGCGAAAGCGCGCCAGGGCCACGTTCAGCACGGGCAGGATGCGCTCGGCATGCAGGCCGGCCACGATATACGCGGACACGCCGGCCGCCATGGCCGCATCGATGCTGGCCGTGGCGCCGTCTTCGGTAAACAGCACGATGGGGCGGCGCTCGTCGCGCGTGGCGATGACGATGTGCTCGAGAACGTCGCGCGCGTCCGATTCGGCATCGATGATGATGAGGTCAGGCTGCAGTTGCGCGATGCGCTCGGGAAGGTAGAGGTCGGCTGGCAGCGAGGCGACGATGTCGAAGCCCGATTCCAGCAAGCCGATGCGCAAGGCATTGCCGCGCTGCACCTGGGCAGCCAAGGCCGCATTCTCGTGCACGCCGTGCTCGACAATGGTGTTGACGACAACGATGCGCAAAGGCTGGGTACGGCTGGACGTCATGGGAGCGATCTGCAATGGCTAAACACAACCATTGCAGTAAGCAAGAAGCGAACCAGCCGGGTTTACACGGTACTTTACTTCAGGGTCGGCATGGCAAACTCGGCGCCGGCGGCCGTCGATGCGGGCCAGCGCTGCGTGACGGCCTTCTGTTTCGTGTAGAAGCGCACGGATTCCGGGCCATGCGCATGATGGTCGCCAAACAGGCTGCGCTTCCAGCCGCCGAAGCTGTGGAAAGCCATCGGCACGGGAATCGGCACGTTCACGCCGACCATGCCCACCTGCACCCTGTGCGTGTATTCGCGCGCCGTGTTGCCATCGCGCGTGTAGATGGCCGTGCCATTGCCGTACTCATGCGCGTTGACCAGGTCCAGCGCCGTCGTAAAGTCCGGCACGCGCACGATGCACAGCACGGGCCCGAAGATTTCCTCCTTGTAGATCGTCATGTCCGGCGTGACGTGGTCGAACAGGCTGCCGCCGAGGAAGAACCCTTGCTCGTGGCCGGGCAGCACGAAACCTCGCCCATCACTGACCAGCTTGGCGCCCTCTTCCACCCCTTTGGCGATGTAGCCGGCGATCTTCTCCTTGTGCACTTGTGTCACGACGGGGCCCATCTCTGCCGACAGATCCATGCCCTGCGTAATTTTCAGGGCGGCAATGCGCGGCACCAAGGCTTCGACCAGCTGGTCCGCCACATTGCCCACCGCCACGACGACGGAAATGGCCATGCAGCGCTCGCCGGCCGAGCCAAATGCCGCGCCCATCAGCGCGTCGACCGTCTGGGCAATGTCCGCGTCGGGCATGACGACCATGTGGTTCTTCGCGCCACCCAAGGCTTGCACACGCTTGCCCTGCGCGCAGCCGGTCGCATAGATATATTCGGCAATCGGCGTGGAACCGACGAAACTGACGGCGCGCACGTCCGGGTGATGCAGCAAGCCGTCCACGGCTTCCTTGTCACCCTGCACCACATTGAAGACGCCATCGGGCAAGCCCGCGTCCGTCAGCAATTGCGCCAGCAGCAGGCTGGCCGACGGGTCGCGCTCGGACGGTTTCAATACGAACGTATTGCCGCAGGCAATCGCCATCGGGAACATCCACATCGGCACCATGACGGGAAAGTTGAATGGCGTGATGCCGACGCACACGCCGAGCGCCTGACGAATCGACCAGGCATCGATGCCGCCGGCCACCTGTTCCGAATACTCCCCCTTCATCATTTGCGGGATGCCGCAGGCAAATTCCACCACTTCGATGCCGCGCGTCACTTCCCCTTTGGCATCCGTAAACACTTTGCCGTGCTCCGCCGTGATCAGCGCGGCCAGTTGATCCGAGTGCTCTTCCAGCAATTCCTTGAATTTGAACATGACCCGGGCGCGGCGCAGCGGCGACGTTTGCGACCAGGCGGGAAACGCTGCATGGGCGGCGGCCACGGCCGCGTTCAGTTCGGAAGGCGTGGCCAGCGCCACCTTGGCCGTCACGGCGCCCGTGGCGGGATTGAACACATCGCTCGTGCGCTCGGAGCGCGAAGCCATCGGGTTGCCACCAATAAAGTGGCCAATCATCGGGGTCGTCATTGTCTTGTCCTAGGTTATTTCGTCATCAGCCAGTCATGGGCCGGGTCGTTCTTGAAATGCCAGACCCGCTTGGGGCCCGCCATCACGTTCAGGTAATAGCCATCGTAGCCATACGGCACGGTCACGGGGTGGTAGCCCCTGGGCACCATTACCACGTCGTGGTTTTCCACGGCCATGGCTTCATCGATGGAACGGTCATCCGTGTAGACCCGTTGGTAGGCAAAGCCCTGCTCGGGATTGAGGCGGTGGTAATAGGTTTCTTCCAGTGAGCTTTCCAGCGGCACGTTGTCGCTGTCGTGCTTGTGCGGCGGATAGCTCGACGAATGGCCCGATGGCGTGACCACCTCGACCACCAGCAAGCCATCGGCCTCGGCCGTCTGCGGCAGGATGTCGCACACATAGCGGGTATTCGCGCCCCTGCCGCGCACGGAGCGCGTCATGGAAGCTGGCTCGATCAGGCGCGCCGGACGGCGGGTCGTGGCGGGCGCGCTGCAAAGTCCGACCTCGGCATTGCTCACTGCCGTGATGCCGACCGCTGTATCCAGCGGGACATACACGGCGTACGGCGAGCGGTCCTCAAAGACGCTTTGGCGGTGACCGATCTCGCGCCACTGCTGTCCACCGGCCTGTACGGTGACCGTACCCGTCAGCACAACGATGCACAGCTCGCGCTTGCCCGTGTCCAGGCTCAGCGATTCGCCCGCTTGAAGCCGGTGCGCGGCGAAACCGACATGCGTCCAGCCAGCCGACTCGGGCGTCACCTCGACGATCTTGCCGCCGGCCTTGGCCGCTTTCACCAGCAGCGGGCTCATGCCGCCTCCCGGCCCAGGCGCGGAATGGCCTCGACGAGCTTGGCCAGGTAGTCATGGCCCATCTTCGCGTATTCGTAGCTGGGCGCGACGGCCGGGTCTTGCTCCGCCTCCACCACCAGCCAGCCTTCGTAGCCGTGCAGATATAAACGCGTGAGGATGGCGGGAAAGTCGATGCTGCCGTCGCCCGGTACGCTAAAGGCGCCATTGATGACTGCCTGCAAGAAACTCCAGTGGCCATTGCGCGCCAGTTTCACCACGTTGGGGCGCACGTCCTTGCAATGCACATGGCAAATCCTGTCGATATGCTTGTTGAGCACCGCCAGCGCATCGCCGCCCGCAAACGTGATGTGGCCCGTGTCGAACAGCAAGCCGACCTCGGCTCCCGTCAAAGCCATCAACTGGTCCACGTCCGCCGGCGTTTCCACGTAGGCGCCCATGTGATGGTGATACGCGAGGCGCACGCCATGCGCGAGCAGATGGGCAGCAAAGGCCGTCAATTTGTTGGCGTAGTCCTGCCATTGCTGCTGCGACTGGAAACGCGGGCGTTTATACAGCGGGCGCGCTTCGCCCTGGATGGCGTCGGCCACTTCGCCGTAGACCATGACGGTGGCGCCGCTGTCGGCCAGCAAGCGCAAATGCGGGCCGACGGCGGCGATCTCGTCTTCGACCGAGCGGTGCGCCAGCCGGCCCGAATACCAGCCGGAAACACAGGCGAGATTGTATTTGCCCAGCACCGCGTTCAGGGCCGGGGCATCTTTCGGAAACTTGTTGCCCAGCTCAAAACCCACGTAGCCGATCTCGGCGCCCTCTTTCAACGCCGTTTCCAAAGGCGTTTCGCCACCCAGGCTCGGCAAGTCGTCGTTCATCCACGAGATCGGGTTGATGCCGATCTTCACATTCCATGTCGGTGCGTTCATTGTTGTTGTCCTTGGCGTTCAAGTTCATAACAGGCACGCGCAGCTTGCACGGCTGGCTGCGTGGAAACCTCGGGCACGGCCACTTCCCACCAGCAACCGCCGTCTTCGGTCGTGCGCGTGTCGTCTGTATCGATGCAAATCAAATAGGTGCGTGGTGCGGCGCGAGCGCGCAGCATCGCCTGCTCCAGCTCGGCAATGTTTGCCACGTGTTCGGACAGCGCGCCCAGCGATTGCGCATGCAGGGCAAAGTCGATATGCGGTGCGCTGTCGGGCAACATATTGTTGAACGAAGGGTTGCCGCAGGCCTGCTGCAGGCGGTTGATGCAACCATAGCCCCGGTTGTCGAGCACGACGATGATGAGTTTTTTGTCCAGCATGACGGACGTGGCGATTTCCGAATTCATCATCAGATAGCTGCCGTCGCCCACCATGACGATGACTTCCGATTCCGGTTTCGCCATCTTGACGCCGAGGCCACCGGCGATCTCGTAACCCATGCACGAGTAGCCGTACTCCATGTGGTAGCCGCCCGGCGTGCTTGTCCGCCACAGCTTGTGCAGCTCGGCCGGCAAGGTGCCCGCCGCGCAGACGACGATATCGTTGCTGGTCGAGTCCGCTGAAGAACGTTGCACGGCGCCGATGACTTCGCCGTCGTACGGCAAGCCGGCCACGTCGCGCCGGCCCGTGATGCTTTTGACTGTCTCGCGCCACGCGTTCCCTGCCTGCTGCGCCCGGTCCATCCACTGGCCCGCGCTATTCCAGCTGCCCAGCAGCCGCGACAGGCCTTGCAAACCGAGTGTCGCGTCCGCCTGCAAGCCCAGGCCGCGGCGTTTCAGGGCGTCAAAACTGTTGACGTTCAGGCTGACCAGTTGCGCCTGCGCAAACAGGGAGTTGGAACCGGTCGTGAAATCCTGCAGGCGCGTGCCGACGGCCAGCACCACGTCCGCGTCCGCTGCCAGGCTGTTGGCCGCAGGCGAGCCCGTCACGCCGATGGCGCCCAGCTGCAGCGGATGGTTCCATGGCAGAGAACTTTTACCGGCCTGGGTTTCCGCCACGGGTATGCCATGGCGCTCGGCAAACGCCTGCAAGGCGGCGCTGGCTTTTCCGTACAGCACGCCGCCACCGGCCAGTATCAGCGGCTGCTTCGCGTGCTTCAACAACGCTGCCGCCTCTTCCAGTTCCTGCTCGACAGGCGGCACGGCGCGGAAACGCACGATGCGCGGTTCAAAGAAATCCACGGGATAGTCATACGCCATCGTCTGCACGTCTTGCGGCAGGGACAAGGTCACGGGGCCGCAGGCGGCCGGATCCGTCAAGGCGGCAATGGCGCGCGGCAAGGCGGTGAGCAACTGCTCCGGATAGACGATGCGGTCAAAGTAGCGCGACAGCGGCTTGAACGCATCGTTGACGGAAACGCTGCCATCCGTGCCATCTTCCAGTTGCTGCAGCACCGGGTCGGGCGCGCGCGAGACGAAGACGTCGCCGGGCAGCAAGAGCACGGGCAGGCGGTTCACGTGCGCCAGCGCGGCGGCCGTCAGCAGGTTGGTGGCGCCCGGGCCGATGGAACTGGTCACCGCCATCATGCGCCGGCGCATGTGGGCTTTGGCATAGGCGATGGCCGAATGCGCCATCGCCTGTTCGTTGTGCGCGCGGTAAGTCGGGAAGCTGTCGCGGTACTGGTACAGCGCCTCGCCCAGGCCCGCCACGTTGCCGTGACCAAAGATGGCAAAAGCGCCGCCGAACAAAGGTTCGCCCCCTTCCACCCGCAAGGCGGCCAAGTAGCGCACCAGGGCTTGGGCCATGGTCAAACGGATCGTGGTGGTCTTCATGCCGCACGCTCCAGACGGTTGCGCGTACGCTGCCACAAGGTAATGAGCTGCTCGAAGTTGGCGCGCACGGCGGCGATCAGGCCGGCATCGTCAAGTTCGCCAGCCAGCCAGCGGCGGCTCGGTTCCTGGAAGATGGTGCGCCCCACCATGAAACCCTTGCACGTCGTGCTGGCGCTGGCTTGCTCGAAACTGTCGGCCAGGGCCGCAATCGGCGCGTTCAAACCCAGCAGGACGACGCCACGGCAATACGGATCGCGCTCGTGCACGAGGGCATCGATGGCTTGCCATTGCTGGGCTGACATGCTTTCCAGCTTCCACCATTCCGGGTAAATGCCGAGGTTGTACAAACGCTTGACGGCGCGCAAGACCGTATCGTCGCCGTGCGGCAAGGCTTCCGACGGTATGACTTCGAGCAATAGTTCGTGACCGCTCACTTGCGCCGCATCGTACAGTGCCTTGATCTGCGCTTCCTGTTCCAGCCGGTTTTCCACGGCATCGTCCGGGTGCAATTGCACCAGGCATTTGATCACGTGTTCCTTGGGCCAGCTGAGCAGGTGCGAACCGATGGAACGGCCCCAGTCGAATTGCAGCGGATTCGATCCCGGCAATTCCACGGGACGGCCTATCCACCAGCCACGTCCCGTCGCATCGTTGAGCGCATCGACGCCATAGCGGCCATCGATCAGCACGCCCGTCTTGCCGGCCAGCTGCAAGGCCGTTTCCGTCTGTGCCACGGCTTGCACCATCAATTGTTTCAAGGCCGCAATGGCCGACTCGGGCGCGCCCGTCTGTTGCGCCAGCTCAAAGAATTGCGTGCGGTGGTCAAAGGCAAATACGCACAACTCATCCCACTCTTTGCGCGCCACCGTCGTGCGGTGCAGGCGCGACAAGGTGGCGTCCTGGTCCGGCTGCGTCAGTTTGGCCGCGTTGGCGAGGAAATAGTCAAGCTCGACGGGTGACGGCATGGCCGGCGCACAGCCGTGGCGCGACACGACGAGGGCGCCGCAGCCATTCGCGTAGCGGCAGCACGCTTCGTAATCCTCGCCGCGCAGCCAGCCTTTCAGGAAGCCCGACAGAAACGCGTCGCCCGCGCCCAGCACGTTGAGCACTTCCACGCGCACGCCACGGTAGTTATATGCATCATCGAGGCTGTGCGGCACCACATTGTCGATGACGGCGCTGCCCAGCGGGCCCCGTTTGACGACCAAAGTGGCCAGGGTGGCGGCCCGCACGGCGCGCAAGGACGCCATGATGTCCGCGCCGCCGCCGGCGATCATGAATTCCTCTTCCGTGCCGACGATCAGGTCGAATTGCGGCAGGATGCTTTGCAGATGCTTGGTCACGCCTTCGTTCGAAACGAAACGCGTTTCGCCATCGGCCTTGCCCGACAAACCCCACAGCACGGGCCGGTAATCGATGTCGAGCACGGTGCGCACATTGTTGGCACGGGCCAGCTGCAATGCCTGCGTGCTGACAGTGTGCGTGGCAGCCGTGGAGAAATGCGTGCCGGTGATCAACAGCGCTTTGCTCGACGCAATGAAAGCCGCATCCACCGACGCGGCGTCGATGGCCATGTCGGCGCAATTTTCACGGTAGAAAATCAGGGGAAAGGTGTTCTTGTCCTTGATGCCCAGCATGACTAAAGCCGTCAGGCGGTCGCGGTCGATGCCCACGTGGCTGACGTCGCAGCCCTCTTTCGACAGGGTGTCGGTGAGGAAACGGCCCATGTGGTCGTCGCCCACTTTCGACAGCATGGCCGACTTCAAGCCCAGGCGGGCCGTGCCGAAGGCGATGTTCGCCGACGAGCCGCCCAGGTACTTGGCGAAACTGGTCGCGTCTTCCAGGGGGCTGCCGATCTGCTGCGCGTACAGATCCACCGCCAGGCGGCCCAGGCAGATCACGTCGAGCGCGCGGCCCTGGGCGAATTGTGTGGAATTATTCATGGCTATCCTTAAATCGTGACACCGTCGAGTTCACTCATCAGCGTTTGCATTTCCGCGCCGCCCGCCATCATGTCCAGCAAGGCCTCCTTGCTCACCGTATCCTTGGTGAAGGTGCCCAGCGACTTGCCCCGGTTCAACAACGTGAACGAGTCGCCGACCGGATACGCATGGTGCACATTATGCGTAATAAAGATCACGGAAATGCCCCGCTCTCGCGCCTTGTAAATCAGCTTCAACACATTGAACGATTGCTTGACGCCCAGGGCCGCCGTTGGCTCGTCGAGGATCAGCACCCTGGCGCCGAAGTGGATGGCGCGGGCGATGGCCAGGCACTGCTTTTCGCCGCCCGACATGGTGCCAATGGCCTGGTGCGGGTCGCGCACCATGATGCCCATCTCGGCCAGCTTGTCGCGCGCCGTCTCGGCCGCATAGTCGATATCCATCACGGGCACCAGGCCCAGCAGCTTTTTCATCGGCTCGCGGCCCATGAAGAAATTGCGCGCCACGGACAGCAGCGGCACCAGCGCCAGATCCTGGTAGACGGTGGCCACGCCCATGTCCAGCGCTTCGCTGGGCGAATTGAAGACGACGGGCTTGCCATCGACCAGGTACTGGCCATCGGTGGGCTTGTGCACGCCGGCCAGGGTCTTGATCAGGGTGGACTTGCCGGCGCCGTTGTCGCCCAGCAAACAGTGCACTTCGCCTTCCTTCAGGCGCATGGTGATGTTTTGCAAGGCCAGCACGGAGCCGAAGCGCTTGCTGACATTTTCCAGGGCAAGAATATGCTCGCTCATGATTTATCTCGCTTCCGTGACGCGTGAGCGTACAAAGTTATTGAACAGCACCGCGATCAGCAGCATGACGCCGAGGAACACGCGGAACCAGTCCGAATTGATGTTGGTATAAGTGATGCCGATCTGTACCACGCCGAAGATCAGCGCGCCGAAGCAGGCGCCGACGACGGAACCGTAGCCGCCCGTCAGCAAGGCGCCGCCGATGACGGCCGCGATGATGGCTTCGAATTCCTTTTGCATGCCCCGGTCGGCGGCGGCCGACCCCACGTCGCATACTTGCAAGGTCGCAAACAGGCAGGCGCAGAAGGCCGTGAAGACGAACAGCGAAATTTTTACCTTGCGCACCGGCACGCCCACATTCTTGGCCGCGTTGGCGTCGCCGCCCACGGCGAACATCCAGTTGCCGAAGCGAGTACGCGACAGGACAAATGCGGCGCCGGCGGCCAGCACCAGCCACCAGGCGATGACTTTCGGAATGCCCTTGACCAGCGGCGAGCCGTCGTCGAGCACGGCGATCCAGCCATGCGCGCCCATCCACTGGAACAGGCCAGTGGCCACATTGCCGTGGAACAGCAGACTGGCCAGCCAGTCCTGCGCCGCCAGGTCGCCCACGCCGCTGACGATGGTGCGGTTGGCGAACATGATCGACAGGGCCAGGGTCAGGCCGCGCAGGATGAACAGGAATGCCAGGGTAACGATGAACGATGGCAAGCGCGTCTTGATGACGATGTAGCCGTTGAGCCAGCCCAGCGCCATGGAACCGGCGAAGGCGAACAGGATGGCGGCCCACAGCGGCCAGTGGAAATAGATGGTCGGAATGGCGATCATCATGCCAGCAAAGCCGATCATGGAGCCGATCGACAGGTCGAATTCACCGGCGATCATCAGCAGGCAGGCGCCGATGGCGATGATGCCCAGGTAGGACGCCACTTGCATCCAGTTGACGACGCCATCGAGGTTGAACATGCCGGAGTCGCCGGCCGTGATGACGAAGAAGGCAAACACGAGCACCGCGCCGGAAATCGAGGCGAACTCGGGGCGGCCAAAAAACCGTTTGACCCAGCTGGTCGTGCCCACGCGCTCGTCGGCGGCGGCAACTGGCTTGCTGGCGGCGCCGGGAGGCGGAGGAGGATTCATGCCGGGGCTGGCCAGGCTGGTTTTGAGCGCAGTCATACGATGTCCTTTCAGTGATACTTGTTACCAATTTCAATTACTTTCCTGCCAGCATCGCTGGCGCCAGGCGTGTTCCTCTCATGCGCCGCCCGCAGGTAGCGGTGCGGCGCTGGGCAAGCCCGGTGGCGACTGTGTGGATTAGCGGTATTGGCCGGCGTATTTTTCGACCTTGGAAATGTTTTCCTTGGTTACGAAACCGGGGCCGGAGCTGATATGGCGTGGGCCGTAGATCGGGGTCAGGCCGTATTCCGCCAGGCGCGCCTGGTATTTCGGATTGGCGATCAGGATTTCCTTGACCTTGGCCAGGTCAGTGATCTTTTGCTGTTTCATGATGGCCATCACGGCGACAGGAATGTAGCCTTGCAGGTAGGGCTGCTGGTCGATGGCGAACTGGATGCTGCCATCCTTGATGCCCTTGGCGATTTCTTCCGACAAGTCGAAGCTGGCGAAGTACATCTTGCCTTTCAGACCCAGCTTCTCGACGGCGCGCATGGCGGCTGGCGCCGAATCCGGTCCCAGCGCCAGCACAGCCTGGGTCTTCGGATTGCTGCGCAGATAGGCGCTGACCTTGCTTTCGATGACGCCAGGGTCGACGCCATTGGTGTCGAGCGTGGACGATTTGAAGTCGACGCCGAGCGCATCGGCAAAACCGCGGCAGCGTTCGAACGACGACGCATTCATCGCATAGTGATTCACGCACACGAAGGACTTGATGCCCGCTTCCTTGGCGCGCTTGCCGGCGCCCAGGCCCGCGTCATACTCGGGCTGGCCCACGTGCATGATGGCTTTCAACTGTTCGCTTTGCGCGATGGTGCCCGAATTGATGGTCACGAGCATGATTTTCTTGGCCACTACCGTACCCAGCGGTTTTTGCAGCACGCTGAAGTCGGCGATGTCGGCGATCAAGCCATCATAGTTGCGCGCGGCCGACTGCTCGATCAGGCGCGCCATGTCGGCCAGGTCGCCATTCGGCGGATTGCGGTAGTCGACGGACACGTTGAAGTCTTCACCGGCTTGCTTGATGGCGTTCTTGATGGTATTCCACCAGGAATCGGAGTCCGGCGCGTGGCTGACCATGACGAATTTCTCGCCGGCAGCATGGCTGGCGCCCGTGCTCAAACCCAGGCTCAGGCCCAGGCTGGCGATGGCCAGGCACTTCATCAAACCCTTGCTTTTATTGCTATGCATGAATGTCTCCTAGACGGATTAATTTTTATAGTTGCGAGCTTTTATGAAGGGTGTCACCGGCCTGGCCTTGCGGCACACGAACCGATGCACTGCGCACAGCTTAGGCCACAAAAAAGACAAATGCAATAAAATTTTCAAAATAAATCTAAATAGAAATTCGTTTCTATTTTTAAGATTCCCTCCTATAATTCTCGTCAGAACCAGCCGCACGGAGACAGCGGCCCGGCAAGTACACCAAGGAAAAAATCATGGCAGCCACCGCCCCCATCGAACAACTGATGCAGCACATTGCCGCCGAGTACGACAACCTGTCGCGCCAGTTGAAAGTCATCGCGCAATACATTGAAAAGCACCGGGCCAGCCTGATGCTCGAGCGCATCAGCGACATCGCCGCCGCCTGCGACGTGCAGCCGTCCGCCATCGTGCGTTTCGCGCAGCGCTTCGGCTACACGGGCTTTTCCGAAATGCAAGACGTGTTCCGCCAGGCTTACACGGACCAGGCCGGCGCCACGCCCGACTACCAGCAGCGCATCCGCAAGCTGATCTCCACACGCGACGCCGCCCTGAGCGCAGGCGACCTGACGCGCGAATTCGTCGGTGCCAGCCGCGCCGGTCTCGACGACCTGGCGGCAGGACTCGACGACGCGCAGCTGGAAGCGGCCGTCAACCTGCTGCTGAAAGCGGAAAATATCTATGTGATCGGCGTGCGCCGGTCCTTCCCGATCGCCTCCTACATCGCCTACGCGCTCGAACACACGGACAAGCGCGTGCACCTGATTAGCGGACTGGGCGGCATGCACCGCGAACAGATGCGCAGCGTGCGCGAACGCGATGTGGCGATCGCCATCAGTTTCTCGCCTTACGGCAAGGAAACCCAGCAGTGCATCAAGGCGGCGCAAGACAAGGGCGCCAAGGTTCTCGTGATTACCGACAGCAAGCTGGCCCCGCTCGCGCGGGCCGCCGACGCGCTGCTCACCGTCACCGAGGGCAGCGCCTTCGCCTTCCGCTCGCTGACCAGCACCATCTGCCTGTGCCAGGCGCTGTTCATCGCGCTGGCCTACAAATTAGAGCTCGACATCGAAGAAATCCACACCCCAGGAGAACATGATGATTGAAGTAGCGTTGTTCGGCGCCGGACGCATCGGCAAAATCCACGCGGCCAATTTGGCCGCCCAACCCGGCGTGCAGTTCAAGTACGTGGTCGACGTCAACCAGGAAGCGGCCGCCGCGCTGGCCGGCCTGCATGGCGGCAGCAGCGCCACGGTCGAGGCGGCATTGGCCGACCCGGCCATCAAGGCCGTCGTCATCGCCTCGAGCACGGACACGCACGCGGACCTGATCCTGCGCTCGGCCGCCGCCGGCAAAGCCATCTTTTGCGAAAAACCCGTCGACCTGACCATCGATCGTGCACGCGCCTGCGCCGCCGCCGTCAAGGAAGCCAAGGTGCTGTGCATGCTGGGTTTCCAGCGCCGCTACGATCCCACTTTCAATGCCGTCAAGACACGCATTGAAGCGGGCGAGATCGGCACGCCGGAATTGCTGGTCGTCACCAGCCGCGACCCCGGCCCCCCACCGGTCAGCTACATCAAGGTCTCGGGCGGCATCTTCAAGGATATGCTGATCCACGATTTCGACATCTTCCGCTGGATACTCGACGATGAAGCCGTCAGCGTGCATGCCACGGGCAGTTGCCTCGTCGACCCGGCCATCGGTGTAGCGGGCGACCTGGACACGGCCGTCGTCACCATCCGCACGGCCAAGGGACGCTTGTGCCAGATCAATGCCTCGCGCCGCGCCGCCTACGGCTACGACCAGCGCTTCGAAGTGCTGGGCAGCGCCGGTATGCTGCAGGCGGGCAACCACAAGCCGACGGAAGTGACGGCCTATGGTGCTGTGAACGTCAGCGTCGACAGGCCGGAAGATTTTTTCCTGGAACGCTACCGCGTGGCCTACGCGCAGGAAATGGCGCATTTCTTTGACGCCCTCACCCATGGCACGTCGCTGCGCACGACCGTCCACGATGGCTTGAAGGCGCTGGAACTGGCCGAAGCGGCGACGCTGTCGTGGCGCGAGGGTCGTGTCGTGACCCTGGCGTCGTAACTTTATAAACAACAATAAAAAATCTGGAGACACCATGTCATCCCCAACATTAAAAGTCGGCATCGTCGGCCTGGGCCGGCTGGGCCAGCGCCACGCCATCAACCTGGCGCAGCGCGTGCCGAATGCCGAAGTCGTGGCCGCCTGCAGCCCCGTGCCGGCCGAACTGGACTGGGCAGCCAGCCAGCTCGGCATCACCACCGGCTATGCCGATTACGAGACCCTGCTGGCCCACCCGGGCCTGGACGCCGTCTTCCTCGTCACGCCCACCTCGCTGCATGCGGACCAGATCATCGCCGCCCTGCGCGCCGGCAAGCACGTGTTTTGCGAAAAACCGCTATCGCTGGACCTGGCCGACTGCCTGAAGGTGGAAGCGGAAGCGGCGCGCCACCCGCAGTTGACGATCATGATCGGCTTCGTGCGCCGTTTCGACGCCAGCTATCATGACGCGCAGCAAAAGATTGCCCAGGGACTCATCGGCAAACCGTATCTGGTGCGTTCGCAAACCTGCGACCAGAACGACCCCAGCGGCGCCTTCATGCGCTTCGCCCCCACCAGCGGCGGCATCTTCCTCGATTGCAGCGTGCACGATATCGACCTGGCGCGCTGGCTGCTGGGCAACCCCGCACCCAAACGCGTGTATGCGAGCGGCACCAACGCCATCCACACGGGCTTGCAGGCATTTGGCGACGTCGACAACGGGCTGGCAACGGTCGAATTTTCCGATGGCAGCATGGCCAGCTTCATGGCCTCGCGCACCATGGCGCATGGCCATGAAACCCTGACGGAAGTGTTCGGCACGGGCGGCCGCCTGGCCGTGGGCAGCAATCCGCGCCTGAACCGGGTGGAAATTTCGGATGCCCATGGCGTGCGCAATGAGTGCACGCCGGACTTCTATGCCCGCTTCGCCGACGCCTTTTTGATCGAGGCGCAGGAGTTCACGGATGCGGCACTGGGCCGGCGCACCTTGTCATTGACCTTGCACGATGCGACGGAAGCGACACGCATCGGCCTGGCCATGACGCAAGCGATGCGCGAAGCGCGCCCGGTGGAATTCTAGCCGCGTGCCAAGAACTCAGGCAGCCGGTGCGGGAAATGGACGTTCGGGCTGCCTGGGTTCCACGGCCAGGCGCAAGCCCATGGCATCGAGGATGGCCGTCAAGGTGCTCAGGGATGGATTGCCATCGGGCGACAGGGTGCGGTACAGCTGGGTAGGATTGAGCTTGGCCGCCTGCGCCACCGCAGGCACGCCGCCAAAGGCACGCGTCAGCTGGCGCAGCACGCTCAGGAGTTCGCCGTGGTCGCCATCGACGAGGATGTTGTTGATCAGTTCAAGGGCGAAGGCGGGATCATCGCGGTACAGTTCTGCCATCGCTTCATCATGTGAGCGGTCTCTTGGTGGTTTGCTCATGACCTGTTTCACGTCCTCTTTCATGTCCTCTCTCCTTCCAGTCGTGCCAGCAGGCACAGGCGTATTCGATATCTTTCGACTGCGTGCGCTTGTCGCCACCACACAGCAACAAAATAATCTGGCCCTCGTCGATGGCATAGTAAATACGGTAGCCAGGACCCACGTCGATGCGCAATTCCCACACGCCATCGTGGCAAAATTTATGGTCGCCAAAATTACCGGGCATCATGCGCAGCACGCGTCGTACGATGGCCACCCTGGCCGTATTGTCGCGCTGGCGCTTCAGCCATTCCGTATATAAATCCCTGCCCGATGACGTCAGATAGTGCCGGATCTCGTACATCATATTCGTCCATAAACGAAGAAAAATCAAGAAGAAAATCACGTATATGCGAAAAAAAGAAGACCACGCCATCTTGCTGCCAAAAACGCACGCGCAGGCCGCGAACGCCGGGTTCACTGAGCTATATCAAGATGCATTTTTCTAATTGTTATAGGGAAATGAGGCCGCCCGTCCGTGCTCCGTGTCCGTGCCTCGCTCCAGCCTGTTGCGCTATACAATAAGCGCCTGCCCAACCGCACAACCAGGCCACCATGACAAACAACGACAGCAACTCTCCTACTCTCGCCGGCGTGGCCGAACGCTACGTCAAGCTGGTCCTGGCCATGGGCCAGCACGATGCCTCGTATGTGGACGCCTATTACGGCCCGCCCGCATGGCAACAGGAGGCGCTAGAACAGCAACTGAGTTTGAGCGACATCAAGGCGTCGACGGACAAGGCGCTGGCCCTGCTGGCCGACGCCCCCTGCCTGCGCGCCGCCAACCTGCGCAAGCAGCTGCAAGCCGTCATGGCGCGCACAGAGATGCTGCAGGGATCGCGCCTTGATTTCGATACGGAAAGCGCGCGCCTGTACGACGCCGTCTCGCCCCATCACAGCCGCGCATACTATGCAGCACTGGTGGCGCAGATCGACGCGCTGCTGCCTGGCGACGGCACGGTCAGCGACAGGGTCAACGCCTTGCGCGCACAGCTCATCATTCCCGCCGACAAGCTGCACGCCGTCATGGATGCGGCCATCCGCGCGGGACGCGAGCGTACCTTGCGCTACATCGCCCTGCCCGAAGGCGAAGATTTCATATTGGAATTTGTCACCGACAAGCCGTGGAGCGGCTACAACTGGTACAAGGGCAACTACCAGAGCGTGATCCAGATCAATACGGACTTGCCCGTGTATATCGATCGCGCCGTCGATCTCGGCTGCCACGAAGCCTATCCGGGCCACCACGTCTACAACGTGCTGCTCGAGCGCGACCTGGTGCGTGGCAAGGGCTGGATGGAATACTGCATCTATCCGCTGTATTCGCCGCAATCGTTGATCGCCGAAGGCACGGCCAATTACGGCATCGAACTGAGTTTTACGGATGAAGAACGGCTGGCTTTCGAACAGCAGGTGCTGTACCCGCTGGCCGGCCTCGACCCGGCGCTGGCGCCACGCTATGCCCAGCTGAACCGGCTGCTGGCCAAACTCGGCTATGCCGACAACGACATCGCGCGCCAATACCTCGAAGGCAGCCTGAGCCGCGAAGAAGCGCTGGAATGGCTGGTCAACGTGCGCCTGTACCCGGCCGAGAAATCCGCGCAGCGCCTGCAGTTCTACGACGCCATGGGCGCCTACGTCATCAATTACAACCTGGGCCAGGACATGGCGAAAGCCTATGTCGAGCGCCAGGGCGCGACGCGCGCAGCACACTGGGCCGCCTTCCGCGACCTGATGTCCTCGCCGCGCGTGCCCAGTGCGCTGCTGGCCGGACAAAGCTGACGTCGCTTACTGGGCCGGCAGGCGAATGGTCGCTTCCAGGCCGCCATCGCGGTGGTTCGCCAGGGTCAGCTCGCCGCCGTGGGCCTGGACGATGCTGCGCGCGATACCGAGCCCCAATCCCATGCCATGCGCGTTTTGCTCGCGGCCATGTTCCAGGCGCACATAGGGCTGGAACAGGCTGGCGAACGCCTCTTCGGCCACGCCGGGGCCGTCATCGCGGATGCGGATGACCACGTTGGCGCCCTCGCGGCACGCCGACAAATGGGCAGTCTTGCCGTAAAACAGGGCATTGTCGAGCAAGTTGCCGATGGCACGCTTCAGGGCCAGGGGCTTGGCCTTCACGCTCAGGTCCGTCTCCACGTAGTGCACGACATGGCCGGCCAGCTGGGTCCCGCGCACCATGCGCTGCAGCAAAGGGTCCAGGCGCACCTCGGTGGCGTTTTCATGGATATCGCTATCCTTCACGCATTGCAGCGCCCCCTTGACCATCATGTCCAGCTCATCGAGGTCATCGTGGAATTCGTTGCGCTGCACGTCGTCGTCGAGCAATTCCGTGCGCAATTTCAGGCGCGTGATGGGCGTGCGCAAGTCGTGCGAAATCGAGACGAACAGCCGTTCGCGGTCTTCCAGGTAGCGCTGGATGCGTTCGCGCATGCCGCTGAAGGCACGCGCCGTCTGCACAAACTCGCGGCTGCCCGTCTGCGGCAAGGGCGGCGGCGTCTCGCCACGGCCAAACGCTTCGGCCGCGTCCGACAGGGCCGCCAGCGGCCGTGTTGTCCAGCGTACGACGAGGATCGACAGCAGCAGCACGGCCGCCAGCGACAACGCTTGCAGCAATACCCGGTCCAGTGTCCACGGATTACTGCTTTGCAAGAAATACGGGTTGGGCATCAGGGCCGCCAGGTACAGCCAGTTGCCCGGCTCCAGCTCGGCCTGGATCACGAGGACGGGCGCGGGATTCGGTTTCAGCAGCAAGATGTGCTGGACCCAGTTTTCCGGCAAGTCGCCGATGTGCGCGCCGCTGTCGGCCACCACCAGGTCGCTCGGCCAGGCGAAGCCCACGCGGTAGCCGGCCAGCTGCGGCAAGTCGCTCTTCAGCGCCGCGCCCACCGTGGCCACCACCGTATCGGCCAGCGCGTGCGGGGCGATTTCGCGGATGGCCAGCGGCCCCTGGTTGACGTTGACAAAGAAGCGCGTGCCGCCCATCTCGCGAAATTGCTGGATCAGGATGGGGCGGTAGTTGGCCGGCAGGCTGAGGAAGAAACGGATGGTGCTGGCGGCGCTGCGGGCCAGGTGCTGCGACGCCATGCGCGCCTCCACGGCCGAGTCGCGGCGCAGCTGCGTGGCCCAGATCAGGTTGCCCACCAGTTGCGTGGCCAGCACGCCGGCCACCATCACCACGGACAGGCGGCCCAGCAGCGATGGCGGCAGCAGACGCTCGAGCAGCCGGCGCACGCCCCGCTCAGGCATGCCCACTGTTCACGTCGGCAGAAAACACATAACCGGCGCCGCGCACCGTCTTGATCAGCATGGGCTGCTTGCCATCGTCCTTCAGGCGCAGCCGCAGCCGGCTCACCTGCACATCGAGCGAGCGGTCGAGCGGCCCCGCGTCGCGCCCCCGCGTCTGTTCGCACAACACGCTGCGGTCGAGGATATCGCCCGGATGCTCGACAAAGTAGCGCAGCAGCTGGAAATCGAGGCCCGTCAGCTGCAGCGCTTCGCCATCGGCATCCGTCACCGTGCGCTCGAGCGTGTCGAGCGTGAAACCGACGAAGCGGTAATAGCGGGGCGGCGCGGCCGCGTCGATGCCCGTACGGCGGTGGATGGCTTTGATGCGCGCCAGCAATTCGCGCGGGCTGTAGGGCTTGGCGATGTAGTCGTCGGCGCCCAGTTCCAGCCCCACCACCCTGTCCGTCTCGTCGGAGCTGGCCGTCAGCATGATGATGGGCACGTTCGAGCGGGCGCGCACCACCTTGCACAGGGCAAAGCCATCCGTGTCGGGCAGCATCACGTCGAGGATCACCAGCGACAGGCTGTCGACGTGACGGTGGAATTCGGCCAGGAAGGTAGCGCCATCGTGCGCCAAGCCCACCTCGTACTGGTTCTTTTCCAGGTAGGCCTTCAACAGCATGCGGGTCTTTTGATCGTCGTCAACGACGAGGATTTTGCGTGACATGGTCTCGTCCTTTTTTATTCAGCGCCTGCAACATGCTGCCGATGCGGCGTTGCGCGTCGGCCGCGCTGATCGTCTCATCGAGGAAATAGCGATGCACTTCGGCGATGATGGCATCCTTGCTGGTTTCATCTGTGGCCATGCGGTGCACGAGGCTGGGCGCCTGGAACGCGGCGCCGCGCGCGAATGCCTGCGCCGAGGCGCGCGCGCAGCTGTCCAGGCGCGACAGGTCGGCCTGGCGCAAGGCGGGAATCGAGCCCTTCACCTGGCTGTATTCGAGCTGCACGGGCAGCGAAGCGACCACCTGCGCCAGCTTTTCCTGCGCGCCCTGGTGCGTGTAGTCGGAGGCGAACATGGCCAGCGTATCGATGCTGTACAGGTGGTAGTCGCCCGTGTCGGGCGCGGCGGCGCAGCCGAATACCTCGTCCGTGGCGCGGCCCCAGGCGTTCAGCTCGCCCTTGACCCAGTCGCCCATGATGTACATGGCCGCCTCGCCGTCGCCCACCTGGCGCGCCATTTCGGGCCAGCCCTGCTCGCGCAGCGGCGTGCCCATCCATTGTTTCAGCGATCTCAAGCGCTGCAAGGCGTGCCGCAGGCGCGGGTCCGCATACGCCTCGGCTTTCTTGTCGACAAACAGGGCGCGGTAATACGCGGGCCCCGATTCAGCCAGCACCAGCGTTTCAAACAAGGTCGCCACCTGCCACGCTTCGCTGCTTTGCGCCAGCGGCGTGATGCCGGCCTGGCGCAGCTTGCCGGCCATGCGCTCGAAGTCGCTCCAGCTGCGCGGCGCGGCCAGGCCCAGGCGCTGGAAGATCTTGCGGTTGTAAAACAGGGTATTGATGCGGTGGATGCCGGCCGGCACGCCCATCGTATGGCCGCGGTTTTGCAGCAAGCCCCACACGGTGGGATACATGGTCGCGCGCCAGTTGTTGCTGGCGGCGACGCTGTCGAGCTGCAGCAGCAAGCCCAGGTCACTCCACTCGCCCAGGGTATAGCCGATCAGCTGCATGACTTCCGGCGATTTGCCGGCCAGCACGCGGCTCTTCAAGACCTTGCCCGCGCCGACGCCCGCGCCGCCCGCGATGGCCGCATCGCGCCATTCGACGCCTTCCTGCGCCAGGCGCGCCACCAGCACGTCGGCGGCGCGGCGTTCGCCAGCGGAGGTCCACCAGTGCAGCACCTGCAGCGCTTCGGCCCGCGCCGGCACGCTGCTGCACATGAAGGCCAGCAGCGCCAGCGCCGCCACGCCGCGACGGCGGGCGGCCCCGGCATGGCGGTCGGCGGTGCTGTGCGGCGGCGTCTTCAATCCTGTCCCCTTGTTCTTGTCGCGACAAACTATAGCCCAACTACAAAACAGCAGGTTGGTAATTTAGTCCCCTGATTTGTAAAGAAACGTGAGCTTTTGTTGCGCTACCTTGCGCACCGCACAAGGAGCGCCGCGCGCCCGACGCCCCGCGCGGCGCGCCACGGCAGCGGACATCGGTAAGGAAAGGTAAGCAGGCAGATGTGCACAGTATGAATTTATTCTTTCAAATCAACAGGATAGGCGATAGTCGCCGGTGCAATGCCGGACGCTGGCGTCACATTTCCCCCGATGCTACTGTCCGCCAACTGCAGCGTAACAGGCAGCCAAACAAGACCAACACCAACAAGGAGACGACATGCAACTGCATGCAAAAGGCGGCGTGGCCGCGCGCAATACATTGCTGGCCCTGCTGCTGGCCAGCGGCACGGCACAGGCGGGCACGCTCACCATCGAAAGCTGGCGCGTGGATGACAAGACCCTGTGGGAAACGGTGCTCATCCCCGCCTTCCAGAAAAAACATCCGGGCATCGAGATCAAGTTCTCGCCCACGGCCCCCACCGAATACGATTCCACCCTGAACGCGCGCCTGAGCGGCGGCACGGCCGGCGACTTGCTGGCCTGCCGCCCGTTCGACGTCTCGCTGGCCCTGTACAAGCGGGGCCAGCTGGAAAAACTCGACGGCAAGGCCGGCATGGACAACTTCCCCGCCTCGGCCAAGGTGGCGTGGCAGACGGACGATGGCAAGGACACCTTCTGCATGCCGATCGCGTCCGTCATGCATGGCTTCCTGTACAACAAGAAAATCTTCCGCGAACTGAAACTGCGGCCGCCCGCCACGGAAGAGGAATTCTTCAAGGTGCTGGAAACGGTCAAGAAAAGCGGCAAATATGCGCCCTTGGCCCTGGGCACGGCCGACCAGTGGGAAGCGAACCAGGTGGTGTTCACCAGCATCGGCGCCAATTACTGGAAAGGTGAAGAGGGCCGCAAGGCGCTGATCGCCGGCAAGGCCAAATTTACCGACCCGCAGTTCGTCGCCGCATGGGAATATGAGGCCCGCCTGGGCAGCTATCTGTCCAAGGGCGCCAGCGCGCAAACCTATGGCGACAGCCAGAACCAGTTCGCGCTGGGCAAGGCCGCCATCTACCCATCCGGCTCCTGGGATATCGCCTACTTCAAGCAAGACCCGGAACTGGAACTGGGTGCCTTCAACCCGCCCGTGCGCAAGGCCGGCGACAAATGCTACATCTCGGACCACACGGACATCGGCATGAGCGTCAACAAGAAGTCGAAGAACAAGGAAGACGCCTACAAATTCCTCGCCTGGCTCGGTTCGCAGGAATTCGCCGACATCTACACCAACAAGGTGACGGGCTTCTTTTCGCTGTCGAACCATTTGATCTCCATCAAGGACCCGCTGGCCAAGCAAATGAACGGCTGGCGCGCCAGTTGCGCCTCGACCATCCGCCTGAACGCGCAAATCCTCAACCGTGGCGAGCCGAGCATGGAAAACGAGCTGTGGAACGTCAATGCCCAGGTCCTGAACGGCAAGCTGGCGCCGAAAGACGCAGCGCGCCAGATCCAGTCCGGCTTTGCCAAGTGGTACAAGCCGCAACAGTAATCACCACGTCTACCCTCCCCGAGCAACCGGCCTGAGCAGTGCGATGCGGCAGCCGGTGGCACGGTTTTGCCGGCGGCCACGCCGCCGGTGCTTTTCTTCGTCTGGAGTTTCGCCGTGAAAAAAACTTTCCCATGGCACGTGCTCGTGTTCCTGGCCCCGGCGCTGGTCATTTACTCGCTGTTCAGCGCCCTGCCCCTGGCCGATACCCTGCGCCTGGGCCTGTACACGACCGATGAGAGCGGCCAGCACCATTTTGCCGGCCTGGCCAACTACGCCACCATCCTGTTCGACCCGCAATGGTCGCAAAGTTTCTGGAATGCGATGTGGAACAACTGCAAGTTTTTCCTCATCCACATGCTGCTGCAAAATCCCATCGGCCTGCTGCTGGCCACCCTCTTCAGCCTCAAGGGTTTGAAGGGCGAGCGCAGCTACCGCACCCTGATCTTCCTGCCCACCCTGCTGTCCGTCGTCATCATCGGCTTCATCTGGCAGCTGATCTTGTCGCCGCTGTGGGGCGTGGGCCAGTCGCTGATGGATGGCGTGGGCATTGGCAGCCACTTCGCGCCGTGGCTGGGCCAGGAATCGACGGCCCTGCTGACCATCGCTCTCATTTCCGTTTGGCAATACATCGGCATCCCCATGATGCTGATCTATGCGGCCCTGCTGGCCGTGCCCGAGGAAATCATCGAGGCGGCCCACGCGGAAGGGGCCGGCGCCATGCGCATCTTCTGGCAAATCAAGCTGCCGCTGATCTGGCCCACCCTGGGGCTGGTCACCATCCTCACCTTTGTCGCCAACTTCAATGCTTTCGACCTCGTGTATTCCGTGAAAGGCGCGCTGGCGGGACCGAACTACGCCACCGACATCCTCGGCACCTTCTTTTACCGCACCTTCTTCGGCTACCAGGCCCAGCTGGGCAGCCCCACCATGGGCGCCGCCGTGGCCACCATGATGTTCCTCGTGATCCTCGTGGGCGTGGGCGTGTATTTCTTTTTCGTGCAGCGCAAGCTGACACGCTACGAACTGTAAGGGCCGCCATGCGCAACGTTTCCACCCGCCCCCTGGGCCGCGCCGCCGTGCATGCGATCCTGGCCGGCTACACCATCATCGCCCTGTTTCCAATCGTCTTGATCCTGATCAACTCAGTCAAGACGCGGGCCGCCATCTTCGACAATCCGCTGGCCTTGCCCACGCCTTCCACCTTTTCGCTCGTGGGCTTTCACAAGGTGCTGGCCAATTCCGACTTCCTGCTGTACTTCGGCAACAGCCTGTTCGTCACCCTGCTGTCGCTGCTGCTGATCGTGCTGTTCGGCGCCATGGCGGCCTGGGCCTTGTCCGAATACACGTTTACGGGCAACCGCCTGCTGACCCTGTACCTGGCGCTGGGCATCATGATCCCCATCCGCCTGGGTACGGTGTCCATCCTGGAACTGGTGGTGCGGCTCGACCTGATCAACACCTTGACGGCGCTGGTGCTCGTGTATACGGCGCAGGGCCTGCCGCTGGCTGTGATGATTCTGTCCGAATTCGTGCGCCAGGTGCCGCGCGAACTGAAGGATGCGGCGCGCTGCGACGGCGTGGGCGAATTCGCCATCTTCTTCCAGGTGATCCTGCCCCTGATCCGTCCCGCCATCGCCACGGTGGCCGTGTTCACCATGATTCCCGCCTGGAACGACCTGTGGTTCCCGCTCATCCTGGCGCCATCGGACCGTACCAAGACCGTCACCCTGGGCGTGCAGCAATTCATCGGGCAATACGTGACGGACTGGAACTCCGTGCTGGCGGCGCTGTCGCTGGCTGTCATTCCCGTGCTCGTCATGTACGTCATTTTCTCTCGTCAACTGATCCGCGGCCTGACGTCCGGCGCGGTCAAATAATAGGTGCGCCATGGCCCATGTAAGCCTGCAACAACTGACCAAATCCTACGACGGCCACCACAATGTGCTGGCCGGCATCGACCTCGACATCCGCGACGGTGAATTCGTCGTGCTGGTGGGCCCTTCCGGCTGCGGCAAATCGACCTTGCTGCGCATGCTGTGCGGCCTGGAAAGCATTTCGCAAGGCACCTTGTCCATCGGCGGCAAGGTCGTCAACGACTTGCCGCCGGCCGAACGGGGCATCGCCATGGTCTTCCAGAGCTATGCGCTGTATCCGCACATGAGCGTGTACCGCAACATGGCGTTCGGCCTGAAGATCGCCGGCGCCAGCAAGGACGCCATCGCCCAGCGCGTGCGCCACGCGGCCGCCATCCTGAAGATCGACCACCTGCTGGAACGCCTGCCGCGCGAACTGTCGGGCGGCCAGCGCCAGAGGGTGGCCATCGGCCGCGCCATCGTGCGCGAACCGCAGCTGTTCCTGTTCGACGAGCCGCTGTCGAACCTCGACGCGGCCCTGCGCGTGCAGACGCGGCTGGAAATTGCCAAGCTGCACCGCCAGTTGAACGCCACCATCGTGTATGTGACGCACGACCAGGTCGAGGCGATGACCCTGGGCGACAAGATCGTCGTCATGCATGGCGGCCATATCCAGCAGGCGGGCACGCCTTTGGAACTGTACCAGCAGCCGGCGAACCGCTTCGTGGCAGGCTTCATCGGCGCGCCGATGATGAATTTCTTCGAAGGCAAGGTCATCGCCGCGCAGGACGATGGCGTGCGCGTGGCGCTGGCCAGCGGCCAGGAAGTCACGGCCCTCGTCGATCCGGCCGGCCTGCTGCCGGGCGACGCCGTCACGGTGGGCCTGCGGGCCGAACACATCCTGGAAAACGGCGACGGCGGCGCCCGCTTCCAGGGCGTCGTCAGCCTGGTGGAACACCTGGGTGAAGCCAACTTCATTTACCTGGCGCTGGACAACGGCCAGGAACTGGTGATACGCGGCGACGGCAACAACCGCGTGCCGCTGGGCCAGCCATTCACGGTCTCGGCCGCCAGCAGCGCCTTCCATTTGTTCGACGCGCAAGGCGTGGCGCGCACGCGGCGCCAGCCCGGCAACCTGATTTCATCGAAACAGATATTGGCCGCCTGAGCCTTTCCGCCCAGGCAGTTCCCCGATTGGATCGGCAGCGATCCGGTACGACGTGCCCAAGCACGCATTTTGATAACGACAAGGAGATTGTATGCAACACCCGATGAAGACCTCGCTGGCACTGGCCTGCGCCATGCTGCTGGCCTGCGGCGCCGCCCACGCCAGCGATGCCGAAGGCGAATACCACGGCTACTTCCGCGCCGGCCTCGGCTCGAGCACGGACAGCCGCGGCCCGCAAAGCTGCTACGGCCTGGGCGGCAACACCATGCGCTACCGGCTCGGCAACGAATGCGACACCTATGGAGAATTCGAATACCAGAAGGAAATGGCCAAGTCGGCCAACGGCGTCAGCTTCGTCGGCCATATCATGGTAGCCGCCTACACGCCCAGCTCCGCCGTCAGCGATTCGGACCTGAGCATGTCGAAGATGTACGTGGAAGCGAAAAACATCGAAATTCTCAACGGCGGCACGGCCTGGATCGGCAAGCGCTACTACATGCGTCCCGACATCCACATGCTGGACTTGCAATACATCAATATGAACGGCACGGGCGGCGGCATCGACCAGTACAAGCTGGGACCGGGCCGCATCAGCTATGGTTTCTTCAAGGATAACGACAAGCCCGGCAACTCGGCCATCCGGCAAAACCTCGTCTACCAGGGCATCCCCATCAATCAGGATGGCACGCTGGAAGTGCTGACCACCCTGATCACGCCCGACAAGAAGGACAGCACCTCGCACAGCGGCTGGCAAGCCACCGTGCTGCACAAGCAGGACAAGGTATGGGGCGGCGCCAACACCTTCGGCATCCAGTACGGCGTCGGGCCGGGCACGGGCGCCGGCGGCCAGTGCTGCAACCGCATGGGCACGACGGGCTCGATCCGCAACGGCAGCGACGTCACGCGCTTGCGCATCTTCAATTCGCTGTGGATACAGCCGACGCCGGAATGGAGCGCGGAAATGATCGCCATCGTGCAGCGCGACAAGTCCGACACCACGGGCGGCAGCTCGACCTGGACCACCCTGGGCGTGCGCCCCGTATATGCCGTCAACGACAACTTCAAGCTGCAGTTCGAACTGGGCACGGACCGCGTGACCTCGCCCACGGGCGGCGCCGCGCAGCGCCTGACCAAGCTGACCTTCGCGCCTACCCTGACGGCGGGCAAGGGTTACTGGTCGCGTCCCGAGCTGCGCGCCTTCGTCACCTACGGCAAATGGAACGACGCCGCCACGGCCGCCGTCAACAAGGCCAATGAATCGGGGCCCGTGTACGGCAACGCCACCAGCGGCACCTCGTTCGGCCTGCAAGTGGAGACGTGGTTTTAACAAGCTGTCTTGATATGGCGCAGTGCATGCGCCTGTCGGACTGCGCGAAATCGCGTGCCGCGCTATGCTGCACGCCATACCGCTCACTTCGGAGGCCGCATGCACGCCGCATTTCCCCGGGCCGCCGCCGCGCTGGCCCTCGCTTTCGCCAGCATGGCCTGGGCCCGCGACGCCGCCGTCGCGCCGGCGCCGGTCCTCAGCGCGCGCCAGCAGGCGCTGATGGCGACCGTCGTGGGCAGCGCCGCCCATCCGCGCATCCTGCAGGTACGCCTCGATGAATTGCATCCGACCCAGCCGGCCATCGGCTACGACCAGGTGTATTACAAGCTGGGACGCTATGCGGTCGAAGAAAAACACATCGCCGACATCGCCAAGCCAAAGAAATTCGCCGACCTGTGCGAAGCCAATGGCCAGGGCGACGTCTTGCCCAACACGGCCAATGTGGCCGGCGCCACCCTGGCCGCGCCACCGGCCGGCTACCGCTGCAAGGCGGCCGTGGGCAGCCGTCCGGGCGACATGAAGACCGTCGTCATCGGCCCGCGCGGCATCGTGTACCTGACCGATGGCCACCACACGTTTTCCACCTTCTGGGAGGCCGACGGCGGGCGCAATCGTCAAATGAAAGTCTGGGTCAAGGTCAGCGACAATTTCAGCGCGCTGGGCGAAGCGGCGTTCTGGACCCGCATGCGCGAGGAAAACAAGGTATGGCTGAAAAACGGCCGCCACCAGGCCATCACTCCGCAGCAGCTGCCGCCCGCCATCGGCCTGCAGTCCCTGGGCGACGACCCGTACCGCTCGCTCGTCTACTTTACGCGCGGGATCGGCTACGAGCCGCCGGAGCACGCCACGGAATTTCTCGAGTTTTACTGGGCCGACTGGCTGCGCGGTATGCCGGCGCTGGACCTGGCGCGCGTCGACCTGCACGATGCCACCGCGTATGCGAATGCGGTCCTGCTGGCCGCGCAGGCGATGGTGGCGCTGCGGCCAGACGATATCGTCAGCGGCGGCAAGAGCGCGCGCGAGCTGGGTGCCCTGCGGGAAGTCAACCGGGAAGCGTTCGATGAATTGATCGACGACAAGGGCAAGCTGCGCCACGCCATCGCCCATAAAAAATCGCTGACAAAATAATCGCTGCGTAAACGACAACGGCCCGCCTGTCATCCGACAAGCGGGCCGTTTTTTGGATACAACGCTTAGGCGATGCGTTCGCCGTTGGCCGGATCGAACAGGGCCGCTTTCGACAGGTTGAACGACAACTGCATGGTCTGCCCCGGCAGCACGGCTTCGCGCGGGTGCGTGCGGCAAGTCACGGCCGCGCCGTTCAAACGCGTCGTCAGCAAGGTGTCGGGACCGGTTGGCTCGACCAGGTCGATCAGGCAACCGAGTTCCTGGCCCACGTCGCCGTGCGCGCTGCTCATGTCCGTGATCTGTTCCGGACGCACGCCCAGGATCACGTCGCGGCCCGCATAGCTGCGCAGCTTGTCGGCGGCGAACGGCAAGGCCAGGCGCAAGCTCTTGCCTGCGTTCTCGATGGCAACAAACACCTCGTTGCCCTCGATGACAGGCTTGACGGTGATGAAGTTCATCGATGGCGAGCCGATGAAACCGGCCACGAACAGGTTGGCCGGATTGTCGTAGATTTCCTGCGGCGTGCCCAGTTGCTGCACCACCCCATCCTTCATCACGGCGATCAGGTCGCCCATCGTCATCGCCTCGATCTGGTCATGCGTGACGTAGACGATGGTGGCCTTCAGGCGCTGGTGCAGCAGCTTGATCTCGGCGCGCATTTCCACGCGCAGCTTGGCGTCCAGGTTCGACAGCGGTTCGTCGAACAGGAACAGCGACGGCTTGCGCGAAATGGCGCGGCCCATGGCGACCCTTTGGCGCTGGCCGCCCGACAGCTGCGCCGGACGGCGGTCCAGCAAGTGCGTGATCTGCAGGGTTTCAGCGACGCGGGCGACGATTTCTTCCTGCTCCGCCTTCGGCACTTTTTTCACGTTCAGGCCGAACGCGATGTTTTCGCGCACCGTCATCGACGGGTACAGCGCGTAGGACTGGAACACCATGGCGATGTCGCGGTCCTTCGGCGGCAAGTCGTTGACGACCTTGCCGTCGATGAGGATCTCGCCGGACGTAACGCTTTCCAGGCCGGCCACCATGTTGAGCAAAGTCGACTTGCCGGAGCCGGAGCCGCCGACGAGGATCAGGAACTGGCCATCCTTGATCTCGATGTCGATGCCCTTGAGGACTTCGACGCCATTCGTGTACACCTTGCGGATGCTGCGTATCGATAAACTGGACATATTCTTTCCTTAACCTTTGACTGCGCCTGCGGTCAGACCGCGCACAAAATAACGGCCTGCGACCAGATAGACCAGCAGGGTCGGCAGCGCGGCAATCACCGCGGCGGCCATGTTGACGTTGTATTCCTTCACGCCCGTGGACGTGTTGACCAGGTTGTTCAAGCCCACCGTGATCGGCTGCGAATCGCCGCTGGCGAACACGATGCCGAACAGGAAGTCGTTCCAGATCTGCGTGAATTGCCAGATGATGCAGACGACGAAAATCGGACCCGAAATCGGCAGCACGATCTTGCGGAAGATCAGGAAGAAGCCGGCGCCGTCGATGCGCGCCGCCTTGATCAGTTCTTCCGGCACGCCGATGTAGTAGTTACGGAAGAACAGGGTCGTGAACGCCGTGCCATACACCACGTGCACGAAGACGAGGCCCGTGGTGGTATTGGCCAGGCCGAATTCGCCCAGCAAACGCGCCATCGGCAGGATCACCACCTGGAACGGAATGAAGCAGCCCACCAGCAAGGCGGCAAACAGGATTTCCGAACCGCGGAAGCGCCAGTGTGCGAACACATAGCCGTTGAAGGCCCCAAGGAAGGTCGAGATCAGCACGGCGGGAATCACCATCTTGATCGAGTTCCAGAAGAACGGCTGCATGCCGTCGCAGGTGACGCCCGTGCAGGCCGAAGACCAGGCCTTGGACCAGGAATCGAATTGCCACACGTGCGGCAAGGCCAGCAGGTTGCCGCTGCGGATCTCGTCGAGCGACTTGAACGACGTCGACAGGGTCACGTACAGGGGCACGATGTAATACACCGCGAACAGGATCAGCAGCAGATATAACACCACCCGTCCCAGGGTGAGTTTGTTGTTACGTGTAGGAGTGTGTGTCATCTCATCGCCTTTGCGCTGCGCGTTTCCAGGTACATCAGCGGCACGAGCACGGCCACGATGGTGGCCAGCATCATCATTGCCGATGCCGAGCCCAGGCCCAGCTGGCCGCGGGTGAAGGAAAACTGGTACATGAAGATGGCCGGCACGGACGACGAGTTGCCAGGTCCGCCAGCCGTCAGTGCGATGACCAGGTCGAAGCTCTTGATGGCGATATGCGCGAGGATCAGCAGAACGCTGAAAAACACGGGACGCATGGCGGGAATCACGATGCGCCAGTAGATCGTCGGCAAGGACGCGCCATCGACTTGCGCCGCCTTGATGATCTCGTCATCGATGCCGCGCAGGCCGGCCAGGAACAGGGCCATGACAAAGCCCGACGATTGCCAGACGCCGGCGATCACCACCGTGTAGATGGCCATGTCGGAGTTCACCAGCCAGTCGAAGGTAAACGAGGTCCAGCCCCAGTCGTGCATAACCTTTTCCAGGCCCAGGCTGGGATTGAGCATCCATTTCCAGGCCGTGCCGGTGACGATGAAGGACAGCGCCATCGGATACAGGTAGATGGCGCGCAGCGCGCCTTCGGCGCGGATTTTCTGGTCCAGCAGGATGGCCAGGAACAGGCCGATGGCGATGCTGCAACCGATGAACAGGACACCGAAGATGCCGAGGTTCTTGAGCGAGGTCCACCAGCGCTCGTTGTCGAACAGCTCATAGTATTGCACCAGGCCGGCGAACTCGTAGTTCGGCATCAGCCGCGATTCGGTCAGCGACAGCCAACCGGTCAAAAAGATAAAACCATAGACGAATACCAAGCTGGCGATGAGCGTGGGGCCCAACACCATCTGCGGTATCCATCGGTCGAATTGCTTGCGTATGGACATAGAAGAGCCGTAGAGAGAACTGCGTGTGGCGCCGGCCTGGTCGAAGCCAGGGCGGACGCCTGCGATGCATGCAATGCAGCGGGCGCCGGCGAGCGTGCCGGCGCCGTCGTGATTACTTCACTTTTGCCGCTTTGGCCAGGGCTGCAACCGCGTCTTTCGAGCTCATGTTGGTGTTCATGAACTTGGCGATGACGTCGGTCACGGCGCCTTGCGTGGCCGATGGCAGCGCCATGCCGTGGGCGAACGATGGCACCAGGCCGCCGGACTTGTTGGTGGCGTCCATGTCTTCCATCGATTTCAGGGCGCAAGCGTCAAACTTGTCCTTCGATACGCCGGAACGCACGGGGATGGAACCCTTGTTCAAGTTGAAGATCGACTGGAACTTCGGATTCATGATGGCGTTGGCCAGGGCGATCTGCCCTTTCTTCGCATTCGCATCCTTTTGCGTGAACATGGCAAACGAATCGATGTTGAAGGTGTAGGCCTTGTCCGTGCCAGGCGCTGCCACGCACAGGTAGTCCTTGCCCGGCACCTTGCCAGCGGCCGTGAACTCGCCCTTGGCCCAGTCGCCCATGAACTGGAAGCCGGCCTTGTTGTTGATGACCATGGCGGTCGCCAGATTCCAGTCGCGGCCTGCCGCATCCTTGTCGATGTAGGTCTTCACCTTGCCCAGGGTGTCGAACACCTTGAGCATGGTCGGGCCGGTCAATTCCTTCTGGTCCAGCTTGAGGATGGCTTTCTTGTAGAACTCCGTGCCGCCCACGCCCAGCGCGACGGATTCAAACACGGTGGCGTCCTGCCAAGGCTGGCCGCCATGGGCGATCGCGATGCCGCCCGATTTCTTGATTTTCTCGGCCGCGTCGAAGAACGCATCCCAGGTGGTCGGGGTGGTGGCCACGCCGGCTTTTTTCAGCACTTCCGGATTGACCCACATCCAATTGACGCGGTGGACGTTGACGGGAGCGGCAACGTAGTGGCCCTTGTACTTCATGATGTCGGCGACGACTTTCGGCAGCACGGCATCCCATTTGCCTGGAATGGCGGCATCATCGATATTGGCCAGCACGCCTTCAGCGCCCCACTCCTGGATCGATGGGCCCTTGATCTGGGCGGCCGTCGGCGGGTTGCCGGAAATGACGCGGGTTTTCAGCGCGGTCGCGGCGTTTTCGCCAGCGCCACCAGCCACGGCGAAGTCTTTCCAGCCGAAGCCGCTTTCCTTCACGATTTGCTGCAACTGGCCCACGGACTTCGCTTCGCCGCCGGAGGTCCAGTAGTGCAACACTTCCACGTCGGTCGCAAAGGCGCTGCCAGCGAATGCCAGGGTGGTCAATGCGGCCAGTTGGGTAATCTTGAATTTCAGTTTCATCTCCACATTCCTTTTTTGATCAAGCTTTTAGGGGGCTTCGGCATACGAGGGCCGAAAAAGGTGAAATCTGCGCCTGTACCGGCGCTCTTGTGCTCAGACCCGCTTGCAAACGGGCATCATCTTGGTGTAAAGACGGCGCCGTGATCCATGACATGCTTACTGCGTATTTATATCACGGGACGGCGCCAAAAACGCATCCGCGAAGGATGCGCCAGGTTGATCTGCACTTACAAACATCAACACTGAACAAAACCGTCGCGAGCGGCAGTGATTTGTGGCCGAGAAGCGCAGCCGTGCTGGAGCACGGTGAGCATCGCAGGCCGCAAAGCGCGCCGCGCAGCAGGTTTGGTTCGGTGTTTAGAACCAGGTTTCGACTTGGAAGCCGTACGAAGTGCCGCTGGTATTGTTGTTATAGATCGGGCCGCCGTTGTTCGACGCATTGACCGAAGCGGTGGCCGCATCGTTCCATTTGCCGTAGGTAACAAAAGCGCGCAGTTCAGGACGCGACCACAGGCCAGGACCGGCCGAGATCGTCGGTGCGATGGTCAGCTTGGTCAAGCGCTTGGCTGGCTGGCCGCCCGATTGCGTCACGCGGTCCGTGCCCAGTTCGCCCACCAGCTTGAAGTTGTCGGTGAACGCGTACACAGGACGCACGCCGACCGAAGTCCAGGTCGAGGAACCGGTAGCTTTCGACTCGTCTTTTTGCCACAGGGCGACAAATTCCATGCCGAAGTTGGCCATCGGCTGGATCGCCATGTCATTGAAGACGCGTGTACGCTTGCGGTCCGAACCGAAACCGGTGTCGCCCGAGGCGCCGAACTGGCCGTTGCCGGCGCCGCCGACACCAGGACCGACGCCGTACTGCACGCCGAAGGTATTGCCGCCGCCGAAGACTTTCGCCTGACGGTGGAATGCCGACAGCTGCCAGCCGTTATTGCGCTTGCCCAGGATGGCGTCATCCTTGCCTTCGCCGACAATGTAGGTCGCGGCCAGGTCCAGGGTGCCGTTTTCATTGACGGGAATTTCGCCGTAGATGAAGTTCTGGCGCACGGCCGATTTCGTGCCCAGGTAGGCGCCAGGTACGCCGCTGCGCGAGCCTTTGTCGTCATCGCGCTGGGCGATGTCGTTGTCCTTGAAGAAGGCGTACGAGAATTTACCGGGGCCCGCAGGAATGCGGTCCAGGCCGGCGCCCGTGCCGTTCATGTTGATGTATTGCAGATCCAGCATGTGGATGTCAGGACGGTAGTAGAAACGTTTACCGATCCAGGCCGTGCCGCCGTTCAGGAAATCGAGTCCCTGCGCTTCGACGTAGGCTTTGACGATGCCCAGCTTGTTGTCGCCGAAATCGGAGTTTGGCGCGTAGGCGTTGACCCAGATGGTGGCCAGGTAGTTCACGCCGCCGGACTTGGCGACGGATTTGGTGTAGCCGAATTCCGTGTAGGCGTCGCACTCATTGCCCAGACGATATTTCATGGTATTGCCGCCCAGACCGAAGCAGCCTTGCGAACCGCCGCCGCTCGAGGTATTGCTGCCGGCGCCAGCGCGCAGGTAGCCGTGGAAGCCTTCAGAGTCGGATGGGTACATTGGATCGGCGGCAGCGGAACCGCTGGCGATGGCCAAGACGATGGCAGCTGGCAGTGTCTTCAACACGGCCTTCAACATGTTGCGATGCAGCATGGTAAGTCTCCTCAGTAGTTATTTTTTATCTAGTCATTCGTGGCCGAATGTACTGGCCAGAATTCTTTCCAGCAGGGACATAGTAACTATACTACGAACAAATATCAACATATTATGTTGTAATCCTACGACTACTCTGCGACACTTTATTTGCGTACCGATATACGGGTTGACTGCCCTGTTTTTTTCCGCCGACAACCGCAGCATCCGGCACTGTGGACGGGCATTTGGGCAAGCACCCCGCATTTTTCGGCACGCGGCACGTATACGAATTAAAATCCTTGGTTTTTGCCATAACGACAGTGCGCGGCCACGACCGTGCACGCATACGAGACTAGGCACCGCCATGAAAATTGATGAAAAAATGGAAGTAGCAGGCAGCGATCCGGCGGAGCGTTTCAGTGAAGGCCCCCGCCTGCTGGCGGACATCGGCGGCACCAATGCCCGCTTCGTGCTGGAAACGCGCCAGGGCCACCTGGAAGCGGTAGCCGTACTGCCCTGCGACGACTACGCGTCGCTGCTCGACGCCATCACCGCATATATTGACAGCGACGAGGCGCGCGCCGCCGGTTCGGCGCGCGTGCGCCATGCGGCCATCGCCATCGCCAACCCCATCGACGACGACAATATCCGCATGATGAACCATCACTGGTTCTTCTCGATCGAGGCGATGCGCGCCGCGCTGGGCCTCGACACCCTGCTGGTAGTGAACGACTTCACGGCGCTGGCCATGGCCCTGCCCTATCTGCGGCCCGACCAGCGCCAGCAGATCGGCGGCGGCATGGCGCGCGCCGACAGCGTCATCGGTTTGCTTGGTTCGGGCACGGGCCTGGGCGTGTCGGGCATGATCCCCGCGGAAGACCGCTGGATCGCGCTGGGCAGCGAAGGGGGCCACGTCAGCTTTGCTCCGTGCGACCAGCGCGAAATGGACGTGCTGTCCTTCGCCTGGCGCGAGCTATCGCACGTCTCGGCCGAACGCCTCGCTTCCGGACGGGGGCTAGAACTGATCTACCGCGCCCTGTCCGAGCGCGCAGGCAAACCCGATGCGCCGACGCTGCTGGCGGCCGACATCACCAGCCGCGCCCTGAACAATGAATGCGACGTGTGCCTGGAAGCGGTGGACTGCTTTTGCGCCATCCTCGGCTCCATCGCCGGCAACGTGGCGATGACCCTGGGCGCGCTGGGCGGCATCTATATAGGCGGGGGCATCGTGCCGCGCCTGGGTCCCCTGTTCGAACAGTCGCAGTTCCGCGCCCGCTTCGAGCAAAAGGGCCGCCTGAACGAATACCTGGCGCAGATTCCCACCTTCCTGATCACGGCCGAACTGCCGACATTCCTCGGCATCGCTGCCATCCTGGCGCAAAAGCTCAAGCGCGCCCACACCGGCGCGCCCGTGCTCGAATCCGTGCGCCAGGCGCGCGGGCGCATGAGCCCATCGGAATGCAAGGTGGCCGACTGGGTGCTGAAGGAACCGAATGCCATGCTCACGCTGCCGATCGCCGAAATCGCCCAGCGGGTGGGCGTGAGCCAGCCGACCGTGATGCGTTTTTGCCGCTCGATCGGCGTGCAGGGCCTGGCCGACTTCAAATTGAAGCTGGCGTCCGGCCTGACGGGCGGCGCCATCACGGTGGCGCACTGCCACGTCGAAATCTCGGACTCCGACGCGGAACTGGCGCGCAAGGTGTTGGGCAATAATGCCTCGGCCGCGCTGGCCATGCGTGACATGCTCGACGTGAAAGCGCTGACGGCGGCTATCGAACTGCTGCGCGGCGCGCAGCGCGTGGAACTGCTGGCCGTGGGCAGCGCCCGCGTGGTGGCCGACGACATGCAGCACAAGCTGCTCAACCTGGGCATCGTCAGCAGCTTCTTTGCCGATCCGCAGGCGCAGGAAATGAGCGCCGCCATGCTGAAACCGGGCGACGTGGCGCTGGTCATTTCCCGCTCGGGCGCCCTGCCCGACCTGCTGCGCACCGTCAAGGTGGCGCAGGGCTGCGGCGCGCGCGTGCTGGCGATCACGGCCAGCGGTTCGCCGCTGGCCAAGCTGGCCGACGTGCTGCTGACCTTGAACCACCCGGAAGGCAACCTCAATTTCGTGCCCATGATCGTGCGCCTGCTGCAGCTGATGATGCTCGATATCCTGTCGGTGGGACTGGCGCGGCGCGACACGGCGCAGCGCACCAGCGCCGCCGAGCTGGAAGAAGGTCAATTGCACGGCATGCGCATCAGCGGCAAGCTGAAATTCGGTGGTCACCTCGAATAAGGCGGCGCACGCCGCACCAGACGCCGCCAGCGGAGCCACCGTGCACGACGTGGCGCGCGTGGCCGGCGTGTCGGCCATGACGGTATCGCGCGTGATCAACGGGCGCGCCAGCGTCAGCACGGCCACGCGCGACAAGGTCGAGGCGGCGATCGCCAGCCTGCGCTACCAGCCCAACCTGGCGGCCAGAGCCGCCCGCACGGGCACCCTGCGCATCGGACTGTTATACAGCAACCCCAGCGCCGCTTTTCTCAGCGAA
This sequence comes from Massilia sp. LMS1-1-1.1, assembly GCF_040815535.1. Taxonomy (NCBI): domain Bacteria; kingdom Pseudomonadati; phylum Pseudomonadota; class Betaproteobacteria; order Burkholderiales; family Oxalobacteraceae; genus Massilia; species Massilia sp. LMS1-1-1.1. Next base: position 719,707 of record NZ_JBFPNG010000012.1, on the reverse strand, counting down.
TTCCTCGTCGGCGCCATGGACCAGTGCCGCCAGGGCGGCGGCCAGCTGCTGCTTGAACGCTGCGAAGACCAGGGCAGCCAGCGCGCCGGCATCGATTGCCTGGTGGCCGCCGGCGTGGACGGCATCCTCGTGCCGCCACCGCTGTGCGATTCGCCCGCCGTGCTGGCGCAACTGAACCAGATGGGCATCCCCGCCATCGCCGTGGCCACCGCGCGCCCTTCGCCCGGCGTCTCGGCCGTGCGCATCGACGACTACGAAGGCGCGCTGGCCATGACGCGCCACTTGCTCGCGCTGGGCCACCGCGACATCGGCTTCATCGAAGGCGACCCGGCGCACACGCCAGCCCTGCTGCGCCGCCAGGCCTTCGAGGACGCCATGCGGGAAGCGGGCTTGCCAGTGGCGCCGCACAGGGTGGCGCAAGGCTACTTTACGTATCGTTCGGGGCTCGACGCGGCGCGCCAGCTGCTGGCGCAAGCACCGCACCCGAGCGCCATCTTCGCCAGCAACGACGACATGGCCGCCGCTACCCTGGCCGTGGCGCATGGCATGGGCTTGCAGGTGCCGGCGGAATTGAGCGTGTGCGGTTTCGACGATACGCCCGTCGCCACCACCGTCTGGCCCGAGCTGAGCACCATTCACCAACCCATCGCCGACATGGCGCGCGCCGCCGTCAGCCTCGTCATCGACGAAATCCGCCAGCGCCGCGCCGGGGAAACGGCGACGGCCACACATCATTTGATGGCGTTTACCTTGATGGAACGCGCGTCGACGGGACGCGCGCGCTAGGCACGCGCATCCATGGGGCTCAGGCCTGCATGTCGGGCAGCTCGATTTCCGCCTTGCGCGCCGCGATCTGGCTACCGATGGCTTGCAGGTCGATTTCCGCGTCGCGCGCGCGCGGGAATATCTCGCCCTCCTCTTCCAGCACGTGGTGATCGATCTGCTCGGAGAGTACCTTGACCTTGGCGTCGTACAAGTCTTCGCCGGGCGCCATGGCGACGATTTGCGCAATCAATTCCTTGGCCGATGCGTGCTCGACAATGGCTTCATCGATCAAGTCTTCGTTCGAACGGCTGGCGTCGCGCACGGCGGGATAGAAGATTTCTTCTTCCACCATCGCATGCTTGCTCAGTTCCTCACAGATTTTCAGGGCCAGCTTGCGCTTGCTGACGAGCGAACGGTCGCTGAGGCCCTCATACTGTTCGAACAGTTCTTTTACGGTTTGATGGTCTTGCGTCAGCAGCTCGATCGCGTCCATGTCCGGCATGCCTGCCTGTGTTTGGGAAACGGAAGCTGCCTGAGGTGATTGGGTGGCCATGATGTTGTCTCCAAATGTCAGCACGAAGTAGACATTGTAGGCAGCACCCTGCGGTAGCCATGTAGGAGCATTGCTTACAACAAGGTAGGCCAAGCGTAAATGCGGCTACCTTGTTGATGCAGATCAGGCCAAGCCTGACTTAACTGACGACCGTGCGTGTCTCGAGCGACTGCACCAGCTCCACCGAAGGAGGCGCTGCTCCAGCCGCCAGGCAGGCCCCTGCGCCGGCCGCGACGGCAAAGCGCAAGTGCTGGCCGCCGTCGGCATCCGGGCGGTACATCAGGCTGTACAGCAAGCCGCCGATGCTGGCGTCGCCCGCCCCCACCGAGTCGACCACCTCGATGACGGGCGGCGCCGCCTGCCATGTCTGTTCGCCCTGGTACAGCGCCGCGCCCTGCGCGCCGCGCGTATACAAATACGTGGCGTGCGGATTCCAGCTGCGCAGCATGGCAAACGCGCCATCGATGTCGCCGTGGCGGAACAGGCCCGCCAAGTCTTCATCGGACACCTTGATCACGTCGGCCAGCTCCGTCATGCGGCGCAGAGTGGCGTCGTAGCGTTCATCCATCATGATGCGGAAATTCGGGTCGTAGCTGATTTTCACGCCAGCAGCCTTCAGTTCCTGCGCCAGGGCCACCAGCTTGCCCGCCAGCGGTTCGCGCGCCAGGCTGATGCCGCCGAAATGCACCCATTGCGCGCCCTGCATCCAGCCGGCCGGCAAAAGCGCCGCGTCGAAATGCAGGTCGGCGCTGTCGTCGCCGATGAAGTAATACGTGGGCGGATGCAGTTCATGCACGATGGCCAGCAGCGGCGACTTCGCATGGCGCTGCAGGAAGCGCATGTCCAGACCCGCCACGTCGGTGGCAGCGGCCAGCGCATCACCGAAGACGTCGCGGCTGACGGCGCCCGCAAACGCGCTGGGCACGCCCAGGCGCGCCATCACGCGCGCCACGTTCCAGGTCGAGCCGCCCACCTGGCTGCTCCACGTGTCCGCGCCCGTGCGCAGCATGTCCGTCAGCGCTTCACCGGCCGAGACAAAAGTTGGAAAAGAGGTGCTCATGCCGCACCGCCAATCACGTTCAGCACTTCATAGCAGGCGCCCATGGTGTGGTAATCGGTCTTGCCGGCCGGGCTTTTCTCGTTGCTGATTTTTTGGTTCCCGGGCGTCAGGATGCGGTACCAGGCGCCGTGCTCATGGTCGACAAAGTGCTGCCAGCTGTAGTCCCAGATCTTGTCGTAGCTTTGCCAGTAGGCCTCGTCCCCGGTGCGTGCGGCCAGCACGGCGGCCGCGGCGAAGCTTTCCGCCTGCACCCAGAAGTATTTGTCGCCATCGCAGATTTCATCGTGCGGGCCGAAACCGTAGTGGATGCCGCCATGCGTGCCATCCCAGGCCTTTGCCAGGGCCGTGTCGTACAGTTCGCGCGCGCGCGGCAGCAGCCAGTCGGACGGACCGGCCATGAACTTGGCGTGACGTTCCATGATCAAGAGCAGCTTGGCCCATTCCGTGAAGTGGCCGGGCTGGTAGCCCCAAGGGCGGAAGATATTGCTCTTGTCGTGCAGGTTGTAATCCCAGTCGATAGCCCAGCTGGGCGTGTAGTGTTCCCAGATCATGCCGTTGGCCAGACCCGCCTGGCGCACGGTGATGTTGTGCGCCAAGGTTTCGGCGCGGTGCAGGTAGCGCGCCTCGCCCGTCGCCTCGAACGCGGCCAGCATCGCTTCGCACGCATGCATGTTCGCGTTCTGGCCACGGTAGCCATCCAGAGCAGACCAGTCGGCGCTGGCCACGTCCGCGTACAGGCCATGTTCGGGCAGCCAGAAGCGCTGCTCCATCAATTCGAACGTTTCGTCCAGGTAGGCGCGCGCTTCCGGCATCCCCGCCTGCAAGGCGTGGGCATAGGCCAGCAGCACGAAAGCGAGGCCGTAGCAGTGGTTGGCGCCGTCTTCGACCGTCTTGACGCCGTCTTTCCATGACAGTTGCCAGGCGTAGCCGCCCGTGGCCGGGTCGCGGTGCGCGTCACGCAAAAAGGCCACGCCATGGCGCAGGGCCGCCTGGTAATCGTCGCCGCCGAAACGGCGGTACGCCATGGCGTAATTGAAGATGAAGCGCGTACTGCTGACCAGGTGGCGCGTGCTGGCGTCGTACACGGTGCCATCGTCGAGGAAGAAGTGATAGAAGCCGCCGCTGGGGTCAATGGCGCGCGGGTGATAAAAGTGCATCGTGTGCAGGATATGCGCTTCGAGCATCGCCTTGGAGCGGAAATCGGGATTCATGGTTCTCTCATGATATTGTTATCGATAACAATGATGATAGCATGCCGTTTCCGCGCCGTCATGCCCGGTCAAGGCGTCTTGGCCAGCTTGAGCTTTTCACGCCACAGTGCGGCCTGCGCGGGGTCGGCCGCCTGTCCCAGCTCGCCCTTATCGTACACCCTGACCAGCCGTTCGATGGCTTCCAGGTCGCCCTGCTTTGCGGCCAGCAGATACAAGGCAAAGGGTTCGGGCGCCGGCCCTTGCCGGGTCGGGCCGCCACGGCCCTGCTCCAGCAGCCGCGCAAAGCCCGTCTGGCCCGGCGGGCTTTTGGCGATGGCCGCCATCTCGTACCAGCCCAGGGCCGCCTCGTCGCTCTGCGGCACGCCCTGCCCCACTTCATACGAATAGGCCACGTTGTTCAAGCCCGACGGATCGAGCGCCTTGGCCGACTTCATGTACCAGCCGAACGCCTCCTTGCGCTGCGCGTCGTCCTTCGCCGTCATCATCAGGCGGTAGCCGATTTCATTGTAGGCGGGGATGAAGCCATTCTCGGCGTAAAACTTCAGCCAGTGCAGCGCGTGCGCCTGCTCTTCCGCGCTGCTGTGAATATTTTCAAAGTGCTGCGCCACCATGAAGTTGGCCAGTTCCACGCCTTGCGCGGCGCCCTTGCGCGACCAGTATTCGCCCAGCTTGCGGTCGATGGCCATGCCCTGGCCCAAGGTATAGGCCACGCCCAGGAAAGCCTGCGCCGGACCATAGCCGCCTTCGGCCGATTTCTTCATCCACGCCAGACCGGCGTCAAGGTTGCGCGGCGTGCCCTCGCCCTCATGCAGCATCTGCGCCAGTTCCAGCTGGGCGGCGCTGTCGCCCGCTTCCGCAGCGATACGCGCCTTCTCGAAGACGGCGACCTTGTCCGGCGACAGGTCGGCCGGGCGGCTGAGCACGGCCTGCACCTTTGCGCGCATGTCATCGAGACCGCGTGTGTCGAATTCGGCCAGTGCCGGATGCTGGCGCGGTGCTTTGGTGGACACTTGTTGCGCCAGGACGGGCAGCGCCAGCGCCAGGCTTAATACAAACACGATGGTCTTCATTTCTTTTCGCTTTCCGCCAGCTTGCCGCGCCATTCGGCCGCATCTTCGGCATTCGCCTGTTGTCCCAGTTCACCGTTGACGTACACATCGACCATGCGCCGCATGGCGGGCACAAAGTGCTGCTCGTTCGCCGCCGCCTTCAGCCAGGTGATGGCCAGCGCCTGTTCTTCGGCACTGCTGCCGCCATTGATGAATTCCAGGGCCAGGATGGTTTGCGCCAGTGCGTCGCCCTGCGCCACGCCCTTGCGCAGCCAGTATTCGCCCTGCACACGGTCGATGGGCACCTTGCCACCCACGGTGTAGGCGAGGCCCAAAGCCGATTGCGCCGGCGCATAGCCGCCCTCGGCCGACTTGCGTACCCAGGCCATCGACTGCGCCGTGTCTTGCGGCGTGCCGGCGCCCAGCTGCAGCATGCGCGCCAGTTCCAGTTGTGCTTCGACGTCGCCCGTTTCCGCCAGCCGCCGCGTCTCGGCAAATTCGGCGATACTTTCCGGGCTATGGCTAGCCACATCCGCCCTGGCCTTGATGGCGATCAGCTGCAGGTCGAGCAAGGTGGGCGAAGTTTGCGCCAGGACGGGCAGCGGCAGCAGAAAAGGAATCAGACAGAGTAATTTCTTGGGCATGCGACGGTGTCGAAAAGAAGAAAACACGCATGGTAGCCGATGCCACGCCAGGAAGGCGCGCACGGTACGGGAAGTTTGACAGGGCACCCCGGCGGGCTTACATTGCACGGGCCCGCCACTGATACAGGAACACTATGAACCATCTATCGAAAACCGCCCTGACCTTGCTCCTTGCCATCGCCGCAAGCGGAGCCGCCAGCGCCGCCGACACCCAGCTGGCCGGCTGCGCCGCCAAGCGCGAAAGCATCCGCAGCGAATTGCGCCAGGCCAAAGAACAGGGCTTGTCCGACAAGGTCGCGGGCCTCACGCGTGCGCTTGACGAAGTCAATGCCCACTGCCGTGACAGCACCCTGGTCGAACGCCACAACAAGAAAATCGTCAAGGCGCAGGCGAAAGTCAACCAGACGGAGCGTTCGCTGCGCCTGGCCCAGGAAGCGAATAAACAGCCGAAGAAAATCGCCAAGCTGGAAGGCAAGCTGGAGAAAGCCAGGGCGGAACTGGCCGCCCTGCAGGCACAGCAACCTTAAGCTTTATCGCCCAATAGCTGATAAATGCTGGAAAAATCCAGCGCGCCAGATCCTGCCTTGCTGTGCAAACTGTATAAATTGCGCGACAAGGCGCCCAGCGGCACACTCGCTCCGCTGGCCAGCGCGCTTTCCACGGCCAGGCCCAGGTCTTTCAGCATCAGGTCGACGCCGAAGCCGCCCGTATAGCCGCGCGACGCGGGCACGTTTTCGGCCACGCCCGGGCACGGGTTGTACACGTCCAGGGTCCAGTTGCGGCCCGAGCTTTTCGCCATCACGTCCGACACCACTTTGGGATCGAGCCCATTGGCCACGCCCAGGCGGATCGCCTCGCTGGTGCCGATCATCAGTATCCCCAGCAGCATGTTGTTGCAGATCTTGACCGTCTGGCCGCAGCCCGAGCCGCCCGCATGGAAGATGGCCTTGCCCATGACGTCCAGGTAGGGCCTCGCCGCAGCCAATGCGGATTCTTCGCCGCCCACCATGAAGGTCAAGGTGCCGTTGGTGGCGCCCGCCGTGCCGCCCGAGACGGGCGCGTCCAGCATGGGCATGCCCTGCTCCTGCGCCGCGCGGCCCACCTGGCGTGCCGCCTCGGTGGAAATCGTCGAACAGTCGATCAGCAAGGTGCCTGGCCGCGCCTGCGCCAGGATGCCCGCGTCGCCAAGGTAGGCGCCCAGCACGTGGCGGCTGGCAGGCAGCATGGTGATGACGATGTCGGCCTGGCCTATCGCCGCCGCCTGGTCATCCGACACCAGGCCGCCGCCGTCGGCGAACTGCCGCACGCTGGCCGGCACCAGGTCAAAACCCGTCACCGCATGGCCTGCCCGCACGAGGTTTTGCGCCATGGGCAAGCCCATGTTCCCCAGGCCGATGAAAACGATATTGGTGCCCATGGCGTCCCCTTATTTCATCGAGATGGTGGTATTGACGCCGCTGCCGCCATCGTCCGGGGCGAACCAGCGCGCCGTGACGGTCTTCGTTTGCGTCCAGAAGTACAAGGCTTGCTTGCCGTTCGGGCCGAGATCACCCAATTTCGATGCGCGCGATCCCGTGAAACTGAAGTAGGCGACGGGCACGGGAATGGCCACGTTGATGCCCACCTGCCCCACGTCGATCTCGTTCTGGAACTTGCGCCCCGCCCAGCCGGACGACGTGAAGATCGACGTACCGTTGCCGTTCGGGTTGGCGTTGATGAAGGCGATGGCCTGGTCCAGCGTGTCTGTCTCGACGACGCACATGGCGGGGCCGAAAATCTCCTGCGTGTAGACGGAGTTCGATGCGGCCACCTTCGAGAAAATCGTCGGCCCCATGAAGTTGCCGCCTTCGTAGCCGGCCACCTTGTGTCCGCGGCCATCGAGCAGCAGTTGCGCGCCTTCGTCCACGCCCGCCTGGATCAGCTTTTCCGCCCGCTGCATGGCCGCTTTCGACACCATCGGTCCCAGGTCGGCAGTGCGGTCGCTGCCCGGCCCCACTTTCAGCGCTTGCGAGCGGGCGACGATTTCCGGCAGCCAGGAGCGGGCTTCGCCCACCAGCACCACGACGGAATTAGCCATGCAGCGCTGGCCGGCCGCGCCGAATGCGGCGCCGATCAGGTTATTGATCGCCTGTTCCTTGTTGGCGTCGGCCAGCACCACGCAATGGTTTTTCGCGCCCATCATCGATTGCGCGCGCTTGCCCGATTCGCTGGCGCGGCGGTACACATGCGTGCCCACGTGGGTGGAACCGATGAAGGACACGGCCTTGATGTCGGGATGGTCGCACAGCATGTTGACGACGTCGGCGCCGCCATGCACGACGTTCAAGACGCCGGCCGGCAAGCCCGCCTGGTACATCAGTTCGACCAGGTACATCGACGAGGACGGATCCTGCTCCGACGGTTTCAATACAAAGGTATTGCCGCAGGCGATGGCGATCGGGAACATGAAGCACGGCAGCATGACGGGGAAGTTGAAGGCCGTGATGCCGGCGCCCACGCCCAGCGGCTGGTAGATGTTGTACACGTCGACGCCGGTGGCCGCGTTTTCCGCGATCTCGCCCAGCTGCAAGGTGGCGATCGAGCACGCGTGCTCGACCACTTCCAGGCCCCGCATCACTTCCCCTTCCGCGTCGGGCAGGGTCTTGCCGTGCTCGCGCGTGATCAGTTCGGCCAAAGTCCCAATGTTTTCGCGGATCAGGTGCTGGTACTTGAGCATGATGCGCATGCGCGCCGCCAGCGGCGTGTTGCGCCAGGTTTTAAATGCTTCCTTGGCCGTGGCCACGGCCAGGTTGACTTCGTCGGGCGTGGAAAACGGCACCTTGGCGACGATTTCCTGCGTGGCCGGATTGATGACGTCGCGCCATTCGGTGCTGGTCGAAGCGTGGTGCTTGCCGCCTATGTGCAGGGGGATGGCAGGGATTTGGGTGAGGGCTTGGTTCATGGTTGAGGCTCCGGGTGTGCGATGTTCATAGGACTCGGCGGAGCAGCAGAAATCTGGGGTCAGACCCGGCGGGTCTGACCCCGGCCTTATGCTGCTCCGTCGATAGACTAAAATTATTTTTTAACGAGGTTGCAAGCCGCCGCATCCATCGGCTTGAACGCCTGGTCCGCGGGGATGGTCGACAGCACTTTCAGGTAGTCCCACGCGCCTTTCGATTCGGCCGGGGTCTTCACCTGCACCAGGTACATGTCGTGGATGACGCGGCCATCAGGGCGGATCGAGGCGTTGTTCATGACGGCATCCTTGATCGGCAGCTGGCGCATTTTGTCGGCGACGATCTTCGAGTCGTCGCTCTTGGCCGCCGCCACCGATTTCAGGTAGTGGTAGACGCTGGAATACACCCCCGCCTGCACCATCGTCGGCTTGGCGCCCTTGTTGAGCGCCTCGAAGCGCTTGGCAAATGCGCGGCTGCGGTCGTCGTAATCCCAGTAAAAGCCGTCTGCGTAGACGAGGCCCTGGGCCGTGTCCAGCCCCAGCGCGTGCACGTCCGACAGGAACACGAGCAAGGCGGCCAGGCGCTGGTCCTTGCCGCTGCCGATGCGGAATTCGCGCGCCTGCTTGATGGCCGACACCGTGTCCGCGCCGCCGTTGGCCAGGCCGATCACCTGCGCTTTCGAGCCTTGCGCCTGCACCAGGAAGGATGAGAAATCGGAAGCGTTCAGCGGATGGCGCACGGCGCCCACGACGGTGCCGCCATTGCGCTTGACGACATCGCTGGCATCCTTTTCCAGCGAGTGGCCGAACGCGTAATCGACGGTGACGAAGTACCACGACTTTTGTCCCAGCTTGGTCAGCGCCGCCGCCGTGCCGGCCGCCTGCGAATACGTGTCGAACATCCAGTGGAAGCCGTTCGGCGAGCAGTCTTCATTGGTCAGGCGCCCCGTGGCCGGGCCGCTGAACATGGCGATGCCGCCCTTCTCTTTCATCAGCTTTTGCACGGACAGGGCCACCGAGGAATTGGTCAGATCGGCAATGGCGTCGACCTTGTCGCGGTCTATCCATTCGCGCGCCTTCGAGGCGGCGATGTCGGCCTTGTTCAAGTGGTCGGCCGACAGGATCTCGATCTTCATGCCCTTGCATTCGGCCTTCAAACAATCCTCGACGGCCATCTGGCTGGCGACGACGGAGCCGCGCCCGCCCATGGCCGAATACGGGCCGGACATGTCGGTCAGGATGCCGACCTTGACGACGCCATCGGAAATCTGCGCCTGCGCGCCAAAGGACAGGGTAAGCGCCAGCGCGCCCATGGCCAGAACGGTTTTTTTCATGCGTGTCTCCAGGTGGATGGGTTTTTCTTATATGTGTAGATGCATTCTGCATGTGTAAAAATATGCACTCAAGTGAAATTAATGCATAATTCCTTTGCAAAAATGCACAGAGAGGGTTTGCCATGCTCGATTGGGACAATGTACGGGTCTTCCTGGAACTGACGCGCAGCGCCGGCCTTGTCGATGCGGCGAAAAAGCTGGGCATCGACCACTCCACCGTGTCGCGGCGCATGCGCAAGTTCGAGGAGCAGGTGGGCACGCAGCTGTTCGACCGCAACTACGTGGGCTACCAGTTGACACCCGAGGGCCATCGCCTGATGGAATACGCGGAAACCATGGAAAGCACGGTGTTTGCCGCCACCGAGGAATTGGGCGAACATAATCGGCTGCTGTCGGGCCAGGTGCGCCTGGGCGCCACCGAGGGCTTCGGCGCCATCGTGCTGGCGCCCCACCTGGCGCAGTTTTGCGGGCGGTACCCGCACATCAGCGTGGACCTGATCGCCGTGCCCCGTTTCGTCAGCCTGTCCAAGCGCGAGGCGGACGTGGCCATTTCCATCGAACGCCCCCTGTCCGGCCCGTACGTGGTGACCAAATTGTCCGACTACCGATTAAAACTGTACGCCACGCCAGCCTACCTGGCGCGCCACGCGCCAATCACCAGCGTGGCGCAACTGGCGCAGCACCCGATCATCGGCTACGTGGACGACCTGGTCTTCAGTTCGGAACTGCGCTACATGGACAACGTGGCGCCCGATTCCCTGCGCGCGTTTCGCAGCACCAGCGTGATCGCCCAGTACCATGCGGCGCGCGCGGGCCAGGCGCTGGCGATCCTGCCCTGCTTCGTTGCCCAGCAATCGAACGAACTGGTGCCCGTGCTCGACGGCGAGATCGACCTGCTGCGCGCCTTCTGGATGATTTCACCGAGCGAGCGGCGCAATATCGCCAGGGTCAGCGCCCTGTGGAATTACCTGCGCAGCGCCATCGATTTGAACCACGCCTACCTGATGGGCGAAACGGCCACGCCCAGCTGGCCAGCTTGAGCACACTGCGGCGCGCTACACTGTCGCCACATACTAATAAGGAGAACGCCATGCTGATGGATGCGAACCAGGCCGTATTGGTCATTGTCGACCTGCAAGGCCGCCTGATGCCGGCCATCCACGATGCGGGCCTCGTGCTGGCACAGAACCTGCGCCTGGCAAAGATCGCCCGCCTGCTCGACGTGCCCGTGCTGGGCACGGAACAGAACCGCCAGGGACTGGGGCCGAACGTGGAAGAGATCGCCGCCCTATGCGAACGGACCTTGCACAAGACACATTTCGGCGCCTGTTTTGACGGCTTGCAGCAGATGCTGCCCGCCGGGCGCAAACAGATCGTCGTCACGGGGTGCGAAGCCCATGTGTGCATGCTGCAGACGGCCATCGGCCTGCTGGAGCTGGGGTACGAGGTCATCATCGCCATCGACGCCGTCGGTTCGCGCCAGGGAGCCAGCCGCGACGCGGCGCTGGCCCGCCTGGGCAAGCTCGGTGCGCATCTGGTGACGGTGGAGATGCTGGCCTTCGAGTGGCTGCGAGACTGCAAGCACCCGCGCTTCCGCGACGTGCTGGCGCTGATCAAATAGCCATACTTTTACGCAGGATCAAGCCCGACCGCTGCTCATTTGCTAGCTTGGTAACAGCGCCACCATTCCGGGCGACGCGCCGTCCACATCAGCAAGGGAGCGATCATGGCCTACATCCTGCGAGGCAAGCTATGCGGCTTGATCTGTGCCGAGTGTCCTGAAGCCTTGTCCCACGTCATCGTGCGCCTGTACCGGCCGCGCGAGTCGCAAAACGTCACGGCCCTGGCCATGGCCAGCGCCAAGGAAACCTTCGCCATCCTCACGGAAGAAGAGGTGCAGGCGAAAGCACCGTTCCTGCTGGCCGAAGCGCGGACGGACGAGGACGGCAACTACAGTTTCACCTTGGCAGGCGATTACCAGGGCGAGGCCGTGGAAGTCGATATCCTGTGCCCTACCGTGCCGCGGTTGAAACCGGGGCCGAAAGACCCCGTGCCGCTGCAGTTTTCCATCACCACCATCCAGCCCCGCTGGCGCCAGGTAGAGAACGACTTCCTCGCCATCTGGGACTATTGCCTGCCGCAACGCTTCTGGTGCCTCGTGCGCGCCCGCTTCGGCGCCTGGACCATCTGCGGCCGCCTGCGCACCTGCGATGCTCCCCACGCGCCCATCGCCGGCGCCACCGTGCGGGCCTTCGACGCCGACTGGCTGCAGGACGATGCGCTCGGCGTCGCGGTGACGGACGCCAGCGGGCGCTTCCGCATCGATTATCTGACGTCGGACTTCACCTTGACGCCTTTCTCTCCTTTCATCAACGTGGAGTTCGCCAGCGGCCCCGACGTGTATTTCACGGCGCAACTGGGCAGCGTGACCATTCTGTCGGAAACGCAGGCCAACGGCCGCCAGCCGGGCCGCGAAAACGTGGGCCACTGTTTCTGCGTGGAATTGTGCTCGAAAGAAGTCTTGCCGCCCGACGTGGAAGGCGTGCCCCACTGGCAGCAGGTGGAAATCTTCGACATCCACCCGTTTCCCTCGCTGGCCGGCTTTTCCGCGCAAGGCTATGCGGGCGGCCCCGGCGCCTCGTATGTATTCGCCGGCGGCGTCACCCTGAAGGGCAATTGTCCGCTGCGCAACAGCGCCATTCCCGCCAACCCGCTCGAATACCGTTTCCTCATCGGCGAATGGTCCTGGCCCGGTGGCAGCGACGACCCGACGGTCATCCCTTCGGTGGCGCCCGCCAGCCTGGCGCCGTTGACGCAAATCCTCGGCACGCACGTCGGCTATGTGTTTTATACGAACGGGCTGGGCCTCGGCGATTCGGCGCCCGTCATCATCGATGCGGGCGATCTGAAACCGGGCGGCTGGATACGGGTGGACGGCAAGCCCGTCACCGTGGACATGCGCGACGGCACGACGGCCATCATCAACGTGGCGCCCAACATCTTCCTGCGCACCTTTGACTTGCTGACCGTGAATACGCCGGCCATCACGAGCCTGCATCCGGCCAAGCTGCCGGGCGGCTTGCCCATCCTCGACGCGGGGCGCAGCTTGACGGCGGCCGAGAGCGAACCGATACGCCGCTACCGCCTGGGCTTCGAAGTGCGCGACGGCATCAGCCTGGCGCTGGTGGCCACGGACGGGCTCGATTCCATCGTCTTCGACAACTCGCCCGTCATCGTGGCGCTGGACCTGGAAGAGTTGCGCAGCAATGCCTGCAATCCCATCGCGGGCGGCCTCGTGCATATCCTGTACACGATCGACCACCCGCATCTGCGCTATTTCAATGTCACGATTTCCAACAACAACGGCATCACGCATCCGCCGCCACCGCTGCCGGCCGCCAGCTTCACGCCTCCTCCACCGTCCAGCAATTATCTGTTCCGTGGCGGCGCGGGCGGGCCGCATTTATCGGGCAACAATGGCGGCTTCCCCGTCAACGTGGCGCTCGATCCGCCATGCGCCTACCGGGTAGCCATCGGTTGGCAGACGCGCCATTACCTGGCGTCGCCGCACAGCATTGACAGGCTGTACTGCAAATAGGCGAGCTCAGAAGTAGCGCACCCACGCCTGCTTCGACGCGCGCTTGTAATTGGCAAACGCGCGGCAAGGAAAGTACAGCACGGGCATCAGGGCCAGCGCGATCAGCCACACTTGCCAGATGTGCTCGACGCCATAGCGGGCGCCGTGATTGGCGCCCAGCACGGCCGTCAAGGTAGTGCCGATGAGCAGCAGCAGATACAGGTGCAGCAGATAGTAGAACATGGGCGCGCCGCCAAAGGTGGCGCAAGCGCGCGTGAACCAGTTATCGACGCTTTCCAGCCAGGCCATGCCCAGCAAGCCCAGGCCCAGGGTGAACAGCAGAAAGTCCAGCGACGGCGGATACTTGGTGAAGTTCAGCACGCTCATGACCGTACGCACGGCCGTGTCGCCGGCCACCCATGGCAAGGTCTCGCCATAGAGATTGAAGCCGCGCAGCACGGCCAGCAGCAGCAAGCTGCCGCCGCCGAGCGCCAGCAGCAGGCGGCGACGGCCTTCAGCAGACAGCCCGCGCGCATACAGGGGCCCGGCCGCATAGCCGAGCACAATCACGCCTATCCACGGCAGCAGCGGATAGCTGACCTTGATTTTCATGGCGCCATCGGCGACCAGGTAACCGCGTTGCAGCAGCACCGTCAGCAGATAGTAGCCAAGGCTGCCCTCTTCCGCGTGCAGCCAGGTAAACAAATGCTGGCCGGCGACAATCGCCACGCCCAGCACGACCAGCACTTTCAACGGCAGCTTGTGCAGCACGGCCAGCGCCATCATGGCCAGGCCGATGACCCAGATCACCTGCAGATACAGGATCGCCGGCGTGAAAGTGCCCATCCAGGCAAAGTTGACGAACACCAGTTCCAGCACGACCAGCAGCAAGCCCCGCTTGAACAAAAAGCCGGTAGCACTGCGCGGACCGGCGGCCGGATGCGCATACAGCCAGGCCGACAAACCCGTCAAAAAGACGAACATGGGCGCGCACACGTGGGCGGCCAGGCGCGTGAAGAATAGTGCCGGGTCGACGTGGGCCGCATCCATCGGGTCGCTGACCTGGTGATGCAAAAAGAACGTTTCGCGCACATGGTCGAACAACATGATCAGCATGACGAGGCCTCGCATGACGTCGATGACGGCGATGCGGGTGCGCAGGGTGGCGGGGGAAGTCAGGGAAACAGTCATTGGTTGATGTAAAAACTTTAGTGAGTCGACAGTATTATTTCAACCCACAGGCAAAAACTGGGGTCAGACCCGCCGGGGGAATACGCCCCAGTGGGGCGCATTCCGATTCCGAAGGAACTGACCCCGGCTCTACGCTGCTGGGTTCGAACAATTCTGTGGCATGTACAGAGTGCCACAGTCAAAACCTGTAATGCGCATTCAACGTCACCGTGCGCTCCGCCCCCGGCGCCACCCACAGCTGGCTGTAGGAACTCGCATAGTAGCTGCGGTTGAACAGGTTTTCCACGTTCAGCGCCAGGCGCAGTTTCGCCGTCGGCGAGTACGATGCCAGCAGCTTGGCCGTCGTGTAGGCCGGCAGAGTAAATTTGCTGCTGACGGCGACGTCGCCCAGACGCTCGCCCACGTATTGCAGACCGCCGCCCACGCTGGCCGTGCCCGTGCCCAGTGCGAATTGCTGCGTGGCCAGCAGGTTGGCGCTGTGGCGTGGCACGTTGGCGAAGCGGCTGCCCGTCACGATCGTATTGTCGCCGCGTGTGACGGTGGCATTGGTGTAGGCATAGGCGCCCGAGACGCGCAAGCCGCGCGCCATTTCGCCCGACACGTCGAGCTCCAGGCCCCGGCTGCCCACCTCGCCCGCCGCGATGGCGAAGTCCGTGTTGGCGGGATTGGTCGTCAGCACATTGCTCTTGCGGATGTCGTACACGGCCACGGTGCCCGTCAGCTTGCCCGTTTCCAGCTTGGCGCCCAGCTCATACGAGCGGCTGCGCTCTGCGGGAAACGCCTGGTTGGCTATGCTGATACCGCTGTTGGGCCGGAAGCCCTTGGCCGCGCTCGCATACAGCGACCACGCTTTCGTCGGCTGGTAGACGAGGCCCGCGCGCGGGCTGGTGGCCGACAGCGACTGGCGGTTGCTCACGTGCAGGCGATTGTTCCTCACGTCCTGCGTGTAGCTATCGTGGCGCACGCCGACCAGCGCCTTCCATTGCGCGCCCAGGTCGATCTGGTCCTGCGCATACAGGCCGCGCGCCCTTTGCCCTTCCTGCGTGTCGATGGACAGGGCCAGCGGATCGGCCTTGCCGCCATACACGGGATTGAAAATATCGATGGCATAGCCATTCGCGGCCGAGGGATTGCGGCGCAGCTGCACCCGGTGGTCGTCGAAATGATAGGCGTCGACACCGGCCAGCACTTCGTGCGCCAGCGCGCCCGTCCCGAACTTGCCCAGCACTTCAACGCGTGCCGACACGTCGGTGGCCGAGAAATCGCGGTGGCGGCGCTGGCGTTGCAGGGTGTGGCCATCGGCCAGCAGCCTGTTCGCCTCGGTCGAATAGCCGGTCAATTCGCTGTCGCGGTAGGAAGCGCCCGCCTGCACCGTCCAGGCGTCGGACAAGGCGTGGTGGATGAACAGCTGCTGCCCCAGCGACTTGACCGTCATGGGACCGTCGCCAGGTTCGCCCAGAAAGCGTGACACGGGGACAAGTCCCAGCTGGCCATTTACGGCGACGACGCCGCGGTCGAACGGCGCGCGCTGCCGCACGGCCTCGATTTCATACGACACCGTCGTATGCTCGCCCACCAGCCAGAGGAAGGACGGCGAAAACAGGCTGCGCTCGACTTTCACCGTATCGCGGAAGCTGTGCCCTGCTTCATGCGCCGCGTTCAGGCGGTAGGCGATGGTGCCGCTCAAGGGTCCCGTCAAGTCGACGGCGGCGCGGCGCGTCTGGAAGCTGCCGAGCGAGACATCGGCGCTGTATTCCGGCGCGAACTTCGGCTTTTTCGTCGTGATGTTCACCGTACCGCCCGGTTCGCCCCGCCCGTACAGGGCCGACGCAGGACCTTTCAGTACTTCCACTGCCTGCGTATTGCCGCCGTCGCGCATGCCGTTGTAGCCGCGGCTGGAACTGAAACCGTTGACCATATAGTCGGAACCGAAATTCGGGTCGCCCGTGAAACCGCGCATGGCGTAGCTGTCCCACAGGCCGCCCAGCGGGCTTTGTTTGGAAATACCGCTGGCCAGGTCCAGCGCGCCGGCCAAAGTCGTCACGCCCGCGTCGCGCAGCAGGTCGCCGGTCAGCACGCGCACGCTTTGCGGCAAGTCCATCAGCAAGGCGTCCGTCTTGGTGGCGCCCGTGGCGGACAGGCTGCGGTAATGCTGGCGCTCCGCCTTGACGGTGACGACGTCCTGCGCGTCGAGCTGGTCGGCGGCAGGGTCGGCTGCCAGCGCCAGGGGACTGGCGGCGGCCAGAAAAAGCGCCACGGGGCGGCGTAAAAACACGGACATGGGATTCCTGACAATGGGCAATTCAATGCAATAGGCTTGCATTATAATTGATAATCAATTCTCATTAAAGCCTTCTTCAAACATCTGCGCCAAAAACTCCACGAACACCTGCACCTTGGCCGCGCGCAGCTGACGCGGATGGAACAGCGCCCACAGGTCCGGCCCCCGCGTGCGGAACGGTTGCAGCACGGCCACGAGGCTGCCTTCACGCAGCGGCTGCAGCACGGAAACGGACAACGCCTGCACGATACCGCAGCCGGCCTGGGCGGCGGCAATCATCGATTCGATATGGTCGAAGGCCAGGGCGGCCGGCGGCGTATGCGCATATGCCGCGTCGCCCTCCTCTCCAGCCTTGGCCTGGAACAGCCAAGGCCGCACCTGGCGCGATTTCGGATACAGGAAATGCAGGCAGGCAAACTGGTCCAGCTCCTGCGGCGTGCGCGGCAGGCCATGCCGGGAGACAAAGGCGGGCGAGGCGCAGCACAGATAATCCATGTTCAGCAGGCTGCGCGCGACCAGCGACGAATCCTGCGGTTCGCCGATGCGCAGCATCACGTCGATGCCCTCTTCCACCATGTCGACCAGGCGGTCGCTGACGGTCAGGCGCAGGGAAATGTCGGGATAGGCGGCCATAAAGCGGGGCAAGGCGGGCGCCACGAGGTTGCGGCTGATGCTGCTGGGCATATCCACGCGCAAGCTGCCCGATGGTTTCCCGGCCGCTTGTTCAAGACTGGACTCCAGCGCCGCCATATCGGCCAGCATCTGGCGCGCCTGCGCGTGGCATTGCCGGCCTTCGGCCGTCAGCGACATGCTGCGCGTGGTGCGCTGCAAAAGGCGCACGCCGAAGTGTTTTTCCAGCGCCGCCACCTGGTTCGTCACGGATGAGGTCGAGATGCCCAGGCGCTGCGCCGCCTTGCTGAAGCCGCCCGCCTCGACCACGGCGCAAAACACCTGCATCGCTTCCAGCCTGTCCATGCATTCCCTCCTGTTTGACTACGATTATCCACGATATCGAAATAGTGCATGGGGCCGGGATCCGTTTTTCTTTGCACCACCCCCGCCTAGACTGGGGCATCAACCACAGGAGAATCCCATGCAAGCCCTCGTCCTCACCAGCTTTGCCGCCCCCATGACCATCGAAAACGTTCCCGTGCCGCAGCCCGGCCCCGGGCAAGTCCTCGTGCGCATCGCTGCCAGCGGCGTCAATCCGCTCGACACGAAAATCGCCGCCGGCGCCGCCCCGCACGCCCGGCCCCGCCTGCCTGCCATCCTCGGCATCGACGTGGCCGGCACGGTGGAAGCCGTCGGCGATGGCGTGACGACTTTTCACGTTGGCGCAACAGTGTATGGCATGGCGGGCGGCATCGGCGGCATCCAGGGCTCGCTGGCCGAGTACGGCGTCTTTGACGCCGCGCTGCTGGCGCCCGTGCTGCTTGGGCTGAGCATGCGCGAAGCAGCCGCCCTGCCCCTCGTCTTCATCACGGCCTGGGAAGGATTGGTCGATCGTGCCCACGTGAAGGTGGGCGACAGTGTGCTCGTGCATGGTGGCGCGGGCGGCGTGGGCCACATGGCCGTGCAGCTCGCCGTGGCCCTTGGCGCCACGGTTTTTGCCACGGGCAGCGCGGCCAGCCGCGACGCCATCGAGGCGCTGGGCGCCCGTTTCATCGATTACCGGACCAGCACGGTGGACGATTACGTGGCCGAACATACGGGCGGCGCCGGCTTCGACATCGTCTACGACACGGTGGGCGGCGCCACCCTGGACGCCAGCTTCCAGGCGGCACGCCTCTATGGCGGTCACGTCGTCAGCTGCCTGGGCTGGGGCACGTTCGCGCTGAGCCCGCTGACGGCGCGCGCGGCGACGTACTCGGGCGTGTTCACCCTGCTGCCCCTGTTGAGCGGTGAGCATCATGCGCACCATGGCGCCATCCTGCGCGAAGCCAACAAGCTGATCGAGGCGGGCAAGCTGCAAGTGCGGCTCGATCCACGCCGTTTTACCTTGCGCACGGCGCACGATGCACATGCGGCGCAAACGGATGGCAGCGCGCGCGGCAAGCTCGTGGTGAAGGTGCGGGATTGAACGCGGGCTTGTTACTTGCAAGCGGAAACGTTAATATGCAAGAATAAACTTGCATATTAACGGAGCTCTTGATGCGTGAAAATCTGGAAAAACTGCTGGCGCAGGGACGCGACAACGCCCTGCTGCGCTTTGGCCTGGGAGATGCCTGCCTGAAAGACCATGACGCCGAGCAAGCAGCCCTGCACCTGGCGCAAGCCACCGTGCAGCAGCCCGGATATTCCGCCGCCTGGAAACTGCTGGGCAAGGCCTTGCACCAGCTGGGCCGGCTGGACGAAGCGCAGGCCGCCTGGACCACCGGCGTGACGGTGGCCCAGCAGCAAGGCGACCTGCAAGCCGTCAAGGAAATGACGGTGTTTCTGAAACGCCTGCACAAACAGCGGCAGGCGGCGGAGTAAAAAACTTAATGCGTGTGCGCCGCGCCTTTGGCTTCGGCTGGTAACGCCTCGCCCCGTTCTTTCGCCAGGCGCTTGGCCAGCAAACCGCCCGCTTCGGCCGCATAGGCGCGGCAGGCGCTGGCGTCGATCAGGGGATTGTCCGAGCCGCTGCGCCTGGCGGCCTTGCCCAGCACGTCCGTCGTGCCCGGATGCACGGGGATGATGATGTCGCATGGCAAGGCCGCCACCTTGGCGATGCTCGCTTCGAACGAGGCCGAAATATCGGGCGTGCCGCCTTTGCCCGCGCCTTTGCCCGCATAGCGGAAATCGCCGCTCGCATATGGGTTCAGGCTATCCGCATACACGACGTCCAGGCAGCGCTGGCCTTCGCATGACGTCCACGTCCACGTCGTGCCGCCGGGGGTGTGGCCCGGCGTCATGTGGGCCGTCAGGGTCAACGGTCCAACCTTGACGGTATCGCCCTCACCCACCAGGCTGACCTTGCTTACCTTGGCGACATGCACGACGGGATCGGCCTGGTACTGCGGATCGTCCTTGCCGTTGGTGCCGCTTTGCAATACGGGAGCGGCCGCTGCGCTGGCCATCACGGTGGCGCCGCTGGCACGCTGCAGCGCGGCAATGCCGCCCGCATGGTCCCAATGGGCATGCGAATTGAGGATGTATTTCACGTCCTCGATACGAAAGCCCAGCGCCTTGATGTTTGCGATGATCAACGGCGCCGATTGCGGCAGCGCGCCGTCGAGCAGGATATGGCCCTGCGGACTCGTCACCAGCACGGCGGACAGGCCGGCCGTGCCCACATACCAGGTATTGCCAAAGACATTGAACGGCTTGACGGGCGCGTTCCATTCCTTGCAATTATCGCAATTAACCGGTTTATCCTGCACAGTCGCTGGCGTCTTCGCCTGCACCGTACCAGCCGCCATGGCCGCAACCGTAGCCAGCATCAACTTCGCCAATAATGTCATCTTCATCTCCAGAGTGTAAAAAGAAAGGCGCCCGCACTGGCGCGCCCGGGGGGGGTATCAATGCATGCGGCCGGTCCTGTCGGCCAGGGTGTCGCGGATGTGTCCCGCGTCGAGCGAGCGCCGCTGCGCACCGTCGGCGTCCAGCAGCACGACGGTGACGTGCTTGCCGCCGCTGCGCATGCGCATGCTCAGGCAGCTGCCCGCCTCGCTGCTGCTGCCCGTCTTCGACAGCACAATGTCCCAGCCCTTGCCACCGACCAGCGGGTTGGTGTTGTGCAAGGTGCGAACCTTGCCATTGACGGCCACGCTCGCTTGCGGGTGGCTGGTGATGCGCGCGATGTCCGGATAGCGTGCGGCGGCCGCGACGATCTTCGCCACCTCGCTGGCCGTGGACTTATTCGCGGGCGAACTGCCGACGGGGTCCAGCAAGGTGGTATGGCGCAAGCCCAGGCTGCGGATCTTCGCTTGCAAGGCGTCATTAAAAGCCGCGCTGCCGCCAGGATAAGTGCGCGCCAGCGCGGCGGCGGCGCGGTTTTCGGACGGCAGCAGCGCCAGTTGCAACAGCGCGCCGCGCGACACGGCAACGCCATCGGCCAGCAGGCTGCGGCGTTGCAAGGACGCACCACCATCAGCGCGCACGATGCGCACCTGCTCATCCCTATCTTGCCCCGCGTCGAGCACCACCATGGCCGTCATCAGCTTGGTGATCGAGGCGATGGGCACGACGGCGTCCGCGTCTTTCGCCATCAATACCTTGCCGCTGGCGTCATCAAACACCAGCATGTGTTTGGCGCTGACGGGCAAGTCCAGCATGCCGGCGGCGGCTTCGGCCAGGGTCGCCCCGCTGACTTCGGGCTTGCCCTGCGTCTGCAGCAGCAAGGTGGCGCAGGCCAGCAGCAAGGCGGGCACGGCCATCTTCCAGCTGCCGGTATCAAGGCCGGGCGCCATCAAGCGTTCTATGCGCGTGAGCAACGCCCCGCCCCGGGCCGACATCAGCAAGCCTTCATGCTGCGGCGCGGCAGTGCGCAAGGACAGCGCATGCAGCGCCGTGGCCAGCCGCTGCGGATCCTGCAGTGCTTGCGCAGCCAGGGCGTCGGCCACCTGTTCGCGCTCGGCCCGCATGCGCGCCGACAGCCACCACACGACGGGGTGAAAGAACAGCAGCGCCTCGGCCACGCTTTGCAGCAAGTTGACCAGGTAATCCCAGCGCCGCACGTGGGCCAGTTCATGCGCCAGCAGCGCTTCGAGCAAGGCGACGGGCATGCCGCTCAGCAAGGCGGCCGGCAGCAGGATGACGGGGCGCCAGAAGCCTACGGTGACGGGGCTGGACAAGCCCGCATGCAGCTTCAGCGGCGGCAGCCGGTGCAAGCCCATGCGCTGCGCCAGCGCATCGAGGCGCGCCTGCCAGACGGCCGGGGCGGCTACGGCCTGGCGGCGCAGCTTGCCGACCCAGGCCAGGCCCAGGCACAGGCGCAAGCTCATCAAGCCAACGCCGGCGCTCCAGGCCAGCACCAGGGCCGGCATCCACGCTTGCAGCGCGGCGCGCCAGGCGGGCGGCGCGGCCACCGGCAGCTGGGCCAGTGATGTGCCCGACAGCAGAGACAACAGGTGGAGCGAGGGAATACACAGGCACAGCAGCAGCGCCAGCGCGCACACGGCATAGCGCCAGCGGGCGCTGGCGTGACGCAGCAGCCAGAGCAGGACGGCGGACACGGCGCCGACGATCACGCCCTGCCAGACAAAATACAGCAAGACCCAGCCCAGCGCAGGGACAAGCTTGCCCAACTCAATGCCCAAGCCCATGTCCAGGCTCATGGCGCGCCGCCGTCCTTGCTGCGCAGGATTTTTTCGATTTCCAGGCGTTCCGCGTCGCTCACGTGCTCGCGCAGCGCCGTCAGCACGAGCGCCTTGCCGGAACCGGAAAACACCTTGCCGATCAAGTCCTTGAGCAAGCTGGTCTGCAACTTTTCCTGCGCTTCGACGGCCGCATACAGTTGCGGACGCTGGCTTTCATCGCGGCTCAGCAAGCCCTTGCCATGCATCAGTTGCAACTGGCGCAGCACGGTGGCGTAACTGGCGTCGGCACGCTCGGCGGCCAGGGCGTCATACACGGCGCGGGCGTCGGACGGACCGCGCTGCCACAGGATGCGCAGCAGGTCCAGTTCGGCGGCAGTGGGATGGGGAGTGGAGGTATTTTTTAACATGCAGCCAGAATACCGATTCTAGAACTCTATGTCTAGAACTTTTTTTCTAGTTCGTGAAAAAACTAAAATTCGCGCAAGCGGTCGAACAGCTCCAGCAAGGCCGCCTCATCGACGAGCGCCGCCCCCTGCCCGCCCAATTGCTGCCGCAGCTGCGCCAGCAGTTCCGCCAGCACCGCGTAGATTTCCTCGCGCTCAACCGTTTCGATGATGCTGGCCCGCCGCTCGATCTTGTTGAATGCATCGACATAGGCGGCGACCATCGCCTCCAGCGCGGTGGCGGCCACCGTCACGTCCATGGCGGCATCGATGCCGCGCGTCACGGCCAGCATGTTCTTGTAGGCCAGCGCCGCCTTTTTTGCATACGCAGGAGAGATATGTTCGCGGCCATCCCAGTCGCGAAACGGGTTGAGCAGGTTGTCCGCCAGCCATTCCGGCTTGCGCGCCTTGGTCACCGACAAGTCCAGTCCCAGCGCCGCCGCCCTCTTGTAGCCGGTCTTGATGGCCTTGGCCACATCGGCCGGCAAGCTGGTCAGCCACAAGGCCGACAGCTGCGGCAATTGCGTGGCCGATGGAAACTCCTCCGCTGTGTAACCGAACAGGTCATAGGCGGTGAACATCTGCAGCTGGCTCAGCTGCGCCAGGCTGGCTATCTGCGACGCCAGCCCCGGCTTGCCCCAGATGCGCAAGGCCGTCAGATGGGGAAAGCGCTGCGCCACTTGCGCCAGGTCGACTTCCTTCATGCTGACCAGCGACAGGCCGCCCAGCTGGCCGAGACCGTGGAATGGCGCCAGCGTCTGCGTGCACTGCAGTGTCAGATGGCGGCCATCGGCGCCATCGTCGATGCGTAGCGCCGGCGATGGCGCGCCGCGCAACGCGAGCAGGCTCAAGCCTTTGTTCAAGACCAGGCTGGTAACGCCATCGGGCTGCAGGATCAGCCGGTTCAAGCCACTGCCGCTGAAATCGAGCGCATGCACCGTCGATGACTGCCAGTGCAGCTCATTGATGAAGGGGTTGCCTTGGATAAACTCCATCAAGGCTTGCGAGCCATCGGCGGTCTCGATCGACATCAGGCAAGGCAGTTGCTCCAGCTCGGACATGTCGTCCAGCGCCTGCAAGATGCTGTCATCGATTTTCGTCGCGTCCTGCCGCAAGACCTGGCCGCCGATCGTCACTTCACGCTCGTCCGATGCAGCCTTGAATTGCTGGCGCCGCAACGGGTCGATGCGCTCCCAGTTGCGCTGGCGCAGCACGCTGTCGCCCACGTTCCAGCCGCTGCGGTAGCTGTTGACTTCCACATCGACCAGCGGCGCGATATTGCCCACGAGGGTATGGCCAGGCGGCACGTTTGCCGTGGCATAGCAGTGGTCGTGGCGATTATTCCAGAAGAAATAATCGCACAGCAGCGGCCGCATGGCTTGCACGGCCGACGCATCGGGCAAGGCGTCGCCGGTCCAGTCCAGCTCCAGCACGGCAGCTACGGGCCGAGACGAGGACGCATCCTTGATGCGAGTGACCTGGCAAGCCACATACTGCTGCAGCTCGGACGAAAACACACTGTAAACATCGCCAACATTCGGTAGCACGCAACTTCCTTTCAAAACACCTGACGGTCGAATGTTGAAAGATAGCAAATATGACAGCGCAGCGTCGTCCTGTTCAGTCCGCGTGCAGCTTGTGGTGCATGCGGCGCAGGCCCAGCCAGACGGCGGCCGCCACGAACGGCACCAGGGCGCCGACGAGGATTTCCGGATTCACGGGCAGTCCCATCACCTTGGCCGCCTTGCCCGTATAGCTGAACAGGCCGATCACGTAATAGGAAATGGCGGCAACCGACAGGCCTTCCACGGCTTGCTGCAAGCGCAGCTGCTGCGCGGCGCGCGCGTTCATCGATTGCAGGATTTGCCGGTTCTGCAATTCCTGCACGATGCCCACGCGCGTGCGCAGCAAGTCATTCGTGTTGGCAATGCGCTGCGCCATCGCTTCCTGGCGGCTGGCCATCGCTTCGCACGTGTTCATCGCCGGTGTCAGGCGGCGGTCCATGAATTCCTCGACCGTCGGGATGCCTTCGATACGCACTTCGCGCAACTCGTCGATGCGCGCCTTGACGAGGCCCATGTAGGCTTTCGACGCGGAAAAACGGTAGCTATTATCGAGTGACAGCTTTTCAATGCGGGCGGCGAGGCGCGTGATGCGGTCGAGCAAGCCTTGCTCGGAGACACCGTCGTCCGTCTTGGCCAGGCCCGGTGCGTCGTCCGTGTCGACCATGGCGGCGGCCAGGGTGGCCAGCTCATTTTCGATGGCGTTCAGCGATGGCGCGGCCTGCATGGCGTAGGGCAAGCCCAGCAAGGCCATCATGCGGTAGGTTTCGATTTCCAGCACGCGCTGCACCAAACGGCCCGACTGCTGCGAGCGCATGCCCGCGTCGCGGATGACGAAACGGCTGAAGCCGTCCGACTGGATCGTGAAATCCGTCCACAATTCGCCGCCCTGCAGCACTTTGCTGCCGGCCAGGGTATTGCCCTCGAACACGCGCGACAAGCCCTGCATGAAGATCTCGGCCGGCTCTGTCGCCTGCTCCAGCACCACGTGGGCCGCCACCATCAGCTTGCCCTTCAAGCCCACCAGCCACTGCTGCGGCAATTGCTCCAGGGGCATGCGCTCGAACGCCTGTTCCAGGGGCAAGGCGGCACCAGGATGCTCGGCAAAGGTAAACGTGGCAAATTCCGTGTGGCATTCCCATTTCAGGCGGAAGCGGCCAAAGTCGTAATAGAAGTACTTGGCTTCGGCAGCGGGCGGCGTGACGCCAAAATGCGTGCACAGGGCCGCCAGGGTGGCGTGCTGAGCCGCCATATTCGACGCACCGGGCGCCGCGCTGTCATCTTTATACACGGCCAGATGGGTGATCAGCTCGGGGGCGTCGAGCTGCAAAAACGGCCGCGAGTGGATTTCCGCAGCCAGCGGCACGCGCAAGGCGTGGTTCAAACTGGAGTTAATCAAGTGCATGATAGCCAAAGGTAAAGTTGCAAAACTGCTTAGACCCACGCGGGTGCTGCGCTGCCGCAGCAGGAGTCTGATTGTCACAGTGTAACAAAGCAGGAAGCATGCCTACCTTTTCAAACCCCGATCATGCCGCTTTGGCAACCCCAGTCGCACCGTGCGCCGCGTTCTGGCGCGTGCCCAGCCACCAGAAAAACGCGGCCAGCGCCACGGCCGAGGCTTGCCCCAGCGCCAGCTTGAATGCGCTGTCGAACAGCAATGGTGCGACAAAACCGGACACCAGCGCAAACACCAGCATTTGCACGAAGTTTTGCAAGGAGGCGGCCAGGCCCCGCATCTGCGGAAATATGTCGAGCGTCGACATGGTCATGCCCGGCAAGGCCAGCGACATGCCGAACGCGTACAGCATCACGGGCACGACGGCGAACGGGATGCTGGCCGCGAACCAGTGGTTGTAAGCAATATTGAGCGCGCCCGTGGCCGCCATGGCCAGCAAGCCCCAGCGCACCAGCACGGTGCTTTTCACCGCGTGGGCCAGCTTGCCCGACAGCGCCGAGCCGCCCACCAGGCCCGCCACCATGGGGATGAACATCCAGCCGAACGCCGTTTCCGGCAGGCGCAGCAGTTCCAAAATAAAATGCGGTGCCGACGCGATGTACAGGGCGAAGCCGCCAAAGGCGAAGGCGACGGCCAGCGAACGCAAGAGGAAAGCCCGGTGGCGCAAGGCCAGCCAGTAATTGCGCGCGATGTTGCCCGGATGAAAAGGCTGGCGCTGTTCGACGGCCAAACTTTCCGGCAAGCCTTTCAGGCAGGCCAGCAACAGCAGCACCGTGACGGAAAAGGTGAACACGAACGTCGATTGCCAGCCGTAGGCCACATGCAGCCAGCCGCCGATGATGGGGGCGATGGCGGGCGCGATGCCGAACACCATCATGATATTGGCCAGCATCTTTTGCGCGGCAGCGCCCGACAGGCTGTCGCGCACGATGGCTTGGCCGATCACCCTGCCCGCCCCCGCCGAGGCGCCCTGCATGCCGCGGAAGAACAGCAGCCAGCCAAAGCTGGGCGCGAACGCGGCGCCGATGGAGCCGGCCGCAAAGATCAGCAGGGAAGCGAGGATCACGGGACGGCGGCCAAACGAGTCGGACAAGGTGCCGTAGAACAAGGTCATGAAGGCATAGGCGGCCAGGTAGACGCTCAGGGTCTGCTGCACCAGGACGCTGCTGACGTCGAAATGCGTGCCGATCGCGGGGAACGATGGCAAGAAGGTATCGGTGGCGAACGGGCCCAGCATGGCCAGCCCGGCCAGCACGAGGGTCAGGTTTCTCGTCTTCATGCGTCCGCCTGCGCAGCATATTGGCGGCACAAGCCGTCGAGGGCCGCCAGCGAAAACGCGGCGACATGCCGCGCGATGCTGGCGGTGCCCGCCTCGTAATAGGTGATCTCGGGCGCCACCAGCTCATGCACGATGCGCGAACGGGCATAGAACACGGCCTGGCCGATCACGCTGAACACGCATTTCTGCACCACGTCGTCCGGCAAGGCCTCCCCCACCACGCCACGGATCAAGCCAGTAAACAGCGCATGATGCGCGCGCACATCGCGTTCGGCCAGCAGGTGGATGGCGGCCGTCGGCTCGATCAGTTCGCGCGCCACCAGGCGGCTGAACAGCGAAGCCGCGCCCGGGCGCAGCATGTCGCATACCATCGCTTCTATCGCCAGGCGCAACTGCTCCACGGGCGTCACGGCCACCGCTGGGCCCGCATCCGGCGCGGCAGCGGCCGAGGCACGCGCCAGCGCGCGCGCATGGTCGAAGGCGGCCAGATACAGCTCTTCCTTGCCATGAAAGTAATAATTAACCATCGCCACGTTGACGTGGGCCGCCTCGCAGATCCTGCGCACGGACGCGAGCTTGTAGCCCTCATCGGCAAACAGCTGGACGGCCGCCTGCAGGATGCGCGTGCGCGCCGGTTCGCTTTCTCTTTCATTTCCCTTGTCTTGCCTCATGCCATCCCCATCGTTTAAACATCTGTTTAATATTGTGCGAAATTATATCAAACAGTCGTTTAACTTTCAGGCGGGCGCAAAAAAGCCCGGCGAACCGGGCTTTCAAGGGGGTAGCGGAAAAGCTTAGTGCTTCATCGCCGGCATCGGAGCCGAAGTCGCGCCCAGCGGACGGGCCATGGCATGGACTTCGATGGTTTCACGGCGCTTGTCCTCGCCTTCGACGACGAGGGTCAGCGGAATCTTGTCGCCCGCCTTCACCTGCCCTTTCAGGTCCAGCAACATGACGTGGTAGCCGCCCGGCTTCAGTTCGACGGCCTTTCCGGCTGGCAAGGCGATTTCCTTGACCTGGCGCATGCGCATCATATTGTCCGCCATGCTCATTTCATGGATTTCCGCCACGCCGGCCACGGGCGAGCGCACTTCCAGCAAACGCATGGCTTTTGGCGCCGTGATCTGCATGAAGGCGCCCGTGGCTTTTTGCTGCGGCACGGTGGCGCGCACCCACGGGTCGGTGATCTGCACGGAAGTCTGGGCAGCGGCGGAGAAGGACAGCACGGCCAGGGCCGTGGCCAGCAGGGTTTTCAGATGGGTCATGATTATTTCCTCGCAATGGTTATAAGGTGTATTTCGATTTCATCAGGGTCTTGATGTCCTGCACGCACTCGTCGCCCGTCAACTGGTGCTTCAAGCCCAGGCGCATGCGCCCCTCGGTGTCGAGCACATAGCTGATGGCCGTGTGGTCCATCGTGTACGAGCTGCCGCTGGGCACGCGGCGGTAGAAGACCTTGTAATTGAAGGCCGTCTGCGCCGTCGCCTGCGGGTCCGTGCGCAATCCGAGGAAGCTGGGGTCGAAGGCGCGCATGTACTCTCCCAGCAACTCTGGTATATCGCGCTCGGGGTCGATGCTGATGAAGATCACTTGCAGCTTATCGGCGTCCGGCCCCAGCTTCTGGCGGATTTCCAGCGCGCGCGACAGGGCTGTCGGGCACACGTCCGGACATTGCGTGAAGCCAAAGAAGACCATCACATACCTGCCCTTGAAGTCGGCCAGGGTATACACCTTGCCGTCGGGGCCGCTCAATTTGAAGTCGGGCTTGTAATCGCCTCCCGTCAAGTCGAGGCCGTTGTAATGGGGTTTCGGCGCTTGTTCGCAAGCGGCAAGCGTGAGCAATCCCGCCGTGCCGGCGAGAAGGAAAAGACGACGTTTCATGGCATTCTGGCCCGAGGGGCGTAGTGGAGACAGGTAAGACGGGGAAGGCGTGACTGGTGTGTTCAGGCAGCCGAAGGCGGACCGCGGGGGCTGGCGGCCAGCCACGCGAACGGGGCTCGCGGCGCCTGGTAAAACAAGGGCGGATAGTCGTCGTGGCCCGTGATGACGGGCAGCGGCGATGAAGACGGCGGCGGCAGGCCCACGCTGCCCGCATGGCTGATGCAGAACGGGCAATGCTCGATGTGGTGCAGCACGGAACCGGTGGTGGATGTGGCGGCAGGCGCCAGATCGGCCTGCGTATAGACGGCGCCGCTGGCCGAGCAGATGTCGACGGCGGCGTTGTTCGCGTTCGCATGCTGCGAGGCAAACGCATATGACAGGGACGGCGACAGCGCATTGAGCAGTATCGCCAGGCAGGCGAACCACATGTGCCACTGTTTGCGCTTCAATAAATATCCCATGGCCCGATTATAACGGAGTCTGGCTATCCGGGCGCCTGGCCGCGCAGGAACAGGCTGGGGCGCACCCCGGCCACATCCACGCAGGCGTCGCAAAACGCGGGGATCGAGGCAAAACCGGAGCCGGCCGCCACTTGTGCCAGGTCGCGCTCGCCATCTTCGCCATCGGCGCCCGCTTGCGCCGCCGTGTGCAGCGCGTGCGCGAGGCGCTGCTCGCGCACCAGGCTGAGCAATGCCTCGCCCTCGGCAAACAGGCGCGCCCTGGCCTTGTGCGGCGTCACTTGCCACAGGGTGGCCAGGCGCGCCGCCGTCCATTTGCCTTGCGGCGTATCAAAGATATGCTGGGCAAGCGCCTGGCTCCAGCGCTTGCCGCCGCCGTGGCCGCCATCAGGCTCATCGTCTTCCAGCGCCAGGGTGAACACGGCAGGCTTGCCCCGCCCCGGCATCACGTCGCAGGCGAAGCGCAAGAAGGCGGGCACGACGAAACTGTCGCCGCTGGCCAGTTTCTTGGTGGTGATTTCATTATGCAAGGTCACAAAACCCTGGCGCACGGTGACGCGCAGCCGGAGCGGAAAGCGCAAGCCCAGCAAGTGCAAGGGATGATCGGAAACGAGGGCCATGCGTCAGGTCAATATGGTGAACGAGCCGCCAGGATGCCACACATCGCGCGGCCGGTCTGTCATCACAGCGACGCTACGCCATAACGGCGCAAGCCGTCGAGGTCGACGACGCGGATCGACTGGTAGGCAATACTGATGAGTTTCAATTCGGCCAGATGGCCCAGCGCCTGGTTCACGCGCTGGCGGGAAATGCCGGTCAGCAAGCCGATTTCTTCCTGTGACAGCTCAAGCACGCTGGAGGTGCGCGGATATAGCATGGGGTGGAACAGCTGCGCGATGGCTTGCGCCACTTGCGCATCGACGGCCAGCAGGCGCTGGTTCTGGATGGTGGCGATGAATTGCCCCATGCGTTCGTTCAGCTGGCGGATGACGAAGGCGTTAAAGGAGAGGCTCTCGGCCAGCAGCAGATGAAACAGGTCCACCGGCACGAGGAGGATGTCCGCAGCCCGCACGGCCACCACGTCGTAGCGGCGCAGTTCGCGCTTGAGCACGCTGCCCTCGCCGCACCAGCCGCCGGCCGGCACGCCGGAAAAGGTGGCGCCGCGCCCATCGGCGTTGTAGACGGCCAGCTTGATCAAGCCCGTGTGCACGCCGATCCAGTGCGCGGACGGTTCGCCGCGCCGCGTGATGACGGCGCCCGCCTCGTAATGCCGGAGCACGCTGCCGGCACGCAACAGGGTCTGATGCCGGGGATCAAGGGCCGCGAACCAGTCGTGGCTGTCGAGTTCCGGCATCGCACGTTCTACACTATCGTTGCTATCCATTCCATCCTTCAGACCTGTCACTAAGATGACAGTGATTTTCCAGCACCGGTGCTATGCTAACCGGTATCAATCCCGAAACAGGGA
Organism: Massilia sp. LMS1-1-1.1; assembly: GCF_040815535.1. NCBI lineage: Bacteria > Pseudomonadati > Pseudomonadota > Betaproteobacteria > Burkholderiales > Oxalobacteraceae > Massilia > Massilia sp. LMS1-1-1.1. Next base: position 689,320 of record NZ_JBFPNG010000012.1, on the reverse strand, counting down.
GCTACAAGATTCTTTTACCAGGAGACAAGCATGACAGCTGATTTCAACACCGGCCTCGGCAAAAACAGCGCCAACTACGCCGCCCTCACCCCGCTCGACTATATCGCCAGGGCAGCCGCAGTATATGGCAATCGCCTGGCAATTGCACATGGCAGCCTGCGCCAGACGTGGCGCGAGACGTATGCGCGCACGCGCCGCCTCGCCTCCGGTCTCATCAAGCTGGGCGTGGGCACGGGCGATACGGTGGCCGTGATGTTGCCGAACACGCCCGCCATGGTGGAAGCGAGCTTTGGCGTCCCCATGGCTGGCGCCGTCCTCAATGCCTTGAATATCCGCCTCGACCTGGCCTCATTGACCTTTATGCTGCGCCATGGCCAGGCGAAAGTCTTGCTGGCCGACACGGAATTTGCCGAACTGGCGCGCCAGATGGCGGCGCAGATTCCCGGCTTGCGCGTGATCCAGGTCAACGACGTGCTGGGACCTGAAGTGGAACCATTTGCAGACCTCGACTATGAAAGCTTGCTGGCCAGCGGCGACCCCGATTACGACTGGCAGCCGCCGGCGGACGAGTGGGACGCCATTGCATTGAACTACACGTCCGGCACCACGGGCGATCCGAAAGGCGTCGTCTACCACCACCGCGGCGCGGCCCTCAACGCGCTATCGAACATCCTGGAATGGGACATGCCCAAGCACGCCGTGTATCTATGGACCTTGCCGATGTTCCACTGCAATGGCTGGTGCTTCCCGTGGACGATCGCCGCGCGCGCCGGCGTGAACGTGTGCCTGCGCAAGTTCGAACCGAAACTCGTGTTCGACCTGATGCGCGAATTGCGCATCACCCACTATTGCGCCGCGCCCATCGTGCATGCGGCCCTGGCCAACGCGCCCGCCAACTGGCGCGACGGCATAGCCTGGACCGTGCGCGGCATGGTGGCCGGTGCACCGCCGCCAGCGGCCATGGTGGCAAAGATCGAAGCCATGGGCTTTGACTTAATCCACTCGTATGGCTTGACGGAGGTGTATGGCCCGGCCGCCATCTGCGCCGAGCAGGACGAGTGGGCGGCGCTGTCGCAGGAAGAGCGCGCCGTATTGAAATCGCGCCAGGGCGTGCGCTACCACTTGCAAAGCGCCGTCGCCGTGCTTGATCCGGAAACGATGGAGCCCGTGGCGGCCGATGGCGAGCAGATCGGTGAGATCATGTTCCGTGGCAATATCTGCATGAAGGGCTATCTGAAAAATGAAAAGGCGACGCAGGAAGCGTTCGCCGGTGGCTGGTTCCACACGGGCGACCTCGGCGTCATGTATCCGGACGGCTATATCAAGCTGAAGGACCGCAGCAAGGACATCATCATTTCCGGTGGCGAGAACATTTCCAGCGTGGAAGTGGAAGACGCCTTGTACCACCACCCGCAAGTGCTGGCCGCCGCCGTCATCGCTCAGCCGGACGAGAAGTGGGGCGAGACGCCGTGCGCCTTCGTCGAACTGCGCGAAGGTGGCACCGTGACGGAAGCGGAATTGATCGCCTTTTGCAAGAACAACCTGGCCGGTTTCAAGGTGCCGAAAGCCATTTATTTCGGCCCCCTGCCCCGCACGTCGACGGGCAAGATCCAGAAGTTCGAACTGCGCAAGCGCATGCAGTCGGACAAGGCCATCGACGTCTAGGCGCTTAACTGCCCTTGCCGCTCAGCCACGCCGGCTGCGCCACCACCAGGCGCGAGAAGCTGGCGATACTGGCCACGGCGGCGAACCCTGCCGCCAGGCACAGCGCATACGTCGTGCCCCGGCTGGCCGAAACGGTGAAGCAGTATGCGACCAGCGCCGCGCCCGTGGCTTGCCCGATCAGGCGCGACGTGGCCACCACGCCGCTGGCGCCGCCTGCCCGCTCGGGCGGCGCGCTGCCCATGATGGCTTTCAAATTGGGCGCCTGGAAAAAGCCGAAACCGATGCCGCACAAGGCCATGCGCCAGCCGATGTCAAAGACGCTCGGGTGCGCCGGTATCCACACGAGGGTCAGCAAGCCGCCAGCCAGCGCCGCCAGGCCGATGCCGCCCAGCACACCCGGCGAATAGCGGTCGCTCAGACGCCCGGCGACAGGCGCCATCACGGCCACCAGCACGGCCCATGGCGTCATCAGGAAGCCCGTCTCGACGGGCGAGCGGCCCAGTGTCACTTCAAAATAGAATGGCAGCGAGACGAACGCCAGCCCCTGCGCGGCAAACGTGCAGATGGCCGTCAGCGACGACAGCAGGAATAATGGACGGCGGAACAGGTCGATCGGCAGCATGGGCGCCGCATGCCCCGCCTGGCGGCGCAGCAGCAAGACAAAGAAGACCGCCACGGCCACCAGTTCCGGCAGCAAGGTCGACAGGGCCGCGTGATGGGCCGCGTCGCCAAACAACAGGATCAGCAAACCGAAGGCGCCCACGTTGTACAGCGCCGTGCGCGCATCGAGGATGTGGCCAGACAACCTGGTGGCCGGCAGCATGCGGCTGGCGAGGAAAAAACCGGCCACGCCCAGCGGCACATTGATGGCGAACAGCCACGGCCACGAGGCCGTCGCCAGGATCAGCGACGCGGCCGTGGGCCCGATGGCGAACGCGACGGCTACCACCAGCGCATTGTTGCCAAACGCGCGGCCCAGCAAATGTTTCGGATACAGGGCGCGCAGCAGCGCCGTGTTGACGCTCATCATGGCGCTGGCGCCGACGCCTTGAAACAGCCGCGCCACCACCAGCGACGGCAAGGACCAGGCCAGTGCGCAGGCGAGCGAGGCCAAGGTAAACAGGAACATGCCGGAGATAAACACGCGCCGGTAGCCGGCGATTTCGCCGAGTGCGGAGAACGGCAGCAAGGTCGCCACCATGGCCAGTTGATAGACATTCACGATCCAGACGGAGGCGGCCGGCGTCGTGTGCAGCTCGCTGGCGATGGCCGGCAAGGCCGTGTTGGCAATCGCCGTATCGAGCGAGGCCATGCCCACGCCGATGGCCAGCGCCAGCATGGCCCATAAACGGGCGCCGGGCGGCAAGCCGTCCTCGCCTACCATGACGGCTTGCGTGTGCTGCTTCTGCATAAATACACTACCTGTTCATCTTGCTGATCCGGGCAATACACTAGCATGGATGGGCGGACTCTGCCGGGCAGGCAAGGTCCATCACTTCTGACAGTCGATCACTTTAAAATCTTTCGAATAACAGATGCGCAATTCGCCCGAATGCTTTTCATAGCCGAGCCAGCGGCCTTTCAGCTGTGGGTTGTGCTGCTTCATCCACTGGAACAGCTCGTTTTTCGGCATGGTGGAGTCTGGCAGCTTCAAGGCCTGGAACAGTTCGCGTTCCTTCTCGAAATATTCCTTCGCCGTATCGAAATCGCAGGCGCCATGCTTTTCCCATTCGCCCTGCAGCAAGGCTTCGCCCGGCTGCATGCACATGTAGGGCAGAATCTCCGACGGCGCCAGTTTCGGCAAATTGCCCTTGCAGTAGCGCGGATGCATGTCCGTCTTGCGCGGCGGCGTCACGGAAATGTCTTCGCACGTGGCGGGATTGTTCGATTGCGCCCACAAGCCATGCACGATCCAGCCGAACTGGTTGCTCTCGGCGCACTGGAAGGCGGCTTTTTTCGACACGGCGCCACGGCGGCGCTGGCTGTCGCAAAAGCCTGGCGACCACGACAGCGCCAGCATGAAGTAATCGGTGGGCACGTTGGTGCTTTGCTTGTAGCACGTGTTTTTCTCGTCCGACGGCTTGACGTCGTAATCGTAGTAACTGACGTTGCGGGGAATGGCGCAGCTGGCGTCTGCCGCATGGACGGCACCAGCGGACAGGCTGAGGAAAACGGCGGCCAGCGCGGGCAGGACAGAGTGAATTTTCATCATATTCCTTCAGGATATAAAAACGCCGGCAACTGGGTGCCGGCGCGGTATCAATCAAACAAGCTGATCAGCAGACCTTGTGCATCCAGCCATGCGTATCGGCCGCCGTGCCATGCTGCAGACCCAGCAGCGCTTCGCGCAGGGCCAGGGTGACGGCGCCGTTTTCATTGTTGTTGATGGTCATTTCAAAGCCATTGGCCTTGGCCACGCCCACCGGCGTGATGACAGCGGCCGTGCCGCAGGCGAACACTTCCGTCATGCGGCCCGAGGCGATGTCGTCGCGCCATTGCTGGACGGACAATTTACGCTCTTCCGTGGCATAGCCGAGGTCTTTCGCCATTTCCAGCAGGCTGCGGCGGGTGATACCTGGCAGCAAGGTGCCCGTCAGTTCCGGCGTCACCACCGTGATCTTTTCGCCATCCTTGTAGACGAAGAACAAATTCATGCCGCCCATTTCCTCGATAAATTCCCGGTGCACGGCGTCCAGCCACACGACCTGGTCGCAGCCCTTCTCTTGCGCTTGCGACTGGGCCATCAGGCTGGCCGCGTAGTTGCCCGCGCACTTGGCTTCACCGGTGCCGCCCGGCGCGGCGCGCACGAAGTCTTCGCTGATCCACACGGTGACAGGTTTCACGCCTTTCGGGAAGTAGGCGCCGGCCGGCGAGGCGAACAGCACAAACAGGTATTCTTCCGATGGGCGCACGCCCAGGTAAGGGTCGGTGGCGATCATCAGCGGACGCATGTACAGGCTCTCGCCCGTGTTCTTCGGCACCCAGTTGCGGTCTTGCGCAATCAGCGCATCGCCCGCTTCCAGGAACAGCTCGACAGGAATGGCCGGCATGGCCAGGCGCGCGGCGCTGCGGTTGAAGCGCTCCGCGTTTTGTTCCGGGCGGAAAGTCTTGATGCTGCCGTCCGGCTGGGCAAACGCCTTGTAACCTTCGAAGATGGCCTGGCCGTAGTGCAGGGACGAAGCGGATGGGTCCAGCATCAGCGGGCCGTAAGCCTTCAGTTCGCCCTGCTGCCACTTGCCGTCACGGTAAGGAATCACCACCATGTGATCGGTGAAGATGCGGCCAAAGGCGGGATTGACCATGCGTGCGGCGCGCTCGGCGTCGGACAAGGGGTGGGCGGATGGAGTGACGACGAGATTCGGTGTGGAAGTGGTCATGGCAGCAATGGGAACTAGTGAACAGTATTCCTATTGTAGCGCCTATGGTGCCTGATCAGGCAAACGGGGATGGCCCCCGCCACGTGAGCACAGGCTGCCATCATTTGCGAATGATTCTCGTTTGCGTTAAAATGTCAGCCTTCCTTCTTCCCGCCATGCCTGACGCACTGCATGGCGGCGCTATCGAAAGCCGCCATGACCACTTCCTCCCTCCCCCAGCTGCGCGCCAGCACCGACGCCGTGTCCGCAGTGCGCCAGCCAAGCGCGGCCCCGCAACAACGGCGCTGGCACTGGACCTGGAAGCAGGTATGGTTTCAATTGCACTGGTTTATCGGCATCACGGCCGGCACGGTGCTGGTGATCATTGGCCTGAGCGGCGCCACCCTGGCCTTCAAGGATGAATTGCTCGATGTCATGAACCCCGGCGTGCGCCATGTGCCCGTGGAAACGCGGGCGCCGCTGACGCCGGCCCAGCTGAGCAACATTGCCGCTGCCGAACACGGCCAGCGCGTGGCATCGATCGCCATGTATGCGCAAGCGGGCACGGCGCCACGGCTGTTCTTCGCGCCGAAGAACGGCCAGCGGCGCGGTGTATCCATTTATGTGCATCCGTACACGGGCGCGACCCAGCCTGCGCTGGCGGGTGCGGAATTTTTCGAGTGGACGGAATCGCTGCACCGCTGGCTGCTGCTGCCGCGCGATCCGGGCCGGCAAGTGGCGGGTGCGCTGGCCCTGTGCCTGCTGGGCCTGGCATTGTCGGGCCTGTATCTGCGCTGGCCCCGCCGTCCGCTGGACTGGCGCACATGGCTGACCTTCGATCCCGCCCTGAAGGGCCGCTCCTTTTTGTGGAATTTGCACGCCGTGGCCGGCACCTGGTGCCTGGTCGTCTACGTGGCGCTGACCCTGACGGGCATTTACTGGAGCTATGACGTGGTGCGCGACAATATCGATGCCTGGGCCGGCAAGCCGCCAAGGATGGCACAGGCGCCCCTGAAAAAAAGTGGTGGCAAGGAGAAGGAGCCCGCCGCCGACATCAGCCTGGCCTGGACCAGCTTCCAGCAGCACGCCGCCGGCTGGACCCTGGCCAGCGTGCGCCTGCCCACGCGCGCCGGCGAAGCCGTGCAATTCACGTGGCTGGCCAGCGACGCGCCGCACGAGCGGGCGCGCAGCCGCATGAGCATTGCACCGGCCGACGGTACGGTCACGGAAAACGAACCGTACGGCCAGCAGGGTCTCGGTGCGCGCCTCGTCAACATCATTTATCCGCTGCACATGGGCACGTATTTCGGCTTGCCGGGCCGCATCATCGTTACCTTGGCCAGCCTGGGCCTGCCCCTGTTCGCCATCACGGGCTGGATGCTGTACCTGGGCCGCCGCAAGGCCAAGCGAGCTGTCCAGGCGCAGCGCGCCATGCTGGGCGCCGGCGCAGCGGACAAGCAAAATACCGGCTTGCCCACCCTCGTCGCCTACGCCAGCCAGTCGGGACAGGCCGAGCGCCTCGCCCTGGAAAGCGCGCGCGCCCTGCAGCAGGCCGGGGTCGCCGTCGACGTGCAGTCGCTGGACCGGTTTGACCCCGCGCAATTGCGCCAGTACGAACGGGCCCTGATCATCGCCAGCACCTTTGGCGAAGGCGAGGCGCCGGACGGCACGCGCCGCTTCGCGCGCCTGCTGCACGCAACATCGGGCACGCCGCTGGCGGGCCTGGAATTCGGCATGCTGGCCCTGGGCGACCGCCATTACAGCGCCTTCTGCGGCTTTGGCCATGCGCTGGCGCAGCAATTGCAAACGCTGGGCGCCCATCCATTATTCCCGCTGATCGAAGTGGACAAGCACGACCCCGCTGCCCTGGCCGGCTGGTCCCAAGCACTGGCCCGCTGCAGCGGCAGCGCCATCGACGCCATCGGCGTGCAGGAAGAAGCGTCGTATGCCGAGTGGCGCCTGGCGCGGCGCGTGCTGCTCAACCCGGGCAGCCTGGGTGGAGAATTGCATGAAATCACCTTGACGGGCCCGTCCGGCGCTACCTGGGAAGCGGGCGCGCTGGCCGAAATCATCGCCTGCAACGCGGATGGCAGCGAGGGCGATGCGGACCATACCCACCACGCGCCCCGCAGCTATTCGCTCGCTTCGCTGCCATCCGATGGCGAACTGCAGTTGCTGGTGCGCCAGGAGCGCCATGCGGGCATTGAGAACCAGGGATTTGGCGTCTGTTCCGGCTGGCTCACGCGCTTCGCCCCGCTAAGCGCCAGTATCCGCTTGCGCCTGCAAGCCAATCCCGCCTTCGCGCCCGCCCTGGTCGACGTGCCCTGCATTTATATCGGCAACGGTTCCGGCCTGGCCGGCCTGCGTGCGCATTTGCGCGCGCGCCAGCGGGCGGGGCTGGCCCGCAACTGGCTGCTGTTCGGCGAGCGCCAGCAAGCTTTTGACAGCGTCTGCGGCAAAGAGTTGCAAGACTGGCTAGACGCTGGCCACCTGGCGCGCCTGGACAGGGTCTTTTCGCGCGATGGTGAAACCCGGCAATACGTGCAGGACCGCCTGCGCGCCAACGCTGACGAGCTGCGCGAGTGGCTGGCGCAAGGCGCCATCGTCTACGTGTGCGGCAGCCTGCAAGGCATGGCGTCAGGAATCGATGCTGTACTGCAAGAAGTGCTGGGACAGGACGGCCTCGACACCCTGCTGGCGGCCGGACGCTACCGCCGCGACGTGTATTGACTTAGATCAGCCTGCCGCCCGCGCCGCCCGACTATGTGGGCAGGCGCACGGTCAGCACCAGCCATCGGACTAGAGTGGAGGCATTCCCACCCACTGCCTGCGAGGCTAGCCATGAAAAACCCCTGGATGAGCATGTACCTGAGCGCCGCCAACCGCATCGCCAACACGGCGCGCGGCCACGCCACGGCCGCCGTCAAGCGCGAGGCGGCGAAAAATACGCGGCAGTTGACGCAAGTGTGGTTCGATTCCTTGCTGCCTCCCGCAAGCAAGCCACGGCGCAGCCGCAAGGGCAAATAGGCCCCTGACAGCAGGCGAACTGGTGCAGTGCACCACAGCAATAAGTTGAAGTTACGACCAGATGAACTAAACTGCAAGCATGGTAGTACATAAGGAAGTGACCGGCAGACGCCGCATCCCCGCGCCGCCGCCGGGACACCGGGAGACGACCATGTTGACGCTCAAAGTGCTGGCCTGCCTTGCCCTGTCGGCCCTGATGCTTGCCCCCCTCGTGTTGAGGGATACGATGCAGCTATCCGCCGGGCAGCAGTTGCAGGTTCCCAATGTCGATGCGCATGCCATGTGGAGCCATTGGCCTCGGCAATAAGACGCGTGGCTGAGAAAACACCGCTGACCGCGTTGCAGTGCCTCGTCGTACATTCGTACTGCCTTCGGCACGGCGCCTTGCCAGCGGCGTTTTTCAGCGGCGCTCGGTAACGCGGCGCATCGCTGAAATCGCTTTATTACGGAGGGGAAATTGGTTCCTACATCCATTTGTTTTTGCTTTGTTTTCCTCGCCCCCTCTTCACCATACTTTTGATCCAGGTCATGGATTTCCCTCTTCGCTGCGCCCACACTGGAACAGTCCGCTTCGCACCGCGACGGACTTAACCGGGAGCATCGGCATGGGTAAATCGCATTGGAAGGATGAGATGGCGCTGGGTGTTCCCGTCATCGACGAGGCGCATGAGGCGCTGTTTCAGGAGCTGGCGCGGCTGCAGCAATTGGGCGACCAGCATTTCAGCGTGGCGTTTCGCGAGCTGATTGCGGCCGTCGAACGCGATTTCCGCGAGGAAGAGGATTTGATGGAACAAATCGCCTTTCCCTCGCTGGCCAACCACCGCGAACAGCATGCGCGCGTGCTCAGCGGCCTGCACCATGCTTGGGCCGCCGTCGATGAAGGCGACCTGGAACAGGGACGCCATGCGCTGTCGCTGTTGCCGCAATGGCTGATCTTCCACCAGGCCACCATGGACCTGGCCCTGGCGGCGGCGCTGGAACTGGTGCAGCGCCAGCCCAATTAGCCTCTACAACAACAGCACCGTCGCCTGCTCGGGCATGACCACGCGGTAGTGTCCCGGGTATTTGTCTTCGCCATCGAAAATCTTGCAAAACACGGGCTGGTTGATGTCGTTGACGGCCTGCTCGTTCATGGGCAAGGTAGCAATCAATTGCTCGCCATCCATCAACTGCAAGGCGCTGCCCCGCTCGGCCGCGCAAAAGGCCAGCGATTGCACGTCGCTGGCGAACGGCCGCTTGTACCACGGCGTGATGGCCCGCACGGCGCGCCGCGCGTCGCGCAAGACTTGCCCCACGCGCGTGACGTTCCACGCATCGCGCGCCACGGCGGGCTGCAGGACGATATTCGCCGTCAGCTCGCCCCTGCCCTTGTTCACCAGGAAAGTGCCATCCTGCGCGGCGATATCGTCATTGAGAGGCACGACAAACACGCCGCCGTCCGATACCTTGATCGGCATGGGCGCGCCATTGCCTTGCAAGGCCACGCGCACGTCGTCGATGGTAGCGCTCAGCTTGGCAGGAATCAGGCGCAGGGCCATGACCACGCTGCCGCTCGACACTTGCCACACTTTCCTGGCCGTCAGATAGCTTTCGCGGTAAGCCGTGAAGCGCACGCGCGGCGCCTTGGCGTCGCTGCTGGCCGTGATCGTCACCGTTTGCGCAGGCGAGGCTTCCTCGGCGGGCGCCGTTACCTCGGGCGCTGACGCTGCGGGTATGGCTGGCGCAAGGGGTGGCGACACGGTATCGGCGGCGGGCGGCACGCTGGCGCTCTGCAGCGGCGCGGGAACAGCCGGCGGCGTCGCGTGTTCCTGAGCCTGGCCCAGCGACGCTACACACAACCATCCGGCACAAGCGATCCATGTACGCATGCATTTCTTTCAATGAGGAAAATATTTTGTCAGCGCCTGCATTATCGCAGAAGGCCAGACCTTACGCCGCCATGGGCTTTCTGCACAGTTTTGGTGCGCACGCTTGATTATTTGGCAAATACCACCTATATTGATAATGATTCCTATTCAAGAAATTAACGGGAATCGCGCGCCCTTCCTTTCCACTGCCCGTCCGCGCCGGGCCTTGCGGTGGAACTGCTATCCAAGCCAGACCACGGGCCAGCGTCACGCCATCCCCCCAGCTACTGCGCACCTCGCCAGACGAGATAGGAACACTCACGACTAAAAATATTCCAGGAAAATGATGCAATCAACGACAGTCCTCCCTTCTTCGCGCCAGCCCGCCTTGCGCCCCCTCCCCCATCTGTTACACCTTGCCCTGCTGAGCCTTGCGGCCGGCGTGGCCCTGCCGGCACACGCAACTGACGCCGCCGCGGCCGACGTCACCATGCCGGCCGTCACCGTGCTGGGCCAGTCGACGGCGACGACGGAAGGTACGCAGTCGTACACGGCAGGCGAAGCGCGCAGCGCCACGCGCATGGAGCTGACTTTGCGTGAGACGCCGCAATCGGTCAGCGTCATCACGCGCCAGCTGCTCGATGACCTGGGCGCCGTGCGGCTGGACCAGGCGCTGGCGCAGACGACGGGTATCCAGGTGGGCCAGAACGACACGGAACGCACGCGGTTTTATGCACGCGGCTTCGGCATCAACAATCTCCAGATCGACGGCATGGCGCGCGGCGGCAATGCGCCGCTGCAAGACACGATTTTGTACGACCGCATCGAGGTCGTGCGCGGCGCCACGGGCTTGATGGGCGGCACGGGCGACCCGTCGGCCACCATCAACATGATACGCAAGCGGCCCACGAAGGAGTTCCAGGCCAGCGCCGGCCTGATCATGGGCCGCTGGGACGACCAGCGCTTCGAGGCCGACCTGTCCACGCCGCTGAACGCGGAGGGCAGCGTGCGGGCGCGCACGGCCCTGGCCTGGCAAAAACGCGATTCCTACCTGGACATGTATCACGAGCGCAAGACGGTAGGCATGGTCATCGTCGAGGCGGACTTGCGCCCGGGCACCCTGCTGACGGCCGGCGTCGACTTCCAGGACAACAAGCCCACGGGCGCCACCTGGGGCGCCGTGCCGTACTGGAATGCGGATGGCAGCCTGGCAAACTTGCCGCGCAACACCAGTTTCACGACACCATGGAGCACCTGGGCCAACAAGCAGCACACGCTGTTCACCTCGCTGGACCAGCGCCTGCCCGGCAACTGGAATATGCATCTGGGCTACGCGCGCACGGAAAGCACGAACCGCACCACGGTCGCCTATGCGGGTGGCGGCCATCCAGAACCGGCCACGGGCGCAGGCATGCTCCTGTGGACGGGCGCCTATGGTCCGGGCAAGACCACCAACGACAACTTCGACCTGTACGCCAGCGGCCCGTTCACCTTGCTGGGGCGCAAGCACACGGCCATCGTCGGCTGGAACGGCGGCAACCAGCGCGCCCGTTCGCTGGGAGGCGAGGCGGACATCGATTACCAGGCCTTCGTTCCCGATTACCGCAGCTGGACGGGCAACATTCCCCGCCCCGTCTTCCATCCGGACGGTTCGCACTCGGAAACCGTCACGCGCCTGACGGGCGGCTACGTGGCCACGCGTTTGAGCCTGGCCGACCCGCTGCACGTCATCATCGGCGCGCGCACGAGCACTTACCGCACCGACACGCGCAATTACGATACGCGCGGCGTACACACGGACAATAGCGACTTTGCCGAGACGCGCAATGAAGTGACGCCCTATGTGGGCGCCGTGTTCGACATCGACAAGCAGTATGCGGCCTACGCCAGCTTCACGCAGCTGTTCAACCCGCAATCGAGCAAGGACCGCAACGACAAGTTTTTGCCGCCGGAAACGGGCGACAACGCGGAACTGGGCATCAAGGGCGAATTCTATGAAGGCAAGCTGAACGCATCGGCCGCCCTGTTCCACACGAAGAAAAAGAACCTGGCAGAACTCGACCGCACGGTGCCACCCGGCTTCTTGCTGCCCGACGGCGGCCAGGCCATGGTGGCCAACGGCAAAGGCGTGACGGCCAAGGGCGTCGAGTTCGACGTTGCCGGCCAGATCACGCCCGCCTGGGAAGCGAGCGGCGGCTATACCTATCTGCACGCGGCCGAGGCCGATGGCCGCCGCGCCGCCACCACGCAGCCGCGCCATTTGCTGCGCCTGGCCACCAGCTACCGTTTCGACGGCAAGCTGGCCAGCTTGAGGGCGGGCGCCAGCATGACGGCGCAAAGCGCCACCTACAGCGAATCGTGGTATGGCCGCCCGCCATCGAACGCGATCACGAATATCCCGCAAGCCGGCTACGCGCTGGTCAACGCCATGGCCAGCTACGCGCTCAACCGGCATGCCAGCGTGCAGCTGAACGTGAATAACTTGCTCGACAAAAAGTACTACCGCAACGTGGGCTTCTTTGACGGGGTGTTCTGGGGCGAACCGCGCAACATCAGCCTGAACGTGCGCACGGCGTTTTAAGTACGCCAGTGCGCAGGCGCGGGTAAGGTAAAGCCTGCGAGCAAGGGGCCGCCGACCGGCGCCAGCACGGCGGCGGCGACTTGCTCGAAGGCGCGCTGGCCGGCCGGCAAGTCGCTGGCGACCAGGCGCAGCGCGCCGTCGAGCTGCGCGGCGATGGCGGCGTCAAATGTCTGCAGCCGCCGGAACAAATGCTTGCCGCCGCCGCTCCATTCGCCGGCCGCGCGCAAGTGCAGGTCGGCCAGCGCTTCGTACAGCTGGCAAGCGACGGCCAGCGCCTCGCCCGAATGCGTGCTGTCGACCAGGTCTTCCAGCGCGGTGGTGATCGCATAGCGGCGGCGCTGCAGGTTTTCCACGTCGAGCACGGGCGGTCCGGCCGTATCGATGGCGTGCGCCAGCGCATGCAGCCGGGCGTAGGCATCGCCGGCAGCGACGATGTTTTCCCCTTCGACCACCATCATCGCCAGCGGCACCGTGCCGCGAGGCGCATCCATCTCATGGCAAAAATACGTGAACGTGGCCATGTCATGCCCGAACAGTTCCACCGTGCGTCCTTCGGCCACGAGCGTGTCGCGCCAGGCGCAGTCGACGTGGTCGAACAACAGCAGCAAGTCGATATCGGACGTGGCCGTTTGCCGGCCCGTGGCGAACGAGCCGCCGATGATGGCCGCCATGGCCGAGGGATAGCGTTCGTGCACCAGCCGCAGGGCAATCGCGCGGATGGCGTCATAAGTGGGGATCGTCGTCAAAGCCTGTGCTCCATGCCGAAAACGCCATCCTACACGCAATATGCGGCATGCCGCCATCCTGCTACACTGGCGTCATCTGACCGAGGAACAAACATGGAATACGACTGCATCGTGGTGCCCTCGCCCGTGGGCGAGCTGACCCTGGTGGCGCGTGGGGAAGCCCTGACCGCCATCCTGTGGGAAAATGACAAGCCGAACCGCGTGCGTCTGGGCGCCATGCGCGTCGATGACGGTTGCGCCGTGCTGCAGGAAACGGCGCGCCAGCTCGCTGAATATTTCGCCGGCACGCGCCAGCAATTCGACGTGCCGCTCGACTTTGCCGGCACGCCATTCCAGCAGGAAGTGTGGCGCGCGCTGCTGACGATACCGTACGGCCAGACGCGCAGCTATGGCGAGATCGCGCGCCAGATCGGCCGCCCCGCCGCCGTACGCGCGGTGGGCGCCGCCAACGGCAAGAATCCCATCTCCATCATCGCCCCCTGCCACCGGGTCATCGGCGCCACGGGCGAGTTGACGGGCTTTGCGGGCGGCCTGCATGCAAAGGAAACCTTGTTGGCGCTGGAAGGCATTTCCCTGTCCAGCGACCGCGAAGCGCTGAAGACGGGCCATGCCCGGCGCCGCGCTGTTCAAATAGATACGGCGCAAGGCTGTCTGTTTTAGGCTGCGGCATGGCGCCCCTTGTGGGATACTCACGCCCTTCGCTCAAGCAAACACATCCTATGCCCTACCTTGTCATCCTGTTCTTTGTCGTTCTGTATTTACTGGCCACGTTCTTTTTCCACATCCCCGTCCTGGTCGCCCTCGTGTATGGCGTGCTGAGCCTGAGCTGCTTCGTTGCCTATGCGATCGACAAGTCGGCCGCCAAAGAGGGCCGCTGGCGCACATCGGAGCGCACCTTGCTGCTGTTGGGCTTATTGTGCGGCTGGCCCGGCGCCGTACTGGCCCAGCAATGGCTGCGCCACAAATCCAGCAAGCGCTCGTTCCGCGTACTGTTCTGGCTCACGGTCGCCATCAATATCGGGGCCTTCGTGTATTTCAGCATGCATTACGCGGCGCCCGATATCGGCACGGAAGTCGCACCGATCGAGCTGTAGACCTACTCGCCCAGCAGGCGCAGCGATTCCAGCCAGTCCGCCTTCCACTCGCGCAGCAATGGTTGCGTGGCGAACGCCTTTTTCAAATGTGCCATCGGTACGCGGTGCACGTCGTGCAAGCCGAATGCCAGGGTCACCGGATGCCACAGGTGGCTATTCTTGCCGCCGCGCGAATTCTTGCGCACGCGCGCGCCATCGTCGCCAAAGATACCCACGCCACTGGCCAGCCCCTGCTCCAGGTCGACCTTGCCCACGCCGGCAAAGGCAATCAGAATCTGTTCGCGCCCCAGACCCTTCAGGGCGCTGGGCAGAACGACGGGCGCCTTCTCCGCTTCCGCTTCGGCCGGCTGCGGGTGCTGCAAGTCCTTGAGCAAACGCAACAGATCGCGCTCCTGGAAATGCAGGCCGTCCAGCGGCACGCGCAGTCCCGGCGCCTTCAGTTCGATGGCGATGTTGCTTGAATCGCGCGTAAAACGCAGCCACACGTCATCGGCGCCGGACGCCAGGTGCTGCTTGTCGCCGATGAACACGACGGGCGCCGCATAGCGCGTCACGCCGTCATGGAACAGCTCGGCCCACGCTACACTGTAATCGAGCCAGACGTACGGCAAGCCGCCCTGCTCCAGCAGACGCGCCAGCGTCCACGGCGTGCCCGTCTGTTGCGCCAGCCAGGCACAGGCCTCAAGTGCGGTAGCGCGGTATGGCAGGGAAAGGGAGGTCATGGCGGTTCCATCGATAAAAGTGGAGCGCAGTGTAGCAGACGCCGCCATCATCGCTTCGGCAGGCGCATCCAGCGCGCCATTCCTGCGCGATGTGCTAGGCTGGAAACAGCAGCACGCGCCACGGCCACCTCGGCAGCGTGGCGCACCACCGCGAGGAGATCATCATGCATTCGAGCACCAACGCCGCGACAGCACCCGCCCCGCCGCCTGAGCGGGATTCACCTACGCCGGCCAACGAAAGCCACGCCGAGGAAGTCCTCGATGAAGCACTCAAGGAAAGCTTTCCGGCCAGCGACCCGATTGCCATTGCAACACCCAAAACGCCGAGCAAGCCACCTGCCGGTAGGTCGGCTTAGCCCGCAGGGCGTAAGCCGACGACACCAGCGTCGCGGTCAACAATATTGTCGGATTACGCGCTTGCGCGCCTCGGCGGCCCCACTAATCCGACCTACCTCCCCACCGGCAGCAGCCCGTCCGCCAGCCCGTAGGTCGGCTTAGCGCGCAGCGCGTAAGCCGACGACGCCACCAGTGCAAGCTCGCAAAGCCACCGCCATGGTGGTTTTTTTAGGCTATGTCACCGTCAGATGGGGGAATGCGCCCAAAGTTGCTTTCAACAGCGTTTCAGGGGAGCGGATGCGCCTGGCGTCGAGTATCCAGCGCCATCCGAGGTAGTTCGGCAGGTAACGCGTCGCCACGCCATGAAACGGACCAAGCCATTGCCGCAGGCGGCTGTGATAGGCGTTGACGTTCTGCACGTGGGCGGCGCCCTGCACGCGGATGCCGGCGCGCAAGTTGACGGCCTGGTGGCTGATGCCAGCTTCCCTGGCGAAGGCCCGATAGGCGGGATGGCCGTCGGTGACCAGCAGCACGTCCTTGTCGATGACGGGCAACAAACAGTGATGCAACTGCGCCTTCGTCAACGCCCCTTTGCCCGTGACGAAATCGAGGGTCTGGCCCGTGCGATCGCGCGCCACCAGGATGCAGACCTGTTCATTCGATATGCCGCGCTTGTGGGCATGACCGCCCCGGCGGCGGGGCGGACGCGTCATCTGCCGCGCTCCCTTTTCCGATTCCAGCAGATATAACTCGTCGGCCTCGGCGATACCGTGCAGGCCATGCGGCCGGTCGGTCTTTGCCAGCGATAAAAACCGGTGGCGCCAGCGAAACGTGGTGTTGCGGTGCACTCCTAACTGACTGGCCGCCTTGCGCACGGAATCCGATGCCAGCAGGCAATCGGCATAGTCGAGCCACAACGATTTATGGCGCAAGCGGGCCAGCGGCGTGCCGGTGAGCGCATTGAAGGTGCGTCCGCAGGGCACGCAGCGGTAGCGCTGCAAGCCGTGCGCGTGACCATGTCGGTGCAAGTGGTCTGAATGGCAGACGGGACAGGCCAATCGCGGCTGCGCCACATTTTCCAGCAGTGCGACGGTCGCGTCGTGTGGCGCGCTGCCACGCAGCAGGGCAATACCTGCTTGCCGCTGACGCTGGCTCAACTGAGCAAACTGCGCAATCAAGGTGATCCATTCGGCTGGCTGCATGATCTGCTCCCTGCGTGGTGAGTATGCAGAGTCAGACAGCACAACCACAGGAAAATTCCGGTATTTCCCCTAGTTGTCGATGACAGAGCCTTTTTTTATGCCTGCACCACATCCAAATGACGCTCCCGTGCGTAGATGGCTATGCCATCACCTGATTTGTTACCACCCGGAAAGAGGAAGCCATGCAGCATTACAGCAAAAAGACGGATCCCATGGACCAGCGCCTGTACCTGGCCCAGCGCATCGACCGTGCCGATGCGCGCCTGCGGCGACTGAACGAGGCGCTGGCCGATGCGGCGGCGCGCGAACGCTGTGCACGCTGGATTACCGCCTGGGCCGTGGCGGCGGGTGCCGACGCGCCGCGCGGCATGAAACTGCGCATCCGTGGCGAATTCATCTTGCTATAGCAAGCAAAAAGCCCCGCCGGGCATTGCGCCAGGCGGGGCTGTTCAGTCCGTACTGCGGCCAGTAGATCTAGTCGCGGTACTGCTCGGGCGTCGTGTCGCCATCAGCGATTTCATACCACATCGCATTGAGTACGGCGAAGGTCGCCGCCAGCGGCAGACCCAGTATCCAGGCGAAATACCACATAGTTAATTCCTTTCGTAAATTCTTAGTAGGCGTGACCGCTGTCGTCGTTGATGGCTTTTGCATCAACCTTACCCCACAGCACTTTATACACCCACGTCGTGTAGGCCACGATGAGGGGAATGAAGACGGCCGTGACGACCAGCATGATGAACAGGGTCATGTGGCTGGACGAGGAATCCCACACCGTCAGGCTGGCGCGCGGGTCGATCGACGATGGCAGGATGAACGGGAACATGGCCGCGCCCACGCTGAGGATGATGCCGGCGATGCCGGCCGCGCTGGCCAGCAAGGCGGGCACTTCGCGGCGCGCACGCAGCAAGGCGAACGCCAGCAAGGGGCCGAGCAAGCCCAGCGCAGGGGCGATCCAGGTCCATGGATGGGCGGTAAAGTTGAGGAACCAGGCGCCCACGTGCACTTGCGCCGTTTTCAGCATCGGGTTCGATGGACCGTCGACGACGACGGCGCTGGTGATGCGGTAGCCATCGACCCATAGCCACAGGGCCACGCCGGCCAGCGCATATAGCACGACGGTGGCGATTGCCGCCACGCTGCCGTAGCGGCGCGAGCGTTCAGCCACGGCACCGTCCGTTTTCACTTGCAGCCAGGTGGCGCCGTGCATCACCAGCATGGCGACCGAGACGAGGCCGCACAGCAAGGCGAACGGGTTGAGCAGCGCAAAGAAACTGCCGTCATAGAAGATGTGCATGTCCGGCGAGAAGCGGAACGGCACGCCTTGCAGCACGTTGCCGATCGCCACGCCGCTGATCAGGGCCGGCACGAAGCCGCCCACGAACAGGGCCGCATCCCAGCGGGCGCGCCAGCGCGGATCTTCGCGCTTGCTGCGGAACTTGAACGCCACGGGACGCACGATCAACGCCACGAGGATGACGAACATGGCCAGGTAAAAGCCCGAGAACGAGACGGCGTACAGCTGCGGCCAGGCGGCAAAGATGGCGCCGCCGCCGAGGATCAGCCACACTTGGTTGCCTTCCCACACGGGGCCGATACTGTTGATGATGACTCTGCGCTCGAGGTCCGTCTTGCCGGCGAACGGCAGCAAGATGCCCGTGCCCAGGTCGAAGCCGTCCGTGATGGCAAAGCCCACCAGCAAGATGCCGATCAGCAGCCACCATATCAGGCGCAGGGTTTCATAAGAAATCATTTCATGCAAAATCATGGTCTGGTCCTCCTCAGGCGCGTTGAGTATGAATGGCTGCGGCCGCTGGCACGGGGGCCGGCGCCGTCTCTTCCGGCCCCTTGCGGATGGCCTTGAGCATGAGCTTCATTTCGATAATCAACAGCACGGTATAGATGGCGGCAAAGCCGGCAATGGTGATGAGCAAGGTCGTCGCGCCCAGATTAGAGACGGCCACGGCCGTCGGCAGCACGCCTTCGATGACCCACGGCTGGCGGCCCACTTCGGCCACGATCCAGCCCGCCTCGATCGCTACCCACGGCAGCGGGATGGCGAACACTGCCAGCTTCAGCAGCCAGCGGTGCTTGTCCAGCGTACGGCGCGTCGACAGCACGAAGAACGTGCCGGTCAACAGGATAAAGAACATGCCCAGGCCCACCATCACGCGGAAGGACCAGAACAATGGCCCCACGGGCGGCACGGTATCGAGCGCGGCCTTGCGGATCTGCTCGGGCGTGGCCTGGCGCGGGTCGTCGACATAGCGTTTCAGCAGCAAGGCATAGCCCATGGACTGCCCTTTCGATTCAAACACGTCCTTCGCGTCCTGCGGCACGGGGCTGCCCGGCGCCACGCTGCGGATGGTTTGCAACGCGTCATACGCCTTGATGCCATCCTGGATCAGCAGTTCGCCACGGTCGACCAGCTGCTCGATGCCGGGAATTTCTGTCGTCAGCGAACGCGTGCCGATCAAGCCCATCACCATCGGGATGTGCACGGCGTAATGCGTCTCGCGCGCTTTCGCGTCGGGGAAGCCGATGGCCGTAAAGGCGGCAGGGGCCGGCTCCGTCGTCCACATGGCTTCGATGGCGGCCAGTTTCATCTTTTGATGCTCCGACGACAGATAGCCGCTTTCATCGCCGAGCACCACCACCGACAAGGTGGCGGCCAGGCCGAATGAGGCGGCCACCGTCATCGAGCGCTTGGCCAGCTGCACGTGGCGGCCCTTCAGCAGATACCAGGCGGAAATACCGAGCACGAAAATCGATGCTGCCGTGTAACCGGCCGACACCGTGTGCACGAATTTCGCCTGCGCTACCGGGTTCGTCAGCACGGCACCGAAATCCGTCACTTCCATGCGCATGGTCTGCGGATTGAAGGCCGCGCCAACGGGATTTTGCATCCAGCCGTTGGCGATCAGAATCCACAGGGCCGAGAAGTTCGAGCCGATGGCCACCAGCCAGGTCGTGACCAGATGGCCCCGCTTCGACAGCTTGTCCCAGCCGAAGAAAAACAGGCCGACGAAGGTCGCTTCCAGGAAGAAAGCCATCAAGCCTTCGATGGCCAGCGGCGCGCCGAAAATGTCGCCCACATAATGGCTGTAATAGCTCCAGTTCATGCCGAACTGGAATTCCATGACGACACCCGTCGCCACGCCCATGGCGAAGTTGATGCCAAACAAGACACCCCAGAACTTGGTCATGTCGCGCCAGATGGGACGGTTCGTCATCACGTAGACCGTCTCCATGATGGCGAGCAGCACTGACAGGCCTATCGTCAGCGGAACAAATATAAAGTGGTACAGAGCTGTCAGCGCGAACTGCAGTCTGGATAAAGCGACAATATCGAAGTCCATATGATTTCCTTGGTGTTACCCTACTGTGTGTAAATTTGCTACCTTTCCAATACTGACCGGTTGCCCGTCAGTCCCCCCGCAAGCCCGCCAGAGCAGTCTCGAAGGCATCCGTGCCACGGCGTGCATCGCCCACGATACGGCCATCGCGCAGGCTGACCAGCCGGTCCGCCAGCGCCGCTTCGCGCCGCAAGTGGGTTGCGATCAGCAAGCTGCGCCCTGCGCTGCGGGCCCGCAGGCGCTGCAAGACGTCAATCGCCGTCTGCGCATTGAGCGCTTCCGTCGCTTCGTCCAGCAGCCACAAGGTCGATTCATGCAGGAACAGCCGCGCCAGCGCCAATCGCCGCGCCTGGCCGCCGGACAAGCCCAGACCGCCCTCGCCCAGCATGGTGTCGAGGCCGCCCGCAAACGCGCGCACCTCGTCGTCCAGGCCAGCCGATTGCAGCACTTCCCACAGCTGTGCATCGCTGGCGGACGGGTCGGCCAGGCGCAGGTTGTCGCGCAAGCTGTCCTGGAACAATTCCGTCTTCTGCGTAAACAGGCAGGCGCGCGGCGCGGCCACCGTGCCCGACAAGGGCGCCAGTTCGCGCGCGGCGATGGCCAGCAAGGTGGACTTGCCCGCGCCGCTGGGGCCGATCAAGGCGACGCGCTCGCCATCCGCGATGTGCAGCGATACGTCATGCAAGATGGCATTATTGCTGCCCGCATGCGCGGCGCTGACGTGTTCCAGGCGCAAGCCCGGTGCGGCGTCGACAGGCGGCGCAGGCACATATTCTCCATCGAGGCGCGGCGCCAGACGCCGTACGGCCAGCAGCATGCGCCCCGCTTCCAGCGCGCCGCGGCGCAGTCCGGCAAATGGTTCCACGGCCGTCAGGGCGATCAGCAAGGCCAGGGCCGCCAGCGGCAAACTCATCGTTTGCTGCTCCACCAGCACGGCCACGGCCAGCAGCACGCCAGCCAGGGTTGCGCTGCCGGCCACGCCATACGCGGCGCCCGCCGCCGTCTCGAGGCGCAGCAGGGCAAAATCGGCTTGCGCCAGCGAGCGGTCGATCTGCCCCAGCGCCGCGCACTGGGCGTCGATGCGGCCCGCCATCACGAGGTCCGTCTGGCCCGCCACCAGGTCAATGGTGCCGGAACGCAGTTTTTCGATGGCGCGCGAGCGCACGATGGCGGGACGGCGGGCGCCACGCGCCACAAGCCAGCTAATGCCGCCACCGGCGGCCAGCAGCCACACGGCCAGGCCCAGGCCCAGCTGCCACTGCATGACGCCCAGCGCCACCCCGGCCAGCAAGGCCGCGCACAAGGCCGTAAAGGCGGGCACGAGCAGGCGCAAGTACAGCGATTCGAGCGCGTCGATATCGGCCGTCAGGCGGAACAGCAGCTTGGCGGGCTGGCGCAGCAAGCGGCTGGCCGCTTCCGGACGCGACCAGCCACGGAACAGGCGCACGCGGATGCTGGCCAGCGCGGCGAACGTGGCATCGTGCGTGACGAGCCGCTCCGCATAGCGCGAACCCGTGCGGCCGATGGCCAGCAGGCGGATGCCGGCCGACGGGCCGAAGACGTCGAAGACGATGGCCGTCGAGGCGTGCAGGCCGGCAATCGACGTGGCCGTGATAAACCAGCCGGACAAGCCCAGCAAGGCCATGCCGGCCACCGCCGTCAGGGCCGCCAGCAAGGCGCCCACGATCAGCTTGCGGGGCTGGGCCAGCAGCAATTGCCGCAGGACGGGGTTCAAGCCAAGTGAGTTTTTCATGCGCGCAACTCCTGCACTTGGGCATGCACCGTGCGCTGCAGCCGGCCCGCCAGCACGGGGTCGTGCGTGGCGACGATCATCGTCTTGCCTTTTGCCAGTGCCAGCAGGGCATCCGTCACGCGCGCCGCCGTTTCGCTGTCCAGGTGGGCCGTCGGTTCATCGACCAGCAGCAAATCCGCATGCGGATGCAGGGCCACGCGGGCCAGGGCCAGGCGCACGGCTTCGCCGCCGGACAAGCCCTGGCCGCCATCGCTGAGCATGACGGCCGGCTGCGCCTGCGCCACCTTGGCCAGGTCGGCCAGGTGCAGCGCCTGCGTTACCTGCGCGGCGTTCGCCCCCACGCGGCCCAGGGTCACGTTCTGGCTGACGGAAGCGGCAAACACGTGCGGACGCTGGCCCATCCACGCCATGCGCTGGCGCAAGGTATTAACGGTGCTGTCGGTCAGGCGCACGCCGCCAATGCGGATGTCGCCGCCGCTGGCGGGCAGCAAGCCGGCCAGCAGGGACAGCAAGGTGGTCTTGCCGGCGCCGCTGGCGCCCAGCAGGGCCACGTGCTCGCCGGCATGCACGGACAGGTCGAAGCCGTCGAACACGGGCGCCTCGCCGGGATGGGCAAAGCGCAATTGCCGAAGTTCCACGGCGGGCGCCGCCGCCACGGCCATGGCGGCGGCGGAAACGGCCGCGACTTCCACGCTGGCGCCAGGCAGGGGCACGCCATCAGCCGCCAGGTCGTGCAAACCGGCCAGGCCCGCTTCGCCGGCCGCCTTGTCGTGCCAGACGGCGGCCAGTTCGCGCAGCGGTTCGAAGAACGCGGGGGCCAGCAGCAGGATGAACAAGCCCTGCCCCAGGCTCAGCTCGCGGCCCCAGGTGCCGAAATTGATGCTGCCCAGCAGAGAGAAACCGATGAAGGCCGCCACCATGGCCACGCCGAGCGCGGAAAACAGTTCAAGCACGGCCGACGACAAAAAGGCGATGCGCAGCACCACCATCGTGCGCCGGCGTACGGATTGCGACGAGGCATCGAGCCGTTCGGCCGTGGCGTCGACGGCGTCGAGCGCGCGCAAGGTGGCCAGGCCGCGCAGGCGGTCCAGCAGGAAGGCATTCATGCTGCCCATTTCCACCATCTGCGCGCGGCTGGCCGCTTGCGCGCCCATGCCGACGAGGGCCATGAAGACAGGAATCAAGGGGGCGGCGATGAGCAGGATCAAGGCGGCGATCCACGACAGCGGCGTCACCACGGCGAGGATCACGAGCGGCACGAGCATCACTTTCCAGCGCGCAGGCTTGTAGCGCACCAGATACGGCACGATGGCTTCGGCCTGCTCGGCGATGACGCTGGCCGCCTGGCCCGACTGGGCACGCTGGCGGTCCAGCGGCGAACGCTGCGCCAGCGCCTGCGCCACTTGCGCGCGCAAGGTGGACAGGTGTGCGCGCGCCGCCGCATACATGCGCCGCGCGCCCCACGCTTCGCAGCCGGCGCGCAGCACGCCCAGCAGCAGCACGCCAGCGGCCGGCAGCAGGGCCGCGCGCCAGGGTGCGCCGCCCTGCATGGCTTGCACGGCCCAGGCCAGCAAAGCCGCTTGCGGCAACCACAGCAAGGCGGCGCCGCCTTGCGCCAGGCTGGGGAGACGGGGAAGAATAAAGCGGGGCAAGGACAAGGGCGTGGTCGGCATCTTTTATACTTCTTGAGTTTTCAGAATTTTCTGTAAATTCGATATTTTGTATAATACTGCGAAACATGACATATATCAATTGACCCCACCAGTATGGCGTGAAAAAATTCAGATAATTATGAAAACTCAACATATCCAAATGACGCCGCTGATCCTGACCTTCGTCAGCCATTTCGGCGAGATGGGCAGCCGCTGGGGCTTCAACCGTACAGTGGGGCAAGTGTACGCCTTGTTATTTGTCGCGGAGCACCCTTTGCACGCGGATGAAATCGCGGAGCACCTGAGTTTTTCACGCTCGAACGTGAGCATCGGCCTCAAGGAACTGCAGGGCTGGGGCTTGATCCGCCAGTCACGCATCCCTGGCGACCGGCGCGAATATTTTTCCTCGCTGGGCGATGTGTGGCAAATCTTCCGCGTGGTGGCCGCCGAGCGCCGCCGCCGCGAAGTGGCGCCTACCCTGACGGTGCTGCGCGAATCGCTGCTGGCGCCGGCCACGGAACCCGTGGATCAATATGCGCAGGAACGCATGCGCGAAATGTATGAACTGGTCGACCTGGCCAATACCTGGTTCGACGACTTGCAGCGCCTGTCGCCCGAATCGATGGCGCAGCTGATGAAAATGGGCGCCAAGGTACAAAAGTTGCTCAACGCTAAGGATCGCCTGTTTGGCGTCAGCAACAACAACGACTGAAGCACCCGCCTCCCCTCACCTCCCACAAAAAGCCGAGACGCCGCTAGCACAAGCTGGCGCGTCTTGTCACGCCATTTCCTGACGTCATGTTGTCTGTCGTTAACACAAGCGGACATAGCCGTATGCGATGTTGTCAACAAAACCAATAGTATTATTTAAATTGTATTAATTTATATCAAGAGTAAGCTTGCATTTGCGTACTCGCTACGTGCAGGAAAGAACTAAAAGCAGCTAAAAACGGGCAATGGGATGACTTCCCCGGTATGCAGGGACGCCTCCCAACACTATGAAGCGACTGTCTCAAGCACAAGGGGATTTTCATGAAAAGCATAAAGAGCATTGCCATCAGGGCATCCATGCTGGCCGCAATGACCGTACTGGCAAGTGCGGCCCAAGCCGCCACTTGGGTGGATGTGGGCCCGGCCAGCGGTTTCGTCATCGCCGGCAGCACCGTCACTTATTCGCCATCGCCGGCACTGCAGGTGAAATATTATGACGATAATCTCGTGCCACAGGATCCCTCGGACATCCAAGGTTATATCAATGGCGTGTTCGGTACCAGCCTGGGCACCGCCGTGTCGTTTTGCGAAAGCGCCACCGCGGGCTGCACTGCCGGCACCACGGCAGACGTGAGCGGCGGCGTCAATTCGTATACGAGTGCGGCCGCCTATGATTACCTGGCCATCCACTTCGGCCAGGGCGAACTGGTGTTCCACTGGGCCGCTCCCGTGGCTGCCGGCACCACCTTCACGATCTCGGGCCTGCCCAAGGACCTGAGCAACTACCGGGCCTTCATTTCCGCCGTGCCGGAACCTGGAACCTATGCCATGCTGCTCGCCGGCTTGGGCCTTCTGGGCTTTATGGCACGCCGTCGCCAGGGAAAGTAAGCCTCATCTGCGGCAGCGGCGCACCGGCGCCCGCTGCCGCCCTCAACGCCAGCGGCCCGTTTACGCCGCGCTTGCGGCGAAAGTCCCGCTTTTTACACTATCTTTAGACGCCCCTCGCTATGCTCGACGGCATCCACTGCTGACCGACGAGGGAGTACTCATGCATGAACAACCGTTTCAGCCACGCGCGCGCAGCGTGATCCGCCAGCACCTGCCCGTGCGGGAACGGCTGCGCCTGGCCCGACTGGCCAACAGAAAAATCATTTCGGCATGCTCGGCGCTGCTGTGCGCGGCGCCGCTGTTGTATTTGCTGAGCGTGGTGCTGTTTGCGCAGCCGTGACACGGCTTGCAGGCGAGCGATGAACAGAGATGAAAAGTGATGGCAATGCGACAGGCTGTCGCATGCATGGCCAGCATGAGCTGGTCCGCCCAGAGGGAATCGAACCCCCATTCACGGTTTAGAAGACCGTTGTCCTATCCGTTGAACGATGGGCGGAAGGTGCAGTATTTTAATCCATGCGCGCCAGCAATGAAATGCCAGCGCGAAATAGAAAACGGGCTGTCATTTCTGACAGCCCGCTTATGACTTTGGTCGGAGTACAAGGATTCGAACCTTGGACCCCCTGGTCCCAAACCAGGTGCGCTACCGGGCTGCGCCACACTCCGAAGACAAGATAATAACGCCCCCACCCAATTTCGTCAATTGCCATAGACGAATTAGATGGAAATAACTATCGGCGCTGCCCCGTGCCTGCCCCTTTAAGCGCCGACTTTATCGGCGATGCGCCGCGCCATGCTCTCGGCCTTTTCCTTGTCCTTCGCTTCCACCATCACGCGGATCAGCGGTTCCGTGCCCGAAGCGCGGATCAGCACGCGGCCCGTGTCGCCCAGCTCGGCCTCGACCAGCTCTTTCTCGGCCACCATGGCGGCATTTTTCTGCCAGTCGAAACCGGGCGCCACGCGCAGGTTGATCAGGGTTTGCGGGAACAGCACCAGTTCGGCCAGGCATTGCTGCAGGCTCTGGCCGCTGCGCTTGAGCGCGGACAACACTTGCAGCGCGGAGACGATGCCGTCGCCCGTCGTGTGGCGATCCAGGCACAGCAAATGGCCCGAGCCTTCGCCGCCCAGTATCCAGCCCTTTTCCTTCATGACTTCCAGCACGTAGCGGTCGCCCACCTTGGCGCGCGCAAAGCCGATGCCCTGCTGCTTGAACAGCACTTCCAGCGCCATGTTCGTCATCAAGGTGCCGACGGCACCGGCCACGGGACCCGTCGCCAGGCGGTCCTTGACCATGACGTACAACAACTCGTCGCCGTTGTACATACGGCCCGTGGCGTCGCACATGATCAGGCGGTCGGCGTCGCCATCGAGCGCGATCCCCAGATCCGCGCCATGCTCGATGACGGCTTCGGCCATGGCCTTGGTCGCCGTGGCGCCGAAGCCCGCATTGATATTGAAGCCGTCGGGCTTGTTGCCGATGGCGATGACTTCCGCACCCAGCTCATGGAACACGTGCGGCGCGATATGGTAGGCGGCGCCGTGCGCGCAATCGACGACGATCTTCAGGCCGCGCAAGTCCAGCTCGTTCGGGAAGGTGCTCTTGCAAAATTCGATGTAGCGGCCCTGGGCATCGTCCAGGCGCTTGGCGCGGCCCAGCTTGTCCGATGGCACGCAAGCCATGGGTTCGTCGAGCGCCGCCTCGATTTCCAGTTCCACGCTGTCCGGCAGCTTGGTGCCCTGGCCGGAAAAGAACTTGATGCCGTTGTCGTGGTACGGATTGTGCGAGGCGGAAATGACGACCCCGGCCGCCAGGCGCAGCGCCCGCGTCAGGTAAGCGATCGCCGGCGTCGGCATGGGGCCGGCCAGCATCACGTCCACGCCGGCGGCCGACAGGCCCGCTTCCAGCGCCGCTTCCAGCATGTAGCCGGAAATGCGCGTGTCCTTGCCGATCAGCACAGTCGGGCGCGCCTTGCCGCCTTGCGACTTGGCCAGCACCTTGCCGGCCGCATAGCCGAGGCGCATGACGAAATCGGGGGTGATCGGAGCCGTGCCCACCAGGCCGCGGATGCCATCGGTGCCAAAATATTTACGCGTCATAGTTTTCTCTTTTTGTTGTTTATAATAAATCTTACAGGCTCAGTGCGCCATGCGCCAGACCTTCAGTGCATCGACGGTTTCCGCCACATCATGCACACGGATGATTTCCGCACCTTGCGCTACCGCAGCAAGCGCACCGGCAACGCTGCCGGCCAGGCGCTGCTCGACGGGACGCCCCGTGACGGCGCCGATCATGGACTTGCGCGACAGCCCGGCCAGCACAGGCAGGTCCAGTTCGCTGCGCAACTGGCGCGTGGCGCGCAGCAAGGCGTAATTCTGCTCCACCGTCTTGCCAAAGCCAAAACCGGGATCGACGCACAGGCGTTCGCGGGCGATGCCGGCCGCCGTCATCGTGTCGATGCGCTCGCGCAGGAAGGCAATCACTTCGCGCACCACGTCTTCATACTGCGGCTGGTCCTGCATGGTTTGCGGCACGCTTTGCATGTGCATGATACACAGCGCGCAGTCGCTGCCCTGCACGGCCTCGATGGCGCCCGGCGCGCGGAAACCGTTGATGTCGTTGATCATGTCGGCGCCCGCCAGGATGGCTTCGCGCATCACTTCGGGCTTGTACGTGTCAACGGACAGGGGCTTGCCGCAGTCGCGCAAGGCGTACAGCACCGGCATGACGCGCGCAAGCTCGTCCTGCAGCGGCAGCGGTGGCGCGCCGGGGCGGCTCGATTCGCCGCCGATATCGATGATGTCGACGCCGTCAACAATCATCTGCTCGGCGCGCGAGATGGCAAACTCCAGGTGCTGGTACTGGCCCGCATCGGAAAACGAATCGGGCGTGATGTTCAGGATGCCCATCACCAGCGCCTGCGTGCCCTGCAGGTTGAAGCCGAAACGGCCGAATTGCAAATAGTGTCGCATGTGAATCTTTGTAGTCGTCAGGAAAAAACTGCTGCGGCAACGAAAAAGGGCAAGGATTGCTCCTTACCCTCGTTCTTGCCATACCCTTGCGCGCCGCCGGTCGGGGCGGCCCTTATCAGGCTGGCGCCGTCACGTTTGGCGAGATGCCGCCCGTGCCGCTGTCGCCCGCATTGCGGCGTGGCGGAATGACTTTCGGTGGACGCGGCTCCAGGCCGGCCATGATGTCATTGATTTGCTCTGCATCAATGGTTTCCCATTCCAGCAAGGCTTTGGTCATCATTTCCACCTTGTCGCGGTTGCTTTCCAGCAAGGTACGCGCCAAAGCATATTGCTTGTCGAGAATGTTGCGGATTTCAGCGTCGACCTTTTGCTGGGTCGCTTCCGAGATCGTCTTGGTGGCGCCACCGAAGAAACCTTCGTTTTCGCTGTCTTCGTAGACCATCACGCCCATGCTGTCGGACATGCCGAAGCGGGTCACCATGGAGCGGGCCAGCTTGGTGGCACGCGAGAAGTCGTTCGACGCGCCGGTGGACATTTGTCCCACGAAAATCTCTTCGGCGATACGGCCACCGAACAGGATGGAAATTTCTTCCAGCATCTTGTCCTTGTAGGCGGACAGATTGTCGTGTTCCGGCAGCTGCCACGTCAGGCCCAGGGCCCAGCCGCGCGGCATGATCGTGACTTTATGCACGGGATCGGCCTTCGGCAGCAGCTTGGCGACGACGGCGTGACCGGACTCATGGTAAGCCGTATTGCGGCGCTCTTCCTCGCGGATGATCATCGATTTACGTTCAGGACCCATGTAGATCTTGTCTTTCGCATCTTCGAAGTCGATCATTTCCACCAGGCGCTTGCTGCGGCGTGCCGCGAACAGGGCTGCCTCGTTGACCAGGTTGGCCAGGTCCGCGCCCGAGAAACCAGGGGTGCCGCGGGCCAGGATATCAGCCTTCACGTCGGTACCGATAGGTACTTTGCGCATGTGCACGTTCAAGATCTGTTCACGGCCGCGGATATCGGGCAAGCCGACGGACACCTGACGGTCGAAACGGCCCGGACGCAGCAGCGCTTTGTCGAGCACGTCGGCGCGGTTGGTGGCGGCCACGACGATCACGCCGGAGTTCGCTTCAAAACCGTCCATCTCGACCAGCAACTGGTTCAAGGTCTGTTCGCGCTCGTCATTGCCGCCGCCCATGCCGGCGCCGCGGTGACGGCCAACAGCGTCGATCTCATCGATGAAGATGATGCATGGCGAATGCTTTTTCGCGTTTTCAAACATGTCGCGCACGCGGCTGGCGCCCACGCCGACGAACATTTCCACGAAGTCGGAACCGGAAATCGAGAAGAACGGCACCTTGGCTTCGCCGGCGATGGCGCGCGCCAGCAGGGTTTTACCCGTGCCAGGAGGACCGACCATCAGCACGCCGCGGGGAATGCGGCCGCCCAGTTTCTGGAATTTGCTCGGATCCTTGAGGAAGTCGACCACTTCGTTAACTTCTTCTTTCGCTTCGTCGCAACCGGCGACATCGGCGAAGGTGACGGTGTTGCTGGCTTCATCCATCATGCGCGCCTTCGACTTGCCGAACGAGAATGCCCCGCCCTTGCCGCCGCCTTGCATCTGACGCATGAAGAATACCCACACGCCGATCAACAGCAGCATGGGGAACCAGGAAACAAAAATAGTTTGCAGGAAAGACGCTTCCTCAGGCGGACGCACATCGAAATGCACGCCATTGTCGCGCAGGTCGCCGATCAGACCCTTGTCGAGGCTGGTGGCGGTGGTACGCACCTTGGTGTCGTCCATCAGCTTGGCGGTGATCGACGAACCTTCGATCACGACATCCTTGACGCGCTTGGCTTTGACTTCATCCAGCAAATCGGAATAAGCGATGGCCTTGCTGCCGCCTGTGGCGCCATGACTGTCGAATTGCTTGAACAGCATGAACAACAGCAGCAATACGACTACCCAGATGGCAGATTTGGAAAACATGTTATTCACGAAGACTCCTTGGATGCAGTGCGCATCTCTTTACCTATAGCTAGAAACACGATTTTACTCGCAATAAGCGGGCCGTGCCAAAGCCCGCCGATCCGTGCGCGCGAAAAAATCGCGTTCACGCAAAAAAATGCAGTATAAACAATTTAGGCTTTTATACCATCAGACGCTACTGCACTTCTCGTTCCCATGTGCGGATTCCCTCTTAAATATCAAGGGCGGAATCATCTTCTTCAACGGCATTTTTCAGCGGATTCTTGATTCCACGCCCCATCAGGAAAATTTCCGACGATTTATCGCGGCTGGCCTTCGGCTTTTTCTGCACCACGACCTTGAATTCAGCACGGAATTTCTCCACGATCTGGCTGAAACCCATGTCTTTGAAGCATTTCACCAGCAGCACGCCAGACGGCTTCAGGTGCAATTGCGAAAATTCGATGGCCAGGTCGATCAAGTGCTCCATGCGCGCGGCGTCCGCCGTGGCAATGCCCGACAGGTTGGGCGCCATGTCCGACAGGACCAGGTCGACCTTGCGCCCTTCCAGCACCACTTCCAGCTGGCGCAGCACGCGCGCTTCGCGGAAGTCACCCTGGATGAAGTGGAAATCGGCGATCGGTTCCATTTCCAGCATGTCCAGGCCAATCAGGGTACCATTGACCCCGCCGCCGTCCTTGCCGGCCAGCTTGCGCCGCGTGTACTGGGCCCAGCTGCCAGGAGTGCAACCAAGGTCGACGATCACCTGGCCAGGTTTGATCAGTTTCTCGTCTTCATCGATTTCTTTGAGCTTGTATGCTGCCCGGGCGCGGTAGCCCTCTTTTTGCGCCAACTTCACATAAGGATCATTTATGTGGTCGTGCAACCAGTTTTTGTTTAATTTCTTCTTTGCCATTCGCGTAGAATACTGCTTTTAAGGGAATTACTAAATATTATTATGCTAAAACTTACACCCGTAGAGCGCAGCGCACTGCGCGCCGAAGCACACGCGCTGAAGCCTATCGTCATCATTGGCGAAGCGGGCTTGACACCTGCTGTCCTCAAAGAGATCGACCTTGGCCTGGATTCGCACGGCCTGATTAAAGTCCGCGTGTTCGGCGACGACCGCGAAGCCCGCGTCGGAATGTACGATACGATTTGCGGCAATCTCGGCGCCGCCCCGGTACAACATATTGGCAAACTGCTGGTAATCTACCGTCCGAAAAAAGAAGTGGTTAAGGAGAAGGTCAGCGCCGGCAAAGGCATGCGCGAAGTGACCATCGTCAAGGCCAGCGCCAGCGGCACCAAGCGCCCGAGCGTGACGAAAGTCATGATCAAGGGCAATGAGCGCGTTACCGAAGGCGGTTCCATCAAGCGTGCCAAGCCACGTCAGAAAAGCGCCAAGAAAAGCGCACTGGGCAGCAAGTAAGCCTGTCGTTCAGCAGCCGCAAGGCTGTTGAAACAAGAAGCGGAGCACGGGATCTTCCCTGCTCCGCTTTTTTATTGCTTGTCGGATTACGCGGCGCCAGGGCGCCGCTAATCCGACCTGCGGCATCGATCGGCAGGTCGGATTAGCGCGCCGCGCGTAATCCGACAACACCGCCAACGCTTATTGCTGCTTCCAGATCAGCACGCCCGCCAGCACACTCTGCACGGCAAAGATCACGGTCGACACGCCATGCAGCATGCCGAAGCGGCTGCGCATGGCCTCGTCCATGATGCCGGATGAACCCTGTACTTGCGCCTTGAGTTCGGCCATCAGCGGCGAGATGCCAAAATGGCTGAGCAGCGCACACACGAGCATCGACAGCACCAGCGCCCCCAGCAGGCGACGGCGTTTCAGTTCCAGCGCGCCGGGCGCCCATTGCAGCAGGGCCAGCAGTATCAAGGCGCAAACGATCGACAGCCAGGCCTCGGCACGGAACATGCTGCCCGCGATATTGCCTGCCAGCACGCGGTCGCTCAAGGTAGCGAACAAGGTCGGCGCCACGATGAAGCCGATGGTCCACAAGCTGCCAGCCCACAGGGTGGCAACGAGGATGCGCACGCGGGCAAGCATCAGATGTACAGCACTTCCAGGATTTCGTATTCGCGCGGGCCGGACGGCGCCTGCACTTCCACCACGTCGCCAGCGTACTTGCCGATCATCGCGCGGGCGATCGGGGACGTCACGGAAACCTTGTTCATTTTCAGGTCCGCTTCATCGAGGCCGACGATCTGGTACGTGACCTTCTGGCCCGATTCCAGGTCTTCCAGGTTCACGGTCGAGGCAAACACCACGCGGCCTTCCGCGTCGAGCGCGGTCGGGTCGATGATTTGCGCTGCGCCCAGCTTGCCTTCGAGTTCGGCGATGCGGCCTTCGACGAATGCCTGGCGTTCCTTGGCGGCATCGTACTCGGCGTTTTCCGACAAATCTCCGTGCGAACGCGCTTCGGCGATCGCATCGATGACGATGCGGCGTTCCTTGGTCTTCAAATGATGCAGCTCTTCTTTCAAGAGTT
The DNA here is from genome assembly GCF_040815535.1 of Massilia sp. LMS1-1-1.1. Lineage (NCBI taxonomy): Bacteria > Pseudomonadati > Pseudomonadota > Betaproteobacteria > Burkholderiales > Oxalobacteraceae > Massilia > Massilia sp. LMS1-1-1.1. The sequence goes on along the minus strand of NZ_JBFPNG010000012.1, from coordinate 656,947 downwards.
CTGCGCCGTATTTGGTCAATGGGACTGAGGTCATGTTATCTCTACTATCTGCTAGTTATCGGCGCCGTTGTCCGTGTTGTGCCACGGTTAACGGACTTACCAAGTGAAAACCACAGAGGCCGCGCGCTGCTCTGCACGGAACTCTGTGGTTGATAAGCATGCAGTGTACCGCCTAACGGCGGTCACTGCAAACGCACTTAGTTCAAGGTCTTGTGCAGGCCTTGCAAATCGTACACACGCAGCTCATCCAGGTGACGGATGCCTTCGACGGCCGCTTCCGCGCCCGCGATGGTGGTGTAGGTCGTCACGCGCGACGCCAGTGCCGAGGTGCGGATGGCCCGCGAATCGACGATGGCGCTGCGTTTTTCTTCCACGGTGTTGATCACCAGCACGATTTCATGGTTCTTGATCATGTCGACCACGTGCGGACGGCCTTCGATCACCTTGTTCACTGGCGTGACGGCGATGCCGGCAGCAGCGATCACGGCGGCGGTACCCTTGGTGGCGACCACGGTGAAACCGGACTCGACCAGGTCACGCGCCACTTGCACGGCACGTGGCTTGTCCGACGCTTTCACGCTGATGAAGACCTTGCCCGATTTTGGCAGGTTGACGCCGGCGCCCAATTGCGATTTCACAAACGCTTCGCCGAACGTCAGGCCTACACCCATGACTTCGCCCGTCGATTTCATTTCAGGGCCCAGGATGGTGTCCACGCCAGGGAACTTGACGAACGGGAACACGGCCTCCTTGACGCTGAAGTAAGGCGGCACGACTTCCTGCGTGATGCCTTGCGAGGCCAGCGATTGACCGACCATGCAGCGCGCGGCGATCTTCGCCAGTTGCAGACCGGTGGCTTTCGAGACGAAAGGCACGGTGCGCGACGCGCGCGGATTGACTTCCAGCACGAAGACGACGTCTTTCATTTCGCCATCGATCTCTTGCTTCTGGATCGCGAACTGCACGTTCATCAGGCCAACCACGTTCAAGCCCTTGGCCATCAGCGCCGTCTGGCGTTTCAGTTCTTCAATCGTTTCCGGTGCCAGCGAGTATGGTGGCAGCGAGCAAGCCGAGTCGCCCGAATGGACGCCAGCCTGTTCGATGTGTTCCATCACACCGCCGATGAACGTCGTTTCGCCGTCGGAGATGCAATCGACGTCGCACTCGATGGCGTCGTTCAGGAAGCGGTCCAGCAGCACCGGCGAATCGTGCGAGACCTTGACGGCTTCGCGCATGTAGCGCTCGAGGTCGCGTTGCTCGTGGACGATTTCCATGGCGCGGCCACCGAGCACGTACGATGGACGCACGACCAGCGGGTAACCGATTTCCTGCGCCAGCGCCAGAGCGTCGGCTTCCGTGCGCGCGGTGCGGTTAGGCGGCTGGCGCAGTTCCAGCTTGTGCAGCATTTGCTGGAAACGCTCGCGGTCTTCGGCCGCATCGATCATGTCGGGCGAGGTGCCGATGATCGGCACGCCATTCGCTTCCAGGTCCAGCGCCAGTTTCAAAGGCGTCTGGCCGCCGTACTGCACGATCACGCCGACCGGTTTTTCGATGGCGACGATTTCCAGCACGTCTTCCAGGGTCAGCGATTCGAAATACAAACGGTCCGAGGTATCGTAGTCGGTCGACACGGTTTCCGGGTTGCAATTGACCATGATGGTTTCGTAGCCGTCTTCGCGCATGGCGAGGGCAGCGTGGACGCAGCAATAGTCAAACTCGATACCCTGGCCGATACGGTTCGGGCCACCGCCCAGCACCATGATCTTTTTCTTGTCGGTCGGGTTCGATTCGCACTCTTCGTCGTACGTGGAATACATGTACGCCGTGTCGGTCGAAAACTCGGCCGCGCAGGTGTCGACGCGCTTGTAGACGGGACGGATGTTCAGCGCATGGCGCTGCTGGCGCACGGCCGTGTCGGTCGTCTGCAGCAAAAAGCCCAGGCGGCGGTCGGAGAAGCCCTTCTGTTTCAACTTGTACAGGGTGTTCTTGTCCAGGTTTTCCAGTTTCTGCGTATCGAGCCACAGTTCCAGATCGACGATTTCCTTGATCTGAATCAGGAACCATGGGTCGATCTTGGTCAGCTGGTGCACTTCTTCCAAAGTGAAACCTTGGGCAAATGCATCGCCCACGTACCAGATGCGCTCAGGACCAGGCTCGCCCAGTTCTTCTTCGATCTTTTCGCGGTCCTTGGTCTTTTCGTTCATGCCGTCCACGCCCACTTCCAGGCCGCGCAAGGCTTTCTGGAACGATTCCTGGAAGGTACGGCCAATGGCCATCACTTCGCCGACGGATTTCATCTGCGTCGTCAGGTGGTGGTCGGCGGTCGGGAATTTCTCGAACGTGAAACGGGGGATCTTCGTGACGACGTAATCGATCGACGGTTCGAACGATGCCGGCGTGGCACCGCCCGTGATTTCATTGCGCAGCTCGTCCAGGGTGAAACCGACGGCCAGCTTGGCGGCGATCTTGGCGATCGGGAAACCCGTCGCTTTCGATGCCAGAGCCGACGAACGCGAGACGCGCGGATTCATCTCGATGACGATCATGCGGCCATCGACCGGGTTGATCGAAAATTGCACGTTCGAACCACCGGTGTCGACGCCGATCTCGCGCAGCACTGCCAGACTGGCATTGCGCATGATCTGGTATTCCTTGTCCGTCAGGGTTTGTGCAGGAGCGACGGTAATCGAGTCGCCCGTGTGCACGCCCATCGGATCGAGGTTTTCGATCGAGCAGATGATGATGCAGTTGTCCGCCTTGTCGCGCACCACTTCCATCTCGTACTCTTTCCAGCCCAGCAACGATTCTTCGATCAGCAGTTCTTTCGTCGGCGACGCTTCCAGGCCGCGTTTGCAGATGGTTTCGAATTCTTCTTCGTTGTAGGCGATGCCGCCGCCGGAACCGCCCATGGTGAACGATGGACGGATGATGGTCGGGAAGCCCAAGGTGCGCTGCACGGCCCACGATTCTTCCATCGAGTGCGCCACGCCGGAACGGGCCGAACCGAGGCCGATCTTGGTCATCGCGTCCTTGAATTTCGAACGGTCTTCCGCCTTGTCGATGGCTTCCGGCGACGCGCCGATCAGCTCGACGTTGTATTTCGCCAGCACGCCATTGTTGAACAGGTCCAGCGCGCAGTTCAGCGCAGTCTGACCGCCCATCGTCGGCAGGATCGCGTCAGGACGCTCCTTGGCGATGATGCGTTCAACGACCGACCAGGTGATCGGTTCGATGTAGGTGACGTCGGCCATTTCCGGGTCCGTCATGATGGTCGCAGGATTGCTGTTGACCAGGATGACTTTGTAGCCCTCTTCGCGCAGGGCCTTGCACGCTTGCGCGCCGGAATAATCGAATTCGCAGGCCTGGCCGATCACGATCGGGCCAGCGCCAATAATCAGAATACTTTTAATATCTAAACGTTTAGGCATTTTTCTTTTTCTCCTCCGCAGCCATCAAGTTGATGAAGCGGTCAAACAGGTAAGCAACATCCATCGGGCCCGGCGACGCTTCAGGGTGGCCCTGGAAGCAGAAGGCCGGCTTGTCCGTGCGGGCAAAGCCCTGCAGGGAACCGTCGAACAGCGATTCATGGGTCACACGGCAATTCGCGGGCAAGGTTGCCGCGTCGACTGCGAAACCGTGGTTTTGCGAGGTAATCAAGACCTGTTTCGTTTCCAGGTCCTGCACCGGGTGATTGGCGCCGTGGTGGCCGAACTTCATCTTCAGCGTCTTTGCGCCGGAAGCGATCGCCATGATCTGGTGGCCGAGGCAGATGCCGAAGGTCGGAATGCCCTTCTCGATCAGTTCCTTGGTGGCCGCGATCGCGTAGTCACACGGTTCCGGGTCGCCGGGGCCGTTCGACAGGAAGATGCCGTCCGGGTTCAGGGCCAGGGCGTCGGCGGCCGTCGCTTGCGCGGGCAGCACGGTGACTTTGCAGCCGCGTGCCGTCAGCATGCGCAGGATGTTGCGCTTGACGCCGTAGTCGAAGGCGACCACGTGGTATTTCGCGTCCGCGTCAGCCAGCTGGCCATAGCCTGCACCCAGCGTCCATTCCGTTTCGCGGTATTCGTAGGCATCCTTGCTTGAGACTACCTTGGCCAGGTCCATGCCGGCCAGGCCGGGGAAGGAGCGGGCCAGTTCCAGCGCTTGCGCGGCGGATGGCTCGTTGCCTTGCGTACCGACGAGGATGGCGCCGCCCTGCGCACCTTTTTCACGCAGGATGCGCGTGAGCTTGCGTGTATCGATGCCGGCGATGGCGACGATATTTTCAGCTTTCAGGTAATCGGACAGGGAGAGGGTGGAACGGAAATTGGATGCCAGCAATGGCAGATCGCGGATGATGAGGCCAGCGGCGTGTACCTTGGAAGATTCGACGTCTTCCGGATTGACGCCGGTATTGCCGATATGCGGATAGGTCAGGGTGACCATCTGGCGGCAATAGCTTGGGTCGGTAAGGATTTCCTGATACCCGGTCATCGAGGTGTTGAAAACAACCTCGCCCGTGGTATGACCGGCGGCACCGATCGAAAAACCTTTAAAGATCGTTCCATCAGCAAGCGCTAATATGGCTGGAACGGCAGGGCCAGAAAAAAATGGCGGCAAGGGCAACTCCTGATAAAGTTACCGTAGCTGCGCCACGTCAGACCGACCGCCTAGATACCCGAGCCAGATGCACTCAGGGTGTTTCAACGGTCATTTTGAATGAGGGGATGGGTAGTCGCTACGGTATATGTGTGATTGGCTAAACCTTTGAATTATAACCAAAAGGAAGCTTTTCCACAAGGAAGAAAATACAGAAGCCCCGGCATTTTTTTGCGCAGCAGCATAAATCCCCTGCCCCATGAAAAAAGCCGCCCGGCTTGCGCGGAGCGGCTTGCAAAGCAATATCGGTTACTACTTACACTAAGGCTGCAATGCCCGCTTTCGCGATTTGCGCATCTTCCGCCGATTTCACGCCCGAAACGCCGACGGCGCCCACGTAGTGGCCATCGAACACGATGGGCACGCCGCCTTCGAGCAAGCCGTCGATTTCCGGCGCGCTCAGGAACGACACGCGGCCGCCATTGATCATCTCTTCATAGATGCGCGATTCGCGGCGGCCCAGCGCGGCCGTCTTGGCTTTCGATGGGGCGATGTGCGACGAGATCGGCGCCACGCCATCCATGCGCTGCAGCCACAGCAGGTGGCCGCCGTCGTCGACGATGGCGATCGTGACCGCCCAGTTATTCTTGACCGCTTCCGCTTCGGCGGCAGCAGCGATTTTCTTTACGTCGTCCAGGGTCAAAATCGGTTTCGATTGCATGGTGCATCCTTGTTATGTTGAAACAAAATTGTATACGAAATGCGCAGCGGCGCGATCGCTTACTGCTCGCGCTTCGCTTTCAGCTTTTGCTTGAGCTGCGCCATCACGGCAAAGGTCGCCTGCTCGCCCGCCAGGATGGCCTGGTTGCGGCTATTGAAATCGTTGCCCTTCATGGTGCCCAGGCTGGGCTGGATCACCACGTCCGCATCTTTCAATTCAAACTGATTGATGCGCTGGCCCATGATGGCGAACGTCTGCATCAGCACTTCCATCGAGCTGATGGCCTTCTGGGTATCCGTTTGCGACGAAATATTCACGGCGATGATGAAATCGGCGCCCATGTCGCGCGCAAAGCGCACGGGGACGGGAGCGACGAGGCCGCCGTCGACATAGGTGTGGCCGGCAATCGTCACGGGCTGGAACACGCCGGGCACGGCCGACGAAGCGCGCACGGCCATGCCGGTGTTACCGCGCTGGAACAGGATCGGCTGGCCATTTTTCAGATCGGTCGCCACCACGCCGAATGGAATCTTGAGTTTTTCCAGCGGCACGCCGCCGACGGCCTTGTTGACATAGCTTTGCAGTGCTTCGCCCTTGAGCACGCCGGACGACTTGCCGAACAGGGGCAAGGCCCAGTCGGAAATGGCCGCCTCGTCCATGTCGAACGCCATCTTTTGCAGGGCAAAGCCGGAATTGCCTGCCGCATACATGGCGCCCACCACGCTGCCGGCGCTGGTGCCGGTGACGATATCGGCCTGGATACCCTGCGACTCGAGCGCCTTGATCACGCCGATATGCGCGAAACCGCGCGCCGCGCCGCCGCCCAGAGCAAGGCCGATCTTGATCTTGCGCGGCGTGACGACGATGGGTTCGGGCGGCGTCAATACTTGTATCGGTTTCGGGGCGGTGGTATCGCAACCGGCCAGCACGAAGGCGGCCAGGGCAAGCAGGGTCAGGCGTTTAGGGAACATGGTGGAGAGGGGAAACCGCGCGCGGCAGTGGCAATAAAGGAGAGCCGATTGTAGCGCAAGCGGGGCCGCCCGCACTGAAGGTGGTCTTAAATGTTTACAAATGACAATGTTCCGAACCGTGCGCGCCCCTGCGGCTGCTAAACTGGCGCCTGGCTTCCTCCTCCCCCACCTCTACTAGCGGCTTATGAAAACAGACCTGTTCCGCCTCATCGCGCCCCCATGCTTGCTCGCTGCCGCCCTGCTGACTGCAAGCTGCGCCAACGCCGCCGCGGCGACGGAGCACCCGGATAGCATCGCGGCAAAAATGGAGGGATTTACGTGTACGGGGAAGCTGCAGATTCCCAATGATCAGGAGGAGCACACGATTGAGCTCAGCTTCGACGCTCCCGACCGGCACGGCGCGCAAGGCACCCACCTGGTTGACGGGCGCGGCAAAGCGGGGAACTTCTACGGCTGCCGGCAAAGCGGCGACAGCCTGTCTTGCACATACGACGCGGGGCCCGCCAGCGGACCGCTGACCATGCGCTTTAGCAGCAACTTGACGCAGGTAAAGGGCGAGTTCAATTCCCCGTTTGAAAACAGCGCCGCCATGCAATTTTCCGCACGCTGCCAAAAATCGGCGCCGTAGCGGTGTCCAGTCCATTTTACCGAAACGGACCTGCGGAACTTGCTCAAGGAAATAGCATGAATCAACAAGCCCTCGTGACAATCGACTTGAGCGAGATCAACTCGCCGCGCCAGCTGCATGCGGCCCTGGCGGCCGCACTGGGCTTCCCTTCCTTCTATGGCATGAACTGGGATGCGTTCTGGGATGCCATCACGGGCCTCGTGGACATGCCGCAACAGATCGAGCTGCGCGGATGGCCAGCGTTCGCGGCACGGCTGCCCGGCGAAGCCGCCATCCTGCAGCGCATCCTGGCGCGCATGACGCAGGAAATGCCAGACGAGGCAGCGCATGTGCATTACATGTAAAGCGGAAACGCTTGACAGCCCGGCCCGACTTCCCTTACATTAAGTGCATGTCCTCCTTCAAACATCCATCCCCTTCCCTGCTGTCGCTATCGCGACTACTGCTAGCACGCGCATAAGTTTGCCGCTTTGCTTCGCCTGGCCACACGCCGGCGTGTTTCAAAAACCCTGGAAGGTTTGATGATGTTTGCACCATCCCCATTCGTACACGTAATCCCCACTGCGACCGCCCCCGCTGGCATCGCAGCCGCTCTGCTACCGCTACCGATCGCTTGCCTGGCCTAGTGTCTCGTGGCCGCCCGGCAAGCTTGCGCCACAACCATTGATTTCCCCCCTATCTTCAGGAGTACCCGATCATGATGTTGCAAAACCCAGCTTCCAAATACCGCGCCTTTCCTCCAGTTAAATTGACCGACCGTCAATGGCCGAACCAGATCATCAGCAAACCGCCTATCTGGATGAGCACCGACTTGCGTGACGGCAACCAGTCGCTGATCGAGCCGATGAGCGCGGAAAAGAAGCTGCGTTTCTTCGAGATGCTGATCGCCATCGGCCTGAAGGAAATCGAAGTGGGTTTCCCATCGGCATCGCAGACGGATTTCGATTTCGTGCGCAAGCTCGTCGATGAAGGCCGCATCCCGGACGACGTCACCATCATCGTGCTGACACAGTCGCGTGAAGAACTGATACGCCGCACGGTGGAATCCGTCGTCGGCGCCAAGCGCGCCATCGTCCACCTGTACAACTCCGTGGCGCCCGTGTTCCGCAAGGTCGTGTTCGGCATGTCGCGTGAAGAAATCACGAATATCGCCACCACCGGCACCACCCTCGTCAAACAGCTGGTGGCCCAGCATCCGCAAACGGAATGGGGCTTTGAATACACGCCGGAATCGTTCTCGACGACGGAACTCGATTTCTCCAAGCATATCTGCGACGCCGTCAGCGCCATCTGGAAGCCGACGCCGGCCAACAAGATGATCATCAACCTGCCATCGACCGTGGAATGCAGCACGCCCAACGTGTATGCGGACCAGATCGAATGGATGTCGCGCAAGCTGGCGCGCCGCGATTCCATCATCATCAGCGTGCATCCGCATAACGACCGCGGCACGGCCGTCGCCTCGGCCGAGCTGGCAGTGATGGCGGGCGCCGACCGCGTGGAAGGCTGCCTGTTCGGCAATGGCGAGCGCACGGGCAACGTCGACCTGGTAACGTTGGCGATGAATTTGTACACGCAAGGCGTGCATCCGGGCCTCGATTTCTCCGACATCGACAGCGTGCGCAAATGCGTGGAAGAGTGCAACCAGTTGCCCGTCCACCCGCGCCACCCGTATGCGGGCGACCTGGTATTTACGGCCTTCTCCGGCTCGCACCAGGATGCGATCAAGAAAGGTTTCGCCAAGCAACAACCGGACAGCATCTGGGAAGTGCCGTACTTGCCGATCGACCCGGCCGACCTGGGCCGCAGCTACGACGCCGTGATCCGCGTCAACAGCCAGTCCGGCAAGGGCGGCATGGCGTACTTGCTGGAACAGGAATACGGCCTGGTCTTGCCGCGCCGCCTGCAGATCGAATTCTCGCGCGCCGTGCAAGCGGTGGCCGACGCCACGGGCCGCGAAATCGCCGCGCAGGATATCCATGAAATCTTCCAGAAGGAATACCTGGAGCAGACGGCGCCGTACGCCTACGCTTCGCACCGCATGGTGGAAGACACGAGCAGCGACGAATCCGTGCAAATCGACATCAGCCTGTCGCACCGCCAGACGCCGCTGGCCCTGCAAGGCGGCGGCAACGGCCCCATCGATGCCTTCGTCAACGCACTCGGTCTCGACATCAAGCTGATGGATTACCATGAGCACTCGATCGGTTCCGGCGCCAACGCGCAAGCGGCTTGCTACGTGGAATTGCGCCTCGATAACGGTCCGACCCTGTTCGGCGCCGCCATCGACAGCAATATCGTCACTGCCTCGTTCAAGGCTGTCTTGTCGGCCGTGAACCGCCGCATCAAGCAGACGGACGCCGAAAAAACAACAGCAACCGACGTGGCTGCCAGCGCCGCCTGAACACGGATCAAGCATCCCTCATAGGGAGAAAAAGCGGTACGGCTTGATCGCCGTGCCGCTTTTTCATTTCTATAAGGCAATTAGTAGTGCAAATCAGGTATCGCCAGCCGTATAATTGTTTCATAACAAGACCACCGGAGACAGATCATTAGCTACCGAGGGAATCAGTATGAAATTGACGGATATGAAGATAGGCGTGCGCCTGGGCGCCGGTTTTGGCGTGGTGCTGCTGCTGATGGCAGTGCTGGTGGGCACGGGCCTGCTGCGCCTGGACAAGATCGGTGCGCTCAGCGAAGCCATCATCGAGAAAGACTGGGCCAAGGCCGACGCCATCGCCACCATCCGCAGCACCACGCGTTCGAACGCGGCACTGGTGCTGGAACTGTTCATCCATGAAGATCCGGCCCGCGCCAACGCCATCCACGGTGAAATCGACGCCAACAAGGCCACCATCACCGATGCGCTGGTCATCCTCGACCGCCTGATCGTGCTGCCTGAAGGCAAGGAACTGCTGGCCACGCTGAAGCAGCAGCGCAAGGCCTATGTCGTCTCGTTCAGCCAGGCCGACAAGCTGCTGGTGGCAGGACAGCGGGCGGAAGCGGCCACGCACGTGCGCGACGATACCCTGCCCGCCCTGAATCAATTGCAAAAGTCCGTGAACCGCCTCAATGAACTCCAGCGCGAAGTGGTCGTGCAGGGCGGCCAGCAAATCAAACAAAATATTTCCGCAGCCAATGTGCTGATGGCCAGCCTGGGCGCGGCCGCCCTGCTGCTGGGCGTGCTCTTTGCGTGGCGGGTCACGCGCTCGATCACCACGCCGATCGCGTATGCCCTGCGCGTGGCGCAAGCCGTGGCCGGAGGCGACTTGAGCAGCAAAATCGTGGCCGACGGCAAGGATGAAGCGGGCCAGCTGCTGCAGGCGCTGCGCGACATGAACACCAACCTGGCCACCCTGGTGGGGCAAGTGCGCGGCGGCACGGGCACGATTGCCGTGGCGTCGAGCCAGATCGCCAGCGGCAATGCCGACCTGTCGGCCCGCACGGAAGCACAGGCCAGTGCGCTCGAAGAGACGGCCTCGTCGATGATCGAATTGACGGGTACCGTGCGCAGCAACAGCGACAATGCGCGCCAGGCCGACAGCCTGGCCCGCTCGGCGTCGGCCATCGCGCAGCGCGGCGGCTCGGCCATGGCGGAAGTGGTCGGCACCATGGACGCCATCAATGCATCGTCGCGCAAGATCGTCGACATCATCGCCGTCATCGACGGCATCGCTTTCCAGACGAATATCCTGGCCTTGAACGCGGCCGTCGAGGCAGCGCGTGCCGGCGAACAGGGACGCGGCTTTGCCGTCGTGGCCTCCGAAGTGCGCAACCTGGCGCAACGCTCGGCCGCGGCTGCGAAGGAAATCAAGGAACTGATCGCCGACTCCGTCGACCGGGTCGGCCAGGGCGCGCAGCTGGTCAGCCAGGCGGGCGCCACGATGGATGAAGTGGTGGCCAGCGTGGGCCGGGTCAGCGCCATCGTCGGTGAAATCAGCGTCGCCAACCACGAGCAAAGCGAAGGTATCGAACAGATCAATGCCGCCATCATGCAGATGGACCAGACGACGCAGCAAAATGCGGCCCTCGTCGAGGAAGCGGCCGCGGCTGCGGCGGCCATGCATGAACAGGCGGGCGAACTGGAAACCCTCGTCAGCCAGTTCAAGCTGGAACAAGGCGGCAAGGACAAGGCTCCGCCCCGCCCTGCTCCGTCCGCCCCGCGCTTAAACTAAGCCGATTACTCCACCTGGCGTGCCAGGCGGATGCCGGAAAATTGCCAGCGCGCGCCGGCGGGGAAGAAATTGCGGTAGCTGGCGCGTGCATGGCCGGCCGGCGTGGCGCAGGACGAGCCACGCAACACATACTGGTTCAGCATGAACTTGCCGTTGTATTCACCGAGCGCCCCGGGCGCCGTGCGGTAGCCCGGATACGGCGCGTAGCTGCTGCTGGTCCATTGCCAGCAGTGGCCGAACATTTGCCGCAATCCAGCCCCTGGGGCGCCCGCCTCCGGATGCAGCTGACCCACTTCCACGGCGATGCCTTGCGCCGCCAGCTCCCACTCCGCTTCCGTCGGCAGGCGCGCGCCAGCCCAGTGCGCATAGGCGTCCGCCTCGAACAGGGACAGATGCGTGGCCGGCGCCCGCAGGTCGAGCGGGCGCAAACCGAACAAGGTGAATTCCTGCCAGTGTCCGGCGTCATCGCGCTGCCAGTACAGCGGGCATGCCAGCTGCTGGCTGCGTACCCAGTCCCAGCCTTCGGCCAGCCACAAATGCGCCGTGCGGTAACCGCCCGCCTCGATGAAGGCGAGAAATTCCCCATTCGTCACGAGCGCACTGGCCAGTTCGAACGGCGCCACGTATTGCGGGTGGCGCGGCAATTCATTATCGAAACAGAAGCCATCGCCCGCATGACCGATCTGCGCCAGGCCGCCATCGAACGCGAGCCAGGCCGTGGGCTGCGCGTGTTCTTGCGCAGGCGCAGGCGCAGTGTCAAGGTAAGCGGGAAACAGGGCGCTCTGCGCGAGCAGGTGCTTGACGTCCGTCAACAGCAACTCCTGGTGCTGCTGTTCGTGCTCGAGACCCAGCGCCAGCAGCATGGTCAGCCGTTCTCGCTCGTCGCGCGCCAGTTCGCCCGCCAGCAAACGCGCGATGCGCGCATCGACATCGGCCCGGTAAGCGCGCACTTGGGCCATGCCGGGGCGCGTCAGCAAGCCCCGCTGGGCGCGCGGGTGCTTCTCGCCCACGCCGTTGTAATACGAGTTGAACAGCACGCGGAAGGCCGGGTGGAATGGCGCGAACGCCGCTTCCATGCTTTCCAGAATAAACGTTTCGAAAAACCAGGTCGTATGCGCGAGATGCCATTTCACGGGACTGGCGTCCGGCATGGACTGGGCGCCGCAATCCTCGTCGGACAGCGGTTCGGCCAGCAGCAGCGAGTGCTGGCGCACCTTGTTATAGTGATCGATGAGCATCTGTTTCTTAATCCCTGATAACCCGCGCGTAGATGACGGCAAACCACTGCTGCGGGTCCGTCCAGACTTGTACGGTGGAAAATCCGGCCTGTTCCAGCAAGCCAACGAAGGTGGCGCGCGTGTATTTGTAGCTGTCTTCTGTATGGATGCGCTCGCCTTTCGCGAAGCGCCGCTGGCCGCCTTTCCAATGCACAAACTGCTCGCTGCGCGCTTCCAGGTGCATTTCGACGCGGCGCTCGTCGGCGTTGAAAAAGCCATGGTGCTGCCACGCGCGCACGTCGAAATCGGCACCGATCAGACCGTTCACGTGGCGCAGCATGTTCAGGTTGAAGGCGGCCGTGACGCCCAGCGCATCGTCATAGGCGGCGTCGAGGATGGCGTCATCCTTGATCAGGTCGACGCCGATCAGCAGGCCGCCATCGCCGTCCGCATTCGCGCGCAGGCGGCGCAAAAAGGCGATCGCTTGCTCGGGCGCAAAATTGCCGATCGACGAGCCCGGATAGAAGAACAGGCGCCGCGCGTCGCGCACGCTGTCGGGCAAGTCCAGGCGGCTGGAGAAATCCAGGCCCAGGCCCGTCATCTCGATGTGCGGAAAGCGCTGCTGCAGCCGGCTCAGCGATTCGCTGAGGAAATCGTAGGAAATATCCACGGCCACGTACTGGGCCGGGTGCAACAAAGGGAACAGGCTGGCAGCCTTGGCGCAATTGCCCGCGCCCAGGTCGATCAGGGTGCTGCCCGGCCCCACGGCGTGCGCGATCTCGGCGCCGTGGCGAGCGAAGATGGCCGCTTCCGTGCGCGTCGGATAGTACTCGGGCAAGGCGCAGATGGCTTCAAACAGTTTCGAACCGAGCGCGTCGTACAGGTATTTGGGCGAGGTCCAGGCATCGCGCGCCAGCAGGCCGCTGCTGATCTCGGCTATCGTGGCAGGAGTGGCGCTGGCCGCTTCTGCGTTGCTGGCGGGATACAAATTGGACTGCTGTTGCGCAAGTGGCATGGTCATGGGCTGGCGTCGTCAATGTTAGGTTCACGAAGGGCTTGCACGGTCAGCCAACGGGCGCGCCGCCCCTGCCATAGCGGTTTGCAGGCGCCTTGCCGATGACTTTTTTCCATCATAACGGAATCCGCACAAGCCAGCCGTGCGGCAGGTAACTTAAGGTCAAACCGGCAGCGTGCACACAAAATTGGTATTACCAAGCAAAAAGCATAAGCCTGTCGTATACTACACATTGCCGGCCAAACAATCCGCGCGCCATTGCAGTTCCCAGGCCCCCCTCTCCCCCGCGTGCCTCCCTTTACGATAGCCGTTATTAATCAAGATCAACCATGCTCGAATTGCGCCATCTGTCGAAGTCCTATGCCAACGCCCGTCCCGTGCTGGCCAACATTTCCTGCCGCTTCAAGGCCGGGGAATTCATCGCCATCATGGGCGATTCGGGCGTGGGCAAGTCGACCTTGCTGAACCTGATCGCCGGCCTCGATACGCCCGATGCGGGTGCCGAAGCGCACCCTATCCTGGTGGACGGCATTGCCATGTCCAGCCTCGATGACGCCGCCGCGACCCGGCTGCGTCGCGCCCGCATGGGCTTTATTTTCCAGGCCTTCCACGTCTTGCCGCACCTGACCCTGCTGCAAAACGTGGCCCTGCCGCTGCTGCTCAACGGACTGCCCCAGGAGCGTGCCGCCAGCATGCTCGAGGCCGTCGGTCTGGGCGGACGCGGCGGCGATTTTCCGCAGCAGTTGTCGGGCGGCGAAATGCAGCGCGTGGCCATTGCCCGCGCGCTCGTGCACAAACCGGCGCTGGTGCTGGCCGACGAGCCCACCGGCAACCTCGACCCTGACACGGCGCACAGCATCCTGCAATTGCTGCGCGCCGAAATCAAGGCCAACGGCAGTTGCGCCATCATGGTCACGCATTCGCTGGCCGCCGCTGAAATGGCGGACCGGACCATGATTCTGACGAAAAGCGGCTTACAAAATACAACAACGGTCAACCAAATTGATCAAACAATCAGTTAATTTAACTGACCATCTGTCACAAGTTTTGTTATCGTAGTATTATTGAAAACACTTGCCTGGTTATCAATGTTGTAACGCGCATGTTGTCACGTCACCTCAGACAGCCGTACTGCGATGACGAACTTTAGCCGGGACCGCATACAGTGGTCTCGTCCCTTGCATAACCTGAAGGAGGAGTAAATGAACGTTCGGCAAAAGAAGCTGGAAATGATTGAAGCGATGAACCGGGCGCGTGCGCTCGAACCATCGAGTTTTGTCCCCAACAAGCTGCTCGATACCTTGATCGAGAAGTTGAACTTGAAAAATGATGCGGAATTGTGCCGTGTCCTGGAAGTTCAGCCTCCCATCATCAGCAAGATTCGACACGGCAAACTGTCGGTCGGTGCAACGATTTTATTGCGCATGCATGAAAAATCGGACATCACCATCCGCGAACTGAAGGAACTGTCCGCCACGCCAGTCCATTAACTTGCCCGCTGTTGTAATGCCATGCCAGGTACCCCAGGTTCCCGGCGCAATGAACTTTTGCCATACAATTCGCGTAGTTCGCTCACCGCACAACATCCGAGCACGATAGCGAAGAGACCCAGCCCAAACCATGCTGACCGTTTCTCTGCCCTGCCGCTCCAGCCCTCCCGGCTTCTCCCCCCCCCTGCATTTCCACTCAAACTTGATCTGACACAACACGCATAGTCCCCGCAGGCATCAAGGTCAGCTTTTAACCAGCGATCCCAACCGCATGTCCAGTGATCCCCTTGCGCCGCCCGTGCTGCGCCTGACGCTCACGCGCGACCCTCTCGCCAGCGCCGGCGACTGCCCCGCCGCGCCCGGCTGGCACGCCGAAACCCACGTGCTGTCCAGCGCGCGCGGCATCGGCAGTTGCCGCACCGTGCTCGACATCGGCCCCGACGACGTGGTGCAACTGCTGCTGTGCGACGGCAGTTCGCTGCTGGCGGGCAGCCTCGACCTGCCGCGCTACCTGGGTCCGGCCACGGTGGCGCGCGACGGTGCGCCCGCCAGCATCGAAGTGGGGCTGGCCCTGCGCCCGCAGGCGGCGCGCCAGCCGCCCGGCGCCAGCCGCGACGGCCTGGGCGCCTGGATGCTGCGGGCCGTGCGCGTGTACCGCTGCGGCGCCGCCGCCATGACGGCGCTGGCGGCGGCGGGCGCCTTCCAGGACCGCCAGCTGGAACAGCGCCTGGGCCTGTACCGCTGCGGCATCGAGGCGGGCAGCATGACGTCTGTCGCCAGCCTGCCCGCCGGGCCGGAACCGGTACTGCTGCTGTTGCACGGCACAGCCTCGTCGACTCAGCGCAGCTTTGGCGGCCTGTGGCACAACGGCCTGGCGCCGCAACTGGCGGCGCAGTACGGCAACCGCATCTACGGCTATGAACACCGCAGCCTCAGCGACAGCCCCATCGAGAATGCGCTGGCCCTCGTGCGCCAGTTGCCGCACGGCGCCGTGCTGCACCTGCTGGCCCATTCGCGCGGCGGTCTGGTGGGCGAATTGCTGGCGCGCGCGCAGCGCATCGACAGCCGCGGCGCCGTCGACCTGGCCGGCGACGGCCTGGAGCGGTTGAGCGAAAACACGGTGGGCGGCGAAGCGTTCAACAGCCACGATATCGAACATTTCACGGCGCAGGCGCGGCTGGGCGGACGCGGCGGCTACGACGAGGATGCGGCGCGCCTGCGCGCACTCAGCGTGGAACTGAAGACGCGCGCCATCCGCATCGCCCGCTTCGTGCGCGTGGCTTGCCCGGCGCGCGGCACCACCCTGATGTCGGGCCGCCTCGACCGCTGGGCCAGCGTGATGTTCAACCTGCTGCTGCACGGCGGCGTTCCCGATGGCGCCATGGCCTTCCTGCTGGCCGTGGTGCGGCAGCGCTGCGACGCGCGCATCCTGCCCGGCCTGGAAGCGATGATGCCCGACTCGCCGCTGGTGGCGCTGCTCAACGCGCCCGACGTGCGCGTGGCCAGTCCGCTGCACGTGCTGGCCGGCGCCTGCAGCGGCGATGGCTTGCTGGGCTGGCTGGGCGACTGCCTCGGCGACCAGCTGTACGGCGGGCAGAACGACCTGGTGGTCAATTGCGCCTCGATGGCCGGCGGCGCCACGCGCAGCACGCCGGTGCGGCAACTGCTGCTGCGCGGGCCGCACACGCACCACATGAACTACTTCGAGCGCGCGCCGTCCAGCCAGGCCGCCGTGCGGGCGCTGACCGGCGACGAGGCAGCCTACCAGCCGCTGCCCGGCATCGAGCACGGCCCGCTGGCGCGCGGCGGCGAAGTGCCGAAACGGCGCGCGCACGCGCCCATCGTGCTGCTGCTGCCCGACATCATGGGCAGCCATCTGCAAGTGGGCAGCAACCGCATCTGGTTCGACCCCGTCAACCTCGTCGAAGGGCGCATCGAACGCCTGGCAGTGGGCCAGCCGCACATCGTCAGCGCCGGCTGGATCGAGTCCTGCTATGAACCGTTTGCCCGTTTTCTCGCGCAAAGCCAGGAAGTGCGGCCCTTTACCTATGACTGGCGCCTCTCGCTGCAGGAGTCGTGCCGCGCCTTCCTGCCCGTGCTCGACGACGCCATGCGCGACGCGGAACAGCGCGGCCAACCGTTGCGCATCGTTGCCCACGGCATGGGCGGGCTGGTGGCGCGCCTGGCCCTGAAAGACCGCTGGCAGCGCTTCGGCGCCCTGCCCGGCAGCCGATTGCTGCAGGTGGGCACGGCCAACCGCGGCACGCAGGCGATGGTGCAAGTGCTGCTGGGGCGCGACCGGCTGGTGCAGATGCTGGCGTGCTGGATAGGCTGGAAGCACACGCGGCGCCAGTTTCTCGGCTTCGTGCGCGCCTTTCCCGGCGTGCTGGACATGCTGCCGTGGCCGCAAACGGCAGGCGGTGTCGATTATTTCGACGCCAATACATGGGCGCAGCTGGCCGCCGGCGACGCGCAAGCGAACCTGCCCGGCGGCTGGCAGGCGCCCGAGGCCCAAGCGCTGGCGGCGGCGCGCGCCACCGTGGCCCTGCTGGAAGCGGCACCGCTCGAGGCCCGCCTTTGCAGCTACCTGGCCGGCTGCGCCGCCACGCCGGTGGCGCTGCGCCTGCGCGACGGCGGCATCGAGACGGCCTGGTCGCCGGACGGCGATGGCCGCACGGCCTGGCAAGGCGCGGTGCCCGACGGCGTGGCGGCCTGCTACCTGCCGGTCGCGCATGGCGATCTGCTGCTGCAAAAAGACTACTATCCGGCCATCGCGCAGCTGCTCGACAACGGCCATGCCGCCACCCTGCCGCGCCACCCGCCGCACGCGCCCGGCGGCGCCCCGCCCCGCTTTCATCCCTACGTGCCAGAGGCGACGCCGCTGTACCCGCAGCCGCAGGAATTGCTCGACGCGGCCATCGGCGCCGCCGGCCCGGCCAGCGCGCCGGAAAGCCGCGCGCCGCAGCTGAGCCTATCCGTCATCCACGGCAGCATGGCCTCGGCCGACGCGCCCGTCATGAGCGGCTGCTACGCGTCCGAATCGCTGCGCGGCAGCATGAGTTTTCTCGACCGCCTGCTGGCGGGCAAGCTGCAGGAAATCCACGCGCTGGGCCGCTTTCCGCAGCGCCCCGACTCCGCCCTCGTGGTGCTGCAGCCCGATGCGGCGCGCCGTCCCGGCGGCGCCATCGTCATCGGCCTGGGCGCGCTGGGCGAACTGACGCCGGGCGAACTGGCGCGTGCCTTTGCCGGCGGCCTGCTCGAATACGCGTGCGTCTGCCTGCAGGTGCGCGCCGCCGGCCACGTGGCCGCGCCGCCGATGGGTGAACACGGCTTGCGCGTGGCCAGCCTGCTATCCGGTTCCGGCTACGGCGGCTTGAGCATCGCCCTGTGCGCGCGGGCCCTGATCGACGGCGCGCGCAGCGCCAACCGGCGCCTGGAAGACGCGGGCATGGCGTGCCGCATCGGCCACATCGCCATCTATGAACAGTCCGAGGCGCGCGCCATCGCCGCCGCCGTGGCCATCGAGCAGATCATGGCCGAAGCGCGCTACCAGGGCAGCTTCACGTTCGAGCGGCGCATCCGTCACAGCCCGGGCGGCTACCGGCGCATCCTGCCCAGCCTGAGCGGCGACAATGGCTGGCGCCGCGTGCAGATCGTCGCCGCCGACCTCTCCGGCGCCCTGCGCTTCACCGTGCTGACGGACCGCGCCCACAACAGCGTCGACGAGGAGCCGAACCAGCGGCAAGCCGTCGATGGCCTGATCATGGATGCCACCGACAACACCACCGACCAGCCGGGCCTGTCGCGCGCCCTGTACGAACTGATGCTGCCCAATGGCCTGAAGGCGGCCATTCCCGAAATGCGCGGCCTGATCCTGGCCGTCGACCAGAGCGCCGCCATCTATCCGTGGGAACTGATGCGCGACGAGGCGGGCAGCGAGGAAAGCCCGCTGTCGACGCGCATCGGCATGGTGCGCCAGCTGGCCAGCCTGCGCGAACAGCCGTCCGCCGTCAGCCCGCCCAGCAACAGCGTGCTGGTGATCGGCGACACCGATTCCGGCCTGCCCGAACTGCCCGCCGCGCAGGCCGAGGCGCAGGACGTGGCGCACATGTTCGGCACGTACGGCTACCAGGTGCGCGAGCTGCTGCGCCCGCAGGCCCAGCGCGTGCTCGTGCACCTGTTCGACGAGCGCTATTTCGCCATCCACCTGGCCGGCCATGGCGAAGTGGCCGGCCCCGGCATCGCCCATACGGGCCTGGTGCTGGGACCGAAGACGCGGCTGACGGCGGCGCAGGTGGGCAAATTGAAGCGCGTGCCGCAATTCGTCTTCATCAATTGCTGCCACCTGGGCGACATGCGCCCGGACGCCATCGCGCCATGGTCGAAACTGGCCGCCAGCCTGGCCACGGCCTTCATTGAAATGGGCTCGCAGGCCGTGATCGCGGCCGGCTGGCGCATCGACGACCAGGCCGCCAGCATCTTTGCGCACAGCTTTTATCACGCCATGCTGAGCGGCGAATATTTCGGCGACGCCGTGCGCCTGGCGCGCGAAGCGGCATACCTGCAGTTCCCCGCGTCGAACACCTGGGGCGCCTACCAGGCGTATGGCGACGACCGCTACCGCTTTCCGAACACCCAGAGCCGGCCCTGGCAAGCGCCCGACTACCACTACCACGGCCATTTGCTGGCCGACCTGGAAACCCTGCACGCGCGTCTGGCCGGCGCCGATCCTGGGCGCCGCGCGGCCATCGAGGAAAAGCTGGGCAGCATCGAGGAAGCCGTGCGCGCGCGCTTCTTCGGCTGCGCCGACATCCGCGAAAACATGGCCGCCACGCGCGCCGGCCTCGGTGGTCTGGAGAACACCCTGCGCGCCATCGAACATTACCGGGCGGCGCACAGCGCGGCCGACGGCAAGGTGGGCTTGCGCGCGCTGGCGCACTGGGCGGAACTGGAAATACGCCAGGGCGCGGCCCTGTGCGGCCTCGATGCGGGTGCCGGCATCGAGGTGCCGGCCGTGCCCGATATGGCGCAGGGACGCCAGTTGCTGCAGGATGGAAAACAGCATATCGACCTGCTGGTGGCGCTGGCGCCCACGGCACAGCGCCTGGCCCTGCTGGGACGCTACTGGGCCTTGCAGGCGCGCCTGGCCTGCCGTGAAGGGAACTCGGGCGCGCCGGCCCTGCGCGCCATGACGGATGCCTGCCTGGCCGCGCTGGAAGAAGCGCGGCGGCGCAGCGGCGTGGCCGACTGCGACCTGATTTTTCAGGTGCTGGCGGGTGCCCTGCTGCTGAAAGCCCATGGCGACGGCGGCGCCTGGCGCGCGCTCGACCCGCAGCTGGGCGACTTGCTGCACGACGCCATCGCCTATGCGCGCCAGCGCCACGCGGACGAACACCGCGCCATCGATGCCGGCGCCCCCGTGCGCGCCGCCCTGCTGGCGGCCCTGTGGCAGGTGCCGGACGGCCAGCCCTTCGACGCGCCCGCGCGCGCCGCCTTTCTGGCCCTGTACCACGACGCCGTGCGGCGCCACGGCAGCATCGGCGAACCCGAAACGATCACGACGCCGCTGCGCTTCCTGCTCGAACTGCTGCCATCCGACAGCCCGGACACCGCCTTGCGCAGCGCCGTGCAGGCGCTGGCCGGCCAGCTGCAGGCATCATTCCCCGCTATCAGCCAGGTACTACCCCGTAGTGGCGCGCATAGCGTTCGTCCAGATTCGCCAGCGGCATCATCATGAACATGTCGGCGCTTTCGAAATCAGGATCCCATGCCGGTTCGCCGCAAATCCAGGCGCCCGAACGCAGATAGCCCTTGATCAGCGGCGGCACTTGCGGCTTGTGCGCCGCTTCCACCTGGTGGATGGGGAAAGGCAGGTGCGGCGTGACGCGGTATTCGCTTGGGGCCATGTGCTTTTCGGCCAGCGCCTGGTACACGGCGACGGCGTTATGGCCGCCATCGGCCAGGCTGATGCTGGCGCAGCCGACCAGGTAGTCGCAGCGCTCGCGGCGCATGTACTCGGCCAGGCCCGACCACAGCAGCATGATCACGCTGCCGCCCCGGTATTTCGGGTGGATGCAGGCGCGGCCCGCTTCGACCATGCGTCCGCGCAGGTTCTTCAGGCGGCTCAGGTCGAACTCGTTTTCCGAATACAGCCGGCCGATCTTGGCCGCCTTGGCCGCGCTCAGCACGCGGTAGGTGCCCACCACTTTCAGGGTATCGGCGTCGCGCACGATCAGGTGATCGCAGTGCGCGTCGAATTCATCGCTGTCGAGGCCATCGGCGTTGGCCAGCGACGTCAGCCCCATGGTCTCGATAAACACTTTGTAACGCAAACGCTGCACTTCGCGCAATTCCGACGCTGTCGTGGCCTGGCTCAGCACCAGTTGGACCGGACGGGCCTTGGCTTCGTTTGATGCGATTATGTTTTGCATGGTTTCATCCCTGTGATCAAGACGACTCCAGCGTACTTGCCTAATATGTCAGGAAAATGACAGCCGAATGTCATTTCCGTGACGCAAGTCAATGTCATTCGGGGATCGTGCATAATTACCACACTCGCCCAGCCGAAAGAGCCCATGAAAGACCAGGACGCACCGCACATCACGCCCTACACCAAGCCGGCCGCCGGCTGGGACGCCCTGAAACACGTGGCCATCAGCCTGCGCCAGGAGCGGGTCGCGCCCGAAAATCTGAAGGCGCTGCTGGCGCAAAACCAGCCGGACGGCTTCGATTGCCCCGGCTGCGCCTGGCCCGACCGCAACCACGCGTCCACGTTTGCCTTTTGCGAAAACGGCGCCAAGGCCGTCGCCGCCGAAGCGACCAGCCGCCGCGCCGGCCCCGAGCTGTTTGCCAGCCATACCGTCACGCAGCTGCTGGAGCAATCGGACTACGCGCTCGAACAGCACGGCCGTTTGACGGAACCGATGGTGTACGACACTGCCAGCGACCGCTATGTGCCGATTTCCTGGGACGACGCCTATGCCCTCGTGGGGCGCCACCTGCGTGCCCTGCCCGACCCGGACCAGGCCGCCTTCTACACGTCGGGGCGCGCCAGCAACGAGGCCGCCTTTCTGTACCAGCTGATGGCGCGCCTGTACGGCACCAACAACTTCCCCGACTGCTCCAATATGTGCCACGAGGCGACCAGCCGCGGCTTGCCGGCCACCGTGGGCATCGGCAAGGGCACGGTGACCCTGGCCGACTTCGAACTGGCCGACACCATCCTCATCTTCGGCCAGAATCCCGCCACCAACCACCCGCGCATGCTGGGCGAACTGCGCGACTGCGCGCGCCGCGGCGGCAGCATCGTCTCCATCAATCCCCTGCGCGAACGGGGCTTGCAGCGTTTCATGGACCCACAAAGCGCGCTGGAAATGGCGACCCTGGGCAGCACGCGCCTGGCCGGCCTGTTCGTCCAGCCGACGCTGGGCGGCGACTTCGCCCTGATCAAGGCCGTCGCCAAACGCGTCGTCGAGCATGACGATGCGGCGCAGGCGGCCAGCGCGCCCGCCGTCATCGACCATGCTTTCATCGTTGAACACTGCAGCGGTTTCGACGCCTTCCGCGACGACCTGCGCGCGGAAAACTGGGAACTGCTGGTGCGGGAGTCGGGCGTGGCGCGCGCGCAGATCGAGGCATTGACCGACATCTTCGTCAAAGGCCAGCGCATCATCGCCACCTGGGGCATGGGCCTGACGCAGCACAAGCACAGCGTGGCGGCCATCCGCATGCTGTCGAACCTGATGATGCTGCGCGGACAAATCGGCAAGCCGGGCGCCGGGCTATGTCCCGTGCGCGGCCACTCCAATGTGCAGGGCGACCGCACGGTGGGCATTGAGGAAAAGCCGACGGCGGCCTTCCTCGACCGCCTGGGCCAGGTGTATGGTTTTGCGCCGCCGCGCGCGCATGGCCACGACGTGGTGGCCACCATCGCAGCCATGCAGCGCGGCGAGGTAAAAGTGTTCATTGCGCTGGGCGGCAATTTCGCGGCCGCCACGCCCGACACGCCGCTGACCTTTGCCGCCCTGCGCCAGTGCGCGCTGACGGTGCAGGTGGCCACCAAGCTCAATCGCAGCCACCTGGTCATCGGCAAGGAAGCGCTGCTGCTGCCCACCCTGGGGCGCACGGAAATCGACGTGCAAGGCGGCGTGGCGCAGGGTGTGACGGTGGAAGATTCGATGAGCATGGTGCATATCTCGTACGGCCGCAATGCGCCCGCTTCACCGCAGCTGCGCTCGGAAGTGGCCATCGTGGCCGGCATGGCGGAAGCAACGGTGGGCAACAGCCTGGTCGACTGGCGCGCCTATGCGGCCGACTATGCGCGCATCCGCGACGACATCGAAAAGGTGTTTGACGACTTTTACGACTACAACGCCAGGGTGGCGCAGCCGGGCGGCTTTCACTTGACGGTGGCGTCGCGCGAGCGCGTATGGAAGACGGCCAGCGGCAAGGCCAGCTTCCTCGTCGCCCCATTGGATCTCGATACGCCGCTGCACCGCGCTAGAGCGCGCCACGGCGAGCGCCTGATGGTCCTGATGAGCACGCGTTCGCACGACCAGTACAACACCACGATCTACGGCATGGATGACCGCTACCGGGGCGTGTACGGCACGCGCAAGGTCGTCTTCGCCAATGCGGACGATATCGCCATGCTGGGCTTTGCCGATGGCGAGCTGGTCGACTTGATCGGCGCCTGGGACGATGGCGTGGCGCGCCGCGCCGACGGCTTTCGTCTCGTCGCCTACGACATCCCGCGCGGCTGCCTGGGCGCATATTACCCGGAGACGAACGCGCTGGTG
This sequence comes from Massilia sp. LMS1-1-1.1, assembly GCF_040815535.1. Classification (NCBI taxonomy): domain Bacteria; kingdom Pseudomonadati; phylum Pseudomonadota; class Betaproteobacteria; order Burkholderiales; family Oxalobacteraceae; genus Massilia; species Massilia sp. LMS1-1-1.1. The sequence continues at coordinate 633,354 of NZ_JBFPNG010000012.1, read as the reverse complement.
CCGCTGGCCAGCACGGCCGACGGCGCCGGCACGCCCACGTCGAAGTCCGTGCCCGTGCTGCTGGAACGCAGCGGAAGCTACAAGGTGACGCCGGGTGTGTAATCGACGTAGGCATCCTGGCGGCAGAAACCCGCCAGCTTCATGCCCGCCTGCGTGGCGATGGAAATGGCCAGCGAACTGGGGGCGGAGATCGTCGCCAGCAGCGGAATCTGCATGCGCGCCGCCTTGCGCGCCAGCTCGTAGCTGCCGCGGCTGGACAGGAAGACGAAGCCGCGCCGCATGTCGATACCGTGCAGCGCGAGGTGGCCGATCAGTTTATCGAGGCCGTTATGGCGGCCGACATCCTCGAACACGTGCACGATATCGCCATCGGGCGTGCACCACGCGGCCGCGTGCACGCCGCCCGTCTCCCGCATCAGCGTCTGGTGCTCGCGCAAGCCGGCGGAGGCACGCGCCAGCGCGGCCGGCAGGTCGACGCGGATCAGGGATGGCGGCAGCGGCGCCGGCTGCAAGTCGAGCATGTCGATGCTGTCGATGCCGCACACGCCGCAGCCCGTGCGGCCCGTCAGCTGGCGGCGCCGGTCCTTCAGGCGCACGAAATCTTCCTGGGCGATGCGCAAGGCCACTTCGGCGGAGTCGGGACGCAAAAATACTTCGCAATCGAAGATGGCATCGGCGGAAGCGACCACGCCTTCCGTCAGCGCGAAGCCGTAGGCAAACGCTTCCAGGTCGCGCGGCGTGGCCATCATGACGACGTGGGAAATGCCATTGAAGACCAGCGCGACGGGGATTTCCTCGGCGACGTGGTCGATGGCGGGGGTAGCAGCGCCCGCCTGGTGGCGGACGATGGCGCGCTCGACGAAGCCGGCGCGTTCGATCTCTGTATCTTCTGACATGGCAACCATGGGGAACTTTCACAGGCCCCATGGTAAACCAGAACGGCCAGGCAGGGGGCGGCCCCTGCCCGCGCCATCAATCCTTCTTCGGACGGCCCGTTTTCAGCTGCGGCAAGCCGGCCAGCACATTTTGCAGGGTGGCCAGGTCGATCTGGCTGATCAGCGCCACGCCGATGCGCAGCAATTCGCTTTTCTTGATTTCGAAACCGGCCTTCAGGCAGGCTTTCTTCACCTGGCCCAGGACTTCGTATTCCGCTTCCGGCATGGTGAAGCTGTCGCGCACCAGTTTCGGCTTGCGGGCTTTTTCCTTGACGGCGGCGACCTTGGCGGCCGGCGCTTTTTTCGCTTGCGCAGGCTTGGCGGCTGGTTTGGCTACCGGTTTGACGGCGGCTTTCGCTGCCGGCTTGGCGGCAGGCTTTGCGGCGGGTTTCGCAGCGACTTTGGCCGCTGGCTTGGCGACGACGGCCTTGGCCGCCGGCTTGGCGGCTGGCGCCTTGGCAGCGGCAGGCTTGGCGGCGACAGGTTTCGCTGCTACTGGCTTCGCTGCTACTGGCTTCACTGCTGCCGGCTTCGCAGCGGCAGGTTTGGCGGCCACTGGCTTGACGGCGGCTTTTGCCACCGGCTTGGCTGCGGGCTTTACTGCAGGCTTGGCGGCCGGTGCGGCCTTGGCCGCTGCCGCGTTGATCGAGGCGCTGGTGGGGAACATCGAAACGGACGCGGTGTCGGCTTTTTTCGCCGGGACGGTTTTGCTCATGGATTTTCCAATCTAGTAAATAATATAAACAATATATACTGTTTTTTGAAAACTTGCTTGCCACACATCAAGTCATGCAATGGCATGACCCAATGACCCCTTACGCGCTGGCGCGGATGGTGAAATCGACCCCCACCTCGTCCCAGAACTCCTGCTCCTTCTCGATCCAGAACGACACGGTCGGATGGTGCGCCACCCAGCCGCGCTTGATATCGAGCTCGATGCGGTTCTTCATGCGCAGGCGCAGTTCGCTGAAATCGGCTTCAATGCGCGCATGCATGAGCAAAATCGACAGGCGCAGCGCCAGCACGGCCTTGGCGAAATCGGGGTCGGACAGCACTTCGCCGATCTTGCGCAAATTGCCCTTCTGCGCCAGGATCAGCCGGCTCATGGTCTTCTGTTCGCGCGTGGTAAAACCGGGCAAGTCCGCGTTTTCCACTATGTAGGAGGCATGCTTGTGGTAGCCCGTCTGCGACACGGCCAGGCCCACTTCGTGCAGCAGACTGCTCCAGCGCAGGCATTTCACGAGAGCGTCGGACGTGGGCTTGAGCTGCGCATACATGGCCAGCGCCTGCTCGGCCACCCTGCCGGCGCGCTGCTGGTCGATATGGAATTTCTCCATGCAGCCCTGCACCGACTGCTCGCGGCGGTCGCGCTTGGTCGAACGCAGGTACAAATCCCACATCACGCCCATGCGCAAACCCGCCTCGATCGGCGTCATGGCGGGAATGGCCAGTTCGCGGAACAGGCCGATCAAGATGGCCAGGCCGCCGACGATGGTGCTGGCGCGGTCGGGCCGCAAGCCGGGCATGTCGATGCGGCTCGTGTGACCGAGTTCGATGAAGCGGCGCGCCAGCGCGTCGAGGCTGGCGCTCGTGAGCAAGCCGTCACCGAGCTTGTTGCGGGCGATGATGTCGGCGATGGTGCGGATGGTGCCGGAAGAGCCGTAGGCCGTCTTCCAGTGCTGCGGATGGTATGGCGGCGCGGCATCCTCGAAATGGCTGCGCGCCGACAGGATGGCCGCCTCGAACGACGGCGCGTCGATGCGCCCGCCGATGAAGAACGACAGGCTTTGCTTGACGGTGCCCAGGCTGAACGACTCGACCCGCTCGATATCGTTGCCGCGCCCCAGTATCAGTTCCGTCGAGCCGCCGCCAATATCCATCACCAGCCGGCGTTCGCCGGGTATGGCCAGCGCATTGGCCACGCCCATGTAGATCAAGCGCCCCTCTTCCTCGCCCGAGATGATCTCGATCGGGTAGCCGATGGCTTGCTCGGCCAGCGGCAGGAAGACGGCGCCGTTGCGCGCCACGCGCATGGCCGACGTGGCCACCACGCGCACGGCATCGAGTTCGAAGCCCGCGAGGATGGCGCGAAAGCGCTGCAGGCAGGCCAGCGCGCCCTGCATGGCCGCGTCGGTCAGGTCGCCATTGGCGTCCAGGCCGGCGGCCAGGCGTATCGGGTCGCGCACGCTCTTGACCACGCGGATCGTGTCGCCATCATGCTTGCCGACGTGTAAACGAAAACTGTTGGACCCCAGGTCCACCGCTGCATACATACTGGCCTCTTGTCTTGTCATTGCTGTGCCAACTGGAAAAATTGGCGAACTCAGTTGCTAAACTATATAAATCATTTAAACGATTTAAAAATCCTACCACACTACCGCCATCGTATGACAGCGGCGTGACAGGATTGTGACAAAACGGCAGCCGTGCGGCAGCTTACGGCACGATGGTGGTGAATAAATATACCGCGAAAATCACCAGATGCACCGTGCCCTGCATGACCGTGGTACGGCCCGTGCCCAGCGACAGGGTAGCCACCATCAGCGACAGCAGCAACAGCACCGTCGACTTGATATCGAGCCCCAGGGTAATCGTCAGGCCCGTGGCCAGCGACACCACGACCACGGCAGGTATCGTCAGGCCGATGCTGGCCAGCGCGGAACCGAGCGCCAGGTTCAAGCTCGTTTGCAAACGGTTCGCCCGTGCGGCGCGCACGGCGGCCAGGCCCTCTGGCAGCAGCACGATGGCGGCGATGACGATGCCGACCAGGGTTTTCGGCGCGCCCATGGCGGCAATCGCCGTCTCCAGCGCGGGCGCCAGCGACTTGGCCAGCAGCACCACGGCGCCCAGGCACACCAGCAGCGCACCGGCGCTGATCCAGGCGACGGCGGGCGTGGGCGGCGCCGCATGCACCTCCTCGTCGCCGACGGCTTCCTTGGGCAGGAAGTAATCGCGGTGGCGCACGGTCTGCACCAGCACGAAGGTGCCGTACAGGACCAGCGAAATGACGGCAATGAAGATCAGCTGGCTCGAATTGTAGTACGGGCCGGCGGCACTCGACGTGTAGTTCGGCAGCACCAGGGTCAGAATGGCGATGGCCGCCAGCGTGGCCAGCGAAGCGCTCACGCCCAGCAGGCCGAAGGTCTGTTCGCGGTGGCGCCCGGCGCCCAGCAGCAGGCAGATGCCGACGATGCCGTTCAGGATGATCATGATGGCGGCAAACACGGTGTCGCGCGCCAGGCCCGTCGTTTCCGGTCCGCCGGCCAGCATCAGCGAGACGATCAATGCCACCTCGATCAGGGTCACGGCCAGCGCCAGCACCAGGGTACCGTACGGTTCGCCGATGCGGTGCGCCACCACTTCCGCGTGGTACACGGCGGCCAGCACGCTGCCGATCAGGCCAGCGACCAGCAGGATCTGGTAGGCGCCGCCGACATTGAAAGTGGAACCGAACAGGAACAGCCAGCCGGCAAGCGGGGCGGCAAGCGGCCATACAGGCAGGGATTTAAGTATTTTCATTATGGGCCTGGCAAGAGTAAAAAAGGGGAACTGCGGTGCGGACAGCAAAGGACAACAAGGGCAGCCTGGCGTGCATGCCACAGCATAACTTGCCTAGCTTAAATGAAAGTTAGGGGATACACATGTTCCGGTGACGGCGCCCCCGCGCCTGGTTCACCATTCAATCACCTTGCCGCGGTGCACCTGCCTGATACCAGCAACTATAGTCCCTTTGGTAACATGCCGTTGCAATTTCCTTGCCTTTTTGCTTCCGGCTGCCGTCATAATGCAGGGTCCGCCTTCCCGGCACCGACCAAGGACAGACCATGATTTCCCTAAACAGCACAGCCATGCGCGCGTTCTTCTTCACGGGCAGCTTGCTGTGCGCCGCCGCGCACGCGGACACGCCGCCAGCGGACGCCGCGCAAGTTGACGCGGACTGGGCCACTGCGGCCGCGCCGGCAACAGCGTCAGAGTCACGCTGGCAAGACAGCCTCCCGCCCGCGCCGCCCGTGGCGCCACGCGAAGAAAAGATACTGCCCAAGAGCGAATGGCTGACCGTCGAGCCGATGAAGGCGCCCGACCGGCGCTGCGATCCGGGCCTCGATGCCCTGTTCCTGCCCAAGGAATGCGGCAAGGAACCGAGCTGGCTGGGCTCGCGCAAAAAGTAAGCTGATAAAAAGTAAGCTGATTTACACGTCCAGGGTGCTGGCGCCCTGCGCTTCCACTATCCTGTTGCGGCCCGCCTGCTTGGCCGATTGCAGCGCCTCGTCGGCCCGCTTGAACAGGCTGACGGTGCTGTCTTCGGCGCGGATGGTGGTCACGCCCAGGCTGGCCGTCAGCTGCAGCACGGCGCGCTCCGTCTTGACGGGCAGCGCTTCGACGGCGGCGCGAATGCGCTCGGCCACCATCATCGCATCGACCAGGGTCGTGCGCGGCAGCTGGATGGCGAATTCGGCGCCGCCCAGGCGGCCCATCAGGTCACTGTCGCGTAGTTGCTGACGGCAGGTGTCGACGATGGTTTTCAGCACCGCATCGCCTACGGGATGGCCATAGCTGTCGTTGACTCGCTTGAAGTGGTCGATATTGAGCACCACCAGCGCCGTCGGCAAACCGGGCCGGCGCGCCAGCGCCATCCATGGCGCCAGCGCCTGGTAAAAACCGCGCCGGTTCGGCACGCCCGTGGCCGCATCGAGCACTTCCAGACGCGCCAGCTCGCCGCCCAGTTTTTCACGCGACAGCAGCAGATAGCCGAAGGCGTTCGTCAGCATCATCAGGTACAGGGCGCCGAAGCCGGCCAGCTGCATCAGCTCCGCGTCAAAACCGGGGACGGCGGCGGCCAGCACACCGCGCGCGGCGATCAGCAGCGACAGGATGCCCATGCTGACGACGAGGAAGCGGCGCAGCATGCTCGCCTCGCGCCACTTCAGGCACAGGGCGGCCACGCCGGAGAGGAAGAAGCCGGCCACGATCAGCGAACCGCCGGCGCTGCGCAGCAGCGGCGCCACGTCGAACAGGTAGCAAGCGGCAAACAGCGCCACCGACAGGCCCAGCGCCGGCAGAACGGTGCGGCGCCAGCCGCTGCGCCCGGCCGCCTGCCACAGCGCGCCCGCATCGAGCGCCATGCCGGCAAACAGCAGGCTGTTGCCGAGCAGGATGGAGAGGAAATCGGGCAGCACGCCGCGGAAATACAGCAGACACCAGGCCACGGCCTGGCATTGCTTGGCCACCGCCCAGGTGGACATGCTGAGCGACTTCTTGCGCTCGTACTCGAAGAAGAACAGGGCCGCGCACAGGCTCAGGTTGCCGAGCGCCAGGGCCAGTACCAGGGTCTTGATATCCATGGGCTACGCGATCGATGCGCAGGCGCGGCGCGCCAGATCAGATTTCGTGTTCGACATTGGTGCTGCCGTCGCCGATCTTGCTGGCCCACGCCTGCACGAAATACTGCTTTTCCACTTCGCTGGGCGCCTCGTGCCAGAACACGATCAGGGTGCCCTTGTGGTCGTGAATCTGCGCCACTTTTTCAATGAATCCGACATTGGCGGCCTGGTCGGCCAGCGCCGCCGCGTAGCCATACACGCGCGTCAGCCGCTCGATGCGGTCAGGCTCCGTGAAACTGTTCGTCGCCGTAATGATGGGGTGATCCAAAAACATGCTTGTCTCCATGGTGCCCGACTGCGCGGCCGTGCCGCCGCGCGCCGTACATATACGCATGCTCGGCGCGGATTAATCGGGTATGCTCACGGGAGCTTATCAGATTTCTCTGAATGCAACAAAGCATCTCCCCCAGCCTACTCAGCGAAGTCGTCCCATGCCGGAAAACAAAAGCACCACCCCACTTGCCCCGCAGGTGCATACCTGTGGCGACCGGCGCCGCCTGGAATTCCAGCCCGGCATGATCCAGAGCGAAATGCTGCTGTCGCGCCCCGACCATCTGCTGCTGCGCTATGCGCGCGCCATGATGTGCTTTACCCTGTTCGTGCCGCGCCCGCGGCACATCCTGATGGTGGGACTGGGCGGCGGTTCGCTGCTGAAATTCTGCCACCGCCACCTGCCCGACACGCGCATCACGGTGGTGGAACTGCGCGCCGACGTGATTGCCCTGCGCGAGCAGTTCATGCTGCCGCCCGACGACGCGCGCCTGCGCATCATCGAGACGGATGCCGTCAGCTACATCCGCCAGCATCCGGGCTGCGCCGACGTGCTGCTGCTCGATGGCTATGACGAAACGGGCTTGCCGCCCGCCCTCGGCAGCGCGCGCTTCTATGCGGACTGCCTGCGCGCCCTGCTGCCCGGAGGCGTGCTGGTGGCCAACCTGTTCAGCTATGACGAGCACTACCCCGCCATGCTGGCGCGGCTGATGCTCACCTTCCGCGGCGCCGTCTGCCACTTCGACGGCATCGCCGGCAATAACCGCATCGTCTTCGCCGCCAAGCCCGGGCAAGGCCAAGGTACCGACGGCCGCGCCGTACGCGTGGTGCGCCTGGTGCGCTGGCGCCGGATGGCCGGCCTGGCATTCCTGAACCGCTTTCTGCCGGCATGGCAATTGTGGCGTTTGCGCCGCCAGTCTGGCGCCGGAAGCGACTGAAAGTCGTCTTCCCCGGCCATAGATATTGTTGCTTATTTGCAGTGTTTTGGTGCAAAATCAGCATGCTGGATGTGGTTTATGACAAACTACGGCCTGCGTGGGGCCGGCAGGCGCCGCCGAACCCAAGTGTCCATGAAGTGAGATAGGAAAAACCATGCTGCGTGGCCGCCTGCCATTGTCGATTTCCGCCGCGGCCGCGCTGACCTTTGCCTGCGGCGTCAGCGTGACGGCCGTGCTGTTCGCCGCCATCAGCCAGCTCGAATACGACAAGATGAGCCTGAGCCTGCAGCAGCGCGCCGGCGCCAGGGTGGCCGCCATCGAGCAGGGACTCGACGATGCGGTCGAGGTGCTGACCACGACGAACCAGCTGTTTGCCGCCGTCGTGCCCGTCACGCGCGAACAGTTCCACGACTTCACCACGCCGCTGCTGCGGCGCCACCCGTTCATCCAGGCCTTCAATTTCCACCGCGTCGTGCCGCATGCGCAGCGCGCCGCATTCGAAGCGGAGCTGCGGCGCATCGTGCCCGACTACGCCATGACGGAAATGCGCGATGGCGTCGTCGTGCCCGCAACGACGCGCGCCAGCTACCTGGTGGTGGACTACCTCGAACCCTTGCAGGGCAACGGCCCCGCCTTCGGGCTGAACGTCAGCCCGAACGGGGTGCTGGCGCGCGCGCTGGAACAGGCGATCATCAGCGGCCAGACCACCGCCACCGGCTTGCTGGCCCTGGCGCAGGGACCGCAGCAAGGCTTCGTCATGGTGCATCCCGTGTACCGCCACGGCATGCCCCTGCAGACGGTGCAGCAGCGGCGCGCGGCGCTGATCGGCGATACGGCGGCCGTCATCCTGGCCGGGGAACTGGTGCAGAAAATCCTCGCCGGCGCCGACCTGCTGGGCGACCCGCAACTCGAACTGAGCGTCTACGCGGACGCCAGCGCCGACCCGCGCCAATTGATCTTCCGGCATGGCCAGGCGCCCGCCGATGAACGGGGCGGCGCCTGGGAATCCTTGCCCCGCTGGCTGCACTTTGCCTACCACAACCATTATGACCGGGCCTTTGCTTCCGCCGGCCGGCCCTGGCACGTGCGCGTGGTGGCCCATCCGCGCCCCTTCCTGGCCGACCACCTTGGCTCCCTGTTCACCCTGATCACGGGCTTGCTGTTCAGCACACTGACGGCCGCCTTCGTGCAATCGCTGACGCAGCGCTCGCGCCGCGTGCAGCTGCTGGTGGAGCAGCGCACGGCCGACCTCAAGCGCAGCAACGAGCTGCTCAGTGCCGACGTACGGGCGCGCCAGCGCACGGAGCGCGCCCTGCAGGAAAGCGAAAAGCGCTTCCGCCGCCTGCTGGCCCTGTCCTCGGACTGGTACTGGGAACAGGATGCCAACTTCTGCTTCACCCACATCACCAGCGGCTTCACGGACAAGTCGAACATGCCGCTGGAACGCTTCATCGGCATGACGCGCTGGGACAACAACCCGGAAATGCGCAACTCGCGCTGGGGCAAGCAGCATATCGCCAACCTGGAAGCGCACCTGCCCTTTTCCAACCTCGAATATGCGATGCACGACCGCGATGGTCAGCTGCGCTGGTTCAGCATCAATGGCGAGCCGCTGTTCAACGAACTCGGTGAATTCCGCGGCTACCGGGGCACGGGTTCCGAAATCACGGAACGCAAGCTGGCCGAGCAGCAAATCCAGCACATCGCCCACCACGACGTGCTGACGGGCTTGCCCAACCGCGCCCTGCTGCGCGACCGCCTGGCGCAAGCGATGGCTCTGTCGCGCCGCAAGAACCGCGCGCTGTGGGTACTGTTGATCGACCTCGACCGGTTCAAGTTCGTTAACGACAGCCTCGGTCACAAGGCTGGCGACCTGCTGCTGAAAACCATCGCCACGCGCCTGCAGGCCAGCCTGCGCGAAAGCGATACGGTGGCGCGCCTGTCGGGCGACGAATTCGTTGCCATCCTGTGCGAACAGGCGGACGAAGTGCTCAGCAGCGCCATCGTGCAGCGCGTGATGGATGCCGTGGCCCAGCCGGTACTGTTGGATGGCAAGGAATTCTTCGTCACCTGCAGCATCGGCGTGGCCGTCTACGACATCTCGCGCTACGACGTGCCCGGCGACGTGACCCTGAATGGCGAGACGCAGAACCTGATCGAGCAGGCCGACATCGCCATGTACTGCGCCAAGAAACAGGGCCGCAACAACATCAAGTTCTACACGACGGCCATGAACCAGGCCACCCTGGAGCGCCTGCGCATCGAGACGGCGCTGCGCAACGCGCTCGAACGCGAACAGTTCGTGCTGCATTACCAGCCGCAGGTGGACCTGGCCAGCGGGCGCATCGTCGGCGTGGAAGCGCTGCTGCGCTGGCAGCATCCGGACCTGGGCATGGTGGCGCCGCAGCGCTTCATCGCGCTGGCGGAAGACACGGGCCTGATCGTGCCGATCGGCGCCTGGGTCATGCGCGAAGCGTGCGCGCAGGTGAAACGCTGGCATGCGGCGGGACTCGATACCTTGCGCCTGGCCGTGAACCTGTCGGCGCGCCAGTTCAACGAACCGAACCTGGTCGCCACGATCGCCGAAGTGCTGCTGGAAACGGGCTTGCCGCCCGCCTGCCTGGAACTGGAACTGACGGAAAGCCTGTTCATGCACGACGTGGCGCTGGCCGTCAGCCAGCTGCACGACATGAAGGCGCTGGGGGTGCAGCTGTCGATCGACGACTTCGGCACCGGCTATTCCAGCTTCGCCTACCTGCGCACCTTCCCCATCGACGTGCTGAAGATCGACCGCAGTTTCGTCGGCGACGTGGCGCGCGACGCGGACGACGCGGCCATCGTCGTCTCCATCATCGCTCTGGCGCACAACTTGAAACTGCGCGTGGTGGCCGAAGGCGTGGAAACGGCCGAGCAGCTAGATTACCTGCGCCGCCATGGCTGCGACGAGGCGCAAGGCTATTACTTCAGCCACCCGCTGCCGGCGCACGAAGTGGAAGCGCTGCTGCATACGGCGGTGCAGGACAGCGGCGTCCTGTCCTGAGCGTACGGCGCGGGCCTTACAGCTTCTGCTGCAGGAATTCGAGGAAGCAGCTGATGCGCTGCGCCAGCTGCGTGTTGCGGTAGTAGACGGCGTGAATCTGCTGGCGGTAGCCTGTATAGAACGGCTGCAGCACTTTCACCAGGCGGCCGGCCGCGATGTCGTCCTTCGTCATGAAGTCGGACAGGCAGACGATGCCCTGGTCCTGCAGGGCCAGCTGGCGCAGGGTTTCGCCGCTGGAGGCGGCCAGCGCGGGCACGATCTGCAGGCTGTTGCCCGCTTCGTGGCGCAGCGGCCAGTTGTTGCCCAGGTCATACTGAGCAAAGCCCAGCAGCGCGTGGCCGGACAACTGTTCCGGCGTGGCCGGTTCGCCATGGCGCGCCAGGTAGGCGGGCGTGGCCAGCACGTGCAGCGGGCTGGCAGTCAAGGCGCGCGCATGCAGGGTCGAATCGACCAGGGCGCCGATGCGGATGGCGATGTCGGTGCGGTGCTCGAGCAGGTCGGCGATCTGGTCGTTGCTGGTCAGCTCCAGGCGGATGTCCGGATACATGGCACGAAATTCGGCCACGTGCGGCACCACGCAATGGAGCATGAAGGGCGAGGCGGCATCGACGGAAAGACGCCCGGCCGGTTTCTGGCGGCGGATGCGGATCGACTCTTCCACGTCTTCCATCGAGGCGAGAATGGCGCGCGCCTTGTCCAGGAACAGCTGCCCTTCTTCCGTCAGCTCCATGCGCCGCGTGGTGCGGGTCAGCAGCGAGGTGGCCAGCTTGTCTTCCAGTCGCGACAGGGCGCGGCTGACGCCCGACGTGGTTTGCCCCAGGTGCACGGCGGCCGCGCTCAGGGTGCCGCTGTCGATGACGGTGACGAAGATTTTCAGGTCGTCCGAATTGATATCCATTGTTGCCTTATTATTGTCGCATTGTTGCGCGATCTTCACATATCGCGCCATTATAATGGAACCAAGGCAACAGTGAGGGCAGGCAACAACGTCAGGCAACGTAGAACAAAATGGCGACAAAATGGCAGCTACTGCCGGCCAGCACGAACAGATGCCAGATGCCGTGGCCATGGCGCAGCTTGTGGTCGGTGGCATAGAAAGCGATGCCGCCCGTGTAGCACAGGCCGCCCGCCACCAGCCACAGGAAACCGTTCCACTCGAGCGCCGCCAGCAGCGGCTTGATGCCGACGACGATCAGCCAGCCCATGGCCACGTAAATTACGAGCGACAGGATGCGCGCGCCTTTCGCGTACACATATTCCTGCACGATGCCAAACAGGGCCAGGCCCCAGACGACGCCGAACAGCGACCAGCCCCACGGCCCGCGCAGGGTCACCAGCATGAAGGGCGTGTAGGTGCCCGCGATGAGCAGGTAGATGGCGCAGTGGTCGAGCCGCTGCAGCACGGCCTTGGCCTTTCCGCGCACGCTGTGGTACAGGGTGGACGTCAGGTACAAGGTCAGCAGCATGGCCGCATACACGCTGCAGCTGACGATTTTCCAGGGGTCGCCCGTGCGGGCCGCCACGACGATCAGGATGACGCCGCCGATGGCCGCCAGCGCGGCGCCCACCGTATGGGAAATGCTGTTGAAGCGTTCGCCGTGGTACATGGCTTAATACCGCTTTGCCAAGACACAGCAGACACCCGGGGTCAGACCCGCCGGGTCTGACCCCAGCTTTACTCTGCGGGGTTCAATCAAGCCGCTTCCGCCTTCTTGCGCGCGGGACGGCGCGCTGGCGTCTTGCGTGGCGCCTTGGCCGGCTTGTCTTCGGCCACGACAGCCACTTCGACCGGAGCAGGCTCGATGGTTTCGACCACGGCATCGACCGCCTTCTTGGCAGGCTTCTTCGCCGCTGCCGCCTTGCGGGCCGGCGTGCGCGGCTTGGCCTTCGGCTTCGCTTCGGCGACGGCTTCCACGATCGCTTCAACTACCGGCTCAGGCATGGCTTCCACAGCAGCGACTTCGACAACTTCGGCGCGCGCTTCGCGGGCGCCATCGCCATTCTTGCGGCCGCCACGGCCATTGCGGCGCGAACCGCGCTTGGCGTTGCCTTCTTCCGCCACCACCTCGGCGGCGGCTTCGGCTACTTCGTGTTGTACTTCCGGCTGCGGCGCCGGCGCATACTGCTCGACGACTGTTTCGACATCGGCCACCGGCACGAAGGCCTGTGGCGCGGACTCGCCACGGCGCTGTTCATTCTGCTTGCGGCCGCCACGGCCATTGCGGCGCGAATCGCGGCGGCTGCCGCCTTCGCGCTGATTGCCCTCTTCCGCCGCCACGCCGGTCTCGCCGGTGACGATGGCTTCGCTGGCGACTTCCCCGTTCACGGGCGCGGCGACAGGCACCAGGCCGCTGCTGCGGTAGACATAGGCGCCCGATTTTTCATCGCGGCCAAATTCCAGCAAGCCGCGCGTCTGCGCTTCTTCCAGCAGGTTGCCGAAGGTGCGGAAACCGTAATACGATTCGCTGAAGTCCGGCTTGCGGCGCTTGATCGCTTCTTTCAGCATCGAGGCCCAGATCTTGCCGCTGTCGCCGCGCTCCGAGACCAGCGCATCGAAGGTGGCAACGGCCATTTCGATCGCTTCCGTCTTGCGCGACTCGTATTTTTCCTTGCGGCGCACTTCTTCGTCGGGCGAACGCTTGGCGGCCGGGGTTTCGCGCGCATCGCGCTTGGCGGCCGTGCGGCGGCTCTCGCGCACCAGGTCATCGTAGAAAATGAATTCGTCGCAGTTGGCCACCAGCAGGTCGGAAGTCGACTGCTTGACGCCCACGCCGATCACCTGCTTGGCGTTTTCGCGCAGTTTCGACACGAGCGGCGAAAAGTCGGAATCGCCGCTGATGATAACGAAGGTGTTGACGTGAGCCTTGGTGTAGCACAGGTCCAGCGCATCGACCACCAGGCGGATGTCGGCCGAATTCTTGCCCGACTGGCGCACGTGGGGAATTTCGATCAGCTCGAAGTTCGCTTCGTGCATGGTGCCCTTGAAACTTTTATAACGGTCCCAGTCGCAATATGCCTTCTTGACAACGATGCTGCCCTTGAGCAGCAAGCGTTCGAGGATGGGCTTGATATCGAATTTTTCGTAATTTGCATCTCGCACGCCGAGCGCAACGTTCTCGAAGTCGCAAAACACGGCCATGCTGAGGTTTTCTGGGGATGACGCCATAAGGGTGAATTCTCGCTGATGATAAGGGCGGACGGGAAGCGCAACGCCTCCCTTTTCCCCTAGTATATTCGCCCATCCCCCGTTTCGGCGACAACTATCGTGCGCGGCAGCCTATTGCGCGCCGCCGGCGGCGCTCGCGCTGGCGCCGTCGACGGGCCAAACGACGCTTTCATCGACCGAATACAGCTGGCACGGCACGCTGCTGCGCCGCTGGCACGAAGCGAGCGCACGCACATCGGGGCTTTCGCCCTCCTCGGCCCAGGCCCAGGCACCGCTGGCCGACAGGGCGAAGGCGCGCGGCGCGGTTTTCTCGAGGAAGTCGCGGTAGCCCGCACGCCCCTGCTCTTCCAGATAGGGCACGGCGGCGATATCGTCCTGCGGCGCGAAATGCGTGGCGGGCGGCGACGGCGCATCGGCCACGCGGTAGACCTGGCGCACCGGCATGCCGATTTTCTGCAGGAAGCGCTCGGTGGCCGGCAGCCACACGGCCACCCCGTCGCGGCTACCCAGGGTCAGGTGGGCATCGCGCTTGAACGGGCCATAGGCGACCAGTTGCGCCTGGCCGCCGGAACCCGTGAACGAGCGAAACAGCCGCTGCGCCAGGACCGGCCCGAAATAGGAATCGTTGGCGCCATACAGCCACAGGCTGGGAATATGGTTGTACGCGCCCAGGGTGGCAAAGGTCTTCGCCAGCGCCCCTTGCCAGTCGCAGCCGGGCATGTCGACGCGCAAGCCGCCGGAAAAATTGAGCACGCCGCGCACGCCGGGCACCACCCGGGTGGCCAGCGCCAGCGCCGCCATGCCGCCATACGACTGGCCCGCGACGACGATGCGCTGCGGGTCGACCCAGCTCTGGCGGCGCGCATATGCGAGCGCGGCCAGCATGTCGCGCGCCTGGCCCTGGGCGTTGCCCAGCATGTCGCAGCCGAAATCGCGGTAGGCCCCCGTGGAACGGGCAAAGCCGGCGCGCATGGGCAGCATCACCGCATAGCCGCGGCGTACGAATTCCGTGGCCATATAGATAAAGCGCTCGCGCTGCTGCAGCCGGGCCGGGCCGACCTGCTTGCCATGATTCATCAGCAGCAGGGGGAACGGGCCGGGGCCGGCGGGACGAAACACCGTCGTCTCCAGCACCTCGCGCAAACCGTCGCCGGCCGGCACCATGATGACTTGCTCGTTCAGGCGAGCGTCGAGCGGCAACGGCGAGGGGACAAGCTGGGCTTTCAGTGGCAGACAAGGCAGGCTGAGCAGCAAACCCAGCAAAATGGGGCGAAACAGGTGAAAAATAGCGGGCTCCGTGGATGACTTCCCTGCCAGTCTAGACAGTGAAATGCCACAGGGCAATATAAAAAAATTACGTGAGGCACATATTTTTTGCGGCAATCACCTGCGGGCAAATTGTTGCCTTGCACCAACCACTTTTCCTGTTGACGGGAGTACACTAGGCGCATACTGAAGGAGTTGCCATGTCCATATCCGCCCTTACCACCGGTACTTCGGGGCTGACCGCCAACCAGCGCGCGCTGGATGTGGCCGCCAACAATATCGCCAATGCGAATACGCCGGGCTTCCAGCCGCAGCAAGCCCAGTTCCAGGAAGCCAGCCCGGCCGGCACGGGCGTCACCCTGTCCGTCGAAGGACGCAAGCTGGCTGCCAGCGAAAGCGTCAGCGGCGCCAATGCGAATGCGGCCAAGGCGGCCGAAAGCCGGCCAAACGGCGTGGGCCTGGCGTCCGAACTGACGGATAACCTCGTCTACAAGGCTGGTTTCAACCTGTCGGCGAATGTCGTCAAGGCAGCCGACCAGGCCCTGGGCAGCCTGATCGACGTCAAGACCTGACCGCAGCGGCTATCGACTAGGTAGCCTGGTTTTTCATTTCCAGCGCTAGCGGCGCCATGGCCGGCCGGATCAGCGCCAGCAGCCGTTCGGCGGAAATACCGTCGCGCGCCTGCACCGACAAGCCATGCAGCAAGGCCGCATAGTAGTCGCCCAGCGCCTGCACGTCTGCTTCTCCTTTTAACTCTCCCGCCAGTTGCGCCGCGCGCAGGCGCTCGATGAGGGCTTGCGTCCGCGCACGGCGGTGCTGCGCCAGCCAGTCGGCGATGCCCGCGTTTTCCGCGCTCGTATTCGTGGCGGCCGTGACCACCATGCAGCCTTGCGGCTGGCCGCTGCGCGTGTACAGCAGCACGGCTTCTTCCAGCATGCGCGCCACCGCGTCGCGCACATTCAGGCTGGCCGCCAGCGCGTGCACGGCGAACGCGCCCTCGCCCGTTTCATACAATTCCACGGCTTCGCGGAACAGCTGCTCCTTCGAGCCGAACGCCGCATAGATGCGCGCCGAGGCGATGCCCAGCGCCGCCACCAGGTCGGCCATCGACACGCCCTCGTAGCCGCGCGTCCAGAACGCGTCGCGCGCCTTTGCCAGCGCCAGCGCGCGGTCGAATTCCCTCGGTCTTCCTGCCATTTTTATCCTCTGCTTGCGAACTGGCGGCCAGTATAACGCCTGGCACCCGCAGCGCATTCGCGATTTATTTTGCATGGCCGCCTTGACCGCGCAAAAAATTTCGCCTATTCTTTGTCGATCGACAAACAATAGGAGCCGATATGAAAACCATCCAAGGACCGAGCCTGCACCTGGCCCAATTCGCCGCCGACACGGCGCCCTTCAACACCCTGCCAGCCATCGCCGCATGGGCGGCCGGCATGGGCTTCAAGGCCCTGCAGATTCCCGCCTGGGATGCGCGCCTGTTCGACGTGGCGCAGGCCGCGCACAGCCAGCAATACTGCGACGATCTGGTCGCCATGCTGGCCGGCCATGGCCTCGTCATCAGCGAACTGACGACGCACATCTTCGGCCAACTGGTGGCCGTGCACCCGGCCTATGACGCGCTGTGCGACAGCTTCGCGCCGGCACACCTGCATGGCCAGCCAGAAGCGCGCACGGCGTGGGCCATCGAGCAAGTCAAGCTGGCGGCCATGGCGTCGAAACGCCTGGGCCTCACGGACATGGGCACGTTTTCCGGTTCCTTCGCCTGGCCCTACCTGTTCCCGTTCCCGCAGCGCCCGCCCGGCCTGATCGAAACGGCCTTCGATGAACTGGCGCGCCGCTGGCTGCCCATCCTCGACGTGTGCGAGGAACAGGGCGTCAACCTGTGCTACGAAATCCACCCGAGCGAAGACCTGCATGACGGCATCAGCTTCGAGATGTTTTATGAACGCGTGGGCCGCCACCCGCGCTGCAAGATGCTGTTCGATCCCAGCCACTTCGTGCTGCAGCAACTGAACTACCTGGAATTCGTCGACATCTACAAGGACCACATCCGCATGTTCCATGTGAAGGATGCGGAATTCAATCCGACGGGACGGCAAGGCATTTACGGCGGCTACCAGTCGTGGGAAAACCGCGCCGGGCGTTTCCGCTCGCTCGGCGACGGACAGGTCGACTTCAAGGCGATCTTCTCGAAGATGGCGCAGAACGACTACGCGGGCTGGGCGACGCTGGAATGGGAGTGCTGCCTGAAAGACCAGGAAGTGGGCGCGCGCGAAGGCGTGGCCTTCATCAATGCCCACATCATTCCCGTGACCGACAAAATCTTCGACGACTTCGCCGGCGCCTCCGTCAGCGCGCAACAGATCCATCAATTGCTGGGCATCCGGCACAACTAATCAAGGAAACCATATGAACGACTTCATTCACGACTACGTCCGCATCGACGGCCAGCGCCTCCATTGCGTCATCGCGGGTACCGGCAACGGCAAGCCCGTGCTGCTGATCCCCGGCTGGCCGCAGACCTGGTATGCGTGGCGCCACGTGATGGCGGCGCTGGCCGCCAGCGGCTACCAGGCCATCGCCATCGATCCGCCGGGCAGCGGTCATTCGGATCGCCCGGCCGGCGGCTACGACACGGGCGCCGTGGCGACCACCTTGCATCGCGCCATGCTGGCCCTGGGCCATGCGCAGTACGACGTCGTCGGCCATGACATCGGCATGTGGGTCGGCTATGCGCTGGCCAGCGATTTCCCGCAAGCCGTGACGAAACTGGCGCTGACGGAAGCCGTCATTCCCGGCCTGGCACCCGCGCCGCCGATTTTTGTCGCGCCGTCCGACAACATATTCCTGTGGCACTTCATGTTCAACCAGGTGCTGGACTTGCCGGAAATGCTCACGGCGGGCAAGGAGCGCGAGTACATCCGCTTCATTTTCGACCGCTGGTCGTACCGCCGCGACAAGGTGGCCGTCGACGTGTATGCGGACGCCTACGCCACGCCGGGCGCCCTGCGCGCCGGTTTCGCCTACTACCGCGCCATCCCCGAAACCATCAAGCAAAACCTCGAGCGGGCCAAGCGCAGCCTGGCCATGCCCGTGCTGGCCATCGGCGCCGACCATGCGACCAACGACGCGCCCCTGCTGACCATGCAGGGCAAGGCGGACAATCTGCAAGGCGCCATCGTCGCCGAATGCGGCCACTTCATCATGGAAGAACAGCCGGAAGCGTTCATCGCCCATTTGCTGCCCTTCCTGGCAGGAGAGGTGGCGTGAGCCTCGATCCGCTGATCGCCGCCTGGCTGGAACAGACAAAAGATGCGCCGCCGCCCGCCTCGCTGGCAGCGCTGCGGGCGGCCACGGAAACGGGCTTGCGCCAGCTGCACGGGCCATTGGAAGACGTCGCGGCCATCAAGGATTACGTGCTGCCGGGCGAGCACGCACTGACCGTGCGCGCCTATGTACCGGCCGGCGCGCAGACTGGCCAGCCCTTGCCGGCCATCGTCTTTGCGCATGGCGGTGGATGGTGTCTGTGTTCGCTGGACCTGTACGACAATCCGTGCCGCGCGCTGGCCAACGCCACCGGCTGCGTGATCTTTTCCGTCGACTACCGGCTGGCGCCCGAGCACAAGTTTCCCGTGCCGCTCGACGATTTTTACCGGGCAGTGTGCTGGGTCGCCGAGCATGCGGCGGCGCTGGGCATCGATGCGAAACGGCTGGCCGTGGGAGGCGACAGCGCGGGCGGCAACCTGGCCGCGGCGGCGGCGCTGATGGCGCGCGACCAGGCCGGGCCCGCACTGGCGCACCAGTTGCTGCTGTACCCGGCGCTCGATTTCGCCTTCGACACAGCTTCGTATCAGCGCCATGCGGAAGGTTTTTCGCTGACCCGGGAAGCCATGCGTTTTTGCTGGTCGGCCTACCTGAACGAGCCGGCCGACGGCATGCAGCCTTATGCCGCGCCGCTGCGGGCAGCTTCGCTCAAGGACTTGCCGCCGGCAACCGTGCTCGTATGCGAGTACGACCCGCTGCATGACGAAGGCGTCGCATATGCGCAGCGCCTGCGCGACAATGACGTGGAGGCCGAATGCGTGCAGCTCGACGGCATGATCCATGCGGCTATGCACATGCCGGGCTTGACGCCGACGGCGCGGGGATTGTTCGACGTGGCAGGCCAGGCGATGCGAATAGCGCTGGCAATGTAAGAAAAATCCGCCGCCGGGGATGGCTCCACGGCGGCGGCCTGCTGCGCGAGCATCACGGCGTCTCCAATAGCCATGGTGTTCTCTTCCGCCGCATATCGTCTTGTTTGGCGATGCTCAAGCACAAGCGCCGAAACGCTTGCGCACGTCAATTTTTCAGACATTTTTCCCGCACCATTTCATGCACCGCAGCATTTCGCTGTGCGAACGAATGTTTCACAAAACGATTGACACGCACAATTTGGCTAGGCAAACTGGTTTCCAGGGAGCCTGACAATGAATGCAAATATGACCAATATTCAGACCGCGGCAGATCCGGAACTGATCGTCTTTGGCGATGACGAGGAAGGCAAGGACCGCCAGTTCGTCAACGCGCTGGCGCGTGGACTGGAAGTGCTCCGTTGCTTTCGTCCCGGCGAAGTCTATCTGTCGAACGCGGACATGGCCAAGCGCACGGGCATCCCGAAACCGACGATTTCGCGCCTGACCTACACCCTCACCAAACTCGGCTACCTCAATTATTCGGACAGCCTGGGCAAGTACCAGCTGGGCGCCGGCGTGCTGGCCCTCGGCTACCGCATGCTGTCGAATCTCGACGTGCGCAAGATGGCGCGCCCGCTGATGGAGGAACTGGCGGAACACGCGCAGGCGTCAGTCTCGCTGGGCACGCGCGACCGTCTCAGCATGGTCTACGTGGAAACGTGCCGCAGCAGCGCCAACGTCACCTTGCGCCTCGACGTCGGCTCGCGCATTCCGCTGATGACGACGGCCATGGGCAAGGCCCTGCTGTGCATCCTGCCGCAGGCCGAACGCGACTACCTGATGGACCACGCCAGGGTGCACGAGACGGAACGCTGGCCCCGCATCAAGGCCGGCATCGAACAAGGCTTCAAGGATTACCAGGACCGGGGCTTTTGCATCTCGGCCGGTGAGTGGCAGAACGACGTGCATGCCGTGGGCGTGCCCATGCTGGGCGCCGATGGCGAACAGGTGATGGCCTTCAATTGCGGCGGCCCCGCCTTTTTGCTGTCGCGTGAAAAACTCGAATCGGACCTGGGACCGCGCCTGGTGGCCCTCGTCAAGACAGTGGAAAAAAACCTGGGCCGCGGTTAGACTGCGCGCCCCCCTCTCAACGACAGCTCAAATCTAAGCGCCGAGGAAACCGATGATACGCGACGAAGAAACCCTGAACATCCTGCTCGACAGCATCGCCCGTTTCGTGCGCGAAGTGCTGGTGCCGAACGAGGCGCTGGTGGCTGAAACAGATACGATACCGCCGGCCATCGTGGCGCAGATGCGCGAACTGGGCCTGTTCGGCCTGTCGATTCCGGAAGCGTACGGCGGCCTGGAACTGAGCATGGAAGAGGAAGTGCGCGTCGCTTTCGAGATCGCCCGTACCTCGCCCGCCTTCCGTTCGCTGATCGGCACCAACAACGGCATCGGCTCGCAAGGCATCGTCATCGACGGCACTGAAGCACAGAAACAGCACTACCTGCCCAAGCTGGCGGCCGGCGAGATCATCGGCTCCTTCGCCCTGACGGAAGCGGGTTCCGGTTCCGATGCGGCCTCGCTGCGCACGACGGCCGTGCGCGATGGCGACTTTTATATCCTCAACGGCAGCAAGCGCTATATCACCAACGCACCCGAAGCGAGCATCTTCACGGTGATGGCCCGCACGGACCCCGTCAAGCGCGGCGCCTCGGCCATTTCCGCCTTCATCGTGGAAAAGGATACGCCAGGCCTCTCGCTGGGAAAAATCGATAAAAAAATGGGCCAGCAAGGCGCGCATACCTGCGACGTCATCTTTGAAAACTGCCGTGTCCCGGCCGCGAATATCATCGGCGGCAAGGAAGGCGTGGGTTTTAAAACAGCCATGAAAGTGCTCGACAAGGGGCGTTTGCACATCGCCGCCGTCTGCGTGGGGGCGGCCGAACGCATGCTGGCCGATGCCCTCGCCTACGCCATGGAGCGCCAGCAGTTCGGCCAGCCCATCGCGGAATTCCAGCTGATTCAGGCCATGCTGGCCGACAGCAAGGCCGAGATTTATGCGGCGCGCAGCATGGTACTCGACGCGGCGCGCCGGCGCGACAACAAGGAAGACATTTCGACGGAAGCGTCGTGCTGCAAGCTGTTCGCCTCCGAAATGTGCGGCCGCGTGGCCGACCGCTCCGTGCAGATCCACGGCGGCGCCGGCTACATCAGCGAATATGCGGCTGAGCGTTTCTACCGCGACGTGCGCCTGTTCCGTATTTACGAAGGTACGACGCAGATCCAGCAGATCGTCATCGCCCGCAACATGATCAAGGCGGCGCAAAAGTGAAGGAGGCCGCGATGGACATCCCCGCCCTGCTGGCCGGCTTGCCGGTGCGCCTGTCGGCCATCCCCGCCTACTGGGCGGCGCGCGCGCCCGATGCGCCGGCGCTGCATGAAGGTGGTCGCCTCTGGACCTATGCGCAGCTGCAACACAGTGTGGAACATGCGGCGCTGCTGCTGCACCAGCTGGACGTGCGCGCCGGCGACCGCCTGATGGTGGTGGGCGAAAATGGCGCGCTGCAGGTGGCGCTGATCTTCGCGGCCGCCAGCATCGACGCGTGGATCGTCAACGTCAATGCCCGCCTGTCGGCGCGCGAAATCGACACCATCGCTGCGCACAGTTCCGCACGGCGCGTGCTGTTCCTGGCCGGCGCCTCGCCGGAAGCGGCCGCGCATGCGGCGCGGCGCGGGGCCAGCGCCGTCACCGTCGATGGCATGGGCGAGCTGCTGGCAGGTGAATTGAACGCGGCAGCCATCGCGGAAGACACGGTCCCCGGCAACGAACAGGTGGCCGCGCTGATCTACACGACGGGCACGACGGGCCAGTCGAAAGGCGTGATGCTCACGCACCGCAACCTGCTGTTCATCGCCGCCGTCTCCAGCACCTTGCGGGGCTTGACGCGCAGCGACCGCGCCTACGGCGTGCTGCCGATTTCGCACGTGTACGGCCTCGCTTCAGTGGCGCTGGGCACGCTGTATGCGGGCGCCGCCTTATATCTGGTGCCGCGCTTTTCCGTCGACGGCCTGCTCTCGGCACTGAAGGACGATGAATTGACCATCGTGCAGGGCGTGCCCGCCATGTACGCCAAGCTGCTGCAAACCCTGGGCGGGGCCGATACGCCGCTGCCCACGCGGCTGCGCTTTGCGTATGCGGGCGGCTCGCCGCTGGCGCCGTCGCTCAAGCACGAGGTGGAAAAACTGCTGGGCACCGCGCTGCACAATGGCTACGGCATGACGGAAAGCGCGCCCACCATCAGCCAGACGCGCTTGGAAACGCCACGCCGCGACGATTCCGTCGGCATGCCGATCCCCGGCGTGGAAGTGCGCGTGGTGGACGTCGCTGGCCTGGACATGGCGCCAGGCGAAGCGGGCGAATTGTGGATACGCGGGCCGAACATCATGGCCGGCTACTACCGCGAACCGGCCATGACGGCGGCCACCATGCGCGACGGCGGCTGGCTGAACACGGGCGACATGGCGCGCCAGGATCCCGACGGCGCGCTGTTCATCGTGGGACGCACCAAGGAACTGATCATCCGCTCCGGCTTCAATGTGTATCCGCTGGAAGTGGAAACGGCCCTGAACGCCCACCCGTCCGTGGTGCAGTCGGCCGTGGTGGGACGCACCCTCGCCGATGGCAACGAGGACGTCATCGCCTACGTGGAACTCGACCCGCGCCAGCCCGCCAGCGTGGCACAATTGCAGGCCTGGCTGGCGCAAACGCTGTCGCCGTACAAGTGCCCGTCCGCCATCATCGTCATGGAAGCGCTGCCGGCCGCCGCCACGGGCAAGATTTTAAAGGGGCAGCTGCGGCAAATGGCGCAGAATACCCTGTGAATTAACCCTGCTGTACCAGACCCGACAATAAAACCAAGCCACATCACCGGAGGAGACACGATGAAACGCACCTACACACGCATCGCCATGGCAGCGCTGGTTGCCAGCGCCTGGATGGCAAACGCCAGCGCCGACGAATTCCTGGTCGGCGCGGAAATCCCGCTGACGGGCAACCTGGCGCGCGTCGGCGCCGGCATGCAGGAAGGGATCATGGTCGCGGCCGAGGTATTCAACAAGACCAACGGCAAGCACACGATCAAGATCATCACCGTCGACGACGAATCGGCCCCCGCCAAGGCCATCGCCGCCGTGGAAAAGCTGGCCAGCCAGGGTGTGGTGGCCATCACGGGCGGCTACGGCTCGAACAATATCTCGCCCGCCTCGGACACGGCGAATAAACTGGGCCTCGTCTACATCACTTCGGGCGGCGTGGACGACAGCCTGGTGACCAGCGGGCGCAAGAATTTTTTCCGCATCAATAACACGGCAGGCTACGAAAAAGCCATGCTGGGATTGCTGCAGGACGTGGGCGCCAAGTCCGTCTCCATCGTGTATTCGACCAAGGACGCCACCACGGGCCTGGCGAAAGACGTGGAAAAAGCCCTGGCTGCCAAGGGCGTGAAAGTGACGACGCACTCGTTCGACCCGGCCATTACCGACTTCAAGCCCATCATCAACAAGATCAAGCTGCAGGACAAATCGGAAGTCGTGGCCATGGTCGGCTACGAAAACGATTACGTGGGCATCATCCGCGCCGCGCGCGTGCTGAAACCGAAGATCAAGGCCATGGTGGGCGTGTGGTCGCTGGCCACGCCGAAGATGGCGGCCGACTTCCCCGACCTGATGCCGAACGTGTTCGGCACGGCACTGCTGCCCTTCCCCACGGAATTCAAGACAGCCGACGGCAAGGCCTTCAGCGACGCCTACAAGCAGCTGTACAAGAAGGAGCCGGACTACCTGGGCCAGTTCGGCTATGTGCAATCGATGCTGCTGTTCGAAGCGATCGCGCGCGCAGCCGACAAGGGCACCATCAAGAAAGGCGGCGTGGCCGACGAGATGCGCAAGACGGACCGCGAAACCCTGATCGGCCGCGTGCAGTTTGCCGCCAATGGCGACAACCAGAACTTCGTGCACCGCATGGCGCAGCACCAGGACAAGAAAGTGGTCATCGTCTGGCCGAAGGAACACGCGACGGGCAAGCTGGCCTATCCAGCCCTGCCCTGGTAAACGGCAGCCTCCCGCTGCACACGCGCGCGCCCGCACGGACGCGCACCGATGAACGGCGGCCATGGCGCATGCTTCGCGATGCGCCAGGGTGGCCTGACGGGATGACGACATGACAGAATTAATTTTGCAAGCCCTGTATTCGGGCTTGCTGCAGGGCGGCTCCTACGCTCTGATCGCACTGGGACTGGCGCTGGTCTTCGGCACCATGAAAGTGATCAACCTGGCGCACGGCGAACTGGTGCTGCTGGCCGCCTACATCGCCTACAGCGTGGAATCAGGCCTGGGACTCGGTCCCATGTTCGCCATTCCCATCGCGCTGGTGATCGTCAGCCTCACGTCCGTGGGCGTGTACCTGATCGTCAGCCGCATCAAGAAAGACCGCGAAATCAATTCGCTGATCCTCACCTACGGCATCGGCGTGATCCTCACCAATTTCATCCTGCTCGTATGGAAGGCGGACATCCGCTCGACGTCGTCGAGCTGGCTGCAGGAAGGCATCGAGATCGGCCCGTTTTTCAGCATGCGCAGCGAAGTGATTTTCTTTGGCGTCAGCCTGGTGCTGATGGCGGCCCTGTGGCGCTGGCTGTCGACCAGCTGGTATGGCCGCGCCGTGCGCGCCGTTTCCAGCAACCGCGACGCGGCCAAGCTGATGGGCATCGACCCGGGCCGCACGGAACTCGTGTCCTTTCTGGTCGCCGGCATCCTGGCCGCCTTCGCCGGCGTCGCCCTGTTCAGCTATGGCGTGATCCAGCCTGCCTACGGCGGCGCGCTGACGGTCAAAGCCTTCATCATCACGGTATTGGCCGGCATCGGTTCGATTCCCGGCGTGCTGCTGGCCGCCGTGCTGCTGGGCGTGGCCGAAGCCTTGACCGTCACCCTGGCCAGCTCCGCGCTGCAGGAATTGTCGGGCATGGTGCTGTTCCTGCTGGTGCTGTTCATCATGCCGAACGGCTTGTTCGGCGCACAACGGAGGCGCGGATGAAGCGCTCGACTTTGATTTCCACGGCGGGCCTGCTGCTGGCCGCCTATATCGCCGTGCCGCTGGCCCTGGGCGCAAACCAGTATGTGATGAGCATGGTGGTGGCGGCCCTGGTCATCGGCGGCGTGGCCATGTCCTGGGCCCTGCTGGGTAACTTGGGCGGCATGGTCAGCTTCGGCCATGCGGCCTTCTTCGGCGTGGGCGCATATGTTTCCGCGCTGGCCACCGTGAAACTGGGCTTGCCCGTGTTTGCCGCCATGCTGCTGGGCGGCGCGGGGGCTGCCATCGCCGCCGTCATCATGCTGCCCGTGCTGCGCCTGCGCGGGCCGTATTTTGCGCTGGCCATCCTCGCCTACGCCCACATCTTCCGCATCCTGGCGACAGAATGGAGCTCGGTGACGGGCGGCGCCGGCGGCATCAACAATATTCCCACCTTGCCCACCGTCTTCGGCTTCGATCTGGCCAGCAAGACGGGCGCCTACCTGGTCGTGCTGACCCTGGTGGTGGCGTGCGCGTTTGCCTACAGCCGCATCCGCGCCAGCCACTACGGCATCGCCCTGCGCGCCATGCACGACAGCGAAGACGCCACGCGCGTCGTCGGCGTCAACAGCACCTTGCTGAAAGGCGCGATGCTGCTCGTGTCGGCCTTCATGGCTGGCCTGTTCGGCGCCTTCAACGCCCACTACATCAACTTCCTGGAACCGGACTACGCCTTCAACAGCCTGTGGGTGACCTTGCCGATCGTGGCGGCCATCTTCGGCGGCTACCGTACGATACTCGGCCCCGTGCTGGGCGCCGTGGTGGTCTACCTGGTCGACCAGCTGATTTTCAAGTCGCTGATCCCCACGGGCCACCAGCTGGTGCTGGGCGTGCTGCTGGTGGCGATGATCGTCTTCAGTCCGAACGGCTTGCTGCCGCTGCTACGCAAGACGTTCAAAGCGAAGGAGAAAGCACATGCTTGAACTCGATAATGTGTCCGTGCGCTTCGGCGGCCTGACGGCCGTCGATTCCGTCACCTTGAAAGTGGCCAGCCACGACGTGATCGGCCTGGTGGGCGCGAATGGCGCCGGCAAGACCACCCTGTTCAATGCGATCTCGGGCCTCGTGCGCCCCACCAGCGGCGGCATCCGCTTCGAGGGGCGCGACATCATGGCCACGCCCATGTACCAGCGCGCACGCCTGGGGCTGGGCCGCACCTTCCAGATTCCGCAACCGATGCATGAATTGACGGTGCGCGAGAACCTCGTCGTGGCGCAGCGCTTCGGCACGGGCAAGGTGGACCAGCGCAAGATCGATGAAATCCTCGATTTCACGAGCCTGGCGGACAAGGCCGAGCGCGACGCGGCCAGCGAACTGGCGCTGACGGAATTGAAAGCGCTGGAAGTGGCCAAGGCGCTGGCGACGAACCCGAAACTGCTGCTGCTCGACGAAGTGCTGGCGGGCCTGGAAACGAACGGCAAGCGCCGCTTCATGGGCATGCTGAAGGACTTGCACGCGGCCTTTGGCGTGGGCATCGTCATGATCGAGCACGACATCGAAACCATCAGCAATCTGTGCCAGCGCGTAGCCGTGCTCAATTTTGGCCAGCTGATCGCCGACGGCACGCCCGACGCCGTCTTCCGCGACCCGGCCGTCATCGAAAGCTATACAGGGGCAGCCCATGCTTAAAATTGAAAACCTGCGCGCCGGCTATGGCGCCATCAATGTGCTGTGGGATGTGTCGCTGGCTATCCAGAAGGGCAAGCTGACCACCATCATCGGCCCGAACGGGGCCGGCAAGACGACCCTGCTGCGCGCCATCATGGGCTTGCTGCCCGTGGGCGCGGGCAGCATCGCGCTCGATGGCAGGCCCATCAACGGCACGCCGACGTGGAAGATGAGCGATGCGAGGGTGACGATGATACCCGAGGGGCGCATGACGTTCCGCGACATGAGCGTGGAAGAAAACCTGATCATGGGCGCGTTTCCGAAAGAGCACCGCAGCTACATGCCGGCGCGCCTGGCCGAAGCCTACGCCATGTTCCCGCGCCTGCACGAACGGCGCAAGCAGCTGGCCGGCTCGCTCTCCGGCGGCGAGGCGCAGATGCTGGCGATGGCGCGGGGCCTGATGTCGGACCCGTCGCTCCTGATCATCGACGAGCCATCGCTGGGCCTGGCGCCGCTGGTGGTCAACGAACTGTTCGAGATCCTCGCGCGCCTGAACGACGGCAAGCGCACCATCATCCTCGTGGAACAAAACACGGCGCGGGCCGTGGGCGTGGCCGATCACGTCTACCTGATGCAAAGCGGTAAGGTGGCGCTGTCGCAAAAAGCCGATGAGGTCGACCTCGAGCACCTGCACGAACTGTATTTTGCGCGCTGAGCGATATCGGCCGCACGCGGCCGGCCATCAGTCCTCGTCGTCGGCCAGTTTGCCAAACGCCAGCAAGGCACTCTTGTCGAGTCCGCTCGTCACGAAAGGATCGTCGGCGGGGAAGCGGCCCGTATCGGCCAGCATGCGCAGCTTGCTCAAGCGCTCGCCCAGTGCCAGCGCTTGCGCCTGCGGATCGGCATCGGCCTGCCCCACCTGTCCGATCGCGCGGGTCACGGACTGGGGAAACTCCCACAATTCGGCGATCCGCACCGACAGGATGCGCGCTTGCGCAAACACCTGGGCAATGAAGGCGTCCGATTGCGGAAAGACATCGGGCGCATGCATCTGGTCGATCAGCCGGAACGCCACCACCAGGCCGACATTGGCCATCAGTCCCGCGAGATAGGCGTCGAATGCGTTGGCATGCATGGCCGGCGCGACCAGGCTGGCCGCCAGCGCACATTTCTCGGACTGGCGCCAGATCAGCGGCGCCGTGCGCACGGTCAGCCCACCGCTTTGCATGCTGACGATGGGACGGAAGGCGACGCGGGCGAGCAGCATGCGCATGCCGTTTTGCCCGAGCAGCATGATGGCGCCTTCCATATTGCTGATCGACGGGCTGGCGTTATAGCGCGACTGGTAGCAGGGCCGGTTCGCTTCGCGGTAGACCTCGGCGACCAGCAGCACGTCCTGGGCCAGTTGGGCCGACAGCTTGGCCGCGCTCATGTTTTCATCTTGCAAGGTACGCATCAACTGCGGAATGATGGCAGGAATGCGCGGTACCAGCGCAGCGCCAGCGATCGGTTCACGGGTCAGGCGCGCCAATTCGTCCAGAATCTGCTGTTCGGTCTCATCCGGCGCCTGCGCCGCACTCGCGGCCGCCAGCCAGCGGTAGTACATGGCATCGATTTCGGTGATGGTGGCTGGCTGCCGTGCCGCCTCGGCAGCGGCCGCTGCCGCGACTGCCGCAGGCTTGCTTTTTTCGTCGCCGCCGTTCAGTAATTTTCCTATCCAGCCCATATTGCTATCCAAGCCCTATCTGCATCACTATCGCGCAATCCGCTCCATGATTTTACTTGATGATGGCAGCGCTGGTGCGGCTGGCGTGAGCGCTTTGTCCATCTGCCGCAACATGCTAAAGTGGCATTGAATGCCCCCTGCCCTGCCCGACAAGCGATCAATCATGAACAATCCACTTGCGCACTACCTCACCAGCCAGGCGTATAACAACGGCTGGGCCAACCACCGCCTGCTGAAGGCTTGCGGACAGCTGACCCAGGCCGAATTCCAGGCCAAGCGCGTCAGTTTTTTCCCCACCATCCAGTTCACCCTGAACCACATTCTCACCTGCGACTGGTTTTATCTCGATGCGCTCGAACGCGAGCTGCGCGGCGAAGCACCGCATGCCGACTGCTACGTCTTCTTTGAACACGATGAACCGTTCACCGATTTCGCGGCCCTGCATGCGGCGCAGCGCGCGTCGGACCAGCGCCTGATCGCCCATTGCCGCAGCCTGTGCGACACGGACCTGGCGCGGCCCGTGACGATATTGCGCGACACGCCGCAAGTCGACACGCGCCAGCGCCTGCTGGCACACCTGTTCCAGCACCAGATCCACCACCGGGGGCAAGTGCATGCCATGCTGGCCGGCACGCGCATCGCGCCGCCCCAGCTCGATGAATTTTATTGCGCCGGCGAGGCAAGCGAGCGGGCGCAGGATTTCCTGGAACTGGGCTGGACGGAAGACGACGTCTGGGGACCGCGCTGAGTTATTCCTCGGCGTGGCAGCAGACGCACAGCTTGTTGCCGTCGAGGTCGCGGAAATAGGCGCCATAGTAATGGGCGTGGTAATGCGGGCGCAAACCGGGCGGCCCTTCGCACGCGGCGCCCAGCGCCAGCACGGCCTGGTAGCAGCGATCCACCTGCGCACGGCTGGCGGCCAGCAAGGCCGTCATCTGGCCATTACCGGGCGCGGCCGGCAAGCCGTCATGCGGCGCCGTCAGCACGAACAGCGGCCGCGGCGCCTGCTGCGCCATCCAGCCCGCCCAGGGCTTGGCAGGGTCATGAAATTTTTCGATCAGACCGAGTTCTTCCAGCAGGGCCGTATAGAAAGCGTAGGCGCGGGGAAAATCGTTGGTGCCGAGACAAATATGGGATAGCATGCTGCTCCTTCATGAGTTCAAACGGGTGTGCGGCGCAATGCGCGAGCTGATTATAATGGCGCATCGCTTTCCGACACGCTCCCATGCCAGACCTCGACCGCCTTCAGCTGCACCCACCCTCCAGCGCCGACCTTCCCGCTTTGCTGGCCTTCGAACTGGAAAACCGCGCGTATTTTGAACACTGGGTCACGGCGCGCGCGCCGTCCTACTATCACCAGGAAGCCATCGCCGCCGCCATCGAGCAGGCGCAGCGCGAGCGCGAACAGGACCGCGCCTACCAGTACCTGGCCAAGCTGGACGGGCAGATCATCGGCAGGGTCAACCTGACGGGCATCACGCGCCCCTATTTCAACAAGGCAGCGCTCGGCTACCGCATCGGCGAACGGTTCGGCGGACGCGGCTACGCCACGCGCGTGGTGGCCCTGCTGCTGGATGAAGCGTTTGGCGCGCTGGACCTGTGGCGCCTGGAAGCGACGGCGCGGCCGCAAAACCTGGGCTCGGTCGCGGTCATGCAGCGCAACGGTTTTCATCAATATGGCAAGTCGGAACAAGCCATGTTTTTCCAGAATGCCTGGTCGGACTTGCTGTATTTTGAGCGGCGCAACACGCAAGCCATGGCCTGAGATGCCGCATTTTTCCGGCAGCAACGCGACTTTTCTCCTATCAGGGGCGACTTTGTCACAGCGCAAAGCCGCACCATGATGGACTGATAACGTCAAAGCTCGGGAATCTTCCCAACCTTGCCAAGTCCAACATGAAACTGCGGCTACGCCTGTTCGAACATGTGCTGCTGGTGCTGGCCTTGGCCGTCGTCATCTTTGCCGCCGCCATCGTGCTGGCGCGCATGACACAGTGGGCGGAAGCGCGGGAGTTGCCCGCCTATCTCGTGCAGGGCATGCACCTGGTGGGCAAGGTGCTGTTTTTCCTGGACGGCTGCATCGTCATCGCCGTCAGCAGCATCCTGGCCGCCCGGCTGTTCCGCATGCTCACCAAGGAGGATTTATGAATGATCTTCACTACCTGCTGACGCTCCGGCATCCGCGCCGCTTCTGGTGCAGCGCCATCGTCATCGCCGTGGCCTCGGCCATCGTGCTGGGTCCCTGGCTCGACAGCATTCCATGGCTGGTGGCCATCCCCTTCGTCGGTGGCGGCTTGCTGGTGGCGCTCGGTGAGCTGTGGGATGACATGCACGGCAAGCGCCTGCACAATGGCGACGATACGCAGTCACCGTGCCGCCATCCTTGAGACCGCCATGGTGATGCGTACACGCAACAGCAGTCACGCCATGCCTGCCATTTGCCTGCGCAGTGCTTCTATTTAAGACTGGCTTCAGCCTCGCCATGCATCGTGAACAGGTCGCCAGCAGCCATGGCGTTTCCCTTCACCATCACGGGCACAGCCCAGCGAAAGAGCCGACATGAGCACATGGATGCGCGCCAACAAAGGTTTTTTGATGTTTCTCCTGCTGTTCGGCGTGTTCCGCACGGCCGTGGCAGACTGGAATCCTATCCCGTCGGCATCCATGCGCCCCAACCTGCTCGAGGGTGATGTCGTCTTCGTCAACCGCCTCGCCTTCAACCTGAAAGTGCCGCTCACCGATATCGTGCTGCAGCGCCTGGGCGAACCGCAGCGGGGCGACATCGTCACCTTTTCCTCGCCGAAAGACGGCACACGATTGATCAAGCGCATCATCGCCCTGCCCGGCGACACGGTGGAAATGCGCAATGAACAGTTGGTCATCAATGGCCAGCCCGCCCAGTACACGGCGCTCGACACGGCGCCTGAAACCATCGCCCACGTGGGTCAGCTGACGGCCCAGCGGATCAGCGAACGCAACCAGACGGAACAGCACCGCATCCAGGTCTTGCCGCAAATCGCAGGCGCGGCCCGCAGCTTTGCCCCCGTGACGGTGCCGGCCGACCATTTCCTCATGCTGGGCGATAACCGCGACAACAGCGCCGATTCGCGCTACTTCGGTTTCGTGCCACGCGCATTGCTGATCGGCAAGGCCGAGCGCATCCTCGTCTCAGCCAATATCCAGGAGCATTGGCAGCCGCGGCTGCAGCGTTTCGGCATGAAGCTGGAATAAACGTTACCCTTGCAACGGCGCCATGCTTTTCGGTTAGCATGGCGCATCATGCAAAACTTTCCCTCAGCCAGCCAGCAGTCCGCCAGCGACAATCGTCCCCTCGAGCAGCTGGCGCAGTTCCTCCAGCGCCATCCCGACGTGCTGCTGCTGACGGGCGCCGGCATCAGCACGGCGTCCGGCATACCCGCCTACCGCGATACGGAAGGCGTGCGGCGCGGCAATGCCCCCGTGCAAGGACCCGATTTTCGCCGCCAGGAAGCCGTGCGCCGCCGCTACTGGGCGCGCAGCATGGTGGGCTGGCCAACCCTGGCGCGCGCCACGCCGAATCCCGGTCACCTGGCCATCGCGCAACTGGCCCAGCGCCAGCAAGTCGGCGGCCTGGTCACGCAAAACGTCGATGGCCTGCATCAGCAGGCCGGCAGCGCCGCCGTCACGGAGTTGCACGGCAGCATACATGGCGTCGTCTGCCTCGATTGCCGTACCCGCCACACGCGCCGCCTGATCCAGGAGCAGCTCGAACGCGACAATCCCCAACTGCTGGGCGCCACGGCCACGCCGGCGCCCGATGGCGACGCCTTGCTCGAGCCGTCTCAGCTGGCCACTTTCCACGTGCCCGTCTGTCCCCGCTGCGGCGGCCCCCTGCAGCCCGACGTGGTGTTTTTCGGCGATGGCGTCCCCGCCGCCTGCGCGGCCGAGGCCGAAAGCAAGATGCACGCGGCCAGCGCCCTGCTGGTGGTGGGCTCGTCCGTCATGGTGTATTCGAGCTTTCGCCTGTGCCGCATGGCGGCCGAAACGGGCAAGCCCGTGGCCGCCATCAACATGGGCAAGACGCGCGCCGACCATTTGCTGGCATTCAAGACCGATGCCCCGGCACAAGACATCTTGCCTGCATTAGCGGCCATGCTGGGCTGATCCCGCGCCGGCCCTGCGCCGCTCTGGCTATACTGTGGCATTAACGAGGAGAATTCATGCTGGAACTGTTGAGTGAACACGCCTGTTTTGGCGGCGTACAACGCTTTTATCGCCACGACGCGCAAGCCATCGGCTTGCCCATGCGTTTCTCGGCCTTCATTCCCGACACGGCGCCAGGCGCCACGGTCACCACCAGGCGCCCCGCCCTGTTTTACCTGGCGGGCCTGACCTGCACGGAAGAAACGTTCATGATCAAGGGCGGCGCGCAGCGCGTGGCGGCCGAGGAAGGCCTGATCCTGATCGCGCCCGACACCAGCCCCCGTGGCGCGAACATCGCAGGCGAAAGCGACTCGTGGGATTTCGGCGTGGGCGCCGGCTTTTACGTGGACGCCACCGAAACGCCATGGAACAGCCACTACCGCATGTACAGCTACCTGCTGGAACTGCGCGCCCTGCTGGAGCAGGAACTGGCGATCGATGCGCAACGCACGGGCATTTTCGGCCACTCGATGGGCGGCCATGGCGCGCTGGTACTGGCCTTGCGCAACCCGGAACTGTTCCGCTCCGTGTCCGCCTTCGCCCCCATCGCCGCACCGAGCCAATGTCCGTGGGGCAAGAAAGCATTCGCGGGCTACCTGGGCAGCGATGCCGCCAGCTGGCAGCAGTACGACGCCAGCGCGCTGATGCGCGGCCTGCAGGGCCAGCCGCCGCTGTTCCCCGAAGGCATCCTGATCGACCAGGGCCTGGCCGACAAATTCCTGCCCGAACAACTGCACCCCGACATCTTCGAAGCGGCGTGCCGCGACGCCGGCCAGCCATTAAGGCTGCGCCGCCATGCCGGCTACGACCACGGCTATTACTTCATCGCCAGCTTCATGGAAGAGCATGTGCGCTTCCATGCACGCAACTTGCGCGCCCTGATGGCATAAGCCAGCAAGGCGCCGGAACACGTTAATGCCATCAATACCTGATTTTTTCGATTCCTCGCTCACGGCCCGTGACGAATCGGATCAGCTTGAGCCTGGCTAGTCGAAGCAAACTTGCACGCCAGACTGCAGGGACCGATTCGGGTGCCGCAAGCTGTTTTCAAGATGCCCGATTGTGTAAAACGGTACACCCGAATAGCAAATAGACCGGCAATACCTCCGCTCCTACAATGCGAGCAGCAGTTCAGGAAAAGACCGTCTTTTTCTGCTCGATATTCTGCTCACTACATAGGAGAAGGTCATGGGTATGTTTGATTTTATTGGCGAGATCATGGATGCAACCGTGGATGCCATAGGCTCTGCCGTGGACACAATCGCGGAAAATCCCGTCAAATCCATTGCGATCGGTGTCGCCACGGTCGCCACCGGTGGTACCGCGCTGGCGTTTGCCGGCCCGATTGCCGGCGTGATCGGCACGACAGGCTTGCTGGGGGCCGCCAGTACCGGAACGCTCATCAGCACCACGGCTGGCGCCGCACTGGTCAACGGGTCCTTGGCAGCCTTGGGCGGCGGTGCTCTCGCTGCTGGTGGCGGAGGCATGGCGGCGGGCACGCTGGTTGTCGGCGCAGGCGGAGCGACGCTGGGAGCGGCGGCTTCCGGCGCGGTGGCGGCCGCTGCCACCTGAGCTGTACCGCGCCAAACCTTCATGAAATACAATCAGGGCGGACACTGAGCCGCCTTCACTTTGGAGCATGGCATGGGCCGCATATCGGCATCTCACACGGCTGGCCTGGATCTGCTGGATCAATTATTCTTCAACCAGATTCTGGTGCATTGCCTTTTTAACCAGGAACGTCGCTGGCTGAGGAGTCTCGCCGAGGATCTGGATCGTGAGCTTACGGACAAGGGCATGGCCGGCGTACAACGGCAGGTCGTCAAACATGGCGTCTTGTGCCTGATGGAAGCAGAATTGTCCGACTCGCTATTTTTACTGAAAGAGACTTATCCGGACAATGTTCCGCCACTGCCCGAAGACACCACCATGGAGCGGCTTGAGGAAAGCGAAAGATACAAGCTGAACTTTTTTGAAGGGTATGTACTCGCCGTTCTGAGCAAGGCCCATGCGTGCGACAAGGACGTGATCATCGACATCACGAACAATTTGCTGGAAAAATACGCACCGGCACCATCCACCGTGCGCTACCGTTTGATGGAGCGCATGTTTGCTTTTGAGTTTATTGCCGCGCCCATCGATTGCTTTGCCTGGCTGTCCAGGATGGGCGTGCTGAAAAGCGTCAAGCATCCCGGTGCCGCCTTGACATCCTGCCATGCGCCGGAATTCCTGCCACGCCTCGCACTGCTTTGCGAATTCAATGTGCTGCGCGACCACATACGGCGCCAGGTAAAACTGGGCACGCAAGCGGCAGACGTGAGCGTGGAAAACATCAGAAAAATCGTGGAAATCTCTGATAAGACGATACGCTTGTTATCCGAAAATAAGAGGAAAGAAACGGATGTCAATAACATGGCCAGTACGAAAAACAGCTTTGCCATCATTGATCTTGCGGAAATAGAAAACCCAGCCAAGGTACATCTTTTTTTTGCCCGTTTGCATGCATACACCGTACGATTCCGGGTTTTTCAAGGCTCCCTGGCTAGCTGGGTAGGCATGCTATGTGGCGGCACAGTGGAAGTCTTGCAGCAATCTCAAGATAAAAAAACCCCCATCTTTACGGGTGAGTTCAATGAAGGGACCTCGACGCAAGAAGTTTACGAGCAGATGAGCAAGCGCGGCTTCGAGATCACACCGCGTGCCATATACGATCGCCACCGTGACTTCAAGGAAACAGCGCTGCGGGCAGTCACGATTTACTACAAGATGAAACTTTTCGAAAACGCGGCTCTTCCTCCCGACGTCAAGGATCTGACCTACGAAGCGGTTTCCTGGCAATGTGAATGCCTGACGCCCACCCCACGGCGCAATGCCGGCTCGCCAAGCTGACAAGGCCTTGCCTCCACAGCAAGCGGACAGTGATCG
The DNA here is from genome assembly GCF_040815535.1 of Massilia sp. LMS1-1-1.1. NCBI lineage: Bacteria > Pseudomonadati > Pseudomonadota > Betaproteobacteria > Burkholderiales > Oxalobacteraceae > Massilia > Massilia sp. LMS1-1-1.1. Next base: position 597,606 of record NZ_JBFPNG010000012.1, on the reverse strand, counting down.
CTACTGCGCCGTACTGGTATGCCCGTTGAAATGGCGCGTGTACCAGTCTGTTGCCAGCAGCGCCGCCTGGTGGCGCGTGTCGGGGCCGCTGGGTGCGGCGATCTGTTCCAATTGCTTGTCGCAACGCAAGGTGGCAAATGCCATGCGGTTCAAGCCGGCCACGTCGGGGTCGCGTCCGCCCACGATCAGCAGCGACGGCACGCGCACGTTTTCCAGCGCCGCCTTGCCGGCCATTTCCACCTGGCCATCGCAGACGGCCAGCGCAGCGATTTCCGCGCTGCGCCAGGCCGCCAGCTGCATCACGACGGCCGCGCTGGTGCCATAGCCATACAGGCCGCAGGGCAAGCGCCGCGTGGATGGGTCCACTTGCAGCCAGCCCAGGGCTTTTTCCAGCTGGCGCGCCAGCAGCACGATATCGCTGCGCACGAAATACGCGTGGCCATTGCTGCCGCCGCCAGGCTCGACACCACCCTGGTCGAAGCGCAAGGTGGCGATGCCCGCTCGCAAAAAATCTTGGGAGGTGGCGTGGCTGGAAGCGCCCAGATAGTCGCTATCGGCGCCCGCGCCGTGGGCAAACAGGACGATGCCCACAGGCCGCTCGGGCATTTCAAGCACGCCGTCCATTTGAAGTTCATCGGCCGTGATGCTGACAAATTGTTCTTGCATGGCTGCCTCCGCTATCGAGCTGGAATGACGCTGACATCAAGCTGAAATCACGCTGCTAATGCGCTGATCGGCAATCATCAGTGTACCAGCCTGCGCCAGTTCCCGCGCGGCGCACGTCAAATTCGCCACGCGCGCCCATCAGACGGCGCCGTGCCGGTCCAGCCCCTTGAGCACGGCTTCCGGGCGGATCGGCAAATGCCGCACGCGCGAGGCCACGGCGGCAAAGATGGCGTTGCCGATCGCCGGCGCCACGGCCGTCGTGGGCGGCTCGCCCATGCCCGTCGATGTTTGCGTTCTGGCAACAAATTCAATGTCAAGCTCGGGCACGTCGGCCATGCGCAGCGGCGTGTAGCTATTCAGGTTGGTATCCTTCACCTGGCCGTTGAGGAAGGCCGTGCCTTCATGCAAGGCCATGCTCACGCCCCACAGGGCGCCCCCTTCCGCCTGCGCCAGCGCGCCATCAGGGTCGACGATGCTGCCCGCGTCGATCACCATGAACAGCTTTTCGACTTTCACCATGCAAGTGCTGCGGTCCACTTTCACCCGGGCAATGCAGGCCGTCCAGGTCGGCATGTCGCGTTCCTGGCCAAACGTGGCGGCAATGCCCAGGCCCGTGTCGGGCGGCATGGCCGTGCCCCAGCCTGCCTTGTCCGCCACGCGCCGCAGCACATGGGCCAGGCGCGCGGCGCCGCCGACGGCGTTCGGCGCGCTGCCCGCATTGCGCCCCGTCGCCTGCAACAGCGACAGACGGAACGCCAGCGGATCGACCTTGGCCGCCTGCGCCGCCTCATCCATGAAACTTTCCACAGCCCAATTCGTCCAGCCGGGCCCCACGGAACGCAGCCAGCCGGGGCGGAAACTGCTGTTGGCCAGGTCGTTCGACACGGCCCGCACGCGCTGCGCGCCCACCGAATACCAGTGGTCGGCGCCGGCGATGGCGAACGTGTCATACGGATGGCCCTGCTTATCCTTGGCCAGGAAGGCGGGGATCATCACTTGCGTGGGCCAGCCCGCGCTGGCCTCGTGCACCATCGCCGACACCTTGCCCGCGTCGTCGAACGCCATGCGCACGTGCTGCACCGATGGCGAACGGGGCGAATCGAAACGGGTGTCGTCGGCCCGCGTACAAATCATCTTGACGGGCCGCCCCACAGCTTGCGCCGCCAGCGCGGCCGGCACGCAATAATCGCCATTCAGGCGCCGCCCGAAACCGCCACCAAGCAGATAGGTATGCAGCATGACATGGCTCTCGGGCACCTTCAACGCCTGCGCCAGCACGGGCAGTATCAACGATTGCCACTGGTTGCCCGCATGAATGTGCCAGACGCCGTCGATTTCCTGCGCCAGGGCATTCACGGGTTCCAGCTGGAAATGCAACACGGTACTGGTCGTGTAGTGGCGCTCCAGCTGCAGGCTGGCATCGTTGAACGCTTGCTCCACGCCATCGTCATCGACGACGCGGGCGCCCAGGCTCGCATCGGCCAACTGCTTGCCGGCGTAGTTGACAATATCCTGCTCCGCCACGTGGGCCGCCGCGCCGGCCCGCCATTTCACTTGCACGAGCTCGGCCGCGCGCATGGCGGCCGCATACGTTTCGGCCACCACCATGACCCAGCCGGGCACCGTGCCGCTGGGATCCTGCAAGGCGAACGAACGCAGATAACCTTGCACCTTTTTCGCGGCCGTATCATCGATGGAGACCACTTTCGAGCCGTAGCGGGTCGGCGGGATCTTCGGGCGCGCAAACAGCATGCCCTCGACTTCCGCATCGATGCCGTACACGGCCGTACCATTGATTTTCGCGGGGATGTCGAGCGCCTGCACGTGCTGGCCGACCAGGCTGCGCTGCTGCGGCGTTTTCAGCACGATGGCTTTCAGTTGCTCGGGCGTGTACTGGCGCGCCAGCTTGCCACGGCGCACGATGTCGCCATAGCTGATCGACCGCCCCCGGCCATGCACGACACCCAGCCTCGCGTGACAGGCCGACACGGGCACGCGCAGCAGGCGCGCGCCTTCCTCGACCAGCGCGAGGCGCCCGGCCGCGCCGGCTCGGCTGAGCGGATCGAAATTCTGCCAGACGGACCAGCTGCCACCCGTCACCATCAAGCCCCATTTCGGGTCCGTGTCCACGTAATGCAGGCGTACTTTGCTCCAGTCCGCTTCCAGCTCCTCGGCCACGATGCGCGCCAGGGCCGTGCCAATGTGCTGGCCCATTTCCGCCTTGGCGATGTTGACGGTGACGATGCCGTCGCGGCCGATCTGGAACCAGATGCCGGGATCGAACACGGGCGCGGCGCTTTGCTTAGACTGCACGGGCGCCGCCTTGCCTGCGGCCAGGGTGCTGTCGGCGCGCAAGAAGGCGAGCGTAAACCCCGTGCCGGCGGCGGCAATCAGGAAACCGCGCCGGCCCAGCGCGCTGGGGCGGGCAGCTGAATTTTCTTTCGGTAACTTAAACACCGGGCGCCTCCTGCATGCCGGCCGCCAGTTTGATCGCCTTGCGGATGCGCACATACGCCATGCAGCGGCACAGGTTGCCGCTCATGACGGCGTCGATATTCGCATCGGTCGGCTGCGGGTAATCTTTCAGCAGGGTGGCCGCCTGCATGATCTGGCCCGACTGGCAATAGCCGCACTGGGGCGCCTGCGTGGCGAGCCACGCCCGCTGCAACGGGTGCGTGCCATCGGGCGACAGGCCTTCGATGGTGGTGATGGCGCAGCCGGCCACGGCGGCAATCGGCGTGATGCACGAGCGCATGGCGCGGCCATCCACGTGCACGGTGCAGGCGCCGCACATGCCGATGCCGCAGCCAAACTTCGTGCCTTTTAATTTAACTTCGTCGCGCAGCACCCACAGCAGGGGCGTCTCGGCGTCAACCTCGGTGCCGAAGGGCTGGCCATTCACGGTCATGTTGTACATAGAGTCTTTCAGTAATTACTTGCCAGCGCGGGCGCGTGCCACGGCCGCTTCCAGATTCGTCCAGGCCGGCTGGTGGCTGCGGCTGCGGCGCAAATAGGCGGCCAGCTGAGCCACGTCGTTGTCCGTCAGCGAGGCGGCAAAGCCGGGCATCAGCACGCCGGGCATGGCTTCGTCCTTGCTCAAGCCGTGCAATATCACCTGGATCAGGTTGGCGGGATCGGGCGCGCTGACGGCGCTGTTCAGGCTCAGTTCCGGCCGCAGCGCCGCAGGCTGGCCATCGCTGTTCGAATGGCACGACGCGCAGGCGGCCACGTACAGGCTGGCGCCACGGTCGTTGTCGACCAGGCTGACGCGCTGCGAACGCTTGATGCCGGCTTTTACCACGGTATCGGTATCGACCTGGCGTTGTTCGGCGCCGGCCAGGTCCGCAAAATACACGGACAAGGCACGGATATCGCTATCGGGCGAGACGCCCATGCCTTCGTGCACGACGGACGACATGGGCCCGGCCGCCACGCCGTGCAGGGACGTCGCCCCCGTGCGCAAAAAGGCGTACAGCTCGTCCTGCGTCCACGGCAGCGGGGCCGTGTTGGCGCTGGTCAAGGCCGGCGCATACCAGTGGTCGATGGCCGCGCCCAGATAGGATGAGCCGGCAAGCTCGGCGCCCAGCGCATTGCGCGGCGTGTGGCAGGCGGCGCAATGGGCCAGGCCTTCGGCCAGGTAGCGGCCCCGGTTCCAGTCCAGGCCTTGCGCGGGATTGAGTTGATAGCTGGCCGGCTTGAAAAACAGCACCTTCCAGCCTGCCTGCAGCGGCCGCAAGTTCAACGGGAAAGGCACGCTGTTGGCGGGCGCCACCGCATACACGGGCGGGCGCGTCATGAAATACGCGTACAAGGCCGCCAGGTCCGCATCCGAGACGAGGTTGAAATGGGTGTACGGAAAGACGGGATACAAATGGGCACCGTCGCGGCCCACGCCTTCGCGCATGGCCCGCTGGAAGGCAGCCTGCGACCAGCGGCCGATGCCCGTTTGCCGGTCGGGCGTGATATTCGTCGCATAGATGGTGCCGAACGGCGTGGCCAGGCCGTGGCCGCCCGCGTACTCGGCGCCGCCCTTGGCCATATGGCAGGCGGCGCAATTGCCCATGCCGGCCAGGATGCGGCCCCGCTCCACCACTTGCGGGGAAAATGCCGTGACGGCAGGAGGATCGATGGGCGCCAGCGCTGGTCGCCAGTAATACAGATACGCGGCCAGGGCCGCCACGATGAGCAATGCCAGCGACAGCAGCAGGCCGGTGAAGATTTTCTTGAGCAAAACAGGAGTCCGGTAAAAGGCCAGGCACGCGCCTGCCGCGCACGGACGGCAGCAGCAGGGCAGATTGTGGCAATGAATGGGAGAATCTTACCGCGATTGTGACTTGTTGTATGTACGCAATGACACGCAGGTGCCGCCTGCAGGCGGGCTGCGCCTTATAATCAGCGTTTCAGCACGCCGCCGCTCCTTCATGCATACCGTTACCATCATCCTCATCCTCGTGTTGACCGTCGTCCTGTGCGGCTTTCTCGCCCGCTCGCGCTGGGTCAAACTGCCGCTGCCACTGATCCAGATCGCCGGCGGCACGGGATTGGCCGTGTTTGGCGTGCAAGTGCCGCTCGATCCCGACATCTTCTTCCTGCTCTTCATTCCGCCGCTGCTGTTTCTCGATGGCTGGCGCATTCCCAAGGGCGCCTTCTTTTCCGACGCGCGTTCGATCCTGATGCTGGCCATCGGCCTCGTGCTGTTTACCGTGCTGGGCATGGGCTTTTTCATCGACTGGCTGATTCCCAGCGTGCCGCTGGCCGTCGCCTTCGCGCTGGGCGCCATCCTGTCGCCGACGGATCCCGTGGCCGTCTCGGCAATCGCCGCAGGCAATCCGATCCCGCCGCGCCTGATGCACATCCTCGAAGGCGAATCGCTGCTCAACGACGCGTCGGGCCTCGTCTGCTTCACGTTTGCCGTGGGCGCCATGATGACGGGCGGCTTTTCCATCGGCGCCGCCTCGCTGAGTTTCCTGCAGGAAGCGGGTGGCGGCATCGTCATCGGTCTGGCCATCTCGTGGGGCGTGGGCCTGGCGAATAAGTGGCTGGTGAGCAAGGTGGGCGAAGAGCCGGGCCTGCAAATCCTCATCAGCATCCTGATCCCGTTTGCCGCCTACCTGGGCGCCGAGCAAATCCACGGCTCGGGCATCCTGGCCGCCGCCACGGCGGGCGTGTCCATGCATTACGCCGACCTGATCGGCCGCCCGCTGGCCGCCACGCGCACTCAGCGCAAGGCCGTGTGGGATACGGTGCAGCTGGTCTTGAATGGCGTGATCTTCGTCATGCTGGGCGCGCAGCTGCCCACCACCGTTGCCGGCTTGCCGGCCGCATCGGCCGAAATCGGCGCCGGCAGCGCCTGGAAACTGCCGCTGTTCGTCATCGCCATCACGGTGGGGCTGACCTTCATGCGCTTCCTCTGGGTCTTCATTTCCATGAAACTGACCCTGTTCAAGCACCACAAGAAGGTGGCCGGCGAACCGAAGGACGCGGCGCTGCTGGCCCGCCCCAGCCTGCGATTGCTGCTGGTGGCGTCGTTCGCGGGCGTGCGCGGCGCGCTGACCCTGGCCGGCATTTTGACCCTGCCCTTGTTCCTGCCCGATGGCACGCGCTTTCCCGCGCGCGACCTCGTCATCTTCCTGGCCATGGGCGTGATTTTGCTGTCGCTGCTGCTGGCCAGCGTCACCCTGCCCCTGCTGACCAAGGGCCTCGTCTTCGCGCCGCCCGCGCGCCGTTCAACGGAAGAGCGCAATGCCCGCGCCGCTGCCGCCGAAGCGGCCATCGCGCGGCTGGAAAAAGTGTGCGAAGGCATCGACAAGAATGACAAGCAGCAAGTCGTCACGGAAGCGGCCAACCGCCTGATCGAAGCCTACCGGCGCCGCCTCGCGTATGGCGAGAGCAGCAACGACGAGGCGATGCGGCTGCAGGAACTGGCCAGGGCCGAGCGCTCGCTGCGCCTGGAAGCGCTCAATGCGGAGCGCGATGAGCTGTTCCGCCGCCGCATCTCGGGCGAGCTGGACGACACCATCCACTTGCGCCTGCTGCGCGAAATCGACTTGCTGGAAGCGACATTGGAAGAATAACAACGATCTGTTGCAGGAAACAATGTTGATCAGGTAATTCTCATGGCAAAGAATGCAAGTTTCCACATTCGTGTTTATAATGCAAGGTTTTATGGCGTCATGCCGTGATTTACTTTCAACATGGACTTCCGTAGAGTATGTGTTGCAGAGTAACTATTTGAATAGCCACCCGACCTGCATAAAGACACCGACGCCGTGCCCTTCTCTCCCCGCCACCGGCAGCGCCCCGCGCCGCCCGTCCTGCTCGCTGTCGTGCTGCTGGCCTCGCTGCTCGCCTGCGCTGCGCTGGCGCCGTGCGCGGCGGGGGCGCAAACGGGCGCGGCTGCCGATGCCAGGCGCCCCGCCGAAGTGGCCCAGGTCCTGTTTGGCATCATCAGTTATGTGCGCTGGCCCGTGGCGCGCCAGGAAGTGCGCATCTGCATGCTCGGCGCACCCCGCTACGGCGCGGCCATCGTCGACACGCCCGCTTCCAGCCTGAGCCAGCGCATCCGCGTGAAAAGCCCGGCGATGGCCAGCGCGGCCAGCGAATGCGACGTCGTCTACCTGGGCAGCCTGCCCGAGAGCGAACGCGAGCACCTGCTGGCGCAGATCATCGGCAAACCGATTCTATCGGTCGCCGAACCGGGCACGTCCTGTACCGTGGGCACCATGTTCTGCCTGCGCCTGACCGAGGCGCAGATTGGTTTTGACGTCAATCTCGACGCCATTGCCCGCAGCGGCCTGCGCGTGCATCCGAACGCCTTGCAAATTGCACGTCGCAAGGGACCGCCGCCATGAGCGCCCGCATGAGCAACAAGCCTGCCCGCCAACCCCGCCGCACGCTCGACAGCGTGCTGCGGCGCGCCCACCTGAGCGTGTCGCTGATCGCCGTGCTGGCGGCCGGCCTGACCCTGACGGCCGTGGCGCTGCTGGCCCTGCGCGTGTATTCGGACCAGAACCTGCGCCTGGTGGCCCGTTCGATGAGCTATACGGTGGAAGGGGCCGTCGTCTTTGGCGACTCCATGGCCGCCAGGGAAGCGCTGGCCCTGATCGGCGTCAATGAAGATATCGACCAGGCGCAGGTGAGCGACCAGGACGGCAAGGTGCTGGCCCGCTGGGAACGGGGCGAACACGGCACGCGCTACTACATCGAGCGTGCGTTGACGGGCTGGATGCTGCCCGATTCGCTGACCTTCCCCATCATGCGCAATGACCAGGCCATCGGCAGCATCAAGCTGGTGCCGCACAGCCGCAGCCTGCTGCCCTTCCTGCTCAGCGGCCTCTCCTGCCTGCTCGCCTGCCTGGTGCTGAGCCTGGTCGTTGCCGTGCGCCTGTCGCGCAGCATGGAAACGGAAATCACGTCGCCCCTGCGCCACCTGGCGGAAACGGCCCACCGCGTGCGGCGCGACCGCTCGTTCGAACTGCGCGTGCCGCCGGCCAATATTGCCGAACTGAACCAGATCAATGACGACTTCAACGCCCTGCTCGACGAACTGGAAGCATGGCAAAGCCATCTGCAGAAGGAACACGCCTCGCTGTCGCACCGCGCCAACCACGACAGCCTGACGGGCCTGTCGAACCGCGCCTTCATGGAAGCGGAACTGGAACGCGCCATCCTCGACGCGCGGGTCGGCAATGGCAAGGTGGCCGTGCTGTTCCTCGACAGCGACCGCTTCAAGTACATCAACGACACCTTCGGCCATGCCTCGGGCGACCGCGTGCTGGTGACGATCGCCGCGCGCATCAAGCAGCAATTGCGCGAAGGCGACCTGGTGGCGCGCCTGGGCGGCGACGAATTCGCCATCGTGCTCAAGCCGCTGCGCAACAGCAGCGACGCCATGCACATCGCCGACAACATCATCGCCGCCATGGCGCAAGCCATTGAACTGCCCACTGGCAACAGCATCGTCAGCTCGCTGACCATCGGCGTGGCCGTCTTTCCCGATCACGCCATCGACGCCATCTCGCTCGTCGGCGCGGCGGACGAAGCCATGTACCGCGCCAAGCAGGCGCAGCGCGGCACGCGCCAGGTGGCGCGCCTGCCACAACCCCATATTCATCCCTGAACCAAGGAGCAACACCATGCAATTCATCTACACGCAATTACGCCGCGGCTTACTCGGCTTGTTCATGCTGGGCCTGCTGGCCGCCTGCCAGAGCACGCCAGAAATCAAACCGCTGTTCAACGCCGAGCAAGTGGCCACCTTGAAGGAACAAGGCTTCAACCAGACGGACGAAGGCTGGGAACTGAGCTTTACCGACAAGCTGCTGTTCGAATTCGACGCCGCCAAGCTGGTCCCGCCCAGCCGCAACGCCATCCAGAAAATCAGCGCCGCCCTGCTGAAAGTGGGCATCACGCACATGCGCGTGGAAGGCCATACGGATAACGAAGGCACGGAAGCGTACAACAACAAGCTGTCGCTGGCGCGCGCCAACGTGGTGGCCGACGCCATGAGCGCATCGGGCATTCCGCGCGAGAACATCACGGTCAAGGGCCTGGGCATGAGCAAGCCCGTGGCCTCGAACGCCAGCAAGACGGGCAAGGCGGAAAACCGCCGCGTCACCGTCATCGTTTCGGCGCCTTGAGGTGGGCGTGCCCGCCGTGCGCTGGGTCGTGATGGGCGTGTCCGGCTGCGGCAAGAGCGCCGTCGGCAGCCTGCTGGCCGACGCCTTGCACGTACCCTACGTGGAAGGCGACGAGGTGCATCCGCCGGAAAACGTGGCCAAGATGGCGGCCGGCATACCCCTCGACGATACCGACCGGGCCGGCTGGCTGGCCGCCCTGCGCGAGCGCATCGCCACGGCCCGCGCGCAAGGCAGCGGCCTCGTCGTCTCGTGTTCGGCCCTGAAGCGCGCCTACCGCGACGTGCTGCGCGAGGGCGACCCGGCCCTGCGCTTTATCCACCTGGACGGCCCGCGTGCCGTGCTGGAAAGCCGCTTGCAGCGCCCCAGCCATTTCATGCCGGCCAGCCTGCTCGACAGCCAGCTGGCCACCCTGCAGCCACTGCAGGCGGACGAGGCCGGCATGGTGCTCGACATCCGCCAGCCGCTGCCCGTTTTGCTGGAACAAATCCTGCAGGCGCCCTGACAGGCAGCCGCGCGGCTGGACAGCCCGCGGCCCCCTGTGTAGACTGGCGCGCACTTTCATGAGGGATTTTTATGAGCACACCAACGACAAAACCAGCACCGGGCCCGGAATTCTGGGAACGCGCCGACCAGGTCATCGCCCTGGCCAATGAGCAATGCATGCACAGCGGCGGCAATGAAGTGGCCACCTCGCTGCTGTACGCAGCTGCCCGCTTCAACGCCTTCCTCGTCGCCAGCAAGAGCAACGACGTGGCCAAGATGCAGGAAGAGAAGGAAGGCGCCGTGGCCTTCTTCACGGAACAGTACAAGCGCATGCTGACCGACAACTTCAACGACTACATCACCAACTTCGACAAATACACGCAACCGTCGTCGGCTCCCAAGGGCTGATGACGGCGGCCAGCCTGGACAGGCACCGCGCCCGCGCCACCCACGCCGATAGCGTGTTGCACGGCACGGTGCGCTTTGCGCCTTTACCATCGCTATGGCTGACGGCCATGCTGGCCGGCGCCGTGACGGGCGCCCTGTGCTTCTTCAGCTGGACCGGCCTGCTGCTGTTTGCGGCCGGCACGGCCATCGTCCTGCTGTTCGGCCACTCGCTGGGCAGCCACCGCAAGCTGATCCATGACAGCTTTGAATGCCCGCAATGGCTGGAATATGCGCTCGTCTACCTGGGCGTGCTGGTGGGCCTCAGCGGCCCGCTGGGCCTGCTGCGCCAGCACGAACTGCGCGACTATGCGCAGCGCCTGCCCGATTGCCACCCCTATTTGCGCCACGGCGCCGGCTTCTGGCGTGATGCCTGGTGGCAATTATTCTGCCGCCTGGAACTCGACCACCCGCCGCACATCGCCATCGAGCCGCGCATCGCGCACGACCGCTTTTACCGTTTCCTGGAAAGAAGCTGGATGCTGCAGCAACTGCCATGGGCCGTGCTGTTCTTCGCCTGGGGCGGCTGGGGCCTGGTCTGCTGGGGCGTCTGCGCGCGGGTCAGCGCCGGCGTGCTCGGCCATTGGCTGATCGGCTACTTCGCCCACAACCATGGCCAGATGCACTTCCACGTCGACGGCGCCGCCGTGCAAGGCCGGAATATCCGCCTGACGTCGCTGCTGACCATGGGCGAATGCTGGCACAACAACCATCACGCGTATCCGGGCTCAGCCAGGCTGGGCCTGCTGCCGGGGGAATGGGACCCGGGCTGGTGGATGCTGCTGCTGTTGCGGCGCCTGGGCCTCGTCTCCGCCCTGCGCCTGCCGGATGACTTGGCGCCGCGGCCGGAACTGCGCGAAACCGCTGGCCGCAGATAGTTATTGACCAATCGTTCACCAATGCATATAGTGGTGCCAGAAACAGGGCATCCCGCCCCGTCGCACCCATCGCCTACCTACCATGGCCAGACCGCGCAATTTTGATGAAGCCACCGTCACCAGCCAGGCCGCCGCCGTCTTTGGCAGCCTGGGCTACAACGCCGCGTCGGTCGATGACCTGGTCAAGGCTACGGGTTTGCTGCGCGGCAGCCTGTACAAGGCTTTCGGCTCCAAACGCCATCTGTTTGAGCGCGTGCTGACGCAAGCACTGCAGCCTGGCTGGCCGGCGCGGGAAGAAGCGGTCGATTTGCTGATCATCGCATTGAAGGAACTGGCGCCCTCTGACGCCGCCATCACGGCGCTGTGCCGTGCCGCCGTACTGGACACGGGCGCCGATACGTCCCGCCTGCTGGGCGAACGCCTGTTAAGCCATCTGGATCAACCACCGAAGGAGACACCATGCCTAGCCTCGAATTGAACGACGATGCACTGACCATCCGCCTGGCCCTGCGGGAAAAACTGGCGTCCTTTCAGGGCAACCTGTGCATTCCCCTGCAGCATGTGCGTGGAGCCACCGACGATGACGGATTCCGCGGCGCGGCCCTTGGCTTGCGCGCACCGGGCACCAACCTGCCGGGAGTCATTTCGGCAGGCACTTATCACAAGGGCGGCGACCGCCAGTTCGTCTTCATGACGCGCGGCATGCAGCCACTGGTCATCGAATTGCAAGGCGAAAAATGGGCGCGCCTGGTGCTGGGCGTGCCTGATGCACGCGCCATGGCGGCGCGCATCAATGCGCTGGCCATGGCGCCAGCCTGAAGCATCAGTCCGGTTCGCCAACCAGATAGTTGTTCTTCACGCGCACATAGTGCTCGGCCGAATAGCGCAGGTAGGCGATTTCCGCTTCCGTCAGCGCGCGCACCTTGGCGGCGGGGCGGCCCACGTACAGGTGGCCGCTTTCCAGCACCTTGCCCGGCGACACGAGGCTGCCCGCGCCCAGCATTACGTGTTTTTCCACCACCACGTCATCCATGACGATGCTGCCCATGCCGATCAAACACTCGTCGCCAATCGTGCAGCCGTGCAAGATGACGGAGTGGCCGATGGTCACGTATTTGCCGATGGTCAACGGTGAACCGTCAGGCTTGGCCGCATTCCTGTGCGACACGTGACCCATGGAAAAGTCCTGGATATTGCTGCCTTCGCCGATGACGATGCGGTTGACGTCGCCGCGCAGCACGCTGTTGCACCAGATCGAGCAGTCGTCGCCGATCTGTACGTCGCCAATCACTTGCGCCGTGTCATGCAGGTAGACGCGCTCGCCCACGACGGGGCGGGTATTCAGATAGGAACTTATGGGCATAGTCTTCTCGTTTCTTCAATATTAAACAACAGGATTCACACCCAGCCGGCGGCCAGCGCAAAAATCGCCAGGCCATGGGCCAGGGACGCGCCCAACAAACCGGCACGGCAATATACCAGCCCCGCCACCACGCCTTCGATCACGGTAAAGACGACGATGGGCGCACCCACCTGCGTGACGGTGGTGGCAAGAAAAGCGTGGCACAGGCCAAACAGCAGGCCCGACACGAGCGCCGCGCGCCAGGCCGGCAGCCAGGCGCGCAATTGCTGCTGCAGCAAGCCGCGAAACAGCAATTCTTCATAACAGTTGGCCGCCAGCGCAAAGCCCAGCAGCAAGGGCAGCATGGATGGCGCGACGGGCGGCAGGGACGGCAAGCCAAACAGCGCTTTCAAGCCCGTCGCCAGCGCGATGATCACGCAAGCGCCCGCCACGCCCAGCAGCACGGACAGGACCGGCCGCATGCCCAGCCAGTGGATCTGGCGGCGCGCCTCGCTTTCCAGCCAGCACGTGCTGGTCACCAGCCCCAGCGACATGGCGCCCAGCGCCAGCAAGACCAGCGGCGGTGCCGTGAAGCGCAAGCCGCCCGCCGCCACTTGCCAGTAGCCGTGCGCCGTCATCGCGTCGCGTGCCAGCACGAAAAACATGATGTGCACGAGCACGCGCAGCAGCGGCACCGTCCGGGGAACGGCAAGCAGCAAGGCGGCGCAGACGAGGAAGGCGGGCGTGATCGCCAGCAGATACTGCGCCAGGGAAGTCAGGTCGGCCATCGTTCACATCGGGAAAAGGACGGTGCCAACGGGCACGGGCGCAGCAATTGTATGCGGCGGCTGGCAAAATGGGCAAATATCCAGGCTATGCCGCCTTGCGCCCCCAATGCATCAGCCCGTGTGCCGCCAGTCCCGCCGCCAGCCCCCACAGGGCGCCGCCCACGCCCAGCAGGGTCACGTTCGCAGCCGTCGCCAGGAAAGTAATCAAGGCCGTTTCGCGCATGCGCACGTCCGCCATCGCCTGCGCCAGGCTGTTGCCGATGGCGCCCAGCAAGGCCAGGCCCGCCAGCGCCGTGATGAAGGGACGCGGCAAGACCATGAACAGGCTGGCCAGGGTGACGCCGAAGACACCCACGAGGATATACAGCACACCGCAAGCCAGGCCTGCGACATAGCGCTTCGACGGGTCCGCATGGGCATCCTTGCCCGTGCAGATGGCGGCCGTGATGGCGGCCACGTTGAAAGCGTGCGCGCCAAATGGCGCCATGAGCAGCGAACCGAGTCCCGTCACCGTCAGAATGGGATTGGCGCTGACCTGGTAGCCGTCATTGCGCAGCACCAGCATGCCGGGCATGTATTGCCCAGTCAAGGTGATCAGGAACAGGGGCAGCGCCACGCCCAGCAGGGACGCCACGGAAAAGCGCGGCATCTCGAACACGGGCGCGGCCAAGGCCAGTTCGATGCCTTGCGCATCGATGCGCCCCTGCGCCAGCAGCAGGGCCAGGCCGATCAGCATGATGCCGACCACGGCAAAGCGTGCCGTAAAGCGGCGCAGCACCGCGTACGACAACAGCAACACCACCACCAGCACGGGATCGGCGCTGGCGCCGCCGAACGCGTTCACGCCGAACTGCAGCAGGATGCCGGCCAGCAGACCGGCCGCGATGCCACCGGGGATCAGCCGCACGAGACGTTCGAAGGCGCCGGACATGCCCAGCAGAATGAAGGCGATGGCGGAAATGATATAGGCGCCGATCACCTCGGCATACGGCGTATGCGGCATGACGGTGGCGAGAAAAGCCACGCCGGGCGTGGACCAGGCCGTGATGATGGGCGCGCGGTAGCGGTAGCTGAGCCAGATGCCCGTCACGCCCACGCCGATGCTCAGCGACCAGACCCAGGATGCCGTCTGCGCCGCGCTCAGCTGGGCCAGCTGGGCCGCCTGGAACACCAGCACGAAGGTGCCGCCATAGTTGACGAGGACGGAAATGAAGGCAGCCATGGCGGGGGACGCCAGGTCGCGCCAGCGCGCCCGGTCGGCCATGGCGGCGGTTGTTGTGGTTGTTGTCATGTATATGCCTCTGCCATTGAAAGCCAGCATATTAATGGTTGTATGGACTGCTCAAGCATGCCAATTTATTCACATCCAACAGACCACTTGGATAATCAACCCAGCGCGCGGGCCAGGCGGACGATGCCGCTGTCGATCTCGTGCGGGGTCAAGGCCGCAAAACCCAGCAGCCAGCCGCCGCGCGCCGGCGGCGTCGCGTACAAGCGGCTCAGGCCCGGCAGCACGATGCCCGCCTGCGCCGCCAGGCGTATCGTGTCCAGCTCCACCCTGCCCTCGTGCAGCAGACAGGGCATCTGCAAGCCGCCCGGCGGCAGCTGCGCCGTGACCACGTGCGGCAGGTGCCGCTGCACGGCCTGCGCCATCGCATCGCGGCGCACGGCATAGACCTTGCGCATGGCGCGCACATGGGCCGCGAAATGGCCATCGGCGATGAAACGGGCCAGTGTCAGCTGGTCCAGTTGCGGCGTATGGCCGTCGAGAATGCTGCGCGCATGGGTCATCGGTTTCACCAGCGCGGGCGGCAGCACCATGTAGCCGATGCGCAGGCCCGGATACAGCGACTTGGCGAAGGTGCCCAGGTAAATCGTGCGCTGCTGCGTGTCGAGCCCCTGCACGCACGCCGTCGGCATGCCCGCGTAGTGGAACTGGCTGTCGTAATCGTCCTCGATGATCCAGCCCTGGCGCTCGGCCGCCCAGGCAGTGAGGGCCAGGCGGCGCTCGAGCGCCAGGGTGGCGCCCGTCGGGTATTGATGCGACGGCGTGACGTATACCGTGTTGGCCCCGCTGCGGTCCGCTCGCAGGTGTGCGATGGACAAGCCATGCGCATCGACGGGCACGGGCACGACGCGCAGCTGCGCCATCTCGAACGCCTTGCGCGCGCCGAAATAGCCGGGGTCTTCCATCAGGATGGGGCCATGCGCATCGGCCAGCACTTGCGCGCACAGGTACAGGGCCTGGCGCGTGCTGCTCAGCACCAGCACCTGGCCGGCCGTGGCCCGCGCGCCCCGCTCCAGGTTCACATAGTCGGCGATGGCCTGGCGCAAAGGCTCGGCCCCTTGCGGGTCGCCGTGCAGCAGCACATGGTGTTCGCTGGCCGCCTGGCGCCGCAAGCGCTCCCACACGTCAAGCGGAAAAGCCCGCGTTTCCGGCAAGCCCGTGGCAAACGCCTTCACGCTCTGCTGGTCGGCCACGCCGCCGCTGGCGAGAATCTGCGCGCCGCGTGTGCTGAGCGCCACCGGCTGCGCCGGCATGGACAACGGCGCCACCGCCGGCTTGCCCAGCAAGCTCGCGCCTATCGTCGGCGAGACAAAACTGCCCGATCCCGCCTGGCGCTGGATATAACCGTCCAGGCGCAGCTGCGCGTACGCCATTTCCACCGTATCGCGCGACACGCCCAGCGACTGCGCCAGCGCGCGCGTGGCCGGCAGGCGCAGGCCCGGTGGCAGCACGCCATCGAGTATCAGCTGGCGCAGCGCGCGCTGCACGCGCACGCGCAAATCGAGCGCCGCCAGTTCGGGCGCGGCGATGCGGATTTTCAGCGTGTCGAGTTCGAACTGCGGCGTCATAGGGCCTTGGCGCGGACGGCATCCACGGCGGCCATGCTGCTGTCCAACGAAAAACCGTGCTGCTGCAGCACGGCCACCAGCTGTTCGCCGGCGCAGCCCAAACGCAGGTTTTCCGCCACCCAGTCCTGCCAGGCCGCACCGATCTCCTGCATGGGCTCGGGCGCCAACGTGAGGCCGAGTATGCATTTGGCCAGCAAGCCGTTGATGCGTTTCGTGTCGATCAGGTGCTGCACCACGGCGTGGCCCGACTGGGGAAACGGGTGCAGGGTGCATTGACCATAGGCGGCCAGGCGCTGCGCGTGCATGGCGTCGAGGTTGACCGATTCGCTGGCGCTGGCGCCAGGGTTAGCTACATCCGGTCGGGCCGCGTCAGGCCGCGTGCCGAACACCAGGTGCAGCTGCGTATGCTCGGTTGCCCTGGCGCGGCACAGGGCCGCCAGGTCGTAATAGCCGGAGGCTGGCGGGTCTTGCGCCAGCGATTCCATCACGGGCAGCCAGCGCAGCTCATGGTACAAGCGCGCCTGCTGCACGTCGAGGAAGGACAGCGGTCCGAAGGCGACGATCTGCTGCACGTCCAGCAGCAAGCCATACATGACGGCCGCGTACGCGCCCATGGACTGGCCGATGGTCGTGACCTGGCTGGGCGCGATGCGGCGCACGAGTTCGCGCAAGGCTTGCGCCGTCTCGTCGACATGATTGCCCAGGCCTGCGATGCGGCGGTGGTACCAGGCATTGCCCGAATCGCGTACGAAGATCTTGTTCAGGTGCTGGCCGCTGGCCTGCTCCAGCTTTCTCAGGCGCCCGTAAAAATCGAAGGCGGGACGCGTGGTCCACGAGACGAAACCGAAGGCGATCACCAGCGGCGCGCCGGGCACGATGCGGTCGACCAGCACGTCGTCGTCAGTGGTGGCGACCAGTCGATTATCCAGCGCTTGCGCTTGCAGCATCGGCCCGGCTCCCCGATCAACGTTAAAGAAAGCATGAGTTTAATGCCAGGACTGGCAAAATGGAAACAATCACCGCTGCCGTGCGCTGAGCGGCGCGAAAAACCTGCTAGTCTGCAGGCATTCCCCCTCACAGGAGCATCCCATGCCGCATCGCCTGAAATACCTTCCTCTTGCCGCCGCCATCGCCATGGCCGGTGGTTGCGCGGCCACCAGCGACAGCGCCAAGCCGAACGCCAGCCTGGCGCCGCAGGCCAGCCTGACGAACACCTACTGGAAGCTCACACAGCTCGATGGCGCGCCGGTGGCGATGGCGCCGCAGCAGGAGCGCGAAGTGCGCATCACCCTTACCGCCGATGGCAAAGTCACCGGTTTCACGGGCTGCAACCGCGTCATGGGCGGCTATACCGTGGCCGGCACGGCCCTGCGCTTCACCCAGCTGGCCGGCACGCGCATGGCCTGCCCGCCCCCTTTGATGCAGCTGGAAAGCGCCGTGCTGGCCAATTTGAACAGCGTGACGGGCTACCAGCTCGAAGGCGAGAAGCTGATCCTGCTCAAGGATGGCGCGCCCGTGGCCAGGTTTGAATCGGTGTACCTGTAGGCTGTCATCCGGCAGCAGGTCAGATGACCTTGAAGATTTCCAGCCCCCGCTGATTGCGCAAGCAGTACACTTGCTCAGATTGAAATGAGACGACAAATTTGCAGGGGCTCGATTCCACCAGGCAGGCAACGACTTCGCGCAAGGTGCTGCTGCAGGCATCGTATTCATCGCTGTTGTAGCGGAAATTGATCCTGTATTCCACCCGCCAGTCCTGCGGCGACGGCAGAAATTCGGCAAGCACGCAGTCAGGGCTGGCGCTTCCCATACCTTGCTCAATGCTCCTGATACGGACATAAAAACTCAGGCCTGGCTCGGGGAACCAGCCATTGAAGCCCCTGTCGCTCGGCTCGACGTCCTGCGCCCCGCAGCGCATCAATACGTCGGTCAATACCCATTGCTCCAGCTGCGCATCCGCTTCCAACGAAAACTCGATTGCCACTATCTGTCCTTGTCCGTATCTTGCCGGCCACGATGACCGGTGCGCTGAATGTAGCACAGCACGCATATTGCGCTTTCACCTTACAATGGGCGCTTGCAAAAAAGCCTCGACCAACCTGCCTGGAAGGAAGCCATGTCCGCACTGCCCTCGCCGTCTTCATCCCCGACACCATCGGCCGCTGGCCGCTACCGCGCTTTTCTGTTCGACATGGACGGCACCGTCATCAATTCCATCGCCGCCGCCGAACGCATCTGGGGCACGTGGGCGCAGCGCCAGGGCCTCGACGTGGCGGCCTTTTTGCCCACCATCCACGGCGCGCGCTCGGTCGACACCATCGCCAAACTGCGCTTGCCCGGCGTCGACGCGCAGCGCGAGTCGCAGGGCATCACGGATGCGGAAATCATCGATGTGGAAGGGATCATTGAAATCGCGGGTGCGCTGCGCTTTTTGGAATCGCTGCCGCCCGCGCAATGGGCCATCGTCACCTCGGCGCCGCGCGCGCTGGCCACGGCGCGCCTGAAGGCGGCCGGCATGCCGATACCGGCCATCATGGTGACGGCGGAAGACGTCAAGGCGGGCAAGCCGAAACCCGATTGCTACCTGCTGGCGGCTGAAAAACTGGGCGTGGCGCCCTCCGACTGCCTCGTGTTCGAAGATGCGTCGGTGGGCATCGAGGCGGGCGAAGCGGCCGGTGCGAAGGTCATCGTCGTCACGGCCACGCATGCGCACCCGCTGGCCACGCGCCACCCGGCCATCGACAATTATGAAGCCATCGTGGCAAGCGTCGATGGCGACGGCTTTATTGTCCTGGCCGAGACGGCTGCAGTACGCGCGACAAGATAGCCTGCTCCAGCGCGGCGAAGGCCGCATGGCCGCGCTGTCGCGGGCGCGGCAAGTCCACCTGCACGTCCATGGTGATCTGGCCATCCTCGATCAGCAGCACCCGGTCGGCCAGGGCCACGGCTTCGGCCACGTCATGCGTCACCAGCACGGCCGTGAAACCGCGCGCCAGCCATAGCGACTCGATCAGTTGCTGCATCTCGATGCGCGTCAGGGCGTCGAGCGCGCCCAAAGGTTCGTCGAGCAGCAGCAGTTGCGGCTCGTGCACGAGGGCGCGCGCCAGCGCCACCCGCTGTTTCTGCCCGCCCGACAGGGCCGACGGCCAGTCGTCGGCCCGTTCGGCCAGGCCCACCGTCCACAGCGAGGCGGCCGCCGCGCCGACGGAACGGGGCAGGCCCAGGGCCACGTTATCGAGCACCGTTTTCCACGGCAGCAGACGCGATTCCTGGAACATGATGCGGATATCGGGCGCGCCCACGCCGCTGCCGATGGCGATTCTGCCGTCATCGGCACTTTCCAGTCCTGCGATCGAGCGCAGCAAGGTGCTCTTGCCGCAGCCGCTGCGCCCGACGATGGCGACAAATTCTCCCGCTTCCAGCTGCAGGTCGACGTTCTTCAAAACAGGACGTTCGCCATAGGCCTTGCTCAATTGCGTCAGCTCCAAAGGCACGCCACGGCGCGCCAAGGGAGCTTGCGGCGCGGCCTTGGCCTGCGGCGGCGCACTGGCCGGGTCGTATTGCACGAAGTGCGACAAAAAATCCGTTTCGATCTGGATGGGGGCAAGCAGCATGGTGTCTTCCTTCGTCATTTCGTCACTATCGGTAAGCGGGATTCCAGCGCAGGCAGTGGCGCTCCAGCCGGCGCGAGAACAGATCGGCCAGCTTGCCCAGCAAGGCGTACAGCAAAATCCCCACCAGCACCACGTCCGTTTGCAAAAATTCGCGCGCATTCATGGTCATGTAGCCGATGCCGGCCTGCGCCGAGATGGTTTCGGCGACGATCAGCAGCACCCACACGAGGCCCAGCGAAAAGCGCACGCCGACCAGAATCGAGGGCATGGCGGCCGGCAGGATCACGTCGCGGTACAAAGGCCAGCCGGACAAGCCATAGCTTTTCGCCATTTCGATCAAGCCCTGGTCGGCCGAACGGATGCCGTGGAAGGTATTCAGGTAGACGGGAAAGAAGACGCCGACGGCCAGCAAAAACAGCTTGGCCGTTTCGTCGATGCCGAACCACAGGATCACCAGCGGAATCAGGGCCAGCGCGGGGATGTTGCGCACCATTTGCAGGGTTGTGTCGAGCAGGGTTTCCGCGTGGCGGAAACTGCCCGTCAATAGCCCCAGCAGCAAGCCCAGTCCCGCGCCGACGGCAAAACCGACCGTCGCGCGCCACAAGCTCGTTTTCAGGTGCAGCCACAGTTCGCCCGACACGGCCAGGTGCCAGAACGCTTTCGCCACGGCCCACGGCTCGGGCAGGATGCGGCTCGACAGCCAGCCCCACTGCGCCGCCAGTTGCCAGGCCAGCAGCAGCGCCACGGGCAAGGCCCACGGCGCCAGCGAATCACGCCACGGCTCGCCGCCTGCCCGTCGTATGGAGCCGGCCGCCATCTCAGGCCGCCTTTTTCTGCGGTGCGGCAGGCACGATATTGCTGGCCATGACTTCGCCGAAGGGACCCGTCAGTGACTGCTCACCCACGGCCTTGCCCTTGCCCAGTAGCGGAAACACCAGTTCGGCGAAGCGGTACGACTCTTCCAGATGCGGGTAGCCCGAGAAAATGAAGGTGTCGATGCCCAGGTCCGCGTATTCCTGCATGCGCGCCACCACGGTCGGGCCGTCGCCGACGAGGGCCGTGCCCGCGCCGCCGCGCACCAGGCCCACGCCGGCCCACAGGTTCGGCGACACTTCGAGCTTGTCGCGCCGCCCGCCATGCAGGGCCGCCATGCGCTGCTGGCCCACGGAATCCATCTTGCCGAACGCCGCCTGCGCCTTGGCGATGATGTCGTCGTCCAGGTGGCTGATCAGTTCATCGGCCGCGCGCCAGGCCGCTTCGTTCGTTTCGCGCACGATCACGTGCAATCGGATGCCAAACCGGACCGTGCGGCCTTTTTTTGCCGCGCGCGCGCGGATGTCGGCAATCTTTTCCGCGACGGCGGCCGGCGGCTCGCCCCACGTCAGGTAGACGTCCATCTGCTCGGCCGCCAGTTCATGCGCCGGTTCCGACGAGCCGCCGAAATACAGCGGTGGATACGGCTTTTGCACGGGCGGATACAGGGTTTTTGCACCCTTCACCTGGATATGCTTGCCCTCGAAATCGTAGCCGGCTGCGCCGCCCTCGCCCGCCAGCGTGGCGCGCCACACCTTGATGAATTCATCGGAGATTTCATAACGCTTGGCGTGGTCGGCAAACAGGCCGTCCGCTTCCAGTTCGCCCTGGTCGCCGCCCGTGACGACGTTGATCAGGAGGCGCCCGTTCGACAGCCGGTCGAACGTGGACGCCATGCGCACGGCCAGGCCGGGCGTGGACAGGCCGGGACGGATGGCGACGAGGAATTTGAGCTTTTGCGTCACGCTGATCAGCGACGACGCCACCACCCACGCATCTTCGCAGGAGCGGCCCGTCGGCAGCAGCACGCCGTCGTAGCCGAGCGTGTCGGCGGCCACGGCCACCTGGCGCAAATAATCGGCATCGACGGGACGCGCGCCCTGCGACGTGCCCAGATAGCGGCTGTCGCCGTGGGTAGGGATAAACCAGAAGACATTCAATGACATGGTGCGCTTTCCTTTGCTTGTTTATTTTGTGCTGGTGGCCAGCTGGCGCGCCGGCAGCAGCGCGTCCTTGACGACGATCGGTTTCGGGATCAGCTTCAGGCTGGAAAACGCATCGGCCACCCTTTGCTGCGAAGCGATGACGTCGACCGACACGGGTTTGACGCCATACGCATAGCGCGAGGCGGCCAGCGCCACGACATCCTTGCCCAGCCCCGTCTGTGCCGACAGGATCGTCGCCACTTCGTCCGGGTTGTTGCGGCCCCAGTCATCGACCTTGGCCACTTCATCGAGCACGATGCGCAGGATCTCGGGATTTTTTTCCGCATACGTGCGCGAAGCCAGGTAGAACTGGTAGTTCGCCACCAGGCCCTTGCCATCGGCCAGCACGCGCGCACCCAGCTGCTTTTCGGCGGCCGCCAGGAACGGGTCCCAGATGGCCCACGCATCCACGCTGCCCCGCTCGAAGGCGGCGCGCGCATCGGCCGGCGGCAGGAACACGGGCTGGATATCGGCGTACGCGACACCGGCCTTTTCCAGCGCCTTCAATAACAGGTAATGCACGTTCGAACCCTTGTTCAAGGCGATTTTCTTGCCCTTCAAATCGGCCAGGGTGCGCAGGCCGGAACCCTTGGGCACGACGATGGCTTCGCTGGCCGGCGACGCCGGCTCATTGCCGACGTAGACCAGGTTGGCGCCGGCCGCCTGGGCAAAGATCGGCGGCGCCTCGCCCACAGTGCCGAAATCGATGCTGCCCACGTTCAAGCCTTCCAGCAGCACGGGGCCGGCCGGGAACTCCGTCCATTTCACGCCCACGCCCTGTTCGGCCAGGCGTTTTTCCAGGGTGCCGCGCCCTTTCAGCAGGGTCAAGGTGCCGTATTTCTGGTAGCCGATACGCACCTGCACCTGGACCTCCCCTTTGGCCTGCGCCTGCGCCGCGACCGGCATGCCGGCCGCCATCACGCCGGCAGCGGCGGCAAACAGCAGGCCCAGGGTGGTACGGCGCGAAAGTCGTTGTGCGTGGCGGTGTGTCATGGCAGTTCCTTGGTCGGTGAATAATCAGGCGGCTTGATAGTGGGGCGCATACGGCTGGTCTTGCAGCGAACGCACGGGGTGCGGGATCTCGGCTGGCGCGGGCGGACGCTGCCCCTGCAGCACGAACAGGCCCGTGGAGAGTTCCTCGATGCCGGCTTGCACGCGGTCGGCGATCGGCGCGTCCAGGCTCAGGCCCCCTTCTTCGCGCCACGCCAGCTGCTGCGCATTGGCATAGATGCTGGTGAAGACTTGCTTGGCGCCCAGCGCATGGAGCACGGGACGCAGCGCATAGTCGAGCGCCAGGGTGTGGGCATGGCCGCCGCCCGTGGCCAGCGGCAGCACCAGCTTGCCGGCCAGGCCATCTTGCGGCAGCAAGTCGAGGAAGGCTTTCAGCAGCCCTGTATAGGACGCCTTGTAGATGGGCGTGGCGATCACGATGGCGTCGGCGTCGGCCACGGCGCGCACGGCGCGGGCGATTGCCGCATCGTCGTAGTCGGCCAGCAGCAAGGCACTCGCCGGCAAGTCGCGCACATGCAGCTGGGCGTAGCTGTGGCCTTGCAGCACCAGCTGTTCGCCGATATGCAGCAGCAGGCGGCTGGAACTCGATGGGAGTTGCGGGCTACCGCCCAATAACAAGATGCTCATGTGATGCCCGTCCCTGTAGGTTGTCGAAAGTGGCGTTGCTCGGATGCTTGCAGCCTATCGCCATCAGAAGCCCAGTAAAACGAATGCTTTCGCGCTTCGATATGCGTTTTTTGACTATCCGGGCCTGACGCCCCGCAAGCGAAGGCGCTCATCCCCGCATGGTTTTTTTCGCATATCCATGCGCGGTTTTCTTCGTGTACGGCGCACGCGGGGCGGTGCAATATCGGCGTCATCGTCTTTCTGGAACCTCACTCATGTCTAGCGTTTTTCTCCATGCCGCCCGTCCCCAGCCGCCTGTGCCGGAACCCCTGCAGGACGCCATCAGCATCGCCACGTCGTTGGCCGCACGCCTGGCTGAAACGGCCAATGCCCGCGACCAGGCCGGCGGCCATGCGGCGCAGGAACGCGAATGGCTGCGCGAGTCGGGCTTGCTGACCCTGTCGATTCCCGTGGAATTCGGCGGCCAGGGCGCGTCGTGGCCTCTCGTCTATCAAGTGATCCGCATCCTGGCGCGCGCCGACAGCGCACTGGCGCACGTCTTCGGCTTCCACCATTTGCAGCTGGCCGGCTTGCAGCTGTATGGCAGCGCGCAGCAGCAGCGCCGCCTGCTCACCTTGACCGTCGACGAGCGCCTGTTCTGGGGCAATGCCTTGAATCCCCTCGACAAACGGGTCACGGCCGCCGACAGCGGCGACGGCTATATCCTCGACGGCATCAAGAGTTTTTCCTCCGGTTCCGTGGGGTCCGACTGGCTGACCGTCTCCGCCTGGCACGCGCCCACGCAGACGGCGCTGATCGCCGCCCTGCCCACGCGCCAGGACGGCGTGACCGTGCAGGCGGACTGGGACGCCTTCGGCCAGCGCCAGACGGACAGCGGCAACGTGCACTTCCAGAATGTCGCCCTGCCGCGCGACCTCGTGCTGCAGGCGCCCGCGCAGGCCCCCACGCCGCAAGCGACCGTGCGCTCGCAGATCGCGCAGCTGATCATGAGCAACCTCTATCTGGGCATCGCCGAAGGCGCGTTCGAGGCGGCGCGCCAGTACACGGACGAACAGACGAAAGCCTGGTTTGCCTCGGGCGTGGCCAAGGCAACGGACGACCCCTTGGTGCAGCACCGCTATGGCCAGCTATGGCTGTTGCTGCGCCCCGCGCAAGTGCTGGCCGACTTGGCAGCGCAGGAGCTGGAAACGGTATTTCGCAAAGGCGCGCTGGTGACGGCGCGCGAACGGGGCTTGCTGGCCGTCTCCGTGGCCGAAGCCAAATGCCTGGCGCACAAGGCGGGACTCGAGATCAGCAGCCAGATGTTCGAACTGACGGGCGCCCGTTCCACCTCGGCCCAGTATGGATTCGACCGCTACTGGCGCAACGTGCGCGTGCATACCCTGCACGACCCCATCGACTACAAGCTGCGCGACCTGGGACGCTTTGCCTTGAACGGCACGGTACCCGAGCCGACGGCGTACTCGTAAAACCACGGCTTGGGCGAATCGATACATTTACGCAGTAGGCTATTCAGCGGACTTCCGGGGTCAGTCGCTTCGCGATCGGAATACATCCCATTGGGACGTATTTCCCCCGGCGGGTCTGACCCCAGTTCTTCACTAAGCAGGAGTTAACATGTCCATCACCCGCCGCAGCATCATCCTCACCGCCCTGTCACTCGCCCTGGCTGGCGGCTGCGCCCACGCCAAGGACCCGAAAGACATCACCATCGGCACCAGCGCCGGGCCGTACGCGGACCAGATCAAGCTGGGCATCAAGCCTATCCTGGAAAAGCAGGGCTACAAGGTCAAGCTGGTCGAGTTCAATGACTACATCCAGCCGAACTTCGCGCTGGCCGAGGGTTCGCTCGACGCCAACGTGTTCCAGCACATCGTCTACCTGAAGAAATTCGCGCTGGAGCACAAGCTGGCCCTGACGGACCTGATCACGATCCCCACGGCGCCGATTGCCATCTACAGCAAGAAGCACAAGACCCTGGACGACGTGAAGGAAGGCACGACGGTGGGCTTGCCGAACGATCCGACCAACCAGGCTCGCGCGCTGGTGCTGCTCGACCAGCTGGGATGGATCAAGCTGCGCGCCAGCTTCGACCCCGTGCGCGCGTCGGAAAAGGATATCGCCGTCAACACGAAGAAAATCAAGCTGCTGCCGCTGGAAGCGGCGCAGCTGCCACGTTCGCTGGGCGACACCGATTACTCCTTCATCAACGGCAATTACGCGCTGGCGTCAGGTCTGAAACTGACGGAGGCGCTGGTGGCCGAGAAAATCTCGCCCAACTACATCAACCTGGTGGCCATCCGCACGGCCGACAAGGACAAGCAGTTCGCGAAGGACCTGGCGGCCGCCTACCGCTCGCGCGAGTTCCTCGACATCACAAACAAGCACTTTGCCGGCTATTCGAAACCCGATTACCAGCAAGCGTTGCAGACGGCAGCCAAATAAACCATGGCAAAGACGATACGCTTCAACGCCTTCCAGATGAATACCGTCGGCCACCAGTCGCCGGGGCTGTGGACGCATGCGCGCGACCGCAGCCACCGCTACACGGATCCCGCACACTGGACGGAACTGGCGCAGCTGCTGGAAGCGGGCCTGTTCGACGCGGTGTTCCTGGCCGACGTGCTGGGCGTGTACGACGTGTACCGGGGCAGCCTCGATGCGGCCCTGGAACACGGCGTGCAAGTGCCGCTGAACGATCCGCTGGCGCTCGTGCCCATCATGGCGCAGGCGACCACGCACCTGGGTTTCGGCGTCACCTGCGCCCTCACCTATGAACACCCGTACACGTTCGCGCGGCGCATCTCCACGCTCGACCACCTGACGGGTGGGCGCATCGGCTGGAACATCGTCACCGGCTACCTCGATAGCGCGGCGCGCAACCTGGGCTTGAGCCAGCAACTGGGCCACGACGAGCGCTACGACCTGGCCGACGAATACCTCGATGTCGTCTACAAGCTGTGGGAAAAGAGCTGGGACGACGACGCCGTCGTCAACGACAAGGTGCGCGGCATCTACGCCGATCCGGCCAGAGTCCATCCGATCAACCATGCCGGGCGCCACTATCAGGTGCCCGGTATCCATTTGTGCGAGCCGTCGCCGCAGCGCACGCCGCTGCTGTACCAGGCGGGCACCTCTCCGCGCGGCACGCGCTTCGCGGCGCGCCATGCGGAAGCGACCTTCGTCAGTGGCCCCAGCAAGACGGTGGTCAAGCTCTACGCCGACGATTTGCGCGCCGCCGTGCGGCAAAGCGGGCGCGATGGCGACGCGCTGCTGATCTACGCGCAGGCGCTCGTGATCACAGGCGCCACGGAAGAAGAAGCGCGCGCCAAGCATGCCGGCTACCTGCGCCACGTGAATATCGAGGCGGCGCTCGTGCTGCTGTCCGGCTGGACGGGCGTCGATTTCAGCCGCTACCCGCTCGACGCCACCATCGACTACATCGATTCCCCCGCCGGCCGCTCGGCGCTGGCCTCGTTCAGCCAGGCCGACCCGGACCGTACGTGGACGGTGCGTGAAGCAGCCGAATACATCGGCCTGGGCGGGCGCGGCCCCGTGCTGGTGGGGGATGCGCGCCAGGTGGCCGACCAGCTGGAAAGCTGGCTCGATGAAACGGGCATCGACGGCTTCAACCTCGCCTTCGCCGTCGCCCACGACAGCATGGCAGACGTGGTGGCCCACATCGTACCGGAACTGCAGCGGCGCGGCCGCTACCGCACCCAGTACGAGGAAGGCAGCTTGCGCCACAAAGTCTTCGGCCAAGGCCCGCGCCTGCCCGCCGATCACGCGGGGCGCCTGGTCAGCATCGCGCCCGCAGACGCCGCCCTGGCGGCGGCCTGACACATCCAATTTCCCATTCAAGGACACCATGAAACGCAGAACCATCTTGCAACTGGCCGCCAGCGGCGCCGCCCTCTCCGCCTTGCCCGGCCTCACCAGCGCCGCCGCGCAAGCACCGCTGAAGGAGCTGCGCCTCGACTACGCCTATTATTCGCCCACCAGCCTGGTGCTGCGCCGCTTCGGCTGGCTGGAAGAAGCGTTCAAGCCGGACGGCACCAGCATCAAGTGGGTGCTCAGCGCGGGCAGCAACCGCGCGCTCGAATACCTGAACGCCAACAGCATCGACATCGGTTCGAGCGCCGGCCTGGCCGCCCTGCTTGCCCGCGCCAATGGCAACCCTATCCGCGCGCCGTATATTTTTTCGCGTCCCGAATGGACGGCGTTGGTGGTGCGCAAGGATAGCCCCATCCGCAGCCTCGCCGACTTGAAGGGCAAGAAGGTGGCCGCCACCAAGGGCACCGACCCGTATCTGTTCCTGCTGCGCTCATTGAAGACGGCGGGCCTGAAACGCGGCGATATCGAACACGTGAGCCTGCAGCATGCCGATGGCCGCGCGGCACTGGAGCAAGGCAAGGTCGATGCCTGGGCCGGCCTCGATCCGCACATGGCCGCCAGCGAACTGGAAGCGGGGTCGCGCCTGATCTACCGCAACGTCGCCTTCAATACCTACGGCTTCCTGAACGTGCGCGAGGAATTCCTCGCCAGCCGCCCCGCCGAAGTGGGCAAGGTGATACAGGCCTACGAACGGGCGCGCGCCTGGATACGCGCCAATCAGGCCGAGGCGGCGAAGATCCTGTCGGAGGAAGCCAAGGTCAGCCTGCCGGTGGCGCTGCTGCAGGTGAAACTGCGCAGTGACTTCAGCAATCCGCGGCCGTCGAACGAACATGTGAAGGCCCTGCTGGTGGCCGCGCCCATCCTCGTCGATGAAGCGCTGGTCAAGCCCGGCACCGACTTGAACCGCGCCATCGCGGACCTGGTCGACACGCGCTTTGCCGCCCCCTTCATCGGCAAGGCGTAAGCGGCCATGGCCAGAGATACGCTCGCCGCGCCGGTACAGGCCAACGAAACCGGCGTCCGGCGCAAGCTTCCTCCCTTGCCGCGCGCGGCGCTTGGCCTGCTACTGCCCGCCCTGGCGCTGCTGGCGGCGGAACTGGGTGTGCGCACGGGCGCCATTCCCGCCAACCTGCTGCCGGCGCCCAGCGACATTGGCGCCACCATCGCCGATCTGGCGCGCCAGGGCCTGGCTGGCCATGTGCTGGCCAGTACCGGTCGCGTGACCATCGGCTTTGCGGGCGGCGCGCTGCTGGCCATCATGCTCGGCGCGGCCGTGGGCTTGAACCGCACGATGGAGGCGCTGCTCGACCCCACGTTCCAGGCCTTGCGCGCCATTCCTTCGCTGGCCTGGGTGCCCTTGCTGCTGCTATGGCTAGGCATCGATGAGGCGCCAAAGCTGGTACTGATCGGTATCGGCGCCTTCTTCCCCGTCTACATGGGCGTGGCGTCGGGCATTCGCGACGTGGACCGCAAGTTGATCGACGCAGCCCGCATGTACCGTTTGAGCCGTCCCGCGCTGGCGTGGCGCGTGCTGCTGCCAGCCGCACTGCCGGCCATCTTCACGGGCTTGCGCAATGGTTTGAGCCTGGCCTGGATGTTCATGGTGGCGGCTGAACTGATCGCCGCCAGCCGGGGCCTCGGTTATCTGCTCAGCGACGGGCGCGAAACGAGCCGCGCCGACATCGTGCTGGCCGCCATCGTGCTGCTGGCCGTGCTGGGCAAGGCCAGCGACAGCCTGATGCAGCGCCTGGAAAGCCGTTTGCTCGCCTGGCGCGACAGCTATGCCACTCCCTGACGAAAGCCCCCACGCATGACTGCCCTGCTTGACATTGCCATCCACGACAAATCCTATGGCGCGCGGCGCGTGCTGCACAATCTGCAGTTGCAGCTGCACCGGGGCGAAATCGTCAGCCTGATCGGCGCCAGCGGCTGCGGCAAGAGCAGCCTGCTGTCCATCGTGGCCGGTCTCGATACGGACTTTCGCGGCACGCTGCGCCTCGACGGCAAGCCTCTGGCCGGGGTACACGCGGACATCGGCCTGATCTTCCAGGAACCGCGCCTGTTTCCCTGGCTGACGGTGGCGCAAAACATCGCCTTCGGCCTTGGTGCCGGTGGCGAAAACGATCCCCGCGTCGCGCAATTGCTCGAGGAAGTGGGCTTGCAAGGCCATGCCCACAGCTTGCCCAAGCAGCTGTCGGGCGGCCAGGCGCAACGCGCGGCGATTGCCCGCGGCCTGTTCGGCCAGCCCCGCATCCTGCTGCTGGACGAACCGTTTTCCGCCGTCGACGCTTTTACGCGCATGAAGCTGCAGGACTTGCTGGCCGCCGTCGCCGCGCGCCATGGCTTGAGCGTGCTGCTGGTCACGCACGATATCGACGAAGCGCTGTATCTGAGCGACCGCATCGTCATGCTCGATACGCGCGCCGGACCGCCACGCGCCCATTACGACGTAACCGCACCCCGCCCCCGCCTGCGCACGCCGGCAGCGCAGGCCGCATTGAAGGAGACCATCCTCGGCGAACTGCACGCCGCGCACGCGATCTGACGCTGGCGCGCCGCCGCCAGTGACAAGCCTTGTTATTCATGTTAGCTTGCCATGGTAAAAACAAACAGGCGGCTACGTGCACTTTTCCTTACTTACCGTCCTCGCCATCCTGGCCCTCGGCCACAGCGCGGCGCACGCCGACGCGCCGGCCGACACCGGCCAGTCCATCCACGTCAACAGCATTCGCAATCCGGAATTGAAATCATATCGCGTGATGACGGCCGGCCTCGATGCCTTTGACGACCACCATGCACTCGCGCCCAAGGCGCGCGAAGTGCGCTTCCAGCTGATTCCGGGCCCCGGCACTCCGGCGGACATCATGCAGGACGTGGCCTTGCGCATCGCCGGCAACGACACCACGATCACCGTGCCCCTGTCGGCCGATGGCAGCTTTGTGCTGCCCCGCAGCGCGCAAGCCGACAGCGAAGATGCGGACCTGGTCACCAACAGGAAGCAAGGCCAGTTCCGCTGGCAGGCCAGCGTCCGCAGCGACGATGTGCCACCCGGTATGCGCCGCCTGGGCGATTTGCGCCTGCAATGCCAGGTGATGGTCGCCATTGCAAAGAAAGAGACGCCCTTCTTGATACGCACCTTGGTCGCCACCAAGCTGCGCACCACCGACTGGTGTTCCGCCGACGCGCTCAAGATGGGCACGCACAGCGATCCTGCCATCGCCAGCGCCACCCTGCTCGATGGGGAGCGCCGCGTCGCGCTGCAGGTAAAAAATGGCGGCACGTCCTTCCTGGCGCCCGTCGGCGATACCCGCTATGCGGACGATACCCTGATCGAACTGGTGTACAAGGACACTGGCGATGCGCCGCCCGCATCGTTGTGACGTTTGCGTCCAGCCCCGTTCCATGTCAGCATATGCCACCCTGGCAACACGGATAAGGAATCGCAATGCCCCTCACACTTACACGCGCGCTGGCGCTGGCACTGGCGCTGCTGCTGGCCGGCCCCGTCGCCCAGGCGCAGACGCCGGGCTGCGACGTCTGCGCCACCTGGAACGCGGACCAGGCGCCGTTCCGCATCTTCGGCAATACCTATTATGTGGGCGTGAAGGGCCTCAGCTCCGTGCTGGTGACGTCGCCGGAAGGCCACGTGCTGGTCGACGGCGGCTTGCCGGAATCGGCGCCCAAGATCATCGCCAATATCGCCGCCCTGGGTTTTCGCATCGAGGACGTGAAACTGATCCTCAATTCGCACGGCCATATCGACCATGCGGGCGGCCTGGCCGAACTGCAGCGGCGCAGCGATGCGCTGGTGGCGGCCAGCCCGTCGGCCGCGCTGGACCTGGCGTCGGGCGAAGTGGGCCCGGACGATCCGCAATACCACGCGCTGCCCAAGTACCCGCCCGTCAAGGACATGCGCCTGGCGCGCGACGGCGGCCAGTTCAATGTCGGTCCCGTCAACGTGACGGCGCACGCCACGCCGGGCCACACGCCCGGAGGCCTGAGCTGGACATGGCAATCGTGCGACGGCCCCCGTTGCCTGAACATGGTCTACGCGGACAGCCTCAACGCCGTCTCGCGTCCCGGCTTCAAGTTCAGCGCCAGCAGCGAGTATCCGAACGCGGTGGCGGACTTGCGCCACAGCTTCGAGACCCTGGAAAAACTGCCGTGCGACGTGCTGATCTCGTCCCACCCGGAAGCGTCGCAGCTGTGGGAAAGGCTGGAAGCAAGTGCCACGGCCGGCAGCGAGGCGTTCATCGACCCGCAGGCTTGCCGCGCCTATGTGGCGGCGGCGCGCTCCGTGCTCGAGTCCCGCCTGGAGCAGGAAAAACAGCAGTGAGCTTGTCAACCGTGCACGCTGGCATGGCGCCGATCTGCTACGCTGGCGCCATTCAATTGAAGAAGGATTGCCATGTTCACACTCGCCAGACTGATTCCTCTCGCCGCCATCGTCGCCATCACGGCCGGCTGCGCGCAAACGCCCGTGCGCAGCGACGCTGCCGCCGCCGCGCCAGGCGCCACCTCGCCCGCCAAGCCGGCGCCGAAGCTGACGGGCACGCAGTGGAAGCTGAAGGAATTGAAGGGCAAGCAAGTGGTACGCAAGGCGCCCGAGCAGCGCGAAGTGACCCTGCAGCTGGCCGAAGGCCGCGCCAGCGGCAACAGCGGCTGCAACCAGATGATGGGCGGCTACACCAGCGATGGCATCAGCACCTTGAACTTTGGACAGATGGCCGGCACCATGATGATGTGCCAGCCGCAGGACATGGACCTCGAGCGCCTGCTGCTGGCCACTCTGGGCGAAGTCAACGGCTACCGCTACGCCGACCAGGAATTGCTGCTGCTGAAGGATGGCGTGCCCGTGGCGCGGTATGAAGTCTTGACGGTGAAGTAAAACTGTGGGGTCAGACCCGTCGGGTCTGACCCCAGCCCTAACTCTGGGGTTACACCCCTTCCGCCGCACCTAGTCATTACGCATCTGCGCCTGCGATACATTACTCTCCGGCGGCACGCTTTGCGTCAGCCACACATTCCCCCCGATAGTCGATCCCGCGCCGATGGTGATGCGCCCCAGCACCGTCGCGCCCGCGTAAATGACCACGTCGTCCTCGACGATCGGGTGGCGTGGCGTGCCCTTGATCAGCGCGCCGCTTGCGTCGGCCGGAAAGCGCTTGGCGCCCAATGTCACGGCTTGGTACAGGCGCACCCGCTGGCCGATGATGGCCGTCTCGCCAATCACGACGCCCGTGCCATGGTCGATGAAGAAGGAGGCGCCGATGTGCGCGCCCGGATGGATGTCGATGCCCGTCAGGGTATGCGCGATGTCGGCGATCAGGCGCGCAAGGAATGGCGCACCGAGCGCGTGCAGGCGGTGCGCCAGGCGGTGGTACAGGATGGCGATGGTGCCCGGATAGCACAGCATGATCTCGGCCACCGAGGTGGCGGCAGGGTCGCCCGCGTAGGCGGCCTGCACGTCCGACACCAGCAAGGCGCGGATATCGGGCAGGCTGGCGGCGAAGGCGCGCGTAATGTCGCGCGCCTGCTGCGCCAGGGCCGCATCGTCGCTGGCGGCATCGCCCTCATCGCCGGCCGGAACGGCGTGAGCCGGAGCCGAGAACAGCAGGCCGCGCCGCACCTGTTCGCTGAGGCGGTTCAAAGTGGTGTTGAGGGTGTCGCCGACAAAGTAGTCGATGCTTTCGTCCGTCAGGTTGGGGCGCCCGTAATGGGTGGGGAACAAGGCCGCCGACAGGCCGTTGACGATGGTGGTCAGCGCTTCGCGCGACGGCAGTTCGCGCACCCTGCCGTTATGGCGGATCTTGTGCTTGTCTTCGCGCGAGCTGCGCAAGGCCTGGATCACGGGCCCCAGGTTCCACTGGGCCGTGTCGTCGGCGGGCGCCGCGGGATAAATGCTGTGCATGGGTATCGCTTCCAGAAAACGGCAAACAAGCCGGGTCGCCCCAGCTTAGCGGCCAGGCACTGCGATTCCAACGAAGAATTCCAAGATTACATATACGAAAAACGAATATCGACCACGTGGCGGCCAGCGATCAAACCCGATTGTTGCCACTAGCGTAAAATGACGGACTAACAAAAACACTGTTTAACATGACTAAATTATTAACATGGATCTTGGCGGGCCTGGCGATGGTCGGACCGCTTGCAATTGACACCTATCTGCCGTCGTTCCCCGCCATCGTGCAAGATTTCAATGCCAGCCCCCTGCTGGTGCAGCAAACCCTGAGCTTTTTCCTGTTCACGTTCGCCTTCATGATGCTGTTTTACGGCACCCTGTCCGACTCGTTCGGCCGCCGTCCTGTGATCCTCGTCTCGCTGGTGCTGTACGTGATCGCCTCCGTGGGCGCCGCGCTGGCGCCGTCGCTGGGCTGGCTGCTGGCCTGGCGCGTGCTGCAGGGACTCTCGGCGGGTGCCGGTTCCGTGATCGGCCGCGCCATCGTGCAAGACCGCTATTCGGGCGCCGCCGCGCAGAAAATCCTCTCGCACATCATGATGGTGTTCGCGCTGGCGCCGGCCATCGCGCCCGTGCTGGGCGGCTGGCTGCAGGTGGGCCTGGGCTGGCGCTGGATATTCTGGTTCCTGACAGCCTTCGGCGTGCTGATGTTCGTCGTCGTCTGGCGCGCGCTGCCGGAAAGCTTGCCTAAGGAGCAGCGCCAAGCCTTCCACCTGGGCGACATCGCCGTCAATTACTGGAAAGTACTGTGCCACCGCCAGTTCCTGCTGCTGTCGACGGCCATCGGCGCCGCCTTTGGCGGCTTCGCCCTGTACATCGGCTCGGCCGCCTACTTCATCATCAACATCCTGCACCTGCCGGAAACGGCGTTTGCCTGGCTGTTCATTCCCCTGATCAGCGGCATGGTGTTCGGCTCGGCCCTGTCGGCGAAAATCGCCCACCGCTATAGCCAGCGCCAGATGATCTGGGCCGGCTTCATCTTGATGCTGGTGGCGGCCGCCGCCAACATCGGCTACAACTATGTCTTTGCCGCCGAAGTGCCGTGGGCCGTGCTGCCGCTGTTCTTCTATTCATTCGCCCTGTCGATCGCCATGCCGCCGATGACCCTGATGGCCTTGAACCACTTCCCTAACAACAGCGGCCTGGCCTCGTCGATGCAATCGTTCATCCAGATGCTGCTGTTCGCCTTGGTCTCGGGCCTGGTGGCGCCGCTGCTGTTCGACAGCGCCTTGAACCTGGCGTATGGCGTGATGGCGGGATTGCTGGTGAGTTTGGTTTGCTGGGTGTTTGCGCAAGGGAAGAGCAACGCGTAGGTCGGATTAGGCCCGGAGGACCGTAATCCGACAACATTATTGGCGGGTGGCGTCGGATTACGCGCAAGCGCTAATCCGACCTACGGCCACGGCGCAGGGGTGACGTCAACATATTGTGCCCCGCCCTGCTCCGGTTCCGCTTCATCCTTTTGCGACGGCTGGTTCAACGACCCGGCCGGCGAACGCAAACTCAAGATCTCCTTGCGCGTTTCGACGAAGTCGGCGGAACTGAGCGGGTGCTGCTGGTCTGGCCAGTGGCTGACGGCCCACTCCTGCAAGGCTTCGAAACGCCGCCACAGTTCGGCGATGAATTCGCGGCGCGCTTCTTCCTGTTGCTCGGGCGTCTTGTCGGCGCCCTCCCCGATAGGTACTTGCATGGCTGCTCCCTGGCTGATCAATCGTCCTGCCAGCCTACGCAGGGACAAGCCATGCGTCTGTTCGCGAACGAACAAAGAACTTATTCCGGCATCTTGCGAAAGCCCACGGCCAGGCGGTTCCAGGTATTGATGGAGCCGATGGCCAGGGTCACGTTGACCATTTCCGCCGGCGTCAATTGTTCCGCCAGCGCCGCATAGTCTGCGTCGGACGCGTGATTCTGCGGCAGCAGGGTCAGCGCTTCCGCCCAGGCCAGCACGGCCCGCTCGCGCGGCGTGAAGAACGGCGTTTCGCGCCAGACGGACACGGCATACAGGCGGCGTTCCGTTTCGCCCGCCTTGCGCGCGTCGCTCGTGTGCATGTCCACGCAAAAGGCGCAGCCATTGATTTGCGAGGCGCGCAGGCGGATCAGCTCGAGCAGCGAGTGTTCCACGCCCAGCTTGGCAATCGCCGCTTCCAGCGCGTACATGGCCTTGATGGCATCGGGCGAGGCTTGCATGAAATCGAGTCGTTGCTGTGTCATGATGGCATTCCTTGATAAAGTAGAGATGCATCATTGTAGAAGCGCAAGAAGTACGTGCGGCAGGCCAATCTCCCCGAAAAACAGCAGACCACCAGCAGGCACACCATGGAATTACATATCCTGATCGACGGCACGCGCGACCTGGGCGGCCAGCTGTACCGCCAGCTCAGCGAGGCCATCCGCTCGGGCCGGCTGGCGGACGGCCAGCAATTGCCGCCCTCGCGCCTGCTGGCCAGCCAGCTGGGCCTGTCGCGCAAGACGGTGTCCGACGTGTATGACAAGCTCGGTTATGAAAAGCTGCTGGTCGGCAAAGTGGGGGTGGGCAGCTTCGTGCAGACGCCGCACGCCTCGCCGCAACGGCGCCACGCCAGCACGCCGTTGGCCAGCGCGCAGCGCATCGCCCGCTGGGAAGCGACGCCCACACCCTTGCGCCGCGCCAGCCAGGAAACGCCGGCGCGCTACGCCTTCATCGGCGGGCGCGCCACGCCCGCGCACTTCCCGCAGGATGAATGGCGCGCCTGCATGCTGCACGCGCTGCGCCAGGGTGGCCAGGCGCGCGGCCGTTATGGCCCCGTGGAAGGCTTGCCCGCCTTGCGCGCGGCGATTGCCGGCCATGCCGCCTTCAGCCGCGGCATCCATTGCACAGAAGAACAGGTGCTCGTCACCAGCGGCGCGCAGCAAGGCTTGCACCTGCTGGCGCAAACCCTGCTGGAACCGGGCGACATGGTTGCCGTGGAAGAACCCGGCTACCCGGTGGCGCGCGCCGTGTTCGCCAGCCAGGGCGCGCGCGTGGTGGGCATCGAAGTGGACGAGGATGGCCTGATCGTCGGGCAAATCCCGGATGGCACGCGGCTGATCTATGTCACGCCCGCGCATCAATTTCCGCTCGGTATGCCGATGAGCATGGCGCGCCGCCATGCCTTGCTGGAGCGGGCGCAGCAACTGGGCGCCATCATCATCGAGGACGATTACGACAGCGCCTTCCGCTACGAGGGCAGGCCCGAGGATGCGCTGCAAAGCATGGACCGCTACGGCATCGTCGCGCACGTGGGCAGCTTTTCCAAGATTATGCTGCCGGAACTGCGGCTCGGCTATGTGGTGCTGCCGCAAGCCATCGTGGCCGCCGTGCAGACGGTGAAATACCTGAGCGATTGCCATACGGCCAGCCTGGGCCAGCATGCGCTGGCCAAGTTCATCGGCGACGGCCATTTGCTGCGCCACATCCGCCGCTGCCACGACATCTATGCGGGGCGGCGAGAGCGGCTGCTGCACTGGTTCAACGGCCCGCTGACGCCATGGTTCCGCCTCGTGCCGGCCAGCGCCGGCTTTCACGTGGCGGCGCTGGCCCAAGCGCCGCTCGATATCGCCGAATTGCAGCGCCGCGCGCGCCTGGCCGACATCAGCCTGTATGCGCTGGCCAGCTTTTACCATGGCCCCGCCCGCCATGAAGGCCTGTTCCTCGGCTATGGTGCCATCGACAAGCTCGATATCGACACGGCGCTGGCCAAGGTGCTGGCGATTCTGCAGGAAATAGCGCCGCTGGCCATCAACGGGGCTGCCAGCGGTAGTGTCCCGTAATCGGGTAGCTGAACAGAATATTTTCCTCGCGCGCGCCCTCGCCGATGTTATGGATGATCAGCGGCACGCCGCCCCACGACTGCTTGTCGCTGACGATGCCGATGTGCGTGAGGTTGCCCGGCAGGCGCCACGTGACAATGTCTCCCGCGCGGTAGGCCTTCTGTTCCTTGCTTGGCGGCAGGCTGGTGCCGTGGCGGGCAAAGTAGGTGCTCAGGTTCGGCACGCGGCGGTGGTCAATATTGCGGTCCGGACCCTTCATCTGCCAGCGTCCCTGCTGCTGGTACACCTGCCACGCCTTGCGCATGTCTTCGTGCACGAGCACCTGCAAATCCTGCCCCAGCTGGCGGTAGGCGCGCACGATCACGTCCGTACACACGCCCCGCTCCATCGGCACGTCGCCGCCCGGATAGGCGAGCCGTTCGTAGCGCGGATCGTACTGCACGGTCACGCCCACCTGCTTGCGGGCGGCGACGACGAGGGCTTGCGGGGTGGCGGGGACTGCCGACGCCAGCATGGGCGCCAGGGCAAGCAACAGGGTGGAGAGCAATTTGGTCGGCATCAACGTCAGTGTTCGGATGGAAATGCCAACTTTACCTCAGTGGCAAGGAAAACGCCGTACACTTAGACCGCCGCCAGCTGCGCCAGGTGGCCAGGGAAATCCACGGCCGTGCCAGCCGCGTTGATGGTGTCGAAGTAATCATGCCAGCCAGTGGCGGCGATGCCGGCCAGCAAGGCGTCCAGTGCCGCCTCGTCCGGGAAGCGCCAGACGGCATAGAATTGCCGGGCAGCCGCGTGCAGCTTGCCGCCATCGATAGCGCCCATGGCCAGCGCTTCGGCGCCCATGCCGGACAAAGCCGCCATGTCGGCGCCGACCCTGTCGAAATACACCTGGCGCGCTGCGCCATCGAGGGCCAGCCAGGCCGGTTTCGGGCTGTACAGTTCTAACAGATAATGCATGTTTTCCTCCCAAGAATTAAGAAAGCGAGCGCTGGGCGCGCTTGCAGATGCGTTGCGTCGCGGCAGCAGGGCTTTCCTGCAGCCATTGCGCGCACAGGCTGCGCACCCAGTCCGGCTGAGTCTTGGCCGCATCGTTGAGCCAGTTGGCCACGGAATCCTGCACATAGACGGCCGGATCGGCGCGCAAGGCTTGCAGCACGGGCAAGGCCAGCTGCGGCTGCGCTTTTAGCTGGGCGATATGCGCGCACCACACGCCGCGCGGGCGCAGCGCTTCGCAGGCGAAGCGGCGCACTCGTTCCGACGGGTCCGCCGTCCACGGCGCCAGCAAGCTGATGGCCTCGTCAAGATGCGCCGCCAGATGGGGGCGCAGCGCCAGCCAGGCCCATTCGCGCACGCCGAAGTGGCCATCGTCGGCCAGCGGCCGCATGGCTGCCAGCTGCTGCGGCAAGCTCAATCCAGCCTGGGCGGCGATGGCAAAGCAGGCCCAGCCCCGTACCATGTCGGATGGGTGGGCTTGCAGCACAGCCAGATCGGCCTTGGCGTCAAGCAGCAATTGCGCCGCCAGCGCCATGCGCCTGGTGATGCCGTCTGCCGCCTGCGCGCGCATCTGCTCCAGGTGGGCGGCGCCAATACCAGGCACGGCCGCGGCAAGCAGCTGGGCGAAATCGATGGCCAGCCCTTCCGTCAGGGTGGCGCTGGGCACATTGCCCCCGTTCAGCAGGGCCAGGCGCGCTGGCGCGATGTCGGCGACGCCGCGGCTCATGCGGCACCCCGGTCCGTCTTGCGCCAGGCTTTTTCCAGCAGCGCACTCAATAGCTGCATTTCTGCCGGCGTGAAATCGGCAAACAGGCTGGCGATCCACTGCGCGTGCTCATCGACCAGGGTCGCGGCGGCGGCTTCTCCCTTGGCGCTCAGGCGCACCAGCAGCTTGCGCCTATCAAGCTGGTCAGCATGGCGCGCGAGGAAACCGTCGCGTTCCAGGCCGTCGAGCAAGCCCGTGATGGTGCCGCGCGTCACGCCTGCCCGCTCGGCCAGTTCGTGCGGCGAAAGTCCGTCGGGCACGTCGCGCAACAGAGACAGCAGCACAAATTTCCCTTCCGACAAGCCATGCCGGCCCAGGCGCGCGGCACAATCGCCATCGATGGCGGACGCCAGGCCCAGCACTTCAAAGCACAGGCGCAAGCGCGCCGTGGACTGGATCATGTCGAGACCGCTGGCGCGGCGCTGCACGTCACCGAGCAAGGCCGTGTATTTCTGTTCGAGTTTTATCATATGGCGCAATATAATATGGCGCCATATTAAATGTCAAATGGAAAACCGTACTGGTTTTCCTGTCGGCTCAAAGGCGGGCTTTGTCCCTCGCCCACGCGACGATGGCATTGGCATCGATGGCGCCCGGCTGGCGCGCCACTTCCACGCCCTTGCGATACAGGGCCAGAGTGGGAATGCTGCGGATATTGAAACGACTGCCCAAGTCTGGCGACGCTTCCGTATTCACCTTGACGACGCGAAACGCCGGCTCCAGGGTCTTGGTAGCCTGAACATAAAATGGCGCCATGCTGCGGCACGGGCCGCACCAGGGCGCCCAGAAATCGACCAGCACAGGAATGTCGCTGCGTTCGATATGCTTGAGGAAACGGGCGCTGGCCAGGTCCACGGGCTGGCCCGTGAATAAATCCTTCTGGCACTTGCCGCAAGTGGGCTGTTCCGCGAGCCGCGCAGCCGGCAAGCGGTTGACGGCGTCGCAATGGGGGCACACGATGTGCAGGGAGTCTGGCGTGGTGGTCATGGCATTCCTGAAAGCATAGCGTCAAGTTGACGGCTATTCTACGGGGAATTGCCGCGCACCGCAGGCAGGCTGCGGCGCTTGTCCCGCTTACAGGAACAGCGAGGCGGCGATGGCCCACATGACGAGGGCAATGATGCCGTCGAGCACGCGCCAGGCCATGGGCTTGGCAAACACGGGCGCCAGGTAGCGGGCGCCAAAGCCCAGCAGGAAGAACCACAGGGCCGACGCCATGATGGCGCCGCCGGCGAAGTAGAAGCGTCCCACGCCTTCATGCTGGCCGCCGATCGAGCCGAGCAGGATGACTGTGTCGAGGAAGGCGTGCGGATTCAGCAGGCTGAACGCCAGCGCCGCGCCGATCACGGCCCAGTAGCCTTCGGGCGACTTGGCGGCCGACACCGTCAGGGCCGTTGGGCGCCAGGCGGACTTGGCCGCGCGCAAGCCGTAAGCGATCAGGAAGGTGGCGCCGCCGGCCTTGGCCCACAGCAGGAAATTCGGGTTGTCGGCGATGAAAGTACCCATGCCGGCCACGCCGGCCGTGATCAACATCGCGTCACACACGAGGCAAACCAGGATACAGGTGAGCACGTAGTGGCGCTTCAAGCCCTGTTTGAGCAAGAATGCGTTTTGCGTGCCGATGGCCACGATCAGGCTCGCGCCGAGCCCCATGCCTTTCAAGAAGATTGCGCTGTCCATATCGATTCCTTTATTGCTTTCCATCACGCGCACGGCCGCCCACGCTCTGCCGGCAACGGCAAAGTCATCAGAGGTAGGTGGAGGGTGGTGCGGAACCAGGAGGACCGCGCGGCAGAGTGGAGTTGTTACCCTATTTCAACAGTGTAAAGAAAAAGTAAATATAAGTATAATGAATGATTCTAACCATATATAAGAGAAACTTATGCGCGTCGTCGATTACCGTGGATTGGCCGCCCTCGACGCCGTGATCGGCCTGGGCAGCTTTGAAAAGGCCGCGCAGGCGCTGGCGATCAGCCAGCCGGCCGTGTCGCAGCGCATCCGCACCCTGGAAAACCTGGAAGGCACCCTGTTGATCATCCGCAGCCACCCGCCCATGCCGACGGAAGCGGGCCAGCGCCTGATCGCCCATTACCGGCAAGTCAAGCTGCTCGAAGCGGCGCTCGACGCCCAGCCCGGCCCCACGACGCAATTGCCGGCCCTGGCCATCGCCGTGAACGCCGACAGCGCCGCCACCTGGATTCCGGAAGCGCTGGGGCCGCTGCTGTCGCCGCCGTCCTGCCTGCTTGATATCCGCCTCGACGACCAGGACCATACCCTGAGCCAGCTGCGCGAAGGGCGCGTGTTTGCCTGCGTCACCAGCGCCAACGATCTGGTGGCTGGCACCACGGCCACGCCGCTGGGCGGCATGCGCTACCTGTGCGTGGCCTCGCCAGGCTTCGCGCAGCAATGGTTTCCCCATGGTTTTACGGTGGAAGCCGTCAGCCAGGCGCCCGCCATCACGTTCGGCAGCAAGGATGCACTGCACGAACGCTACCTGCAGCACCGGCTCGGCTACACGGGCCGCTATCCGCACCATGTGCTCGGTTCGGCGCGCGACTTCGTGCGCTTCATCGAAGCGGGTTATGCTTATGGCATGGTGCCTTTGCTGCAGGCGGAAACGGCGCTGGCCGCCGGCAGGCTCATCGACGTGGCGGCCGGGCAGGCGCTCGACGTGCCCCTGACCTGGCATGCCTGGGATATTCAGACGCCCCTCACGCGCACCCTGTCGGACGCCGTCATCGCCACGGCGCGCAAATGGCTGTTACAGGATTGATTGACGTATGCAACATTTATCTATGTTAGAAAGCAACTTCCCCGTGTGCGCCCTGCCCTGCCTGGCCTACACTGCAAGCATCAGCCATCACCACCGGGAGCTTGCATGACGATCTTGCGTACCACCCTGCTCGGCGTGCTGGCGGCCATCCCGCTCGCTGCCGGCCTGGCCGCCTGCTCGCCGTTGACCGCCATCAATGCCCTGTCGTCCGGCGGTGCCTCGCAAGTGACGCGGGGCCTGGCCTACGGCCCCCTGCCACGGCAGAAACTCGATGTGTATGCCCCCAAGACCCGCACCGGACCCGTGCCCGTGGTGGTGTTCTTTTATGGCGGTAACTGGACGACGGGCAAGCGCGCCGACTATGCCTTCGTCGGCCACGCGCTGGCTGCGCGCGGCTACCTGGCCGTGATCGCCGATTACCGGTTGTATCCGGACGTGCACTACCCCGAGATCTTGCAGGATGCGGCCCGCGCCGTGGCCTGGGCCGCGATGGAATCGCGCCGCCATGGCGGCGACCCGACGCGCCTGTTCGTCATGGGCCATAGCGCCGGCGCCTACAATGCGGCCATGCTGGCGCTCGACGCCAGCCTGCTGGCGCGCCACGGCATGCGCCCGCACGACTTGCGGGGCTGGATAGGCCTGGCCGGCCCCTATGATTTCCTGCCCATCGAAAACACCACCACCCGGCCCGTTTTCTTTTACCCGGACACGCCCGCCGCTTCGCAGCCGATTCACCATGTGACGGCCGACGCCCCGCCCGCTCTGCTGATCGCCCCGCTGCCCGGCAAGGACAAGCTGGTCAATCCGCAACGCAACACGGGCGGCCTGGCCAGCGCCTTGCGGGCGCTGCACCGGCCCGTGACGGAAACCTATTTCGACCACGTGGGCCACGCCACCCTGGTCGCTACGCTGGCCGGCCCCTTGCGCAGGCTGGCGCCCACCCTGGATGCCGTCAGCGCCTTCATCGATGCGAACAGCGGGACCGGGAGCGGTGACGCGGTCTCGTCCCCGGTCTTGCCCGCGGTCTTGTCAGATACAGCCTTGCCGGCAGGCATGGCCTTGCAGCCACGCGCACCTGGCGCGGCCACGCCGGCGCCTGAGCCGCACGCCTACGACAAAACGCCCGCCCCGTGAAGGACGGGCGCTCTGCCCGAACCAATACGCACGATGCCGCGTGCTGGCTGGCCGCATAGCCAGCCGCAAAGCAAGGCTCGGCCCTCGCGATGCAGCTCAGCTGCAAGCAGCCTCGTGCTTACTCTTTGCGGCTGGCGCCGCTCTTGCTTTGTGCAGAGCCCGCTTGCGAGGCGCTGCCGCTGGCCGAGCCTTCGCTGCCGGCCGACTGCTGGCTGCCCTGGTGGCTGGCGCTTTGCAGGCTTTGACCGTCACGGCTTTGCGCACCACGTTGCTGGTCGCGGTTGGCGCCGTTTTGCTGATAAGCCTGGAACGGTTCGGCCATGCGCTGCATCGCTTCCTGCTGCTTGCGCACGTTTTTCTCCGTTTCTTCCGAAGCGGTGCG
This sequence comes from Massilia sp. LMS1-1-1.1, assembly GCF_040815535.1. NCBI lineage: Bacteria > Pseudomonadati > Pseudomonadota > Betaproteobacteria > Burkholderiales > Oxalobacteraceae > Massilia > Massilia sp. LMS1-1-1.1. The sequence goes on along the minus strand of NZ_JBFPNG010000012.1, from coordinate 554,547 downwards.
GGCCACTTCTTCGGCCAGGGCCTTGGCGGTACGGCTCGTTTCATTCACATGACGCTCTGCCACATTGGCCAGTTCGACCTGCGTATCGGCGGCCAGGCGCGACACCTGTTGCTGGTACTTGCGCAATTGCTCGGCGGCTGGCTGGCCCGATGCGGCAGCCACCTGGAACGCATCTTCAGCGCGCTCGACCGTCAGCAGGTTCTGGCTGGTAACCGTGGTTTCTTCCAGCAAGCCTTGCGCCAGCTGCATGTTCAGGTCACTGAACTGCTGCATCGATTGAAACAGCGACTTCGACAGGCCATTGAAAAAAGCCAGTTGTGCTTCCAGGTGGTTTTTGGCGGCGGGGGTAACACTACGGGAATATGGATACATGGAGTTCCTCATTAAATAGCGGTTGGGTGGACATATGGCGGCACCACCGGCTGTCGAACGGGTGAGGCAGACGGCCGGGCTACGCCACGAAACGCGAAAAAACATATCCGGTTGGTGGGAAGATGCTTTGCAACGCGAGTCCCAAGGCTACGTGAGCACCGCAGGTGAGGGATGATCTGGATCAAAGGTGCGCCAGGCAGCGCAGAAAGTTTGTACTGGACAGCTTGCCCTTGGCAAACGTCAGTAACAGAGGGAGATATTTGTGCCAGGCAGGCTCAGCCAACGGCGCCCGTGCCTGGCACGACGGGCTTGTAGCCATGGCTGCGCAGCGAGGCTTCCAGCCAGCGGTTGCCATACCAGCCGCGCGCCAGCAGGTAACTGAGTTCCGCGCCGGCCATCAGCAGCATCATCGGGCCGATGCGCATTCCGGTGGCGAGATGACTGCCAAACCACAGGCAGGCATCCATCGCCAGCATGAGCAGCAACAGCCACCAGCGGCGCTTGGCGACGGCCCAGAACGAGCCCAGGAACAGGGCCGGCCAGGAAAAACCCGCTTTGACGTAGGCATAGCGGCCGGCATCGTCGGCAAACAGGGTGGCGCTGTGCTTCATGCTGCTCTCTTCAGGTAATGCCCGGCGTCAAGACTCGGGACGGTGGCAGACGGCTTCGACATTGTGGCCATCGGGCCCCAGCACGAAAGCGCCATAGTAATTCGGGTGGTACAGGGCGCGGATGCCTGGCGCGCCATTATCCTTGCCGCCCGCTTCCAGCGCGGCCTTGTAGAATGCGTCCACCTGGCCACGGTTGTCCGCCGCGAAGGCCAGATGCATGCCGGCATGCGGCTTGTCGCCCACGCCGAACCAGAAATCGGGCTTGCCATCCTTGCCCATGCCAACCCAGCCCTGCTCTTCCATCACCACCGATACGCCCAGTGGCGCCAGGGCGGCCGAAAAGAAGGCCTTGCTGGCCTGTGCATCGCTGACATTCAAACCGATGTGATCAAGAATCATGGTGGCGCTCCCTGGAGGTAGTGGAATAGAAAATACAGTATGCGCCAATATTGCCTTTTAGGCAATCACGACTATATATCCGCCGCAGTTACTCCAGGAAGCGCCATGCGCCAGCCTAGCGCAGGTTGCCCGTATGGCCGAGCGAATAGCGGCCCGGCTGCGGCCACACGGTCAGGCCGTGCGGCTCCTGGCCGACTTTGACCTTGGCAACGTCGCCGCTGTTCGTATCGATGCGGTAGACCACGTCGTCGAAACGGCCGGACAGCCACAGGTATTTGCCGTCGGCGGACACATTGCCCATGTCCGGGCTGCCGCCGCCGGGAATTGGCCAGTTCGACACGACTTTTTCCGTCGCGAAATCGATCACGCTGACGCTGCCCTTGCCCTTCGGCTTGCCATGGATGCGGTGCGTGCCGCGGTTGGCCACGTACAATTTCTTGCCGTCACGGCTAGGGTACAGGCCGTGCGCGCCCACGCCCGTCTGGATGAAGCCGATTTCCTTCAGGGTGGCGCCATCGACGATGTGCACGCCGTCGGCGTCCATGTCGGCGATAAAGAATTTCTTGCCGTCTGGCGAGATGCGTATGTCTTGCGGCATGCCCTTCTTGACGCTGCAGATTTCATTCGCCGGGCCGCCCACAGGACCGGACTCGGCAAAGCGCTTGGCCGGCATCTGCAATTTCAGGTAGCCGTCGACCTTGCGGCCCACCAGATCGATCTTGGCGATGGTGCCGTCGAACTCGCAGGTGAACATGGCGTAGCGGCCGTCATTCGAAAAGTCCGCATGGTTGATGCCGCCGCACTGGGGCGTGTCGATCGAATACTGCACGGCCATGGTCTTCGGATCGCGGAAATCGAGGCGGTGGCGCGCTTCGGCCACGACGATGGCGGACTTGCCATCGGGCGTGTAGTACATATTGTAGGGGTCATCGACGGGCACTTCCTTGCCCGGCTTGCCCGTCAACGGGTCGATTGGCGTCAAGCTGCCCTTGTCCGTGCGCTCGGCATTGTTCGCCACCCACAGGGTGCGCAAGTCCCACGACGGCACGACGTGCTGCGGGCCGCTGCCGACCTTGAACTTGTCGACCACTTTCAGGCTCTCCTGGTCGATCACGTACACATCGTTCGAGCGCAGATTGGGCACATAGACGCGGCGCAAATGATCCTTGACGACGGGGCTCATATTGCTGCTGGCGATGCTGCCGTACACGTTTTTCGGATCCACCAGCGGCGGCATGCCCGGCAGCGGCGAATAGGCGGCGGCCGGCGCTACGGCGGCCGGGGCCGGCGTGCTGGCGCCGATGACCTGGCTGGCCACGCCCAGGCCGGCCAATGCGGCAGCCAGGGCGGACAAGGTGACGATGGTGCGTCGTTGAGATTTTTTCATGTAATTTCGCGTCGTTTCGTTGCAAAAGCTGGAAGTTCAGCACTTCCAGCGGAATTATTTAGTACGTTGCAGCAGCTGCTTGATGGCGGCCACCGACGTGTCCACCTGCAGCTTGATACCGATCTGGCCCAGCTCCGCCGTCGCCCGCGAGGCATCGCCGCGCACGCCGTCCGCCACACCAGGCTTCGGCCCGTGCGCCATGGCCTCGCTGCGCACCAGCGACGGGTCCGTCGCCAGCATCAGCGCCGCGTCCGCCAAGCCCGCATGCAGGCCGATCTCGGCGCTGCTGTGGCCGCGCTTTTGCAGCTCGGCAATATACGCCGATTGCGTGATGTCATAGTAGTCGAGCAAGGCGTAAGCGCGCGCATCCTTGGCGGTGGCGGCTTTGCCCCAGGCACGGTTGAGCTTGCTGGCCACGTTCTGCTCGTTCTTTTGATAGCCGCCATGGTCGCCAAGGAAGATGATGTCGCGGAAACCATGCTGGCGCAGGCTGGCGGCCGCCCCCTCCAGCACGGCTTCGAAGGCGGCTGGCGGTATCGAGATCGTGCCGGCAAAGCGCATGTGGCCGGCCGGCGGAACAATCGCGCCTTCGGGCACATAGGAAACGACGGGCGCGACTATGGTATTGCCCAGCTTTTGCGCAATCTGCCGCGCCAGCAGCCCGGCACGCACATTATGCTTGCCCAGCGCGATATACGGCCCGCTCTGCTCGACGCCACCTATCGGCACCAACACGGTCGTGGCGCCGTGGTCGATACGGCTGCGCAACTCCGTGCTCGTCAGCTCTTCCAGCATCACGCTGCTGCTGGCGGGCGCAGCCGCCATCACGGACGCGGCTGGAATCAGGCAGAACAGGGTCAGGGCAAACAGGGAGCCGAGTGGCTGGGACCGACTCGATGGCGCGCAAGGCGCAAGAGGTACATTCGGCAGGGGGAACTGCAGAGTCATAAGCAAACATCTTTCCGAGGTCAAAGGCGCCGTGCCCGGCATTGCCAGGCAAGCTGGCTGCCACGCAAGAATTGTATTCCATCATGAGGGGAACGGCACGTTAATTTGACGCGGCAGTTTGCAAGGAATTGACGAGGGGAAACTATCCATCAGGCTGTTGTCGCGCTGGCCCCGCCGCTTCACCATCATGGGGAGTCTCGTTGCGCTTCTCGGCATAGGCCTTGAGCGAGCGCATTGTCCTGGGAAGCCCGTCCCGGACTTGCCTGGCAACGCCTGGCCCGAACAAAAAGGCAAGCGCTCCCGTAAACCACACGCGGTGAACGACTTCCGATCCGCCATCTGCGGCAACCACCGTGTGCTCGAAATGGATGCGGAACAAAGGGATGTAGCCTTCGACGGTGAACGAACGGCCTGCAGAGCGCTCCGTGACGAGCATGGGAATGCCCATCCCCTTGCTGGGAACGATACGGCCATGTGTGCCCACCGCAAATGGCCCATTGAGCCGGGCTTGCTTGGTGTCCGGATCCCACTGATGCCATCGGTCGACCTCGCTCCAAATCTGATCGACGACCGTGGGCGGGACTGCAATGTGGATGCTTTCTTCAATTTGCATCAGTGGGTATCTCCCTATTAATATCAATATAATTGCATTCTGGCTGTACAAACAAATGACAAGGCATGTATCCACACCTGGGCACGATGCTACCCTAGAAACGCTGACCAAGAGCCCTTAGATTTTGAAAATTATGAATGCAACACATTGGAGGATTCAGGAGCTACAGCATCACTCGGCCGATATTGCCTGGCTGGATGCCGAGGAAGCTCGCCGTGCCTATGATTTGGTCGGTCTTCATGACTCGAAGACGCATCCGGGCCTGAACGTTGACACCGTCGATTCAATCGAGCGGCTCGCCTCCGGAGACGATGTGGCCGTCGCAAGCAGCTGGTTACGTGCTCGTGTGCCGGGAATTCAGCAGGTCGTCGTGGTGTTTGGAGAAGACGCATGCTTCGTCTGCAGCAGTGCGTTCCTGATCGAGAACTGGCCGGATATTTTTGTGCCGTCACGTGACGACGCGATGATCTATTCGAAGGACACGCCGCTTATCCTGTTTTATTGCCATGAGAATCAATTCGAGCTGGGGCAGCGGATTGTCTTTGATTGAAGGCCGTGTTCGACCAGAAGCCGTCATTGAAAGGAAAAAAATGAACAGCACGGATGGGAAGTTACAAGGTTCATGCCATTGTGGATCTGTACGATTTCAAGTTCGACTTAGCGACGGACTCAAGACAGCACGGCGCTGCAACTGCTCCTATTGCCGCATGCGCGGTGCGATAGCGGTTTCTGCGGCGCTTCAGGATATAGAGATCACTTCTGGAGAGGAATTACTCACCCTCTATCAGTTTCACACCATGCAAGCGAAGCACTATTTCTGCTCAAAATGCGGGATATACACACATCACCAACGCCGGTCAAAACCCGATCAATTCGGGATCAATGTAGCCTGCCTGGAAGGAATCAGTCCGTTTGACTTTGAAGAGGTAGCAGTCAACGAAGGCCGACTCCATCCAAAAGACAAAAGTGCTGGAGGCGGACCTGACATCGCTGGATACCTGCGCTTTTTTCCTAATACCGCCCCTTAAATGAACCGGAGCGGTCAAAAGATTTAGCCGCGAGCACTACGTCCCGGCAGCGCCACCCGCCGGCTGGCGGCAGTTGTTGCCGGGGCCGGCAAGCCGCCCGCCACTTTCAACGCCGTCCCTTGGGCGTCGCCGCGCAGGCGGAACACGGCCACCACGTCGACCAGCTCGACCGCGCGGTCTTGCAGCGAGGATGCGGCGGCGGCGGCCTCTTCCACCAGGGCCGCGTTTTGCTGGGTGACCTGGTCCATTTGCGAAATGGCCTGGTTGACCTGTTCGATGCCGGCGCTTTGTTCGTGGCTGGCGTTGGCGATATCGCCCATGATGTCCGTCACGCGGCGGATGCTGGCGACGATTTCTTCCATCGTCGCGCCCGCCTGGTCGACCAGCGCGCTGCCCGTGTTGACTTTATCCACGGAATCCTCGATCAAGCCCTTGATTTCCTTGGCGGCAGCCGCAGAGCGCTGCGCCAGGTTGCGCACCTCGGTGGCCACCACGGCGAAGCCACGGCCCTGCTCGCCTGCACGGGCCGCTTCCACGGCCGCGTTCAGCGCCAGAATATTGGTTTGGAAGGCAATGCCGTCGATTACGCCGATAATGTCGGCGATCTTCTTCGCCGATTCGTTGATCGACCCCATCGTGCCCACCACTTGCGCCACCACGGCGCCACCCTTGCGGGCCACGTCCGAGGCGGACACGGCCAGCGAGTTCGCCTGGCGCGCATTGTCCGTATTCTGGCGCACGGCCGAGGTCAGCTCTTCCAGGCTCGACGCCGTTTCTTCCAGCGATGACGCCTGCTGTTCCGTGCGCACGGACAAGTCCGCGTTGCCGGCGGAAATCTGCGCGGCCGCCACGCTGACCGTATCGGCCGAGGCGCGCACGGTGGCGATCACGCCGACGATGCGCTCGAGGAACTTGTTGAAGGCCGTGGCCGTGCGGCCCACCTCATCCATGCGCTCGACGGGCATGGCGGCGGACAGGTCCAGCGAGGCGCTGACTCTTTCCAATGTATGTTCGATATTGCCCAGGCCGCCGCTGATGGTGCGGTAGATATGCCAGGCCAGCGCGCCCGTCAGCAGCACGGCCAGGCCCAGCACGGCCAGCATGGTGCTGAACGCCGTGTCGTAGGCGGCCAGGCTTTCCGCCTTCACGTCATCGACCAGCTTGTTGTTGTAGGCGATATGGTCATCCATGCTCTTTTTCGCGGCGGCGGCCGTGATGGCCAGCGGCGTGCCGGCCAGCAAGGTGGCGCGCACGCCATCCATGTCGCCCGCGTAGGCGGCGGCAAAGAATGGCGCCAGCGCGCGGCGGTAGGCTTCCATGGCGGCCTGGTCGGCGTCGAGCATCTTGCTGTCCGTCGCGTCATACAGGCGCTCGGCGCGGTAGGTGGCGATGACCTTGTCGAAATTCGTGTTGGCATCGGCCACGGCCTTGTCCAGCGCCGTCTTGTCGGCCAGGTTCGAGAACACGGACAGGCGGTAGCCGGCCAGGCGCGAATCGGCGAGGAAACCCTTGGCCGCATTCAAGCCCTGGATGCTAGGAATGATACGGTTTTGCACGGTGTCAAAACGCTCCTGGGCGCGCTGCAGCTGGATGGCGCCGCCGGCGCCCAGCAATAGCAGGGCCAGCAAGGCGATGGTGAGGGTCAGAATTAATTGCTTGGTGAGATTCATGGTGTGTCACAGTAAAAAGGTAGCCTGGCAAGGCCAGGCGGGATAAGAGCTGCCGATCAGGTGGCCGGGATCGCTTGCAAGCGGCTAAGCTGCCATTGGGGCGGCGTCAGGCGCGCGGCGCAGCAAGTCGCCATGCTGGCGGCAAAACGCCAGGCCCGCCTTGTGGCCCACGTCGAATAGCAGCTGCATGTTCGAACTGGACCAGTCCAGGGTGTCGGGCCAGTGCTGCTCCGGGATGCCGCCCATCAGGTCGAGCTTGAGCAAACGCCGCTTGGGCTGGCCCGTGCGAGCATCTGTGTTGTGCTCGAGTTCGAACAGCCGCAGCTCGCTCTTGGAAATTTTCACGAGCGGCGTGATGATGGAGCGCACCCAGGCGTCGTACAGGTTGCGCGGCTTGCGCAGCAAGCGTTCGTCACCGAGGATATCGAGGATGACCAGGGTATCGGCGTCATGGTGCTCGCCCTTGCCTTCGATAAACGGGTCGAAATTGAGCGTATCGAGGGCCGCGCCTTCGATGTAGTCGTCGCCAGCGATGGTCGTCGGTGCATACAGGAACGGGAACGACAGGGCCGCGCGCACGTGGATCGGTTCGATCTCGTGCTTGCCCCAGATTTGCATGCGGTGCTCGCTGAGGTTGTAGGCATTGATGTAGAAATCGGGGCGCATGCGCGCCACGCCCGAGAAATCCACGGCTTTTTCAAGGAAAGGCAAATGCGCGCACAGGCCCAAGCTTTTCGCCGACAAGTCCGATGGCGACAGCGACGACACCATCAGCTTGCCCCAGTCGGACCAGGCCGTGGGCACGCCCGCAAACGTTTGCTGGAAGGCCTGAAAAAAAGGATTGTTGGCTGGCGGCTGGAAGGCGTCGCGGAAAGTGCTCGCGTGCATGCCCGGCTTCTGGAAGACCTTGTAGTTGATCGGGATCATCTTGTAGATGCTGTCGGCCACGCCCGTGTCGGCCCAGCTTTGCAAGGCCTGGCGCGGCGTGGCCTCGTGCGGCGTCGTGTAAAGCAAACCCATCAACACGCCGGCGCCCGAGGCGGAAATGACGTCGAACTCGATGCCCTCGTCGAGAAAAGCGGCCAAGGCACCGGCGATCAGGGTGGAATTTGGTGCGCCGCCACCAAGCAGCAGCCCCGTTTTGCGGGCCGGTTTCGCTGTCGTAGCTGGCGCCGGATCCGGCGTCGTCGTGACTGTCTTCATGCACACTCCCTGAACGGAACGGGGTTACCATCCCTTAATTGTTGGTTACTACACGCTTATGGCGCCTAATTCTGCACAGGTCCCCGCCAGCGACCAGCCGATGCAACGTTGCAGAAACAGATATGAAATTAACATAAATAAATTCCTTATGGCAATTTCCATAACGAATGATGGGTATTCAGAAAGGGTATAAGTTGACGCCGTGCGGCATAGCTTGATGCGGTGCAGCAAATATAAATTCGGCGGCATTAGGATTAATCGCTTTGGGGTAGGAATATTCCCCAAACAGCCGCCAGGGCGGCGGCCAGGGACATCAAGCGATAGATACAGGGTCGGGAGGGGACGAGGAAAAATGCAAGTGGGTACACAAATGGTCAACAAAGACGCGAATTTTGGGCGACAGGTGGCGGCTTGACGGCCACAGCACCCAGAACTTGCTCGAATGTAGTAAGTAGCTCGCCAGCACGGCTTGCAGTTCGCCGCGGGCAATGGCGTCACGCACGATAAAGTCAGGTAAATAGGCGAGGCCCACGCCCTGCGTGGCGGCACCGATCAAGGCTTCGATATTGTTGCAGGTCAAGGCGGTCGGCAAGCGCAACTCGCCGCCGCTGTCGCCCTCGGCGCGCCGCAGCGCCCATTCCTGCAGCTTGCCCGTGGTGGGAAATTTATAGCGCACGCAAGCGTGCCCTTCCAGCGCGCGCGGCGTGGCCGGCACGCCGTGGCGGGCGAAATACGCGGGCGAGCCGACGATGGCAAAGGCAAACGGCCCCAGTTCGCGCGCCATCAGCCGCGAATCGGTGAGCGTACCGCTGCGCACGGCCACGTCGACGCCTTCGGCCACCACGTCGACGAGGCGGTCGTTGAAATCGAGGTCGAGTTCGATCTCCGGATACAGCCGCGTAAACTCGGCCAGCAGGGGCAGGATGATGCGGTAGCCGATCACGGGCAGGCTGACGCGCAGCTTGCCGCGCGGCGCCTCGGCCAGGTGCGACAGTTCCGCCTCGGCATCACCGAGGTCGGCCAGGATGCGCTGGCAACGCTCGTAAAACAGCGCGCCCTCGTTGCTCAGGCTGATGCGCCGCGTGCTGCGGTTGAGCAGGCGCACGCCCAGCTTTTCTTCCAGCCGCGCCACACTCTTGCCCACGGCCGAAGCCGACACGCCGAGCAGCCGCCCGGCCGCCACATAGCTGGAAGTTTCCGCCGCGCGTACGAAGGCGGCAATGCCATTCAGATTATCCATGCGACCTCGTCATCTCTATTAGGGAATATTTGTCCGTTATGAGCGGATTTTCAGCCACTTTTTCACAGATTACGTCCATATTATCATCGGATTCCCTCTTTCTGGAATCATTCCCATGGATACGAATCTCCCCGCGCAAGCCCCGGAACCAGCGACTGCACGGCGTACGCTGGTGCTGGCAGCCGTCTGCCTGGCCGCGCTATGCATGCCGCTCAGTTTTACAGGGCCGGCCATCGCCATTCCCTCCATCGCTGCCGACCTGCACGGCACGCCGCTGGCGCTGGCGTGGATCACGAACGCCTTCATGCTCAGCTTTGGCGGCTGCCTGATGGTGGCCGGCGCGCTGGCCGACCGCTATGGCCGCAAGCGCGTGTTCCTGCTGGGCATGGCCGTGTTTTCCGCCGCCGCGCTGGCACTGGCGGCCGCGCCCGGCATTGTGTGGCTCGACATACTGCGCGCCGTCCAGGGCCTGGGCTGCGCCATGGCCCTGTCGAGCGGACTGGCAGCGCTGGCGCAGGAATTCGACGGCCCCGCCCGTGCGCGCGCCTTCAGCCTGATCGGCACGGCCTTCGGCGTGGGCCTGGCCTTCGGCCCCTTCCTCGCGGGTGCGCTCATCGCCCACACGGGCTGGCGCGCCATTTTTGCGGCCACGGCCGCGGCTGGCCTGGCCGCCCTGCTGGCCGCCGCGCGGGCCATGCGCGAATCGCGCGACCCGCAGGCGCAAGGCGTCGACTGGCCCGGCGCCCTGACGTTTACCGGAGCACTCTCCTTGTTTACCTATGGCTTGCTGCAAGCGCCTGATAGTGGCTGGGGCAGCGCCGCCAGCCTGGGGCTGCTCGGTGGCGCGGCCTTGCTGCTGGCCGTTTTCATCCGCGTGGAGCGGCGCGCGGCGCGGCCCATGCTGGATTTGACCCTGTTCCGCCTGCCGGCCTTTGCCGGTGTGCAACTGCTGGCTGCCGCGCCCGCGTTTTCCTTTGTCGTGCTGCTGGTCTTGCTGCCGGCCCGCTTCATCGGCATCGAAGGCTACAGCGCACTGGAGGCGGGACGCATGATGATCGCCCTGTCGGCGCCCATGCTGGTGCTGCCGATATTGGCCGGCATGGCAGCGCAGCGCTTGGCCGCTGCGCACATCTGCGCCAGCGGCTTGCTGCTGGCGGCGGGCGGCTTGCTGTGGCTATCGACCTGCGCACCGGGCCAGGCGCCCGCTACCTTGATCGGGCCGCTGCTGCTGATCGGCTGCGGCATCAGTCTGCCGTGGGGCTTGATGGATGGCCTGGCCATCAGCGTCGTGCCCGTCGAGCGGGCCGGCATGGCGGCCGGCATCTTCAATACGACGCGCGTGGCGGGTGAAGGCCTGGCGCTGGCCATCGTCAGCGCGCTGCTGGGCACGCTCACGATGGCGGCCTTGGGCAAGGTGCCCGGCCTCGCCACGGAGCAGGCGGCGCTGGCGGCGCCCTTCCTGGCGCTGGGAGAATTACGCCATGCAGGCGCTCTGTTGCCGCAGGCCGGCGCCGCCGAACTGGCGCAAGCGTATGGCGCCGCTTTCCGCCACTTGCTGTATGTGCTTGCCAGCATTACGACGGCCTCGGCCCTGCTGATACTGGCCTTCCTGCGTCATCCGGCGACCGTGACAACGGACACGGCCGCCCTGCCCGCCTGCAAGGCGCAGCAATAATTCACGACCATCATTCCGTCTGCCGTACACGGCGGCGCCCACGCGCCGCCTGCCCTCCCTGATGTTTCTCCGCAACATCCGCAAAATTTTCAAGAATAAAACGAGTTTACTTATCAAAGCGCTTTGAACTATACTCAAAGCGCTTTGAAACATAACTAAAGCGCTTTGGTTGTGCAAAGTTATGCGCACCGATCCCACACCTATAAAAACACTGGAGACGCAATGAACAAACATTTCTTGAAAACTTTGCCTGCCGCCGTGGCGTTGGCCTTGAGCGCTTCGGCCGCCCAGGCCGCCCTGCCAATCGACTTCGGCGGCTATATCCGCTCGGGCCTCGGCACCAGCAGCGAAGGCGGCAAAGAAGCGTGTTTCGGCCTGGCTGGCGCCTCGTCCAAGTATCGTCTGGGCAATGAGTGCGAAACCTACGGCGAGCTGAAATTCGGCGGCGAAGCCTTCAAGGCAGCCAACGGCACCACTTTCCGCATCAACACTCTGGTGGCGTTTTCCGTCAACCAGAACCAGGACTGGGAACAATCGGATCCGGCGTGGCGCGAAATGAACGTGGTGGCCGACAAGATCGGCACGGGCGCCTTCGCCGAAGCGCGCGCCTGGGTCGGCAAGCGCTACTACGACCGCCAGGACGTGCACATCACCGATTACTACTTCTGGAATAACAGCGGCCCTGGCGCCGGCCTGGAAAACATCGACCTGGGCCCCGCCAAGCTGGCCTACGCCATCGTGCGCACGGCCGATGACGGCGACAGCAAGCGCATGGGCCTGTCCCACGACTTGCGCTTCTCCGGCATCAAGGTCAACCCCGATGGCGAACTGACCCTGGGCCTGCAATTCAACCAGAAACGCAACGCGCAAGGCGCGGCCCCCATCGCCAGCGGCCACTTGCTGACCATCATGCATACGCAAGGCAATCTACTGGGCGGCTTCAACAAGGTGGCATTGCAGTACGGCAAAGGCAGCGCCGCCAACACGGGCGGCTTCAGCCTGGGCGCCAGCAAGGATGACAAGGTCGTGCGTCTGACGGAACAGATCATGATCCAGCCCAAAGGCGCGTGGTCGGGCATGGGCACCTTCGTCTACGAAGACAAGGAAACGGCAGGCGTGAGCAGCAAGTGGACGTCGATCGGCGCACGCCCCATCTACCACTTCACGGACAACTACAGCCTGGCCGTGGAACTGGGCCACGACATCGTCAAGCCGGAAGGCGGCGAGAGCCGCAATTTGACCAAGCTGACGTTCGCGCCGCAACTGTCGGCCGGCAACAGCTTCTGGTCGCGTCCCGTACTGCGCGCCTTCTACACCTACGCCAAATGGAACAAGGCAGCCCAGTCGGCCGCCGCCGCGGAAACGGCGCTGTCGTCGACGGGCGTGTTTGGTGGCAAGACCAATGGCAGCTCGGTCGGTTTCCAGGTCGAGTCGTGGTGGTAAGAGCATCTGAAAAACGTCCATGGCGGCGTTGCACGGTCTTGCCGTACTAGCGTACTGTCTGCGACCGTGCGCCTTGCCCTGAACGTTTTATCAGACGCTCTTTATTGACCAGAGGCATCCAACACTGGCTGATGCCGCAAGGCGCCAGCCACTGGCAGCAGCACCGCCCGCATTTCGGGGCAGGTAGTAACCGGACCCACCATTTCGCCGCTGCACGCGATGGCCGGCAGCTTCAATGTAGTGATTCAGCAGTATCCTCTTTTAGCGCGGGCGCCCCTGGGTTTGCCCGCGTATTTTTTTGGGCGCTGCCGCCGCTTGTCAGACCCCTGATCATTCCGGCATTTATCAGATAAACTACCCGTCATCGCACCGCCCCCGACCCACCCTGGATAGACCCCGACTGCAGCATTCATGAACCTCAAAAATCTCGCCAAAACGCTAGGAATATCCGAAACCACCGTCAGCCGCGCCTTGAATGGCTATCCGGAAGTGAGCGAACGCACGCGCGAGCGGGTGCTGGCCGCCGCGCAGGCGGCCGGCTACCGTCCCAATCCCATGGCGCGCAGCCTGGCCGTGGGGCGCACGAATATCGTCGGCATCATCTACCCGCTGATGCCTAACGACCTGGCCGACCCCATGTTCATCGACATCGTGGGCGGCATGTCGGAAGCGCTGGAAGCTCAGCAGATGGACATGATGATCGCGCCCGCCTCGGCCACCAATGAATTCCACACGTATGAACGCATGGTCAAGGGCCGCCGTATCGACGGTCTGATCGTCGGGCGCACGAAACCGTTCGACGAGCGCATCGCCTACCTGGCGCAGCAGGGCATGCCGTTTGTCGCCCATGGCCGCACGCAGCTGAACCAGCCGCACGCCTGGTTCGATTACGACAACGAGGCGGGCATGCGCCTGGCCGTCGAGCGCCTGACGCAGCTGGGCCACCAGCGCATCGGCCTGATCAGCGCCACGCCGGACCTGAACTTCGTGCGCCAGCGCGTCGAGAGTTTTCAGCACGCCATGCAGGCGAGCGGCCTGGCCGTCGACCCCGACAACCTGGTCGACAACGCCCACGACCGCCGCGCCGGCTATCAGGCCATGCAGCGCCTGCTGGCCCGCTCGCCCCGCCCTACCGCCGTCATCGTCGACAATCACATGTCGGGCGTGGGCGCCGTGCGCGCGCTGCTCGACGCGGGCATCAGCATCGGCCGCGAGATGTCGCTGATCGTCTGGGGCGTGATGGAAGATTCCCTGGCCGGCCACAACGTCACCACCATCGTCCAGCCCGACCCGCGCGGCGCAGGAGCAAAAATGATCAACATGCTGCTGGCCCTGATGGATGGCACGCCCGTCACCGACTTGCAGGAACTGTGGCCGTGCGAACTGTTGCCGGGCGAGTCGGCGGGGCCGGTAATTAGGTAGCTAAATATTGCATTGGCCCGCAGCAGAAAGCTGGGGTCAGTCACTGCGTGATCGGAATGGGTCCCACTGGGACCATTCCCCCTCAGGGTCCGACCCCAGCCTCCGCTGGGGGGGTCGTAAACGCCCTCTTCGCGCAGTTTTTCCCTTCCTGAATCACCCTCATAAAAAAATCGTATGTCTGGCGCGTGTATCGCTTTACTTTTCAAAGCGCTTTGAACTATACTCATTTCATACCCAAAGCGCTTTGAATTTTAAAATAAGACGTTCGCCTACCAACCAGCAGCGCCGCCCTGATAGCCAACGCTACAGGCACCTTTTAAGAAATCATTCATGCCGACCATCCAGAACAATCTCGCCCACCTGCCCGCCGACTGGTGGCGCAGCGCCGTCATCTACCAGGTGTATCCACGCAGCTTCCTCGACAGCAATGGCGACGGCATCGGCGACTTGCCCGGCATTACCTCCAAACTCGATTACATCGCCGCCCTGGGCGCCGACATCGTGTGGATATCGCCCTTCTTCACGTCGCCGATGAAAGACTTCGGCTACGACGTGGCCGACTTCTGCGACGTCGACCCGATGTTTGGCACCCTGGCCGACTTCGACCGCCTCGTGGCGCGCGCCCATGAACTGGGCTTGAAAGTGATGATCGACCAGGTGCTGTCGCACTCGTCCGACAACCACCCGTGGTTCGTGGAGAGCCGCTCAAGCCGCGACAATCCCAAGGCCGACTGGTATGTGTGGGCCGACCAGAAACCGGATGGCACGGCGCCAAACAACTGGCTGTCCGTGTTCGGCGGTTCGGCCTGGCAATGGGAGCCGCGCCGCAGCCAGTATTACCTGCATGATTTCCTCGTCAGCCAGCCCGACCTGAACTTTCACAATCCGGCCGTGCAGCAGGCACAGCTGGACAACCTGCGCTTCTGGCTCGAACGCGGCGTCGACGGCTTCCGCTTCGATTCCTGCAACTTCCCGTATCACGACCAGTTGCTGCGCGACAATCCGCCAGCCGCGCAGCGCGATGCAAGCAGCGTGTCGGCCATCAACCCCTACGGCATGCAAGCGCACGTGTACGACAAGACGCAGCCGGAAAACATCGCCTACCTGCAGCGCGTGCGCGCCGTGCTCGACGAATACAAGGCCGTTTCCATCGGCGAAGTGGGCGACGACAATGCGCTGGCCACGATGGCGGCCTACACGGGGGCCGACAAGCTGCACATGGCCTACAGTTTCAACTTGCTGACGGCGGAGTTTTCCGCCGCGCACATCCGCAAGCAAGTGGAAGAGTTCGAAGCGCAAGTGGCCGACGGCTGGGCTTCCTGGTCCGTGGGCAACCACGACAGCGTGCGCGTCATGACGCGCTGGGGCGGCGATAACCCATCCCCCTCGCTGGCCAAGGTCGTGCTGGCCGTGCAGGCCGCCTTGAAAGGCACGCCGTGCCTGTACCAGGGCGACGAGCTGGCCCTGACGGAAGCGGACATTCCTTTCGAGGCGCTGCAAGATCCGTACGGCATCCCGTTCTGGCCCCAGTTCAAGGGCCGCGACGGCTGCCGCACGCCGATGCCGTGGGTGGCCGAAGCGCCGCATGGCGGCTTCAGCACCACCACGCCGTGGTTGCCCGTGCCGCCGGAACACCTGGCGCGCGCCGCTGACGTGGAAGAACACGATAGCGGCTCGGCGCTGCGCTTTGCGCAAAACATCCTCGCCTGGCGCCGCACCCTGCCGCAATTGCTGCGCGGCGACATCAGTTTCTTCGATGCGCCGGAACCCGTGCTGGCCCTGCGCCGCGACTTGCCCGGCCAACCGTCGGTCCTGGCTGCCTTCAACCTGGGCACGGAGGCCGTCACCTTCACCTGGCCAGACGCGGCGCCAGCGGCCGACCTGGCAGGTCATGGTTTGCCGGGTAGTAAAGATAACCAACAGCTCAGCCTGCCCCCGCATGGCGGCTGGTTCGGCACCCTGGTGTAAATCGCAGGCTTTGGCGGCCATGCCGCCAATTACAATAACGAGCCCCGCGCATCAGCGGGGCCAAATTGAGATGATGAGGACGACATGGCAGGACTGAAATTAGCAGGGCTGAAGAAGGCATATGGCGACGTGCAAACCCTGCACGGCATCGACCTGGAGATCGCCGATGGCGAATTCATGGTCTTCGTGGGCCCGTCGGGTTGCGGCAAATCCACCTTGCTGCGCAGCATCTGCGGCCTGGAAGAAATCAGCGGCGGTGACTTATTCATCGGCAAGACGCGCATGAACGACGTGCCGCCCGCCAAGCGCGGCATCGCCATGGTGTTCCAGAGCTACGCACTGTACCCGCACATGAGCGTGGCGCAGAACATGGCCTTCGGTCTCAAACTGGCCGGCATGAGCAAGGTGCAAATCGCCGACGCCGTGCAGCGCGCTGCGCAAATCCTGCGCATCGAACCTTTGCTGGAGCGCAAACCAAAAGACTTGTCGGGCGGCCAGCGCCAGCGCGTGGCCATCGGCCGCGCCATCGTGCGCAAGCCCGACGTCTTCCTGTTCGACGAACCGCTGTCGAACCTGGACGCATCGCTGCGCGTGCAGATGCGCATCGAACTGGCGAATTTGCACCGCGAATTGCGCTCGACCATGATTTACGTCACGCATGACCAGGTCGAAGCGATGACCCTGGCCGACCGCATCGTCGTGCTCAACGCGGGCCGCATCGAGCAAGTGGGCGCGCCGCTCGAGCTGTATCACCACCCCGCCAACCTGTTCGTGGCCGGCTTCCTCGGTTCGCCCCGCATGAACTTCCTCAAGGGCAAGATCCACAGCTACGCCGACGGCGTGGCCACCATCGCCACCAACGCGGGCGGCATGCTGCAAGCCGTGTTGACGCAGCCATTGGCCAGCGGCACCCCCGTCACCGTCGGCGCGCGTCCCGAACACGTGCAGGCATGCGCGCCCGGCGCCACGGCAGCCATCACGGCCACCGTGCAGGCCGTCGAAAAACTCGGCGACATCAGCTATCTGTACGTGCACGTAGCAGGCGGCGACGAGCCGCTGGTGGTGCGCGCCGATGCGGAAACGGACTGGGCCATTGGCCAATCCGTGGCACTGCAAGTGGCACCCGCCCGCGTCCACGTGTTCGACGAGCACGGCCAGACCCGTACCTGATTCCGCATTTAAAGGGCCAGGCGCTACAGGCGCCGCCTGGCCTGGTTGTATCGTTTCAGCCTTGATACTCAACATAAACTTAGCATAAAAAAAGATACTGGAGATTGACATGTCCTTCACGCACCCGAAACGCAGCTTCATCAAAACCACCCTGATCGCCGCCGCCCTGGCCGGCATCGGCAACCTGGCCGCCGTCAGCATGGCGAACGCGGCCGAAGCAGGCACCCTGCTGATCTGGATCAATGGCGACAAAGGCTACAAGGGCCTGGCCAAGGTCGGCGAAGAATTCACCAAGAAGACGGGCATCAAGGTCGTCGTCGAGCATCCGGAAGATGCGCCAAACAAATTCCAGCAAGCGGCCGCCGCCGGCAAGGGCCCGGACATCTGGATCTGGCCGCATGACCGCATCGGCACCTGGATCGACGCCGGCTTGCTGCAACCATTGACGCCAAGCAAAGAAGCGCGCGCCGCCATCCTGCCGCTGGCCTGGAATGCCTTTACGGTGAGCGGCAAGACCTGGGGCTACCCGATCTCCATCGAAGCCGTCGCCCTCGTCTACAACAAGGACCTGGTGCCGACGCCGCCAAAAACCTTCGAGGAAATCGCCGCGCTGGACAAGAAATTGTCCGCACAAGGCAAGAAAGCCATCCTGTGGGATTACACGAATACCTATTTCACGTGGCCATTGCTGGGCGCGGGCGGCGGCTTCCCGTTTGAAGTCAAGTCCGACGGCCGCTACGATGCAGCGAAAACGGGCGTGAACAATGCCGGTTCGCAGGCAGGCGTGAATGCGCTGATGACCCTGATCAACAGCGGCGCCATGCCGAAGGGCGCCGGCTATGCCGAGATGGAAGCGGGCTTCAACCAGGGCAAGATCGCCATGATGATCAACGGCCCATGGTCGTGGGACAATGCGCGCAAGTCGAAGATCAATTTCGGCGTGGCAACGATCCCTACCGTGGCAGGCAAGACGGCTACGCCATTCGTGGGCGTGCTGGGCGCGATGATTTCCAAGGCCAGCCCGAACAAGGACCTGGCCACGGAATTCCTGGAAAACCAGATGCTGCAGCTCAATGGCTTGAAAACCATCAACGCCGACGTCCCGCTGGGCACGCCAGCTAACAAGGTGCTGTTCGCGGAGCTGAAAGCCAACCCGAACATCCAGGCGACGATGGAAAGCGCGCAAGCGGGCCGCCCGATGCCGAACAACCCGGAAATGGGCCGCTTCTGGTCGTCGATGCAATCGGCACTGGAAAACATCACGCAAGGCCGCCAGACGACCAAGGATGGCCTCGATGCGGCGGCGAAGCGGATTACGACGGCGAATTAATCAATGTCGCGCTGCATCACGTAACTTCGCGTAGGTCGGATTAGCGCTTGCGCGTAATCCGACATGTGCAGCCAACAATGTTGTCGGATTACGGCCCTTTGGGCCTAATCCGACCTACACCACAACGCCCTCATCCAGCATCCATCTTCACAGGTATCCATCGTGCGCAAGTTTATCGGCCCTACGGTATTGACCATCAGCATGGCGCTGGGTCTGTATCTGCTCTTCATGTTGTACATTTCCGGCCAGACCATGCTGGCCGCCGTTTTCCTCGGCTTGCTGACCCTGACGACGTTTGTCTTCACGTCGCCGCGCGCCTATGCCTACCGTTATCTGTTTCCCGGCATCACGGCGGTCATCGTCTTCGTGCTGCTGCCGATGGTGTACACGGTGTCGATCGGCTTTACCAATTTCAGTTCGCGCAACCTGCTCACCTATGAACGGGCCACGCAATATTTGCTGGACGAAACGCAGCGGGTGGAAAGCGCCGGCTATGCGATGACCGTGCATGCCGACAACAAGGAATACCGCTTGCGCCTGGAAAGCCCGGACACGGGCGAAGTGCTCTTGACGCAGCCGCTGGCCCTGAAGCGCGCCGTGCCCCTGAACGTGGAGGTCGCACCGGTCGATCCCGTGCAGGCGCCCGTGCTGGCCGCGCCGCTGGGCATCAAGGACATCATCGCCCTGCAAAAGGATTTGAAACTGCTCACCCTCGTGCTGCCGAACAAGATCGAGCTGCGCATGGTGGGCTTGCGCGAATTCGGCCCCGTCGCGCACGTCTACAAGCAACTGCCGGACAAGACCCTGAAAAAGATCGCCACGGGCGAACTGGTGACGCCGAACTTCAAGACGGGCTTTTATGAAATGCCGGACGGCACGAAACTGGAACCGGGCTTCAAGGTGAACGTCGGCTTCGCCAACTTCGTCAAGATTTTCTCCGATGAAGCGTTCCGCGGCCCCTTCCTGCGCATTTTCGTCTGGACCATCGTTTTCGCCCTGATCAGCGTGGCCACGACGACGGGCCTGGGCATGGTGCTGGCCGTGCTCCTGAACTGGGATGCGCTGCGCTTCCGCGGCCTGTACCGCACCCTGCTGTTCCTGCCGTACGCCGTGCCCGGTTTCATTTCCATCCTCGTCTTCAAGGGCTTGTTCAACAACAACTTTGGCGAAATCAACCTCGTGCTCGATGCCCTGTTCGGCATCAAGCCCGCCTGGTTCTCGGACACCACCCTGGCCAAGGCCATGATTTTGATCGTCAATACCTGGCTCGGCTACCCTTACATGATGGTGGTGTGCATGGGCTTGATCAAGGCGATTCCGTCGGACCTGTACGAAGCCTCGGCCCTGGCCGGCGCGGGACCGCTGACGAATTTCTTCAAGATCACCCTGCCCCTGATCATCAAGCCGTTGACGCCCTTGATGGTGGCCAGCCTCGGTTTCAACTTCAATAATTTCGTGCTGATCAGCTTGCTGACGGGCGGGCGTCCCGATTTCCTCGACACCACCTTGCCGGCCGGCACGACGGACTTGCTCGTGTCCTACACCTACCGCATCGCGTTCGAGGATTCCGGCCAGAACTTTGGCCTGGCCGCCGCCATCTCGACCCTGATCTTCTTCCTCGTGGCCGCGATTTCGCTGGTCAACATGCGCCTGACGCGCATGAACAAAGCATAAAGGACAGCCATGGCTATCGTTGTCGACCGTTCCAACCGCTGGCGCATCCTGGCGGCCCACGTCGCCGTGATCGCACTGATCGCGCTGGTGATGTTTCCCTTCCTGATGATCTTGTCAATCTCCCTGCGGCCAGGCAATTTCGCCTCGGGCAGTCTGATACCGCCCGAGATCAGCTTCGAGCACTGGCGTTTGGCGCTGGGCATGTCCTACCAGGCGCCCAACGGCGCCCTCGTCGAGCCGGACTTCCCCGTGCTGCTGTGGCTGTGGAATTCCATCAAGGTGGCCAGCATGAGCGCCACCGTCACCGTGCTGCTGTCGACCACTTGCGCCTATGCGTTCGCGCGCATGCAGTTCCGCTTCAAGTCGCAGACGCTGTCCGCGCTGATGCTGCTGCAGATGTTCCCCGCCGTGCTGGCCCTGGTGGCCATCTACGCCATCTTCGACGTGCTGGGCAGCTACGTGCCGTGGCTGGGCATCGACCACCACGGCAGCCTGGTGCTGGCCTACACGGGCGGCATCGCCCTGCATATCTGGACCATCAAGGGCTACTATCAAACCATCCCCATCGAGATCGAGGAAGCGGCCAAGGTCGACGGCGCCACGCAGTGGCAGGCCTTCGTCTACGTGCTGCTGCCGATGACGGTGCCCATTCTGATGGTGGTGTTCCTGCTGTCCTTCATCGGCGCCATCATCGAGTACCCGATCGCGTCCGTGCTGCTGCATGAGCAGAACAACCTGACCCTGGCCGTCGGCTCCAAGCTGTTCCTGTACGAGCAAAAATACCTGTGGGGCGACTTCGCCGCGGCAGCCATCTTGTCCGGCCTGCCCATCACGGCCGTGTTCCTGCTGGCGCAAAAATGGATGATCTCCGGCCTGACGGCTGGCGGCGTGAAGGGCTGACATGAAGACCATGCTGACCGCCCTCGCCGCTTTGCTCGTCAGCCTGCCGGCGCAAGCGGGCAGCTTTGCAGAGAATCCCATCGTCTACTTCGCCGTGACGGACCGTTTCGCCAACGGCAATCCCGGCAACGACCACAGTTATGGCCGCGCCGCCGACCCAGCAGGCGGCGACGTCGGCAGCTTCCACGGCGGCGACATCGCCGGCATCACGCAGCAGCTCAAAGCCGGCTATTTCAGGGAACTGGGCGTCAACGCCCTGTGGATCACGGCGCCGTACGAACAGATACACGGCTGGGTGGTGGGCGGCAAGCAGCAATTCCAGCATTACGCCTACCACGGCTACTGGGCGCTCGACTACACGACGATGGACGCCAACATGGGCACGCGCGACGAGTTGCGCGAAATGATCAATACGGCCCATGCGCAAGGCATCCGCGTGCTGTTCGACGTGGTGCTGAACCACCCCGGCTATGCGGACCTGCGCACCCTGTCCGAATACAAAGTGCCCGTGCTGTGGCCGGGCCACGAAAAGGCCGTGCTGCGCGACTATCACAGCTTCATCGACTACAACAACTTCGAATTCAAGCAATGGTGGGGTCCGGACTGGGTGCGCGCGGGCTTGCCTGGCTACCCGGACGGCGGCAAAGATGATTTCACCATGCAGCTGGCCTACCTGCCCGACTTCCGCACGGAAAGCGGCAAGGCCGTGGGCTTGCCGCCCATCCTGCAACACAAAGCCGACACACGCGCCGTGGCCCTGCCCGACACCACCGTGCGCGGTTACCTGGTCCACTGGCTGGCAGACTGGGTGCGCGAATTCGGCGTCGACGGTTTCAGGGCCGACACCGTCAAGCACGTGGAGCCGGCCAGCTGGCTGGCCCTGCGCGCGGCGGCCACCGATGCCCTCAAGGATTGGAAGGCGCGCCACCCGCAGCAGAAAATCGACGACGCACCATTCTGGATGACGGGCGAAGCGTGGGGCCATGGCCCCGAGCGCAGCAGCTGGCATGATGCGGGCTTCGACTCGATGATCAATTTCGATTTCCAGAACCGCGCAGGCGGCGACTGGAAAAGCATCGATGGCGTATACCGCCAGTACGCGGGCTTGCTGAACAAAGCCTCGGGGCCCCGCTACGACATCCTGTCGTATATCTCGTCGCACGACACCAGCCTGTTCCCGCGCGATCAATTGAAGCATGGCTTGTCCGCCCTGCTGCTGGCGCCGGGCGGCGTGCAGCTGTTCTATGGCGATGAAAGCGCGCGCCAGCCTGGTGCGGCGCCCATCGGCGACGAACAGCAGGCGACCCGCTCCGACATGAATTGGGACAAGCTCGATACGGCCACCCTGGCGCATGCGCGCAAGCTGGGCCAGTTCCGGCTGCGCCACCCTGCCCTGGCGCGCGGCGAACACCGGTTCATCAACGACAAGCCGTATGCATTCGCCCGCGTAATGGATGGTGACGCCGTCATCGCCGTGCCCGAAGCGCAAGGCGCGCTCGAACTGAAGGTGCACGGCGTCTTCGCCGATGGCACACAACTGCGCGACGCCTACACGCATCAAACTTATATCGTCAAGGAGGGTGCCGTCGCCGTGAGCGCGGCCGGCACCGTCCTGTTAGAAAAGGCAGCACCATGAGTACCTATGACATTCTGGTTGTCGGCGGCGCCGGCATCGACACCATCGTGCGCGTCCCCGACCTGCAATTGCCCGTCGCCGACTCCGTCCACGTGCCGCCCATCCGCGACTACGTGGCGCACACTGGCAATGGCGTGGCGCTCGGCTGCCACGCGCTGGGCTTGCGCTGCAAGTTCATCGACTTCATCGGCGACGATGCGCAAGGCGCGGCCATCCTGCAGCGTTACAAGGAAGCCAAACTCGATTTCTCGCACATCGTCGAGCCTTCGGGCACGCGGCGCAGCGTCAACCTCGTCGATCCGCAAGGGCGCCGGCTGTCGCTGTACGACGGCCGCCATCCGGAAGACGTGCGCATGCCGGCCGCCTTCTATCTGCCCTACCTGGGCCCGGCTCGCCACGCGCACTTTTCCATCATGGGCTGGGTGGCCGAACTGTTTGACGATGCGCAGGTATGCGGCACCACGGTGTCGACCGACCTGCACGACTGGGATGGCGTCAACCCGCACCACAGGAAATTCGCACTGCGCGCCGACCTGGTCTTCCTCAGCACGGCGGCGCTGGGCGAGCGTCGGGACGACGTGATGCACGCGATTATTTCGGAAGGCCGCGCGCAGGCCGTGATCGCGATGGCGGGCGCGCACGGCGCCTACCTGCTGGAACGCACCAGCGGCGAAGTGCGCCACTATCCGACGGCAGGCTTGACGCTGCCCGTGGTGGACACGAATGGCGCCGGCGACTCGTTTGTCGCCGCCTTTTTGCACGCCTGGCTCGATGGCGCGGGCATCGACACCGCCATGCGCCGCGGCGCCATCGGCGGCGCGTTTGCCTGCGCCCAGCATGGCACGCATGAACGTTTCATCGGACCGGCGGAGCTGCATGACTTATATCAAGTCCGCACTAGCTTATGACTTAATATTCTATCAAGCGTAGCAACGCGCCAAGGGGCGCATGGCACAATGGCTGCGGATTTCACCACACAGATTATTGAAACCGGAGACCACATGAGAATCGAAACCCTGGCCGTGCACGCTGGCTACACCCCCGACCCGACCACCAAGGCAGCCGCCGTCCCCATTTACCAGACGGTGGCCTACGCCTTCGACAATGCCCAGCATGGCGCCGACCTGTTCGACCTCAAGGTGGCAGGCAATATCTACACGCGCATCATGAACCCCACGCAGGACGTGCTGGAAAAGCGCGTCGCGGCGCTGGAAGGCGGCGTGGCCGCGCTGGCCGTGGCCTCGGGCATGGCGGCGATCACCTATGCGATCCAGACGATTGCCGAAGCGGGCGACAATTTCATCTCCGCCAGCCAGCTGTATGGCGGCACCTACAACCTGTTTGCCCACACCCTGCCGCAGATCGGCATCGAGGTGCGCTTCGCCGACGCGCGCCAGCCCGAGACCTTCGCCGCCCTGATCGACTCGCGCACCAAGGCCATCTTCTGCGAATCGATCGGCAACCCGCTGGGCAACGTAACGGACGTGGCGAAGCTGGCCGAAATCGCGCACGCGCACGGCATCCCGCTGATCGTCGATAACACGGTGCCGAGCCCCTATCTGTTCCGCCCCATAGAGCATGGCGCCGACATCGTCGTCCACTCGCTGACCAAATACCTGGGCGGCCACGGCACCACCGTGGGCGGCGCCATCGTCGACAGCGGCAAGTTCCCGTGGGCTGAACACAAGGAGCGCTTCAAGCGCCTGAACGAGCCGGACGTGTCGTATCACGGCGTCGTCTACACGGAAGCGTTCGGCCCCGCCGCCTTCATCGGCCGCGCGCGCGTCGTCCCGCTGCGCAACATGGGCGCGGCCATTTCGCCCCTATCCGCCTTCCAGCTGATCCAGGGCATCGAGACATTGGCCCTGCGCATGGACCGCATCTGCGACAACACCCTGGCGCTGGCCAAGCACCTGAAACAGCATCCGAAGGTCGCGTGGGTCAATTACGCGGGCCTGGAAGACCATCCGGACCACGCGCTGGTGAAAAAATACATGCACGGGCGCGCCTCGGGCATCTTGTCCTTCGGCCTGAAACTGGCGGCTGGCGAGGATCCGCGCGCGGCAGGCGCCCGCGTGCTCGACGCCCTGCAGCTGTTCACGCGCCTGGTCAACATCGGCGACGCCAAGTCGCTGGCCACCCACCCGGCGTCCACCACGCACCGCCAGCTCAATCCCGAGGAACTGGCCAAGGCGGGCGTGTCCGAAGACATGCTGCGCCTGTCCGTCGGCATCGAGCATATCGACGACTTGCGCGAAGACCTGGAACAGGCGCTCAATGCCGCTTAAGCGCTGGC
The DNA here is from genome assembly GCF_040815535.1 of Massilia sp. LMS1-1-1.1. Taxonomy (NCBI): domain Bacteria; kingdom Pseudomonadati; phylum Pseudomonadota; class Betaproteobacteria; order Burkholderiales; family Oxalobacteraceae; genus Massilia; species Massilia sp. LMS1-1-1.1. The sequence continues at coordinate 529,562 of NZ_JBFPNG010000012.1, read as the reverse complement.
TTTGACCCCATAGCGCGATGCCGGCTTGCCGCGCATCGCGCCCGCGAACAGGGCCAGGCGGGCCGCATCGAACTGCTCCCACAAGGCCTGGTCTTCCACGGAAGGCAAAGTCACCAGCTCGCCCTGGTCCAGGCCCGCCAGCGCCGCATCGACGCAATCTTCCGCGCGCATGATGGTAGCCTGATCCAGCTGCGACAGCGGCACGCCGCTCAATTCCCAGATCTCCGTCGCCGTCGACGCGGGCAGCACCAGCTGCACCGTGATGCCCGTGCCGGCCAGTTCCTGCTGCAAGCCCCGCGTGAAATTCATCACATAGCCCTTGGTGGCGCTGTAGATCGTGCTGACGGGCAGGATGTGGAAGGACAGCACGGAGCCGATGTTGATGATGGTACCGCTGTTGCGCTGCTTGAACTGCGGCAGCACGGCGTACGTCAGTTGCGCCAGCGCCGCCACGTTGACCTTGTCCATCGCCGCGATGCCTTCGCGCGGCGAGTCCACCACGGCACCCAGGGTCGAGACACCCGCGTTATTGACCAGCATGGTGATGGCAGGGTTGCCGGCCAGTTCTTCGGCCACGCGCTGCAGGTCGGCCGGTGCGGCCAGGTCGGCCGCCATGGCGCGCACGGCCACGCCATATTTTTCCGCCAGCGAGGCAGCCAGGGTGCCCAGGCGCTCGACCCGGCGCGCCACGAGGATCAAATCGAAGCCACGCGCGGCCAGACGGTCGGCATACACGGCGCCCAGGCCCGACGATGCGCCGGTGATGAGGGCCGTGCCTTGGGTAGTAACTGCATTCATGATCATTCCTTCTTCAGTATGGGGTAGGTTGAGGCCATCAAACATGACAGCCATCATGCTTCAACACATTAAATATGACGGTCATCATGTTTAATGTGTTGAAGCATGACGAACATCATGTATGATGTCAACCATTATTTTTTGAATCGCGATCAGGAGCCTGCCATGCGTTATCCCGCCGAAGAAACCGCCGAAAAGCACCAGCGCATCCTGACGCAGGCGGCGCGGCTATTCCGTGAAAAGGGTTACGACGGTGTCAGCGTGGGGCAGATCATGCAGGCGACGGGACTCACGCACGGCCCCTTCTACAACCACTTCGCCTCGAAGGAAGCGCTGATGGCGGAAAGCACCCTGCACGGCTCGGAACATTCGCGCATGGCGCTCGATGCGGCGACCATCAGCCCGGAAGCCATGCGCCAGTACGTGCGCGATTACGTGAGCGCGGCCCACCGCGACGCACCGGGCGATGGCTGTCTGCTGGCGGCGCTGGCCGGCGACGCGCGCAAGCAGCCTGCCGTGCGCCCTGCCTTCACCTTCCACCTGAAGTCCATCATCGGCAAGCTGGCAGCGCATTTTCCGTGGCAGAAAAAGCGCAACGCGCGCCAGGACGCCATCGTCATGCTGTCGGCCATGGTCGGCGCCGTGGCGCTGGCGCGCGCCGTCGATGATGACGCGTTTTCCGATGAAATCCTGAAAACCGTGAACACAGCTTTTACGACGTAGGTCGGATTAGCGCGCGAGCGCGTAATCCGACAACATTGTTGACGTATGTGGTGTTGTCGGATTACGGCCCTTCGGGCCTAATCCGACCTACGCGCGAGCAACTGGGCGACTTGTCCGACCCTGTCTGCGACCATGCCTGACACATTGACATAGGCGATCCCCCGGCGCGCCAGTTCGGCCTGGTACCACGCGTGCTGGCGCGCGCGGAAATCCTCGTCGCGGCGCGTGCCGTCCTGGATGAACGGGAAGTCGGGGGCGCACAACAGAACCAGGTCGTAACGGTGTTCGGCCAGTTGCGCCAGTTCCTGTTCGGCCTTGCCGAACATCTCGACGCAGTAGAAATACGTGGTCATGGGCGAGGTATCGCAAAACAGCCAGCGCCGCGCGGCCAACAGCGCCTGCGCTTCGCGGCGCAGCTGCTCGCGGCCGATCTTGAGCAAATCATCATACGCCAACACGCCATCCTGGCTTTCCCACAATTCGCGGCCATACTCGGCCACCCAGGCCGTCTCGAAATGGGCCGCCAGCGCTTGCGCCAAGGTCGTCTTGCCGCTCGATTCGCCACCGAGCACGCACACGCGCGTGACAAAATCGGCGCGCACGATGGGCGACAGGAAGGCGCTGTGCGCATGTGGATCTTGCCGCGCCACGGTGCCGGACACGGGCACCAACGTTCTCGCCTGATCCACGCTCACGTGCGCCACAGGCCCGCTCGCATAATGCCGTTCCAGCACCCGCGCAAAGCCGGGGCCATAATCTTCGCTGGTAAACACGGTATCGACGGGCCGCTCCAGCACCGTCCAGCACAGCCAGCCCATGAAGTGGCGATGCGCGTCTCCATCGGCATCGTTGTGCGGCAAGGTCCGCGCAGGCACGCCGCGCGCGGCACACAGCGCAGCCAGGCGCGCATCGTCCAGCACGACGATGTTCGCCTGGGGGAACTGCGCGCGCAGCCAGCCTTCCCGGCGCGCCGGCGCGCAGCCGGGAAATTCAGGTTTCGTGTAGCTGACCACCAGCAGTTCTTCGCTGGCGTCTTGCGCACGATGGAGCAATAGTTCGTGGCCCTGGTGCAGCGGGCAAAATTTGCCGACCACGAGGCCGCGCTTGTAAAGGTTCATGCTGCCGCTTCCTGCAAATCCGAGGTGTATTGAATGATCTTGTCTTCCGCCAGCAAAGTCTCGACCGTGATGGCGCCAAAAAAAGGCGCGAGCAAGGCGCGCGCCCGGTCAGCCTGCGGCATGGCGCCCGGTGCCAGGCGCAGCGCGATGGCGCCGTCGCCATGCTGATGCACGCCGAACAGAGCGATGGCCAGCGGTTTCAAGGCATGCGTGATGTCGATATTATTGATCCATTCGCCGTTGATAGTGCGATAGCGCAAAGGGCTGCGTCCCGCCAGCCCCACCAGGACGGGGCCGTGCGGGCCATGCGCCAGCGAAGCGTAATCGCCCGTGCGGTAGCGCACGAGGGGCAGGCAGAAATTGAAGCCGCCCGTCACCGTGATTTCGCCGCGCGCACCGTCAGGCACGGGCTGGCCCGCGCCATCGAGGATTTCCACGTACAGCCGGTGCTGCAGCAGCACATGGCCGCCCGCCTGTTCGTCGTAGACGGCGACGGGCCCCACTTCATTGAGCGAATAGATATCGAGCACGGGACAACCAAAACGCGCTTCCAGGCGTGCGCGCATGCCGGGCAACAGCATCATCGACACGGACATCAGCGCGGCCGGCTTGTGCGTCATGGGCAGGGTCAGCAGTTCGGCAAACGAGATGGGGTCGCCCGCGATCAGCTCGGGCGCCATGGCATCGAGGTAGCGCGCGCGGTCGTCCGGGTCGCGCCAGTCGTCCACGTGCAGATTGATCTTCGCCAGGCCCGATTCGTTCATGGTGGGCGTGACGGAAACATAAGTGAAGCAGCGGCGCTGGTGCCCCAGCAGCATCACGCCCACCTGTCCCGCCCCATGGCGCAAGGTCACGCCGAAGCGGCGCAGCGCGCGCTTGTGGAAGGCCAGGTAGCGCCCCGCCACCAGCGGGTGCGAAGCGATCAGCAGCGGGTGGCCCGTGGTGCCCGTCGTCTGGAAATTGATCATGCGCGCCAGGTCCGCATCGTCGGGCACGAAGGCGGCGATGTCGTGCGCCAGTTCGGCGCGGCTGATGGGCGCCACGTCCACAAGGCGCGCGGGTGGCGAGCCGCAGGCGCGGTAATGGGGCACCGTGGCGTAGACCGTCCTAAGAAAATCCGACAGCCAGGGTGGCGGCGCATCGGCGCCCCAAGCGACTACCGCGTCCATGACTTCCTGCTCGTAGGCGCGCAGTGATTCGACCTCCGCTGCCAGCAGCTTGTTGCCGCTGCGGTTGCGGTAGACAGGGGCGCTAGGATGATTGCGCAAGTGCGCGAGCATGCGCGCGCCGGCCGGTGTCAGGGTGGGACAGTAGTCGCGGTCCGATTCCCAGGCGCCGCCAGGCAGGTTGACGTCAGGTTTGCCAGCGAGCGTCATTCGCGCGACCACTTGTCGGCCGATTCCTCGGCCGCCTTTTTCGCCAGCGCTTCGCGGATTTCGCGCGCGCGCTGCTCGGCCAGCCGGCTCGCTTCGAGCAGGCGTCGGCGTTCCGTGCCGCTGATGGCCGACAATCTGTCCGTCGCCTGCGCCATGCTTTCGTCGCGCGGTCGAAAGCCCAGGCGCGCCAGCACGATGCGCGCCAGTTCCTCGCGCCGCTCGGGGTCTTGCGTGAACTGGTGGGCCGGCGTGGCGGCCGCCAGTTCGCGCGCCGCCTCGCCCAGCACCTGCAGCAAGGCCGGCTGCGGCAACTGCTGGCCGGTGAACCAGTCGTCGGCCAGCAGCCAGCACACGATCATGGCCAGCGCCAGCCGGTTGCGGTCCGCCTTCACTTGCGCGCCGATAAACCCGTGCAGGGACGCGGCCGGCGCACGGGCGCCATGCAGCAGCAAAATGTCGTTGACCAGCGCGGCAACGGCCACGGCCTGCGCATTGGCGACGCCGGCGATGCGGGGCTCGGCGAGGAATTCGACGGGCGTATCGGCCAGGCGGTGGGTTAATATTTCGAGGTGGGGACCAGAGATATTCATGGGCCTTTTCTTAATACAGTGATGCGCAAATTTAGCCCCAAAAGCAAAGGCTGGGGTCAGACCCGGCGGGTCTGACCCCGGATTTAAACATAGTGGCGCCGGCTGAACGCCCGCGCAAAGTCCAGCAAGTCCTCGTAGCGCTCGACGGCGTGGATGTCCCAGCCCTGCTCGCGGCGCGCGCGCTTTAAATCGTCATAGGTTTTCTGCAGCCACTTGTTGGCCGCCGTGCCCTCCCATTCGCGCTCCAGGTTCAGGGCCATGGTGCCGCCCGCGCCGCCCTGGGCCAGCGCTTTCGCCGAGATATCCCAGCCGCTGTTGCCCAGCTCATCGTTGTCGAACATGGTGGTGATGCCGTCGTCGGAAATCATCAGAATGTGCGCGGGCCGTTCGCGCTTTGCCGCATAGGTCTGGCGCAGGCGGTGGATGGGAAAGCAGGTGCCGCCGCCAAAAAATTCCGTCAGCACGCCCAGGATCATGTCTTCATCGCGCACGAAACCCGGCGTTTGCATCACTTCGCTCTTGCCGCTCCACAGGGTCACCTGCACTTTCGCGCCGGCGCGCAAGGCCGATAGCGCGATGACGGCGCCAGCCAGTGTCAAAAACGAAGTATGGGCCTGCGGGTTCGGCATGGAGCCGGAACTGTCCACGTACATATCGAGGTCGACGGGCACGGCATCGATGGCGCGCGCCGGTTCGCGGCCATACACGCGGCGCACGGTGGTCACGCCCGGCACGGGGCGCGGCGACTGCATCACCGATTGCAGCCAGTCGATGTCTTCCAGCGGGTCGCCGATTTCCCACGGTTCCAGCCCTTCCATCTGCGGCTCCTGCGATTCGGGCGCGGGGCGGCTGGGGAACGCCACCAGGTGCGGCAAGGCCCGCTCGCGGTAGTAGCGGATGGCGATTTCATGGTCGCTCAGGTTCACGCCCGACGCCTTTAGAATGTCGCCCAGCTCGAACGGTTCGCGCAGCTGGCCGCCGCCCTGCCTGGCCGGCGCCTCGGCAGGCGGCTCATCCCCATCGAGACCCGAGATGCGCTTGTCGTGCACAGGATGGATGGCGCCGTCCTCTTCGTCATCCTCGATCTGCTGCGCGCCATACGTCTGGCAGCCACGGGCCGCATCGCGCGTGTCGAGCAGATAGCGGCTCGGGCTCAATGCATCCGTATCCTCGACCAGGTAAGGCAGCAGCAAGGTGGCGAAGCGGCCTGCCGCCAGCATCCAGTCGTTCGCGTAGACGCGGATCAGGCGCGCACCGAGCCAGGCATCCGTGTCCAGCCGCTCGTCGGCCTCGCCGCCGCCCAGCTCACCCTTTTCCAGCTGCCACAGGTTTTCATAGATGCGCATGTACAAGGTCCATACACCGCCGCTGGCCTTGGCTTCCACAGTGCGTCCCTGCTCCAGCTTGCGGTAGATGTCGGCCATGCGCAGGTTCGCCTGGCGCTGCAAACGGTCGTTGATGAACAGGTCCGTGTACAGATTGGCCACCATGGGCGCGTGCTGCTCCAGGGTGGGCAAGGCACGGCGCATGCGCGCCAGCAGGCGGAACTGGTCACTGGCGCTGCCCGGCGCGAGGATGTGGTGGCCGATTTCATGGGCGAGCACTTCCAGCGCATAGTCGTCCAGGCCCAGCTCCGTCACCAGCGGCAAGTCCACCACGACGCTCTGATCGAGCAGCCGGATCATGGCGAAACTGCCGGACAAGCCCTGCTTGCTGGCTTCGACACGGCTGGCGCACAGGTTCGGGTCGCGCAAGCGCGTAAATTTGCTCCACACGGCCAGGGCCTCGGGCCAGGCGGCGCGCCAGCTATCAATCAGCGCGGTATCGGCGGTCGTCTTCATGCGAGCGGCAACAGGCGGATCGCGTGCGTCCACGGTGAAGTAATGGCCAGCGTATGCGCATTCGCGGCGATGGCGATGTCACCGGCCGGCAGGTCGAGCGCGATGCTGCGCGCGCCGACGTGCACGGTGGCCCCATCGAGGCGCACGGACGATGGCATGCCGGTAGTGGCCTGTTCATACTCCTGCGCCGTGGCGCTGTGCAGCACGGCGCCATAGGCGTCGGCCACCAGCAGGTAATGGCGCTCGGCGCTGCGCACGACAAAACCGTCGTTTGTTGCGCGCACTTGCGGCGGCGTGCCGAAATCGCCACCGAGGCCGCTGAAGCTGCCGAACTCCCTGCCCTCGGCATTGCCGCGCCAGGGATAGTCCAGCAACTGGGCATGCACCTGCGGCCATTGCGCACCCGGCTCGTCAAACGCGGCCAGCGCCAGCGCCGGTGGCAAGGTGTCGGCGGCGGCCAGCGCGCCCTGGCGGAAATGCGCGACGCCAGCGCGCCAGGCCAGCACCTGGCCCACGGCGCGCAGCTGCGCGACGCTGCCCACTTGCGGCGCCACGGCAGCCATCCCGGCCTGCCACTGCGCGGGCCGCGCCCCGGCCAAGGCGCCAAGGTGGATGGCGGCGTTGCTGAGCATGCCCAGCACGTCGACAGGCGCGGTGACCAGCAACGGAGCAAACAGCGGCGCCAGTTCGCGCCACACGGTATTCAAGAAGGTATTTTTCGCGGCCGGGCCGGCCAGGCCATGGCCCACCAGTTCCAGTGCCATGTCGTAGGCGGCCAGCGTGACGCCGCCCACGCGCTCGGGTGCGGCAGCGGCCACGCCCAGCACCAGCGGATCGACGCCGTCGTGCAAGAAGGCGCCGAAGGCGGCCATGTCGAGCGAGGGAAAACGCCGGCGCGCTTCCGCCGCGCGCGCATTGAACTGGGCGCGGCCGCTGGCAAGTATCGAGGCAAAAGCAGGAGAAATCATCGCGGCCCGTCAGTCGCTGTGCGAAAAGTGCAGCAGATAGCGTTCGCCATCGCGCTCGAACGCGATCTCGTCCCAGTGGATTGCGTACCACATTGGTGGCGTCATCGTCACGGCGTGCAGGGAAAATCCACCGAGCGCGTCGTCGAGCGACTCGAGGAAGGCGGCCACCAGCTGCGCGCGGAAGCGCCCCGGTGGTGCCGCCTGCATGTGCCGCGACGAGAAAAACCAGCGCTGGCACACTTGTTCCAATTCCGCGCGCGCGCACGGCGCCGCGTGGATATGCCACAGGGCGGCCGGCAAGTCGCGCGCGGGTGCGATGACGTGCAAGGCATAGTCTTCGACGCGCAAGCCCAGCGCCGTGGAGAGATCGGGTGCATCGGGCAGGCGCTGCAACTCGTAGCTCGCGCACAGGTCACTGGCTTCGCCATTGAGCAGGGCCAGCGCTTCCAGGAAGCCTTGACAACGCAGGACGCTCATTGCGAACGCAGCCAGCTGCGGTAGTTGGTATAGCGCTGGTGCAGGTACTTGAGTTTCAACAGGTCGTCGTACAGGGGACCGTATAGTTTTCTTCCTTTCGTGCGTTCGGCGATCAGCTTTTCGATGCGGTTCAAACGCGCCAGGGTTTCGCGTTCGCTGACGCCGTCGAGGCCAAGGTCGAATTCGGCCGACAGCACGCCGACAGGATCGTCGCGGTCCAGGTCCAGGCGGTTGAATTCATCGTTCGACAGATCGAACAAACGGCGCAGCCAGCCCAGCCTGTCGCTGCGGTAGGCGGCGTTTTCCGGCAGCGCGAAAAATGGCGCGTCCGGGTCCGGCTGCAGCTTGTTATGCAGGACGAATGGCAGCACCTGGCGCAAGTCTTCCAGTTCCACCTCGCCATTGCCGCGGAAGTAAGCCATGGCCTTGGCGTAGATCATGAGCGCCATCAAGGTGCGCACGGAGATGCCGTTCAGGGTCTGGCAACCGAGGTCTTTCAGACGGTCACGCCCATTGTCGGCGGCCTGCGCCTGCCCCCGGTCGGCGCCGGCCAGGCGGGCCGTGTCCTTGGTCATGTATTCGAACTGGCCGCCGGCCGTCTCGAACAGCTCGAACTGGCTGGCGAAGAATTCCAGGCGCCGGCGCACTTCGTCGGGTATGCCCACCTGGCGGATCGCTTCGCCGATCTGGTCCACCTCCCCTTCCGTGAAGATGATATCGGGCGGCACCAATTCTTCGGGGCGCACGTTTTCTTCCACGCGCAGCAGCAATTCGTTCAGGAAGCGCGGGTTGAAGGCCAGCGCCTGCACCGTCACGTCGACCCGGTCGCGCAGCGCCTCGATCACCTGGTAGGTGCCGCCGCCCTGGTCGTCGTTGGCCGTCAGATACCAGGCAGCCTCCGGACATTCGTAAATATGGTTCAGCACTTCCGCATAATTGTCGCCCATGACGGTGAGCAGCGCGCTTTGCGTGCGCGTGGGGATGCGGTTGTATTCATCGACGATTTTCACGCGCATGCCCAGCCAGGCGCGCCAGGCGATGCGGATATCGTCCATGCTTTGCGCGTTGACCAGATCGGCCGGCAGCGGATTGCCGAGCAAGTCGGCCACCGTCATCTGCGGATGGCCATGCTGCATGGCGCGTTTGACTTCCTTGACGGTGGAGCCGGCCAGCACGCCCATCAACAGGGCGCTGGCCGTCTTGCCCCGTCCAGGCCCGCCAACGAACAGGCATTTGCGGCGCGTAGCAAACGTCAGCAGCGGCAGCAAAATGAAGCTCGAATAGCTTTGCGCCGACGGCAGATTCAGGGTGCGCCGGCTGTCGCCCACGGAATACGTCTGCGACGGGCCATCGTTGTACTCGATGTCGTAATGGGGACTGATGATGGCGTGGTTGACGATCCAGAAGTAGGCCTGGCGCAGCTTTTCATCGAAAGGCCGCGCCTGCGCCTCGCCTTCCGCTCCCAGCGCGATGGGTCCCTGGTACAGGTCCGCCACGTCGAACTGCCGCGCAACGGGCGCGGACTTGGGTTTGGTGGGGGCCTGGGACAGGCGCTGGAACAGATTAAAAGACGGCATGGCAATACTCTTCCGTTAAGGAAATGAAATTATTGCACAAGCCGCCTGCAATTACCGGTTCGGATGAAAGCAGATTAGCCCGCCATCGGCGTAGCCAGAAACACCGGCTGCCGCTCGGCCAGCGCCGTCAGCGCGGCCACGGCCGGACAGTCGCTGGCCGCCATCACGTCGGGCACCATCTGCTGAGCAAAACTCCAGGCCACCGCAACGGTGATGCCGGCCATACTCAGGCAGTCCGGCGCCTCTTCGCGCAATGACGCTTCCAGCTGCCGCCAGGCCCCATGCAACTGCAGCTGGATCCGGTCCAGCCAGGGCTGGTGCTGCTTTTCCTGCGGGCGCAAGCGCCGCTCATAGACGATCTGCACGGCTTTGTCGCATGCCGCCAAAGCATAGCTGGTGTGGCACAGCGCGCGCAGGCGTGCAGGCTCCGGCTCCGGCCTGATGCGGGACGCATGCGCGGCCAGCTCCTCCAGATATGCGAGGATCAGGGTCGAGTCCATCAGCACCTGGCCGTCGCCGGTGACCAGGGTCGGCACTTTGACGGCAGGATTGATCGCTTGTACCTGGTCGAAATCGGAAAACACCGACAAGGGCCGGTGTTCATGTTCCAGGCCCAGCACTTTCATGCCAATGGCAACGCGCCTGACGTAAGGCGAATCGAGCATTCCGATCAATATCATGGCCCCCTCCTCTCCATCTGATGAATAAACGCGATCACTTGTGCCGCGACGGCCGCTGGCGCATCTTCCATCAGGAAGTGCCCGGCCTCGTCAAACAGGTGCAAGGTGGCGCCGGGAATATCGCGCTGCAGGCGATGGCCATAAGCGACCGGCTGCCACTCGTCCTGCCGGCCCCATAAGACCTGTACCGGCAAGGTCAACTGCGGCAGTTTTTCGGTAAAGTCCATCGTATAGCAGGCGTTATAGTGCGCCACCTGGTGCTGGTAAAACGAGGGCTGGCCCACCACGCCGCACAGCGGCTTCAGGTAACACCGCAGAAGCTCGCCCTGCATCCTGTCCTTGTGAAAAACGGCCATGCCCAGCTGGCGCGCCATCGTGGCGCGATGCTCGCTGGCCGGCATCAACGCACACCGGGCGAAGTCATCGCGCAGATGCTTCCAGGTAGGCGATGGCCAGGAATCGTAGCTGGGCGCGTCGGCGATGCTCAAGCTGCGCAGGCGCGCCGCATGGTCGAACGCCAGGCGCAGCGCAATGGCGCCGCCGATATCGTGGCCGAACAAGTGGGTGGTCGGCAGTTGCCAGTGGTCGAGCAAGGCCGCCAGCACGGTCACCTGCGCCGCTACCGAGGTATCGGCCTCGACGGGCCGCTCGGATCGTCCGAAGCCCAGCAAGTCATACAGGTGCACGTGGAAACCGGCATCGACGAACAGCGGCACCAGTTCGCGCCAGATAATGCTGTGCGCCGGCGTGCCATGCACCAGCACCAGCGGCGCGCCTGCGCCATGGATGCCGGTGGCGATACGCTGGCCGTGGATCAGGGCGTGGCCATTCAACAGCGATTCTTGACTCGTCATCAGATGTCCTTTTGTTTGCAGAACCTGCAGGCTAAGGCTAGACTGAACATGACGCCAGTGACATTCTTTTTACTTTTAATCCAACTTTTGTCATAACCCATGAATTTACGTCTATCCGTCGACGCCCTGCGTGTGTTCAGGGCAGTGGTACAAACCGGCAGCATGAGCCAGGCCGCCAGCCTGCTCCATCTGAGCCAGTCGGCCGTCAGCTGGAAAATCAAGCGGCTCGAGCAGCAGCTCGATTGCCAGCTGCTGGCGCGCAGCGGCGGGCTGTTTGGCACGACCGACCAGGGAGCCGTGCTGCTGCGGCATGCGCTCAACATACTCGACGCCCACGATGACGCCGTCGCCCATTTTTCGCCATCGGCGATGCAAGGCCGGCTGCGCATCGGCGTGACGGAGCAGATTTCATTGGCCGACGTGTGCGCGGTGCTGTCGCAGTTCTCGCATCACCACCCCAAGGTCGATGTGCAACTGGTGGTGGAGCAAAGCCAGGTATTGCGCGAACGCTTTGCCGACGGCGTGCTTGATGTGATTTTGCACCAGGATTTTGCCGGCAAGGCGGCGCCGGGCGACACGCTGTTATGGACAGAAACGCTGCATTGGTGCGCAGCCACGGCAGAGCAGGCTTTGCCGGGAGAGACCGTCAAGCTGATCACCTACGGGCCGCACTGTTTTTACCGCCGGCTGGCCGAAGAAAAGCTGGGCCAGGCCGGCATGGCCTGGAGCGTGGGCCTGGAATGCCCATCGGTGGCGGGCATGCTGACCGCGATTGCCGCCGGCCTGGGCATGGCGGTGGTCAATGAACGCAACTTGGGCCCGGGCGTGCACCGGCACGCGGCACTGGAACGGCTGGCACCGCTGCCTCGCGTCGACAGCCTGCTGCGGGCCAATGACAACTTGCCCGACCCGGTGCGTGACGGTTTTTGCCAGCTGCTGCTGGCGGCATTGCAGAAAGCGTGATGGAGCCCGTCGCTAACGATGCGGCAGTTGGGGCTCCAGCTCTTTCCCTGGTTTCATGCTCATCCTTGCTGGATGACGGGCGCTGGCGCCTCGGCGCGCCAGCGCCACCAGCCCAGCGCCACGCAGGCCACGAGCAAGGCCAGCAAGCCCGCCACTTCATGGCGGATTTCATACAGCGAGGCCCCCATCTGGTTGAGCGCGACAAAGCCCTGGATGCCGGCCGTCGATGGCAGCAGCCAGCGCAGCCATTGCAGCACGACGGGCATGGACGACACGGGCCAGGTCAGGCCCGCGAGGAACAGCACGGGCATCGAGGTGGCGATCATCAGCTGCGTACCCCGCTCGCGCGTGCGGAACAACATGCCCAGCAGCATGCCGAAAGCCGCTTCCGCCAGCGAAAACAGTACCAGCAGCAGGAGCATGCCGCCAAAGTTGCCGCCACGCGGGTAATCCTGGAACCAGAAGACAAAGCCGAAGAAATAGCAGCAGTTGAGGAAAGCCACGCAAGCAAACGCCAGCAGCATGCCCATATATCCACCCGCCGTGCGCTTGCCCGCCACAGGGAAACTCTTGCGCTGGTACCAGGTGCCGAACAGCATGGTCATGCCGATCAGCAAGGTCTGCTGCACGATCAAGGTCGCCACGCCGGGCACGACATAGGCGCCATAGCCTTCCTTGACGTTAAACAGGGGCACGGCGTCAAAGGCGATGGGCGAGCGCTGCGCATTGGCCTGGATGCCCGATGGCGTACCCGCCCCCAGACGTTTCAATTCGATACCAGCCGACACCGTGCCCACCACTTCGGCCAGGCCGTTCAAGGCCACCTTATTGAGCATCAGATACAAGCCATTGCCCGCCACTTGCGCGTGGGCGGCGCGGCCGGCCAGCACGTCCGTCTGCAAGCCGTCGGGAATGATCAGCACGCCCATGACCTTGTCGCGCCACAGCAGGTCCTGCGCCACGGGCAGGTCCGGCGTGACGGCGATCACCTGCAGCGACGGATGGGCCATGGCAAAGCGCGTCAACTGGCGCGACATGGCGCTGCGATCCTGGTCGACGACGGCCACGGGCACGCGCTGGACGATTTCCGTCGAGTACGGCAAAGGATAGAAGAAGGAATAGATGATGCCGCCGATGAACAGCAAGGTCAGCGCGCCCTTGTCCGTCAGCATGGCGCGCCAGGTGGAGGTAAACGCAGACCACATCATGTGCGCCCCCAGGCGGCAGGCGCATTCGCGCGGCGCGCCAGCAGGAAGGCGCCGATGGCGCCGCAGCCGATGGCAAAACCGGCCAAGATCAGCATTTCCTGCACGCCATAGCGCCACGGCGCGCCGGCCAGCCAGTACTTCGTTTGCAATTGCAGATAATGCGTGAGCGGCAAGGCTTCCGCCCAAGCGCGCGCCAGCGCCGGCATGGCCATCAAGGGAAAAGCCTGGCCCGCAAACGCGAACGCCGGCGCCGTGATGAAGGCCGCGCCCGACAGGGCCAGACGCAGAGACAAAGTGGCGGCGATCAGCAAGGTGGCCAGGCCGCAATAGGCCAGTACCAGCAGCAGCATGCTCAACAGCAAAGCCGGCAAGCTGCCCGCCACGGCCCAGCCACGCGCCAGACTGAAGATCAGCAAGTACAGCAGCGCCAGCGCGCAGTAGGCGATGAGGGGAAACAGCAGCTTGGCGCCGATGGCGCGCAGCCAGCTGCCATCGGCCGAGGCCAGCCATTGCGGCACCGTGCCGTCGCGCAACTCGCGTCCTATGCTCGTGACGATGGCGACGACGATGAAAATCTGCAGCATGGCCGGCATCAGGGCCAGGGTCAGGAACGCTTCATAGCTGATGTTTTCGTTGTACAAACTGTTCAAGGTCGTGCGTATCGGTTCGAACTGGGCGGCCGCCTGCACGCCCGACATGCCTTTTTTCGCGCGCGCCGTCATCTTGATGCCGGCAGACAAGGTCGTGCTGACCGTGCGCACGTCGCGCAGCAAGGCACCCGCGTGCGAGGAAAATTGCGCGTTGTACAGCCATTGCACGGTGGCTTGGCGTCCGCCCAGTAATTTCTGCTCGAAATCGTTCGGGATCAGCAGGTAGCCAAACGCCGTGCGCTCGCGCAAGCGATGCAAGGCTTCGTCGCTGGACGCCACTTTCGCCACCACCTGGACACCGGGCGAGGCGTCGAGCCAGCGCGTGAGCTGGCGCGACAAGGTGGAGTTATCGTTGTCGATGACGACGATGGGCAAGTCGCGCGCGATGCCGGCGGAAAACACCAGCCACAGCATGCCGCACAGCACGACCGGAATCCAGCTGAGCATGCCAAAGTCCCAGAAGTCGCCGCGCAAGCGTCGCCACTCGCGTGCCAGCGCCGAAACCGGCTCTTTATCCGCTTCGTTCATCTAGTATCAGAGCGGTGGAAACACGACCGACATGCCCGGGCGCAAACCCTCGACCTTGATGGCGGGACGCAAGCGGATTTCAAACGTGCGCAAATCCGTGCCGCCCGGACGTGCAGCGCGCCACGTGGCGAAGTCCGGCAGCACGGCCACGGAGCTGACCTTGAAACTCAGTTGCTGTTTCAGCGCCGGCACATTGGCCGTATGGGTGCTGCCCATGCCAAACGCGGCCATTTCATCTTCGCGCACTTGCAGCACGGCCCAGGCGTCATCGAGGTTCACCAGGGTGATCACGGGAAAACCTTGCGGCGCCAGTTCACCCGGCTGTATCTGGATCTTGCTGACCTGGCCCGCTACAGGCGCGGCGATCTTTGTTTCGGCCAGGGCGATCTGCGCTTCCGTCAGCACGGCGCCCACCTGGCGCGCCTGGGCGGCGGCGGCCGTCTTGTCTTCCGGACGGGCGCCCTTTTGCGCCATGTCATATTGCGCGCGGGCAGCCTGCGCCAGCTGGTCGGCGGCGCGCCATTGCGCTTGCGCCTCGTCGCGTTTCTGCTGGGCGATCACGCCTTGCTCGTACATATTGTTGACGCGGGTGTACGTCGTTTTGGCGATGGTCGCCCCCGTCTGGGCCCGCTCCCAGTTGGCTTTCGCGGCCGCGACTTCTTCCGGACGCGCACCCGCTTGCGCCTTTTGCGCCACGGCATCGGCCGCTTGCGTGGCGGCCGTCGCCTGAGCGATCTTCGCATCCACTTCCGGGCTCGTCAGCTGGAACAGCAGCTCACCTTTTGGCACCGTCTGGCCCAGTTTGACGTACAGCTCGCCCACCCGGCCCGGCACTTTCGACGAGACATTGACTTCCTGCGCATCCATCTGTCCCTGCAAAGGCAGGCGCTGCGGCTGGAATGCCTGGTACAAGCCCCAGCCGACGAAGGCAAGAACAATGACGGCGGCGCCGATGGCCAATGGTTTTTTGGAGGTACTCATTATTATTTGTCCACAGGTAATTGGATATCGGCCGCGGCGGCCAGGCTGCCCAGGCGTTGCGTTTCGCCCGTCGCTTCCAGCAATTGCGCCAGCCCCATCACATAGTTATAAGCCGTCTGCGCGCGCTGGGTCTCGACCTTGGCCAGGTTCAGGCGCGCGTCGACCACTTCCAGCGACGTCACTTGCCCTTGCTGGAAAGCCACCGTTTGCAAGCGGATATTTTCGCGCGCCAGTTCAACCGACGAGGCCGTTGACAAATACTGGATGCGGGCGTTTTCCAGCGCGCGCCAGTTCTTCTCGATCAGGGTGGGAATGTCGCGCTCGGCCTGGCGCGCCACCACTTCCACCCGCTCCTGGTCCAGCTTGGCGGCGGCGATCATCTTGCCCGTATTGATACGGTGCACGAGCGGCACGGACACGACCAGGCCGATGGCCCAGTTCGAGCGCACGAGCTTTTCGTTGCCGCGATTTAAGTTGTAGTTACCGATGGCAAACACGGTGGGTGCGTATTCCTTGCCATGCAGCTTCAACGCTTGCTCGGCCTGCACGCGCTTGCTGTCGATCTTTTTCCAGTTCGCGTTTTCGCGCATGCCCGTGCTGATAAACGATTGCAAGGTGCCGACGGGCAAGCTGTTGACGAACAGCGGCGTGCTGGGCAGCACTTGTGTATTGACGGCAAGCAAGCGGTCGAGCGCCACCTGGGCGATTTCCTCGTCGCTGCGCGCCTGCGCTTCGTCGCTGCGGGCGCTGTCCAGGGCCACGTCGGCGCGCAGGCGTTCTGCCCGTGAAATCAGGCCGCCCTTTTCCAGCCTGGCCGCGTCGCGCTGGTGCTGCGTCACGCCGGCCGTCACTTCGGCCCGTACGGCCACCACTCTTTTTGCCAGCAGCAACTGGAAATAGCGCTGCGCCACCAGGGTGGCCAGCTGCTCTTCCGCTTCCGTGCGCTCGGCCTGCGCGGCCAGGGTCAGGCTCGATGCGAGGCCCTTGACGGCGTCCAGGCGCCCGCCCGTGTAGATGGGCCACATGCCCAGCAAGCCGAACGACGTCAGGTCCGTTACCACTTCGCGGTTCAGGGAATTGGGAATGTGCGGCGTGGGCAAGCCGGGAATCGGCGGCAGCACGGATTCGATGCCGCCCACCACGCCGGCCAGGCCGCTCGTATCGATATTCAAGTCCGTCGACAAACGGCCGCGAAACGCCGTCAAGTCGACGGAAGGACCATCGATATTCGACAAGGCTTCCGCCTTCAGTGTTTTTGCGCGCACGTCGAGCGCGGCGCCCTGCACGGCGCCCGAAGCCCTGGCCGCTTGCTGCAGCGCTTCGTTAAAGGTCAGCGGTTCCGCCTGGGCGGGCATGGCCGCGCCCAGCGCGCCCGCCAGCAATAATGATAAGTGTCCTTGCAATCTGCCCATGTAGCGTCCAGTCAATGAATGAGGGGAAAGCACGGGGTTGCCATGTTTATACTTTCACAATAGCAATTATATCTACGGATGTCCATTCCAGCCTGCACTATTGGTTACCGGGACTGGCATATAAAAACGGGCGCCTCTTGCGGGGCACCCGTTGCGGTCAAGCCTCTACCAAGCTAGTTATTTCTTGGCCTTTTTGCCGCCCTTCTCTTTTTCCTTTTCAAACACGGCAAAGAACTCGGACGCCATGTTGCGGATGGCGCGGCCAATGTTGGCGTAGTCGTATTCGTTCAGGTTGGCCAGCGATACGCGGCCGGACGGGTGCGTCGTGCCGAAGCCGCGGCCCGGCAGCAGGATGACGCCCGTTTCCTCGGCCAGACGGAACAGCGCTTCGTTGGGTTTCAGTTTTTTCAGCAGCCACTGCGAAAATTCCACGCCATGCATCTGCGCGGCCAGCGATTCCATGTCCAGCAAGTGGTAGTAGCGCACGGAATTGGCGTCGTGCACCATCGGCAAGCCCAGCTCGCGGTACAGCGCTTCCTTGCGGCGCAGCACGATACGCTTCATCGACTGCTTGTACTTTTGCTCTTCATCCATCAGCGAGAACAGGGAGAACAAGGTCATCTGCGCCTGCACCGGCGTGGACAGGCCGGCCGTGTGGTTCAGCGCCACGGTGCGGCTGTCGGCCACCAGGCGATCGATGAATTTCAGCGCGCGCGGCTCCGTCGTGATCGAGTGATAGCGCGCATCGAGCTGCTTCTTGATAGTTTCCGGCAACTTGGCAATCTTGGCGTCGAGCACATTGTCTTCATGCGTGGCCACCACGCCCATGCGCCAGCCCGTCGCGCCGAAGTATTTCGAGAACGAATACACGAGGATGGTGTTGAACGGGCAGATGGCGAACAGCGAGACGAAATTGTCGGCAAAAGTGCCATACACGTCATCGGTCAAAATGATCAGGTCCGGGCGCTTCTTGATGATCTTGGCGATGTATTCCAGGGTGTCGTCATCAATCTTGACGGATGGCGGATTGCTGGGGTTGACGAGGAAGAAAGCTTTCACTTTCGGGTCCAGCAGCTTGTCCAGTTCCTTCTTCGTGAATTGCCAGTTGTTCGATTGCGGCGCATCGATGTGCACGGTGTTCAGCTTGTAATCATTCAGCTGGGGAATTTCGATGTACGGCGTAAAGATCGGCATGCCCAGGGCGATCGTGTCGCCTTCCTGGATGATGTGGTTCGATTTCAGGCTGGCGAACAGATACGTCATGGCGGCCGTGCCGCCTTCGACCGCGTACATGTCGAAGTTGCCGACGAAGGGATGGTCGCCCACCATTTCGCGGTGGATATACTGGCCGACGATTTTCTCGGACAGGCGCAGCATGCGGTCCGGCACGGGATAGTTGCAGCCGAGGATGGCTTCGCACATCTCGTAGAGGAAGTCGCCCGCGCTCAAGCCCAGCTGGTCGCGCACGTACGACACGGCCGCCTCGATGAAATGCACGCCAGGGTTGCCTTCATGCTTGCGCACGAAGATTTCAAAGCGCGCCTCGATGCCGTCGCGCGTGGGGAAACCGCCCACGTCGTCCATGTACACATAGGAACGTTCCGCTTCCGTCATGGCGAACTGGCCGAACTGGAAGAAGCCGTGGCGCGGCGTGGTGGCCAGGAAATTCGGGTTGCCGCGGCCCGCATTGAGCATCAAACGGTTGCTTTGTTTGGCCGTCTGGATCAGCGCATCTTTCAATTCGAATGGGCTCAACAGGGCGAGTTTGCTTGGGTTACTGAAATCCATTTTTGCTACTCCTTTAGACAGACAATGTGCAGGGTTCTTGCAGACTCAAACGAAGGCCACGATGAGCGGCCCCAGCAAAGTCAGGAAAACGTTGGCCAAGGCATACGTGATGGCAAACGGTACGGTGGGAATCGAGTTTTGCGCCGCGTTCAGCACTTCGCCGAACGCAGGATTGGCGCTGCGCGAGCCGGACAAGGCGCCCGCGAACACGGCCACGTTGTCATAACGCAAGATGTAGCGCCCGATCAGCATGGTCAAAATCATCGGCAGGATGGTGACCACCACGCCGACGCCGAACAGTGTCAGGCCATGTTCGCGCACGGTTTGCACGGCTTGCAGGCCGGACGTGAGGCCGACGACGGCAACGAAGCCGGCCAAGCCCAGATCCTTGAGGATTTGCACGGCGCCGCTGGGCATGTAGCCGAACGTCTGGCGCTTGGCGCGGAACCAGCCGAATACCAGGCCCGACAGCAGCACGCCGCCGCCGCTGCCCAGGGTCAGCGGAATCGAGCCGATACGCGCCACCAGCAAGCCCACGAGCAGGCCGACGACGAGGCCGGCGCCCATGTAGACGAAGTCCGTCTTGGCGCTCGGCACGATCATGTAGCCCACTTCGGCCGCCACGCGCTTGACGTCCTGCTCGGCGCCATAGATGGTCACCACGTCGCCCGTCTGCACGACGGTTTCCGCCTGCATGGGCAGAATCTTGCCCATGCGGCTCAGCTGCACGACAAAGATGCCGTGACGCACGCCTGGCGCCGTCGCGCTGCGGATTTCGCCCACCGTCTTGTTGTGGTAAGCCTTGTTGGTCAGCACCATGTCGCGGCGCTGCATCACCAGTTCCATGCCTTCGACGGCAAGCAATTCCTTGCCCAGCTGGGAAGAGACGCTGAGCATGGCTTCGCGCCGGCCCACCAGCAGCACGATATCGTCGGCCGCCAGCACCAGGTCCGGGCTGACGTCGATGATCTGGCCATTGCGTTTCACGCGCTCGATGGTAATGGCCATGTTCGGATGGGCGCTTTCGATCTCCTCCACGGAACGCCCGGCACCGGGGCCCACTTCATAGATGCGGCCGATCAAGTCCGGTGCGGCCGGCGTCTGGCCCGGCCCCAGTACTTGCACGCCCGCCTGCAGCGCCGTTTCCGCCTTGATCGCATCTTCGCGGATGGTGCGGCCCATGAGTTTCGGCAAGATGTTGACGCAAACGATGATGGCGCCAAACGAGCCGAACACATAGGTGACGGCATAGCCGACGGCCACATTGCCCTGCAAGCGCGCCACTTCGTCGGCCGCCAGGCCCAGCTTGGTGATCGCGTCGCCGGCCGTGCCGATGATGGCCGACTGCGTCAAACCGCCCGCCGCCACGCCGGCCGCCAGGCCCTTGTCCAGGTCGAACATCTTGGCCAGGATGACTACCGTCAGCAGCGCCGTCACGGCCAGCACGACGGCCAGGATGATTTCGCGCACGGACTGGCGCCCCAGGGAATTGAAGAACTGCGGTCCGCTTTCATAGCCGACCGCATAAATGAACAGCGCAAACAGCACCGACTTGACGCCAGGATCGATGGCGACGCCCACCTGGCTGACGAGTACCGCCACCAGCAATGAACCGGCTACCCCGCCCAGCTGAAACGAGCCGAACTTGATCTTGCCGATGTAGTAACCCACTGCCAGGGAGAGAAACAAGGCAATTTCAGGCGACTTCTTGAATAACTCATGCAACCATTCCATGCGGACCGCCTTTCATGTTGAAGGAATTCTTTACTGCATCTGCCTCATGCGTGCACCGAGCCGGCCAGGGCCACGATCAGCGGCCCCAACAGGGGCAGCACCACGTTCGAAATGGCATAGGTAATCGTGTAGCCCAGCAAGGGCGTGGAATTGCCGGCCGCGTTCTGCACGGCGGACAGGGCCGGCGTGCTGCACTGCTGGCCGGCGATGGCGCCCAGCAGCACGGGCGCTTCCAGCTTGAGGAAAAAGTGGCCCACCAGCAGCGACAGCGAAGCGGGGATGACGGCGATCAGCACGCCCATCAGCGGCAGCGACAGGCCGTACTGGCGGATCAGATCGATCGCCTGCGGCCCCGACGCCAGGCCCACGCAGGCGATGAAGGTGGCCAGGCCGATATCCTTCATCATGTCGAGCGCGCTGGGGTGGATGCCCGGCATGCCCGGTTTGCGCGCCTGGTACCAGCCGAACACGAGGCCCGTCAGCAAGGCGCCGCCGCCCGTGCCCAGCGAAAACGGGATGCCGCCCAGCTTGGCACTGAAGCCGCCGATATACACGCCGAGCACGATGCCGATGCTGGCGTAGACGATATTGCTGCGGTCGCCCGTGGGCACGCGCTTGCCGATGGCGGCCAGCGCCGTGTTCAGTTCGCGCCCTTCCGTCGTGCCATACAGGCGCAGCACGTCGTCACGCTGCAATGCCAGGTCGGGCAGCGGCGGCATGCTGTGCTCGCCACGGACGACGGCCGCCACGTGCACGCCCGAAGGCAAGTCCAGCTGGCGCAGCGGCTGGCCCACGAGCGATGCTTTCTGCAGCACCACTTCGACGGCGGAGACCGCCATGTTCAAGCCCGTCGTGTCGGCAAATTCCTCGCCCAGGATGGCTTCGGCCGCCACCAGCGCGGGACGGTGGCCGATCACCAGCACTTCGTCGTTGTTGCGCAGGCGCAGCTCGGGCTCCAGAGCCAATACCTTGCCATGCCGGCGCACGCGCGTGATGCTGGCGCGGCCCGCGAAAATATGCTGCAAGGCGTCGAGACGGCGTCCCGCGCCGCGGCTGATGCGGTACGCGCGGCCCACCATTTCCGGCGTCGCCTGCACGCCGTCGCCATCGGTCTGCGCGCCGCCCATCTTTTCCCACAATTTATCGGCTTCCTCGCGCAAATTGACGCGCAGCAGCAGTGGAAAAATCTGGCTGGTGACGATGACGATGGCGATCAGGCCGAAGATATACGTGATCGAATACGCGGTGACCACGTTGGCCTGCAGCTCGGCGATGCGGGCAGCCGGCAGCGCCAGCTTCGAGATGGCGTCCGTGGCCGTGCCGACGACGGCCGATTCCGTCGCCGCGCCCGCCATCATGCCAGCCGCCGTGCCCTGGTCCAGGCCCAGGAAACGCGTGGCCAGCAGCACCAGCGCCAGCACCACCACCACTTCGATCAGGCACAACAAGCCCAGGCGCAAACCCTTGGCGTTGAGGTTGGCAAAGAACTGGGGACCGCCCGCATAGCCGAGGGCAAAGATGAACAGCATGAAGAAGACATTCTTGACGCTGGCGTCCAGGGTGATGCCCAGCTGGCCGATCAGCAGCGCGGCGATCAGGGTGCCGCACACGCCGCCCAGCTGGATGGGACCGAAGCGTATCTGCCCTACCCCGTAACCGAGCGCCAGCGCCAGGAACAGGGCCAGTTCCGGCACCTGGTGCAATACCGACGTGATCGACTCGAGCATGGGCAAACCTTCGAAAAGATAACGGATGGTTACAAGGGAACAGAGCGTTCGGCGGCTGGCGGCAGCTGGCTGTTGAACGGGCGCACGGATCCGGCACGGCACCGGCGTATCACCGCTTGTGCTGGGAACGTATTGCAAAAGTGTTGCAACGTGGAATTATGTTCGGCGAAAATTTTATAAGTGTCAACAGGTGTTCTGTTGAACTCGCTTTGCGTTTCATCAAACATCATGCGCACGATTGAAGCGCCTGTTTGACACTGATCAATAAAACTATTAGTAATGTTTTGGACGATACCAAAGTGCTTTGCGCGCCAGAGGCGTCTCTTCGGGCAGGTCCGGATTGACCAGCTCCAGCACGTGGCGCCGGGACAATTTCAAACCATCGGCGAAGCGGCCGAAATGGCGCTGGAACAGCTGCGCGAAACTGCCATCGGCCAGCATTTTCTCCAGCCCGATTTCAATATGGCGCGCCAGTTCCGGCCGGTGCTTGCCGACAAAAAAGTACAGCGCGGCCGGGTAGCGGATGACTAGGTGAGTATCGAGCGCCAGCGGCAATTGCGCATGGCTGGCCAGCTCGCTTTGCGCCTCGATCACGGAACGGGGAAAGTAATCGATGCGCCCCGCCGCCAGTTGCTGGAACAGGCCTTCATAGGTGCTCGAGGTATTGAGGCGCAAGCCGTTCGCCTGCAGGATGGCGGAATCGGGCCAGTCGCTCATCTGGCCGGCCGACAGCCGCGCCAGGGCGGCGATGCTGCGCACGTCGCGCAGCAGCTGCCGCTGGCGCGCCCGGATCAGGGCCACTCGCCAGCCGATCAGGCCGCGGTCGATGGGGATGCGCACCGGCAGCAATTGCGTTTCGCGCGCGCGGCTCGTCATCGTCCAGACGACGTCGACGCTGCCCGACGCCGTGGCGATCTCCTGCATGGCGCGCGTCTGCACCATGCGCAGCGCGGAGCGGCGCAAGGCATAGGCCTGGCCCGAACGGGCCAGCGCCTGCAGCAGCAGGGCCGTCACATAGCCTTGCTGCGGATCATCGATCGCCTGGTGGCGCGGATACACGAGCGGCAGCGGCGACGACTTGCCGGCGGCGGCAGCGCCCAACGGCCACAGGGCGGCAAGCTTGAGCAGGGGGCGGCGCTGCATGGCCCCTCCTTTCCAGCGCTTTCATCAGCGTTCTTATCAGAATGACAGTATCGCGCAGCAGAGTACGCTTGTCGACTGGAATACGGCAACTGTGTATAAAACAACAGCACTTTCAGGCTGGCCAGCAGCGGTTGAAATTAATCCAGATCAATAAAACCGCAAATAGAAAATAAATCTTGCGTGCGGCTCTGGACGGCATGCTTGCCCCTCGCCTACGCTCTTTTTTTATCTGAAAAACAAGAGGAACCCATGCAGACAGCGCGCTTGAATATCATTGGAATGGATCACGAAGGCTGCGCCGACAGGCTGACGGGCGCGCTTGAAGCCGTCACGGGCGTGGCGACCGTCTGCGTCTCGCTGGCGCGCCACGGCGCCAAGGTGCAATTCGACGAACGCCTGGCCACGCAGGAACGCCTGCTGGCCGCCGTCAACGACGCCGGCTTCATGGGCGAAGCGACGGATGAAGTACAGCTGGCCTCGTGCAGCGGCGCCTGCGGCCACTGCCGTCATTGAAGCCCGCCAGCTTCCAACTTACCCTCCCCGCGCGCCCCGGTCGCGCAAATGCGCCAGCACGCGGCGCGGTCCCAGCGCCTGCAGGTCGAACGGCGGCAGCTCGATGGCGTCGAGCGTATTCTTGAACAGCAAGCCCAGCTCCGTATCGCCTTCCAGGCTCAAACGGCGGCTGAAGAACAGGGTGTCCGGATCTTCCTGGCGCCGCGCCAGCAGCATCAAATCATGCACGCTGGCGGCGATGCACAGATCCGGCACGTCCACATAGCGCTCGGCCACGAACACCGTTCCCTGCCACTCGAAATCGAAGGCGATGCCCGCGTCCAGCAACCGCAGGCGCAGGCTGCGCCCTTCCAGGCTGCTTCGCACGTCGTCGGGCAATTGCGGCGCCAGCAGGCGGTTCAAGCCCTGCACGAACAGCCAGGAGGCGGGATACGGCGGCAGCTTGGACAGCAATTCGGCCAGCGGTTCGGGCAGCCGGTATGACGCGGCGGGCTTGCTCGTGCCGGGTTTGGCGGGGACGGGCAATCTTTCCAGTTGGTCTTGCATGTGCTTCCTTTCGATGCGTTCAATGGGCGGCGTGCTGGTGCTGTTCCATGCCGGGCTGGCCGTGCCAGTAGCCGTCGCAAGCGCCGGCCGGCTGGCAAGCCGCCAGCTGGGCCTGGGCGCCGATGCCGCTGACCTGGCCGCGGCGGGCGCGGTCGAAGATGGCGATGACTTGTTCCGTATGCATGGCTTGCGGGCTGATGCGCGCCACGGACACGCCCATGTCGCGCATGGCGTCGAGTTCGCGCACCAGGTTGTAGACGAGTGCCGACTGCGTCTGCGTGCCATTCAACACGAGGAACGGCACTTCATCGCGCGTGCGCAGCAGCAGGCCGTCCGGCTCTTCCAGGCAGCTGTAGCCGCAATCGTCCTTCGGCAGGTTGCGGTTGCGCGCCGTGAAGCAACGCGCGGAAAACGCCAGCGGCATGCGGCCGTAGGCAAATACCTCCGTCTCCAGCCCTTCCGGTTTCTGGCGCTGCATCTCGGCCAGCGCCGTCTGTCCCATTTCCAGCGGCATTACCCAGCGCCGCGCGCCCAGGCGCGCCAGCAGTTGCAAGCTGGGGCCATTGAACAGGTTCAGATGGGGGCCGGCGACGAAGGACGTGCCCTTTTCCATGCAGTGCACGGCGCCCATGTCGTTGGCCTCGACGCCGTAGCGGCCATTGCCCGTGATGCGGCGCAGGGTCGCCAGTTCCGCGCCCGCCTCGATCAGCGCCTGCGTCGACAGCACCACTTCCTTGCCGGCGGCGGCCAGCATGTCGGCGATATCGAGCCAGTCGGCCAGGCGCACCTCGTGCCGGCGCGAGCAGACGGTTTCGCCCAGGTAGACGATATCGACGGCCGTGGTCGCGATCTGCTGGTAAAACTCGAAAACGGTGGCGCGCGGCCAGTAGTAGAGCAAGGGGCCCAAAGAGAGTTTTAACATGCCTTTTCCAGTATTTTTAAAGTTGACAAAACTGTAGCGAGCGGCCTGCGGCGAGGCCGAGAAACGCAGCTGTGCCAGAGCACAGCGAGCATCGCAGGCCGCGCCCCGTGACGCGCAGCAGGTTTTGCTATTTCCAGGAGCGGTGGTAGGCACCTAATGTGTGCTGCTGGCCCTCGGCCAGCTTGTCCATGGACGCCATCCAGGCCGGTTTGACGGCGTAGCGCGCATTGCCTTCGCGGCAGGCGTCGATCGCTTCGCGCCACACGCGCGTGACCTGCGCCACGTAGGCGGGGCTGCGCTGGCGTCCTTCGATCTTCACCGCGCGCACGCCCATGGCGATCAGCTGCGGCAGCAGCGCCAGCGTGTTCAGGCTGGCCGGCTCCTCGATCGCGTAATACTCTTCGTCGTTGACTTCGAAACGTCCCTTGCACAGGGTCGGATAGCTGGCGTTTTCGCCTGGCGCATAGCGGTCGATCAGCACGCCGTTCAGGCGCGATTCGAGGCCGTTCGGCGTTTCCAGCCAGCGCACGGATTTCGCCGGCGAGCACACGCCGTGCGTGTTCGGCGCCTCGCCCGTCGCATATGACGACAGCGCGCAGCGCCCTTCGACCATCACGCACAGGCTGCCGAAGCCGAAGACTTCGATCTCGACTTCCGTCTTGGCGATCAGTTGCTCCACCTGCGCCATCGACAGCACGCGCGGCAGCACGGCGCGGGCGATGCCGAAGTGTTCATGGTAAAAATTGATCGCTTCATAGTTGGTGGCCGAGCCCTGCACGGACAGGTGCAAACGCAGTTGCGGGTGGTGTTCGCTTGCATACGCCATCAGGCCCGGATCGGCCACGATCATGGCGTCGATGCCGGCCTGCGCGGCGCGGTCGATGGCGCTGCGCCACACGGCCCAGTTGTGCGGCTGCGGATAGGTATTCAGCGCCAGCAGCACCTTGCGTCCATATTGGTGGGCATAGCGCACGCCCTCGGCGATGGCCTTCTCGTCGAAATTGAGGCCGGCGAAATTGCGCGCATTGGTGGCGTCGCGAAAACCGAGGTACACGGTGTCGGCGCCATTGTCGACGGCCGCTTTCAAGGCAGGCAGGCTGCCGGCGGGGCAGACCAGTTCCAGCGGTCCGGCCACGCGGGTGGCGGTGGTTGATTCAAGCATCATGGTGTTCACAGTCCTGTAGCGGCTCAGGGTGCAGACTATAGCCCCGCCCTTACCGCCCAGTCCTTGACGCAGGTGAAGGAATGCATGCATGGCTGGCGCGCGTTCAACTTGCTTGACCTGGCTGTAAAATGCCCCACTTTTCTTCCTCACCGATTGCCCGCCATGCCCCGCAAACCGCTGCTGCTATTCCTGCTCACCCTGTTCCTCACCGTGCTGCAAATACAGTGGGCTTCGCCCGCCGACGGCTATGTCGAAGAAACGCTCTCCGTGCTCTCGCCCGAGGCGCTGGGCGTCTGGGCCGGCGTGCTGCTGCTGTTCCTGCAAGCCGTCTTCGCCCGCCGCGCCATGCCCGTGCTGCGCCAGGCCGCCATCTGCACGGGCCTGCTGGCCGTCTACTGGCTGCTGGCGAACTACGTCACGTTCGACGCGCGCGTGGCCAGCTGGAGCACCTTCTCGGCGCGGGAAATCTGGGCGCACGTGCTGCCCGCCTCCGTCGTCAGCATCGCCGTCTGCGGCGCCATGTACTTTGGCCTGAGCTGCTTCATCCCGCGCCTGGGCCGCGCAAAAAAAAGCCGCTGACGCGCTTTCTTCACCTGCATCAAGGATTCATCACGCAACTGCACGCGCCCTTTGACGCCACTATATTTAGTGATTAATCTCCATAAAAACACCGCATGTTGTGTTTATTGGAGGTTTCATGACGAAAAATGCAGTTTCCCCCACACGCGGCCAGGTCGACGTCGCCGCGTCCATCAATGAATACCTGGACCGGCGCGACTGGCGTGTCAACGCCAACGCCAACCAGGGCTACTCGCTGGGCGGCCTGATACTCAACGTGTCGGGCAAGGTCATCGCCAACTACTGGCTGGACCAGGTGTATCCGCCGGAAGTGGGCGCGGCGCACCGCGAAGCGGCGCTGCACATCCACGACCTCGACATGCTGGCCGGCTATTGCGCCGGCTGGTCGCTGCGCACCCTGCTGCACGAAGGCTTGAATGGCGTGCCGGGCAAGATCGAATCGGGCCCGCCGAAACACATGTCGAGCGCCATCGGCCAGATCGTCAATTTCCTCGGCACCCTGCAAAACGAGTGGGCCGGCGCGCAGGCGTTCAGCTCCTTCGACACCTACATGGCGCCCTACATCCGCAAGGACAGCCTGCGCTACGAAGACGTGCGCCAGTACATGCAGGAGCTGATCTTCAACCTCAACGTGCCATCGCGCTGGGGCACGCAGACGCCGTTCACCAACCTCACCTTCGACTGGGTCTGCCCGGACGACTTGCGCGAGCAGATTCCCGTCATCGCAGGCCAGGAGATGGCCTTCAGCTATGGCGAGCTGCAGGCGGAAATGGACATGATCAACCGCGCCTATATCGAGATCATGATGGCGGGCGACGCCAAGGGCCGGGTCTTCACCTTCCCCATCCCCACCTATAACATCACCGAGGATTTCGACTGGCACAGCGACAACGCGGAACGCCTGTTCGAGATGACGGCCCGCTACGGCCTGCCCTACTTCCAGAATTTCATCAATTCGGAACTCAAGCCGAACATGATACGTTCCATGTGCTGCCGCTTGCAGCTGGACTTGCGCGAACTGCTCAAACGGGGCAATGGCCTGTTCGGTTCCGCCGAGCAGACGGGTTCCCTGGGCGTGGTCACCATCAACTGCGCGCGCCTGGGCCACTTGTGGCGCGGCGACGAGCCAGCGCTGATGGCGGACCTGGACCGCCTGCTGGAACTGGGCAAGACCAGCCTGGAAATCAAGCGCCGCACCATCGAGGAACTGATGCAGCAAGGCCTGTTCCCATACACGAAACGCTATCTGGGCACCCTGCGCAATCACTTTTCCACCCTGGGCGTGAACGGCATCAACGAGATGATCCGCAACTTCAGCGGCGACGCTTACGACATCACGGCGCCGGAAGGCCATGCGCTGGCCGTGCGCCTGCTCGACCACGTGCGCGCCCGCATGGTGCAATTCCAGGAAGAGACGGGCCATATGTACAACCTGGAAGCGACACCGGCCGAAGGCACGACCTACCGCTTCGCCCGCGAAGACCGCAAGCGCTATCCCGCCATCCTGCAGGCGGGCACGGTCGACAATCCGTATTACACGAATTCGTCGCAGCTGCCTGTCGGCCATACGGACGACCCGTTCGAAGCGCTGGAATTGCAGGACGCGCTGCAGCGCAAGTACACGGGCGGCACGGTGCTGCACCTGTACATGACGGAAGCGCTGTCCGACGCCAACGCCTGCCGCGAATTGGTGAAACGCGCGCTGAGCCGCTTTTCGCTGCCCTACATCACTGTCACGCCCACGTTTTCCATCTGCCCGCGCCACGGCTACCTGGCCGGCAAACATGAATTCTGTCCCACCTGCGACGCGGAACTGATCGCCCGCAAGCAGTCCGATCTCGCTCACCCACTCAAGGAAACGCCATGAACGCACGTCCCGACTTCACTCCCGCCATCACCCTGCTCGACACGGAACGCCAGCGCTGCGAAATCTGGACGCGCGTAATGGGCTATCACCGCCCCGTCGCCTCGTTCAACATCGGCAAACAGGGAGAGTTCCACGAGCGCCAGTATTTTACGGAAGCGAGCGCCCGCGTGGGCCAGCCCGCCTGCCATGGCGCTTGAACTGAAAGTGGGCGGCCTGACGCCCTTTTCCGCCACAGACTACCCGGGCAAGCTGGCGGCCGTGGTGTTCGTGCAGGGCTGCCCCTGGCGCTGCGGCTATTGCCACAATCCGCACTTGCAGGCGCGCACGCCGGAAGGCGCCATGCCGTGGCAGGACGTACTGACCTGGCTGCGCCGCAGAACGGGCCTGGTCGACGCCGTCGTCTTCAGCGGCGGCGAGGCGTGCATGGATCCGGCGCTGGCGCGCGCCATGCAGGACGTCAGGGCGCTGGGCTTCGGCATCGGCCTGCACACGGCCTGCATCTATCCGCAGCGCCTGCGGGAAGTGCTGCCCCTGGTCGACTGGGTCGGCTTCGACATCAAGGCGCCGTTCGCCGACTATCGTCATGTGACCCGCGTGGCCGGCAGCGGCGACCCGGCGCGCGCCTGCCTCGATGCCATCCTCGCCAGCGGCGTGGCCTACGAATGCCGTACCACCACCCACCCCGACCTGCTGCCGGACGAGCAGTTGCTGGCCCTGGCCAGCACCCTGGCCGCGAAAGGCGTCGACAACTACGTGCTGCAGCAGTTCCGCGCCGAAGGCTGCGCGGACGCGGCGCTGTCCGGCCGCCCCCTGCACGGCTATCCGGCGGCGACGACTTTGGCGCAAATCGGCGCCATGTTTCCGCGATTTACATTCCGTAATCATGGCAGTTGATTCTGCGGCCCAAAAATTGCTCAAAGCTTCACAAAATTCCCCGTTCTGCAACGCTGAAATGTCTTGCGTACTGTAATGTATCAACTGTGCCGCGCGCCATGCGCAGCCCATCAGATTCCTCACTCCGCATTACAGATAAGCGTCATCCATGAACGATTTCACCGCAGTCAGTCCAGGCATCCCTTCCACCCACGCCGACATCCTGTACGGCCCGCCGCGACCGGATCTGCTGCGCGAGGAAGTACTGGCCGACCTGCTGGAAGCGACGGCCCGCCGCTGTCCCGAGCAAATTGCCCTGATCGATGGCGAACGCCGCATCACGTATGCGCAGCTCGATGCGCAAGCCAGCCTGGCCGCAGCGCGCCTGGTGGCGGCCGGCGTCAAGCCCGGCGACATCGTGGGCCTGTGGCTGCCGCGCGGCGCCCATCTGCTGCTGATGCAGGCAGCCATCGCCAAGGCGGGCGCCGCCTGGCTGCCCGTCGATGAAGATACGCCCGTCGAGCGCCTGCAGGTGTGCCTCGATGATGCGAATGGCTTTGGTGTCGTCAGCTGCGCGCAGTTCGCGCCGCGCCTGTTTGACGCCGGCGTCAAACGTCCCGTGTGGACGGCGGAAAGCCTGCTGGCCCCCGCCGCACCGGGAGAAGTGCTGCCCGCGCGCGGCGCCGTGCTGCCCGAACACCCGGCCTACGTGATCTACACATCCGGCTCCACGGGCAAACCCAAAGGCATATTGATTAACCAGCGCAGCATCTGCCACTTCCTGCGCAGCGAAAACGCCGTGCTGAAAGTGACGCAAGCCGACACCGTCTACCAGGGCTTTTCCGTCGCCTTCGACATGTCGTTCGAGGAAATCTGGATCGCCTACCTGGTGGGCGCCACCCTGTGGCTGGGGCCCAAGGAGATGTCGGGCGACCCGGAAGCCTTGCCGTGCGCGCTGGCCGACAACAAGGTCACCGTTCTGCACGCCGTGCCGACCTTGCTGGCCCTGTTCGCGGAAGAAGTGCCGAGCCTGCGCCTGATCAACCTGGGCGGCGAAATGTGCCCGGAATCGCTCGTCGAGCGCTGGTCGCGCCCGGGCCGCGCCATGTTCAACACCTATGGTCCCACGGAGGCGACCGTCTCGTGCAGCCTGGCGCGCCTGCGGCCCGGCGAGCCGGTGACCATCGGCACGCCGCTGCCCAACTACGGCTTGCTGGTGCTGCAGGTGGCCGAGCCGGGAGAAAACCGTCCCTTGACTTTACTGGCGCGCGGCGAGACGGGTGAGCTGTGCATCATCGGCCCGGGCCTGGCCGAGGGCTACCTGGGCCGACCCGACCTGACGGTGGAAAAATTCCTGCCCAATCCCTGGAGCACGGGCCCCGACGATGCGCGCCTGTACCGTACGGGCGACCTGGCCCGCATCGATCTTGATGGCCAGGTGCTGTGCCTGGGCCGCGCCGACGACCAGGTGAAAATCCGCGGCTTCCGCGTGGAGCTGGGCGAGATCGAAGCCGTGCTGGCGCAGCAAACTGGCGTGGGCACGGTGGCCGTCTTGCTGCGCAAGGATGACGGCATCGACCAGCTGGTGGCCTACATCGTCGGCAGCGACGAGGCGCCCGCCGACGCCCTGGCCGCGAAAACCCTGCGCGCGGCATTGAACCTGCGCCTGCCGCCCTACATGGTGCCGGGCCGTTTTGAATTGCTGCCGCTGATGCCGCGCCTGACCTCGGGCAAGATCGACAGGAAGGCGCTGAAGGCCATGCCGCTGTCCGCGCCGCCGCCGGGCGAAGCGGGAGAGTCAGACGTGCCGGAAACGCCGGCCGAAGCGGCCCTGTTCGCGGCGCTGGCCAAGCTGTTCCCGGGCCAGGCGATCTTGCGCCAGCTGGACTTTTTCAGCGACCTCGGTGGCCACTCCTTCCTGGCCGCGCGCCTGGCATCTGCCCTGCGCGCCGATCCGGCCTACGCCCACATGACGGTGCGCGACATTTACCAGAACCGCCAGATCGGCAAGATCGCCGCCGTGCTCAATGAGGCGCCCGCGCTGGCCACGCCGGAAGCGCAATGGACGCCGCCGTCGACCCTGAAGCGCTGGACCTGCGGCGCGGCCCAGGCGGCGGCCGTGCCGGGCCTCGTCACCCTGCGCATGGCGCAGTGGATGGCGCCCTTCTTCACCTATCACTTCTTCACGGGCGACACGGGCGACACCGTGCCGCGCGCCATCGCCGCCTCGATCGCCGTGTTCCTGCTGGCGACCCTGGCCGAATTTGCCATTGCGATTGCCGGCAAGTGGCTGATCGCCGGACGCTTGAAGCCAGGCAGCTATCCGCTGTGGGGTGTCACCTACTACCGCTGGTGGCTGGCCGACCGACTGGTCGAATCGGCGCCCGCCTACCTGCTCAGCGGCTCGTCCCTGAACAGCTGGTGGCTGCGCGCGCTCGGCGCGAAAGTGGGCAAGGAAGTCGTCATCGGCTCGATGACCCTGCGCGCGCCCGACCTGCTGGTCATCGGCGACAACGTCAGCGTGGGCAATGCCGTCAACTTTGAAAACGCCCGGGTCGAGCGGGGCCGTTTGCTGCTGGGCCAGATCGACATCGGCGACGACGCCTGCATCAGCTCTTACGCGATTTTGGAAGGCAATACCACGGTGGGCGCGTTTGGCCACCTGGAAGGCCAGTCCGCACTGGCCGATGGCGCCGCGGTACCGGCTGGCCGCGTGTACACGGGCTCGCCCGCGCGCGACACAGGCGCGTTTAACGTGGCCAGCCAGCCGCCGCGCCCCGCCGTCTCGCGCCTGCGCCTGACAAGCGAAACCGTGTTCTTCTGCTTCGGCATGGTCTTGATCGCCGTGCTGTTCTTCATGCCCGTCTTCCCCAGCTTCGTGCTGATCGACTGGTTCGACGAGCGCGAAATGATGCCGTGGCTGCAGGGACGCGACGTGACGACCCAGCTGGCCCGCTACTTCCTGCTGGCCTTCCCCGCCAGCGCCGTGCTGATCGTGCTCACCGCCCTGCTGTCGGCCGCCATCCGCTGGGGCGCGCTGCCCCGCTTGAAGCCAGGCAGCTCACCCGTGCACAGCAATATCTATTGCGCCAAGTGGCTGGTCAGCCATATCCAGGAATCGAGCCTGAACGTCCTGCACGGCATCTACGCCACCGTGTACGCGCCGTACTGGTACCGCCTGCTGGGCGCCAAGGTAGGCAAGGGCGCCGAGATTTCCACGGCCCTGGGCGTGGTGCCTGACATGCTGACCCTGGGCGACGACACTTTCATCGCCGATGCCGTCATGCTGGGCGACGAGCAGATCGACGGCGGCTGGATGACCATGCGCCCCACCGTCGTCTCGCACCGCAGCTTCGTCGGCAACGGCAGCTATATCCCGGACGGCACCACCCTGCCCGAGCACGTGCTGATCGGCGTGCACACGCATGCGCCGCGCAATGAACAGATGCACAGCGGCGATACGTGGCTGGGCTCCCCGCCCATGCACTTGCCCGCGCGCGAACAGGTCAGCGGCTTTGCCGAGCACCTGACGTTCAAGCCATCGCTGTTGCGCCGCCTGGGCCGCAGCCTGATCGAAGCGTTCCGCATCGTCGCGCCGCACGCCGTGGTGATCGCCGTCGGCTACACCCTCGTGCTGGACGTAATGCCGATCGCGGGTGCCGGGCGCTGGGGTGAAGTGGTGAGCGACCTGGCGATTGCCGGCCTGGCCTACGGCATCGGCAATTTCCTGGTGGTCGTGCTGTTCAAGTGGCTGCTGCTGGGACGCTACCGCAAGCACGCGGCGCCCATGTGGACGCCGTTCGTATGGATTTCCGAAGGCGTGACCAATCTGTATGAAGGCATCGCCGTGCCCAACTTCATGCGCTACCTGCGCGGCACGCCGTGGCTGCCGCTGGCCTTCCGGCTGTTCGGCTGCAAGATCGGTCGCGGCGTCTACATGGACACGACGGACATCACGGAATTCGACTGCGTGCACATCGGCGACTACAGCGAACTGAACGCGCTGACCTGCCCGCAAACGCATCTGTTCGAAGACCGCGTGATGAAGATCGACCACGTGGAGATCGGCCAGCGCGTCTACATGGGGCCGCGCAGCTCCGTGCTGTACAGCGCCAAGGTGGGCGACAATGCGCGCCTGGGACCATTGACCCTGGTGATGAAGGGCGAGCACATCCCCGCCGGCAGCAACTGGGCGGGCTGCCCGGCCGCGCCTTTGCGCAACTGATCGCAGCTGATGGACTCTACGGTGCTCTGGTCCGGGGATGGCGTGCTGGTGATCGGCGTCGCCGCCGTGCTGCCGCGCTTGGAGGCCCGGTTACGCATCCGCGCTGCCGCGCGCGAGGCCGTCGCACAGTGGCTGGCGCTGGATATCGAGACGATCTCGGTGGAGTCGACGCCGGGCGCCCCTCCCCGCTTGCTGCTGGCCGGACGCGCGGCCAGTCTGTCGTTCAGCCATGACGAGGGACTGTCGCTGGCCGCCATCAGCCTGCATGGTCCTGTCGGCATCGACGTGATGCGCGTGCAGGACATTGGCGACTGGTTCCATCTAGCGCGCGATTATCTGGGGCCGCTGGTGGCCGAGGAGCTGGCCGCCTACCCCGATGCGCAGCGCCCATCGGCGCTGGCGCAAGCGTGGACGGCGCGCGAGGCGGCGCTCAAGTGCGCGGGTTTACAATTGATGGAGTGGGATGGGGCAGCACCGGCTTGCCGCTCGCACGCCCTGCCCCTGCCTGCACCCTACGTCGCGACCCTGGCATATTAATCTTCTTTCCCTTTATCGCTACCGCCGATCTGGACGAAAATCAGTTTTACGATAATACTGACGAGCAGTCCCAGCACCCCGATCAATTCCAGCATGGCTTTTCCTTTGCAATGGCAGCAGACCAGGCCACTGTAGCGCGAATGGCAGTGCCGGGCCAATATCAAATCAGGCAGTCTCCGATCTCGAAAAGGCATACGATTGATTTCCATCAGACAGTTCCGCTACTTTGTCGAAGTCGTCGATGCGGGCAGCTATTCGCGCGCGGCGGAAAAGCTGTACATCGCGCAGTCGGCCCTGAGCCGGCAAATCAAGGAACTCGAGGGCGAAGTGCAGGCGCTGCTGCTGACGCGCGACGCTCGCCATATCGAGCTCACGCCCGCGGGACAAGTCTTTTATGAGCGAGCAAAACGCATCCTCGACGACATCGACGAAACCGTGCGCCAGACGCGCCACGTGGGACAAGGCGCGCAAGGCATCATCCGCCTGCTGCATTCAAGTTCGGTGACCCTCACGCCCGCCATCGGCGCCGTGCTGAACCGCCTGCTGGCGCAGTTCCCCGGCGTTTCGCTCGATGTGTCGAAGGGATCGTCGGAAAACCAGGCTGCCGACATCGAGGAAGGCCGCGCCGACCTGGGTCTCGTACGCCTGCCCACCTTGCGCAAGCACGCCAACATCGTCGTGCGCGAACTGTTTGCGGAAAAGCTGGTGGTGGCCGTGTCGGCGGCGTCGCCGCTGGCCGCGCTGGAACGCACGACGATTGCCGCCCTGCGCGACGAAGCGTTCGTCTCGATCCCGCACAAGGACCGGGGAGGCCTCAGCTACCTGGTGGCGGGCCTGTGCCTGGCGCAGGGTTTCTTTCCGAAGGCGGCGCGCGCCCTGTCGCGCAAGACGTCGCAGCTGAACCTGATCGAGGCCAACATGGGCATCGCCATCGTCCCCGACAGCATGCGCCTGGTGGCGCCGCCCGGCGTGCGTTTCATCGCGCTGCCGGACGAGGAATCACATTCCGCCGTCGGCCTGATCTCGCCGCGCGCGGCCAGCGGCATGGTGGCCGCGTTTACGGAAGCGTTCGTGCGCGAGATGAATACACTCTAGCCTTCCGCATACAGCGCCGCATCGACGTCGCGCACGGCCGCCATCAGCAAG
Source organism: Massilia sp. LMS1-1-1.1 (assembly GCF_040815535.1). Classification (NCBI taxonomy): domain Bacteria; kingdom Pseudomonadati; phylum Pseudomonadota; class Betaproteobacteria; order Burkholderiales; family Oxalobacteraceae; genus Massilia; species Massilia sp. LMS1-1-1.1. The sequence continues at coordinate 494,053 of NZ_JBFPNG010000012.1, read as the reverse complement.
GCCAGCTTCATGACATCGAGCTGGCCATCCGTGCGCACGCGCGAACACAGGTCGATACCGTAGGGGCGCACCTGGCGCAGCGCTTCCATCACATTGGTGTCGTCCAGCCCACCGGCCAGGAAAACGGGACGGGGGCTGGCGCGCACGAAACGCGCGCTGACGGACCAGTCGTGCGTGCGGCCCGTGCCGCCCAGTTCCGGGACCACCGCGCCAGGACGGCCCGAATCGAGCAGGAAAGCATGGATGTGGGGCGCGTAGGCGGGAATCAGATCCAGCGCCTCCGGCCCCTCCACGTGGATTACCTGCACGCGCCGCACGTGCGGCAGCAAGCGCGCCAGTTTCTCGACCTCGCTCGGGTCGATATGGCCGACGATCTGCACGGTGGACGGCTGCGTGGCGCGCACGTGTTCGGCGATGGCTTGCGCCGTCGTCTCGGACGTCAGCAGAAACGTGGCCACGGGCGGCGGCGTCCAGGCGGCGATCTGTGCGATGCGCGCGTCGGGAATCGGGCCGGGGCCGGACGGCATGGCCGCCACCAGGCCCAGCGCGTCGGCGCCCGCGGCAATGGCCAGTTGCGCTTCGTCGATGGAAGCGATACAGCAGATCTTGATGCGGGTTCTCATGGCCTTGCGTGCTCAGTCGGGATGATCAACATTACAACACAGGGCGGCACGCGCGCCAAGACACGCGGTCAAGGCCGCGCACGATTGTGTGCCATGCCGCCGCACGGCAGCGAACAAGGGCCGATCCTGTGACGCGCCTGATCGCCAGTCCGCGCTGATTGACATGCGCCAGGCGGCGGACGATACTTGATTTATCCGGAATCGCCATTGGAAGCCGTACATGCGTATCGTCGACTTTGAAGTCCGCAAGGAGTGTCCGCCGCAGTTGTGCGACTGCGAACGCGAGCGCCTGCTCGGCGATGCGCAGGCGGACCTGTCCATCCTGCGCCTGAACCTGACGGAAGAAAAGCGCCTGCTCGCGCACATCGAGGACATCGCCACCCATGCGCAGTTGCGGAAGCTGCAACTGCTACTGAAGAAAAACCTGGGCGTGGAACTGCAGATTACGCCGGGCAGCGCCGAAGTGCGCACCGTGCGCGGCTTCCAGATCCGCCTGCTGGAGCGGCCCGGCCTGTGCCGCAAGACGCGCGCCGCCATTCCGGCCGCCGTGCGCCGCTGCCTGGCCGCGCACCCCGAGATCGCGTTTGCGATCTTGAATGAAAACGATTTGCTCGGTGGGATTTAACCCGAGGGCAAAGGCTGGGGTCAGACCCTCAACACTGTTAGCGTCAAGCTCAGTGCCAACGTATCCGGGGGTCTGACCCCGGCTCTACGCTGCGTGTATCTCGATCACTTTCTTGCCCTTCGCTTCGCGCGCCCTTAACTGCCCGCAGCCGCCCTCCACATCCTGCCCGGCCGAATCGCGTAGCTTCGTCAGCACGCCACGCGCGTGCAGGGCGGCGGCAATGGCGCGCGCCTTTTCCCAGCTGGGGCGCTTGAACGGCAAGTCGGCTATGGTGTTATACGGGATCATGTTGAGCACCGCGTACTTGCCCTTCAGGAGTTCCACGATGCCATCCATCTCGTCCTCGCCATCGTTGACGCCTTCCATCAGGGTCCACTGGTACTGCACCGGGTAGGCGGTCAGGCGCGCATACGACTCGCCGAAGTCCACCAGTTCGCGCGGAGTGAGCTTGGGGGCGCGCGGCAGCAACTGTTCGCGCAACTCCGGCTTGGTCGTGTGCAGCGACAGGGCCAGCGCCGGCTTGACACGACCTTGCGGCAGGCGCTCGAAGGCGCGCGGGTCGCCCACCGTGGAAAACACGAGATTCTTGTGGCCGATATTGCCCTCGGTGCCCAGCAACTCGATCGCTTCCATCACATTGTTCAGGTTATGCGCCGGCTCCCCCATGCCCATGAAGACGACTTTTTTCACGGGGCGCAGGGTGCGCGCCAGTACCACCTGCGCGACAATTTCTCCGCTGGTCACTTGCCGGATCAAGCCGTCGCGGCCCGTCATGCAGAACTGGCAGCCGACGGCGCAACCAACCTGGCTCGATACGCACAGGCCGTCGCGCGGCAGCAGCACGCTTTCCACCGTCTGGCCGTCGTGCAACCCCACCAGCAGGCGCGCGGAACCGTCGGCGCCCGGATGGGTGCTGAGCAGCTTCAGCATGCCCTGCAATTCCAGGTCGAGCGCGGGCAAGGCCACGCGCACGGGCAGCGGCAAAAAATCCTCGGCGCGGCGCCGGCCCTGGTCGTGCGGCTGGCCCTGTATCCAGTCGCGCAGCACGCGCTGTTCGTGCAGAGGCTTGGCGCCCAGGGCGCGCAGGCGCTGGCGGATGGTATCGATTTGCATGGCGTCTGAATAAAAAACGGCGCGCCGGAATGAAACCAGCGCGCCGTGTTACGGGTAAAAGCTTTAGACCTTCTTGACGAATTCCGTTTTCAGGCTCATGGAACCGAAGCCGTCGATCTTGCAGTCGATATCGTGGTCGCTGTCGACCAGGCGGATGTTCTTGACCTTGGTGCCCATCTTGACGACACCGCCGCCGCCCTTCAATTTCAAGTCCTTGATGACGCTGACCGTGTCGCCGTCCTGCAGGATGTTGCCGGCCGAATCGCGGTACACCTTGGCGCCCTCTTCCACCGCTTCGCCGGCCGTGGCCGACCATTCATGCGCGCATTCAGGGCAGATCAACTGGCTGCCATCTTCGTACGTGAATTCGGATTTGCATTGCGGGCATGGAGGTAATGTGCTCATTTTCTTCTCTGTCTGGTGAACAGCGCGTGCTGTAAAAGCCGACATTATACTGCCTACGCCCCGCATCAGCGGGCTTGTTTCACCATCATTGTCAAGGCCGGCGAATAATCTCGATGGTGCTGTGGACGATTTCCTCGTGGATGCCGATGCGCGCGCGCAGCTCGGCGGCCGTCAATGCTGCATCGCGGCTGACGACGGACAAGGCGCACGAATACAGCTGCTTGCCAACTCGCCAGACGTGCAGGTCGACGATACGCGGCGTGTCGCCGGCGCTTTCCACTTCCACGGCCTCGCGGATTTCATCCACCACGGGGTGGTCCATCTCGCGGTCCAGCAAGACCTTGCCCGTCTCCTGCATCAGCTTTTTCGCCCACAGGGCCACCAGCACGGCGCCCGCGATCCCCATCAGGGGATCGAGCCACTGCCAGCCGTAAGCCCAAGCGCCGCCCAGCGCGACGATGGCCAGCACGGATGTGGCGGCATCGGCCAGCACGTGGATGTACGCAGCTTTCATGTTCAAGTCTTCGCCATGGCCATGGTGGTCGTGGTGGCCGTGATGATCGTGATGATCGTGCCCATGGCCATGGTGGTGGTCATGGTGCCCGCCGAGGATCAGCGCGCACACCAGATTCACGGCCAGGCCGAAGGCCGCCACCGCCATCGCCTGCGGATAGTGGATGGGTTGCGGCGAGAACAGGCGCTCGAGCGAGGCCACGACCATCAGCACGGCCACGCCCAGCAGCAGGATGGCGCTCGTGTAGCCGGCCAGCACTTCGATCTTCCACGTGCCGAAGGCAAAGCGGGGGTCGCGCGCATAGCGGCGCGCGGCCGCATACGCAAACGCGGCCAGGCCGATGGCCAGCGCGTGCGAACTCATATGCCAGCCATCGGCCAGCAGGGCCATGGAGTTGTACCACCAGCCGGCGACGATTTCCAGCACCATGGTGGCCAGCGTGATCCACATGACGATGCGCGCGCGACGTTCGGCCTTGCCATTGCTGCTGTCAAAAACGTGTTCGTGTTGCCAGACGGAGAGGTCTTCGCCGAGGGATTGTGTTTTCATGACGTTCTCCTTATTTGAGGTAGGTGCGCAGGATGCCCGCGATGTCGTCGGCGCCCCTGGCCCGCTCGTCGCCGGAGATATCGGGACTGGCCACGTGCTCGCGCAAGTGTTCTTCGATCACTTCCGCCATCAGGCCATTGACGGCGCCGCGCACGGCGGCGATCAGCTGCAGCACTTCGCCGCAGTCGCGCCCCTCTTCCAGGCCCCGCTCCAGGCCTTCCACCTGCCCCCGAATACGCTTCACGCGATTGAGCAGCTTCGTCTTGTTGTGCGCCGTGTGTCCCATGATTCCACCCTGATAAATACTATAGGGGGGTATACTATCAGAAAGCACCACACTACATCGACAAGGCATGCCCGCCTCAAGGAGCAGGCGCGATCTTTTGCAGCTTGCTGGCCAGCGAGGCATCGGACAGTTCGCCCAGATGCGTATCGACCAGGCGCCCCCGCGCGTCGTAGAACAGGGTGGTGGGCAGGGCCGAGGAACCGGCCGCCTTGCCGAGCGCCGCCCCGCTGTCGAGCACCACATTGCGCAGGGTCACGCCGCTCCGCTCCAGGAAAGCGCTGGCGGCAGCCGCATCCTCGCGCTGGTTCGCATACACGAAGGAGATATCGGCGCGCGCCTGCTGCGCGGCGGCCAGCACGGGCATCTCGCGCCGGCATGGCGGACACCAGCTGGCCCAAAGGTTCACCACCAACGGCTTCCCGCCGGCCAGCGCGGCCAGGCTCGTTGGCGCACCGTCGAGCGCATGCAGGGCCACGGCCGGCAAGGCCGTCGGCTTGTCGTAGGCCAGTGAGATCCCCGCGTTCAACACGCCCCAGGCCATTGCGCCGGCCGCCACGCTGATGGCCAGCGGACGGCGCATGGCCGCCATGGCGGTACGCCGGCAGCGCCACGCGGCAATGACCAGCGCGGCCGCGATGCCGGCCGGCGCGAGGAAGCCGCCATCGCGGATATTGATGATGGACCAGGGCGCCGCCAGGTACTGCTCGTGCCAGCGCAAGACGAATGCCAGCCGCGCCGCCAGCAGGCCGGCGATCAGCATGTCGGAAACGAGGGGACCGGCGTCCAGCAACTGGCGGGATCTGCGCAACCACCACGCCACGCCGTAGGCGACGCACAGGGAAACGAACAGCAGGACGAGGCCCGTGGGCAGGGCCAGGGGACCGATTTGCAGGGACAGCATGGGCGCTTTCATCAACAGTCAAGGCGCCCATTGTGCATCAAGCTCCGCCGGGCAGCGCCACGCGGCAAAGACGAGCGGGCCTTTTTCCTACGCCATGCACCGCAGCGCGCCTACCGTGCCGGCGGGCTGCCATGGGCATCATGGATGCCTGGCACACTCGCACGGGAGCAAGAGATGAACAAAGACATCAACAAGGTGGTGGCGAAGGGTGCGCCGGCGTCGGCACATACGGGCTGGACCCTCGGTGCGCTGGCCCTGGGCGCGGCGTGGCTGTTGGTCCGCAGCCGCAGCCGGCAGGCGGAGCGCGCGCATCCGCCGGCAGGCCAATTTCTCGATGTGCACGGCACCCGCCTGCACTACCTGAGCCAGGGTGAAGGTCCCGTCATCGTGCTGTTGCATGGAAACGGCGTGATCGCGGAGGATTTTCGCCATGCGGGCCTGTTCGAGCAGCTGGCGCGCACGCACCGCGTAATCGCCTTCGACCGGCCCGGTTTCGGCTACAGCAGCCGGCCGCGCGGCACGCTGTGGACGCCGGCCGCCCAGGCCGCGCTGCTGGCGGCCGCGCTGGAGCAGCTGGGCGTACACCGCGCCGTCGTGCTGGCGCACTCGTGGGGCACCCTGGTGGCGATCTCGATGGCCCTGCAGCAGCCGCAGCTGGTGCAAGCCCTGGTGCTCGCTTCCGGCTACTACTATCCCAGCGTGCGCTTCGATGTACTCACGGCAACGCCGGCCATCCCCGTCATCGGCGATGTGCTCAGCCATACCGTATCGCCGCTGCTGGGACGCCTGATGTGGCCCCTGCTGGTCAAACGCGCGTTCGCACCCTCGGCAGTGCCGGACAGTTTCAAACGCCTGTCGCCGTGGATGATGCTGCGTCCCGGCCAGCTACGCGCCGAGGCGGAAGAAACGGCCATGATGATCCCGAGCGCGGCGGTGCTGCGCAAACACTACCCGGAACTGCGCATGCCCGTGTCCATCGTGGCAGGACGCGAGGATGCGATCGTCAGCGCCAGCTACCACTCCGCGCGCCTGCACGATGAGCTGGACAACAGCGAACTGACCTTGCTGCCCGGCGCAGGCCACATGATCCAGCACCTGTCGCAACCCACCCTGCTGCGCGAAACGGCGCGCGTCGGATACGACGCCGGCATCGGACTCGGCCAGGAAGCAACAGGCGTCAGGTAAGCAGCGCCTCCTTGCGCACGAAATGCATGGCTTGCGGCTGGTCCACCAGCACGCACTGCTTGCCCGTGCGCTTGCAGTGGTCGTGCACGCGCCAATAGGCGTCGTGGCTGACGCAGCCCGTCTGGCAAATCACCAGGTCGGCCGCCACCAGGCCCGCTTCCAGGGCGGCCACATCATCGGCGCCGTCGTCGCCGCCCGCATGGTGCAGGAAGCGCCCGCCGGCCTGCTCGATGGCCTGCTGCGCCACGTTGGCGCCGGCGGCCTGCTGGCCCGCATTCGGGTCCAGATAGCTGCCCACATACAGCACGGCTTTTTCGCGCACGTCGGCCTGCATGGCTGGCACGGGCAGCCACTGCAGGCGCAGCAGCTCGCGCATCAGGTCCTGCACGCGCTCGCTGAGCCACTCGACCTTGCGCGCCAGCCGTGCCCGCGTCGGCAAGCCCGGCACGCTGGCCGCCAGTTCGGCCAGCTCGTCGCGCGCCAGCGCCAGCTGTGTATCGCGGATCACCACCTGCGCCCGCGCGCGCATCAATTCCGACTCCAGCTGCGCGATGCGGGTCGCCTGTTCGGCCTGCATCGAGCTGCAACGCGCCTGCGCGCGGCCGTACTCCCCCATCAGCACGCGATGCTCGTGCGCGATGCTCTCCTCGATACCATACAAACTGTCCATTGTGCCCTCCTCCACTGCCCGCGGCGCGCTGGCGCCCGCCCATCGTTCACGACCTTGCCTGAATTATAAATGAGAATCATTTCTATTTGTGCTTGAGCCGCGCTGCTGGCATGGGTATAGCCAGTGAGATACCCATCCTTGCATATATGCATTTCAATCGAATCGCGCTTGTTAAATAATTATTTCTAGGGTGTAATCTTACAAATAAATCATCGCGTCCACTGCAAATCCGTATCATCCGCCACACGGAGCGCCAGGCAATGTCCGATACCACCCACGCAAGCGCAGCATCCTCCTCATCCAGTTCGCCGTCGCCGGCGGGCGGCTTTTCGCAGGCCACGCGCCTGCTGAAGCTGAGCACGCCGCTGGGCCAGGATGTGCTGCTGGCCGAATGCGTGCGCGGCGAGGAAGGCCTGGGACTGGGCTATGTCTTCCACATCGCCGCCCTGTCGCTCGATGCGGCCATTCCTCTCAAGTCGCTGATCGGCCAGCCCATCCTGCTGGAATTGCGCACGGCCGCTGGCGCCGAGAACTGGCGCCCTTTCCATGGCCATGTCACTGCGGCCGAACTGGCGGGCGCGAACGGCGGCTTTGCCCGCTACAACCTGACCATGCAGCCGTGGACGGCCTTCCTGGCACACGGCCGCGACAGCCGCGTCTTCCAGGACCTGGCGGTACCGGACATCCTCGAAGTCGTCTTTACCCGCTACCAGGGCCAGGGCATGCTGGCGCCAGCCTGGCGCTTCGACCTGCTCGACCGCGCGGCCTATCCGAAACGCAGCATCTGCAGCCAGTACCAGGAAAGCGACTGGGCCTTTGCCGAGCGGCTGATGAGCGAGGAAGGCCTTTTTTATTATGCCGAACACACGGGCGACGCGGGCAGCGCCAGCCTGGGCAGCCATACCCTCGTCATCGCCGACCACAACGGCAGCTTCAAGCCCAACGCCCAGGCCAGCATCGCCTACAGCCAGCCCGGCGCCGTCATGCCGCAAGACACGATGGACCGCTGGCGCATGCAGCTGCGCCAGCAAACCAACGGCATCGAACTGTCCAGCTGGGACTACCGCGCGCTGGGCGGACGGCCCATCAGCGCCACTGGCGCCCATGACGGAACGATGGCACTGGTCAGCCGCGACGCGCCCGGCGCCTATGCCTACCCGTCGCGCGAGCACGGCCAACGGCTGGCCGAACGCCAGCTGCAGGCGCTGACGGCGGCCAGGGAAGTGTTTACCGGCGCCGGCACCGTACGCACCCTGGCGCCCGGCACCACGTTTACTCTAAGCGGCCAGGCGCAAACGGATGCGGCGGGCGGTGGCGACGCAGCGAGCTTCCTCGTCACCCGCACGGTGCACCTGATGCATAACAACCTCGATGCGGAACTGGGCGGCGGTATGCTGCAGCGCTTCGGCCGGGGCTTGCTCGACGCGCTGATCGGCGAAGAGGCGGCCGGCAGCCTGCACGCCGTCGGCGACTCCATCAGCGAACGCCCGCCCTACCGCAACCGCATCGACGCCATCCGCAGCAAAATCCCCTACCGCAGCACCTATGCCAACGGCCACGGCCAGTTGCTGCATCCGCGCCCCGTCATCATGGGCCAGCAGACGGCCATAGTCGTCGGCCCGGCCGGCGCCCAGCTGCATACGGACCGCGACCACCGCATCAAAGTGCAATTCCACTGGCAGCGCGGGGCGCAAAGCCATAGCCGGCTGGCGCATCCGGCCGCCGACGGCCACACGGGCGCGCCCGGCGACGACAGCGCCGGCACCTGGGTCAGGGTGGCCACGCCGCTGGCGCCCGTCGCCGGCGCCAACTGGGGCAGCAACGCCCTGCCCCGCGTGGGCCAGGAAGTGCTCGTCGACTTCCTGGAAGGCAATATCGACCGCCCCGTCGTCATCGGCACGCTGTACAACGGCCGCGGCCAGGCGGACGCGCAAAACAACCAGGTCAGCCAAGGCACGGGCGCGGCAACGGGCAACGCGCCGGCCTGGTTTCCCGGCCAGGCCGGCGCCCATGCCCATCCGGCGGCCTTGTCGGGCATCAAGACGCAGGCATTGCCAACGAGCCAGGGCGGCGGCGGCGCCTACAGCCAGCTGGTATTCGACGACAGCCCGGGCCAGGGCCGCGTCGCCCTGCAGCGCCACGCCGGCCCCCATCAGGGCACGGCCGAACTGAACCTGGGCCATTTGCGCCACCAGAGCGACAACCAGCGGCTGGCGCCTGCCGGCTTCGGCGCCGAGCTGAAAACGGAACACAGCGCCGCCCTGCGCGCGGGAGCGGGCATGCTGCTGTCGGCCCATGGCCGCGATGCCAGCGGCAGCCACATGGATGCGAAGGAAGCGCTGGAACAGCTCACGCACAGCTTGCAGCTGCAGACCTCGCTGGCTGAGCAGGCGCAAAAACATTTCGCGCTCGAGATGGCCAGCCCGGATACCGCCGGGACAGCCGCCCCGCCCCCCCCGGCCACGCCGGAGACGCCGGAGACGCCGTCGCCAGCCGCCCAGCTCCCCGCCCTCGCCCAGATGCAGCACAGCATCGAGGCCCTGGGCGCGACGGCCGAGGGCGCCGCCGCTGCGGGCCAGGACCAGCAGGCGGCGGGCGGCGAAGGCCAGGCCAGCGCGTATGGCGACCCGCTGCTGCAATTATCCAGCCCGTCCGGCATCGCCGCCACCACGCCGGCCAGCGCCGTGCTGGTCGCGGGCGGCAATGGCAGTCTGGCGGCGGGCGCAGATCTCAACTTTGCCGCGCAGGGCAACAGCCTGTACGCGCTGGGCAAGGGCATCAGCCTGTTCACCTACGGCAAGGCCAACAGCAAGGACAAGCCCAACCAGGAAACGGGCATCCGCCTGCATGCGGCAAGCGGCAAGGTCAGCAGCCAAAGCCAGTCCGATGCGACACGGCTGACGGCGGACAAGGCCGTTACCGTCAGCAGCACTGCCAAGAGCGTCACGGCGGCGGCCAAGCAGCACATCCTGATGACGGCCCAGGGCGCGTACATCCGCCTCGAAGGCGGCAACATCATGCTGCATGGCCCCGGAAAAATCGATTTCAACGCCAGCATGAAGGAATTGACGGGGCCGGCGAGCAGCCAGCTCACCTTGCCGGCGATGCCCAGCCTGTCGGCCATGTCCTCCATCAATGCCGCCGGCCCCTACACCGGCCGTTATGCCCTGAACAAGAATATCGATAATACGTTCCAGGGATATCGCTACAAGATCGAATCGAATAAACAACTGCTGGCTCAAGGGAAGACGGACAAGGCGGGATACACCTCGTTCGTTGATACCGCACAGCGCAGCATGGTGAAAGTCTACAAGGCCATCATGCGCGACGATCAGAAAATTCATGAGCCGTGGGCCGCAGCACTGGAGCGTGCAACCGCCACCCGGCCTGACGATGTCGGCGGTGCGGCAGATGCGTTGGCTGACGACTATCTCGACCAGTACGGAGAGGACGTCTGATGCCAATCCCACTCGTTGTTGTTGCGCTGGGTGAAATCGCATTGCAGGCCGGCGCATGGGCGTGGCGCGGCTATCGGGCCTATGAGACGGTGCAAACGGCGCTGGAGGCCGCCGAAATGGCCAAGTCGATTGCGCAGAGCAAGGAACTGATCAAGCAGAAGATTCGCGGCGTCATCGATAGCATGTCGCAAGAAATCGACGTCAAGTGTTCGACCTTTGCACTGGTCGATCCCGGCGGAAAAAGCACCGTATCGCGCAGGGGCGGCGAAAATATCGAGTGGAAAGAATACATCGAGCGCAAGATCCCTTTCCGTCCCGCTATCAGCATCGTGTGCCAGCTGGCGCTGGAGTCACCGATCAAAGTGCCGCGGCGTATGCGCAGGAAGCTTGGAGGGGCCATTCCCGAAGGTATGATTGAAGTCACCTTGAAGCAAACCACGGCGTCGCTGATGTTCGAGACCATCGACCTGATGCTCGACTGGAAAAGCCCTTTAAAAGCCGAGCCGAACTACAGCCGCGCAACCCAGAAGGCGTATCTGGGCACGCCACCCACGCGCCCGCAGCGGCTCAGTGAAGTCTTCCCATTCTGGCCCCGCCCGCGCGGCAGCCTGGCGCCCGACCTCGTGATTCCGGAATACCGGCAAATGCCATGGGAAATCGACAATGTATTCGCGGCGGTGGAGATCAAGTTTCCGAATGATTGGGTGCAGGTAAAGCAGATGAGAGATTATGTGGAGCTAATGACGCCCAAGAGCGGCATCGCCAGGGAAAAAATCGGCCAGGACCGGGTCGCATTGCTGCGTGTACCGGAAGACTGCATAGGCGTCGCAGCGAAGGAACCTAAAGAGAAAAAGAACGAACAGGAAACCAGATTGAGGAATAGACGATGAGCACAACGGAACGTTTTTTTACTGCCGAAGATGTAGAGGGAATGGTTGCGGACCTCAAGGAATGGCCAAACATGTCCTGTGACGATGGAAATCAAGATCTTGGTGTGTCTCCATTTATTACTTTCTATTTCCTCTATAACACTAAGCATCACCTTGATACGTCACTGCTGATGGTGGGTATTCATGAGGAATTTGAACGACTGACAAGGAATCCCTATCTTATTGGCACGCATCCCGATTCGGAACGTCCTCACCCTTACGGCTCAAAGCGTTTGCCAGATCTGCGTGAATTTGCTCGAAAAACAAGAAAAACAGACTATTTCGCCTTCAATTTTACCGATCAGAAAAAACATAACTCGTCTCCTTCTACTGCTGGATATTTCTGGAAAATGCGGGACTATATGAATGACAATCCCGAACCATCAAACAAGGTTTACTCATCCATTCAATTCTACTATCGCTGGTCATGGTGGAAGGACAACAAGAATGCGTGGCGGCAGTTTGTTCTGGAAACCATAGAAAAACTAAAACCTGATCAGGTTTACAGCGGCTTTTCGATGGCCAATCCGCTTTCCTTCGGCACCCGCTCGGAAGTGACCGTGTGGGAACGCTCTCTGGCGCCGCGATTTTTTGGTTTGGACATTGATTATCCTTTTTCCATGAACGGCTCGCTGGCAGACGGCATCCGCCCGCCAACCTGGGGCTTTTTGCTATCGGATACGTGGCGTGAAAAATTGGACCTGAGCCGCGACCAGATAAAACTCAGCCTGCAGCATCCGCAAATCCGGATCGACGAGCTCGATTCCGGCCTATGGATCGAACTAGGCGAGGAGCCGGCGCTCTACCCGGTAGAGGACGGCGTGCCGGAATTGCCGGCGCTGCTCAACAAGCTGCTCAAGCCGATCCGCAACGACCACATGGCCCTGCTGGGCTTTGGCCAATGGGACGGCGATCCCAACGAACGCTTCAACGATGCCGACTCGCTGCGCTGGATGCGGCGCTTCGATGCCGACAGCGACTGGCCCAGCGCCGAGCTGCGTCAGCGCCGCGATGACGGCGGCCCGGATGACGCCGCGTCAGCACAGGAGCCATTGGAATTGCGCGCCTACGCCAGCGAGGCCTGCCCGCAGGCCGGACAATGGCAAGCGCTGGACATTCCACCGCAAACCCGGCGATTTGAACAGGGCGAGATCATGAGCAATCTCGATTCCGCCTATGGCTTGACGGTGTGGCGCTTCCTGAACGCATGAAGAAACAGCGACAGTAGTGATGTTCGAGACCATCGACCTGATGCTCGACTGGAAAAGGCAATCATGCATTGCGGTTCGAGCATGCGCATACCTTCTTTGACACGAATACAATTTACGCAAGAAAAAAGCACGTAGCCATGGAAGATTTACCGTTTCATCAACGACGTAGACAGCATTTTCTCCATGAAGAACTTTATCAAAAAACACGGACAAATCAACTTTCCTTGATCCGGGGAGGAGAGGAAAACAGAAAGGATGCATATTCGATTGGCGAAAGTTCCTCCGTTCATCATTTTCTGTATCTGGAATTGCTCTGGATATGGATGCTTGACTACACGGCAGGCATAGCCCTCGATCAACTGGCGCCTCGAATCGCCGATATTGTGGACAAATTTGAAGAGTGGAACGAAGTGGATCAAAAGTATCAGCAGGAGTGTACGCTGAAGCTGCCTGAATATGGGCCGCATACATATTCGGGGGCGCCCGATTTCTCGATACTTTCCGACTTCGAAGACACGCTGCAACTGCTGAGCATTGCCGTTTTGGCGCGCGATCAGCGTTCTGTCCAACGCATCATCCACGTACTACGTAGCCATCGCGGTCAAGATGGCCTGTTCGAGCAATTGATCAGTGCTTATACCGACAACGTCGTCGAGCGCGATACCTGCGTACTTGGCGCCCCTTATGACACCTTGCTACGTGTGTTTTATGAAGAAGACAAGACGGCCACACTCACCTTGCTCAAGAAATATCTGCAACAGTGGTATCCGGCAATGAAGGATCATCCACGCTGGCATGACGAGCATCTTAGAATCAGCGAAGGGGGCTATGCCGGCTATTATGGCTATTGGGCATTTGAAGCCGGAGCGGCGGTCTTTATTCTCGACCTGGACGACAGCGCTATTGATCATCTTGTCTACCCCAAAGACCTGGTCAATTATGGCCGCAAGTTACGCGCGGAACACCGTTACACCAGTATGGATACAGACTTAATAAATAAGGCCGGTCGTATTGAGGGCGGCCAACCCTGCCCGCAAACTGGGTTCTGGGAAACACCAGCAAAGTTACACAGCCGTAGCCATTTTGAGCAAGGTGACAGATTGCCAATTTTCAATGACTCTAAATATGGAGAAACCATTTGGTATTGGAGTACGGAACAGTAGCCGCCATTACAGCATGGGAGAAGCTTCCCTCGAAATTCGTCGGCGCTGAGATAAATTAACGTTCCAAGGTGTTTAGCTTACAGGGAAACAATGAGTACCAGTCCATTCAATGCGCGGCGCCGGCAAAAATTTCTCCATGAAGACATTTACCATAACACGCGAAAAAACCAACTCAAATTATTCGAAGGACAACTTCTCAAAAAAAATATCGCTGAGTCGGCACAAAGTCAAACTGTCATTTACCAGTTTTTGTATTTGGAAGCGTTCTGGATATGGATACTCGACTATACGGCAGGTGACCCGATTGATGCACTGGCGCCGCGCATTGCAGACATCGTGGATAAATTTGAAGAATGGAACGAGGTGGATCAACTCTATCAGCAAGAATTGGCGCTCGATTTTCCAGAAGATGGGCCATATGAATATGAGGGTGCGCCGCAGTTTTCCACCCTTTCCGACTATGAGGACACACTACAACTGCTCAGCATCGCCATCCTGCTGCGCGATCAGCGATCGGTGCGACGTATTATTCACGTACTGCGCAGCCACCGTGGCCGCGATGGGCTGTTCGAGCAATTAATTGGCGAAAATGTCGAGGACAGTCAAGACCTGGACACCTGCATTATCAGCAAGCCCTACAACACCTTGCTGCAAGTATTCTATGAAGAAGACGACAACGCTGCCTTAGCCCTGCTCCAGAAGTATTTGAAACAGTGGTATCCGGCCATGAAAAATCATCCACGCTGGTACGATGAGCATCTCAACATCAACGAGGAAGGCTATGCCGCGTATTACGGTTACTGGGCCTTTGAAGCGGGTGCGACCGTCTTTATACTCGACCTAGACGACAGCCAGATCGACCATCTGGTCTACCCCAAAGATCTGGTCGACTATGCGCGAACATTATGGGAAGAAGGCCGCTACACCAGTCAGGAAACAGAGCCACTGATACGCAAGGAGCGTGTCGAGGGCGGCCTGCCCTGCCCGCAAACAGGCTTCTGGGAAAACCCAGCAAAGTTGCACAGCCGTAGCCATTTTGAGCAAGGCCAAGTGATGCCTGTTTTTGATGACGCTGCATACGGTGAAACCATCTGGCATTGGAGTGAAGAACAATAGCCAATTTTCCATCTGGCACAATCAGCGACTGGCCCAGCGCCGAGCTGCGCCAGCGATCAGAAAAAACGACGGAAAAACAATGATGACAACCCCGTTCGACATGCGTCGCCGACAGCAATTTCTCTACGAATATCTTTATAACAAAACGAGGGTAAATCAATTTTCGTTAATTAATGCGGGCATTGAAAACAAAAAAGTAGCCGACTCGACGCTGGAAAATTCCTCAGTGTATCAGTTTTTATATTTAGAAGCGTTCTGGATATGGATGCTCGACTATACGGCGGGCGAGCCGATCGCTGCACTGGCGCCGCGCATCGCAGACATCGTGGATAAGTTTGAAGAGTGGAATAAGGTCGATCAATTCTGTCAACAGGAAGCAGCGCTCGAATTTCCAGATTATGGGCCTTACGAATACAGTGGAGCGCCAGATTTCTCCATTCTTTCCGACTATCAGGACACACTGCAACTGCTCAGTATTGCCATCTTGCTGCGCGATCTACATACGGTCAAACGTATCGTTCACATCCTACGCAGTCATCGTGGCGTCGATGGATTATTCGAGCAACTAGTTGATGGCTATGTTGAAGATGGACAAGCCCTCCACACCTGTATCATCGGCAAGCCCTATGACACCCTGCTGCAAGTGTTCTATGAGGAAGATGAGAAGGCCACGCTCGACCTGCTCCAAAAATACCTGAAACAGTGGTATCCGGCCATGAAAAATCATCCCCGCTGGTACGACGGACATCTAAGAATCCGGGACGAAGGCAACGCGCCCTATTACGGTTACTGGGCATTTGAAGCGGGTGCGACGGTTTTTTTACTCGACCTGGACGACAGCCAGATCGACCATCTTGTCTATCCCAAGGACTTGGTCGACTACGCACGCCAGTTGCGTAAAGAAGGCCGCTATACCAGCCTGGACACAGAACCGCTAATGCGCAAGGGACGCGTCGGGGGCGGCCAACCCTGCCCCCAAACTGGCTTCTGGGAAACCCCAGCAAAATTACACAGCCGTAGCCATTTTGAGCAAGGCCAAATCATGCCTGTTTTTGATGATGCGGCATACGGTGAAACCATCTGGCATTGGAGTGAAGAACAATAACCAATTTCCCATCTGGCACAGCCAGCGACTGCCCCAGCGCCGAGCTTCGTCAGCGCATGAGCCTTTGGAACGGCGCACCTACGCAGGCCGGTCAGCGGCAAGCACTGGACATTCGGCTGCTAACCCGCAGATTGGAACAGGGCGAGATCATGAGCAATCTGGATGCTGCCTGTGGCTTGACGGTGTGGCATTTTCTGAAGGTATAAAAAACAACGACGTGAGAGGAGAAAAGATGAGCACAACGGAACGTTTTTTTACTGCCGAAGATGTAGAGGGAATGGTTGCGGACCTCAAGGAATGGCCAAACATGTCCTGTGACGATGGAAATCAAGATCTAGGTGTGTCTCCATTTATTACTTTCTATTTCCTCTACAACACTAAGCATCACCTTGATACGTCACTGCTGATGGTGGGTATTCATGAGGAATTTGAACGACTGACAGGGAATCCCTATCTTATTGGCACGCATCCCGATTCGGAACGTCCTCATCCTTACGGCTCAAAGCGTTTGCCAGATCTGCGTGAATTTGCTCGAAAAACAAAAAAAACAGACTATTTCATTTTCAAATTTACCGATCAGAAAAAACATAACTCGTCTCCTTCTACTGCTGGATATTTCTGGAAAATGCGAGATCATATGAACGATGATTCAGATCCATCAAACAGGGATTACTCATTCATTCAATTCTACTATCGCTGGTCATGGTGGAAGGATAACAAGAATGCATGGCGGCAGTTTGTTCTGGAAACCATGGTAAAACTAAAACCTGATCAGGTTTACAGCGGCTTTTCGATGGCCAATCCGCTTGCTTTCGGCACCCGCTCGGAGGTGACCGTGTGGGAACGCTCTCTGGCACCTCGATTTTTTGGTTTGGACATTGATTACCCTTTTTCCATGAGCGGCTCGCTGGCAGACGGCATCCGCCCGCCAACCTGGGGCTTTTTGCTATCGGATACGTGGCGTGAAAAATTGGACCTCAGCCGCAACCAGATAAAACTCAGCCTGCAGCATCCGCAAATCCGGATCGACGAGCTCGACTCCGGCCTATGGATCGAACTGGGCGAGGAGCCGGCGCTCTACCCGGTAGGGGACGGCGTGCCGGAATTGCCGGCGCTGCTCAACAAGCTGCTCAAGCCGATTCGCGACGATCACATGGCGCTGCTGGGCTTTGGCCAATGGGACGGCGATCCCAACGAACGCTTCAACGATGCCGACTCGCTGCGCTGGATGCGGCGCTTCGACGCCGACAGCGACTGGCCCAGCGCCGAACTGCGTCAGCGAGCAGCAAAAACGACGGGAAAACAATGATCACCGCCCCGTTCGACGTGCGGCGCCGGCAGAAATTTCTCTACGAAGATCTTTACCATAAAACGCGGGAAAATCAACTCGCGATAATAGATGTTGAACTCGAAAATAAAAGAATAGCCGACTCAATGCAGGGAAATGCTTCCGTCCATCATTTTTTGCATTTAGAAGAATTCTGGATCTGGATGCTCGACTATACCGCTGGTGAGCCAATCGAGGCACTGGCGCCGCGCATCGCGGGTATCGTGGATAAATTTGAAGAATGGAATGAAGTCGATCAACTCTATCAGCAGGAAGCGGCGCTCGATTTTTCAGAAGATGGGCCATATGAATACGAGGGTGCGCCGCAGTTTTCCACCCTTTCCGATTATGAAGATACACTTCAACTGCTCAGCATCTCCATCCTGCTACGCGATCAGCGGTCGGTGCGACGCATCATCCACGTGCTGCGCAGCCACCGTGGCCACGATGGGCTGTTCGAGCAATTGATTGGCGCATATGTCGAGGACAGTCAAGACCTGGACACCTGCATTATCAGCAAGCCCTACGACACGCTGCTGCAAGTATTCTATGAGGAAGACGACAACGCTGCCTTAGCCCTGCTCCAGAAGTATTTGAAACAGTGGTATCCGGCCATGAAAAATCATCCGCGCTGGTACGATGAGCATCTCCACATCAACGAGGAAGGCTATGCCGCGTATTACGGTTACTGGGCCTTTGAAGCGGGGGCGACCGTCTTTATACTCGACCTGGACGACAGCCAGATCGGCCATCTGGTCTACCCCAAAGACCTGGTCGACTATGCGCGAAAACTATGGGAAGAAGGCCGCTATACCAGTCAGGATACAGAGCCACTGATACGCAAGGGGCATGTCGAGGGCGGCCTGACCTGCCCGCAAACCGGTTTCTGGGAAACCCCATCAAAGTTGCACAGCCGTAGCCATTTTGAGCAAGGCCAAATCATGCCTGTTTTTGACGATGCGGCACATGGCGAAACCATCTGGTACTGGAGTGAAGAACAATAATGAGTACAAGGGACAGTTTTCTTGGCAATGACGATATCGAAGGATTTGTTTCCGATCTCAAGGAGTGGCCGAATTCATCTTATGGAAATGACCAGGTCACACATAATGTCAGCCCTTTCGTCAGCTTTTATTTTCTCTACGATAGCAAGCATCATCTTGATACGTCATTGCTGATGGTGGATATACATGAGAAATTTGAGCACCTGACGGGAAACCCCTATCTTGTCGGCACGCATCCCGATTCGGAACGTCCTCACCCTTACGGCTCAAAGCGTTTGCCAGATCTGCGTGAATTTGCCCGAAAAACAAAAAAAGAAGACTATTTCGCCTTCAATTTTACCGATCAGAAAAATCATATTTCCTCACCTGCCACGGCAGGATATTTTTGGAAAGTTCGGGACTATATGAACGACGACGCGGTGCCTTCAAACAGAACCTATTCGTCGATTCAGTTTTACTATCGTTGGTCATGGTGGCTCGAAAATAAAGACGCCTGGAGACAATTTGTCCTTCAAACGGCTGGAATCCTTGATGCTGCACAGGTATACAGCGGCTTTGCCATGGCGACGCCATTGGCGTATGGCTCCCGATCGGAAGTCTCAGTCTGGGAACGTTCTCTGACAACCCATTTTTACGGACTTGATATCGATGATTATCTCGGCATGCACGGTGAATTGGCGGTAGGTATCCGTCCCCCCACGTGGGGCTTTCTGCTGTCGGACACCTGGCGCGAGAAACTGGATATCACCCGCGGCCAGGTCAAGCTCAGCCTCCATCATCCAAACATCAAAATAGAAGAACTCAGCGTGGGGCTATGGATTGAATTGGGCGAAGAGCCGTCGCTTTACCCGGTTGAAGATGGTGTCCCGGCACTGCCGGTATTACTCAACAAATTGCTCAAGCCGATACGTCATGATCATATGGGCCTGCTAAGTGGCGCCCAATGGGATGGCGACCCCAACGAGCGCTTCAATGACGCCGACTCGCTGCGCTGGATGCGGCGCTTCGACGCCGACAGCGACTGGCCCAGCGTCGAACTGCGCCAGCGAGCAGCAAAAACGACGGAAAAACAATGATCACCGCCACGTTCAACGTGCGGCGCCGGCAGAAATTTCTCTACGAAGATCTCTACCATAAAACACGGGAAAATCTGCTCGCATTAATTGAAGTCCGACTTGCAAATAAAAAGATAGTGGAATCAACGCTGAAAAACTCTGTGGCGCATCAGTTTCTGTATTTGGAAGCGTTCTTGATCTGGATGCTGGACTACACAGCGGGTGAACCGATCGATGCACTGGCGCCGCGTATCCCCAGCATCGTGGACAGGTTTGAAGGATGGAATGAGATCGATCAATTCTGTCAACAGGAAGCGGCGCTTGAGTTTCCGGATTATGGACCGTACGAATACAACGGAGCGCCGGACTTTTCCACCCTTGCAAATTACGAGAACACGCTACAACTACTCAGCATTGCGATATTATTGCGCGATCAGCGCTCGGTCATGCGCATCATCCGCATATTTCGCAGTCACCGAGGACAGGACGGCCTGTTTGAACAACTAATTGGCGCATATGTGGACGATGAGATGCCCCTCGATACCTGCGTACTGGGCCAGCCCTACGAGACGTTGCTGCAGACGGTATATGAAAGCGATGAAGGTGCGGCACAAACTCTCATTAAAAAATATTTGAAGCAGTGGTACCCTGCCATGAAGGATCATCCACGCTGGTACAACGGCCATCTGCGCATTAGCGACGAAGGCTACGCTCCCTATTACGGTTACTGGGCATTTGAAGCGGGTGCGACGGTTTTTTTACTTGACCTCGATGACAGCGGTATCGATCATTTCGCCTACCCGACAGATATCGTTGCGTATGGGCGTGCACTGCGCGAGGAAAACCGTTATACCAGCATAGATATGAATGCGGCGGACGATGTCGGACATGTCGAAAGCAAACAGCCCTGCCATGACACGGATTTTCGGGAGTAAGCATGCAGACTCTGGACGAACACACTTTTTTGGCGAGGCGCAGGGAACCGCTGCTGTCCTACGCGATTTACCTTGAAAGCAAAGACAGCCAGGACGAGTGCTTCGACATGGTGGAGGCAGGCTTGCAACAGCCTGCTGAAGTACTGCAAAATATCCCGCCAGAAAACTTCATGACGGCCACGCGCCAGCGGGCATGGGATGGCATCGACCTGCTCAGCCTGGCTTACAGCGCTGGCCATACGACAGCCGATCTGCGCGCGCTGTACCCCACGGTACTGGAATACTGGGAAGAGTATGCCAGCTATGACAGGGCTTTTGACGTGCAGGCCGGCGCTGCGGAACGGGGGTTTCCCCACTTCGCCCTGCCTGGTGACGGCTACGAGCAGGTCAACCGGATGATCTGCCTTGGCATTCTCCTGGGTTGGGGCAATTTGCTACCGCGCCTGGCGCCTGTCATCGATTTCAACAACCCTGAAAAAGATGGGCTGGTCGAACGCTTGCTGGCATTTTCCGTCGATGGCAGGGAGACCGCCTGGCCAGCATGCACGCGCCGCCTGCCCTATTTCAAGACACTCAAGATATTCGCGGCAGAAAAACAGGCGCGTCCGGCGCTGATGCAGGACTATCTGGACAAATGGTATAACGCCAGCCGCCGCGAACCCTACTATGGCAGCCACGAGCGTGACACGTCATTTTCAGGCTACTGGTCATGGGAAGCGGCAGCCATCACCTGCCTGCTCGATATCGACGACAGCTGCTATCGCGATGCCGAATTCTATCCCGCCGACCTGGTGGCATTCCACCGTCAGCCACTCTCTATATGATTGGAGCCAGCATGCGCAGCAAACCCGCCGTGATCGCAGCCTGCCTCATCTTCGCCACGCCCGCGCTGTCGCTCGCCGCCGACACGCCTTTCCCCGGCATTTACTCCGTCATCGATCCCGTCACGGGCATGACACAGGATGTGCTGAAGATCAAACCCTTCATCGATGGCGAATTCAACGTCTTTCCCCGTTTCGCGGGCGAACGGGCATGGGCCGGAGTGCTCTCCGCCAAGGTCATGGGCGCCAAGGATCGCTACCTGGCGGAACCATTATTCCCTCAGGACGGCAAGGTGCGCGCCCTGGCGATAGAGGACATCGGCTACCTCTACTACACGCCCGGAGGAAGTTATTCGCGCGACGGCCGCTCGGATACCGGCTACCTGAGCCATATCTTTGCCATCGGCATCAAGTTCATGCAGCGCCGTCCGCTGCTGGCAGGCCATGCCGAACGGGGCGAGCGCGGCCAGCATGACTACCGGCCCGGGGCCAATGAGGCAAAGATAGCGGTCAGCACCTTGAACTACAGCGCCCGCTCCATCCAGGTCGGCGTCAGCGATGCCGGCAATCCGGCCAACGCCGTCGATACCGATCCCCTGAACCCTTACATGAGCAGCGCCGCCAATTGCTGTTTCTACCTGCCAGCCGCCCCACAGAAGCCGGTACAGCTCAACATCGAGTACCGCTGGCTGCCGGACGGCAAGCCGGAAACGCGCACCTTGCCGCTGCCGGCCGGCACTGCCACCGAGGAACTGCTGGTCATCGTGCAGGCCGATGGCAAGCTGGCGCTGGAATTTCGCGCCCCGCACGCGTCGCTGTCGATGACGGCCGATGGCAGTGTCGAGGCGGGCAATGGCCGGCTGTATCCGGCCCTGCCCGCCGCCGAGCGCAAGGCCGTGCTGGCCGCGGAACTGGCGCGTCAAAAAAATTCGCTACAAGACATCACCAGGAAACTGGAGAAAATGCCCGCGACGACAGCGATGCAGCTCACACAGCAGGTGGCTGAACAGGTCGCAGAGCGGCAGAGCGCCGTGACCTATCTGGAAGCGTTTTCCGCATGCAAAGCGGCCGTGCGCGAGTGCGACAAGCAAGCCAGGGCGGCGGTCCGCGCCAGATAGCGGCAAAGCCCGTTTCTGCTAGGCTATCGCCGTATCGCCACCTGCCGACGCTTCTTTCGGCACCAGCATCGCCTCTTTTACGCCGCCCAATTCCGGTTTTGAACCCTCATATCGCCAGTAAAGATATTTCTTGCCTCGTTTCCCCATGAAATACTGCCGGTTTCGGGACCAGCGACTGGCTTCAACAAAGCCGATACTGGCGTCAGTCATCTGATTCTTGAATCCCGCAACAGAATCATGCACATAACGATCAAAGAATTTGTCAAATAAAGTCCGCTCCGCAACCGACATCGACTTTCGGAGCTTGCCTTTCCAGGCATCGTAGATCGCGTCTTCCAGCGGTTCCGTCGCACTACGAAAAAAGCCTGTCTTCTTTTCTGCGATGTTCTGCACGTCGCGTTCCCATTCGCTGTCCGTCGTGGTCATGTATTTATCCGGCGTGGCATACATGACGGACTGCCCCTTTGCGATGATGGCTTCGCGTTCTTTGCGCGCCGCGCGCTGGCGTTCCGTGCGCCCCCAGCGCCAATGATAGTAATTGTTCATGTGGCTGATGACTTGTTTCTCGAGCCGCTTGTCTGCGCTGACGTGCTTCATGTAGGTGTCGAAGCATCCCTGCAATTCGCTGCTGATGTTAAACAGCGAGCCATAATCCTGAAGAACCTCTTCGGGAGACTTGAACGGCACCCCCGCCGCATATGCCGACAGATACATATTGCACAGCGGAATGCGCGACAACTCGTTTGAGCGTCCCTCCTGATTCATGTCGTCATAACCGCCGCCCACGTCGGAGTGTGCCCCGGGATAAAGGGTTTCCCGGCAGTTTGAGTCAGTGGCCTGATCGATTCGAATAGAATCGGATGGAAATTTCTCCCGCACTTCATGCGCTGCGACATAATGTTCGCAGAAGCGCACGTATGGTGGAATACGCAGATCGGCGGCCCATTCCGCATGGCCGCCCTCGTCTGCCAAATACATCACGCCCCCCCACACAGGCCCCAGGTAATATTTGAGATCGGACTCAAGGCGACTGCCGCCAAACCCCACCGAGGCCACGGTATCAAAAATGCCGAGGAAGTAGATCACCAGACGCGGCTGAATAAATCCGCCACTTTTGGTCCAGATCAGCCCATCTCCTTGCTGATAACATTGTCCAGCCAACTGACGTACAAAGGCCCGCGCCTGGGCTGCCCCCCGGCTGAAGCCAAACACCGCAACATTGATTTGATTTACATGCGGCATGTGTTTGTCCACCCGCATCTTGAACTCCTTCAGCATCCAGCTGATCCGGGCCTGCCCTTTTGCAGCAGATGCCATGCCGAGCGCCCCATCGATTCCATCACCACTATCCTGAACCTCTGGAAACGGCGTGCCGACCCCTGGCGCATATATCGCGTAGGTCTTGTTTTTTTCATCTTCAGCCGTATGCGCAAATTTTCCCAATTTCGCAATATTGCTGTACTTCACCTTCGACGAAGCCAGCGAGCCATTACCATCTTTTTTGAAATTATTTCCAGTTCCGTCAAAAAAACAACTGATCCAGACGGGCTTTCGGCAATCCGATTCCTTCGCACATTTTTCCAGTTCCTTGCGATATATTCCTCGCGCAAGCCGCTCACTCTTCGTGACGTCGCTAAGCCGGCGTATCGTTGGATTGCTCATGGTCTATTCCCTGTGCGGTGTCCGCGGTATGCCATAAAAAGGATTCTCGATTTCCTGCTTGCAGAACTGGCCTTGGGGAAGGTGCGCCGAATGCAGTTTTACCTGCTCGGCAGCAAGCGGCGCCTGCGTCTTGAATGTGCCCAGATGTGCCTGAACCGTACCATCGGCAAGAAAGTGCAAAAGCACGATGGTTGGGCGCTCGGGCCCTTTGGCGGGCAGGATGTCAACAGTAGCCTGACACCAGCGGCTTCCAGGAGCACTCATCCTGGAAGTGCGTTCGTCATAGTCGACACTCGATTTTCCATCGTGGTAGGTAGTATCGAAAACCACGCTCCAAACCACGCGCACGCGCAGCGGTTTATCCACAGGACTATCCCAGATGAAACAGCAATTTCCACTGCTGAAACTGACTTTTTCACCATTGTCCATTTCCGCCTCGCTTGCGTCGCGAAAAAAAATGGAACCACCGCTGGGCGCTTCATCGACATTGAATGGCAGTGAAATGCCCTTGAATGCGATCGAATAAATATCGTACGGCGTGTAGTTATATGACGTGGTAGTGAAGGTTTTCTCGTTTAATTCCTGTTGCAAGCGTTCTTCCTTCGCCCTGGAATCGCAAGCGGCCAAAATAAATAGACATAATACGATGGAGGTCAGTTTTTTCATGTCGGGATCGCATTCATATTGGAAGCGGAAACTTCTTCGAGCGCAGCCCATTGCCCAGGAGTCCAGGCCAGGATCCGGTCACTGAAGGACTGCGCCGTTCCTTCGGCCTGCAAAGCGATGGCGGCGAGTGGCGCCAGATGAAAATCGGCGCCTAACATGAGCGACAACATGCAGTAACTTTTCAAGTCTGTGGGCGAACTTAATCCATATGCCTGCGCCCTGCCCAGTTGTTCAAAAAAAAAGTCGTAGCGCTGATCCGGAGGCAAACCATCGAGCGCCTGCGGATCATCGCTCTCCATTTGCTTCATCAGCATGTACGGCGATGCTCTATTCATCAGTTCGAGATATTGATGTTGTGTCAAAAGCATGCATTCACTGCCAGGCGGGGCAGGCGCCTCATTTTTCTCTCCATGTACAATTTGTAGCACCCCACGCACGTCCTTGTACAACCAGCCCGTGATGCCTGCGAGTGCAATCTTGCGCTGCGCCGTTTTCAGCACGTCCAGCCAGTGCGGCAGGATAAGCGGATCGTAGTAGCGCATGATCCACTCGGTACCATCATCGTGCACCACCTCTGTCAACCAGGTCAGCCGTTCTAACAATTGCTGCAGGGGCTGGCCAGAAACAATCAGCGACATAAAATTGGCGCTGCCGGCAGTGCACAGCAATTTGGCGAGCAAGGGACATTTCTCGCGCTGCATATGCCGCAACAATATCGGGCCAGCGTACAGGGCGTCCGGCTCAGCCAATTCACCCAACAGGGAATACAACTCAACGCTGTGATCGCCAGGCAAGCGGATACGGGCCACACCATCCAACTTGGCGCCATCAATCAAGCTGTAGAGGGACTCCCCCTTGTCGAGAGCAGGACTATCGAGCAGCGCAAGCAACTGCAAACCACACGCGGGGGTCCCGCCATCGTTTTCGCGCATGATCACTCCCCCTTCGCGGCAAAGGGCGAGCCGCTCCTGGCCGCATTTAACAGACATTCCTTGCAAATACTGCGAGGCATTACCGGCAGTGGATAGCTTGCACGGGATGGCCCGTCAAAACTCTTCTTGCCAGCATGCACCGTGATCTTGCCCGGACACTGCACGGTGATGTTGCCGCCCTCGATCGTGATATTCGCCCCGCCCGCCGTCGACAGGCGGATGCTTTTGGCCGCCGCCCAGTCGATGTGCGCGGCGGCGCTGATGATATTGACTTCCTCGCGCGCCTGCACGTTGAGCACGTCGGCCTGCGCCTGCAGGTCGATGGCTTGTTTGGCGGCGATCAGTTGCAGGCCGATATTGTTCTCGCCCGCCTTGACGACGCCAGCCAGCGCGCCGATGGCCTGGCCGCTGTGCACGCGCAGCTGGCCGCCGCCGACGAACTGGGTGTCCTGACCGCTCATCAGGGAAGTGGTTTCGCCATTCGCCAACTGAATATCCTGGCCCGCCAGCACGCCCAGGCCGGCGCGCGCGGCGATGGCGATGATGGCGTCGCTGCTGTGCGGCAGCTTGTCGTCGCCGGGACTGGTCGGCTTGCCCGCCGCGTCGCGCCGCGCGGCGGCGGTGCTGTCCTGGCTCAGCATGCCGGAAGCGGTGGTGAGAAAGGCTTGCAGGGGCGCCGCCTTTTCGTCCAGCACGCTGGTGTTCGCCTTGGCCGGGCCCAGGTGGCTGGCATATGCGACCGTCTTGTGCGTGACGGCGGCGGCGCTGAAGGTTTCGCCCAGCTTGGCCGCCTGCTTGAGCAGGACCATGCCCGGCGCATTGTCGCCGGCCGGATCGCGCGCCTGCGCGTCGTGGTTGACGAGGTAGCTGGAAATCAAGAGCCCGGCCCCGGCCCGCACGGCGCCGTAATCGTCGGTGCGCAGTTCGGCGCCCAGGCCGCGCAGGCTGCCCCGGTAATTGTCGGCCGCATGGATCAGGTGACCAAGACCGAGCGCGCTGGCCGCATGGCTGCTCTTGAGCTCGATGCGCCCTTGCTGGTCCGTATCGTCGAACAGCAGCTGGTTATAGCCAGAGCCGGAGCCGGCGGTACCGAATTCCTTGCTGCGGATGCCCCATTGCGCGGCGCCGTTGCGGTGGCCGGCGCTGCCGCCGGCCGCGCCATGCCAGAGCGGGCTGTTGCCGCCCGCCACGTTGCCCTGGGCCGAGGGCGCATGGTCGCGCGCCGGCTCGAACACGCTGGCGTCCGCGGGTTTATCCGTGATGCCGCCCGGCGTGGGCGCGACGCCGCCCTCGCCCTGCCCGTTGTACAGGGCGCCAACGATGATGGGCCGGTCGATATCGTTTTCCAGAAATTGCACCAGCACTTCCTGGCCGATGCGTGGCAGGAACTGGCTGCCCATGCCGCCGCCGGCCGCGCGCTGCGCCACGCGCACCCAGCAGGTGGCGCTGCCGTCAAGTTGCCAGTGGAAACGGATGCGCACCCGGCCCAGCTTGTCGCAATGGATTTCGCTGCCGCCGCTCGCGCTGGCGCCGCCGTCGGCGCCGACGACGATGGCGCTCTGGCTGCCGCAGGCCGTCGGCTTCGGGTGATGGCGTATATCGTCCGTATCTTGCAGCGGCCGCCATGGCGTGTCGGCCGCGATGGCGTCAAGATGATTGGCATAGCCGCTCTCGAAGGCCTGCGCGATCACCTGGGCGAGAGGCGCCACGCCCATCGACGGCGAGGCCAGGCCGGCGAACGCTGTTTGCAAGGTTTCCTGCAACAGTTCCGGGATCGGGCCGAACAGTTCAGCCAGGCCCTGCCTGGCGGGCGCCGGCAAGTTATTCACGCCTACGCTGCACACGCGCAGCACGACCAGCGCCGGCGCCTCGGCACCGTCCTGCTGAAGCGGTCCCTGCGTCAAGGTAAAGCGAGTGCCGGCACGCAAGGTGCGCACGGTCGAACGGGCGTGCCAGCGTTCGCCGCGCGCTTCGATCGCCTGCATCTGCAGCAAGGCATAGCGTTCGGCCTGGGCCGCATCGGCATAGAAATACTGGCCTGGCGCATCATAGCTTTCCAGCGCGGGCGCGTTTTTCCCGCCCGGCGCCAGCCGCGTCGGCACGCTGGCGCTGACGGCTTTCTTGGCCTTGTAGTCATAGCTGAGCACTGTCGCCACCGCCGTGCACAAAGCGCGTGACCGGCCGAGCGCCTGGATGGAGTCGGCCTGTTCCATGGCCCGCGCGCCATGAAATCGGATGCCGCCGCCTTGCGCGCTGCTGGCGTCTTCCGGCACCGCGCTCAAGGCGCTGCTGTCGGCGAACAGTACCAGGCAATGTCCGCCATCGTGTTCTTCGAAACGCCAGGCCAGGCCTTCTTCGCTCAGCAGCCGCGTGACGAAGGCCAGGTCCGACTCGCGGTACTGGCAGCAATAGCTGCGCGGCTGCGCCTCGGCCATGAACGGCCCCGTGTCGCCGCTCCAGCGCCAGTCGGCTTGCGGCGCGTAGGCCTGGAACACGCTGTCGACGATCTCGATCACGCTCTTGTCTTGCCAGACGCGGCTGTTGCGTACCTGGCTCAACAGCCATAGCCACGGCGTCAGGCGCAGCCGGAAACGGGCCAGTCCGCCGTCGCTGCCCAGCATCGCCGCTTCACTGATATAGCCGCTGAAGACGGCACGGCTACCGTCGGCCAGGCTGGCGTGCAGCGCGGCCGGCTTGCCCAGCAGCGGCGCCAGCGCCACGTTGGCATCTGTCGACAGCACGATGATGTCGCGCACGCCCACCGCCTGCAACTGCTCGTCGGCGGCAAACGCTTCCACCAGCCACTGTGCCGTCCCGCCCTCGCCGCCGTCCAGCGACAGCTCGTACAGCCGCGTCACGCTGCTGAAACCAGCCAGGGAGGCGTTGACCTGATCGGCGCTTGCCGCACTCATTTCCCGCCTTTCGCGGCAGCTTGCCCGGCCTGGCATTGCGCGTTGTCGCCATGGCCCTGGCAGGCGCGCGCGTGGCACGCCACGGCGGCATCGCGCTTGAGCGCCGCGCATTGCCGCAACTGGGCCCGCAGGCCCGCAGCGGTTTTCTTTGGCGCCGGCGCGGCCTGCGCATGGGCCAGCAGGGCCGACAGCAAGGCGATATCGCTGTCTTCCGCGCGGCGGGCGGGCGTTGCCGCAGGCACTTTCGCCGGCGTTTTTTTGGCCGTGGGGCGAGCCGCCCTGGCCACCTGTTTCGCCGCAGCGGCCGGTGGCGATGGCGTTTCCAGCGCCTTGCTCAGCACATCGCCGGGGTGCGCGGCACTCGCGTTACTGGCAGCGGCAGTGGCGACAGTGGCTGCCGCGCCGGCATCGAGCATGTCGCTCAGGCTCTGCTGCGGTACGGCGGCGGACGGCGCCTCGTCATGGATGCTGGCGGCCGCCGGCGGCGCTTCCACGATGGCGGGCGCGGTGGTGGCGACGGGCAGGGCAACCGGCGCCGCCAGCCCATCGTCGTCTCCAGCCCGTTCTCCGCGCTGTCCCAGCCAGACGCCAGCGGCCACCAACAGCAGCAGCGCGGCCCCCGCTCCCATGCCCTTGCGCAGGGACAGCCTGCCACGCCTGCTCCTGGCGGACGAGCCGGTATTGCCACCCTCGAGCGTGGTCAGGATGCGGTTACGGTCGGCCTCCGCCTGCTGCGCCTGCGTCAACAGGCTGGGCCGGGCCGGGAGCCGGGGGCTATCGTCATGAGTTCGCAAAATGTGCGCTCCTGTAATATTTGCAAGACTTTACGCTATTCAACAAAATCATGACGCGTGCCATAAAATCAACAGTGCGCCCCCCCGCACAATTGAAAAACGCCCGCCTTAATTATCAGTTTTGTAAGATATACTTCCAGGCAATATCCATCGATTCCCTGTTTTCGCCCGATGGACAGCACCGTTCCGCAGCCAAACATTTTTGATTGAGGTTAGCGTGTTCCTACTCGCGGTAGCGCTGTATTTCATACTGGCATGCCTGATCAGCTGGCTGGTCCTGTTCCCTGCCGGGCGCGATTTCGTGCTGCACGCCGTCGATGGCGCGGAGCAGCGCCTCGCCGCCTGCCTGCAGCGCGTGGCCAGGCGCCAGCAGACGGGCATGGCCAGCCTGGGACAGCGCATCGCCACGCTGCTGGCCCGCACTGCCGACCTGCTGCGCCGTCATTACCTGCTGTGTCTCGCGGGCGTGGCCGCGATCAGCCTGCCGACCCTGCTGGCCCTGATGGCCGACAGCAAATCCATGCTGGGCGCCTACGATGTATCGACGCGTGAAATGAATACGCAGGTGGCCAGCCTGCTGCAGGGCGAACAGCTGGTGCCCCCCGTCGACCTGCCGCCGCTCGTGTTTGCCACGGAAGAAGTGCGCCAGGAGCGCCCGCTGCTGGTATCGGCCAGCCGCAACTGGACCTTGCTGAATGTGGAATATGCGCAGCGCCTGCTGCTGGTCTTCAAGATCATGAAGGAAAAACATGGCTACGAGATGGCGCTGCTGGAAGGCTACCGCAGCCCCGAGCGGCAAACCATGTTGGCGGGCATGGGGCCCAACGTCAGCAACGCGGCCGCCTTTCAAAGCTGGCACCAGTACGGCCTGGCGGCCGACTGCGCCTTCCTGCGCAATGGCAAGCTGATCATTTCCGAGAAGGATCCGTGGGCCATGCGCGGCTACCAGCTGTATGGCGAAGTGGCCGAATCGGTCGGCATGACGTGGGGCGGACGCTGGAAAATGATGGATTTCGGGCATACCGAGCTGCGCCTGCCCGGCGTAATGAAAAAACACTGAGAGGAGCGCATATGGCCGGTCCCGTAATCAGATTAGGCGACAAGACATCGCATGGCGGCACCGTGCTGGAAGCATCGGCGGTGAGCGACAGCGGCGGCATCGGCATGGCTCGGGTCGGCGACAAGGTAGCGTGTCCCCTGCCCGGCCATGGCGTCTGCCCCATCGTCAGCGGCGACCCCAGCCTCATCGTCGATGGCAAGCCCGTGGCGCGCCACGGCGACAAGACCGCCTGCGGTGCGCTGCTGATCGCCAGCCAGCAAGCCACCACCGACCAGGCATGACGGCCCTGCCCGTATGCGGAGGAGACCGCTGATGCGCCCCTGGCTGCGGCGCTGCCTGCTGACCGTGTCCGTCTTTGCGCTGAGCTGGACGGGCGCCATCGCCTACTGGCGCGACAGCACGCGCATGCCGACGCCGGGCGAGCTGGCCGGCGCCATGCTGGCGCTGCCGCTGGCCCTGCTATTCATGCTATGGCTGAGTAAAAAAGTGCTGGCCAGTCTGCTGGCCGGGCCAGTCCTGGCGGCGCCGGGCCCTGCCGCGCCCCTGCAGGCCGATGCGGCGACACCTCCCGCGGCGGCGGTGCCGCTGCATATCGTGGCCGCCAGCCTGCGCATGCCGGGCGGCGCCACGCCGTCAGAATTGCTGGCCGCCATGCGCTCGCGCCAATGCCGTCCAGCGCTCGACGGCCAGTTGCTCGATGCGGACGGCTATCCCCTGCTGTGCGCCAGGGTAGACGGCATCGACGAAGAACTGCAGCAGCAATTGCTGGCCGCCTGGCTGCGCGAGCATCCGCAGGCCGGCCTGGCCAGCGAACCGTTTCCCTTCAATCCGGAAGACTTGCGCGCGCTGGCCCTGGGCGCCGTGGTGCTGGCCGAACTGGTGGACGAAGCCCTGCAGCATGCGCTGTCGGCAGGCGCACCGGCCTCGCCGGCCAGCGCGCTGCCCATGCTGCGGCTGCACCTGCTGACGCCGGCCTCGTGGAGTGCCGCCCAGCGCCAGGCCGGCGACGCCTGGCTGCGCCACCTGGCGCGCGAGCAGGGCTGGCCGGCGCAGAAATTGCTGCCGGCCGCCGAACCAGCCACAGGGCAGCCGGCGCCGTTTGCGCTGTTGAATGCGCTTGCCGGAGACGCGCCACCGCAGCGGCCCTGCCTGTCCATCGTGCTGGCTTGCGATTCGCACCTGGGCGAGCTGCGCGTGCATGCACTGGCAAGCCAGGGCCAGCTGTTCAGCGCCGCTCAGGCGAACGGACAGATCCCCGGCGAAGGCGCGGCCGGCCTGCTGCTGGCCGGCCCTGACGCAACGGCGCCGCTGGACGAGGCGGCGCCAGTGCTGCTGCACCGCGCCGCCACGGGCGAACTGCCACAAGGCGCCAGCCGGCGCGGCGAAACGGACAAGAACCTGCTGGCGGACCTGGGCCGGCAGGCGCTGGCCGCAGCCGGCGACGATGCGGCGGCCGGCATCGTGCTGGTCAGTGCCGATACCGACCAGCGCGCCCCCCGCATGCTCGAACTGATGCAATGCGCCGGCGCCCTCTTGCCCCAGCTCGACCTTGGCGAACAGGTGCTGGGCGTCGGCGCCGCATGCGGCCAGTGCGGCGCCGTCACGACACTGGCCGCATTGGCCATGGCGCGGCAAGCGGCGGCCGACGATGGCGCGCAAGTCTTATGTCTCAGCAACCTCGATCCACTCCAGCGCGGCGCCCTCGTCATTGGTCCGCCTGCGGAAAGCAGTCACAGCACCACCTGATACGGCGACGTCCCCTCCACGCACATTAACGGTTTGCACACTACAAAATTATGATGCAACGATTCTGGCACTCCCTGACCTCACGCACCAGCCTGATCATCCTCGGCATCGCGGCCGCCGTCCTGCTGGTGTTCGCCTGCGCCGTCATTTTCGACTGGCCGGCCGCCCGGCTGCTGCCCTTGCTGGCTGCGGCGGCGCTGCTGGGCGCCATCGTGTGGTGGCTGCGACGCCGCCGGCGCCGGCGCGAGGGCGCCAGCTTCAACAGCATGCTCGAGCAGCAGGCGGCCGGCGCCGCGCCCAAGGCCGGCCTGGTGCAGCGCGAGGAAACCGAAGCCATCCGCAAGCGCATGCTGGAAGCGATCAATACCATCAAGACATCGCGCCTGGGCCAGCTGTCGGGCGATGCGGCGCTGTATGAACTGCCCTGGTATATGATCATCGGCAATCCCGCCGCCGGCAAGAGCACGGCGATCGCCAATTCGGGCCTGCAGTTTCCTTTTGTCGACAGCAAGATCGTGCAAGGCATGGGCGGCACCCGCAACTGCGACTGGTTTTTCACCACCGACGGCATCCTGCTCGATACGGCCGGGCGCTACGCCATCAGCGATGAAGACCGCGCCGAGTGGTTCGGCTTCCTCGCCCTGCTGAAAAAACACCGCAAGCGCGCGCCGATCAACGGCATCATCATCGCCGTCAGCATTGCCGAGCTGACCGGCAGCAAGCCCGAATTCGCCATCGAACTGGCCAAGAACCTGCGCCAGCGCGTACAGGAACTGACGGAGAAGCTGGAAGTCCATGCGCCCGTGTACGTGGTATTCACCAAGGCCGACCTGATCACCGGCTTCAGCGAATTTTTCCACGATGCCGAGCGCAGCGAACGCGACAAGGTCTGGGGCGCCACCCTGCCCTACAGCGTCAACAGCTCGAAGCAGGACGTGCTGGAGCAGTTCGACCAGCGCTTCGACGAGCTGTACGATGGCCTGAAGGACCTCAGCCTGGCCAACATGTCGCTGCTGGGACGCGAGCGCATGCCGCCCGGCGTCTTCACCTTCCCGCTGGAATTCAGTTCCGTGAAGGGGCCGCTGCGCGCCTTCATCGCCACGCTGTTCGAGGAAAACCCGTTCCAGTTCAAGCCCGTCTTCCGCGGTTTCTATTTCACCAGCGCCCTGCAGGAAGGCGCTTCCGTCTCCGCCTCGTCGGAACGGGTGGCGCAGCGCTTCGACCTCAAACCGCAGCAGCAGGAACACAAGACGGTCCAGGTGCAGGACCAGCACGGCTACTTCCTGCTGAACCTGTTTCGCAAGGTGATCTTCGCCGACAGGGAGCTGGTGGCGCAATACGCCAGTCCACGCAAGACGCGCTTGCGCTATGCCACGTTTTTCACCGCCATCGCGCTGGCCGGCCTGGCGCTGGGCGGCTGGAGCTGGTCCTACCTGGCCAACCGCCAGCTGGCGGCCAATGTCCAGGCCGACCTGGAGCAGGCCATCAAGGTGCAGGACAAGCGGCTGGACCTGCAGTCGCGCTTCCAGGCCCTGGAAATCCTGCAGGACCGCATCGAGCAGCTGGAATCGTACCGCAGCAAGCGGCCGCTGGCGCTCAGCCTGGGCCTGTACCAGGGTGACTTGCTGGAACGCAAACTGCGCGAAGAGTATTTTTCCGGCCTCAAGGAAGTCATGCTCGCGCCGGTGGCGCAGTCGCTGGAATCGTTCCTCGCGGAAGTGAACGCGGGCGCCGACCGGCTGCAGCCGCTGGCGGCAGTGCCGGCCGGCACGACGGCCACCACCACAGTCAGCCCGGCGGCCAGCACCACAGGCCAGCCCTTCAAGGATGCCGCGCCGACGAACGTGGAAGATGCCTACAATGCCCTGAAAACCTACTTGATGCTGGGCGACAAGTCGCGCGCCGAAGCCGGTCACCTGAACGACCAGCTGACCCGCTACTGGCGCGGCTGGCTCGACGCCAACCGGGGCAACATGCCGCGCGAACAGATGATCCGCAGCGCCGAGCGCCTGATCTCGTTCTACCTGACGCAGATCGACGACCCGTCCTGGCCGCAGATCGAGAACCAGCGGGCCCTGGCCGACCAGTCGCGCGACAGCCTGCGCCGCGTGGTGCGCGGCATGCCGGCGCGCGACCGCGTGTATGCGGACGTGAAGGCGCGCGCCGCCACGCGCTTTCCGTCGATGACGGTGGCGCGCATCGTCGGCGAGCAGGACAAGGAACTGGTGCTGGGCAGCTACGCCATCCCCGGCACCTTCACGCGCGACGCCTGGGAAAAATACATCCAGCAGGCATTCCAGGAAGCGGCCAACCGCGAACTGCAAAGCGCCGACTGGGTGCTCAAGACGGCGTCGAAGGATGACCTGACCCTGGAAGGCAGCCCGGAACAGATCCAGAAGGCGCTGGTGGAACTGTACAAGACCGATTACGCCAGGGAGTGGCAGAAATTCATCCAGGGCGTCAGCATCCGCGAATTGAACGGTTTCGACAATGCGGCGCAGGCGATGAACCGCCTCGGCGATCCGCAAGCCTCGCCCCTCAACAAGCTGATCGAGACGGTGTACCAGGAAACCTCGTGGGACAACCCTTCGCTGCTGGGCCAGGGCTTGCAGCGGGCACAGCGCGGGGCAATGGACTGGTTCCGCGAAACGGTGCTGCGCCAGAAACCCGCCGCCACGGTGGCGGGCCAGGCCGGCGGCGCCATGCCGATGGGCCCTGTCGGCCGCGAATTTTCCGGCGTGGCGCGCCTGGTGGTGGCGCGCGACAAGGAAGCGTCGCCCATGCGCGGCTACCTGGCGGCCCTGTCGAAGCTGCGCGTGCGCTTCAACCAGATCAAGAACCAGGGCGACACGGGTCCCGGCGCCAAGCAGCTGATGCAGCAGACGCTCGACGGCAGCGGTTCGGAACTGGCCGACGCGCTGAAATACGTGGACGAGCAGATGCTGACCGGCATGAGTGACCAGCAAAAGCAGGCCATCCGCCCGCTGCTGGTGCGCCCGTTGATGCAGACCTTCGCCGTCATCATCAAACCCACCGAGACGGAGATCAACAAGGTATGGCTGGCCCAGGTACTCGAACCGTTCCAGAAAACCCTGGCGCCGAAATATCCGTTCGCGCCCGACTCGCGCATCGAGGCGAGCAATGCGGACATCGGCCAGGTATTCGGCCCGGAAGGCGCCATCGCCAAGTTCTTCAACACCACCATCGGCCCGCTGGTGGTGCGGCGCGGCGACGCCATCAGTGCCAGGACCTGGGCCGCGATGGGCATCACCCTGGCGCCGCCGGTGGTGGCCAGCCTGCCCGGCTGGGTCGCGCCGCTCAGCGCCAACGGCGTGGCCACGGCGGCTGGCGCCGCCGAAGCGCAGACGCGCTTCGACCTGCAGGCGCTGAGCGCGCCCGGCGCCACCGAATACACGATCGAGATCGACGGCCAGGCGCTGCGCTGGCGCGGCCAGCCGCAGCCCTGGGTGCACATGGTCTGGCCCAACCCGCAGGGCGTGCCAGGCTCGCGCATCAGCGCCATCACGCCGGAAGGACGCACCGTGGTGCTGCTGAACGAACCCGGGCATTTCGGCCTGAAGAAGATGATCGATTCGGCCAGGCGCACGCGCAAGGAGGGCGGCGTATTTGAACTGAGCTGGGAAAACAGCGGCGTCACCGTGACGGCCAACCTGAAGATCGTGGCCGCTGCCGCACCGGCGCCCGCCTCCGCCGGCAACCAGGGTTTCCGTGGCCTGAAACTGCCGGAATCGGTAGCCATCGGCGCGCCCGAAACGGCCACCGCCATCGCCGGGAACACGCCATGAGCCGCCCTACCGCTACCCAGATCGGCTATTTCGGCAAGATTCCCAGCCGCGGCGACTTCATCAAGCACGGCGACAACCCGGCCCTGCTGAAGATGCTCGACGACTGGCTGGCCAACGCCATGGAGCTGATGACGGCCGATGCACGCTGGAAGCTCACCTACGATGCGCTGCCGCCGCTGCATTTCGCCTTCATCGGCCCGCGCCGCGGCCGCGCCATCGCCGGGCATATCGCCGCCAGCAGCGATGCCTCGTCGCGCCGCTTTCCCTTCCTGATGATGGGCGCCATGGAAGTGGCGCAGCCGGCCGGCTTCGTGCCGACCAGTCCGCTGGTACTGTCGCGCCTGTGGAACCGCCTCGATGCCATGAGCGCCGAGATGTGCGGCGCGGCGGCCGGCGCCGCGCTGCCGGCCGCCGCCGCGGGCGCCAGCATCGAACTGGACTTGCGCGGCAGCGCCTACGAGGCCGCCTTCGACGACTTCCTCGGCCTGCAGACGGTGGGCGCGCTCGACGCCCTGCTGGCGCCCACGGGTTTTGGCGGTTCCGTGCGCCAGGTGCTGCTGGCCCTGGGCATGCTGCTGCAGCCCGTCATGGCCAGCAGCTCCAGCCGGCTGGAAAAAAGCCTGGAACTGCCGCTGCCGGCCGATCCGCTCTACCGCAACCTGGTGGCGGCCTTCTGGATGCACCTGATCGCCCCGTTCCTGGCGCGCGCCGACTTCGAACTGGCGCTGTTCATCACCCGCATCCGCGGCCGCCATGCGCTGGTGCTGGGTTTTTGCGGCGCCTCGGCGCAAACCCTGCACGCCATCATGGAACCACAGGCGGCGCTGGAGCACCATATCGCCTTCGACGACCTGGCCTGGGTCGAGGAACAGGCCGACAGCGACTACGCCATCAAGAAAGCCTCGACCTATCTGGCGCAGGCCAACCTGTCACTCAAATCGGCGCACGACACGTTCCGTGCGGCCTTCATCGGGAGCTGATCATGCACATCCGCCTTGCCCTCCTTCTCGGCCTCGCATGCGCGCTGGCCGGCGCCAATGCGCAAAACGCCGCCGCGCCGGCGGCCGCTGTCTCGGTACCGGCCGCCGCCACGCCGCAACCGGGCCAGGTACTGGCCAGCGGCACGGTGCCGGACGAAGCGGCCAAGGCGGCGGTGCTGGTGCGCCTGCGCGAACTGTATGGCGCCGACAAGGTAGTCGACCAGATCGCCGTCGGCCAGGTCGCGCAGCCGGCAAACTGGAACGCCTATGTGCAAAAGCTGCTGACGGCGGACCTCAAGCAGATCCGCCGCGGCCAGCTGAAGATCGAAGGCAGCGTAGTCAGCGTGCGCGGCGAAGTGGCCAACGAGGCGCAGCGGCAAAAGATCGCCAGCGACTTCGCCACCAGCCTCAATCCCACGTACACCGTCAACAACGGCTTGCGCGTGTCCGCCTCCGAGCAGAACATCCTCGACGGCGCACTGGCCAACCGCACCATCGAATTCGAGAGCGGCAAGACCACGCTGACGCCGTCGGGCCGCGCCATCCTCGACGAAATGAGCGCGGCGCTGCACAAGCTGGCGGGCCGCAAGGTCGACATCATCGGCCACACCGACAACCTGGGACTGCGCGCCAGCAACCAGAACCTGAGCCAGGCGCGTGCCGAGGCGGTCAAGACCTACCTGGCCGGCAAGGGCATCGACGGCGACCTGCTCAGCGCTTCCGGACAGGGCCCGGACCGTCCCATCGCCAGCAATGACAGCGCCGACGGCCGCGCGCGCAACCGCCGCATCGAATTTCGCATGGTCCAGTAAGACCGCGCCGCCCCGAGCAAACCATCCGCCCCACTGCCGAGAACACACATGATTTCAGCCGACCAGCTCCTGCTTCCCATCAGCGCCGAACAGCCATGCGGCGTCGACCTGTCTTTCTCCACCGACTTCGACGCCATCGGCCAGGCGCGCAAGTTCGACGACCCCACCCTCGACCAGGGCGAGTGGGTCACCGACTTGAAGGAAGCCGACTGGGCCTTCGTACTGCAGCGCTGCGCCGCCCTGCTGGGGGAAAAGAGCAAGGACTTGCGGCTCGCCGCCTGGCTGACCGAAGCCAGCGCCAGGCAAGACCATCTGCGCGGACTGGGCGAAGGCTATCGGCTGCTGGCGGGCCTGCTGCGCCAGTACTGGGACCTGGGCCTGTACCCGCAGCCCGATGGCGACGAGCACGAGCAGCGCATCGGCAACCTGAGCTGGATCCTGGCGCGCACGCCGTCGCTCGTGCGCGCCATGGCGCTGACGGACAAGCAGTCGGGCGGCTGGTCGACGATCGACTTCGAGACGGCGCGCAAGCGGGCCGCCAGCAACCAGGACGGCGTCAACGGCACCAGGCTGGTGGACATGGAGGCGGCGCGGCGCGGCACGTCGGCGCAGTTCCGCGCCGCTTTTGCGGCCGATGCCCAGTTCTGCCTGGACGCGCTGGCCGAACTGGAACAGGCCGCCGATAGCCGCCTGGGCAAGGACAGCCCGGGCTTTTCCATGGCGCGCGAAGCGCTGCAAACGATGCAGCTGGCCCTGCCGGCCGCGGCCAGCCCTGCCGCCAGCGTCGCGGCCGCACCGGTGCCCGCTGGCAGCCAGGCGGCGGTGGCCGCCGTGCCGGCGCTGCCGCCGGCGGCGCCCGGCGAGCTGCACAGCCGCGCCCAGGCGCTGGCGCAGCTGCGCCAGGTGGCGCAGTACTTCCGCCAGACGGAGCCGCACAGCCCCGTCTCGTACTTCGCCGACAAGGCCGCCAACGCGGGCGAGCAGAACCTGCACGAATGGCTACGCGGCGTGGTCAAGGACGGCGCCTCGCTGGCCCACATCGAGGAGCTGCTGGGCATCGCGCCCGGCAGCGGCCACTGAACCGGTTTGGCGCCTATTTGATCGTATACCGGAACTGCCCCTGCTTGCCGGCGCTGGCCTTGATACGGCTGATGCCCTGCCCTTCCGCCATGCGCGCCAGCACGGCTTCGGCGATCTCCGGCAGCAGGCTGCCATTGAGGATATTGTCGACATTGCGCGCGCCCGAATCGACTTCGGTGCAGCGCGCCAGCACCGCCTCGACCAGCGCCTCGTCGTAGATAAACTCGGCCTGGTGATTGGCGGCGATGCGGGCGGCGATGCGGCCCAGCTTCAAGCCGATGATACGGGCCAGCACGTCGTCGCCGATCGGATAATAGGGAATCACCTTCAGGCGCCCCAGGAAAGCGGGCTTGAAGACCTTCAGCAGTTGCGGGCGGATGGCCAGCTCGAGCTGCTCCGGCGTCGGCAGCTGCTCTTGCGGCAAGTTCAGGCACGCCTGCATCATGGTGGCCGACGCCACGTTCGAGGTCAGGATGATGATGGTATTTTTAAAATCGATCTCGCGTCCCTCGGCATCGTCCATCACGCCCTTGTCGAAGACCTGGAAGAACAGCTCCATGACATCGGGATGCGCCTTTTCCACCTCGTCGAGCAGCAGCACGCTGTACGGATTGCGGCGCACCGCCTCGGTCAGCACGCCACCCTCGCCATAGCCGACATAACCGGGCGGCGAACCCTTCAGCCCCGACACGCTGTGGGCTTCCTGGTATTCGCTCATGTTGATGGAAATGAGCTTGCGTTCGCCGCCGTACAGCACGTCGGCCAGCGCCAGCGCCGTTTCCGTCTTGCCGATGCCGGACGGGCCGACGAACAGGAACACGCCTTTCGGCTTGTCGGGGTCGTCCAGGTTGGCGCGCGCCGTGCGCACGCGCTGCGCCACCGCCTCGATCGCGTGGGGCTGGCCCAGCACGCGCTCCTGCAGCAAATCTTTCAGCCGCAGCACGGTCTTGAGTTCATCCTTGACCATTTTGCCCAGCGGGATGCCGGTCCAGCCGGCGACGATTTCCGCCACCACGTGGCCGTCGACCTGCACCGGCACCAGCGGCGTCTCGCCCT
The DNA here is from genome assembly GCF_040815535.1 of Massilia sp. LMS1-1-1.1. NCBI lineage: Bacteria > Pseudomonadati > Pseudomonadota > Betaproteobacteria > Burkholderiales > Oxalobacteraceae > Massilia > Massilia sp. LMS1-1-1.1. The sequence goes on along the minus strand of NZ_JBFPNG010000012.1, from coordinate 454,434 downwards.
GCAGCGACGCCAGTTCGGCCTGCAGCGCCAGCAGCTCGCGCCCCTGCCCCGCGTCGGCCGGCGTGCCGTCCTCGAGCTGGCGGCGGATCGCCTGGATCTGTTCCGACAGCGTCTTTTCGCTGTCCCAGCGCGCGGCCAGCTGCGCGTGCTCCTGCGTGGCGGCGCCGCGTTCGGCGTCGAGTAGCTGCAGCCGCGCGCCATGGCGGGCGCCGCCGCTCTCCTCGCGCGCCAGGGCCGATGCTTCCGCATCGATGCGCTCGCGCCGGCGCGCCACGCTGTCGAGCAGGGCCGGCGTGGCGCTCTGCCCCAGCGCCACCCTGGCGCAGGCCGTATCGAGCACGCTGATGGCTTTGTCCGGCAGCTGGCGGCCCGCGATGTAACGGTGCGACAGGCGCACGGCCTCGGTGATGGCCTCGTCGAAGATGCGCACCTTGAAATGCTGCTCCATCAGCGGCGCCATGCCGCGCAGCATGGCGCATGCCAGTTCTTCGCTCGGTTCCTCGATCTTGACGACCTGGAAGCGGCGCGCCAGCGCGGCATCCTTTTCAAAATATTTTTTGTATTCGCCCCAGGTGGTGGCGGCAATGGTGCGCAGCTCGCCGCGCGCCAGCGCCGGTTTCAGCAGGTTGGCCGCATCGTTCTGGCCGGCGCTGCCGCCGGCGCCGATCATCGTGTGTGCCTCGTCGATGAAGAGAATGATGGCGTGCGCGCTCTTGCCCACTTCAGCGATGACGTTTTTCAGGCGGTTCTCGAACTCGCCCTTGACGCTGGCGCCGGCCTGCAGCAGACCCATGTCCAGCGTATGGATCTCCACGCCCCGCAGGATGTCGGGCACGTCGCCCTGCACGATGCGCAAGGCCAGGCCCTCGACCACGGCCGTCTTGCCGACCCCGGCCTCGCCCGTCAGGATGGGATTGTTCTGGCGCCGCCGCATCAGGATGTCGATCGCCTGGCGAATTTCCATGTCGCGCCCGATCACGGGATCGACCTTGCCGGCGCGCGCACGCGCCGTCAGGTTGACGGTGAACTGGTCCAGCGCCGGCGTTTTCGACGCCGCCGCCGCGCCGGCCAATTCCCCAACGGGATCGCCGCCGGCATCGCTCGCTTCCTCCTGCCCTGCGGCCGCCACGCCGGCTTCCTGCGAACCCTCGGTCAGCTTGTCGAGCCCGTGCTTGATCTCGTCGAGCTTGAATTCATGGAACAGCGCCGAACCCCGGTAAGCCAGCTGCGCCAGTTCCGGCTCGGTCAGCAGCGCCTGCAGCAGGTGACCGCTGCGGATGCTCACCTGCCGCCCGGCCCGCAAATCGAGCGAAGCGATCAGCCAGGCATGCTCGAACAGCTTCGGCAGGCGCACGGAAAACACGGGCGTGCGCGTGTTGCCCGTCTGCAGGCGCGCCACTTCGGCGCGCAAATCCGCTTCCAGCATGCTCACGCTGACGCCGCTACTGCGGGCAATCAGCACGAAATCGCTGCGCGGCTGCTCCAGCAACGCGAGGAAGACGTGCTCCAAGTCGACTTCATACTGCCCCAGGCCGACACAAAGGCTGGCCGCGCGCGTGGCGGCCGTGCGGCAGGTGTCGTTCAACTTGCTGATCAATGTTTTCAGGTTGATGCTCATGGGGAGGCGGTCCTTGTCGGGTGATGGTTGGCGAAATCGGTGAAGTGGCGCGCTCAAGCCAGCGCATGCAGTTCATAGCGGACATCGGCGCGGTCGCGCGCCTCGCCGCCGGTGATCAGAAAACTGTCCCAGCCCAGCCGCCCGCCGCTGCCCGGCACTGCCAGCGCAATGCCCTGCACGTCGGCGGCGCGCAGCACCAGCTGCACTTCGTATTCCAGGGTCAAGCCGGTAAACATGGCGAGCATCTTCTCGAGCGCGAGGGCGGCCGCGCCGCCCGGCAGGAACGCGTCGAAGTGGCAGCGTGCCAGCGGGCCGATGGTCAGCCGCAGGCGCAGGTCGCGCTGCCACACGCGTGCGCCGACCATGGCGGTGGCGCCCAGCAAGGCGTTGCTGCCGCCCAGCGTGCTTTGCTGCTCGCGCGGCACGTCGTACCAGCAGCCGACAAACTGGCTGACGGCGATGCGCTGGCCGAAATACTCGGACAGCACCTGGCCGATCAGCACGGCAGACGGCGGCCGGTGGCGCATGGCGGCGGCGAAAAAACCCACCGATTCATCGAGCACGCCGGCGCCGTCCCCGGCCAGGCGCTGGCGCAGCGAGGCGTTGCCCAGTCCCGCCAGCGACAGCAGCAGCGGCAGGAACTGGTCCTTGCCGTCGAGCTGGTATTTGAGCTCGAGCCGGTACTTGCGCCACGCTTCATAGAACAGGGCCAGGGCACGGTTCGAAAACGTGTCGAGGAAGGCGCGCGGCCCCTCGTCCTTTTCATACAGCTGGTGCGTGGCGATGCGTTCCGTATAGTGCAGCGGCAGCGCGCCGGCGACGCCGAGAAAGCCCATGAAGGCCGGCGTGACGCGCACGTATTTCAGCTGCCCGCCGCGCAGCGCCGCGCCCAGGGCGCTGGCGTCTGTCGCCAGTTCGCGCGGTTCGGGCGCCAGCGCTTCGAGCTGGCTGGGGGCGAAGTCGAGCGAGATGGAATTCTGGAAGCGCAGGAAACTGGCCACCGCATCATCGTGCGGCAAGCCATTGCGCCTGAGCCACAGCTCCAGCATGCGCACCGCCTGGAAGTACTGGAAGCGGCACGGCTGGGCAAACAGGCGCTCGATTACACTAGGCTCGAATCGCCGCTGCGTGGTTTGCATCGCCACAGCTCCTCTCCTGATTTTTTGGCCAGCACCACCAGCTGCGTGAAGCTGTTCGCATGCACATACAAGCCCAGGAAGCACTCGATCACGTGCGCAAAGGCGTGGATGCCGCTGCCGACGAAGGCCTCTTCGTCTATCGTCAGCCGCACTTCGACGCCGCGCACCAGGCAGGCGAAGGGATTGCCCGGCAGCCAGGCATTGACGGCCTGGTGGGCGATGGCGGTGATGCCGCGGATTTGCCGCTGCGACGTGGCCGAGCGCGGCAAATCGTACAGGGTCAGCATTTCCTGGAACGCTTCCAGGCCGCTGCCGGCCAGCGACAGGTGATTCAGCGACAGATGCGAAATCAGACGCCAGTGGGCGCCACGTCCCCGTTCGAAACGGTGCGACTCGCTGGGTTTGCGCAGCAGGCTGATGCTGCGCACGCTGGAACCGCCTTCGAGGAACAGGTCGCCGCCGTGCAAGCCGTAGGTCAGCTGCGCCGGCAAGTCGCGGTTGGTGCAGCTCAGCTCCAGGCTGAGCGTGTCCGTTTCCACGGCGGCCGGATCGAAATCGATGTCGACGATCGAGATCTGCGTTTCGTAGCCGGGACTCTTGCCGGCGATGATCTCGTCGCGCCGCATGACCCAGTAGTGGCCATCCCTGGCCGGCGACTCGCCATGACGCAGCGAATAGAACGGACGGAATTCCACCACGGATTCGCCCTGCGGCGTCTGCCGCACCAGTTTGACCGAGTCGATGGACTGCACCTCGAACGCATAGGCGCGGCGCGCATCGGCCAGCACGGGATAGCTGGCGGCCGTGTGCGTGAGGCGGATAGGCTCGCCGCGCTGGCGGAACAGGTTGACCACCGGCGTGCAGCCCAGCAGCAGGTTGTGCGTGTTCATCGTCCCCAGCAGGCGCGCCGTGTTCGAATCGGTGCGCAGGCCGCTCAGCGCCAGGTGCAAGGTGATGCGGCGGCAGCCGGCCGGCAGCGCGGCGCACAGCGCGCCGAGGTCGATGTCGAAAAAATTGAATTTCTCGGGAAAGCAGAAATACTCGGTCAGCAGCCGGTAGGCCGGATGCGAGCGGGCAGAAAACGGGATCAGCGCATCGTCCTCGGCAAAGCCGGCGCTGCGCACGGGAATGCCGTCGAGCGGGACCCAGCTGCCGCTGCCGTCCGCCTCCGCGTAAGCTTTCACGGTGCGCATGAACAGGGCGTCGCGCAGCGCCGCGCAAAACGAAGGCTGGCCATCGATGAACACGCGCAGCGAGGCCAGTCCCAGCTGGCCCAGCGCCAGCTGGGCGGCGCTCGACTCGATGGTGATGCGTACGCCCGAGGTGGCATTCGCCGGCAGCAGCACCTGTTCCGGCGCCTCGATGATGGCGCAAAACGCCGCGTGCGTGAGCGCCAGCGGCGCCACCGTCACGGGGTAGGCCGTGCGGAAGGTGCAGGCCACGCCTTTCACGGGACGCGTCGTCAGCTCCGTGCCGCGGGCGATTTCGGCAGGCGCCGTCAGCTGCGCCGCCGCGGCGCCGCTATCCATGCGCGCGATCGAACACGAGGGAAACGGCCGCAGGTAATGCGGGTACAGCACTTCGAACAGCGCTTCGGTAAACTCGGGATAATCGTCGTCGATGCGTTTCGAGATGCGCGAATTGAGCAGCGCGAACGACTGGATCATGCGCTCGATGTGCGGGTCCTCGCACACCTCGCCGCCCATCAGCAGGCGGCCGGCGATCTTCGGGTAGCGCTCGGAAAACTCGCGCGAATAGCGGCGCAGGAAACCCAGTTCGCGCTCATAGTAGGGCAGCAATTCTTCCAAGGTCAGGCTCCCGTGGACGCGGCGCGGCGCCCTTTGCTGATCGTGTAATGCAGGCTGGAAGGCTGCAGGATGGCGTCGAAGCTGACCGGTTCGTGCGCCGCATGCACCACCAGCAATGCGCTGATGGCGAAATTGAGGCGGTTGATCGAGCCCTCCTCGATTTCCAGCGATGCGCGCACCTGGCGCAAGCGCGGCTCGTGGCGGGCGATGGCCTTTTCCAGGCACTGGCAGATATGGGCACGGTCGTCCGTGCTCGACAGGCTAAGCCCGGCGAAATCGTTCAAGCCGTACGTGATGATCGACTTGCCGCACTCGGGAAAGGGTTTGAGCAGCGCCTCGGGCAGCACGGCGCGCGTGTTGAGCAGCGCTTCGAGATCGCGCGCCACGGTGTCCTTCAAATCCTCGAGCGAGAGGCGCGAGACGGTGCCGCTGGAGGCGCCGTGCACGGGCGTATCCATCAGGCGGTCGAACAGGCCCGGCGTAAAACCTTTCATGGGCTTTCCGTTTCATGGGTGGCGTGGACACTGCGGCCGGCGGCCAGGAAAACCAGCGGCGGCAGCGCGCCGCTGGCGTACGCGGTCGGATACGATCAAGCCGTCTTGTTGGCCGACAGGTCCCAGCCGCCAGAGGTGTTACCGCCCGAACCGCCACCCACTTTTTGCTGGGTGTACTTCCACTTGACCTTCGAATACTTGAGCGCCAGGTCTTCGCCGAGAATGTCGCCCGCGGCCACCGATGGCGCCACGCTGCTGATCATCACGTTCTCCAGTTCGATTTCGAAGTACTTGATGCGTTCGCCCTGGCCATCGGCGCGCAGGAACTCGAGCTTGGCTTTCGGGATGGTCTTGCCGGAGGAGCAAGTTTGCAGCAGCAAGGGGCTGGCGAGATCGGCCATCTTGGCGATGACGATATCCTTGTGCTCGGTACGTTCGGCGGTATGGCCGCCACCCGTCGAGGCGGTCGCCGATTTGGGTTGCAGCACTTGCCACTGGACCGACTTGCATTCGATCCAATCCTTGTGGCTGTTATCCGTGGATTCGCCCTTGATGCCATCAATTTGCAAGTATACGTCGATTGCCATGTTATTCCTTTCAATAGTGTAAAGAAAAATACATTACGATTTGGTCGACTGCGGAAGCTCCGCGACCAAACGGAGTGAAACGGACAATTCGTCCAGCTGGAAATGCGGACGCAAAAAGGACACGGCGCGGTACACGCCGGGCCGGCCCGGCACTTCCGCCACCTGCACCGAAGCTTCGCGCAGCGGAAACTGGGCTTTCTGTTCCTGGCTGGCGTTATCGTCGAGCAGCACGTACTGCGTCAGCCAGCGGTTGAGGAAATCTTCCACGTTGGAGGCGGCGGCAAAGCTGCCGATCTTGTCGCGCATCATGGCCTTCATGTAATGGGCGATGCGCGAGACGGCAAAGATGTATTGCAGCTGCGCCGACAGCACGGCGTTCGCGTTGGCCGCGTCCGTATTGTATTTTTTCGCCTTCTGCGCCGACTGGGCACCGAAAAACGCGGCATAGTCGGTGTTCTTGCAGTGCACGAGCGAGATGAAGCCCAGGTCGCTCAATTCCTTTTCGCGGCGGTCCGTGATGGCGATTTCGGTCGGGCATTTCAGCGCCACCTCGCCCTCGTCCGTCTTGAAGGTATGCGTCGGCAAGTCTTCCACCAGGCCGCCCCCTTCCACGCCGCGGATCGCCGCGCACCAGCCGTAATCCTCGAAGGCGGCCGTCAGCTTGGTGCCGAAAGCGTAGGCGGCGTTGCACCACAGGTATTTCTGGTGATCGGTGCCATCCACGTCCTCGACGAAATTGAAGCCGTCGACGGTGGCGCCATCGAGCGGATTGAACGGCAGCCGGCCCAGGAAGCGGGGCAAGGTCAGCCCCACGTAGCGCGCGTCTTCCGATTCGCGCAAGGATTTCCACTTCGCATACTCGACCGTATCGAATACCTTGGCCAGGTCGCGCGGTTTGCCCAGGTCGCTGTAGCTTTCCAGGCCAAACAGTTCCGGCGACGCGGACGAGATGAACGGCGCGTGCGCGGCGGCGGCCACATGCGACATCTGTTCGATGAAATACATGTCTTCGGGCTGGCGGCTGAATTCGAAGTCGCCCAGCAAGGTGCCGAACGGCGCGCCGCCAAAGGTGCCGAATTCCTCTTCGTAGACCTTCTTGAACATGGTCGACTGGTCGAACTCCAGCGCGCTCTGGAAATCCTTGACCAGTTCGCGCTTGGTCGCGTTCATCAGCTTGATTTTCAGGTTCGTGCCGGTGGCCGTGTTCTTCACCAGGTAATGCAAGCCCGTCCAGCTGCTTTCCAGCTTCTGGAATTCGGGCGCGTGCATGATGGCGCTGAGCTGCGCGGAAATGAGCTGGTCCAGTTCGGCCACGCGGGCGTCGATGGTGGCGGCCAGGTTGTTCGACACCACCACCGTGCCATCCATGACCTGGCTGACCAGTTCGGAAATGAGATCCTTGGCGCGGGCGTGTTCGACGCTGGACTTGGCCACCTTGCTCTGCTCGACGATCTGGTCGAGCAAGTCGATTTCGGCGGTGCCGGCAGCGCTCAATGCGGGGGTCAGTTGTGCGGACATATCAATCTTTCCTGACGTGGGAATGTTGTTCCAGCTGGGCCAGTTTTTCCGTGCTGTTGAGCACGTCATTCAGGATGTCTTCCAGCTTGTCGTTGCCGGCCAGCTTGTTGCGCAGGTCGGCCAGCTTGGTGCGCGCCTCGAGCAGCTTGCGCAGCGGCTCGACCTGCTCGACCACCGCTTCCGGGCGGAAATCGGCGATCGAGCGGAATTTCAGCTCGACGCCGAACTGGCCGCCACCGGCGCCCAGTTCATTGGGCACGCGATAGGTGGCGCGCGGCTCGATGCCCTTCATCACTTCATCGAAATTGTCGCGGTCGATATCGACGAACTTGCGGTCCTTCAGGCGCTTCTGCTCGAGTTCCGAATTGCCGCCGAAATCGCCCACCACGCCCACCACGAAGGGCAGCTCCTTGTTTTCGATGGCGTCGCCGATCTCGACGTCATAGGTCATCTGCACGCGTGGCGGGCGTACCTTTTGCAAGCGCTTCTGCACACTATCTTTTTTCGACATGACATCCCCTTCCCAAATGTTGGCGGCATCGGCGATGCGCCTGTTGAACTGCGGCGTACCTGTGCCTGGCTGACTACTTCAGGGCATTGAATGGATTGGCGCTGCCCTCATCGGCAGCGCGCTTGCTTGGCTGCTTGCGGGCTTGGCGCACGGGCGGCTTGTCCGGCGGCGGCACCAGCACGGTTTCGCCGAGGCTCTCGCGCAGCAGCTTGGCCAGATCCTGCGATTCCGCGCGCAGCGGACCGGACAGGTTGTTCTGGCGGCTCAGGTCAGCCAGCGCCCGCGTCGACAGGCGCAGTCCGCTGATGGCGATCACGCTGTTGGCCAGCTTGTCGGCAGGATCGCGCACCAGCACTTCCTGGGCATTGAGAATGGCTTCGCCATACTGGCCCGCATCGTAGCGGCTTTGCGCCATGCGTACCCAGGGCTGCTTGTCGGCGGGCGCGGCGGCGGCGGCCTCCTGCCACAGCGCCAGCGCCGCCGCCTTGTTGCCCGTATCCACCGCCTGCGTGGCCTTGGCCATCAGCTCCTCCAGCGTCGGCGGCGCCACGACGGTTGGCGGTTTGGCCACCGGCGCCGTACTGCAGGCGCCGAGGGCAAAAGCACAGGTGATAACGGCAAGAGTGCGTAGCGAAACCGAGCGTGTCATGTTGAGCGTTCCTTCAAAAAAGAAGACCGTTTTTGACGACTGAAAAGTTGCTTTTTATAGTTGTTAATTGTTTATTTTTCGGAGCGTAGCATGATTTGAAAATTTACTGCGTTCAATAGAAAATACGCGAAAACTCACACTACTGAGGCTAAAAACGTACAGTACGCACCATTCCTCAAGATAATGTTAAGGTTCTTGCAGTTGCGAAAAAAGCACCAAGTTGCGCGATGCGAAGCATGTTTTTCAGTCGCCGCCGCGCGCCTCACTGTGTCTGGCATAGAGGGCAATTCATGAGCATGGCAAACAAATTGTTATGGGGCGAAGGCCTGTTCCTGCGGCCCCAGCATTTCCAGCAGCAAGACCAGTACCACGAACAGCGCCTGCACGAGAGCGTCAAGGCATTGCACCCGTATGCGTGGGGGGTGAACCAGCTGCAGATCGACCGCGATGCGCTGGCCAACAACAGCTTGCGCCTGCTGGAACTGTCGCTGGTCTTCCAGGACGGCGAAATCTACAATGCGGCCGGCGGCGATGAACTGCCCGAGGCGCTCGACCTGGGCAACTTGCCGTCGTCGCTGCAATCGGTGACCTTCCACGCCGCCTTGCCGGCCTTCAAGCCATTCGGCGGCAACTTCGCCGCCAGCGGCCAGTCCAACAACGCGGCGCGCTACGCCCAGGCCAATCTCAGCACGCCGGACCTGTACACCCAGGCCGCGCAGGCCGAACTGACCTACCTGAAAAAAACCCTGCGCCTGGTGGCCGATTCCGAACCGCGCGATTCCTACGTCAGCTTCCCCCTGCTGCGCCTGCGGCGCCTGTCGACGGGCGGCTTCGAGCAGGATCCGGCCTTCGTGCCCCCCAGCCTGTCCATCCGCAGCGCGCCCCTGCTGTTCCTGCAATTGCGCCGCCTGATCGACGCGCTGCAAGCCAAGGTCAATGCGCTGTACGGGCATCACCGCGAGCCGAGCAAGAGCGTGATCGAATTCCGCTCGGGCGACATGTCCTCGTTCTGGCTGCTGCATACGGCCAGCGCGGCCTACGCCTCGCTCAGCCACTACTACCATCATCCGGCGCTGCATCCGGAGCGGCTGTACGAACAGCTGCTGGCCCTGGCGGGCGGCTTGATGACATTTTCAAGAAGCCATGCGCTGGCCGACCTGCCGCCATACCGGCATGCCGATCCCGGCCCGCCGTTCGCCCAGCTGCACGCCATGATCCGCGAATTGCTCGACACCGTGATCTCGTCGAAATACTTCGCCATCGCGCTGACGGAAACCAAGCCGTCCTACCACCACGGCAAGCTGGACTCGGAAAAGATCGACGCCAAGACGGCGTTCTACCTGGGCGTGTCGGCCGACATGGCCGGTGTGGAACTGGTCGACGTGGTGCCGCTGCGCTTCAAGGTGGGCGCGCCGGACGACGTGGAAAAGTTCGTCCTGTCCGCCCTGCCCGGAGTGCGCCTGCAGCACGCGCCGCAGGTGCCGGCCGCCGTGCCGGTGCGCCCCGACATGTTTTACTTCACCATCGAGGCCAAGGGCCAGATGTACGAACGCATGCTGCAGGCGCAGTCGCTGCTGGTCTATGTCCCTTCCGGCATGCGTGAACTGAAACTCGAACTTGTCGCCGTCACTTCCTGAGGTCCAACGATGCATTCCAGCGCTCCTCCTTCCCTGATGTCCGGCGGCCAGGCCGCCTATGCCTCCAGCATGGCTGCCGGTCCCGGCACGGAACACACCTTGATGGACCTGATGTACGACGGGTTTTACGCCCTGTTCATGCTGAAGAACGGCAGCGGGCCGCAAGACAATGCCGATTTCATCAGCAAGATGACGCACTTCCTCGATGAGTTCAGCCGCGGAGCGAAAAAACAGGGCGCGTCGGCGGACGATATCGACGCCGCAAAATATGCGTTCTGCGCAGCCGTCGATGAAATCATCCTGCGCTCGCCCTACAGCATCCGCGACGAATGGGCACGGCGGCCGTTGCAGCTGGTGCTGTTCGGCGACCAGCTGGCCGGCGAAAACTTCTTCATCCGCCTCGAAGCGCTGCGCGCGCGCGGCAGCGCGCACCTGCAGGCGCTCGAGGTATTCCACATGTGCCTGCTGCTGGGTTTCCAGGGCCGCTACATCCTGGAAGGCCCGGAAAAACTCAACTACCTGACGGCGCGCCTGGGCGACGAAATCGCCCAGATGAAGGGCAAGAAAACCGGCTTCGCCCCGCATGCGGAGCGGCCCGACCAGATCATCCACAAGCTGCGCAACAACGTGCCTCCATGGGTGCTGTGTTCGGTGTTCGCCCTGATCTGCGCGCTGGGCTACCTGGGGCTGCGCACCATGCTGGCCAAGCAGACGGAAGCGCAGATCAATGCCTACAACGACATCGTCAAGCTGGCGCCGCGCGTGGCCAACCTGAGCATTACCCTGCCGTGATGGGCGGCGCACAACAAGCCCCCGCCGACACGGGCCAGTTCGGCACCGGCCTGAGCCAGCATGCGCGGCTCATCACCCTGGCCACGGCGCAGCAGTCGGGGCAGCCGGAATCGCTGATGGCGGAACAGTTCGAGGGCCGCGAGGCCGTCAATGAACTGTTCCGCTTCGAAGTCGATGCCCTGAGCACTGCGGCCAGCCTGGACCTGGCCTCCTTCATCGGCGAGGAAATGACGCTGTGCCTGCTTCAGCCCGACGGTAGCCAGCGCGCCTGGCACGGCATCTGCACCGATTGCGCCTGGCTGGGCGCCGACGGCGGCGTGGCGCGCTACCGGCTGCGCCTCGAACCGGCCCTGGCCCTGCTGCGGCTGCGCCGCGACAGCTATATTTTTCAGGACAAGCATGCGCGCGACATCGTCACCGAGCTGCTGGCCGACTACCCGCAGCTGCGCTTCGAATTCGACGTCAGCCAGGCGCTGGCCACGCGCGCCATCTGTACCCAGTACCGCGAAAGCGACTTCGATTTCTTCGCGCGCCTGCTGGCCGCCGAAGGCCTGAGCTGGCGTTTCGAGCACGACCAGCCTGGCGGCGCGCAGGAAGGCGGCGACGGCCAGGCGCAGGCCAGGCACAAACTGGTGATCTTCGACAGCAAGGCCACGGCGCCGCAGACGCCGGGCGGCGCCGACATGCGCTTTCACGGCGTGCGCGCCACCGATACGGACGACGCCATCGACCGCTTCGGCGCGCGCCGCCAGGTGCAGTCGAATGCCGTCAGCATCAGCAGCTGGCACCCGGAACAGGTGACGGCGCCCGCCGCCGAGCAAGTCTCCAGCCTGGAGGCCGGGCAATTGCCGCAGCTGGCCGTGTATGACGGCGCCGGCGAGCGCCTGCATGCCGACCGCGCGGCGGCGGGGCCGCACAGCGAGCGCATGCTGCAAGCGCTGGAACTGGACAACAAGCAGTTCGACGGCGCCGGCGCCGTGCGCCGCCTGGCCGCCGGCCACGCCATGCGCCTGCTGCAGCACGAGCAGCATGCCGATGGCGCCAACGCATTCACCGTGCTGTGGGCCGAGCATCAGGCGCGCAACAATGCGGGACCGGCCGGCGCCAGCCTGGGCGGCATGCTGTCGCAGCTGGCCAGAACGGCCGGCCTGGGCGGCGTGGCCGACTGGATCGCCGGCCAGATCGAACCGGGCACCTACCGCAACCGCTTCGGCTGCGTGCGCGCCAGCGTGGCCATCGTGCCGCGCGCCACCGCCGCGCGCGCACCGGCCGTGGCGCTGGGTCCGCAGACGGCGCTGGTGGTGGGTCTGGCCGACAGCGTGGCCACCACAGGCCGCGACCATCAGGTGCGCATCCAGTTTGCCTGGCAGCGCGGCAGCGCCGCCAATCCGGGCGGCCTGGCGCACAACACCGACCAGCAGGGCAACGCGCCCGGCAACGAGGCGTCCGGCGCGTGGGTGCGCGTGGCCGAAGCGCTGGCCGGCCCGAACTGGGGCTCGCAATTCACGCCGCGCCTGGGCACGGAAGTACTGGTCGATTTCATCGAAGGCGACATGGACCGCCCGCTGGTCGTCGCCCAGCTCTACACGGGCAGCGACACGCCGCCGTATGCGGCCGGCGAGGAGTCGGGCGTCAACCATGCAGGCGTCCTGTCGGGCATGCACAGCCACAATTTCGACGGCGCCGGCTACAACCAGTGGGTGCTCGACGATACCCAGGGCCAGCTGCGCACCCGGCTCGCTTCGAGCAGCGCCGCCACCGAGCTCAATCTGGGCTACCTGGTGCAGCAAGACGCCACCACGGCGCAACGGGGCAGCTACCGCGGCAGCGGCTTTGAATTGCGCACCGATGCCTGGGCCATGCTGCGCGCCGGCGAAGGCATGCTGATCTCGACCACGGCGCGCGCGCGCCAGGGCGCCGGCGTGGCGTCGAGCCAGCTCGACACGAAGGAAGCGCTGGCCCTGCTGCGCGGCGCCTGTGAGCTGAGCAAGACGGTGGCGACGTCGGCAAACCAGCAAAAAGCCCTCGTCAGCAAGGATGCGAACCAGGCGCAGCTGGACATGGCGGCGCAGATCGACCCGCAGCAGGATGGCAAGTACCAGGCCGCAGTCGGCGGCCAGGAAGCCAGCAAGGCGGGCAGCGGCACGCGCGCGCCCGATACGGCGCAGCCCGTGGAACGCTACGCCCAGCCGCTCGTGCTGATGGAGTCGCCCAGCAGCATCAACTGGGCCACGCCCGCTTCGACCGTGCTGTTCGCGGGCCAGCAGCTGCACTGGACGGCGCAGGCCGACCTGCACATGATGGCCGGCCAGACGGTCGCCTCGGTGGCAGCCAACGCGGCCACGCTGTTCAGCCAGGAAGGCGGCATCAAGGCTGTCGCGGGCAACGGCCCCGTCTCGCTCGAAGCGCATACCGACCAGCTGGAAATCCTCGCCGATCAAGCCATCACGGTGATCTCCGTGAGCGACAGCATCGACATCAAGGCCAACCAGAAGATCGTCCTGCAGGCGGGACAATCGTCGATCACGCTCGAGGGCGGCGACATCACCTTCCGCTGCCCGGGCCATTTTACGGTCAAGGGCGGGCAGCATGTCTTCAATGGCGGCGCCAGCGCCGCCGCCGGCCTGCCGCCGCTGCCCGACAGCCGCCTGAAACTGTTCGACGAAGGCTTCGTGCTGAAAGACCGCGACACGGGCGAACTGATGCCGCGCCAGCCCTACCGCATCAAGCGCGCCGATGGCAGTATCGAAACGGGCATGACGGACGCCAGGGGCTTGACCCACGTCGTGGCCGCCGCCGCCGTCGAAGCGCTCGTGATCGAACTGCTCAAATCGCCGGGCCAGTTGCCCGAGACGCCGGACAGCCCTGCGCCCGCGCCTGCCCCCGCGCCAGACACGCGCGCCAAGACGCCAGCGCGCGGCACGACGGCCAAGGCGCCGCCCAAGCCCGAGCCGAAATTCAAGGAAACGGGTACGTCGAGCACCAGCCCCGTCGACAACAAGCAGCGCAAGGAAGTGCTGATCAAGCGCCCCGCCTGCTGGATCGACGACTATGAAAAGGAGATCGACGTCTCCAGCGTGCCGCGCTACAACAACACCTTCGGCGCCAATGGCGCGCCGCATAACTATTTCGACACCGTGCGCTACAAGATCTACGTGCCCGTCAAGTCGAATACCAGCATCATCGCCGAATTGCGCGTCAAGGTGGTGACGGTGCTGTCGGCCGAAGACCAGGCGCTGGAAGACCGCGAGAAAGGCACCCCACAGGCCGCCACACGAGCCAAGCAGCGCGCCGCCGTCATCAAGTACGTCAAGGAAGTCGCCAGGACGGGCCTGGAACAACACTGGAACAATAAATTCCGCATGGAGATCGTCGATCCGGAATGCGGCACGCGCGTACTGCCCATCGTCTACCGCGTGGAGTACGTGGAAAGCAGGGAGCACTACACCATGCAGATCCACAAGCGCTACGACCGCGAAGGCGTGACCGGCACCGTGATCGACGTATCGATGGCCACCAACGGGCAAACCCATGCGCATGAATTCGGCCATTGCTATGGCATACCGGACGAATATTCCTATGTCGACGGCGATGACGAAACCGTCAAGTACATGAAGCCAGACGGCAGCTGGGATGCGCCCGTGCCGGCCCTGGCGGACGGCACGGAACCGGACCCGGCAGTGGCCAACATCATGAGTGCCTACGGCTCCGTGATTGTCCTCAAGCGGCACGGCTGGCAAATCGCGATCGAAGTGCAAGAATTGCTGCGGGCGAAAATAGGACGGAAAATCAAATGCGATATCATCCTCAATGGCTCGTGACCGGGCTGTTTGCAACCTCCCTACACCTCACAGGACACGCCATGCCGAACGACGTACTTTCCGTCAGCGCCCATTGCCTCGACAACCCGGCCTGCATTTTCACGGGCAGCGACATGCGCATCGAGGTCGTCATCAAGAATACCGGCACCGCGGCCGTCGGCTATCCGCTCGACTACATCCAGCAGCGCGGACCCAACCTGCGCCTGATCGACAACGTGAGCGAACAAAGCCAGGTCCTGAAGACGAGCCTGGCGGACCATGCGCTCAAGCGCGCCTTCACCACCATCGCGCCGGGGCAGTCGGTGGCGCTGCAAACCATCATCAAGCATACGGAGCTGCTGCTGTTCCGCAAGGAATTCGTCGATGTGACGGCTGAAATCGGCGTCTCGGCGGGGATCCGGACGGCTGGCAGCGAGGAAGCGCTGCCCTTCAAGGGAGGGACAAGCTTGAAGATTATTGGCAGGGATACGCTGGAGCGGGAGGCGAAGCGGTGATGTTTGTCCTCTGGGTGATGTTTGTCCTCTGGGTGATGCCGGGGGGACTGCGTGATGCTGGCTATGCTGGCTGTGGGAGGCGATGCGTAGGCGCTGGCCGCTACGGCTTGAGATGAGGGGACGGCGCTGGCCGCTGCGCGGCCAGCGGGGCCGCGCGGGGCGCGGCAGAATGGCGATTCGAATAGCCTCGCGCCCCTTAGGGCGCTCCGTCTTCGAATCCCACCGTTCCGTCCAGACAAATAAAAAAGCCTCCCGCAGGGGAGGCTTTTTTATTTGATTCTGGCGGAGACGGTGGGATTCGAACCCACGATACAGGTATAAGCCGTATGCATCCTTAGCAGGGATGTGCCTTCGGCCACTCGGCCACGTCTCCTAGCTGATTACTCAACTATGTCTCTGTAGCTAACTGCGCTGCAGCGACGAACGTCATAATATCGATTGCCCCCCCTTTGGTCAAGGGCGCGGGGCAATATTTTTGGATATTTAAGCTTTTTCCAGCTCGAACGCTTTATGCAGCGCGCGCACGGCCAGTTCCATGTACTTTTCATCGATCAGCACGGAGATCTTGATCTCGGAAGTGGAGATCATCATGATGTTGATGCCCTCTTCCGACAGGGTACGGAACATTTGCGATGCGACGCCAACGTGGCTGCGCATGCCCACGCCGACGACGGACAGTTTCGACACTTTCGCGTCGCCCGTGATGCTGGCCGCGCCCAGCGATTCGCGGTTCGCTTCCAGCACGGCCAGCGCGCGCGTGTATTCGCCGCGCGAGACGGTGAAGGTGAAGTCCGTTTTACCGTCGACCGACTGATTCTGTATGATCATGTCGACTTCGATGTTCGCGTCCGCCACCGGTCCCAGGATGTGGTACGCCACGCCTGGGCGGTCGGGCACGCCGAGCACGGTGATTTTGGCTTCATCGCGGTTGAAGGCGATGCCGGAGATGACTGCTTGTTCCATGTTTGTATCTTCCTCAAACGAAATCAGGGTGCCTGAATTGGCTTCTATTTCCAGCGGCAACATCGGGTCGGTCAGCGACGACAGCACGCGCGTGGGAACGCGGTAGTTGCCGGCGAATTCCACCGAACGCGTTTGCAGCACTTTGGAGCCCAGCGAAGCCAGTTCCAGCATTTCTTCAAAGGTGATGGTCTTCAGGCGGCGCGCCTCGGAGACCACGCGCGGGTCGGTCGTGTAGACGCCGTCGACGTCCGTGAAGATCAGGCATTCGGACGCCTTCATGGCGGCGGCGATCGCCACGGCCGACGTGTCCGAACCGCCGCGGCCCAGGGTCGCGATGTTGTCGTGTTCGTCGACGCCCTGGAAACCGGTAATGATGACAATCTTGCCCGCATCGAGGTCGCGTTTGACTTTTTCGTCATCGATCGACTGGATGCGTGCCTTGGTAAAGGCGGAATCGGTCTTGATCGCGACTTGCCAGCCAGCATAGGATACGGCTTGTTTGCCGATCGCCAGCAGTGCCATCGACAATAGGCCGACGGACACTTGTTCGCCTGTCGAGGCGATCATGTCAAGTTCACGGGGATCGGGTTGATCCATGATTTCCTTGGCCAGTCCAATCAGGCGGTTGGTTTCGCCCGACATGGCGGATGGCACCACCACGATTTGATGCCCAGCGTCGTGCCACTTGGCAACGCGCTTGGCGACATTCTTGATACGGTCAGTCGAGCCCATCGACGTACCGCCATATTTGTGGACGATTAAAGCCATAAGAGTGAAGTTTCCGCTCAAGAAGAATAAAAAAGGAGGGCTTTACTCTACATGCCGCAATGCAAAATAACAAGCTAAAAAGCGCATTAGCTCATACCGATTGCGCATATGGAAATAACCAATCCATGCAGTCCAGCTGGCTTGGACAGCCACTTGCCAGCCACCCCGGGAGTGGCCGTGGCAGCTGCCCCTACGCTCAGCAGGAGAGCCAGCGCAAGGCGACGCGGGGGCGATCCAGCAGACTCAGGCAATGGCAATCGAGGCCTATACCGGCCGCGAACAGCAATTGTCGCGCCGCACAGACAAGCGGCAGGCGTTCGCGCTCCCAGGCGGGCACGTCAAACGCCTGGTAATGGTATTTCAAGCTCTTGGTGGGACGGTTCAAGGCCAGTTTCAGGCGCTCGCCACCCTGGCGGAAATCGATGGTCAAGGTTTGAGATTGCAACCAGGCAATGTCGATACCCTGGCCGCCCTCTTCCACCGCATCGAAATGCAGCACGCCGCCATACGCGGGAAAGGCCAGGCTCGCTTCGCCCTGCCACGTAAATTCCTGGCTGGCCTTTTCCAGGCCGGGAATGCCCGCGTCGCTCTTGTCGCGCATGCCGGCCAGATCATCGAGCTTCGGCGTCAGATATAAACGGTCGCGGTGGCGCCGCACGTGGCATTCGGGATGCGTGACCAGCAGTTGCGCATCGGGCCGCGCTTCCAGCAATTGCGCCAGCATTTCCGCCAGCCACGCCGTCGACGGCATGCGCAAGCCGCGCGTGCCGAACCAGTGGCGCAGCAGGTTGTAGCAGCGGTCCGCGCTCAACTCGCGCAATTTCGCCAGCTCGATGCAGTCGCCATCGAGGCACGCCGCCAAATCCTGCGTCGCCAGTTCCGTCAGCAGGCGCTGCGCCGATTGCGCATGCTGGGCGCTGCGGGCGAAACGTTCCTGGAAACCGGGAAAGGCCTGCGCCAGCACGGGCATCACCTGGTGCCGCAGGGCATTGCGGGCAAAGCGGGGATCGTCGTTCGATTCGTCATGGATGTGCGTGATCGCATGTTTTTCCACGTAGCTTTCCAGCTGCTTGCGCGACACGGGCAGCAAGGGGCGCGCCATCACCAGGCCCGGGTTGCCCAGCAGCTCGGGCGCGCTGTTGGCGCCATCCATGCCGGACAAGCCCGCCGTGCCTGAGCCGCGCAACAATTGCAGCAACACCGTCTCGGCCTGGTCATCCTGGTGGTGGGCCGTCAGCAGCAGGCGCACGCCGTGCGCGGCGCACAGCTCGCCCAGGGCCGCGTAACGGCGCTTGCGGGCCGCCTCTTCCGTGCCCGTCTTCGCATTTTTCTCCAGGGTGACCTTGCGCGCCTCGAAAGCGATGCCCATGCCGGCGGACAATTGTTCGCAGTGGGCCAGCCACGCATCAGCATTCGGGCTCAGACCGTGGTGCACGTGAAAGGCGTGCAGAGCCACGCCGTGCTCTTGCGCCCAGGCATGCGCCAGGTGCAGCAGGGCCGAGGAATCGAGGCCGCCGCTGAGGGCGATGGCGATGGGGCCGCCCGCTGGCGGCGCGCAGGCGTCCAACGCACTGGCGAAAATGTCGGCGACGGTGGCGGTTTGTTGCTTTTTCAATCAGGACTCCGGGAATGCAAAGAGGGACAGGCTGCTAAACGGATGGTGTCGTTTAGCGGACTGTCCCTGGTGTCGTTTTAACCCAAGACCTTGAAAAGCCGGGGTCAGACCGTGAGGGTCTGACCCCAGACTCTGCCGTTGGGTTTAAATATTACTCGCTCGGCGTCGTTTCCTTGAACTTGCCGTAGCTCAGCAGTTTTTCATGGCGCGCGGCCAGCAGGTCCTTGGTTTTCATGCCCTGGAACTGGCGCAGGGTGTCGGCCAGTGCGCGTTTGAGCAAGGTCGCCATCTGTTTCGGATCGCGGTGGGCGCCGCCCAATGGTTCGTTGATAATCTTGTCGATCAGGCCCATGGCTTTCAGGCGGTGGGCGGTGAGGCCCAGCGCTTCGGCCGCGTCGGAGGCGCGCTCGGCACTCTTCCACAGGATCGAGGCGCAGCCTTCCGGCGAGATCACGGCATAGGTCGAGTATTGCAGCATCAGCACGGCATCGCCCACGGCAATGGCCAGCGCGCCGCCGGAACCGCCTTCACCGATGATGGTGGCGATCAGCGGCACTTTCAGCTCGGCCATCACGTACAGGTTGTGGCCGATGGCTTCCGACTGGCCGCGCTCTTCCGCATCGATGCCGGGGAAGGCGCCTGGCGTGTCGACGAAGGTGAAGATGGGCAAGTTGAACTTTTCAGCCACTTTCATCAGGCGCATGGCCTTGCGGTAGCCTTCCGGCTTCGGCATGCCGAAATTGCGCATGGCGCGCTCTTTCGTGTCGCGGCCCTTCTGGTGACCGATGACCATGCACGGCTGGCCGTTGAAGCGGGCCAGGCCGCCGACGACGGACAGATCGTCCGCGTAGCTGCGGTCGCCATGCAATTCGTGGAAATCGGTAAAGATTTCATTCACGTAATCCATGGTGTAGGGGCGTTGCGGGTGGCGCGCGATCTGCGCCACTTGCCAAGGGGTCAGCTTGGCGTAGATATCTTTGGTCAGCTGCTGGCTCTTCTTGGCCAGGCGGTCGATCTCTTCCGAGATGTCGACGGCCGAATCGTCTTGCACGAAGCGCAACTCTTCGATCTTGGAATCGAGTTCCGCGATCGGCTGTTCAAAATTGAGGAAAGTCGTTTTAGTCATTGTACCTCCAGGTTTTACCGGCCACGGCGCCAGGGCGCGCGGCGTCATCTATGTTTATTTTACCGTACCGGCTGCTGCGCCGGGGGCTGCATCGGGTGCGGCAGGGGCGGCTGCAGGGTCGAGACTGCGCCACAAATACCACGTCGCCACGGTGCGCCACGGTTCCCAATTGGCGGAAACTTCGCGCGCATCGCTGCGGGAAACTGGTTCACCGGAGAAATAATTGACGCTGATGCCCTGAATCAAACCGGGGTCGTCGAGCGGCAAGACATTCGGCCGGAGCAGATTAAATATCAGAAACATCTCGGCTGTCCAGCGGCCGATGCCGCGGATCTGCACCAGCTCGGCGATGACGGCTTCGTCATCCATCTGGTCCCACTGGCTCGCGTGCACGCGCTTGGCCTTGAAATGGTCGGCCAGGTCGAGGATGTATTCGGTCTTGCGTTTGGACAAGCCGCAGGCGGACAACTGCTCGGCGCCCGCCTTCAATACTTGCGACGGCGTGCATTTCGGGCAAGCGAGCAGCAGCTTTTTCCAGGCAGCGTCGGCCGCCTTGGGCGTGATCTGCTGCCCCACCAGCGAACGGGCCAGGGTCGTAAACGGGTCGCTGTGGCCGACCAGGTGCAGGTCGCCAAATTGCGGGATGAGCTTTTTCATGATGCGGTCGCGCTTCATCAGCTCGATCTTCGCCTCTTCCCAGTAATGTGGCACCTGGATCACCTGCGCGGCTATTACCGGCGCTTCCCCGTTTTCCCTGGACGTTGGCATCATGCGCGGCGCCAGTTGGTCGAGCCGTCAGGCTTGTCTTCGAGAATGATGCCCGCTGCCAGCAAGTCGGCGCGGATCTTGTCGGATTGCGCAAAGTCGCGCGCCTTTTTCGCTGCGCTGCGCGCCGCGATGGCCGCTTCGATGCCGGCCGCTTCGTCCTGGCCGCCAGCGGCGGCGCCGACGGTCGCTTGCAGGAATTGCTGCGGCGTGCGTTCCAGCAAGCCGAATACGCCCGCCAGGCCCTTCAATTGACGCGCCAGGGCTGGCGACTTGCTCTTGTTGACTTCCGTTGCCAGGTCGAACAGGGCGGCCACGGCCAGCGGCGTGTTGAAATCGTCGTCCATCGCTTCGCGCACGCGCACGGCGTGCGCCTCGTTCCAGTCGATGGCGCCCTCTTCCACCGCCACGTCGGCCAGCGCCGTGTACAAACGGGTCAGGGACAAGCGCGCATCGTCGAGGTGCACGTCCGAGTAATTGAGGGGGCTGCGGTAGTGCGCGCGCAGGATGAAGAAGCGGATGACTTCGGCATCGAACTTTTGCAGCACTTCGCGGATGGTGAAGAAATTGCCGAGCGACTTGGACATCTTTTCATTGTCCAGGCGCACGAAACCGTTATGTATCCAGTAATTGACGCTGGTGTGGCCGAACGCGCCCTCGGATTGGGCGATCTCGTTTTCGTGGTGCGGGAATTGCAAGTCCGCGCCGCCGCCATGGATGTCGAACTGTTCACCAAGCAAGGCGCACGACATGGCCGAGCACTCGATATGCCAGCCCGGGCGGCCCTTGCCCCACTTCGAATCCCATTTGACTTCTTCCGGCTCGGCATCCTTCGACGACTTCCACAGCACGAAGTCGAGCGGATCGCGCTTGCCCGTGTTCACGTCGACCCGTTCGCCCGCGCGCAGGTCGTCGAGCGACTTGCCCGACAGCTTGCCGTAATGGGGGAAATTGCGCACGGCATAGTTCACGTCGCCATCCGCGCCCTGGTAAGCGAGTTCCTTCGCTTCCAGCTGCTCGATCAGGCGCAGCATCTGCGGCACGTATTCGGTGGCGCGCGGCGTGTGGTCGGGCGTCAGGATGCCCAGCGCGGCCGTGTCTTCATCCATGTACTGGGTGAAACGCGTCGTCAGCTGGGAAATCGTCTCGCCGTTTTCCACGGCGCGGCGGATGATCTTGTCATCGATGTCCGTAATGTTGCGCACATAGGTAACGTCGAAACCGGACGCTTTCAGCCAGCGGTAGATGACGTCGAAGGCCATCATCATGCGCGCATGGCCGATATGGCAATAATCGTAGATGGTCATGCCGCACACGTACATGCGTACCTTGCCCGCTTCCATCGGAACGAATACCTGCTTCTCGCGCGCCAGGGTGTTGTAAATCTTTAGATTGCTCATCGTACTTTGCAAGTGGAGCGGCCGCCAGCCTGGCAAAACGACAGACAGGCGCGGACACCGGGGGTGCCGCGCCACAGAACTGCCGTGTGCGCCGAGACGGGACGACCCGCTGTATTGTTGTTCTTGTTTGTTAGAATTAGGGCGTTAGCGGTCAAGTATAACATTGATAAAAACCATACTGGCCCGATATGAATCAGGTTTTTACGATGTTCAACCGAATTTTCATTTCTTTACAATTAAAGCAAGTTTAGAGAAAAATAACGATCAAGGACGCCTTCATGCAAGAAATCAAATCGAAACGCCTGTCTTTCCTGGCCCGTTTTTGCACCCTGTTTGCCGGCCTGACCCTGGGCAGCGCCGTCGTGGCAGCCGCTCCGGCGACCGCCCTCGACCCCACGCCCCACGTGGCCCTGAAAACCAGCATGGGCGAGATCGTGCTGGAACTGAACCAGGAAAAAGCGCCGCACAGCGTGGCCAATTTCTTGCAGTACGTCAAAAGCGGTTACTACAAGGGCACGGTGTTTCACCGCGTCATCGACGGCTTCATGATACAGGGCGGCGGCTTCGACAAGAACATGAAGCAGAAAGCCACCAAGGCGCCGATCAAGAATGAAGCGCAAAACGGCTTGCAAAACGTCACCTACAGCATCGCCATGGCGCGCACGGGCGACCCGCATTCGGCCACCGCGCAATTCTTTATCAACGTCAACGACAATGGCGCGCTCGACTACCCTGGCCGAGACGGTTTCGGCTACACGGTGTTCGGCAAAGTCGTCAGCGGCATGGACGTGGTCGACAAGATCAAGGCCGTGCCCGTTGCCGACAAGGGCCCGCACCAGAACGTGCCGGTCACCCCCGTGGTGATCGAATCGGCGACTTTACTCAAATCCGCGCCCGCAAAACTGTAAAATAGCGTTTTTGCGGCGCCGGCCTGCCTGGCGCCGCTGAATCAATTATTCATCCAATTTATTAAGGATCATCATGACCTCCGTCATCATCACCACCAATCTGGGCAAGATCACCGCTGAACTGGACGCCGAAAAAGCGCCGAAAACGGTTGCCAACTTCCTGGCCTACATGAAAGCCGGTCACTACGACAACACGATTTTCCACCGCGTCATCGACGGCTTCATGATCCAGGGCGGCGGTTTCGAGCCAGGCATGAAACAAAAGCCAGCCGACACCACCGTGGAAAACGAAGCCAAGAACGGCCTGAAAAACGATACCTACACGCTGGCCATGGCCCGCACGTCGGATCCGCACTCGGCATCGGCCCAGTTCTTCATCAACATCAAGAACAACAGCTTCCTCGACTATCCAGGCCAGGACGGCTGGGGCTACGCCGTGTTCGGCAAAGTCACCGAAGGCAAGGAAGTCGTCGACGCCATCCGCGCCGTCAAAACCTCGCGCGCCGGCATGTTCGCCGACGTACCAGTGACGGACGTGATCATCGAGAAGGTAGAAGCCGCGTAATCAGGCTTCAGCATCATGAATAACAGGCATTGCCGCGTTTGCGCTTTTCCATGCACATCACTTTTTGGGAGCGTTGAACGATGACAATGCCTGCCGCACTCTTTATTTCCGACCTGCATCTGCAGAGTTCGCACCCGCGCACGAGCGCGGCGTTTCTTTCTTTCCTGGAACACCATGCGCAATATGCGCAAGCGCTGTATCTATTGGGCGACCTGTTCGAATACTGGGCCGGCGACGATGATCTGGAAGACCCGTTCAATGCGCGCATGACGGCCGCCATCCGCGCCGTCAGCGATGCTGGCGTGCACGTCTACTGGATCGCCGGCAACCGCGACTTTCTTGTCGGCTCCGGCTTTGCCGCCGCCGCTGGCGCCACCCTGCTCAGCGAACCGCACGTGGCCACGATCGCGGGCCAGCGCATCGTCCTGCTGCATGGCGACGCCGAATGCACGAAAGACGTGCAATACATGGAGTTTCGCGCCATGGTGCGCCAGCCCGCCTGGCAAAAACAGTTCCTGTCCATGCCGCTGGCGCAGCGCAAGGCCATCATCGACGGTTTGCGCAAGAGCAGCCGCGAGCATAATGGCGAAAAATCCATGGACATCATGGATGTCACGCCCGATGCTGTCGCGCAAGTGTTTGCCGAACACGCGAGCACCGTCATGATCCACGGCCACACGCACCGCCCTGCCCTGCACCGGGTCGACAATACCTTGCGCTACGTCTTGCCCGACTGGGAATGCGATGTCACGCCGCCGCGCGGCGGCTGGATCGCCATCGATGCGCGCGGCAACATCACGCGCCACGACCTGAACGGCAACATCATCGACTAGGTCTGCGCCGACGGCGGCACGGGCATTTGTCCGATAGCCGGGCCCGCCTGGCCTTGCTGTAATGGCGCCATGCATACTGTTTACATCGGCACGGCCGGCTGGAGTATTTCCAGCGCCGCCGCCAGCCACTTCCCCCTCGATGGCAGCCACCTGCAGCGCTATGCGCAGGTACTGGACTGCGTGGAAATCAACAGCTCCTTCTACCGCCCGCACCAGCCCGCCACCTATGCGCGCTGGGCCGCCAGCGTGCCCGAGCATTTCCGCTTCAGCGTGAAATTGCCGCGCAGCATCACGCACGAGCGGCGCTTGCGCGATGGTGAGGCCGAACTCGATCGCTTTGCATCGGAAGTGGGGGAATTGGGAAGCAAGCTGGGCTGCGTACTGGTGCAGCTGCCGCCCAGCCTGCGATTCGAAGCGGACGTGGCTGCCGCATTTTTCACCGCCCTGCGCCAGCGCTTCGACGGCATGCTCGCGTGTGAGGCGCGCCATCCCAGCTGGTTCGAGCAAGGGGCGACCGAGCTGTTAACAATGCAGCGCATCACACGCGTGCGCGCCGACCCGCCTGCCGGCCAGCCGGGACCGCACGTGCCAACGACCAACGTGGCCTACGTGCGCCTGCACGGCAGCCCGAAAATATATTATTCCGACTACCCGGCCGACTACCTGGCGGCGCTGGCCGCTGAATTGCACGCATCGGTGCAGGCGGACAACTGGTGCATCTTCGATAACACGGCGGCCGGGGCCGCCCTGTTCAATGCGCTGGACTTGCAGGCGTGGCTGAGGGAGTCGCCAGCCGCGCCTGCGCAT
This sequence comes from Massilia sp. LMS1-1-1.1, assembly GCF_040815535.1. Taxonomy (NCBI): domain Bacteria; kingdom Pseudomonadati; phylum Pseudomonadota; class Betaproteobacteria; order Burkholderiales; family Oxalobacteraceae; genus Massilia; species Massilia sp. LMS1-1-1.1. Next base: position 429,616 of record NZ_JBFPNG010000012.1, on the reverse strand, counting down.
CGCTCCACTTAAGGCACAGGCGTCTGGACAATGGCGCGGGCGGTATAGCCATACAAGGTACCGTTGCCAAAAGCCAGGACCTCCACGATGGGATTGCCCCATGCCAGTTGCGGCGTGGAAATGACCCCGGCCGTATCGATCTTGCGCACGCCATCCTGGCCGCTCAGGTACAGGTTGTCGGCCTTGTCGATGGCCAGGCTGGGCATGCCGGCAAAGGACAGGCTGCCTACGCCAGGCGCACCGTCGGCATTTTTAGTCGAGTACAAGGTGCCGGCAAATACGGTCACGGCGCCGGCACGATCCGCCTTGAAGATCACTTGATGATAGAAATCATCAAAATACATATTGCCTTTGCTGTCAAACACCATGCTGTAGGGCAGAATATCTTGCAAGCCGAGAACGCTGTCACCGAAGGAGCGCGCGAGCGTCTCAAAGGACACAAACAGGGAAAATACGCCACCGGGCGGGCGACGATAAATCCCTTCGCCCAAAGCCTCCGTCCATGTGATATAGCCATCCTTGTCAACCGCCAGGATATACTGCTGAAGGCCAAAGCTACCTGCCGGCAATGGCTCGACGGTGGACATGGCCCCTTCAGCATTGATCTTGCGCAAATTCAATGAAGAGGAAGTCGCCGCCCTGTCCGCCACATACACGGCCCCATCCGCGCCGCAAGCGATCGCCACGGGGCTTTGCATGGTCGCGCTGAGCCGCGGGCCGTCATCGCTGCCGGCGCGGCCGGCAATCCCCGCATAGACTTCGAGCTTGCCATTGGGCGCCAGCCGGCGCAGCACCTTGCTGGCCGCATCGAGCAGGTAGACATTCCCGGCGGGATCGCTGCACATGTCCGATGCCTTGACATTGCCCACGCGAGCCGCAACACCCACGCCATCCGCCTGCCCCGTATTGCCCAGCATGACAGGGATAGTCGCAATCCTGTTGCCGGCATCCACCCAGCTCAGGCGCTGCAAGGTGGAATCGTAGACCAGCATGCTGCCTGCATCGCCGATCAATATCTGGGCCAGGTTTTTCCAGTCGAGATAATTCCCTCCCGCGTCAGGCACATACCGGCCCACCACCGTCGTCACCTCGCCACCGGGCGTCATGCGGCGGATGGCATCGCGGTCGGCCAGCAACAAATTGCCGCTGCGCTCGAACACCATGCCACGCACGCCACTGAAACTGGCATTGACGCCCTTGCCGTCATAGCCAGTCGTCCTCGTATTTCCGGCAACCAGGGAGGCCACGCCATTATTATCAAGGCGATATATCTTGCTGCCGTTACTGTTGCTCAAGTAAATGACGCCGCTGGTATCGACTGCCATCTGGCTCACTCGTCCTGCGCGCGGCAGGCCATTCGGCTCGGCCAACATGACCTTGTAGGAACTGACCACGGCAGCTGGCGTCACCCGGCGAACCTGGAGCTGTCCATCATCGACGAGCAGCAAATCACCGTTCGGATCCATGGCCATGCTGGCGATCACGCCAAACCGGGCTTGCGCCCCCGGTCCGTCGGCATACACAGGCACGCCATCCGGCTCGGCCTGTGTTGCACTGCAATTGGCGCGGCGCTTGCCGGCCAGTGTACTGACCACGCCAGCCGGCGTAATTTTTCTTATCTGACCATTGCAGCTGTCGGAAACATACAGATTCTTCTCGCCGTCGATCGCCAGCGGTGCGCGGCCGCCCCCCATGTAGAAAGTCGCGCTGGCAGCAGGCCCATCAACGGCACCAGCCTTGCCTGGCATCCCGGCGTAGATACTCAGGCTGCCGTCAGGGGCCAGCTTGTGGATCACTTGCGAGGGAACATCGGCGATGTAATAATTGCCCGCGCCATCCCGCACCATGCCATCGACACGCTGGATATGTTCCTGCACGCCGGCCAGTACGATGGGCAGGCAACGCACGGCCAAGGTGTTGACGTCCGCAGTGCCCATGGTCGACGCGCCTTGCGCGATGCTGCAGCCCAGGCCCGCGGAGGCGCTGTCGACCTTGCCTTCGTAACTGGCGCCCACCGTCAGCTTGCCGGCAAAACTGAAAGCACCGTTGGCAGTGACGGTCACTTTATCCGTGCCGTTTGCCAGCACGACGCTGGCGCCAGGCAACAAGCCACTGACCGTGCCGCCCAGCAGATAGCGCGGCGTCTCGACCGGCGCCACCGGCGTTGGTGGCGGCGTGGACGCGCCGCCGGAACCGCCGCCGCAGGCGCTCAATAGCGCCAACAGGGCGGCGCCGCTACCAGCACGCCTGAACAGGTTTTGTACTTCTCCAAAGCAATTTATCATTTCTGCTTTCATGGTTGTGGCGACATGTTCGCCAAAAGTTATCAAGTAAGTTTCTCAAACACGCAACATTATAATTTCCTTGTGGATATAAAAACATGTATATGTTGACATTTTGATTTTCACTGTTATAGTTAACCACAACACCAACTCAATACATCACGGAGCTTCAATGCCTACCGCATTTTTCACGCGCCGCGCCGCACCACCCTTATGGGAGCGCATCCCATGAGCGCCGAATGGAACGACAATAGCCCCATCTACCGCCAGCTCAAGGCCAGGGTGGTGGGCATGATGCTCGATGGCGTGCTGCAGTCGGGCGACGCCCTGCCTTCGGTGCGCCAGGTGGCGGCCGACTATCAATTGAATCCCATCACCGTGTCGCGCGCCTATCAGGAACTGGTCGACGATGCCCTGGTGGAAAAACGCAGAGGACTCGGTATGTATGTCTTGGAAGGCGCCCGCGACAAATTGCTGGCCAGTGAACGCGAGCGCTTCATGCGCGAAGAATGGCCAGCGATGCTGGAACGCATCTCGCAACTGGGCCTGAACCTCGAACAACTACTGCAAGCGAGCCGCGACAGCGGCGCACATGGAGAGAACGCATGAATGCATTGAACAAGGACAGCGTCATCAGCGCGCGCGGCTTGCACAAGCAATATGGCAAGCAGGTGGCCATAGCTGGCATCAGCTTCGATATCGCGCCGGGACGCATCGTCGGCTTGATCGGGCCGAACGGTTCCGGCAAGACCACCACCCTGAAAGCCATCCTGGGCCTGACGGGCTTCGAAGGCGACTTGTCGGTGCTGGGGCGCGATCCCCGTGTGCAGCGCGATGCGCTGATGGACGACGTGTGCTTCATCGCCGACGTGGCCATCCTGCCGGGCTGGCTGCGCGTGGCCGACGCCATCGATTTCGTCGCTGGCGTGCATCCACGTTTCGACCGCAGCAAGGCCGAACGCTACCTGGCCCACACCAAGCTGTCGCCGAAGATGAAGGTCAAGGCCATGTCGAAAGGCATGGTGGTGCAGCTGCACCTGGCGCTGGTGATGGCCATCGACGCCAAACTGCTGGTGCTCGACGAGCCGACCCTGGGCCTGGACATCCTGTACCGCAAGCAGTTCTACCAGAACTTGCTGGAAGACTATTTCGATGAAAACAAGACCATCGTCATCACCACGCACCAGATCGAGGAAGTGGAACACATCCTCAGCGACCTGATGTTCATTCGCGACGGCAAGATCGTGCTGGCCTCGAGCATGGAAGAAGTGGGCGAGCGCTATATCGAAGTGATGGTGGGCCCGCAGCACGTCAATCCGGCGCGCGCGCTGCAGCCGATCAGCGAACGCAGCGTATTCGGCAAGTCGGTGATGCTGTTCGACGGCGTCGCCCGCACCCAGCTGGCCGCCCTGGGCGAAGTACGCACACCCAGCCTGGCTGACCTGTTTGTCGCGACCATGAAAGGATCGTACCAATGAGTATTTCCCCTGCCAACAAGCTGCAATGGCTGATCCGGCGTGAACTGTGGGAACACAAGGGCATGCTGGTATGGACACCCGCCCTGATCGGCATCGTCATGACTGTGCTGGGCGCCTTGATGACGATAGGCACCATCGCCAAGACCAAGATGCGCACGGCGCTCATCGTCAATGGCGAGGAAGTGTCCTGGAGCACCGTCTTCAATACCCGCACTTTCGGCCCGCGCCGCACGGAAATCATCGACGCCGTCGCCAACAACTACACGTACGCGGCCGCGCCGCTGTTCCTGGCGCTGGGTTTCCTCGTGTTCTTCTATTGCCTGAGCGCCCTGCATGACGACCGCCGCGACCGCAGCGTGCTGTTCTGGAAATCGCTGCCCATCTCGGATGCGCAGACAGTGCTGTCGAAAGCGGCCATCGCCCTGCTGGTCGCGCCGTTGATCGTGGCCGCCGCCGCCAGCCTGACTTCGCTGGCCCTGATCCTGATACTCAGCGGCGTGCTGGCGGCCAACGGCATCCACGTGTTTGCCGAACTGCTCGCCACCCCCGGTCTGTACCTGGGACCGCTGCGCGTGTTCGGCTTGCTGCCTGTGTATTGCCTGTGGGCCTTGCCGACGGTCGGCTGGCTGCTGATGGTCTCGAGCTGGGCCAAATCGAAAGTCTTCCTGTGGGCCGTCGGCGTGCCGCTGCTGCTGCTCATCCTGACAGTGTGGGCCGGCAAGCTGACGCAGACGGAAAGCAATGTCAGCTGGATACAGATGAATGTCATCGGACGCGCCCTGCTGGGCACCCTTCCCGGCAGCTGGTATCTGTTCGAGCCGCAACTACTGTCGCACATGCACGCCCTGGCAGAGGGGGGATCGCACATGACGCGCATCGATGTGTTCAGCAATTCCTGGTCCAGCCTGGCTTTGCCAGCCGTCTGGCTGGGTGCGGCGGCAGGCGCGGCGCTGATCTACGCCGCCATCCGCCTGCGCCGCTGGCGCGAGGAAGGCTGACAGCGCAATTTCACTGCCCCATACGAAACGCCCCGCCCGCCGGGGCGTTTTTCATTTCTACTCCATTCAGCCCCCAAGATAATAACTACCTTAGCGATAGTTATTATAAAAATCCCCTCCCGCCACAACAAGACTATTCACTCGATAGCATTAATTCGATACTAAAATTACAAATAATTATTTCTATCGTATTTTATTACCAATCATATTTGATAATCGGCATTCAAAAAACAACAACTAGCAATTCGATAGCAAGGTGGTTTTTTGGATAAAAGACGCAGAAATACGCGGGCAAGACAGCAGACTCAGCCGAAAACACCTGCTTCGTGACAATTCGTGATTATTCAGCTGCATGACGCCAGAGAAAATAATGTCATAGAACGTGATCAAAATGAAATTGGAAGTTTCAAAATTGAAACTATCCTCAGAGTGAGAGGCGCTGCCCATTTTGTGCAAAGGCTGTACCTTGCCCTTGCGTCCCGCCGGACAAGCCAGTTGCCGGTGCAACAAAACACAGGAAAGCGTCGACGCATAAAACAAATATGAAAATAACATTTTAAATATTGCCGAAGTAGCGCTCTTTTGCCCCAGCGTTTTTTTCCCAATTATGTTTTACTTGCCACTATCAACATCGGAAACACCAGCATTCAACCACGGCCCAAGCCTCGCCGGAGCAAGCAAGGAATCGCAGCAGATTATTGATTTTTTATTATTTTAGAAAATTGCACGAATACTTAACCTTTTCCGGAGACTTTTCAAATGGCCACCACCCAAAATCCAGCACAAGTTCCCGTCAATGCCGAAGGCGCTGGCGCCAAGCTCGCGACGCCTGTAAAAAAAACCGTCGACCCGAAAAACGGTGACCGCAAGCAGTATGACGAAGATGAACTGATCAAGGGGGACGATGCCAGCGCGACCATGCCGCCTGAAAATGTCGTGGAAGTCACGGGAAGCGCCGCCAGCGGCAATGCCGGCGCCGTGGGCGCGGCGGCCGCTGTGGCGGCAGCCGCCCTGGCAGCCGGTGGCAGTGGCGCGGCCACAGGCCAGGCCGGCAATGGCAGTGCCGACCTCGGCACGCCGCAAAGCGATAACAATGGTGGCGCCGCAGGCGCGACGGGCACAGGCGCGGGGGCGGGCGCGGCCGGCATCCCCAGCGGCAGTGTCGTGGATGTTGCCGGAGCGTCGGCTGGCGCCGGTAGCGGTGCCGGCGCCGGCGCGGGCGCTGCGGGCGGCCTGGGCGGACTTGGCGTGCTGGGCGCGCTCGGCGGCCTTGGCCTCGTTGCCGCAGCGGCAGGCGGTGGCGGAGGCGGTGGCGCTGCGGCTGGCGGTTCCGGCACCGGAGGCGGCACGGGGACAGGCGGCACGGGCGGTACCGGTGGCACAGGCGGCTCGACCGGCGGTGGCACTGGCAATCAATCCACCACCACCGTCGTGACCGACGCAGCCGTGCTGGCCGCCGCCGCCGCCGCCGCGGCCGCCGCCAATGCCCTGGCCGATGACGCCGCGGCGGCGGCTGCAGCGGCCACGGCCGCAGCTTCGCTGGCCGCTGCAAATGCGGCCCTCCTGGCCGACCAGCTGGCGGCGCAAGCGGCCGCTGACGCTGCCGCAGCCTTGCTCGCCGCCAATAGCGCCACCAGCGACGATGCGCTGGCGGTCAGCACGGCCGCTGTCGTCCCCGGCGCACAAGCGGCCGCTGACGCCGCCACGAATGACGACAACGCTGCCGCTGCGGCGACTGCTACCGCCGCCATATCCCAGGCTGCCGCCACCTCGGCACAAAATGACGATGCGGCTGCCGCCACGGCCGCCGCCAACGCCGCCGCCGCGCAGGCCGCCGCCGATGCGGCGCAAACGCAAGCGGACCAGACCAATGCCCCTGCCCTGCAAGCCATCGCCGATGCGGCCGACGTGGTCGCCGCCGCAGCCAACACCCAAGCAGCACTGACCGATGCGGCAGCACTTGGCGTCATTTCGGCCAATGATGCCGCCGCTGCCGCCGCCGCCACGGCGCTGGCCAATGCCACGGACGCTGCCGCGCTGGACCTGGCGGCAACCGCCGCCGCCAACACCGCCGTCTCGGCCGGCATCCAGGCCAGCTTTACCGATGCCGCTGCCCTGGCCCTCGTCTCGGATGCGGATGCCGCCGCGTCTGCCGCTGCGACCGAACTGGCCGATGTCACCGATGCCGCCGCCCTGGCTGCCGCCGCGAACGCCGCGGCCACCGCTGCGGCTGATGCAGCGACCGCTGCCAATGCCAGCGACGCCACGGCACTGGGCATTGCCGCCACCGCCGCCGCGAATGCCTCCATTGCCGCCGATGCACAGGCAAACCTCACCGATGCCGTCGCCCTGACGATGGCAGCGGACGCCGACGCCGGCGTTGCCGCCCAGGACGCCGCCATCGCCAATGCCACGGACGCCGTCGCCCTGCAAGCGGCCGCCAATGCCGCCGCGACGAACGCCGCCAATGCCCAGACGCAAGCGAACATGACGGACGCGCCCACCCTGGGCCTGATCGCCGATGCCGCCACTCTGGCGTCGGACGCGGCGCAGCTGCAGGCCGGCTTGACGGATGCGGCTGCGCTGGCCCTGATTTCCGATGCCGACGCTGCCACGGCGGCCGCCGCCACCCTGGCCGCCAGTAGCGATGCCGCCGCGCTCGACGCCGCAGCAGCCCTTGCCGCCACTGTGGCGGCCAACGCCGTCGTCACAGCCAGCCTGAGCGACGCGGCAGCCCTGCAAATCACGGCCGATGCGGCCGCCAATACCGCCATCGCCGCCGCCGCGCAGGCAGCATTGACGGACGCGGCCGCCCTGCAAGTGGTTTCCGACGCCGATGCGGCCGCCGCGCTGGCCGCGCAAACGACGGCCAACCAGACGGATGCGGCGGCCCTGGCCGCTGCCGACGCAGCCGCAGCCAGCGATGCCGCCAATGCCCAGACAGTGGCCGACCAGACCGATGTCGTCGCCCTGCAGCAAGCGGCCGACCAGGCCGATGCCGACGCGGCGGCCGCCAATGCGCAAGCCAGCTTGCTGGACGTCAACGTTGCACTCAACGCCTTCAACCTCGCCAACCTCGCCGCCCTGGCCGCCAACGTGACGGCCGGCGAGACCAGCGTGCTCGATCTGACGGCCACCGTCAATGCCTTGCAGACCGATGCCGATAACGCCGAAATCACTGCCAGCCTGACAGATGCCATCACCCTTGCCGCGACCGCCACCACCGACGCGGCGGCGGCAGCCGCCTTGCAAGTGACAGCCAACCTGACCGATGCAGTAGCGCTCGCCGCGGCGGCCGCTTCCGCCGTCTCGGCGGCAGAAGCCGCTGCCGCCCTTGGCGGGATCGATATCTCGGCAGTGAGTGCCGCCGCGGCCGCGCAAGCCGCCGCCACCGCCGCCGCCGCCACGGCCGCACTGACCGATGCCGGCGCGCTGGGCCTCATTTCCACCACCGACGCCGCCGCTGAACTTGCCGCGCAAACGGCTGTCAGCACCTTGACGGCTGCCAATACGCTGGCACAAAACGCGCTGACGGCGGCACAATCCGTTGCCAATCTGACCGACGCCGTGGCATTGGGCCTGGTCTCTTCCGCAGCCGACGCGGCCGCAGCCTTGGCCGTCACGACGGCGGGCCAGACCGATGCCACCACGCTGAGCCTCATCTCGAATGCCGATGCGCTGGTCGCCAGCTCCGCCGCCAGCCTGGCGGCGCTGACGGACGCCACGGCGCTGGGCTTGATCTCGACCGCCGACGCCACCGTGGCCGCCACCCTGCAGGCAACGGCCGACCTGACGGACGCCGCCGCCCTGGGCCTGCTCGCCACGGCCGCCGCAGCAGCCGCCAATACGGCGACGAATGTTGCCAACCTGACCGATGCGGTGGCCCTGGGCACGCTGTCGACAGCGGCCACCACGGCCGCCAATACGGCTGCCGCCACCGCCGCGCTGACGGACGCCACCGCACTGGGCCTGGTCGCCACGGCCGATGCGGCTGCCGCTGCCGCCCTGCAAACGACGGCCAACCTGACCGATGCCGTGGCACTGAACCTCGTCTCGACGGCCGCCAACACGGCCGCCAGCACCGCCGCCGCTGTTGCCAACCTGACCGATGCGGTGGCCCTGGGCACCGTGTCGACGGCCGCCACGGGTGCCGCCAACACAGCTGCCGCCACCGCCGCACTGACGGACGCCGTCGCCCTGGGCCTGGTAGCGACCGTCGACGCCGCTGCCGCCACGGCAGCACAGACGACAGCCAACCTGACGGACGCCGTCGCCCTGGGCCTGGCTGCGACCGTCAATGCCACCGCCGCCACGGCCGCTGCCACCGTCGCCGGCCTCACGGATGCCGTCCTGCTCGGTACCGCCCACACGCTCAACGTCACGGCCGCCACCGTGGCGGCCACCAAGGCCGCCCTGACGGATGCTGCCGCCCTGACCACCATCGCCAACACCGACGCCGCGAATGCGGCCGCCCTGGCCGCTTATTCGCAGGCCCATCCATTAAACGTGACGGCAGCGCTGGCGGCCACGGTCGCCGCCACCACGGCATCCTTGTCGCTCGCCGCCGCACAATCGGCGCAGGCCGATGATGCTGCAGCCGCTTCAACAGCAGCCGCAGCGGCGGCATCCCTGACTGCCCTGAACAATGCGCTCGCGGCCGACAGTGCAGCCACCGCCGCCGCGACCCTGGCCCTGACTTCCCAGGCGGCGGCCACGGCGGCGGCGCTGGACGACACGCTCGCGGCCACCGCCGCCGGGGTGGCCGCCACCTCGCTGGCCGCGGCCCAGGCGGCACAGGCGGCCGATGCCGCCGCCGCCGCAACGGCAGCAACAGCGGCCAATGCCCTGGCCGCCCTGAATGCGGCCTTGCAGGCGGACGCGAACGCGGCCGCCACGGCCGCTGCCGCCGTGACGGCAAGCGCGGCCGCTGCCACCGCCGTCGCCGACGATCTGGCCGCTGCAACGGCCGCCACCGTTGCCAGCGTCTCGCAAGCGGCCGCGCAGGCGGCACAACTGGCCGACAACGCCGCCGCCAGCGCCGCTACCATCGCCGCCAACGCGCTGGCCGCCCTGAATGCGGCCCTGGCCGACGATACGGCGGCCGCTGCGGCTGCGCTGAACGCTACCAATGCAACGGCCGCCGCCGTTGCCGCCACCGCCGCCGACACGGCCGCTGCGGCGGCCGCCGCCATTGCTGCCATCTCGGCCGCCGCCACGCAGCACGCGCAAGCGGACGATATTGCCGCTGCCACTGCCGCCCTCACGGCATCGATCTCGCTGGCCGCCACGCAGGCCGCCCTGGCCGCCGATGCCGCCGTTGGAACGACTGCGGCAGCGGCAGCGAGCGCACTGGCCGCGCTGAACCAGGCGCTGAACGACGACAGCCTCGCCGCTACGGCAGCCACGGCAGCGGCCAACGCGCAAACGGCCCTGAATGACGCCACGACCGCACTCAACGCGGCGATAGTGACGGCCAGCGCCTCGCTCGCTGCCGCCAATGCCGCCGCGGCCGACGACGCCACGGCGGCAAGCACGGCAGCGGCCGCGGCCGCGGCACAGCTTCTTTCCGACGCGGCGCTGGCGGCCGATAGCGCGCTGGCCACCCTCGCCACGGCGGCCAACAACGCACTGAACGCGGCCAGCCTGGCCCTGGCCGCTGACGATGCGGCCGCCAATGCCGCGCACACGGCCGCCCTCTCCGCGGCGGCTGCGCTGGCGGCGCAATTGACCGACACGGCAGCCGCCAATGCCCAGATCGCGCTCAACGTGGCCATCGCCAATCTGACTGCAGCCGTCACGGCCGATGTCAATGCCACGGATGCGGACAATGACAAGACCCTGAAACTGAACCTCCTCCTTGCCGCCCAGAGTGCGGCCGATGACGCGGCCCAGGCCAATGCCAATGCGGCTGCCGCCCATGCGGCGCTGGCGGCGGCCCAGGCGGACGATGCGGCGGCAGCCACCGCTGCCGCCAATGCGGTTGCCGCGCATGCAGCGGCCGTCGCGGCGCAAAACGCCGATGCCGCTGCGGCAGCGGTAGCGGCGCAAGCGGCCATTTCCCTGGCCGCCACTCTCAATGCCCAGGCGGACGACGCCACCGCGGCAGCAGCCGCCACAGCCGCCGCCAATGCGCAACTGGCGCTCGATGCAGCGCTGGCAGCCGACGCCGACGTCGCCGCCACGGCCGCCGCGGCAGCGGCAGCCCAGTTGGCGGCGCAAAACGCGCATGACGCCGATGTTGCGGCAGCGGCAGCAGCCGTTGCGGCTGCCATCACCCTGGCCGCCACGCAGGCGGCGCAGGCCGATGACGCGGCTGCCGCGCTGGCGGCAGCCAACGCCGCCAACGCCCAGGCGGCGCACGATGCCGCCGTCGCCGACGACCAGGCCGCCGCCGATGCCGCCGCAACCGCCGCGCTGGCGCAAGCGGCTGCCACGGCAGCGGCAGCCGCCGATGCTGCCGCCACCGCCAGCGCCGCAGCAGCGGCGGTATCGCTGCTTGCAGCCCAGGCGGCGCAGGCTGACGACACGGCCGCCAACCAGGCAGCGGCCAATGCCGCTGCCGCCACCGCCGCGCACACGGCGGCCATCGCCGCCGACGCGCTGGCCGTCAGCACGGCGGCAACAGCTGCCAGCGCACTGGCAGCGGCCACGGCAGCGCAGAACGACGATGATGCGGCCGCGGCCGCAGCGGCCCAGGCCGCAGCCTCGCTGGCAATCACCCAGGCGGCGCAGGCCGACGATGCGGCGGCAGCGGCGGCCACCGTCAACGCCAATAATGCGATAGCAGCGGCAGCGGCAGCCCATGCGGCCGATGCGGCCGCGCCGCTGGCGCAGGCGCAGGCCGCGGCCTCGCTGCTGGCCCTGCAAGCGGCGCAAGCCGACGATGCGGCCGCCGCCAGCGCGGCAGCGGCTGCGGCGCAAGCGCATGCCAATGCGGATGCCGCGCAGGCGGACGACGCGGCGGCAGCTCAGGCCAATGCCGATGCGCAGGCAGCCGATGCCGCCCTGGTGCAAGCAAACGCCATCGCCGCGCAAACCGACGCCAGCGCCCTGGCCGTCGTGGCGAATGCGGATGCGGCCAACGCCGCCGCCGTGCAAGCCATCGCCGACCAGACCGATGCCGTGGCCCTCACGCAGGCCGCCGATGCGGCAACGGCAGCGGCGCTGGCAGCGGCGCAGGCAGCGGCCCTGACGGACGCCAGCGCCCTGCAACTGGCAGCCGACGCGGCCGCGGCCGCCGCCCTGCAGGCCCAGGCACAGGCCGATCTGACGGACGCTGGCTCGCTGACGGTGGCGGCGAATGCCGATGCCGCGGCGGCAGCGGCGGCCCAGGCCCAGGCCGACCTGACGGACGCGAGCCAGCTGTTCGTGCTGAGCCAGAATGCCCTGCACAACCCGTTGACGGTGGCCGACTTCAGCACGGGCTTGCCGGCCGCCGGCGGCGACGTGATCGACATGTCGGCCATCGCCGACCTGACGGCATCGGTGGCCGTGGGCGTCAACGTGAGCACGGACTTTGGCAACAACAACCTGTTCATCTTCGACGGCACGTCCGTGTCGATCGGCGCGGCCGCCAGCGCCATCGCGGCCGACGACAGCGTCTTGTCGGGACAGGGCTACATCGTCATCGCCGATGCGCAAAACAGCGGCGCCGTGACCGTGTATCACTCGACTGACCTGAGCAACGCCAACGCCATCGACACGGCGCTGGTGCTGCTCAGCGGCGTGAACATCACGCAGCTGACGGGCGCCAACTTCGTCGTCTGAAGCAGGCCACCCACGCCAGGCGCCGCGCCTGGCACGGCAGCGGGAGCGTGCGGCAGCGCGCTCCCGCCCCTACCTTGAAATGCGTCAGGCCTGGTGCCGGAAAAATACGGGATGAGATTACGCGGTTCCCCAGCCTTGTTTTCACTGCCACGCATCGCGGCCGTACTGGCGGCCATGGCCATGGCATCCATCAACTCTTTCGCCCAGGCCCAGGGCAGCACCGCCTGGAGCTTCGACCAGGTCTTGCAGCAGGCGCTGCAAAGCCATCCCGCCGTGCAGGGCAAACGTTCGGCGCAGGCGGCCGCGCGCGCCGACCTCGATGGCGCGCAGTGGCAGCGCTTCCCCAGCCTGTCGGCCGAAGTCCCCACCGGTTCGCAGGAAACGGGCGGCGTGGTGCGCATCGAGCAGCCGCTGTGGAGCGGCGGGCGCATCGACGCCGGCATCGATGCGGCCGGCAGCCGGGTCGACGCGGCCGGCGCCGCCATCGAGGAAGAACGCCTGACCCTCTCGCTGCGCGTGATCGCCGCCTACACGGAAGCGCTGCGCCAGACGGCGCGCATGCGCTCGGCCGAAGAGGGGCTGGCCGAGCACCAGCGCCTGCTGGAAATGATCAAGCGCCGCGTGGCGCAGTCGGTCAGTTCGCAAACGGACCAGCGCCTGGCCGAATCGCGCGCCTATCAGGCGGCCAACGACGTGTCGAATGCGCGCCAGGCGCAGGAAAACGCGCTGGCGCAGCTGTCGCAGCTGGCCGGCAAACCCGTGCGCCTCGTCACTGCCACCGGCATCGGCGTGGGCGAACCGCTGCCCGACGCCAGCCTGGAACGGGTCATGCGCCAGGCCATCGGCTACTCCCCCACCCTGCAGCGCCTCGATTTCGAGGCGCAGGCAGCCGATTCCGAGATCACCATGCAGCGCTCGGCCTACATGCCGAAGGTGGTGCTGCGCATGGAAAAGCCCACGGGCGGCGGCATCAATGCGGACAACCGCGCGCGCGCCATGCTGGTGCTGCAGGCGCAGCCGGGCGCCGGCTTGTCGGCCAAGGCCGGCGTGGACGCGGCCGTGGCACGGCGCGAAGGCGCGCGCGCCGCGCACGATGCGGCCGAGCGCGACGTGCGCGAGCGTTTCACCCTGGACTGGAACGAGGCCGAAGCGAGCCGCCAGCGCCTGGACAATGCGGGCGAGGCCAGCACCACCTCGACGCAGGTATTCGAATCGTATGCGCGCCAGTACGTGATCGGCCGCAAGAGCTGGAACGACGTGCTCAACGCCGTGCGCGAAGCAACCCAGGCGCGGTTTTCGCTGGAAGACACGCGCGCGCAGGCGATTGCCGCCAGCCTGCGCCTGGCCGCGCAGACGGGCACCCTGGCCGGGCGCACGGCGCCGCCGGGCCTGGCGCGCGCGAATTGACACCGACATGATGCACACAGGAGACAGCGTGGATAACTCCATCAAACATGGCTTGCTGACACTCGTCGAACGGGCCGCCCGCCTGACAGGCCAGCATCTGGCGGCTGCGCGCCTGGCCGACCTGCAGCGCCAGCTCGAAGATATCGACGACAGCGGCGCGCCCGCCATGGTGCTTACCGCCATCTGGCAGGCGGCCGGGCTGGAAGGCGCGGCGCGCCCGCTGCACGAGCCCACGCCGGGCGAGCTGCCGTTCGCTGTCTACAGCGCCAGCACGGGCTGGGGCTTGCTGCAGTCGCGCGGCGCCGACGGCGCCTGGCGCGGCGAAGGCATCGACGGGCGCGCCCTGCAACTGGCCTCGTTGGCAGGCCTCGCATGCGTGGGCCTGCCGCGCCGCAGCGAAAAAAGCGATGCCCGCCCCGGCGCGCTAAGCCTGGTGCGCAAGGCCCTGTGGCTGAAGAAAAGCGTGTTCGTCGATGCCGTGCTGGCCACCGCGCTGGTGACCCTGCTGACCATGGCCACCTCGCTGTTTTCCATGCAGGTGTACGACCGCGTGATCCCGAACCAGAGCTTCAGCACCCTGTGGGTGCTGGTGGTAGGCGTGGCCCTGTCGATCGGCCTGGAATTCATCCTCAAGCAGGTGCGCAGCCGCATCGTTGACCACTCATGCAATGACGTCGACCATGAATTGTCCGAATGGTTTTTCCAGCGCATGCTGGGCATCCGCATGGAGGCGCGCCCCGCTTCCGTCGGCACCCTGGCGGCGCAAGTGAAGGGCTTTGAAATGGTGCGAGGCGTACTGACGTCGACCTCGCTGTTCGTGCTGACGGACGTGCCCTTCGCCCTGATTTTCCTCGGCATGATCACCATCATCGGCGGCTGGCTCGTGGTGGTGCCGCTGGTGGCCCTGCCGCTGGCTCTCGTGTGCGGGCTGATGTTCCAGCGCGCCATCCAGAGCCATACGCGCAAGAACCTCAACGCCAGCAACCGCAAGGCGGGCTTGCTGGTCGAAGCCGTCGATGGCGTGGAAACGCTCAAGGGCAGCAGCGCCGAATGGATGATGCAGGCGCGCTGGGCAGAACTGGTGGCCGAAACGAGCCACGCGGAACAGAATATCCGCGACTATGCTGCCCTGTCGCAAAACATCACGGCCGCCTTCCAGCAGCTGACCAACGTGGCGCTGATCTCCATGGGCGCGTGGTTCGTGGCCGAGAACCAGATGACCATGGGCGCCCTGATGGCGTGCACCATCATCAGCAACCGCGCGCTGATGCCCATCGTGCAGCTGCCCGCCGTGATGGTGCAGTGGGCGCACGCGCGCGCCTCGATCGACGGCCTGGAACAGGTCATCAGCCTGCCCAACGAAGCCGACACCGCGCAGTTCGCGCTGACGCCGCGCAGTCTCGACACGGGGTTGCGCTTCGAGCGCATCCGCTTTACGTATGGCGGCGCGCAAAAGGTGGCGCTGGAAGTGGAAAACCTGGCCATCCGCCCCGGCGAACGGGTCGGCCTGGTGGGCGCCATCGGCTCGGGCAAGAGCACCCTGCTGAAGCTGGCCTCGGGCCTGTACCAGCCGGCCGAGGGCAAGGTGTACCTGGGCGACGTCGACATGGCCCTGCTGGCGCCGGCAGTGGTGCGCGAAATGGTCGGCTACCTGCCGCAGGAAACGCGGCTGTTCAGCGGCACCCTGCGCGACAACCTGTTATTGGGACTGGCCGACCCGGGCGAGGAAGCGATCCTGGCGGCGGCCAGGCGCACGGGCCTGATCGAGCTGATACTGGGCCAGCCAAGGGGCCTGGCACTGGGCATCACCGAAGGCGGGCGCGGCGTGTCTGGCGGCCAGCGGCAATTGATCGCCGTCACGCGCCTGCTGCTGGCCAAGCCGCGCATCTGGCTGCTCGATGAACCGACGGGCGCCATGGATGCGAAGACGGAGGCGCGCATCGTGGGACTGTTGGGAGAACTGGCGGCCGAAGGCGTGACCATGGTCGCCACCACGCACAAGAACGCCCTCTTGCCCCTGCTCGACCGCCTGGTGGTGCTGCAGGCGGGACGGGCGCTGCTCGACGGCCCGCGCGACTTTGTCCTGGCCAAGCTGTCGGGCAAGCCGCAGGCCGTGCCCAGTTCCGCAACGGCGCCGGTAGCGCAAGGAGCCGTCGCATGAAACTGGCCAAGGTCGAAGCGAAAGAGGAAGCGAAACGGGGACGGGTGCTGATCTGGAGCTGCACGGCGGCCCTGGCAGGTATCATCGCCTGGGCTTCGTGGGCGGAGCTGGACCAGGTCACGCGCGCCAACGGCCAGGTGATCGCCAGTTCGCGCAACCAGATCATCCAGGTGGCCGATGGCGGCGTGCTGGCCGAACTGCGCGTGCACGAAGGCAGCATGGTAAAAAAAGGAGCATTGCTGGCGCGCTTCGACCGCACGCGGGCCGAGACGAGCTACCTGGAAAGCACGGCCAAGGCGGCCGGCCTGAAGGCGGCCGTGGCGCGCCTGCAGGCGGAAGTGTTTGGCGGCGCGCCCAAGTTCCCGCCCGAACTGCAGGCGTTTCCGGAATTTCGCGCCAACCAGCTGGCCCTGTTCAGCAAGCGCCAGGGCGCCGTGCAAGCGGAGGTGGGCTCGCTGGAAAGCGCCATGAAGCTGATCAAGGAAGAACTGGAAATGAATCTGCCGCTGCTGGAAACGGGAGACGTCAGCCGCGCCGAAGTGCTGAAACTGCGGCGGCAAGTGGTCGACATCCAGGCGCAGATCACCAACCGGCGCAACAAATATTTGCAAGACAGCCAGACGGACCTGGTGAAAGCCCAGGAAGACTTGGCCGGCGTACTGCAGACGGTGACCCAGCGCAAAGAGCAGCTGGGCTCGACGGATATCTACGCGCCCACGGACGGCATCGTGCGCAATGTGCGCCTCACTACGCTGGGCGGCGTGGCCAAGCCGGGCGAGGAAATCCTGCAGATCGTGCCGACGGACGATGACCTGATCATCGAAGCGAAAGTCAAGCCGGCCGACATCGCCTTCATCAAGCCCGGCCTGCCCACGGCCGTGAAACTCGATGCCTACGACTACGGCATCTACGGACGCCTGCGCGGCACCGTCAGCTACATCAGCGCGGACACCTTAAATGAAGACAACAAGGGCAACGAACAGCCCTACTACCGCGTGCAGATCAAGACCAGCGGGCGCAATCTGATGGGCAAGAATGGCGAGCCGATCCTGATCCAGCCCGGCATGACGGCCACCGTGGAAATCAACACGGGCCGCAAGACGGTCTTGCGCTACCTGACGAAACCGATCACCAAGACGTTCTCGGAATCGATGGGAGAGCGGTAAGCTGGCGGGCTGTTAACCGGCAGGCTTCAGGCGGCCGATGACGCTGGCCACCTTGGCCGTGATCATGTCGACCGCGGGGCCGTTGGCGCCATGCGGCAAGATGACATCGGCATTGCGCTTGGTCGGCTCGATGAATTGCTTGTGCATCGGGCGTACCGTTTCCAGATACTGCTCGATGACGCTTTCCACCGAGCGGCCGCGTTCCGTGATATCGCGTTGCATGCGGCGGATGAAGCGCACGTCGGAAGCCGTGTCGACAAAGATCTTCAGCGACATCATGTTGCGCAAGTCTTCGTCATACAAGGCAAACAGGCCTTCGATCACGATCACGGGCGCCGGCTTGACGGGGATGGTCCGGTTGGAGCGGTTGTGCAGCGTGAAGTCGTACTCGGGCATCTCGATCGCTTCGCCATTGCGCAAGGCCTGGATGTGCTGCACCAGCAATGGCCACTCGAACGCCTGCGGATGGTCGTAATTCTGCTGGCGCCGGACTTCAGGGGAAAGATGGGTTTGGTCGCAGTAGTAGTCGTCCTGCATCACGACCGAGACCATGTCGGCACCGAAAGACGCGAGCACTTGTTGGGATACGGTGGACTTGCCACTGCCGCTTCCGCCAGCGACACCAATAACAAACGGTTGGAAGGAAATATTATTCATGCCGAATGATACCGGAAACGGGGCCGGACTGACAGGGAACGGCGGCAAAGCCGGGCCTGTCACGCGGCAGGCACAAGCCAGCCGAAGAAGGGGCCGATAGGCGAACGCTTGGCAAGATGGTATTCTCAACAAGCTCAAGGTACGCGGACGGGACGCATCGCGCCGGCATTGCATGCCTGACCTCTTTCAGCATCGATTGGCCATTGACGAGAAATGAACAATGAACGAAGAAAAATGTTGGCAACTGATAGAGCAAATCGGCCGTGAAGCCCTGGAAGACGGAAACAATTCCACCGCCTGGCCCAGCTAACGGCAATGGACGCCATCGCCGCAAGCAAGGCATATATCAAACTGGCCGAAAGCGATGCCGGGCAATGGGATGCGCACATGGCGACAGCGGAAGCCGTGCTGCGCAGCGCCCTGCAAGCGGATCGGCAAGATACCACCCTGCTCACTTGCCTGGGCGCCGTACTGTGTGACCAGGGCAAGTACAGGGAAGCCGTCAACGTGCTGGAAACGGCGCTCACGCTGGGCTCGACGGACAGCCATACCCATTACAACCTGGGGGTGGCTCTGGCGGGACTGGCAAAACCGCGCAAGGCCATGGCGCAATTTGGCAAGGCGCAGGACCTTGCCGCATCCAGCCTGAGCTGGACCGCCTATTTCGACCCGCAAGCCCAATAGGCGTATCCGGAAAATTACTCGAACTGCTTGCGGAACGCCTCGAACTGCGCCGCCAGGCCATCGAAGTCGCTGCGCAATTGCAGCACTTCCTGTTCCAGCTGGGCCACCCTGCTGCCCTGCTGCGGCGCACTGACGGCGCCGGCGTAGCCTGCCGCCGTCTCGATCTGCGCGAGCGCCCCTTCACCGCCCAGCAAGTGGCCGTAGCGTGGCTCCTTGGCACCGGGTGCGACGGCCAGCTTGGCCACCAGCGGCGGATATTTGTCGATCAAGAACTGCAGGCCCGACTCCACTTCCGCCACGGACTTGAATTCATGTACGCGGCCGCTGCGGCTGCGGATTTCGCCCGCCGTCTGCAAGCCGCGCAGCATCAGGATCGTCAGGATGGCCAGCTTGTCCTGTTCCAGCGACCACTTGATGCGCATGCGGTGTTCGTACTTGGCGACCCGCGCGCCGGCCTGCGTGATGCCGTTGACGAACTTGCGTTGCATCAGGCGCTGCAGCACGTCGTAGACGGTTTCTTCGGACAGGGCCATGACGGGATCTCGGCTGGACAGCTGGTTGCAGCCGTTCGTCAGCGCGTTGAGCGAGAGCGGATAGCTGTCCGGCGTCAGCGCTTCCTTTTCCGCCAGCACGGCCAGCACGCGGATCTCGAAGGGGTCGAGCAGATTCGGATTGTCACTGCTTTTTTCTGCTGCGTTTTCAGCTATGTGTACGTCTGTAGTCATGCCTGTATCCTTAATCAACCAGCTTGTTCATTTGCTCGGAATCGAATTTATCACACTCGGGCACGCCCTGGCAGCAGATGCCCGCCGCCTTCAGGGTGGCGAGGATGGTTTCGATGCGCTGTTCCTGCGCCACGGCGTGCGTGATCAGGCCTTGCAGGGCTTTCGACAGCGGATCGTCGCCGTTGGGCGTGACGCCATACGCGGCGAACAAATGGGCCGTGCTGCCCTCGCGCAAGGCGCTGACATCCTTTTGCACGATGTGCGCGGGGTTGCCCACGGCCGTCGCGCCGGACGGCACGGGTTTGAGCAGTACGGCGTTCGAACCCACCTTGGCGTACTCGCCCACCGTGAAGCTGCCCAGCACCTGCGCGCCGGCGCCGACGATGACGCCGCGTTCGAGGGTCGGATGGCGCTTGGCGCCACTGTGCAGCGACGTGCCGCCCAAGGTCACTCCCTGGTAGATGGTGCAATCGTCGCCGACGACGGCCGTCTCGCCGATCACCACGCCAAAGCCATGGTCGATGAAGACGCGCCTGCCGATGACCGCACCCGGATGGATCTCGATGCCCGTGATGATGCGGGCGATATAGGAAATGAAGCGCCCCACCCACTTCATGTGCCGCGTCCAGCACCAGTGCGCCCAGCCATGCATGACGATGGCGTGCAAGCCCGGATAACAGGTCAGCACCTCCCAGCCATTGCGGGCGGCCGGGTCACGTTCGATGATGCTGTTGATGTCTTCGCGCAGGTGGTGGAACATAATGAAAATGGATAAGGTGGAACGCAAATGGTAGCGTATTCGGCGGGGGAATGCTGGAGGGGCTGACGTCGAGAGGCCCCTCAACGGCAAGCTGGGGTCAGTTCCTTCGGAATCGTGATGCGCTCCATTGGAACGCATCACCCCGACGGGTCTGACCCCAAGTGACGCTAACTTATGCTTCTAAAGCAATCCGCTGGCGGCGGGCTTCGTAGAGACATACACCAGAAGCGACCGACACATTCAAGCTCTCGACGGAGCCGAACATCGGGATGCTGACGAGGATGTCGCAGGTGTCGCGCGTCAAACGGCGCATGCCTTCGCCTTCGGAACCCATGACGAGAGCCGTCGGGCCCGTGAAATCGGCTTCGTACAAGCCTTTTTCGCCGTCGTCCGAGGTGCCGATCAGCCAGATGCCGCGCTCTTTCAGTTCACGCATGGTGCGCGCCAGATTCGTCACCGTGATGTACGGGACGGTTTCGGCGGCGCCGCTGGCGACCTTGGCGGCCGTGGCGTTCAAGCCCACGGCGCGGTCCTTCGGCACGATGACGGCATGTGCGCCGACGCCATCGGCCACGCGCAGGCAGGCGCCCAGGTTATGCGGGTCGGTGATGCCGTCGAGTATCAACAGCAGCGGCGGGCCGTCGATGGCGTCCAGCAGCTCATCGAGATTGCGCGCCAGCGACAGTTGCGAGGCAAACGCGATCACGCCCTGGTGACGGCGCGTGCCGACGATCTTGTCCAGACGCGACGAGTCGACGGGCATGACGCGCACGTTGGCAGCCTTGGCGGTGGCGATCATGTCCTTCATGCGGCCGTCGACGCGGCTGGCATCGACGAAAATTTCTTCCACGGACGACGCTTCATGACGCAGACGCGAGGTGACGGCGTGGAAGCCGAAAATCATTTTATTCTTCATTATCTATCTATCGCTTATCGCTTGTTCTTGCTTGATTTTGATACAGTTTTTGCTGCACGTGGTGCCGCCGCAGCGGGTGCCGCGGCTGGTTTCTTGCTGCGCTTCGGCGCGGCGGCCTTGGGGGCTGCCGCCTTGGGGGCTTCCTTGGCTGCAGGCTTGGCTTGCGCCTTGGCGCCGTTGGAACGGCCGCCGGAACCCTTGCCGGGTTTACCACCGTTGTTGCCGCCGGTGTTGACGCTGGCCTTGATCTCGTGGCGCTGCTCGGTCGCGGGACCGGGCTTGACCATCGATTTCTTTTCGCCCTTGCGCTTGCCGCCAGCTTGCTTGGCTGGCGCATCTTCGCCCGCCAGTTCCGCATCGGTGACCAGGCGCAGGTCAATCTTGCGCGTTTCCAGGTCGACACGCGCCACTTGCACCGTCAGACGGTCGGTCAATTGATAACGCTTGCCCGTACGTTCGCCGCGCAATTCATGGCGCGCATCGTCGTACTGGAAGTAGTCGGTGCCCAGCTCGGTGACGTGCACCAGGCCTTCGACAAACAGGGTGTCCAGTTGCACGAAGACGCCGAAGGTGGTCACGCCGGTGATCGTGCCGGTAAACTCTTCGCCCAGTTTGTCCTGCATGAAGTAGCACTTCAGCCAGGCTTCCACGTCGCGCGATGCTTCGTCGGCGCGGCGCTCGTTGGCCGAGCAATGCACGCCCAGTGCGTCCCATATCGTCAGGTCCGTCTTCTTCGGCTTGCCGTCGGCCTTGTCCTTCGCCTGCTGCTTGCGCGTGGCGTTCGACACATTGGTGTTCAGCACAACCTTGTCGGACAGTTTCGGCTCGTATTTCTTGCCCTGCAAGATGGCCTTGATGGCGCGGTGCGTCAGCAGGTCGGGATAGCGGCGGATCGGGCTGGTGAAGTGGGCATACGCCTCGTACGCCAGGCCGAAGTGGCCGATATTGTCCGGGCTGTAGACGGCTTGCTGCATCGAACGCAGCAGCATCGTTTGCAGCAGGGCCGCGTCGGGACGCTCCTTGATCTGCTGCATCAGGGTCTGGTAATCGGATGCCGATGGCGTGTCGCCGCCCGTCAGGTTCAGGCCAACCTGTTTCAGGAAAGTGCGCACTTGCGTGAGCTTTTCCTTGGTCGGGCTGGCGTGGATGCGGTAGGTGCCTGGGTGCTTGTTACGCAGCAACAGATCGGCCGCGCAAACGTTGGCCGCCAGCATGCACTCTTCGATGATCTTGTGCGCTTCGTTGCGCGTGCGGGGAA
This sequence comes from Massilia sp. LMS1-1-1.1, assembly GCF_040815535.1. NCBI lineage: Bacteria > Pseudomonadati > Pseudomonadota > Betaproteobacteria > Burkholderiales > Oxalobacteraceae > Massilia > Massilia sp. LMS1-1-1.1. Next base: position 407,357 of record NZ_JBFPNG010000012.1, on the reverse strand, counting down.
TGATCTTTTCGATCTTGCCCGCGCTATTGCAGACGATATACGTTTCCGTCGTCTCGAAATCGATGGCGCCCCGCTCAGTGCGCGCTTTCAGCAAGGCGCGGTAGACGGCTTCCAGGTTTTGCAGGTGTGGCAGGATGTCCGCGCGGCGTGCCGCTTCGGGTCCCTTGGTGTTGCCCAGCACGGCAGCGACTTCGTCATACGTGAGGCGCGCGGCAGAATGGATGACGGCCGGGTAGAACTGGTAAGCCTTCAGCTCGCCCTTGTCGCTGACGACGGCATCACAGACGAGGGTCAGGCGGTCGACGGCCGGGTTCAGCGAGCACAGGCCGTTCGACAGCTTTTCCGGCAGCATCGGGATCACGCGGCGCGGGAAGTAGACGGACGTGCTGCGCTCGAGCGCGTCGATATCGAGCGCGTCGTTCGGTTTCACGTAATGGCTGACGTCGGCAATCGCCACGATCAGGCGGAAGCAGTTGGCGCGGCCGATCTTGACGGGCTCGCAATACACGGCATCGTCGAAATCGCGCGCGTCCTCGCCATCGATGGTCACCAAAGGCACGTCGCGCAAGTCGACCCGGTCTTTCAGGTCGGCGGCGCGCACTTCGAACGGCAGCTTTTCAGCTTGCTTGAGGGCGGCGGCGGAAAAGATGTGCGGCACGTTGAATTTGCGCACGGCAATTTCGATTTCCATGCCGGGATCATCCAAAGCGCCCAGCACTTCGACGATCTTGCCGACCGGCTGCTTGAAGCGCATCGGTTGCTCGGTCAGCTCGACGCTGACGATCTGGCCGGCTTTTGCCTTGCCCACCGAACCGGTGACGAGAATATCCTGGCCGATGCGCTGGTCTTCCGGCGCCACGACCCAGGTACCGTTTTCCTGGATCAGGCGGCCGATGACGTGGGTATTGGCGCGGTAGGTGACTTCGACGATCGTGCCTTCCGGGCGGCCGCGGCGGTCCGTGCCGACGATGCGGGCCATGACCTTGTCGCCATGCAGTACTTTCTGCATTTCTTTCTCAGGCAGGAACAGGTCGGCGCTGGCGTCATCGGGAATGACAAAGCCGAAGCCATCGCGGTGGCTGGTGACGCGACCGGCGACAAGCGCGCTCTGGTCGGCCAGGCTGAAAACACCGCTGGCGTCAGACTTGAGCTGGCCGTCGCGCTCCATCGCCTTCAGGCGACGGACCAGGACATCCATGGAATCGGCATGCACTTGCAGCGTTTTCCCGAGAGACTGCGGGTCGAGAGGCGCGTTGACGCTGCGGAATATGCCGAGAATGTCCTCCCGGCTGGGGATGGTGTGGGTATTTTGGCTCAAAAGTATTTCTATAGTTGTTATTGACAGTGATCAAACGGAAGACAAAGACCGATGACATCACCGTCAATATTGACACGGTGATGTCCGGTAGTGTACCGGAGGACGCCTTGGTTTGCCTAACGGACAGCGTAGCGGAAACCGAACAAGTGCCCCGCCGATGAAAAAAAGCAGAAAAGCTGCGCAATGCATTTGACTTCGGCAAATATTGCTCTATAATCTCGGTCTCTTGCAGCGACAAACCTTCACGGGAATGCAGTTGCAGGAAAGCGGTACAGGGTTGATGTGCAGTATGGAGCGAAAGCTCATCTGGCGCAAAACTCTTCAAGTCGCTATAATAGCAGAATTGTTGCTAAGTTATTTGGCAACAAGTACTCGAGCAGCAATGTAGTAAGCAGTAAAGTAAGTAATAGCAGCATCAGTGCCCACGTGGCGGAATTGGTAGACGCGCATGGTTCAGGTCCATGTGCCTTCGGGTGTAGGGGTTCGAGTCCCTTCGTGGGCACCATTACCTAATTCGCAAAAGAGCCGCAAACTTTCACGAGTTTGCGGCTTTTTTCATTTCCGCAGCGAAAAGCCCTCCCCTCCCGGCAGCCGACTCACCTGACATGCCTGCGGATGGAAAGCGACTGAAAACCGCTGAAAAAAGAGGCAAGTTCAGCCCTTTTTCATAGGGAACAGCCCTTTTCAGGCGAAAAAACATGTTTCTTGAAGAAAAGTGCAAAATGTTGATTGACCGAATGCGCGCCAGCCCTTATGATTTTGTCCTCGCTGCAGAACACGCAGCGACAAGCAGCAAGCAGTAACAATGCCCACGTGGCGGAATTGGTAGACGCGCATGGTTCAGGTCCATGTGCCTTCGGGTGTAGGGGTTCGAGTCCCTTCGTGGGCACCACCAGCAACAAGTTGTCGATTGTTGTGATCCGCAGTACAGTAGTAAATAGCAGCAAAAGCAGCACAATGCCCACGTGGCGGAATTGGTAGACGCGCATGGTTCAGGTCCATGTGCCTTCGGGTGTAGGGGTTCGAGTCCCTTCGTGGGCACCACCAGCAACGAGTTGTTTTCGTTGTAGTCCGCAGTACAGTAGTAAGTAGTGAGATATAGCAGTAAGCAACAAGCAGCATCAGTGCCCACGTGGCGGAATTGGTAGACGCGCATGGTTCAGGTCCATGTGCCTTCGGGTGTAGGGGTTCGAGTCCCTTCGTGGGCACCATTACCTAATTCGCAAAAAAGCCGCAAACTTTCACGAGTTTGCGGCTTTTTTCATTTCCGGATGCCGTGCTGCCACGGCATCCTCCCTCGCCTTACTTGGCCAGCGCCGCCTTGACGGCGTCAAGCAGGCTCGTCGTCGGACGGCCGATCAGCGCGCTCAATTGCTTGCCATTATCTTCCAGGCCGCCCTTGGCCGTGCCCGCATCGGAGTCGGCCAGCAGATCGGCAAAGCCTTCCGGCACGCCCACGCTCACCAGCGCCGCCTTGAAATCCGCCTGCGGCAAATCCTTGTACACAATCGCCTTGCCCGACTGGCGCGCCACCTCTGCAGCGTACTCGGCCAGGGTAAAGCCCTGGTCGCCAGCGAGTTCATAGATGGCTTGCGGTTTATCCGCTGTCAAGACGGCAGCGGCGGCCGCGGCGTAGTCGGCGCGCGCGGCCGACGAGAAACGCCCGTTTTGCGCCGCGCCCAGCACGACGCCATGCTCGAGCACGGGCGCCAGGTGTTCCGTATGGTTTTCCAGGTACCAGCCGTTGCGCAGGAAACTGTACGGCAGGCCGGACGCGCGGATGGCTGCTTCCGTGATCACGTGCTCGGCGGCCAGGCCCAGCGGCGACGTATCGGCGCGCAAGACGCTGGTATAGGCCAGCAGAGATACGCCGGCGCGCTTGGCCGCATCGATGACGTTCTGGTGCTGCTGCGCGCGCTGGCCCACTTCGCTCGACGAGATCAGCAGTATCTTCGTCGCGCCCTTGAATGCCGCGTCGAGGCTGGCGCCATCGTTGTAATCGGCCTGGCGCACTTGCACGCCCCGGGCGGCCAGGTCGGCGGCCTTGGCCGGGTTGCGCACGGCGGCGATGATATTGGCTGCGGGGACAGATTTAAGCAGGCTGGCAATGACGTGCTGGCCCAGATTGCCTGTGGCGCCGGTGATGACGATCATGATTTCTCCTTGGTACGCGGGTGGTAAAACCCTATAATAGGACTATTACTTACTTATTGTAAGTACGTACCTTTTGGTAAGTATGAATGCAATCCACCTTAACAAGGCCAACTATCATGTCCACAGACACTCCCGGCGCCAACCTGCGCGCCGCCCTCGCCCGGCAAACCCAGGACGCCCACCTGCTGGCGGCCACCTGCCCGTCGCGCGCCGTGCTCAGCCACCTGACCAGCCGCTGGGCCGTGCTGGTGCTGGTACTGCTGCTGAGCGGCACGCGGCGCTTCAGCGAGCTGCGCCGCGAAGTGGGCGGCGTCAGCGAAAAAATGCTGGCGCAAACGCTGGAAGCGCTGGCCGGCGACGGCTTCGTGCTGCGCCAGGCGTATCTGGTGATACCGCCCAAGGTGGAATACAGTCTCACGCCGTTGGGACGCGAGGCGGCCGAACGCCTGGCCGTGCTGGTCGACTGGATCGAAGATAACTACCCGCGCATCGAACAGGCGCGCGCCGAGCTGGCCACGGCGCCCGCAGCGCAAAACGCCGCGTAAACGAGACCCATCCGCATTGCTTTTAATCATCAAGAATTATCGTTTACTCCTACTTGCCTTGATGTAATACTAGCCCCATGAAACGCGTAAGGGCGCGACACCATGAACCAGTTGATTTCTTCCATCACCGACCGGGCCAATGTGCTGTTGGTCAGCAATTCGCCGAACGATGTGCGCGAACTGCTGTATGTGCTGGACAGGCATAACCTGGGCACGGGACTGGCGGGCGATATCGACGAAGGGGTGGAACTGGCGGCCGGCGGCACGGACCTGATCCTGCTCGACGCGGCCCTGGCGGGCTCGAATATCGGCGCCACCTGCATGCGCCTGCGCAATGCGGGCGGACGCCACGGCGTGCCCCTGCTGCTGATGTCGGCCACGCCAAGCGCCGAGGAACAGGGCCGCAGCGTGGGCGCCGGCGCCTCCGACTACATCAAGATGCCCTTCAATGCGCGCGACGTGGCGGAAAAAATCCTCATGGAACTGGCGCTGCACAAGGCAGAGACGCCCGCGCCGCGCGCCACCACGCCGCCGCGCCCCCTGCATCCGCAAACGCTGGAAGTCAATTACCACTCGATTCTGGCCGGCTCGCCCGACGCCGTGCTGCTGTTCGATATCGACAACGGCCTGCTGATCGACGCCAACCACCTGGCCGAAGAATTGTTCGGCATGCCGCTGGCCGAGCTGCTGCAAGGCGGCATGGAACCGCTGTTCCCCCAGCATCAGAGCGATGGCCGCGCCTCGCCGCAGCTGCTGGAAGAAAAGATCCGCGATACCTTGCAAGGCAAGATCGTCGTCTTCCGCGCCAGCTGCTGCCACCGAGACAGCCGCCCGATCGCCTGCGAAATCCGGCTGATGCGCCTGTCCGTGCCGGGCCGCCAGCTCGTGCATGCGCGCATCATCGACTTGACCGAACGCAACCTCGCCGAAGCGATGCGCTCGGGCCAGAGCGCCCTGCTGGAAATGGTCGCCAAGGGCGCGCCCCTGATCCCCACCCTGAACCAGCTGCTGCTGTTAATTGAAGGCCAGTCGCGCGGCGTGCTCTGCTCCATCATGCTGCTCGACGACGACGGCGTCCACATGCACAGCGCGGCCGGCCCCAGCCTGCCGCCCGAATACATGGCCCTGCTCGAAGGCGTGGCCATCGGCCCCGGCGTAGGCTCTTGCGGCACGGCCATGTCCCTGCGCGAACCGGTGGTGGTCAGCGACATCATGTGCGATCCGCTGTGGGCGCCCTACCGCGAACTGGCCGCGCCATTCGGCTTGCGCGCCTGCTGGTCGCAGCCCATCTTCGGCCAGGATGGCACCGTGCTCGGCTCGTTCGCCATGTACTACCGCGAGGTGCGCAAGCCCGATGCGCGCGACCTGGAGCTGATCGACACGGCGACCGACCTGGCCGGCATCGCGATTGGCCGCATGCGCCACGAACGCGAGCTGCAGCGCCACCGCACCCACCTGGAAGAGCTGGTGGCCGAACGCACGGCGGCCCTGACGCAGGCCAAGGAACAATCGGAGCAAACGAACCGCGAATTGGCCTCCGCGCTGGAAAACCTGTCCATCACGCAGGAAGAACTGGTGCGCCGCGACAAGCTGGCCGCGCTCGGCGCGCTGGTGGCCGGCATCGCGCACGAACTCAATACGCCGATCGGCAACGGCCTGGTGGTGGCCACCACGATGGCCGAACGCACGCGCGAAATCCAGGCCAGCTTCCTCGATGGCTTGCGCCGTTCCGAACTGGGCGCCTACCTGACCCAGGCCAGCGAGGCGGACGCCATCATGCTGCGCAACCTGCAGCGCGCGGCCGACCTCGTCTCGAGCTTCAAGCAGATCGCCGTCGACCGCGCCAGTTCGCAGCGTCGCCACTTCCTGCTGCGCCAGTTCGTGGCCGAGCTGATGCTGCCCCTGTGCACGCAGCTCAAGGCCGCCGGCCTGAGCCTGACGCAGGACGTGCCCGAGGGCTTGGCCATGGACAGCTATCCGGGTCCGCTGGGCCAGGTGCTGAGCAACCTGCTGGAAAACTGCCTGCGCCACGCCTTCGAGGGCCGCAGCAGCGGCACCATTCACATCAGGGCACGCGGCAGCGACGACGGCAAGACGATCACCATGTCCATCGCCGACACGGGTGTGGGTATCGCCGCCGACGATCTCGTGCACGTCTACGACCCTTTCTTCACGACCAAGCTCGGTTCCGGCGGCTCGGGCCTGGGCCTGCATGTGGCGCACAACATCATCACGGGCGTGCTGGGCGGCCATATCGACGCCACCAGCAGCACGGGCGACGCCAGCGGCACCACCTTCACCCTGCAACTGCCCGCCGTGGCGCCGCAATCGCCCGCGCCCTGAACGGCAAGCGCGCTACAATGCCCTCAAGCATTTCTTTCGGAGCACCCATGAAATACCTGATCGCCACGGCCCTGCTGGCAGTGTGCGCCTGCGCAATGGCCGGACCTGCCCCCTGGTACAAATGGCGCAGCAAGATCGACGGCACGCTGTCGTGCGCCCAATCCACCCTGGGATTTGGCTGGGAACTGGCCTCGGGACCGTACAAAGATAGCCGTTGCGAAAAACCGGCGCTTGTTAAATAATGGGGCCATGACCACACGGGGGCACCGGCTTGATTGCAAGCGATGGCATTGCGGCGTCGAAAGAGTATGGAACGATAAGAACGTATCTATTCAAACCGAGGAGACCACATGTTTACGAATCCCGAACAATTCGCAACGGCCACCAAGGCCCTGTTTGAATTCCAGCTGATGACCTTCAACACCCTCACCTCGAAGGCCGTGCAAGGCGTGGAACAGGTGCTGGCATTGAACATGGCCACCGCCAAGTCCGGCATCGAGGATGGCATCGCCGCCGGCAAGGAAATCAGCCAGGCCAAGGATCCGAAGGCCGCCATGGCCGCCGCCGCTGCCCAGCTGCAACCGGGCGTGGCCGGCGCCAAAGCGTATAAACAGCAACTCGACGACATCATCAAGGAAATCCACACGGAATTCACCACGGCCGCAGAAGCCCACGTGGCCGAAGCGAAAAGCAATCTGAGCGCCCTGATCTACGACGTCACGAAAAACGTGCCGCCAGGCTCGGAAAACGCCGTCGCCATCGTCAAGGCCGCCATCGACAATGCCTTCCTCGGCTACGAACAAGTGACCAAGGCCACGAAACAGGCCGTGAAGACCGTGGAAGAGCAGATCGCCAAGGCCAGCGCGCAAGTGGCGCAGGCCACGGAAAAGGCGACAAACGGCGCCACCGCCGCGGCTGAAAAAGCGGCGCCGGCCGCCAAGCCGAAGGCTGCCAAAAAGTAAGCCGTAGGTCGGATTAGCGCGGCAAGGCCGCGCGTAATCCGACGCATTGTTGGCGCTCATGGTGATGTCGGATTACGCGCTTGCGCGCTAATCCGGCCTACCGACCTACAAGAATTCACCGGCCGTATCCGGTACACGCACCGCCACCCTCCCATACCCCCGAAATAGCCTGAGCCTAGCTGCAGAAATCCTGGCACGCCTTCGCCTCGACGGCGCCGTCCAGCTGGCGGCGCCAGGCCATCATGCGCCACGCGGCCCAGGCGGCGGACAAGGCGCCCGCGACGAGTATCAGCCGCGTGTCGATCAGGGTCAGCACGGAACCACTGAGGGCGACGACGATGTTGGCGATGCAAAACGTCGTGGCCAGCAAACCCATCACGGCGCCCTGTCCGTGTGCGCTGAAGCGCTCGGCGCACCAGCCCTGTATCACCGTGTTGTACAACGCATTCGGAATGCCGAACAGCACGATGGCGGCGATGCCCACCCAGATATTACCCAACGCCAAGATCCCTACGGCCAGCGCCACGCCGCACGCATACCAGCAGGCCCGCAGTAGCGGCGCATGGCGGCTGGGACCGCCCGCCAGCAAGGACGTGATGGTCATCGTGCCGCACAGGCCCACATTCACCCAGGCAATCTCCTGTGCATGGTAATTGGCCGTCTCGACCAGCCACAGCGGATAGAACTCATAAAAGCTGGCCACACCGCACGTAAATGCCAATTGCACGATGAACAGAGTGCGCAGCTCCTCATGGCGCAGCAAATTGAGCGAATGGCGGTCGCGCGCCACTTGCCACCACGACGTTGTCAATAGCGAGGGCGTTTCACGCTGCAAACCCACGGCCACCAGCACGGCGACGAGCATCAGGGCGGCGGCGGCGATCCAGAACGGTACCGTCACGCCCCAATGCAGAGTTGCGCCCGCCAGGATCGGGCCCACCAGCCAGCCCAGGTAAAACGCGCCGTTCAGCCACGACATGGCGCGCAGGCGCAGCGGCCCCGTCAGCTGGTCGGCCAGCATGGCGCGCGCCACGGCGCCGTTCCCTTCCAGCAAACCGGTGATGAACCGAGCCACGATGAACAGAGGATAGGACTGGATCACCAGCGCCCAGGCCGTGATGGCGTGGCCAATGGCGGCGCCCACGGCCGTGCGCATCAGCAAGGGACGGCGGCCATAGCGGTCCGACAAGGGGCCCAGCAAGGCCGAGCCGATCAGCAAGCCCAGCGGGTTGATGGTCAGCGCCAGGCCGAACAGCAATTTCGACGGCAAGCCCAGGAAATTGTTGAAGGCATTCGGCGCCTCGGCCGCGAACAGGGGCGGCAGGATCGGGTATGGCAGCGAGGCGCCGATGGTCGACAGCAGCGCCAGCAGACAGGCGGCAGAAATCAGGATGATGTTTTTCATGCGGGTTCGGCGGATGTTAGTCTGGCAAGCATACGTGACCATGCCACATAAGCAAACTTAAATGTTTATTAATGATGTCCATCATTGCTGCCGTGAAGCGTGCGAGGCACGGCCTCGGCTATCATGCCCACACGAATCACGTTGAACGGGGCAAACATGACACTGTCAGAAATTGAACAGCAGCACGGCTTCACCTATCCCGCATTGTATCGGCAGCTGGAGCGCGACGGCATGCTGGCCGTGGGCGAATACGGCCCCGACTGGTACAAGCTCGTCTATCCCACCTTGACGGACCGGCCCACCCTGCTGCTGCATGCGGACGATTTCGAATTGCTCAACATCGAAGCCGTCGCCGCGGCAGTGGAAGCGTTGCTGGATACGGACGATTACCGCCAGATCGATCCGGCCTTCCAGTTCATCCCGTTTGCGCAAACGGGCGCAGGCGACCACTACTGCTTTTTCGCGTCAAGCGCGCAAGACGGCGAGATGCCCATCGTGCTGCTGTGGCATGACGAGAATGAAGCCCAGTACCTGGCGAAAAACCTGCAAGATTTCATGGTTCACATGTTGTTGAACAGCATGGCCGACCAGGATACATACAACGACGTCAGCGACGAGGCATTCAAGGAGCAACTGGCAAAAACCCTGGGCACGCACGCGCGCTACCTGACGGCGCGGCAAGCCGAAGTGTTGCACGCCTTGCTGGCCAGGGACATCATCGATTACGAGGTGGCGCTGCCGAAGGGACGCACGGAAACGCACAGGGGATTGCTGACCGATATCGAACTGGCCAGTCTGCGCGCAGAACTGATTCCCTGTGAAAAGTTCGACAGCTATTTTGCCTACAGCACGGCTGACTGAACATAAAATCACTGGGCAAGCGGCGGCTGAAGGTTTAAACTGTATATAAACACAGTAAAACCCATCACCTTGCATCTTGCCCTATTGCCATCCCCATGTTGAGAGTCCTGGAAAATCCCCTGTACTATCTGGATAATTTCCAGGACGTGCTGAGCTGGATCAGCGCGCGTTACGCCGATCTGCTGAGTCCTGAAGAAACGCAGTTCATTGCCGCCTTCGGCGCATTGCCGCAGCCCTCGCGCGCCCTGTTCGTGCGCCTCGTCATGCGCAAAGGGTGCCTGTTTCGTGCCAGCAAGCTCAATTACCCGGAAATCGGCGACACGCGTGCGGCCGCCCTGCCCTTGCTGGCCCTGGAATGGGTCGATGCCGATCCCGCCATTGCGCTCGACGAACTGTTCGACTTGCTGCTAAAAGCGGAGATCATCCAGGCCTTCGAGCTCGCCGCACCGCTGAAGACGGCGCGCAAGGCCGAGCAACTGGACGCCTTGCGCGAGCAGCATACGGAAAGTAAACCATTCTCAGCATGGCATCCGGCCTGCACTGACGTGCTGTACCGCATCGGCCTGCAAGCGCTGTGCGACCGCCTGCGGCTGATTTACTTTGGCAACTACCACCAGGACTGGTCGGAATTCGTGCTGTCCGACCTCGGCGTGTATCAATATGAAAAAGTGGAATTCTCGCCGCAGTCGCGCGGTTTTCGCACACGCCAGGATATCGAGCACTATGAAGTGCTGCACCAGTGCCGCGAACGCTACAACGACAGCGCGCCAGCCGACGAGGTGCTGCAGGAACTGGCTGCGCTGCCCTTGTCCGAGGACAATACCTGGCTGGCCAGCCGGCGCGACAAGCTGCGCTTCCAGATCGCCCAGCACCTGGAAAAATGCCAGGACTGGCCGGCTGCCTACCGCGCCTACGCCGATTGCCGCTATCCGGGCGCGCGGGGCCGCGCCATCCGCGTGCTGGAAAAAGATGAACAGCCGCAAGCGGCCTATGAGCGCCTGCTGATCGCCCTGGCGGCGCCGGAAAGCGAAGCGGAACAGCAATTGCTGCTGCGCATGGCGCCCCGTTTGCGGCGCAAGCTGGGCCATGCCAAACAGGCGGCCAATGCGGCCGCCGCCGTGGAGCGCATCGACCTGCTGCTGCCCTATCCTGAACAGGCGTGCTACGTGGAAGGCGTGGTGCAGCAGCATTTGATGCAGGACGGCGCGCCCGTGTATTACGTGGAAAACACCCTGATCAACTCGCTGTTCGGCCTGCTGTGCTGGCCCGCCATCTTCAAGCCCATGCCGGGCGCCTTCTTCCACCCGTTCCACCGTGGCCCGGCCGACTTGCACAGCGCCGATTTTTACCAGCGCCGCAGCAAGGACTTTGCCGCCTGCCTGGCGCAACTGGACGACGGCAGCTACCACGCGGCCATCCGCGCCACGCTTGCCGCCAAGCACGGCATCGTTTCGCCCTTCGTCAGCTGGGAGGTGCTGGACGACGGCTTGCTGGACCTGGCGCTGGCCTGCATCCCGGCCGCGCACTTGAAGAAGGCGTTCGAGCGCATCTTGCTCGACATCAAAAGCAACCGCAGCGGCTTTCCCGACCTGATCCAGTTCTGGCCGGCCGAACGGCGCTACCGCATGATCGAAGTCAAGGGTCCGGGCGACCGCTTGCAAGACAACCAGCTGCGCTGGATCGCGTATTGCGCCGAACATACGATGCCCGTCAGCGTGTGCTACCTGCAATGGCAGGTGGCCACATGAGCGGCATGAAGTACACGATCGCCGTGCGCGCCCTGTGCGAATTCACGGCCAAGGTGGGCGACCTGGACTTGCGTTTCACACCGTCCCCCACGGCGCAGGAAGGCATGGCCGGGCACGCCACCGTGACGAGCCGGCGCGACGATAATTACCAGCGTGAAATCAGCTTGTCCGGCGACTTCGGCCCCCTGCACGTGCGGGGCCGCGCCGATGGCTACGACCCGGCGCGGCGCCAGCTGGAAGAGATCAAGACCTACCGGGGCGAACTCGACACGATGCCCGCCAACCATCGCCAGTTGCACTGGGCGCAGGCGCGCATCTACGGCCACTTGCTGTGCCAGCAGCTGAACCTGCCCATGCTGCGCGTGGCGCTCGTGTATTTCGATATCGTGAGCCAGAAGGAAACCGTCATGCACGAGGAGTGCACGGCCGAGGCGCTGCGTCTGTTCTTCGAACAGCATTGCGCCCTGTTCCTCGACTGGGCCGAGCAGGAAATGGCGCACCGCGCCAGCCGCGACGCACAGCTCGCGGCCATGGCCTTTCCCCATGCGGACTTCCGCCCGGGGCAGCGACAATTGGCCGAAGCCATGTACAAGGCCAGCAGCCGCGGCTGCGGCTTGCTGGCGCAGGCGCCGACCGGCATCGGCAAGACAGTGGGCAGCCTGTTCCCCATGCTGAAAGCGACGGCCGCGCATGGCCTCGATAAACTGTTTTTCCTGGCCGCCAAGGTGCCCGGCCGCCAGATGGCGCTCGACGCCTGTGCCATCCTCAAGGACAGCGCCCCGCTGCTGCCCTTGCGCGTGCTGGAACTGAGCGCCAAGACCAGCGCCTGCGAACATCGGGACAAAGCGTGTCACGGCGAATCGTGCCCGCTGGCCAAGGGTTTTTACGACCGCCTGCCGCTGGCACGCGAAGTGGCGCTGGCCAGCGGTTTGATCCTGGACAAGGAAGCCGTGCGCGCCGTCGCCTTGCAGCAAGGTATTTGCCCCTACTACCTGGGCATGGAGCTGGCGCGCTGGAGCGACGTCGTCATCGGCGACTACAATTACTATTTCGACCTCAGCGCCATGCTGTACGGCATGACCCTGGTCCACGACTGGAAAGTCAATGTGCTGGTCGACGAGGCGCACAATATGGTGTCGCGCGCGCGCAGCATGTATTCGGCCGAGCTGGCGCAGATCGACCTGAAGATGCTGCGCAAGTTCGCTCCCGAAGCGTTGAAAAAACCGCTCGACCGCCTCTCGCGCCAGTGGACGGCTTTGTTGAAAGAGCAGGATGGCGATTACCACGTGCATGCGGCCTTGCCCGACAAATTCTTTGGCGCCCTGCAAGGCGTGGCCACGGCCATCGGCGACTACATGGCCGAACACGCTACGGCCCTGGACGAGGACTTGCAGCGCTTTTACTTTGACGTGCTGCTGATCAACCGCCTGGCGGAAAGTTTCGGCGAGCATTCGCTGTTCGACGTCAGCAAAACAGACACTGGCTCCACCGTCTGCATCCGCAACATCGTGCCGGCACCGTTTCTCAAGGAACGCTTCGCGGCCAGTCACAGCACGGCCCTGTTTTCCGCCACCCTGAGTCCGTGGAATTACTACAGCGACACCCTGGGCATGCCGGCCGACACGGCCTGGGTCGACGTGGAATCGCCATTCCAGGCGGAACAATTGTCCGTGCGCGTGGCCGACACGATTTCCACGCGCTACCAGCACCGCGCCGCCTCCTTGCTGCCCATCGCCCAGCTGATGGCGAAGCAATACGCGGAAACGCCGGGCAACTACCTGGCCTTCTTCAGCAGCTTCGACTACATGGAAAAGACGGCCCACTTGTTCGCCCAGCATTATCCGGACGTGCCCCTGTGGCAACAGCCGCGCCGCATGGATGACAGTGCCCGCGCACAATTCCTCGGACGTTTCGGCCTGGACACGCGCGGCATCGGCTTTGCCGTGCTCGGCGGCGCGTTCGGCGAAGGCATCGACTTGCCCGGCGCACGCCTGATCGGCGCCTTCATCGCCACCCTGGGTTTGCCGCAGATCAATCCCGTCAACGAGCAGATCCGCCAGCGCATGGGCGACATCTTCGGCGCAGGCTACGACTACACGTATCTGTATCCGGGCATGCAGAAGGTGGTGCAGGCTGCCGGCAGGGTGATCCGCACGCAGTCGGACAAGGGCGTCGTCTACCTGATCGACGACCGTTTTTCGCGCCCGGAAATCCGGCAACTCTTGCCCACGTGGTGGGATGTGCAGCTAGCCAACCAGTAACTTCAGCTTCTGGTAGCCCGCCTTGCTCACGGGAATGCGCGTGTCATCGCGCAGGATGGCCACGTGGCTGTCTTTCGTTGCCGCCTCGATGCGGCGGATGCCGTCGATATTGAGCAGATATGATCTATGCACGCGCAGGAACTTGGCGGGATCGAGCTGGGTTTCCAGTTCTGCTAAAGTCTGGCTTTTCAGGTAGGACTTGCCTTCGGAACGGATACTGATGTAATCGTCCTGCGCCTCGATGTAGTCGATGCGCGCGCTGGCGATGACGTGGACCTTGGCGCCGTCGCGGATCAGCACGCGGTCCAAAGGCGCGGCGCGCGTGGCCGCCTCGCGCGCCAGCGTTTGCACAGCAGTGGACGCGGCGGGCGTGCTGCGGTTGGTGCGCGCATGGGCCAGCGCCTGGTCGAAGCGCTGTTCGCTGAACGGTTTCAACAGATAGTCGAGCGCATGGCATTCGAACGCTTTCAAGGCGTACTGGTCGTAGGCCGTGACAAAGATCAAACGCGTCTTCGCGCCGATCAGCTCGGCCACTTCAAAGCCGTCCAGGCGCGGCATCTGGATGTCGAGGAACACCAGCTCCGGTTCCAGTTCCGCGATGGCCTTGACGGCGTCAAAGCCATTGGCGCACTCGGCGACGATCTCGATATCGTCGTGGCGCGCCAGATATTCGCGCAGCACGCTGCGCGCCAGCAATTCGTCATCGACGATGGCCACCCGCATTCTTGCCTGTATCATGCTTCCTCCGTGTCGCCGGTCTGTGCCGGCATCGATAGCACTACTTCAAACGTCGCGCCGCGCCGCGTCCAGTGCACGCCCGCTTCGTGGCCATACGCACCGGCCAGTCGCTGGCGCACATTCTCCAGACCTACGCCGTTGCCGCGCGCCGGCCCTTGATCCGCATCAACGGGGTTGCGCACGGCGATCTGCAGCAGGCTGCCTGCGCGCCGGACCTCGATGACGATCAGGCCGCCCTCCGTCAAGCCGCAGATACCATGCTTGACGGCATTTTCCACGAGCGGCTGTATCAGCATGGGCGGCAACAGACACGCCAGCGCGGCAGTGTCGATGCTTTCCGCCACCTGCAGGCGCGCGCCGAAACGCACTTGTTCGATGGCGAGAAAGTGGCGGATCAGCACGAGTTCCTCTTGCACGGTGATGTGCTTGTGCGCTTCCAGGCTCAGGCTCTGGCGAAAGAAACTGGCCAGTTGCACCGTCATCTGGCGCGCGCCCGTCGCATCGATAGACGTCAGGGCGCTGATGGAGTTCAGACTGTTGAACAGGAAATGCGGATCGATCTGCGTGCGCAGCATGCGCAGTTGCGCTTCCTGCGCCATCAGCTGCGCTTCCAGGCCTCGCTGCTCGGCCATCCTGGCACGCACGAATTCGAGCAGCAGGTAATGGACGGCGGCAGCCAGGCAATACAGCAGCGCCCCCAGGCCGAAGAACAGGGCCAGCAGCGATGGCGTCAGGTTCACGCCCAGCCAGTGCTGCTCCATCAACAGGCTGACGCTGTTCAAAAATTGCAGCAGGGTCGCCCACAGCAAGCCCGCGAACAGGGCCGCCACGCCCATCACGCTGGCAATGGCGAGCGGATGGCGGGCGTGCAAGGGATAGGCGCGGCACAAATAAAACGCGGAAAACCCCGAGCCGATCGCATACACGAGCGTGGCAGGCACCACCAACAGCATCGCATTGAGCCAGGGCGCGTGCGCCACCCTGGCCAGGATGGAGGCCAGGGCCAGGCCCAGCGCGATGCAGACCAGGAACACCACCACGGCGCCGCGCCGCTTCGACAAGGGTCCGGACATGCGCGCCTAGTTGCGGATTTCCAGGCCGCCCATGATGGCGTAGCCCGTCACGTACAAACGCTTGTTCTGGTTCGGCGGCACGATGGTCTTTTCTTCGAAGCCGCCAAGGATCGGCGTGCCCTGCAGGACCACGCTCCAGTCGGGCGGGATCTTGATGGTGACGCCGCCGCACAGGGCAAATACGTTGAGCACGGCTTCGCCTTCGATCGATGCCTGGCGCAAGTCGATTTCGCAGCCGGCCATGATGACGTTGATATCGCCGCCCCTGAAGCGCTGCGACGACACGCGCCGCACATAGCCGCCCAGGATGGCCGTCACTTCGATGATGCTGTCGTCGTCCGCCTGGGCGCCGGTACCGGGCGCCGCAGTGGCACCAGCGACTTCCTTGTCGAGCGATACGGCGCCATTCCTGGCCTGGCCGAATGCATCAGGCGCGGCGCTGGCATCGGGCGGCGCGGCAAAGTGACGGCGGCGCTGCCGCTGCCGCCCGCCGGGCAGGGATTTCGACACGACGGCCACGCCGGCGGCAATGATGAGCAGCGGCCACAGCATGCTCCAGTTGATATAGAACAAGCCCATGGCTTTCAAGGTCCAGCTCAGGCCCAGCAAGACCATCACGCCGCCGACGATGTAGCCGGAGCGGGAATGGCTTTGCGATATTTTCAGCAAGCCGAAAATGATGAGGATGGTGGGCCAGAAGCGGAAGGTATAGCGCACATTGATGAAGCCGAGGTTATCGAGCAGGAACAGCAGCCCCAGGCCGATGACGATGACGCCCAGCACGATCTGCGATGGCGAGTGCAGCGGCGGTCTATTTTTCATGCTCGGACTCCCGGTAGGCAATAAAATGTTTGTTCAGCAGCGGTTCGAGCACGAGGCCCACGCCCCAGGCGATCAGCAAGGCGGGCCAGCTATTGTAGAAATTCAAGTTCCACAGTTCTTCATACGACACATACCACCAGGCGGCGAAGAAGATCAGCCACAGGCCGCTCAGCACCTGCTTGGCGGACACGGGCGTGAGCAGCTTGTTGAGGCCGAAGACGGCCAGTATCACCGGCCAATAATGCCATAGTGCATAGTAGTCATGGAGATAGATCACATCGAGCCGGTCCAGCAGGATGATGGTGCCGATGGCGATCAGCAGCACGCCCCACAGCAGCTGGGTACGGCGGTAATACGCTGGTTCAGGTTTCACGGTCACCCCTTGAAGTTGGTTGATCGTAAAGATACGCGGATTTCGGGCGCGCGAAAACAGCGCTTCGGCGAATGGCGGACAGGTGGCGGTGAATGGCGCAACGGCAGAAACAACAGCCAAAAACAGGCAAAAAAAAGACCGGCTAGGCCGGCCTTGAAGGGGTTCGCAGCACACACCGCGACCTGGAGTTGCAGTGCACAGCCGCAGAGCGCAAACGGCGCCGGCGGCGGAAATCTGGTGCCGATCCTTGAGGCGACCGGCTGACCTGCTGGAAGATCGAACATGCCGCCAACTTCACGGCAGTGCGTCTCAACCAAGCAAAGCAATCATACTCCCGATCGCAAAACAGCACCGTTCGCTAGCGCACACTGGTGCGGTTTTGCTGAGCTGCATCAACCGGCGGTGGCGTGCGGCGGATTGAGCATATCGTTCTCGATCCATGCCAGCACGGACGGCCCCTGCGGCTGCCAGCCCAGCAGCTTGCGTGCCCGCTCGCCGCGCACGCGGCTGTTGGAACCGAGGCCGTAGGAAGCCATCTCGTAGCCCCATTCGGCAATGGCTTCCGGCAATGGCCAGTCCTGTGCGGGACCCAGGTCCAGTGCGGTGGCAATGGCGGCCGTCATGTCGCGGAAAACCGCTTCGCCCGATTCGACGAAGTAAAACGTGCCGGCGGGCGACTTATCCAGCGCCAGCAGATACAGGCTGACGACGTCGTCGATGTGCACGTTGGACCAAACATTGCGGCCCGGCCCCACGTGGCGCACGATGCCGCTCTTGCGCGCCTGTTTCAACAAGCGGGGCAATTGCACGCTGTCGCGCGGCAAGGCGCCGTGGCCGTAGATCAGGGTGTTGCACAGCACGCTAGCGCGCACGCCCTGGCTTGCGCTGGCCAGCACCAGGTCATCGATGGCGACCCGGGCCGCCTTGTCGGCCGTCGGTGCCGGCAGC
Organism: Massilia sp. LMS1-1-1.1; assembly: GCF_040815535.1. Classification (NCBI taxonomy): domain Bacteria; kingdom Pseudomonadati; phylum Pseudomonadota; class Betaproteobacteria; order Burkholderiales; family Oxalobacteraceae; genus Massilia; species Massilia sp. LMS1-1-1.1. Next base: position 389,806 of record NZ_JBFPNG010000012.1, on the reverse strand, counting down.
TTGTCTTCAAAATAAATCTGTTCCGTGCCCTCGCCGCCCGACGCGTCGCCCACGATGGACGAGCCACTGGTGTGGAGGAAAGGTTTGTTGGTGCCGGCCAGCGCTTCAAGGATGGCTTCGACGGCGCCCCGGTGGTCGCTGCTGGCCGCATTGATGACGGCGTCCGCCGCCTTCGCCTGCTCGATGATGAGCTCGCGGTCGTTCAAATCGCCGTGTACGCCCAACACGCCGATGGTGGCCAGCTCGGCCACCTGCTCCGGTTTGCGCACGAGCCCCGTCACCTGATGGCCGGCCCGCACGAGGCCTGACGCGATGGAACTGCCGATAAATCCCGCTGCGCCCGTCACAAATATCTTCATTGTTTGCTCCTGTCTGGTTAGATTGCTGTCAATCACACCAGTCCAGTATGCCCGCTTTCGTCTTTCGCAAAAAGCGGCCACACAGCAAAAGATCTATGACTTCGGCGCAACAATCTTCTGCTTGAGCTGCAGGACGGCGATGTAGCGGCTACGGTAGGCGGGGTCTTCCGGCGTGAGCAAGGTCAGCCTGTCGCGCGCGCGCGTGGCGGCCACATAGAAACGGTTCTCTTCTTCCAGCGGGTCGGTCTTGCTGCGCGGGAATTCATCGACTGCCAGGTAGGGCAAGATCACGTGGTTGTATTCGAGGCCCTTGATCTGGTCGATGCAGGCGATGAGCAGTTTGGCCTTGCCAGTCGAGACCGTCACCGCTTCTTCCATCTCGCCCAGCCAGCCCGCAAAGCCGCCCAGCGCCACGCCCGCTTCGCTGCACACGGCGATAAAACCGTGCAGGGAGCGGGCCACGACCCGCGCCTGGGCTGGGTCGACGTAGATGCGGCGCGCCGTCTGTTCCAGCTGCATCAGACCAAAGATGTGCCGCAGCGCGTCGCCCGCCAGGGCATCGGAAGGCAGCGCGCGCAGGTAATCGACGGCGGCCAGGGTCAGCGCCGCCTTGTCCTGGTTCTGCGATTTGGCCAGCTGGTTCGTCAAGAAGCCTTCCAGCAAGTCCGGATAGTTGGCCACGTCAGCCTTGGCTTGCTGCAGTTCCGCGCGCGTAAAAGGGATTTCCGCGAACGCCACCAGGGCTTCGAGGATCTCGCCGCGGCGCGGGCCACTCCTGATCGCGTGCAAATCCTTGCGGGCGATGGCAACCATGCCGCGCAGCATCAGCACTTCCAGGCTCAGCAGATAACTGTTCATGTCCACCAGGCCATAAGCGATACCGCTCTGGAACAGCGCCGTTTCCACGCGGATGGCCTGGTCGCGGTCGCGCAGCAAGATGGCCGTCGTGCCCGCATGCGCGTGTTCAAGCGCGGCGATCAGCTGGGCGCTGCATGCCTGCGGCTGCGCGTGGTCGTACTCGAGCAGCTCGATGTGGGTGGCACGCGTGAGAGCCGACACGCTGGCCTTGTTTTTCAACACGCCCACGGCCTGCGCCAGCTGCGGGCCGTAGCGGTAGGATGCCGTCAGCGGCAAGCGCTGCAAGGTGGGGAATTCCTGCTCGAAGCGCTGGCGCAGGAAGCGGTGGTCGGCGCCCGACCACGTGTAGATCACTTGATCCTTGTCGCCGGCGCCGCAGAAAAACGCGTTGCCGCGGCGTATCAGCATGGTCAGCAGGCGGAACGATGCTTCATTCAAATCGTGCAATTCATCTGCCACGATGATCTGGAAGGCCGGCAATTGCTGGCGCAGCGGCTCGTCGCCATCGAGCATGCGCACGAGGTCGTAGGTGGCATCGAACGGCGCGCGGAACTGGATATCGCCCGTGTCGGCGCCGCGCAAGCCTTCGTATTCGCGCAGCCACAGATAATGCGTGCGCGACATGCCCAGCATTTCCAGGTTGTCGTCCAGGGAATTGCTTTCGAAGTCAGGATTCTGGAAATCGAGGCGCGCCTTGGTGCGCAGCTGCAATTTCAAAAACTCGGCAATCGCCCCGTTCGTCGTGTTGATTTCCAGCGGATAGCGGTGAGCATACTTTTCCGACACGACTTCCAGCGCTTCCCAGGCCACCGGGCGCAGCTCTTCATCACTGCGCATGGCTGCCACCTGCATGTTTTCCATCTGCAGCAGCACCTTGGCGGCAAAGGCGTCGAAGGTGTCGATGGTCAGGCGCTTGACGACACCGAGCGGCACGCCCACTTCCAGCAGGCGCTGGCGCAGGGCCACGCGCGCCGCTTCCGTGAAGACGAGGGCCAGCATGCGTTCGGGCGCGCGGCCCCGGTGCAAGGCTTCGGCCAGACGCAGGGCCAGGGTCGTCGTCTTGGCCGCGCCGGCATTGGCGTCGATCAAGACCACTTTCTTTTGCGCCGTCTGGATGGCCACCTGTTCCGGCGTGGGCGTGATGCGTTTGGGAATGAACTGCGGGGCGTTATCTGTACTCAAAAGAATTCCTGAAATGGTTGCTACTCTCTGCGCCGTTACCAGGCGCAAGTGCGCAGGCCGGCAAAGACGTCGCCCCGTTCGGGCGCATGGAAGGCGCGCATGCGGGGCGAATGCAGGCGTGGCGGCGTGGCGAAGGCGGCGCCGCGCAGCACCTGGTGCTGCATGAAATACGGCGCCGAATATTCGCGCCAGGCATCGACCGCAAAGCCCGGATACGGTTCGAACGGCGTCGCCGTCCACTCCCACACCTGGCCCCAGTGGAAGCGCGGATGGGCGGACAGCGCAGCATACTCCCATTCCGCCTCGGTCGCCAGGCGGCGCCCCGCCCAGGCGCAGTAGGCCTGCGCTTCATACAGATTGATGTGGCGCACGGCTTCATTCGGCGGCAAGGTCGTGCGCTGGCCGAAACGCATGGTGCGCCACTGTGTTGCTTCGCGCAGCCAGTACAGGGGCGACGAGCGCTCCTGCTGCATCAGCCAGGCGCTGCCGGCCGCACTCCAGAACTGGCGGTTCTGGTAGCCGCCGTCGGCGACAAAATCGGCAAACTGGGCGTTCGATACGGCGCAGGCATCGATGGAAAATGGCGGCACGTAGCAGGCATAAGGCGGCGATTCATTGTCGAAGGCAAACCCGGCCCCACGCGGCGAGCCCAGTTCAATGGTGCCACCTGGAAAAGCGATCTCGCCCGCCCCCGGCGGCAAAGCCGGGCTGGCCGCCAGCGATTCCGGCGCTTCCAGGCCCAGCCATTGCAAACCGGCCAGCATTTCCTCGCCACACAAGTCTTCATGCGCCAAGGCCAGCCGGTACGGCGCCAGGGCGCTGTCGACATTGGCTTCGCGCGACAGTTTATCGAGCACCCGGTCGAGCACTTCACGGCAATACGTCTTCACGGCGCCCGGGCTGGGCAGTTCCAGCTTCCAGCGCACGCGGTGCCCCACCATATTGGCATCAAACAAATCGTCGCCGCGGGTCAGCAGCGAGTTATAAATGGCGTCGGCCGGATGGCTGGAAGCGGCTTCGCGCAGGATGTACCACTCGGCAAACCAGGCGATGTGCGCAAGTTGCCACAAGGGCGGATTGAGGCGCGGATGACGGGGCATGCCTGCCACCACGTCCAGGCCGGCAGTAACGTAACAGTCGAACAGCGATAAAGTAGCATGGCGCGCAGCCTGCAGCGACTGGGCCAGTTGTTGCGCGCCGGCGTGGCGAAAAGAGGCGTTGATTAAAGTCATGGCCTGATTGTAACGACTTATGCCAATCTTGCACCAGTCGCCGGGGAAACAAGGGGGAAACTGGTCCCCCTGCGGCCTACTTGACCAGCAATTCGCCCTGCAGCGGCGTGACGACGGACTTGGGCATGCTGACGATAAAGCTGCTGCCCTTGTCGGCCACGGACTGGATGGCCAGGGAACCGCCGTGGCGCAGCAGCACGTGCTTGACGATGGCCAGGCCCAGGCCCGTGCCCTGGGTTTCGCGCGAGCGGCTCTTGTCGACGCGGTAGAAACGTTCCGTCAGGCGCGAAATATGCTCCTGGCTGATGCCGATGCCCGTATCTTGCGCGATGAATTGCGGTCCGGCCGGACCATCCTGCCAGCGCAGGGTGATGGTGCCGCCCGCCGGCGTGTAGCGCACGGCGTTCGACGCCAGATTGCCGAAGGCGCTGTACAGCTCGTCGTAGCTGCCCAGCACGTCGGGACCGTCGCATTCCATGGTCACTTCATGCTTGCCGGCTGACAAGCCCTTGGCATCGCGCAAGACTTGCTGCATCAGTTTCTTGATATCCACGGGCTCGGGGCGCAGCGGGTAGTCGACCGATTCCAGGCGCGACAAGGTCAGCATGTCCTCGATCAGATGCTGCATGCGATGGCCCTGCTCCGTCATCAGCTTGAGGTGGGAGGCGCGCGTGGTGGCGTCCAGATCCAGCTCGGCGGAAGCGATTTCCAGGAAGCCGACGATGACGGTGAGCGGCGTGCGCAGTTCGTGCGAGGCGTTGGCGATGAAGTCGCGGCGCATCATTTCGATGCGTTCCGTCTCCGTCACGTCGTGCGTGACGAGGATCTGGCGGCGGTTCTCGAAGGGAATGATTTGCACGATCAGCTTGCGGTTGCGGAAAGTGATCGTCAGCGGCTGGTCGTAGCGGCCCAGGATGATGTAATCCATGAACTCGGGGCTGCGGATCAGGTTGGTCACGCGCATACCCTTGTCGCGCTCGTGCGTGAGACCCAGGTGTTTCTCGGCGGCCGGGTTGCACCATTCGAGGAACAGCACGTCGTCCATAATGACGACGCCGTCGGGCAACAGGTGCATGGCCTGGCGGAAACGCGCCAGCCATTCCGTCAGCTCGGCCTGGTTTTTCTCGTCGTCGCGGCGCATGCGGTACAGGCGCGCGAAAATGCTGGTCCAGGCGCCCCAGCCGTCGGGCAGCTTGGCGCTTTGCGGATTGTCCAGCCAGTTACTCAGCTGGAACAGATACGACAGCTGCACGAACACCATCATGGCCATCAGCACGAAGGCGATGCCCAGCGCATACGTGGCGCCAAACAGATACCAGACGACGGCCACGCCCAGCAGCGCCAGCACCATGCGCAAGGCGGCCGGTACCCAGAACAGCAATTTCGGATTCATAGAGTCAAGCTTTACTTTTCAGACAACATGTAGCCGACGCTGCGCACCGTCTTGATCAGGCTTTCCGCCTCTTTCAAGGCTTTGCGCAAGCGCAATACGTGGACATCGACCGTGCGTTCCTCGATCACCACATGGTCGCCCCACACCTTGTCGAGCAGCTGGCTGCGCGAAAACACGCGCTCCGGATGGGCCAGCAGGAATTTCAGCAACTTGTATTCGGCATGGCCGATATCGATCTTCTGTTCATCCATCATCACCGTGCAGCTGACGGGATCCAGGGCCACGTTGCCAGCGCGCATAGGCGCCTGCGCGTGTTCCGGACTCTTGCGTCGCAAGAGAGCCTTGGCACGGGCCAGCAGCTCGCGCGGCGAGAACGGCTTGGTGACGTAATCGTCGGCCCCGCTGTTCAGGCCGGCCAGCTTATCTTCTTCCATGCTCTTGGCGGTGAGCATGATGACGGGGATGGCGGCGAAATTGCGGTCGGCGCGGATGCGCGACAGCAGACGCAAGCCTGTTTGATCCGGCAACATCCAGTCCAGCAGGATCAGGTGCGGCGTGCGGTGCTGGATGAATTCCCAGGCATCGGCGACGTTTTGTACGGAACAGCAATTCCAGCCGGATTCGCGCAGCGAATAGGTCACCAGTTCAACGATGGCCGGCTCATCTTCAACAATCAATACCGTGGTTTTATCAGATGCCATAAAGCTTACTCAGGGAGCTCCTCGGAAATGGCGGGAGCAGCCACCTTGGTGTGGCGGATGTCCTTGCCTTCAACCACGTAAATCACGTATTCGGCGATGTTTTTCGCATGGTCGCCGATCCGTTCGATGGCCTTGGCCACCCACAGGGTGTCGAGCGCCGCCGAGATCGTACGCGGGTCTTCCATCATAAAGGTAATCAGGTTGCGCATGATAGACCGAAACTCGTGGTCGATGATGGCGTCTTGCGCAATTAATTGTAATGCCTGTTTGCCATCGTTGCGCGCGAATGCGTCGAGCGCGTCGTGCAGCATGTCGGTGGCCGTATTGGCAATGCCGCGCACCATCTCGTAGTGATTGACGACGCCGTTGCCGCGCTTGTGCAGATTCTTCGCCACGCGGGCAATTTTCGTCGCCTCGTCGCCTACGCGCTCGAGGTCGGTGATCACCTTGATGGTGGCCATGATGGTGCGCAAGTCGTTGGCGGCCGGCTGGCGGCGCACGATCAGATGGCTGCAGGCGTCGTCGAGCGACACTTCGAGCTGGTTGACGACGTCGTCTTCGCGCATCACGCGGTCGGCGCGCTCGGCATTGCCGATGCGGAAACAGGTCATCGCGTCGAGGAACTGGGTTTCAACGATGCCGCCCATCAGGAGCACTTTCGAGCGGATCGCTTCGAGTTCGTTGTCGTATTGCTTGGATGAATGTTCGCCTATCATGCTGTCTCTCCGTATTCAGTTGTCTTGTATGTCGTTATTCTGGGCGGATCAGCCGAAGCGGCCCGTGATGTAATCCTGCGTTTCCTTGCGGGCCGGATTCATGAAGATCTGGTCCGTTTCGCCGAATTCCACCAGCTCGCCCAAATACATATAGGCCGTATAGTCGGAGCAGCGCGCCGCTTGTTGCATATTGTGCGTCACGATGGCGATCGTGTAATCCTGTTTCAGTTCGCTGATCAGTTCTTCCACTTTCGAGGTCGAGATCGGGTCCAGCGCCGAGGTCGGCTCATCGAGCAGCAAGACGTCAGGCTTGACGGCCACGCCGCGCGCGATGCACAAGCGCTGCTGCTGGCCGCCCGACAGTGACAGGCCGCTTTTGGTCAGCTTGTCCTTGACTTCGCCCCACAGCGCGGCCTTTTTCAGGGCCCACTCGACGCGCTCGTCCATCTCGCCCTTCGACAGGTCTTCATACAGGCGCACGCCGAAGGCGATGTTGTCGTAGACGGACATGGGGAACGGCGTCGGTTTCTGGAACACCATGCCGACCTTGGCGCGCAGCATGTTGACGTCCTGGTCCGCGTCGAGCACGTTGCGGCCGCGGTACAGGATCGAGCCTTCCGCGCGCTGGCCCGGGTACAGGTCGTACATGCGGTTCAGCGTGCGCAGCAGGGTCGACTTGCCGCAACCGGACGGGCCGATGAAGGCCGTGACCTTCTTCTCGTGGATGTCCAGGTTGACGTTATGCAAGCTTTGCGTTTTGCCGTAAAAAAAGTTCAGGCCCGAAATCTCGATGGTTTTTTTCTTTGGTGCCAGGTCTTGTGCTGGATTCATTTGCGTATTCATATGGGTTCGCTTCGCTCGGTATCTGTTTAATTAGGGACTTTTTGGCTGAACACGGTGCGCGACAGGATATTCAAGGCCAGCACGCTGAAGGTGATCAGCAGTGCGCCGCCCCAGGCCAGCGAGCGCCAGTTGTCGTACGGGCTCATCGCAAACGATGCGATGACGGATGGCAGGTTGGCCATCGGTGCATTCATGTTGAAGCTTTGGAACTGGTTATTCAGGGCCGTGAACAGCAGCGGCGCCGTTTCGCCGGCGATGCGGGCCAATGCCAGCAGTACGCCGGTGATCACGCCAGCCTTGACGGCGCGCAAGCGCACGAGGGTGGCGACCTTCCAGCGCGGCGCGCCGAGGGCAAACGCGGCTTCCAGCAGGCTGTTAGGCACCAGACGCAGCATATTGTCCGTCGTGCGCACAACCACGGGTACGGCGATCAGCGACAGCGCGATGGCGCCCGCGTAACCGGAGAAGTGTTTCACATGTGCCACGTACAGCGCATACACGAACAGGCCGATGACGATCGATGGCGCCGACAGCATGATGTCCGTCACAAAACGCGTCACTTGCGCCAGCTTGTTTTCTTCGCCGTATTCGGCCAGGTAGATGCCGGCCAGGATGCCGATCGGGGTGCTGACAACAGTCGCCAGGCCCACCATCAGGGCGCTGCCGACGATGGCATTGATCAAGCCGCCGCCTTCGCTGCCGGGAGCCGGCGTCGTTTGCGTGAACAGGTCGATGGACAAGGCGCCGAAACCCTTGATCACCAGGGTGAACAGAATCCACACGAGCACGGCCAGGCCCAGGGCCATGGCGGCCACCGACAGGGCGATGCCGACACGGTGCATCAGCAAACGCTTGCGGTAGACGGGGTTCATGGCCGGCTTGGCCGGAACGTCGAGAGTGCTTACTTGGCTCATTTCGTGCCTTCCTTGCGGGACATGCCAGCCAGCATCAGCTTGGCGGCGGATAAGACGATAAAGGTGATGACGAACAGGATCAGGGCCAGCGAGAACAGCGAGGATACGTGCAGTGCCGATTGCGCTTCGCCAAATTCGTTCGCCAGCAAGGAGGTGATGCTGTTACCGGCGGCAAACAGCGACCACGACAGTTTATTCGCGTTGCCGATGACGAAGGTCACGGCCATGGTTTCGCCCAGCGCGCGGCCCAGGCCCAGCATGACGCCGCCGACGACGCCGGTCTTAGTGTATGGCAAGACAATCTTGCGCACCACTTCCCAGCGAGTGCAGCCCAGGCCGTATGCGGATTCCTTCAGCACGGCAGGAACGATCTCGAACACGTCGCGCATCACGGAAGCGATGAAGGGGATGATCATGATGGCCAGCACCAGGCCGGCCGTCAGCAAGCCGATGCCCATCATGGGGCCGCTGAACAGCTGGCCGATGACGGGCACGTTGCCCAAAGTGGCTTTCAGGATGGGCTGGACGTGGTCGGCAAACAGGGGCGCGAACACGAACAGGCCCCAGATGCCGTAGATGATCGATGGCACGCCGGCCAGCAGCTCGACAGCCGTGCCCAGCGGGCGGCGCAGCCAGGCCGGGCAGATTTCCGTGAGGAACAGGGCGATGCCGAAGCTGACGGGAAAGGCGATCAGCAAGGCGATGATCGACGTCACCAGAGTGCCGATGATGGGGATCAGGGCGCCGTACTGGTCATTGACGGGGTCCCATTCCGCGGACACGATGAAATGCAGGCCGAAGGTCTTGAAGGCCGGTATCGATTCCATGATCAGCGAAATGATGATGCCGACCAGGACGATCAGCACCGACAGGGCGAACAGCATCGTCACCTTGTGGAACATGAAATCCTGGAAGCGCTGCTTGCGCATGGTGGAAAGCATTTGCGCGTGACTGATGGAATCGGTCATGGTGCCGCCTGGCATGGGGATCGTGGAGGAGGTAGATTGTGCGCTCATAGTGTGCCATATGGGTGGTACTGCAGGTACTGCTATTTTTATCGTGCTCTTTTAGCCGGGAACGCCTGCAAGGGCTTGCGGGCGGTCCTGGCTAACTCCCTGCCCCGCCGTGCTGCTGGCGGGCCAAGGATGTCAGGAACTTACATGGTCAAGCTATCGAATCAATAGATGGCTTTGCCCGATGCGTCTTTCAGGTTGGCTTTCCACGATTCCTGCACCAGTTTCACGACCGATGCCGGCATAGGCACGTAGTCCAGTTCAACGGCAGCGGCGCCACCGTTTTTGTAGGCCCAGTCGAAGAATTTCAGGACTTCTTTGGCCTTGGCTGCGTCAGCCTGGACTTTGTGCATCAGGATGAACGACACGCCGGTGATAGGCCAGCTGTTCTTGCCAGCCTGGTCGGTCAGGACCACGCCGAAGCCTGGGGTTTGCGTCCAAGGTGCCGAAGCGGCTGCTGCCTTGAAGTTTTCGTCGTCAGGTTGCAGGAAGTTGCCGTCCTTGTTTTGCAGCTGGGTGTGCGACATCTTGTTTTTCTTGGCGTAAGCCCACTCGACGTAGCCGATCGAACCCTTGATACGCTGCACGTTGGCGGCGACGCCTTCGTTACCCTTGCCGCCCACGCCCACGGCCCATTTCACAGCCGAGCCAGCGCCGATTTTCGATTTGAATTCCGGGTTGGTTTTCGACAGGAAGTCGGTGAACAGGAACGAGGTGCCCGAACCGTCGGCGCGGTGCACCACGGTGATTTCCGAGTCAGGCAGCTTGACGCCACTGTTCAGTGCGGCGATTTCAGGCGCGCTCCACTTGGTGATCTTGCCCAGGTAGATGTCGGCAACGACTTTACCCGTCATTTTCAGCTGGCCTGGGGCCACGCCGTCCAGGTTGACGATGGTGACCACGCCGCCCATGATGGCCGGGAACTGCATCAGGCCCGCTTCTTCCAGCTCTTCCGCCTTCAAAGGCATATCCGAAGCGCCGAATTCAACAGTTTTGGCCTTGATTTGCTTGATGCCAGCGCCGGAACCGACGGACTGGTAGTTCAGGCCATTGCCCGTGTTGGCTTTGTACGTCTCGGCCCATTTGGCGTAGATCGGGTACGGGAAGGTTGCACCAGCACCTGTCATATCTGCCGCCATGACGGAAGCGGAAGAAAATGCCATCGCTGCCGAAGCACCCACGACGATAAATTTGAACATTTGCTTCATTTGCATATCAAGTCCTCAGGGTTGTTAGGGCTCAAAGTCCCGGTTGAATGCTGCGCAGTCTAGCAAGCGAATATGACAGCTTTATGACATGGGTAAAAAATCCTGAAATAATTGCCTACGCCCGGGGAATTGCCATTTTCGGCGCGAAAAATGACAGCGCGGGCGACGCTTTATGACAGCTTATGTCACGCTTACGTCATATTTCATGATTACACTCACAACGCGTCATACATGATGAAATACGGCTAGAATTAACTATCTGCAAAGACAAAAGAATATGAAACCTGAACTGCACACGGAAGTGACCAAATCGGGCATCCTGCTTGACCGCGAGCTGTCGCAACTGACTTTCAACCGGCGCGTGATGGCCCAGGCGGAAGACCCGAACATTCCGCTGCTCGAGCGCCTGCGCTACCTGTGCATCGTCAGCAGCAATATGGATGAGTTCTTCGAAGTGCGCGTGGCCAGCCTCCTGGCGGCCGGCAGCATCGGCGGTTCGCTGGCCGGCCACCCTGCCCTGGCGGCCAATCTGGAGCGTATCGGCAAGGAATGCCATGCGCTGGTGGAACGCCAGTACGAGATATTAAATAGCGAGGTCTTGCCGGCCCTGCGCGAAGCGGGCGTGCATTTGCTGCGCGACAGCGACCGCAACGAGGCGCAGCGCGCGTGGGTCAAGCAGTATTTCGACCGCGAAGTACGGCCCCTGCTGACGCCCATCGGCCTCGACCCGGCCCACCCGTTCCCGCAGGTAGTCAATAAAAGCCTCAATTTCATCGTCTCGCTGAGCGGCAAGGATGCGTTCGGGCGCGGCACGGCGATCGCCATCGTCAAGGCGCCACGCGTCTTGCCGCGTGTCATCAAGCTGCCGGACGACATTTCCGGCGATGGCGTGTCCTTCTGTTTATTGTCGTCCGTCATCCATGCGCACATTTCCGACCTGTTCGCCGGGCGCGAAGTGATTGCCTATTCGCAATTCCGCGTCACGCGCGACAGCGACCTGTGGGTGGACGAGGACGAAGTCAAGAATCTGCGCCAGGCCCTGAAAGGCGAGCTGGTCGGCCGCCAGTTCGGCACTTCCGTACGCCTGGAAGTGGCGCGCAATTGCCCGCCAGAATTGTCGCAATTCCTGCTCGACCAGTTCAGCCTGGATCAAAGCCGGCTGTACCGTGTCAACGGCCCCGTCAATCTGGTGCGCCTGTCGGAAATGATCGACCACGTCAAGCAGCCCGAGCTGCGCTTCCCGCCGTTCTTCCCCGGCCTCGCACACAAAGCCATCGGCAACGACATCTTTGCCGCGCTGAGCAAACACGACATCCTGCTGCACCACCCGTACCAGTCGTTCCAGACGGTGATCGACTTCATCCGCAGCGCAGCCTACGATCCGTCCGTCGTCGCCATCAAGCAGACGATCTACCGCACGGGCATGAACTCGGACTTGATGGAGTCGCTGATCACGGCGGCGAAGATGGGCAAGGAAGTGACCGTCATCGTGGAATTGATGGCGCGTTTCGACGAAGAAGCCAATATCAACTGGGCCGACAAGCTGGAACAGGCGGGCGCACAAGTCGTGTACGGCGTCGTGGGATTGAAAACCCACGCCAAGGTGGCGCTCGTCATCCGCCGCGAAGAAGGTGCGCTGCGCTTCTATGCCCACTTGGGTACCGGCAACTATCACCCGACGACCACCAAGCTGTACACGGACTTCGGTTTGCTGACGGCCAACCAGGACCTGGCCGTGGAAGTCAATGAAGTCTTCATCCACCTGACGAGCCTGACCAAGCCGCACAACCTGAACCACTTGTGGCTGGCGCCGTTCGGCCTGCAAAGCGAGATCATCAAGGCCATCCGCAACGAGGCGAAGATCGCCCGTTCGGGCCGGCGCGGACGCATCATCGTGAAAGTCAACGCGCTGGTCGACGAATCCGTGATCCGCGCCCTGTATGCAGCCTCGACCGATGGCGTGAAGATCGACCTGATCGTGCGCGGCGCCTGCACCCTGAAGCCGGGCGTGCCTGGCCTGTCGGAAAACATCAAGGTGCGCTCCGTGATCGGCCGCTTCCTCGAACACAGCCGCATCTATTACTTCCGCAACGACCTGGCGCACGATGTCTACCTGGCCAGCGCCGACTGGATGAGCCGCAACCTGTTCCGCCGTGTGGAAGTGGCGTTCCCCGTGCTTGACCGGGCGCTGAAACGGCGCGTGATCGCCGAGGGCCTGAATCCGTATTTGAAGGATAATACAAATGCATGGGAACTGGAGCCGACCGGCCATTACGCGCGCCGCAAGCCGCGCGGCAAGCAAACGCCGTTCAGCGCCCAGCAATACCTGATGCACACACTGGGCACGCCGGGCGCGGAGGTCGGCGAATAGGCAATTCTACACAGAGGAGTACAGCATGGATCTCATCTTGTGGCGACACGCAGAAGCCGAGCCGGGCGTCCCCGACCTCGAACGCGCCCTGACCGTCAAAGGCCAGAAACAGGCGCGCCGCATGGGGGAATGGCTGGCCTCGCAACTACCGGAAAATTGCCGCATCCTCGTCAGCCCCGCCCTGCGCACCCTGCAAACGGCGGAAGCGCTAGGGCGCAAGTTCAAGCTGATGCCGGAACTGGCACCCGGCGCCGAGGCGGAAGACATCCTCAAGGCGGCCAACTGGCCCGGCGGCAAGGAAACCGTACTCATCGTCGGCCACCAGCCGACCCTGGGCCAGGCCGCCGCCCTGCTGCTGACGGGCGAGGAACAGGAATGGGAAATGCGCAAGGCCAGCGCCTGGTGGTTTTCACAGCGCGAGCCAGGCGACCCCGTCAGCATCTATTTGAAGGCGGTGATGGCACATGATCTGGTGGTGAAATAGGCCACGGGGTCAGACCCGCCGGGGGAATGCGTCCCAATGGGACGCATTCCGATCACGCAGTGACAGACCCCGGATTGAAATGCGCATAAAGTGCGCTGGGACAAATACTAGTGGCGTTCGCAACTCAGCAGCCTTGTAAAGCGCTGCCGATCTGCTAGAGTTTAATTGCATCAACTACGTGCAAGAGCCCTGCTCCCGCACATTGAGCAACCCAGCGGACAGCCGTCCAACGGCGGCTGAAAGACCATGTTAATCACCTTCCTCGTTTTTCTCTTCATCGCCATCTTCGCCGCCATCATCGGCTTTGTCGCCTTTGAACTGGTCGAAGAAATGCGCGGCAGCCACCATAAGCTGATGGACCGCTATCACGAGTAGCGCTCACCCCGGCACTATCGCATGGCGCCAGCGACGGCCAAACAGGCCCGTCCCTCGCGCCATCATCGTTTTTATACTCCCGTTTTGAACTTCGTATAGATGCGCGTCATCAAGCGGCGGATATCGGCCGTGGTCGCTTCCGGCGCAGCCATGCGCTGCTTGTCCGCGTCCGACAGGAAGATGGCCTTGTTCTCGCCGATGTCCTTGCGCACATATTTGATGCTGGCCAGATTCGGGTTCGCATAAAACACCTTGTTGCTCAGGCTGGCATGCACTTGCGGGCGCAGGATGTAGTTGATGAACAGGTGCGCATTGTTCGGGTGCGGCGCGTCGGCCGGGATGGCCATGGTGTCGAACATCAAGGCGGCCGTCTTCGGCACCAGCACCTGGATCACGTTGCCGTTCTTCGCGTCGATGGCGCGCTGGCGCGCGATATTGATGTCGCCCGACCAGCCCAGCGCCACGCAGACAGAGCCGTTGGCCATGTCATTGATGTAGCCTGACGAGCTGAACAGGGTCACGTAGGGACGGATCGCCTGCAGCACCTTGCCCGCCTCCTGGTAATCGGCGGCCGTTTTCGAGTACGCGGGCTTGCCCAGGTATTGCAGGGCGGCCGGCAGCACTTCCGACGGCGAGTCGAGGAAGGACACGCCGCACGATTTCAGCTTGGCTGCATATTTCGGGTCGAAGATCAGTTCCCACGCATTGTCGGGCATGGGCATGCCGCCCAGCGCGGCCTTGACCTTGTTGACGTTGATGCCCACCGTCGTGTAGCCCCACAGCCAGTCGACCAGGTAATCGTTGTTCGGGTCGATCTTCGACAGCTTGGCCTGCAGGTTCGGGTCGAGGTTGCCCAGGTTCGTCAGCTTGCTCTTGTCGAGTTTACGCAGCAGGCCCGCATCGATCTGCAAGCGCGCCCACTGGGCCGTCGGCACGACGATGTCGTAGCCGGACTTGCCCGCCACTAGTTTCGCATTGAGGATTTCGTTGTTGTCGAAAACGTCGTAGCGCACCTTGATGCCCGTTTCCTTCTCAAAATTCTTGATCGTATCGTCGCCGATATAGTCCGACCAGTTATAGATATTCAGGACTTTCTCTTCCTGAGCGTGCGCAGGCAAGGCCAGTACGGCCGCCGCCAAGGCCAATCCCACTCCAATGCGCCGCCCTGCTTGCCATGTGTTTGCCATCGTACCGCCTCCGGAATTAGTCAGAAAATAGTGACGATGATAGCAAGAAGGGCGCGATCAGGTCTAGCCTGATCGCGCCCTTGCTTTAGATTATCCCGATGTTAGCTTGTGCCAACACCCCACAGCGTAAAACTGGGGTCAGACCCGACGGGTCTGACCCCGGCACTTTGCCGTTGGGGTAAAAATTACACCTTATCCAGCCCCACCTGCGCGCCCGTAAACACCAGGTTGCCGTTCTGGGCGTCGATGCGGATCTCGTCTTTCGGGCCGAACTTGCCTTCCAGGATCAGCTTCGACAGCGGATTTTCGATCTGCTGCTGGATCGCCCGTTTTAATGGACGGGCGCCATACACCGGGTCGTAGCCCGCTTCGGCGATTTGCTGCAAGGCCGCGTCGGTCAGGCTCAGCTGCATGTCCATGCGCGCCAGGCGTTCTTCGAGAATCTTCAGCTGGATCTTCGCGATCGCGCCGATGTTTTTCTCGTCGAGGCCGTGGAACACGACGATTTCGTCGATACGGTTGACGAACTCGGGACGGAAGTGCGAGCGTACCTCGGCCATCACGGCCAGCTTCACGACACCGGGATCATCGCTTTCCATGGCCTGGATTTTATGCGAACCCAGGTTCGAGGTCATGATGATGACGGTATTCTTGAAGTCCACCGTACGGCCCTGGCCATCCGTCATGCGTCCGTCGTCGAGCACTTGCAGCAGCACGTTGAAGACGTCGGCATGCGCCTTTTCCACTTCGTCGAGCAGGATCACGCTGTACGGCTTGCGGCGCACGGCTTCCGTCAGGTAGCCGCCCTCGTCGTAGCCCACGTAGCCCGGTGGCGCGCCGATCAGACGGGCCACGGAATGCTTCTCCATGAACTCGCTCATGTCGATGCGGATCATCGATTCTTCCGTATCGAACAGGAAGGTGGCCAGCGCCTTGCTCAATTCCGTCTTGCCGACGCCCGTCGGTCCCAGGAACATGAAGGAACCATACGGACGGTTCGGATCGCTCAAGCCGGCGCGCGAGCGGCGGATGGCGTCCGCGACGGCCGTGATCGCTTCATCCTGGCCCACGACGCGCTCATGCAGCTTCTCTTCGATGTGCAGCAGCTTGTCGCGTTCGCCCTGCATCATGCGCGACACGGGTATGCCCGTCGCGCGCGACACCACTTCGGCGATTTCCTCGGCGCCCACTTCCGTGCGCAGCAGCTTCGGCTGGTCGGGGTCGAGTTTCGGCATGCCGCTGTCAGCCTGCTTGAGCTGGGCTTCCAGCTGCGGCAGCTTGCCGTACTGCAGCTCCGACACTTTCTGCCAGTTGCTCTCGCGCGTGGCCTGCTCCATCTGCAGCTTGACGTTTTCGATCTCTTCCTTGATGTGCGTGCTGCCTTGCACCACGGCTTTTTCCGCCTTCAGGATTTCCTCGAAGTCATTGTATTCACGCTGCAGCTTGACGATCTCCTCCTCGATCAGGCCCAAGCGGCGCAACGACGCTTCGTCCTTTTCCTTCTTGACGGCTTCGCGCTCGATCTTCAGCTGGATCAAGCGGCGTTCCAGCTTGTCCATCACTTCCGGCTTCGAATCGATCTCGATCTTGATCTTCGCCGCCGCTTCATCGATCAGATCGATCGCCTTGTCGGGCAGGAAACGGTCGGTGATGTAGCGGTGCGACAGCTCGGCGGCCGCGATGATAGCCGCGTCCGTGATCTCCACCTTGTGGTGCAGCGCGTATTTATCCTGCAAGCCGCGCAGGATGGCAATCGTCGCTTCCACGGTCGGCTCGTCGACAAGCACTTTCTGGAAGCGGCGTTCCAGCGCGGCATCCTTCTCGATGTACTTGCGGTACTCGTCCAAGGTGGTGGCGCCCACGCAGTGCAACTCGCCGCGCGCCAGCGCCGGCTTGAGCATATTGCCCGCGTCCATCGCGCCTTCGGCCTTGCCCGCGCCCACCATGGTGTGCATCTCGTCGATGAAGACGATGGTTTGCCCTTCATCCATGGCCAGTTCCTTCAGCACGGATTTCAGGCGTTCCTCGAATTCGCCGCGGAATTTCGCGCCGGCCAGCAAGGCGGCCATGTCCAGCGACAGTACGCGCTTGCCTTTCAGGGACTCGGGCACTTCGCCATTGACGATGCGCTGCGCCAGGCCTTCAACGATGGCCGTCTTGCCCACGCCCGGTTCACCGATCAGCACGGGATTGTTCTTGCTGCGGCGCTGCAGGATCTGGATGGTGCGGCGGATTTCATCGTCGCGGCCGATGACAGGGTCGAGCTTGCCCTTGCGCGCCCGCTCCGTCAGGTCCAACGTATATTTTTTCAGGGCTTCGCGCTGTCCTTCGGCCTCTTGCGAGTCGACCTTGTTGCCGCCACGCACGGCGTCGATGGCCGCTTCCAGTGCCTTGCGGGTCAGGCCGTTTTCGCGCGCCAGCTTGCCGCAGTCGGACTTGTCGTCCGTCATCGCCAGCAAGACCATTTCGCTGGAGACGAACTGGTCGCCCGCCTTTTGCGATTCCTTGTCGGCCAGGTTCAGCAAGGCGACGAATTCGCGGCTGACCTGCACGTCGCCGCCCGTGCCCGATACCTTGGGCAAGCGTTCGATCGAGGCGCCCAGGGCCTTGGACAGGCCGCCCACGTTGACGCCGGCCCGCTGCAACAGCGAGCGGGCGCCGCCGTCGTCCTGGTTCAACAGGGCCGTCAGCAAATGGACTGGTTCGATATAGGGGTTGTCGTTGCCCACGGCCAAGCTTTGCGCATCGGCCAGGGCTTCCTGTAATTTGGTAGTGAGTTTGTCTTGTCGCATGAAAAGCGCTCCCGGTTAATTAGTTGTTAACCAAATTGGGGTGAGAGAGTACTTTTCAAGCATACACAAAGCAGAAAACCGATGCATTTGGGCAAAAGCTACGGTGCGGGCCCCGTACGATTCAAATGGCGCTTGCTTTTGCGGCCCACTTGTTTAACGCGGTCTCATCGCTGTCGCGCGCATCGACCCAGCGCGCCCCTTCGGGCGTGTCTTCCTTCTTCCAGAATGGCGCTTCCGTCTTCAAGTAATCGATGATGAACTCGCAGGCGGCGAAGGCCTCGCCCCGGTGGGCGGACGAGACCGCCACCAGCACGATCTGCTCCTGCGGCAGCAGGGGCCCCACGCGGTGGATCACCAACGCGCCGGACAGCGGCCAGCGGCCCCGCGCCTGTTCGACGATGGCTACAATGGACTTTTCCGTCATGCCCGGATAGTGCTCGAGCTCCATGGCCGCCACGTCCAGTCCTTCGTTCATGTCGCGCACCGTGCCGACGAAGCCGACGACGGCGCCCACCTTGGGATTGCCTGCACGCAATTGTGCGATTTCTTGACTCAAGTCAAAATCGGCTTGCTGGACGCGGACGGTGGTACTCATTTGACGTTTCCTCCGATACGGCGCAGCAAGGTTTCGATGCGGCTGGCCGTGCGCGCATCGGTGGCGGCCGCGATCGCGCACAGCTGCATCAGCTGCGACGCTTGCGTGAGCGGCTTCTGGCCCGATTTCAGCGACGATTGCAGCACCTCCACCTGCATTTTCAGGCGATCGCGGGCAAATTCGGCGCCGCTGTCGACGCCGGCGACGATTTCCAGGCGCAACACTTCATCGAGCAAGCGCTCCTGGTTGGCCTGCAATTGCCGCACGTAGGCGGCGCTGCCCTCGCCCAGCGCGGCCTGGGCGGCGGCAAAGCGCTGCTGCAGGCTGCGTTCGTATTGCGCGTCGAGCGGCGGCAAGGCGCTCCAGCGCTCGCTCCATGCTTGCGCATCGGTGCCAGCGCCATCAGCCAGTGAAACTTCCAGCGATTGCACCAATCGCAGCTTGTCGCGCAGGGCATTGGCCTGGGCCGCGCCAGCCCGTTCGGCGATGGCGTCCGCCTGCGCCTGCACGCCGGCGACGGCCGCCTGGTAGCGCTGCTCGATCTTCGCTTCGCTGGCGCGCGGCACGGGACCCGTGGCGTTCCATGCGGCGCGCGTGTCGCGCAGCAAGTGGTTGATGAAGGCGGTGCGGCTCTTGTCGTCGCCCTCGGGCACGACGGCCGTTTCCAGCGCGGCGCACAGCGCTTCGCGCGCATGCAGGTGTTCGCGGCGCTCGTGGTCGGCCGCGTGGGCCGTTTCCTTGCGCTTGGCGAAGATGTCGTCGCAGGCGGCGCGGAAGCGCTGCCACAGCGCCTGTTCCGCGCGGCGCTCGAGCGGCAAGGCTTTCGCCAGTTCCTGCCATTTATCCTGCAAGGCTTTCAGCATGTCGACCGTGTTGCGCTCTGACGGCTTGAGCAAGCCCACTTCGACGATCAATTGTTCGCGGCGCGCCGTCTCGATCTGGCGCTGCGTATCGAGCGGCTTCGACAGGGCATCCAGCGCGGCGCCAAATTCCGCGTCCAGACGTTTCTTTTCCTTGCGGTCGATGGTGCCCAGTCGCGTCCACGCCTGGCGCAAGCGCTGCGAGGCGGAGGCGACGTGTTTCCAGTCGGTGCTCTCCTCGGCCGCCAGGGCCGCCGTTTCCGCGATCAATTCCTGGGCCTTGGCCGCATTGCCGTGGCGCTCTTCGGCCAGCTGCTTGAAATGCTGGGCCGCCGGCGCATAGGCCACGCTGCATGCCGCGTCGAAACGCTCCCACAGGGACTTCGGTGCGGGACCGGACAAGGTGTCGAGCGACTTCCAGCGCTCGCGCAAGCTGCCCACTTTCTTGGCCAGCTCGGCCATGGGGAGTTGCTGCGCCGGCAATTCCTCGCCCGCCTTGACCAGTTCCTCGCGCGACACGTTGCCGCCCCAGCGCGCCCAATCGGCCAGGCGCTTGAACTCCGCGCGCACGTGGGCCAGGCGATCCGCTTGCGCCGGCGTCAATCGGCCGTGCTTGGTGTCGCGCAAAGTCTTGTCGTGCTCGGACGCCACGTGCAGCAAGCCATCCTGCAGGGCCGCTTCCATGGCGTCGAGCGTCTTGAAGAATTGCTCCGTCGCTTCTTTCGACACGGGCGCGTGTTCCTGGCGCGGCTTGCGCGGTACAGGTACAGGCTCGGCATGGGCCGCTGCGGCCTCTGGCACCGCGTGCACGGGCGCCGGAGCGCTGGCCAGCACGGCCACAAATTGCTGCTGCAAGCTGTCGGACAATGGCGACTCGGGCAGGCGCGGCAAGGCTTGCCATGCGCGTTTCAAGAGATCCACGTCCAGAGTGGCGGCGTCCTGCGCCTGCCATTCGGCCAGCGCGGCCTGGCGCGCGTCGAACACGGTCTGGTGCTGCTGCAGTGCCTGCAAGGCGGACTGCGCCTGCTCGCGCGCCTGCGTGAAATCGGTTTCCAGGTGTTTCGGCACGGAAGCGCGCTCGGGCGATTGCGCATGCTGCGCATGTTCCGCATCGAGGCGGGCCAGCGCCTGCGCCAGCTCGCCGGCGGACTGGCCGCTGGCAGCCAAGGCGCGCGCGGCGGCGACGGCGTCGATCACGGCGCGCTGCAGCGCCACTTGCGCTTCCAGGCGGGCGGCCAGCGCGGCGCGCGCGGCGGCAAACGCCGTCGCCAGCTCGGGCGTGGCCTTGATGACTTGCCATTGGCGGTCCAGCTCGGCCACCTGGTTCGGGCTCAGTTTTTCATCGTTCAACAGGCGCTGGGCCGTGGCGATGCTGGCCTGGGCGCGTTGCGTCTCGGCGGCCTGGTGACGGATCAGGTCGATGCGGCCCTGCATCAGCTTGGCCACGCGACGATCCGTGTTGCGCATGGCGTGGTGGACTTTTTCCAGCAGGGGCAAGGCATAGACGTGTTCGGCCGCGATCAGACGGGCATCGGCAAATTCGCTGGACATGATGAAATCGGCAGCGGCGGCTTCGTCGCCGGCCACGGCATGGGCACGCGCAACCTGTTCGGCGCGGCGCGATGCGCTCTGCGCCGAGGCGGCGGCCTGTTCTGCCACGGCAGGATCGGGTGCGGCAGTCTTGCTGGCAGAACGCTTGAAGAGAAATTCGAACATGACGGGTTTCGCGTGGATCAAAACCACCATCATAACAAAGCCCGGGGTATTGCATCGGACAGGTATGTACAAGTTACCAAATCAGTAACATAGTAAGCAAGCTGGCATTTCTCCTATGAGAGCGCCAGTGCAAAACCACGGACGCGGCCCCGGCGCAAACGGGTGAACGGGGTGTGCGCTCGCTCCGCGTTCAAGCCTGCGCGCGCAGAGGCTGCGGCGGCACGGGCGACGCGGACTCTGTGCCATCCGCTATCGTTTCGGCGCTGCCGCCGGCTGCCGGCAAAACAAAGGGCAGCACCTGCGCCTTGCCACGGCGCGCTTCCTGCGCGCGCGCATCGTGGGCGAGGAACTGGTAGGCGATGGCAAACCATGTTTCGCCGACGATGACCTTGCGCGCCAGCGCGAACAGCTCGCGCTCTTCTTTTTCCAGGCGCTGCAGCAAGGCCGCGCAAAAGGCGTCGATGGCGGCGCACAGCTGCTCGGCCTGCGATTCGGAATGGTCGATGGCGGCGCCCGCGCGCTGCTGCACGACGTTGATGCTTTCCAGCGCCGCATGGTTCAAGCCGTTGAGCTCATTGAGCAAACCGTCCGCATGCGGCGCGGCCTGGCGGATGGCGGGGATCAGATACATCTCCACCTTGCGCCAGTAGCCGCCCTGGTACAGCCGGCTCAGCCAGTCGCCCGCATACTGCAGCTGGGCCAGATTGAGCCTGCTCTGGTGGCGCAGCTGCACATGCATGTATTTCTGAAAAGCCAGCAGGCTCATGCGGATGCTGGCCTGTTCCACCGACAGGGAAACCAATATATATGTTGCCGTAAGCATGCACTCACTCCCGAAAATGGGCTGGATGTCTGATCCTGGAAGTGAAAGTGTAAAGACTACCGACAGCGGCCGGTTTGATCCTGCACAAACCCGCGGCGGGCCAGCCGCGCTTTCTTTTACGGCGCGTGCAAGCCGATATGCAGATTGACAACGCCAGGCTCTTCCGATGGCGTGACCTCGCCGCCAAAGCTTTTCACCAGCCGCTGCATGCCCTTGTTGCGCGCCATGGCCTCGCCCACCAGCGCTTCCGTGCCGCGGCTGCGGAAGTAGTCGACGAGCTTTTCAAACAGGATGTGGCCCAGGCCCTTGCCTTTCAGGGCCGAGCGCACGGCGATGGCGAAGTCGGCGTGGATGTTGTCCGGGTCGGCCACGGCGCGCACCACGCCCAGGGTTTCCGGTTTGCCGTCCGGCCCCGTGTGCGTGGCGATGAAGGCCATGGCGCGGTCGTAATCGATCTGTGTCAGGCGCGCCAGCTGCGACACGGGCAGCTCGCGCATGGACGTAAAGAAGCGCAGGCGCACGTCGTCCGGGTCCAGCGCGTGGAACAGGTCCATGTGCTGCGGCGCGTCTTCGGGGCGGATGGGGCGCAGCAAAATCGGCTGGTCCATCCACGTCACCTGCTCTTCCAGTTCCTGCGGATACGGGCGGATGGCCAGGCGGTCGCGCTGCTGGCCCGGTTGCAAGCGGATGCGCGCGTCAAGGGCGATCACGCCATCGGCGTCGGCCACCAGCGGATTGATGTCGAGTTCGGCCAGTTCGCCGATGTCGGCCACCAGTTCGGCCACCTGTATCAGCGTGTAGCAGATGGCGTCGATGTCGGCCGGCGGCTGGTTGCGGTAGCCGGCCAGCAGTTTCGACACGCGCGTGCGCGCCAGCATGTCGCGCGCCAGCACCATGTTCAGCGGCGGCAGGCCGATCGCATGGTCGGCCGTCACTTCCACGGCGATGCCGCCCTGCCCCACGAGGATCACGGGGCCGAAAGCGGCGTCCGTCGTCACGCCGACGATCAATTCATGCGATTGCGGCCGGCGCGCCATCTGCTGCACCGTGAAGCCGTCGATCAGTGCATCGGGGCGCATGCGGCGCACGCGCTTGAGCATGGCGGCGGCGGCCGTGCGCAGGATGTCGGGTGTGTCGAGGTCGAGCGCCACGCCGCCCACGTCGGATTTATGGGCGATGTCGGGCGAATGGATCTTCAGCGCGACGGGATAGCCGATGTCGGCCGCCACGGCCAGCGCCTCTTCCACGTCGGCCGCCATGCGCGTGATGGCGACGGGAATGCCGTAGGCGGCCAAAATCTCTTTTGAGCGGCATTCACCGAGCACCGTCTGGCCGGCCGCCAGCGCGGCGGCGACGATTTCGCGCACGCGCGCGCGGCGCGGCGTAGCCGACATGGGCAGCTGCGCCGGCACCTGCATCAGGGTTTCCTGGTTGCGCCGGTACTGCACGATCTGCATGAAGCCATGCACGGCCTTTTCCGGCGTGTCGTAGGTGGGAATGCCGGCCCGGTTGAAGACCTGGCGCGCGGGCGCCACGGTGGTGCCGCCCAGCAGGCATGACAGCACCGTGCGCGAGGTGGCCTTGATCAGCGGCGTGACGGCTTCGGCGATGTCGATCGACGAGACCATGGCCGTGGGCGCGTGCAGCAACAGCAAGGCGTCCGCCTGCGGCTCGTCGAGCAGCGGCTTGATGGCGTCGGCATAGCGCTGCACGGCCGCGTCGCCGGGCAAGCCCACGGGGTTGTCGTGCGACCAGCCCCGTGGCAGCGCCTTTTCCAGCGCGATCACGGTATCGGGCGACAGCTCGGCCAGCTTGCCGCCGCTGCTCACCAGCGCATCGGTGGCCATCACGCCCAGGCCGCCGCCGTTGCACAGGATCGCCAGGCGCTCGCCGCGCTGCGAGCGGATGTGCGTGAGCGTTTCCACGGCGTCGAACAGTTCTTCGGCCGAATACACGCGCAGCATGCCGGCGCGGCGGATGGCCGCGTCGTAGACGGCATCGGAACCGGCCAGCGCGCCCGTGTGCCAGGCCGCCATGGCCGCGCCTTCCGCCTCGCGCCCCGCTTTCAGGACGATCACGGGTTTGCTGCGCGCGGCCGCCCGCGCGGCCGACATGAATTTGCGCGCGGCCTGGATGTCTTCCATGTACAGCAGGATGGCGGCCGTGTCGATGTCGCCGGCCAGGTAGTCGAGCAGGTCGCCAAAATCGATGTCGTAGCTGGCGCCGAGCGAAATGAACTTGGAAAAGCCCACGCCGTGCGCGTTGGCCCAGTCAAGCACGCCCGACACCAGCGCACCCGATTGCGACACGAAGGCGATCTTGCCGCTCGTCGCGCCGACATGCGCGAAGCTGGCGTTCAAGCCCAGTTTCGGCACGAGCAGCCCCATGCTTTTGGGGCCCAGGATGCGCAGCAAATGCGGCTTGGCCGCCTTCAGCATGGCCAGGCGCAGCGACTGCTCGCGCACGGGATCGAGGCCCGACGTCATGACGATGGCCGCGCGCGTGCCCAGCGCGCCCAGTTCGCGGATCAGCGCCGTGATGGTGGCGGGCGGCGTGCAGATGATGGCCAGGTCCGGCGCCTTCGGCAAGTGCGCCAGCTTGCGGTAGCATTTCAGGCCCATCAGCTCGTCGTACTTGGGATTGACGGGCCAAATCTCCCCTTGGTAGCCGCCTCCCAGCAGGTTGTACAGGGCGATGGCGCCCAGCTTGCGCTCGCGCGCCGTGGCGCCGATCAGGGCCACCGAGGCCGGCTTGAACAGCTTGTCGAGATTACGGATACTCATGTTCTGGCCTCATGGTTTGCCGGAGCGGCTTGGTCACGTCCCAGTGTATAGGATGCGTTGCCAAAAAAACTTGACCTTGTCACGCGTTTCGCAAAAAATCACGCGCCTACCAGCGCGAGCGGTGGCTTTCCGTGACGCCCGCCAGCTGCGCCACGATGCGCTTGGGAGACTCCGCGCTGGTGCGCACCCAGCCGCTGAAAGTGCCGATGGGCTGGATGTAGCGGCTGGCGGCGATCCACAGGTTTTTGTCCTCGCGCCGCGCGCCTTCCGGCTTGAAGTGCAGGTCGAGCAAATCGTCGTCCGTCCACACATGCCACGGCGCCAGCGGGTTGTCGGGATTGAAGTCGAAATGCGCGCGGCCCAGCGCATACAGCTGGCCATCGAGCCACAGCGCGTTTTCATGCGCGCCGAAATAGCCGGCCTGCAGATTGAATCCCAGGTCCAGGCTGTGCGCCGAAGCCCAGCGCCATTCCGTCTCGCGCGCCAGCAACCCGTTCGAATAATCGAAGCTGGCCACGCCATCGTCCAAACTGTAGCCGACGGCGCCGCAGCGCACGGTGCCCCACAAGGGCAAACCGCCCGACTTTTGCGTCGCATGCACGCTGCCGCCCTCGCCTACGGGGCCGATGGCCAGCAAGGTGGGCGCGACGGGCGGGCCCCATTCCGCATCGATGCCGAAATGACCGCAATCGAGCCGCAAACGGTAACGCTGCTGGGGCTGGGCCTCGATGCTGATTTTTTGCGACAAAAAACGGAAACGGCTGCTGGCGCCCGCATGCGGCGCCACCGATGCGCACAGGCCGGGGATGCCATCCTGCGAAAAGCTGGCCACGATCTTGCCCTTGTGGCGGTCGAAGGCATACGCGAAGGCCGTGCTGGTCCAGCCCAGGTCGACGATGGCCACGCCGCAAAATACGGCCGGTGTCGACAGGGCCACGTAATGCCAGCACTTGTGGTGGAACAAGCGCCAGAGGCCGCCGCGCGCATAGGGCGGCGCCAGCGCGGCCCAGTCGAAGGCGTCCAGCTGGCCTGTATAGCGGCCGAAACATGGCTGGCCACCGGCGTCGAGCAGGTGGGAAGGAGCCGGCGGCAGCATCATGCGGCCTGCCTTGCGGCGGCGCCGCCGTCGTGCAGCGCCTCGGTCAGCAGCGCGCCAAAAGCGGCCGGCTGCGCCTGGGCTATCGCAATATCCGGGCAGGCATGCCAGAGCGCCAGGCGCCGCACGGCGCCAGCCACGTCCTGCACCAGGCGGGGGCTGACGCGCACGCCGTCTTCCAGCGCCAGCGACTTGATCTCGAAGCGCCCCTGCGCGCGGTGCGCCTTGGCGTCCAGGCGCCCCACGAGCGCGCCGCGGCGCAAGATCGGCAAGGTGAAGTAGCCGTAGCGGCGTTTTTCAGCGGGCGTATAGCATTCGAGCCGGTAGTCGAAGCCGAACAATTCCAGCGCGCGGCGCCGATCCCAGACGACGGGATCGAACGGAGATAAAATCGTCGTCAGGGTGGGCGCCAGCTTGCCGGCGGCCGCCGCGCGCGCCAGTTCCGCGTGATCGGCATGTACGTAAACCGCATCGTCCCAGCCAGCTACCGTGCAGCGCAGCAGCGCCCCCTCGTCCACCAGCGCCTGCAAATCGTGCGCCAGGCTGGCGCGCGGCTGTTTGGTGCGGAAGTAGTCGCTGATCCAGCTGGCGCGCGCCAGGCCCAGCGCCTTCACGCTGGCCAGCAGCAGGCGCCGGCGCACCTGTTCTTCGGGCGGCAGCAAGCCGTCGTGCCAGCCCGGCAACACCCGTTCGGCCAGGTCGTAATAGCGCTGGAACTGATGGCGCTTGGCGATCATCAGCACGCCCGAGGTAAACAAGACTTCGAGCGAGCGCTTTTCCGGCTTCCAGCTCCACCAGCCACCGGCCTTGCCATCCGTGCGCTCGAAATCGGCCGAGCGCGCGGCGCCGTTGGCGCGGATATGTTCGAGCACGGAAGCGACGGCGTCGCCCTGCTCGGCCATCCATTTGACGGAATACTTCCAGCCCATGGCGGCCGGGTCCAGCATGCGGTGGCGGTACAAGCCATAGTCTTCGATGGGCACGAAGCACGCTTCATGCGCCCAGTATTCGAACAGCGCGCCCTCGGCCAGCAATTGCTCGAGCCACGGCTGCGGATAGTCGCCCAGCCGGCTCCACAGCACCAGGTAGGGACTGCGCGCCACCACATGGATGGTGTCGATCTGCAGCACGCCCATCTGGCGGATGGCGGCCAGCACGTCGGCCTTCACGGCCTTTTTACGCCTCGCCTGCAGCAAGCCCTGCGCGGCCAGGTGCAAGGCGCGCGCGGCGGCCAGGGAGAGCGGCGCGAGTATCGGTGCGGCGGGCGGAATCGGCAAGGTCAGTTCTTCCTCAAAAAAGGGGACGCGTCGGCGGCAGACATTTCAGGAAGATACCGCATTCCCGTCGCGCGCCATGCATTTTTTCTTGAATTTTATGGCTCTGTCATCGGCAAGTAGGGGAAATGCCGGAATCTTCCCTCGGATGTCTTGTCTGACTCTGCATACTTACCCTGCAGGAGCAGATCATGCGGTCAGCCGAATGGATCACCTTGATTGCGCAGTTTGCTCGTTTGAGCAGACGCCAGCGGCAGGCAGGCATAGCCCTGCTGCGTGGCAACGCGCCACACGACGCGACCGTCGCGCTGCTGGAAAATGTGGCGCAGCCGCGATTGGCCTGTCCCGCCTGCGACTCGGCGCACCTGCACCGGCATGGTCATGCGCACGGACTGCAGCGCTACCGTTGCGTGCCCTGCGGCCGCACCTTCAATGCACTCACCGGCACGCCGCTGGCGCGCTTGCGCCATAAATCGCTGTGGCTCGATTACGCCGATTGTCTGCTGGCATCGGATTCCGTGCGCAAGGCGGCGTTACATCTGGGCGTACACCGCAATACCACGTTTCGCTGGCGCCACCGTTTTTTATCGTTGGCAAAGACGGACCGGCCGCATGGCCTGCACGGCATCGCCGAGGCAGACGAGTTATATCTGCTGGAATCGGAAAAGGGATCCAGAGACATGACGCGTCCACCCCGCCGCCGGGGCGGCCATGCCCATAAACGCGGCATATCGAACGAACAGGTCTGCATCCTGGTGGCGCGCGACCGTACGGGACAGACCCTCGATTTCGTCACGGGAAAAGGAGCGCTAACCAAGGCGCAGTTGCATCACTGTTTGTTGCCCGTCATCGACAAGGATGTGCTGCTGGTCACCGATGGTCATGCAGCCTATCGGGCCTTCGCCAGGGAAGCGGGGATCAGCCACCAGGCCGTCAACCTGCGCGCCGGCATCCGCGTGCAGGGCGCCGCCCACGTGCAGAACGTCAACGCCTATCACAGCCGTTTGCGACAATGGATGGGGCCGTTTCACGGCGTGGCGACGCGCTACCTGCCGAACTATCTGGGATGGCGCTGGATACTCGACGCCAGGCGTATCCGTTCACCGGAAACGCTGTTGAAAGCAACGCTGGGTGCATTTCCACATCTAACGGTGACATAGCCAATTTTATTCATGCCATCGCACATTTTTACTCACCTTGCGCACCAGCAAGGTGCAAAAAACCCGGGCTATATGAACAGTTGATGACAAGCGCACGAGACTTCTTGACATGCCGTATGTGCTTCTATAACTTAAGAACAATATTGCCGCACAGCAATTAAACCACTCCCCTATCTTTGCCCGCAAGGCGCTGCCGTGGCGGTGAGGCAAACGCAACACCACAGGCGGGGATGCGGAGATAGCCAGTCCAATCTTGCATCATCAATAAAAACAAGGAAGATCGCATGCACACATCCCTGCTTCGGCCCCGGCAGCACCAGGCCGGCTTTATCCACTTTTCCAGGCGGCGCTTGCCACTGGCCCTGGCCCTGCTGCTGGCGGCGTGCGGCGGTGGCGGCGACAAACCGGCCACGCCCGCCATGGCGCAGCACCTGCTGGCGCAGACATCGGCCGAAACGGCGCTGACGCCAGTCGCCGCCACGGCCAGCTCGGCGGAACGGGGCGACCTGTCGGCCAGCGCCGCGATCGACCGCAACGACGGCACGCGCTGGGGCAGCGCGTTCTCCGACAATGAATACCTGACCCTCGATTTCGGCACCTCGCAACGCATCACCCGCGTGCATATCGCCTGGGAAAACGCGCACGCCAGCGCCTACCTGCTGCAGGTATCGGACGACAATACGCACTGGACCACCATCCAGAACGTCAGCGACAGCAAGGGCGGCATCGAGGACATCACGGGGTTCGACGCGCAAGGACGCTACCTGCGCATGCAGGGCCTCAAACGCGCGGGCCAGTATGGTTACTCCATCTTTGAAATCCAGGCATTTTCGGGCACCCCCATACTGCCGCCCGTGACGCCGCCCGTCACCGAACCGCCCCCGGTCACCATCGATCCGGGCCAGCCCGGCGTGGCCATCTCGCCCGTGGCCGCCACTTCCTCTCCCGTGGAAAACAACGGCATGTCGGCCGCCATGGCGATCGACGGCAAGACGGGTACGCGCTGGGCCAGCAAGTTCGAGGACGGCGCCTGGATACAGTTCGACTTCGGCGCGAAGACGCCCGTCGGCTACATGAAACTGCTGTGGGAAAACGCGTACGGCAAGCAGTACGCGCTGCAGGTGTCCGACGACGGGCAGAACTGGTCGCAAGTGCGCTACGTGAGCAATGGCCACGGCGGCACCGAGGAATTCTTCAACCTGGGCATCCATGCCCGCTACATCCGCCTGCAGGGCGTGGCGCGCGCCACGCAGTATGGCTACTCGCTGCTGGAAGTAAGCTTCAAGACGCCGGGCAGCGACAACAGCCTGCCGTCGACCGCGACGTCGGCGCTGAAATTCCCCGCCAACGGCGCCGGCTGGACGCCGCTGCCCGCCGCCGCCCAGCCGCTGGAAAGCCTGCAATTCACCTTGGCCGACGGCACCCTGGTGACGCGCTTCGGCGCGCGCGGCCTGGCGCGCCATGGCCGCGAGCGGGGCGAGGAATGGAATGAGATCGGCTACGGCCCGAATGAAACGGTCGATCCCGTCACGGGTCTGCCGCAAGACAAGGGTCCGGGCAACTACCTGACTTTCGTGCCGCAGTACTTCAAGAACCGCACCTGGGGCGTGGAAATCATCGACAACAGCAAGGTAAGCGGCGTCACCAAGCCCACCCTGATCGTCAACCAGTACACCACCGTCGATTTCCTCTCCGGCGGCGTGGCTTTCTTCCGTGGCTTCGACCGTCCCGGCGTGACGGGCTATGGCTGGATGTCGCCCGGCGAACTGGTGGACCGCAACGTCCCCGTCTGCAAGCCCATGGCCTATCCGGCCAACGACAGGCTGACGAACGCCAACGGCATCAACGGCGCCTGCACCTTGCTGATCAAGGAGTACCCGGGCCATGGCGGCCTCGATGCCGGCGGCATGCCGAACGGCACCGACGTCAAGGCGCGCGCGCTGACGGCCGGCGACATCATCGAAGTGTCGCCATCGATGTTTTCCACCACCGCGTCGATGGCATCGAAAGGCGATGATGGCGGCATCCGCTACTACTCGTACGAATGGACGTATGTCGTGGGCGCGGGACTGCGGCCGTGGTATGGCGTGCAACCGCGCCTCAATGGCGTGCCCCTGCCGGAAGAAACGCTGTCCGGCGGCCTCGGTTCCGTGTCGTATAACTACTCGGACAACGCCCTGTTCATGTTCCAGCAGCCGCACAACAACATCGGCATGCAGAACATGCAGCGCTTCGTCGAGGGCCGCCGCCTGGTGCACACCAACTTCACCACCGGTGACCACAACGAAGGCGGCAACGACCGCTACGCGCCCGCCATCGGGCTGCAGGGACAGCGCTACGGGCAGTCGGCCTGCATCGCCTGCCACGTCAACAATGGCCGCAGCCCCGCGCCGATGGCCGTGAACCAGCGCCTCGACACGATGGCCGTGCGCGTCGCCAGCATCAATGCGGCGGGACAGCAGGTGCCGCACCCGCAATACGGCACGGCGATCCAGATGAATGCCGTGTCGCCGTCCGGCGTGCCGCAAAACTGGGGCAACAGCGTCAGCGTGGGCGGTTTTACGACACGCAAGACTACCCTGGCCGATGGCACGCAGGTCGAACTGCGCAAGCCGACCTTGGCCTTCGAAGGGCCGGTGCCGCAAATCGTCTCGCTGCGCGCGGCGCCGCCGATGATCGGCACGGGCTTGCTGGAAGCCGTGCCGGAAGCCGACATCCTGGCGCGCGCGCGCAGCACGCCGGATGCCGACGGCGTCATGGGCCTGCCCAACTATGTGTATGAACCGGAGACGGGCGCCGTGCGCCTGGGCCGCTTCGGCTGGAAAGCAGCGAAAGCCACCTTGCGCCACCAGGCCGCCGACGCGCTGCTGCTGGACATGGCCGTCACCTCGCCCGTGTACCGCAACCGCGCCTGCATGGCGGGGCCGGTGGCCTGCGCGGCGGGCGGCGCCCAACCGGGCATTTCGGAAGCGGACCTGCAGTCGATCACGCAATACCTGGCCCTGGTGGCCGTGCCGGCACAGCGCAGCATCGCCAGCGGTTTCCCGAAAGGCGTGGCGCCGATCGAGGAACTCAAGGTCGACCCGCAGCAAGTGGCCGCCGGTTCGAAGCTGTTCCAGGGCATGCGCTGCGCCGCCTGCCACACGGTGGAAATGAAGACGGGCGCCGGACATCTGTTTGCGGAACTGCGCAACCAGACCATCCGCCCGTACACCGACCTGCTGCTGCACGACATGGGCCCCGAACTGGCCGACACCTTCACGGAAGGCCAGGCGCAAGGCAGCATGTGGCGCACGGCGCCCCTGTGGGGCATCGGCTACACGGAAAAAGTCATGGGCAATGGCGGCAAGGCCGGCTACCTGCATGACGGCCGCGCGCGCAACCTGACGGAAGCGATCCTGTGGCACGGCGGCGAAGGGACCAAGGCGCGCCAGCGTTTCGAGAACCTGTCGAAGACGGACCGCGACGCACTGCTGGCTTTCCTGAAGTCGCTATAAAGTCGGTCTAAGCACCTTGCCCTGGCGGGGCCGTCATGGAAACACGACGGTCACCGCCAGCCCCCGCCCCTGGAGGCCTTCGCCAAGGACGATGTCCGCGCCATGCCGTTCGGCGATGCGGCGCACGATGGACAGCCCCAGGCCGCTGCCGGGCAGCTGTCCGCTGCCCAGGCGCACGAAGCGTTCGAACACGCGCTCATGCAGGTCTTCGGCGATGCCCGGCCCCGTGTCGGCCACGCGCAAATAGCTGCGCCCCTCCTCCACGCCGCAGCTGACGGCCACAAAGCCCGGTGCAGGCGTGTAGCGCAGCGCATTCTCGACCAGGTTACGCAGCAGCATGTGCAAGCTGTCCGCATGCAGCGCGCACGGCGCCGGCGCCATGTTCACGCTCAGCGACAGCCGATACGGCGCGGCCTGCGCCTGCCATTGGGCGCCCTGCTGCGCCAGCAAGTGCGCCAGGTCCCACGGCGCCAGCGCCAGTACGGTATCCTGCGCCTGCGACTGGGGATCGAGCTGCGCCAGCGCCAGCAACTGGTTGACGAGGCGCGTGGCGCGCTCCACGCTGGCGCCCAGGGCGGCGATGAATTCCTCGCGTTCGTCCGCGCTGCGAGCCCGCTGCAGCACTTGCAGATTGGTCTTGATGGCGGCCAGTGGCGTGCGCAATTCGTGCGCCGCATCGGCCGTGAAGCGCTGCTCGTTGTCGCGGCTTTGACGCACCCTGCCAAACAGGCGGTTAATTTCCAGCAGCAGCGGGTGCAGTTCGGCGGGCGCGCCCGCGAGCCTGACGTCGGCCAGTTCATCGGGCGTGCGCGCCGACACTTCATCGGCCGACGCCTGCAGCACGCGAAACACGCGGTGGATGCTCCACCAGATGGCAATCGTGGCCAGCGCCACCAGCAGCAGGCCGAACAGCGCGATGCGGTAAAAGAAGCCGCGGCTGATGTCGTCGCGGTGGCTGGTCGGCTCGGCCACCAGCAGCTGCAGGCTGCGCTGCGGGTCCCACAGCGAAAACAGACGCCAGCGCTGGCCGGCTATGCTGGTCCAGGACAGGCCGTCCGGCGCGCTGCGCGACAGGGCGATGTCGGTCGCCGCGTCATTGCGGTACAGCACGCGCTGCTGCGCGTCGCGCACCTTGAACAGCAAATACTGGTGGGGATTCGGATGGCCGCGCAGCGGCACGTCGATGGGCCCCGTCAAGCCGTGTTTGCGCGCATCCTTTTCCACCAGCGACAGCAGCAGATGACCCGTCTCGATCAGCGACTGGTCGAACAATTCCTGGCTTTCACGGCGCGCTTCCACGTACACGATGGCGGCGCTGCCCACCCACAGGGCCAGGGTCAGGCCCAGCAGCACGGCCAGCAGGGTGCGCCGCAAGGACCAGGTTTTCACGCCGCCGCCAGCCGTTAAGAATCTCTTAAGAACTTCTGCGCAAGATCCGGAGCGAAATATTTTTTGGGTAGCCATGGGCGCAATTGTAAATGATTCTTATTGCGTCAATGATTCCCATTAGCCTGCACCAGCAACATACGCCAATAACTCATCCACCCTCAGGAGTTTGCATGTCCAACAGCACCCGCCGCGCGCGCCTGCCGCGTCCCACCACCCTGGCCCTGGCCTTGGCCGCCCTGTCCTGCCTGCCGGCGCACGCCCAGACGGGCGCGCCTGCCAGCATGCCGGAAGTGGTGGTTTCCGCCTCCGGTTTCGAGCAGGACATCAAGCAGGCGCCCGCCTCGATCACGGTGCTGACGCGCCAGGAACTGTCGAAGGAGCGCTTCGGCAACCTGACGCAGGCGCTGGAAAGCGTGGAAGGCATCGACGTGGGCGCGGCGGGCGACAAGACGGGCGGCATGAATATCAGCATCCGCGGCATGCCCAGCGACTACACCTTGGTGCTGATTGACGGACGGCGCCAGAACGCGGCCGGCAACGTCACGCCGAACGGCTTCGGCGGCACGCAAACGAGCTTCATGCCGCCGCTGGCTGCCATCGAGCGCATCGAGATCATCCGCGGCCCCATGTCGACCCTGTACGGCTCGGACGCCATGGGCGGCGTGATCAACATCATCACGCGCAAGGTGGGCAAGCAGTGGATGGGTTCCGTTTCAGCCGATTACACCGTGCAGCAGGAATCGGACTTTGGCGACGTCAAGGCTGGCCGCTTCTACCTGAGCGGCCCCATCGCCACCGACCTGCTGGGCCTGTCCCTGCGCGGCAGCAAGCAGCGCCGCGACGCGGCCGATATCCGCTCCCCGAATGCGGCCGGCGGGAGTACGGCAGCCAGCATGGGCGCGAACCCCGTGCGTGCGGACATTGAAAACTTTGGCGCGCGCCTGGCCTTCACGCCGAACCGCTACCACACCGTCATCCTCGACGCGGACGCGGGCCGCCAGACCTACGACAATTCGAACGGCCAGCTCGGCACCAAGACCGTACAGGGCGGCTACGGCCCGGAACAAAAATATAACCGTGACCAGTGGACCCTGTCGCACACGGGCCGCTTCGGCTTCGGCACCCTGGACAGCAGCTATATGGTGAACAAGACGGAAACCCTGGGCCGCACGATTCCGCCAGGCACGCCCGGCGCCGTCGCTGGCAGCGCGCGTACGCTGGAAGTGGAAAGCCAGGTATTCGACACCAAGCTGGTCATGCCATTAGGCAAGCACATGGCGACCGTCGGCGCGCAATGGTGGAAGGCGGAAATGACGGATGGCGTGGCGCCGAAAAAATTCGAATTCACGCAAAAAGCCCTGTTCGTGGAAGACGAATGGCAGGTGCTGGAGAACGTCACGCTGACCTTCGGCGCCCGTTATGACGATCACAGCATCTTCGGCGGCCAGACCAGCCCCCGCGCGTATGCCGTGTGGAACGCGACGCCGAGCTGGACCGTCAAAGGCGGCATCAGCAAGGGCTACAAGACGCCGCGCGTGGAGCAACTGTCGCCAGGCATCAACGGTTTCGGCGGCCAGGGCACGATCCCCCTCGTCGGCAGCCCGGACTTGAAGCCGGAAACGAGCACGACGACGGAAATCGGCGCCTACTTCGACAACCTGGCCGGCTGGACGGCCAGCGGCTCCCTGTTCAACAACGAATTCAAGGACAAGATCACGACGGGCACCGGCCTCGTCAATTGCGACTATCGTCCGTCGCCGAACCGTCCAGGCTGCGTCAGCTTCGGCAACTGGCCCAACGTCGATGCGTTTGGCCAGTCCGTCAACGTGGATGAGGCCGTCACACGCGGCGTCGAGCTGAACACGCGCTTCCCGCTGGGCAAGACCTTGTCGGCCAGCGCCAACTACACGTACACGGAAAGCGAACAGAAGAGTGGCAGCAACGCGGGCAAACCCTTGAGCGACACGCCCAAGCACGCCGTCAATGCGCGCCTGTCGTGGGATATCTCGCGCGAATGGAACGGCTGGCTGCGCGCCGAGTACCGCAGCGAGCGCTTCCGCGATCCGGGCACCTCGGCTTCCACGCGCGCCGCCAAGGCTGCGCTGGGCGACTACAAGGGCTACACCATGCTGCACCTGGGCACCAGCTACCAGTTGAACAAGCGCGTGACCCTGAACGCGGCCGTGTACAACCTGCTCAACAAGGACTTCATCGACTACCAGCCGTACCGCGCACCGGCATTGAACTACGCCAACCGCTATGTCAACAGCCTGGACGGACGCCGTCTGTGGCTGTCGGCCACCGTCGATTTCTGATGAGTTGATGGCTGACCAGCCATAGAGCACAGCGGGCTGCCTCAGGGCGGCCCGTTTTCCTTGTCAGGCCGCTTTGGGCTTGTCGATGCAATAACCGATCGCATGCACGGTGCGTATCAAGTCCCGCCCCAGCTTCTTGCGCAGGTGATGGATGTGCACTTGCACGGCGTTGCTTTCCACCTCGCCGCCCCAGCTGTACAGGTTTTTCTCCAGCTGTTCCCGGCTCAGCACCCGGCCGCCGTGCTCCAGCAGCAGTTGCAGGATGCGAAATTCCTTCACCGTCAGGGTCACGGGCAAGCCCCGTTGCGTCACCTGCCGGTCCGCGATATCGAGCACCAGGTCGCCGTGCACGAGGTTTTCGCGCAGGCGGCCGGCGGCGCGGCGGCAGGCGCTGCGGATGCGCGCGGCCAGTTCGTCGAGGTCGAACGGTTTCACGATGAAGTCGTCGGCGCCCGCGTCGAGGCCGGCGATGCGTTCGCCCACCTTGTCGCGCGCCGTGACGACCAGCACGGCGCCGCTGTAGCCGTTATCGCGCAGCACACCCAGCGCCTGCATGCCGTCCTGCCCGGGCAAGCCCAGGTCGAGCAGGATGCAGCCATAGTCGTGCAGGCGCACGGCCGTGTGCGCGTGTTCGGCGCTCGTGACCCAGTCGACGGCGTAGCCGCCCTGTTCCAGGCCGATCTGCGTGGCGCGGCCCAGCTGCGGGTCGTCTTCGGTCAGCAAGATGCGCATGGGGAAAGCGGCGCAGCCCGCTCAGTCCTTCTTCTTGATCAGGCCCGCCAGCGCGGCAAACGGATTATGCGTGGCCGGCGCCACCTCGGCCGACAGCAGGCCGGCGCCACGGTCCGCTTCCAGATAGCGCGAGTGTTCATTGTCGTGGCAATACAGGCACAGCAGTTCCCAGTTGCTGCCATCGGGTGGGTTGTTGTCGTGGTTATGGTCGCGGTGATGCACGGTCAGCTGCTGCACGTTGGCACGCGTAAATTCGCGCATGCAGCGGCCGCAGACCCACGGATACATCTTCAGCGAGCGCTCGCGGTAGCCGCTCTCGCGCTGGTCGGCGGCGCGGCGCGCTTCGGCCACGATCTTGTCCAGTCTTGCCGCGTCGGGCTTTTTACTCTGCATGACAACTTTCGATATGGGAGGTGGAAGCATCCATTTTAATGAGGATGGGGGCGCAATTGTACTTTTTCTGCCACGCCGCTAGCCCGTGTCGCCGCCGGCGTGTTTTTTTTAGCATGCACCGCGCCACAGATGCTTGATTTAACGCAAAATAAGCCCAGCGACAGACCGCGAACAGACGATGGGCGTGGCGGCGACGGGCTTATGCGCAAGGCAGCCGATTTCGGCTATCATGCGCGCCACGCCGCCCCTCCCTTTTTCCATGAATCTAGCCTGCAAGCGCCCGTGATAGCGATAACGAGACCCCTGCAACGCCTTGCCCGCCGCCTGTACCGCATCAGTCTGGTGCCCCTGTTCGCGCTCGTCCTGCTGCTGGCACTGTGGGCGGCCGTCTACTATCAGGTGGGCCAGGAGCGGGCCAGCGCCGTGCGCGACGCCGTGGCCGTCAGCCAGTCGCTGGCGCGCACCCTGGCCGACCATACCAGTTTCACCCTGCGCCAGACGGACCATGCCACGCAATTGTTCAAGCTCAAATACGAGGAAACGGACGGCGGCCTGCGCCTCAATGAATTCACACGCCGCCAGGGGCTGCTCGACAGCGTGCTGCCATCGAAGCTGGAACTGCCGATCGCCCTCATCGACGCGCAGGGCAATGTAATCGACAGCGCCCACGCCTATTTGCCGGAAAGCCTGGCCACGCAGCCATTTTTCAGGGCACTGGCCGCCAACGCATCCGACACGGCCCTGGTCGACACACCGATGCTCGACGCGGACGGCAAGCGCTGGACCATCCGCCTGGCGCGCCGCCTGAACGATGCGCGGGGCCGCTTCGCCGGCGCCATCGTCATCCACGTCGACCCCACGTATTTTGTCGACGACTACGACCGCCTGAACCTCGACGAGCATGGCGCGCTGATGCTGGTGGCGCGCGACAGCGGCCTGACGGTGGGGCGCATCGGCGAGCAATTGATCCTCAGCGACCGCATCGACTTCCGCATGCCGGGTCCGCCGCGGCACGCCCCCGAGGAACTGCTGATCGAGCCGCCCGTCGACGCGACGCCGCGCATCTACAGCTACCGCGAGCTGCCGCGCTACCCGCTGCTGGCCGTGGTGGGCGTGAGCCGCGCCGCCGCCCTGGCCCGCTTCGAACACCGCCGCCTGTTGTATGTGGGCGCGCTGCTCGCCGCCACCGTGCTCATTGCCGGCTTTACGGCCCTGCTGATGCGCCAGAGCGCACGCCTGCGCCGCAGCATCCGCCAGGCCACGGAAACGCAGGCGCTGCTGCGCGCGGCGCATCACGGCAGCCTCGACTCCGTGCTGCTGCTGAAAGCCTGGCGCCCTGCCCAGGGCAAGCCGGTGGAAGACTTCATTTTCGCCGACGTCAATGAGCGGGCCGCCGATATGCTGGGCAAGCCGCGCTCCGAACTGCTGGGCCAGCGCGTGCTGGCGCACATGCCGCTGCTGCGCGGCGAGCGTTTCTTCCAGCGCTTCGTGCTGGTGATGGAAACGCGCCAGCCGCTGGAGGATGAATTCGAACTGACCTTGGCCTCGGGCGCCACGCGCTGGCTGCGCCACCAGGTGGTGCCAATCACCGACGGCGTGGCCGTGACCTCGCGCGACATCAGCGCGCGCAAGCACGACGAACTGGCGCTGCAGGACAACCGCAGCTTCCTGCAGTCGCTGATCGACCATTTGCCCGTGCTGGTCTACGTGAAAAGCGCACGGCCGGAAAACTTCGGCCAGATGGAAGTGTGGAACAAGGCGGCCGAGGACATCACCGGCCACCTGGCCGCCGACGTCATCGGCAAGACCGATTGCCAGGCATTCCCGCCCGACTTCGGCCTGCACGACGCCGAGGACGACCGCGCCATCCTGGCCGAGCACGGCGTCATCGACCATACGGAAAAGCCGCTGCGCCTGGCGGATGGCAGCCTGCGCTACCTGCGCGCCGTCTCCGTGCCCGTGTTCGACGAGCGCCAGCAGATCGAACATATCCTGTGCATCGCCGAGGATATCTCGCAGCGCCGCCAGCAGGAACTGGAACTGCGCCAGAAACAGGCCGAGCTGGCCGCCGTCAACGACGCCTCGCCGCTGGGGCTCGTGCGCCTGGACCGCCAGCGCCGCTGCACCTACGTCAACCGCACCTTCGAATCGATCACGGGCCTGCCCCGCGCGGCCGCCCTGGGCGCCGGCTGGACCAGCGCCCTGCATCCGGACGACTATCCGCTGATGCACGTGGCGCTGGAACAGCTCACGCGCAGCCATGCGCCATTCCAGTCGACCCTGCGCTGCCTGCAGCGCGACGGCCGGCTGGTGTGGGTATCCGTCAAAATTGCCCCCATCCTCATCGACGGCAAGATCGAAGGCTACGTGGGAACCCTGGACGACATTACCACCTTGCGCGAATCGGAAGTGGCGCTGCTGGAAAGCGAAGCGCGCCTGCGCACCATCGCCGACACCTTGCCGGCCATGATCGCCTACATCGACGCCGACCAGGTCTACCGCTTCCTGAACATCGCCTATGAACGCGAATTCGGCCTGACGGGCCGCCAGGCGCTGGGCAAGCGCGTGCGCGACACGGTGGGCGAGGCGCGCTACCGCACCGTGGCGCCGTATATCGAAAGAGTGCTGGCCGGCGAAACCTTGAGCTTCGAGGAAGAAGACGAGAAGGAAGGCATCGAGCGCTGTATGGAAGTGATCTACATCCCGCAAATCGGCGAAGACAAGCTGCAGGTGGTGGGCTTTCACGTGATGCGCCAGGATATCACCGTGCAAAAGCGCGAAAAACAGCGCTTGCTGAAGCTGGCCCAGGTCGATGCGCTGACGGGATTGTCGAACCGCGCCGGTTTCCAGCAAAAACTCAGCGACGCCATGCACGCGAGCCGCCAGCAGCAGCACCTGATGGCCGTCATGTACATGGATATCGACCGCTTCAAGCCCGTCAACGACACGCACGGCCACGGCACCGGCGACGCCCTGCTGCGCGCGTTCGCCCAGCGCCTGACGCACACCATGCGCGCCACCGACATCATCGCCCGCCTGGGCGGCGACGAATTCACCATCATCATGGAACAGATCACCCGCCCCGACGACGCGGCCGTGCTGGCGGAAAAAATCGTCGCCGCCATGCAGCAGCCGTTCGAACTCGATGGCATCACCGTGCGCATTTCGGCCAGCATCGGCCTGGCCTTCTACCGCGACGAAGACATTTCCCCCGCCGTGCTGCTGCAGCGCGCCGACGTGCTGCTGTACAAGGCCAAGCAGGATGGGCGCAATACATACAGAGCTGGCGCATTGACGGCTTGATGGCTGAGAGCAAGCCCAACTGAAGGCTGGGGTCAGACCCAACGGGTCTGACCCCTATCATTCCTGCTATATTGGCGCCTGTCCTCCCTACCGTTGCCACACCATGCGCCTGCTGCACACTTCCGACTGGCATCTGGGCCAGACCCTGCACAATTTTGAAAGGGGCTACGAACACCAGCGCTTCCTCGACTGGCTGCTCGACACGCTCGTGGCAGAACAGGCCGACGTGCTGCTGGTCGCGGGCGACGTATTCGACAACGCCAACCCGTCGGCCGCCTCGCAAAAGCAGTTATATGTCTTCCTGCAGCAGGCGCGCGCGCGCCTGCCCGCGCTGCAGCTCGTCGTCGTCGCCGGCAACCACGATTCGGCCGGCCGTCTCGAAGCACCCGGCCCCCTGCTGGCCGCGCACGGCACACACGTGATCGGCCATTTGCTGCGCGACGAGGCGGGCAATATCGACCTGGAGCGCTTGCTGCTGCCGCTCGCCGGCAGCGATGGCCAAGTGCAGGCATGGTGTCTGGCCATGCCCTTTTTGCGCCCTGGCGACGTGCCGAAACTCCCGGCCGGCGACACGCAGGACGCCTACCTGGGCGGCATCGCCCTGCTGTACCGGCAATTGACGGACCTGGCGCTGGCGCGCCGCCAGCCAGGGCAAGCCATCGTCGCCATGGGCCACTGCCACATGGTGGGCGGCGAAATGTCGAACGACTCCGAACGGCGCATCGTCATCGGCGGCACGGAAATGCTGCCCTCAGGTATTTTCGATACCGCCATCGCCTATGCGGCGCTGGGCCATTTGCACAAGGCGCAGGCCGTGGGTGACCAGGAGCACATCCGCTACTGCGGCAGCCCGATTCCCCTGTCGTTCGCCGAAGTACACTACCGCCACCAGGTGCTGTGCCTCGATATCGACGGCGAAGCGCTGCAATCCGTGCGCGCCATCGAAGTGCCGCGCGCCGTGCCCCTGCTGCGCGTGCCCGCCACGCCGGCGCCCATCAACGAAGTACTGGCGCAGCTGGCCGCCCTCGACGTGCCCGCCGCGCCACCGGAAGCGCAGCCCTTCCTGGAAGTGCGCGTGCGTCTCGATGCACCGGAACCGGGCTTGCGCACGCGCATCGAAACGGCGCTCGACGGCAAGCCCGTGCGCCTGGCGAAAATCGAAACGTCGAGCGCCGCGCGCAGCAGCGCGCCCGAGAACCTGACGCTCGACCAGTTGGCCCAGCTACAGCCCGACGATATCTTCCGCCGCCTGTACCTGCAAAAATATGGCAAGGAAGCGCCACCCGAACAACTGTCGGCCCTGGCCGAACTGCTGCTGCCCGGCGCGTGAGCGCAACTGAAGAACCATGAAAATACTGAAAATCAGCGGCAAGAACCTGGCCTCGCTGGCCGGCGAATTTGAAGTCGACTTCCAGCAGGAGCCGCTGGCGTCTTCCGGCCTGTTCGCCATCAGCGGCCCCACGGGCGCGGGCAAGAGCACCTTGCTCGACGCCTTGTGCCTGGCCCTGTACGACGCCACGCCGCGTTTGCTGAAAGTGCTGGGACGGGGCAGCGCCCTGCCCGACGTGGGCAAGGAAACCGTCAACGCCCAGGATACGCGCACCCTGCTGCGCCGCGGCACGCCTGACGGTTACGCGCAAGTGGACTTCGTCGGCAACGATGGCGCAAGCTACCGCGCGCGCTGGAGCGTGCGCCGCTCGCGCACCAAGGCGGAAGGCGCGCTGCAGGCCACCGCCATGAGCTTGCACCAGCTGCCCGCGCTGCAGCCCATCGGCGGCACCAAGACGGAAGTCAAGGAAGAGATCGAAAAGCGCATCGGCCTGTCGTTCGACCAGTTTACGCGCGCCGTGCTGCTGGCGCAGAACGAGTTTTCCACCTTCCTCAAGACGGAAGACAATGAACGGGGAGAGTTGCTGGAAACCCTGACGGGCAGCAGCATCTATACCGATATCTCCATGCGCGCCTTCGAGCGGGCGAAAAAGGAAAAGCAGGTCCTCGAGCGCCTGGGTGAAAAACTGGCCGACCAGCGGCCCTTGTCGCCGGAAGAACGGGCGGAGACCGAAGCGCTGTGCAGCGCGGCCGACACCGTCCTGCACACCATCGACTTGCGCAAGGCCGTGCTGGAACTGCAGCAGCGCTGGCACCAGGAAACGCACAAGCTGCAAGCCCAGGTGGCGTCCGCGCAGCAAGCACTGGACAGCGCGGATGCAGAACGGGCCGCCGCCGAAGAACGCCGTGCGGCGCTGGCGCAGTGGGAATTGCTGCAGCCGGCACGGCCCCTGATCGA
This sequence comes from Massilia sp. LMS1-1-1.1, assembly GCF_040815535.1. Taxonomy (NCBI): domain Bacteria; kingdom Pseudomonadati; phylum Pseudomonadota; class Betaproteobacteria; order Burkholderiales; family Oxalobacteraceae; genus Massilia; species Massilia sp. LMS1-1-1.1. The sequence continues at coordinate 347,955 of NZ_JBFPNG010000012.1, read as the reverse complement.
CGACGTGGCGCGTCTGGCCGGCGAGATCTCCAGCACGGACGCGGCCTTGGAAGCGTCGCGCGCGCAGGCGGCGCAGGCAGTGGCCAGCGAAGCGCAACTGGCGCAGGCCGTGCAGCTGGCCGCAGCGGACTTGCTGGCGAAGGAAGCGGCGCAGCGCGATGCGGCGCCCCTGCTCGACCAGACCAAGGCGCTCGATGCCGGCATTGCGGCACACTTGCCCGCGCATGAGCAGGCAAAGCAAGCGGCGCAAGGTGCCGACCAGGCCAACGAGGCGGCGCGCGCCGCGCTGCACGCGCTGCAGCAGCGCCAGCAGACCGCGCAGGGGGAACAGGAAGCGGGTCGCCAGTGGCTGGCGTCGCATCAGCAGTGGCAGGCACTGGCGCAATCGTGGCAGTTGTGGGATCAATTGTTTGTCCAGGCCGGGCAAGCGGCCGCGCAAGCCGATGCGGCCGACGCCAGCATGGCCGCATCGGCGCGGCAGGTGCGCCAGGCCCTTGACACCACACAGGCGGCACAAGCAGCGCTGGCCAGCGCCGCTGCCGCGCTGGCGCTGCGCGATGCCGAACGGCGCGAGGCACTGGCGGCCGTGCAAGCCATCGATGGCCAGGGGCTGCAGGAACAGCGCGGCCAGTTGGAGGCGCACGCGCGCATCTTGAGCAGCGCGGAAAAAACCTGGAGCGAACTGGCACGCCAGCGGCAGGCGCTGGCGCACTGGCAAGCGAAGGCGGCCCAGTTGGCGCAGGCCGCACAAACGGAAAGCACGGCACTGGCGGCGGAAGCGGCGCAAACGGCGCTGCTGGAAGCACGCCTGGCGCAGGCGGAAAAATCGTTGAAGGGCGCCGAAGCGGCATGCGCGGCCAGCGTCGAGCAGCTGCGCGCCAATTTGCAGGACGAGCAGCCCTGCCCCGTCTGCGGCGCGCTGGAACACCCGTACAGCCACGCCGACGATGCCTTGCAGGCGATGCTGGCCAGCTTGCAGGATGACGTGCTGGCCTGCCGCACGCAGGTGCGCGGCAATCTGGAACGACTGGCCACGCACAAGGCGGCACTGGCAGCCCATATGCGCGAACAGGCGCAAACGGCGGAAGAACTATCTGCCCTGCCGCCCGCCATCGATAGCCTGAACGCACAGTGGCAACCGCATGCGGATACCCTGCAGCTGCCGCAGGAAGACGAGCGCACGGACTGGTTCACGCGGCAGCTGGCGGCCAATGCGGCAGGCTTGCAGGCGCTGGCGCAACAGGAAACGGCGCTGCGCCAGGCCGGCGCGCGGCGCGAGCAGACGCAGGCGGCGCACGAACTGGCGTCCAGCGAGCACGCGCGCTGCACAAGCGCCGTCGCCGATGCGCAAGCGCGGCTGGCCCAGCTGCAGGCGCAGCAAGCGGGCAACGCCGACAAGGGCGAGACGGCGCGCGCCGCGCTCGATGCCTTGCTGGCGCAGCTCGATGGCGCCTTTGCCGACGCCGACGGCGCCGAGGACTGGAAAGAGGGCTGGCGCGCTGGCCCGGCCGCCTTCCGCGCCGCGCGTGAATCGGAAAGCCGGCAATGGCTGAAGCAGCAGGCGGACCAGGACAAGCGCGGCCACGCGCTGGCGACCCTGGCCGCGCAACTGGAAGCGGCGCTGCTGGCCGCCGGCAAGGCGCAGCACACGGCGCAGGAAGCCCATGCCGCCTTTGCCGCCGCCGACAAACAACGCACGGCGCTGCAAGCGCAGCGCAACGCGCTATGGCAGGGCCAGAGCGTGGCCGAGGTCGAGCGCAGCCTGGCAGCGGCCATCGCGCAGTCCAAAGAACAGCTGGCGCAGCAGCAAACGGCAGCGCAATCGGCCAGCCAACAGCGCACGCGCCTGGACGAAGCGTGCGCGCAGCTGTCGCAGCGCCTGGCCGCCTTGCGCGAACAGGAACACGGCGCCGCCGCCGCCCTGCACGACTGGCTGCGCCAGTTCCAGGATGCCCATCCGGCCCAAGCGCCCGCCGACATGGCCGGCTTGCGCGCGCGCCTGGCCATCGCGCCGGACGCCATGCGTGCCGAACGCGACGCCCTGCAAATGATCGCCGACCGCCACACGGCGGCCGTTTCCGTGCTGGCCGAACGGCGGCAGCAGCTGGCAGCGCACGTGCAGCAGCCGCCCGAAGCGCTGGAAATGGACGTGGCTACGCTGCAGGCCGCGCTCGACGCCCTGCTGCAAGAACGCCAGGCCGCGAACGAGGAAGCGACGCGCTTGCGCCTGGCCATCGCGCAGGACGACGCCCGGCGCCATAGCGCGCAAGCGATGCTGGCACAGATCGAGGCGCAAGCCGTCATCGAGCGGCGCTGGGCCAGCCTGAATGAGTTGATCGGCTCGGCCGACGGCAAGAAATTCCGCAACTACGCGCAGCAATTCACCCTGGAAGTGCTGCTCGGCTATGCCAACGCGCACCTGAACCACCTGGCGCGCCGCTACCAGCTGGAACGCATCGACAACCCGAACAATCCATCGCTGGGCCTGATGGTGCGCGACCAGGACATGGGCGGCGAGCTGCGCTCCGTGCACTCACTGTCGGGCGGCGAATCGTTCCTCGTCTCGCTGGCCCTGGCGCTGGGCCTGGCCTCGCTGTCATCGAACCGCGTGCGCGTGGAATCGCTGTTCATCGACGAGGGCTTCGGCAGCCTGGACACGGAAACCCTGCGCGTGGCCATGGATGCGCTCGACGGCTTGCAAGCGATGGGCCGCAAGGTGGGCGTCATCTCGCACGTACAGGAAATGACGGAGCGCATCGCCACCCGCATCCTCGTGCAGCCGGGATCCGGCGGCAAGAGCGTGGTGACGGTACGTTAGGTCGCTAACGGCTGGCCGGCTCCCGGCACAGCCTGAGCATATCCCAGCCCAGCTCGCGGCGGATCTGCTCGGGGTCGGGCGGCGGCCGGCGCTGTTCCAGCTCCGCTTTCAGCCATTTTCTGACCAGCTCCTTGGCGGGCTGTGCAGGCTTTTCCTTGTCATGCTTGTCCATGGTGCTACCTCGTCAATGGATACCAGATGGCCTCCGTACTCTCTCAACGTGATAGACCTGATTCAGTTGACTTCCGCGTGGCGCAGTTGCAACAGTATGTAACAGCAGGCGGAGTGGGGTAAAATCCCGCCCTTCGCATATGTTCCCGTATGCCCCGCAACAGTTCAAGGAAGCCCATGAAAGCCGCCCGCAGCCTCACCTTCAAGTGCGTCAAATGTCACAAATCCATGCAGGTCTACCTGCAAAAAGTCTCCGCCTGCTCGCATATCCAGCCATACCAGGGCATTTGCGCATGCGGCGAACTCAAGCGCCACGCCACGGGCCAGGCCGATGCCGTCAAGTCCTACCTGGAGTCGGCGGACGGTAGCTGGTCGCACCACCACTAATGGTTAAAGAATGGGAAGATATTGCCGTTAATTCGCATATCTTCCCCATTTGAACCGACCATGTCCCAGCTTCCCGCCCTTGCCAGCCGTCAACCCGCCTCGAATACGCTGGCTGGCCAGCAGCCGTCCCGCACGGGCAACGGCGCCACGGGCCTGGCCGGCTCACCGCTGATGCAGCGCACGGCGCAAGACGTCGTGGCCCTGTCGAAGAATGGCCTGGACCTGTCGGCCAAGGGGCTGTCGCAACGGACCGATGCGCTGGGCAACGCCACCGTCGACGTGGCGCAAGATTTTCTGAGCAACATGACGCGCCAGCTGTTCGGCGACGGCGCCACCATTGCCTTCGATTCCGTCGACCTGCAGGCGGGAGCCAGTTTCAGCAGCGGCGGCGCCAGCGTCTCGGGCCCCAATGGCAGCAGCCGCGCAGCCGCCTTCAGCCTCGATGAAAACGCGCATTTCATCGGCAAGGGCAAGATCACGACGGCCGACGGCCAGACCTTCGACTTCGAAGTGGAAGTGCAATATCAATCGAACATCAGCGCGGGCGTGCTTGAGCAAACGCAAAACGAAACGCCGGAAGCCCCGGCATCCGATGACGGCGTCCTGCCCGCCAAACAGTTGCCCGACACGCATTTCGGCGGCAATCTGCACGACCTGTTCAAGCTGCTGGGCCAGCAGTTGCAAAGCAATCTCTATCAGGACATGTCCGATGGCTCCAGCGCCAGCGGCAACGATGGCGACCTGGCGGGCAGCCTGAGCTTGCGCTTGCTCAAGCTGGTGCAGCCGGACGCAGCGGTCGAAACCGGCAAGAAAACCGTGGAAGCCACGCCGGAAGACCAGGCGCGCGCCCGCGCGCTGGCACTCGCCTATGGCACGGACAGCGCCGGCAGCACAGACGGCACGGCCAGCAACGTATAATGGAAGACGGCCTGCGCAGGCGACCATGCCGCGCGCCCCCTTCTATCGATTGAATCCCATGTCCGACACTTCTTCACCTACCGTTCATCCGCAGATCCACTGGAGCGAAAACGGCGCCGAACACGCGGCCCGCTGGCGCTCGGAAAGCGGCATGCCGCCGCCCAAGCGCGTCGTCATCGCCGATGACCGCACGACGGCCGACCAGGCTTACCGCCTGGCCTGCGAAGGCACGGCCATGCTGTGGCGCGGCGACTTCCAGAACGCGCGCCAGCTGCTGCAGGCGCTGGCGCGCCGCGCCGACCACAAGAACGACAAGCCAAGCAAGAAGGCCAAGGCCGCCAAGCTGGCCAAGCCGGAACCGACCGCCACAGAAGCGTTCCATCTGCACCGCCAGGCCCAGTCGCAACGCGCCCGCACCCTGGCCATGCTTCTGTTGCCGTTCGACGCCGACTACACGATCCCGCTGCGCCGCGCGCCGGACGTGAAACTGGCGTGCAATGAAGCGTATGGCCGCGGCGAAGAGCCGTTTATCGCCTCCTTGCGCGAACTGCTGGGCCTGATCGGCGCGCACGAATGGCGCCGCACGGGCGTGGAACTGCCGGCCCTGGGCCAGCGCATCCATCCGCACTACGGCGTGTTCGCGCCGATCCGCGGCGAATACGTGGGCCTGGTGGCGGAAGCGCCGCTGCCCGCGCGCGCCAGCCTGGCCTTCGATATCGGCACCGGCACGGGCGTGCTGGCCGCCGTGCTGGCGCAGCGCGGCGTCGCCCGCATCGTCGCCACCGACCAGGACCCGCGCGCCCTGTCCTGCGCGCGCGAAAACCTGGCGCGCCTCGATGTGATCGACAAGGTCGACGTGGTGCAGGCCGACCTGTTCCCTGCGGGCCGCGCGCCGCTCGTCGTGTGTAATCCGCCATGGCTGCCAGCCCGTCCAAGCTCGCCGATCGAATACGCCGTCTACGATCCGGACAGCCGCATGCTGCGCGGTTTCCTCACCGGCCTGGCCGACCACCTGGAACCAGGCGGCGAAGGCTGGCTGATCTTGTCAGACCTGGCCGAGCACCTGGGCTTGCGCCCTCGCGCGCAATTGCTGGAATGGATACAACAGGCGGGCCTGAAAGTCATCGACCGCCTGGATGTGAAACCCACGCACCCGCGCGCACAGGACGCCACCGACAGCCTGCATGCGGCCCGTTCGAAGGAAGTCACCTCGCTGTGGCGCCTGGCGGCGGCGTAATCGAGGGTCTGAAACCCCGCCATTGCGCATTGCAGCAAACCCCGCTATAATTCGCCTGCGGGGTGGAGCAGTCTGGCAGCTCGTCGGGCTCATAACCCGAAGGTCACAGGTTCAAATCCTGTCCCCGCAACCAATATCTGAAAGCCGCTGATTTCTGCAAAGGGATCAGCGGCTTTTTCATTCTGGTCCATTCTGTACAGCCATGTTAAATTCATACTTTAAATGTACAAGGGCCACACCTTGAAATCATGCCACACTGTTACCCTGCTTGCCGTCCTGTGCTTTTCCGCCACGGCACAAGCCCAGTCCCAGGCGCAGCGAGATGTCGAATATCTGCAAGAGTTCATCGTTCCTTTGGCCAAGCTGCAACTTGAGAGGCAAGGCCATTTCCTCCCGCTGGGCGCGGCCCTGAAGCAGACCGACAAATTCGTCCTCATGCCCGCAAGCACAGCTGCGATGTCGCTACTGCCGGCCGACATGATCAAGCTGATACAGGAAGCCCTTGTGCAAGGCGCCGCCGATGGCGAATACAAGACAACCGCCCTCGCATATGACGCTACCGTCCCCCTGCCCTCGTCCGGCAAACAATCGGATGCGATAGCCGTGGCGCTCGACCACCGCGATGGCTATTCGATCATCACCTTCCTGCCATACGAAGTGCGCGGCAAGAAAGTCCATATGGGCACGCCGTTTGCACGCCAGGGAACGGCCACGGTTTTCAAGCAAAAGTAAGCGGTGCGGCAGGCATGCCGAAGATCATTCCCGCAGCGCAGCAAACTGGTATATAATTCGCCTGCGGGGTGGAGCAGTCTGGCAGCTCGTCGGGCTCATAACCCGAAGGTCACAGGTTCAAATCCTGTCCCCGCAACCAATACATAAAAACCGCTGATTCCTGCAAGGGAGTCAGCGGTTTTTTTCATTCCGGGTCAGGCCCGCTTTTTACACGGCGACGCTGGCCCTGATCTGCCTGGCCGCCGCGTGCAGGCTGGCCGCTACCCGTTCCAGCTTGTCGGCGCCCGCCGTTTCGGACAGGGCGGCAAAGGCGCTGATATGAAACGTCGCCACCATGGCTGGCGACACTTCGAGCTCGAGCGCCGTCTTGCTCAGTTCCGTCGACGCCTCGAGATAGGGCTCGCTGCCCGCCTCGAACGCCTGCTTGGTTTCCAGCAATTCCTGGCCGCCTTCGGCCTTGGCCAGGCAGGCATCGACTTTTTGCTGGAAGGCCGGCAAGGTATCGCGCACGGGTCCGGCGTCCGGCGCCGCTTCCGGTTCCGGCTCCACTGGCGCAGGCGTGGCTGCGGCCGGCTTGCCCGCCGCAGGCATGTCGCGCATCGTCAGCCAGCGCTCGACGGCGAGGAAATCGGCAAACGGCTCGGCCACCTTGGGATTCATCAGCCAGACTTCGCCCGTGCGCCAGTCTATCCGCGCGCCGCGTTCGTTTCTCGCCAACAGAATATCCTTGCCGCCATCGGGGTTCGACACCCGGCCGATATCGAGCCAGTTCATCAATTCCGCCTGGCGCGACATCGCGTTGACCCGATGAAAATAGGCCAGCCATAAAAATCTGGCGACCAATAGAACCAGGGCACCGCCAACCATCCACATCATTTTTCGCTCCGCTCCGCACCACATCGACAAGCCGCATTTTCTCACATGAAAGCTTGCGTAAAGGAAACTTTTACATCTGCCGTGCGCAGGCGCAAATCCGGCACCGCGCGTGGCCCGGGCGCGCAGTCGCATTTCAGCAACGCCGCGTTTTCCTGATTGCCTGGCGCACGCCGCTGCGTTATTATGAGAACAATTCTCATTTAGATTAAGCTATCCCACCCTCTTCGCATGCTGTCCGCCCCTTCCCCGCCATCCGACTTCCAGGCCCTGTATGCCGAGCACCATTCCTGGCTGCTGCACTGGCTGAAGCGCCGCCTGCACGATGCGGGGCTGGCCGGCGACCTGGCGCAGGATACCTTCATCAAGATTTTCGTTGCGCGCAGCAGTGCGGGGATCGCGCAGCCGCGCCCCTTCCTGGCCACCATCGCCAAGCGCCTGCTGGCCAATCACTGCCGGCGCGAAGAGCTGGAACGGGCCTATCTCGACGCCCTGCTGCACCAGCCGCAAGCGTGCACGCCGTCGCCGGAAGCGATGTCCATCCTGCTCGAATCGCTGCAACTGGTCGACCGCGCGCTGGACCAGCTGTCCGCCAAGGCCAGGGCCGCCTTCCTGCTGGCCCACCTGGACGGCATGACCTACGCCGAGATCGCCGCCGAGCTGGGCACCACCACGCATTCCGTCAAAAAATACCTGAGCAAGGCCAACCTGCTGTGCTTTTTTGCCGTGCCCGATTTTGCCGCCTCCTGACATGCGCGGCGCCACCGTCTACGCACAGGGCCAGCCCATCGATCTGGTCATCGCCATGCAGGCAGCAGAATGGCTGGCCACCCTGATGAGCGGCGAAACGACGCCGGCGGAAAAAACGGCCTGGCAGCAGTGGCGCCAGGCGCACCCCGACCATGAACGGGCGTGGAAACACATCGAAAGCGTCAGCGGCGGCTTGCGCGAACTCGATGCGCAGGCCAGCCGCACGGCGTTGACACAGCGCTCCCGCCCTGCCTCGACCATCTCGCGCCGCCGCAGCCTGCAGTTGCTGGCGTGGGTATCGGCCATCGGCCTCACGGGCTGGTTCGGCGCGCGCTCGGAATACGCGCCCGACATGGCCCGCGCCGCGCTGGCCGACCTGTCCACCGGCGTGGGCGAACGCCGCGAGCTGACCCTGCCCGACGGCAGCCGCCTGCACCTGAACAGCGGCAGCGCCGTCAACATCCGCTACACGGGCACGCAACGCCTGCTGCAACTGGTGCAGGGCGAAGTGTTCATCGCCACGGCCCGCGAAACGGGCATGCCCTACCGCCCCTTCCTCGTCGAAACGGCGCAAGGCCACGCACAGGCGCTGGGCACGCGCTACTCGGTACGCCAGGCGGACGGCAGCACCCTGGTCGCCGTCGAGGAAGGCGCCGTGCGGCTGATGCCGCGCCATGGCAACGCCAGCCCGGTGCTCCGCGCGGGCCAGGGCGGCGGCATGACGGCGCAGAATACCTTGCCCGCGCACGCCGTCTCGCCCGATGTCTGGGCCTGGCGCCAGGGCTTGCTGCTGGCCGACGCCATGCCGCTGCGCGACTTCCTGCATGAACTGAGCCGCTACCGCCACGGCTTGCTGGGCTGCGACGACGCCGTCGCCGGCCTGCGCATCTCCGGCGTCTTCCCGCTGGCAGACCTGGATGCCGTGCTGCTGTCGCTGCCCGATTCCCTGCCCGTGGACGTGCGCCTGCGCACTCGCTACTGGGTGCAGGTCGAGGCGCGCCAGCCGCGCTGAAAATATATTTTGACGCCGGCGCAAAAAAAAGTACCCGCTTTCGATTCTCGCGTGACCTGTGTAGGCAACGTTCTTTTTGACGACTACAACACAAGGTAACCATGTCTCCTGCCATTCATTCCAAGCCGCGTATCAAACCCATGGCGTATGCCATCGAGCTCGTCTTCATCGGTTCGGCCCTGCTGCTGAACGTCCAGGCGCCAGCCCTGGCGCAGGAAAGCGCGGCCGCCACTGCGGCCAGCCTCGACTTTCAGGTGCCCGCCGGCGACCTGGCCACCGCGCTGCGCCAGGTCGCCAGCCAGTCGCGTGTCATCCTCAGCTTCACGCCGGAGCAGACGCGCGGCAAGACCTCGGCCGGCTTGAGCGGCCGCCACGACGTGCTGGCCGCCCTGAACGGCGTGCTGCGCGGCACGGGCCTGAAGGCCGAGCGCAGTGCCAACGGCAGCTATGTGCTGCGCCCGGCCGACCCGGCGGCGAGTGGCGAAGCGATGGCGATGATGCCGGAAGTGTCGGTCAAGGCGCAGCAGGATGCGACGGAAGGCTCGGGCGCGTATGTCTCCCCCCTGCCGATCGCCACGGCCACGCCGCTGGGCCTGTCGATCAGGGAAACGCCGCAGTCGGTCAGCGTCATCACGCAGCAGCGCATGCAGGACCAGGGTTTGAACACGATCGCGCAAGTGATGGCACAGACGCCGGGCATCACGCTGTTCTCGCTGGGCAGCGAACGCACGGGCTTTACTTCACGCGGCTATTCGATCACCAATTACCAGCTCGATGGCGTCAGCACGCATTCGGAAAACCTGGGCCTCAATGCGATACCGTCGCAAAGCCTGGCCGACATGGCGCTGTACGACCGCATCGAAGTGCTGCGCGGCGCCTCGGGCCTGATGACGGGCGCGGGCGACGCCTCGGGCGCCATCAACATGGTGCGCAAGAAGCCGACGGCGCAGTTCCAGGCCTCCGTCGAGGGCGAGCTGGCTTCCTACGATGAGCGGCGCGCCATGGCCGACGTCTCGGGTCCGCTGAACGAGACTGGCAGCGTGCGCGGCCGCCTGGTGACGGTGTACGAAGAAGGCGACAGCATCATCGACGGCTACAGCCGCAACAAGAAAGTGGTCTACGGCGTGGTCGAAGCGGATCTGTCACGCGACACGAAGCTGACGGCCGGCGTCACGCACCAGCGCAAGCGCTCGAACGGATCCTTGTCCTACCTGGGCTTCCCCCTCTTCTACAGCAATGGCGTCATGACGGACCTGCCGCGCTCTTTCAGCCCGGCCGCCAAGTCGAACCGCTTCGACACCAATTCGACCGACCTCTTCGCCACCGTGGAGCACGCGCTGGCCAACGACTGGAAACTGAAAATCTCGGCCAACCGCGTGCAATCGTCGCAGGAAGAACGCGCCGTCTACCTGAGCGTGAGTGGCGGCTTTCCCGACCAGGCCACGGGCGATGGCCTGAGCTTGAACGCCGACTACCGCGACTACCAGCTTCAGGTCAACAGCGTGGACGTCAATGTGCGCGGGCCGTTCAGCGCATTCGGCCGCCAGCACGAGCTGGTGCTGGGCATGGACTACAGCGAATTTCAAAGCACGACCGATGGCCGTTTCGACAGGGGCGTCGAAAACACGCCCGTCAACCTGTACAGCTGGAATCGCACGGCAACACCCGTGTTTGGCGGTACCACCGTCATCTACGACAGCACGCGCCGCCAGGCCAGCGCCTACGCGGCCAGCCGCTTCAACCTCTCCGAACGCCTGAAACTGATCGCCGGCGCCAAGGTGCTGCGCTACAGCGAGAACTACATCTCGGACGCGCCTTCCGTGAATTTTTACAGCGCGTCCCCCGCCTCGGAGAGCCGTGTCTTCACGCCGTATGGCGGCCTCGTATTCGATATCGACGGCACGCACAGCGCCTACGCCAGCTACTCCACCATCTACCAGCCGCAAGCATCGCAAGACCGCTACGGCAAGCTGCTGGCGCCGCGCGAAGGCAAGACCTTTGAAGCGGGCATCAAGAGCGGCTGGCTCGATGGCCGCCTGAACACCTCTACCGCGCTGTACCAGATCCGCCAGAGCAATCTGTCCGAATCGGACCCCGGCTACACCGTGCCTGGCACGAACAATCCTGCCAACCGCACCATCAAGGGCGCCAAGACCCAGGGCGTGGACGTGGAAGCGACGGGCGCCATCACGCCGGACTGGAACGTGTCTGCCTCGTGGTCGTACAGCCAGACGGAAAACAATGCCGGCAAGGCCATCCTGACCACCTTCCCGCGCCACCTGGTGAAATTGTGGACGACTTACCGCCTGCCCGGCGACCTCAATCGCCTGACCATCGGCGGCGGCGTGAACTGGCAAAGCCGCGTGTATTCGGACATCGACGCGTGGCAGATCAACAGCACCATGCACTGGGAACAGAAGGCGTACTCGGTGGCCAGCCTGATGGCGCGCTACGACGTCAACGAGAAGCTGTCTGCCACCGTCAACGTGGCCAACCTGTTCGACAAAAAATACACGGCGTCCGTGTCGGACTGGTGGTACTCGGGCATGTATGGTCCGGCGCGCAAGGTGGCGTTGAGCGTGCGTTACCAGTTCTAGCATTTCACACCGGCGCAGGGCCGGTGATACAATTTTCCCGCTTCACGGGCGTTGCCGGCCATTGCCGCCAACGCCCGTGCCCATAGAGACACCCAAGGAGAATGTGTGAAGGACCTCGCCCCCGCCCTGCCAGCCGATCCGGCCGACCAACCCGCCAATCCCTCGCGCCGGCGCATTTTCCAGGCTGCTTCCGCAGTCGGCCTGGCCGCCAGCCTGCCGGCGCTGGCCGACGCCGCGCCCGCCAAAAAGACCATCGCCAAGGGTTCGCTCGACGCGAAACTCAAGGCGCACGTCAAGAACGTGGTCGTGATCTACCTGGAAAACCGCAGCTTCAACAACCTGTTCGCCAACTTCCCCGGCACCAGCGCGCCCCTGTCCGCCGTCACGGCCGAACAGGCGCAGCAGCTGGACCGCGACGGCAAGCCGCTGGCCACGCTGCCGAAGATCTGGGGCGGCCTCGTGCCGAACCAGCAAAATATCGGCGGCACCGATTACCTGATCAAGGAAGACCAGATTTCCGGCCTGCCCAACGCGCCCTACAAATTGAGCGACGCGGCCGGCAAGCCCCTGCCCGAGAGCATCATCACGCGCGACCTCGTGCACCGCTTCTATAACAACCAGATGCAGATCAACGGCGGCAAGAACGACGGCTTTGCCGCGTGGGCCGACAGCGGCGGCCTGGTGATGGGCCATTACGGCGAAACGTCGAAAAACCTGAACCTGTGGCAGATCGCCGAGCAATACACGCTGTGCGACAACTTCTTCATGGCGGCCTTCGGCGGCTCCTATATGAACCACCAGTTCCTCGTCACGGGCCGCGCCAACGAATATTTCAATGCATCCGAAACGGCGGCGAAGAAAAAGATCGCCGTGCTGTCCGACGGCCCGCAAGGCGTGCGCCTGGCGATCTCGCCCGACTGCCCCGCCTCCGCGCTGGACGGCAAGCCGAAATATGTGAACGACGGCGCCATCACGCCGGACGGCTATGCCGTCAACACCATGGCCCCGCCATATCAACCGAGCTACATCCGCCCCGCCTTCGACGGCGACCCGCTGCATGCCGACCCGGCCGACGCGAACACCCTGCCGCCGCAAACCTATGACACCATCGGCGACCTGCTGTCGCGCAAGGGCGTCAGCTGGGCGTGGTATGGCGGCGGCTGGCAAGCGGCGCTCGACCAAAAAGGCGGCGGCAGCAAGCCGAACTTCCAGTTCCACCACCAGCCACTGAACTACTTCAAGCAGTTCGCGCCCGGCACGGCTGCGCGCGCCGAGCACCTGCGCGACGGTGGCACAGGCGACAGCCCGATCTCGAACAAATTCCTCGCCGCCGCCGTGGCGGGCAAGCTGCCGGCCGTGACCTTCTACAAGCCGCAGGGCAATCTGAACCTGCACGCCGGCTATTCCGATATCGAATCGGGCGACCAGCACGTGGCCAACGTCATCCAGCATTTGAAGGAATCGCCGCAGTGGAAGGACATGATCGTCGTGATCACCTTCGATGAAAACGGCGGCTGGTGGGACCACGTGGCGCCGCCGAAAGGCGACCGCTGGGGCCCGGGCACGCGCATTCCCGCCATCGTCGTCTCGCCGTACGCGAAGAAAGGCGCCGTCGATCACAGTTTTTATGACACGACGTCGATCCTGCGCCTGATCACGCGCCTGCACGACCTGCCGCTGCTCGAGGGCCTGAAGGTGCGCAACGACGCGTTTGCGTCGCGCGGTGCGCTGCCGCCGGGCGACCTGACGGGCGCTCTGAGCTTCCGCTAAGCCACCCACAATGCGGCACGCCTGTGATACACTGCGTGCCGCACTTAAATCCGCAGGACAGGTATTCCTGACGGTTGTTCCAACAATGAGCCCGACTCCAGTAGCCGGGCTTTTGTTTTGTGGACGAAGCGTACAGAGTATTCACACCGCGGACAGCTTTTTGCCCGCTCCCCGGCGCCATGTTTTCGCGGCCGGGGACCAGAGGTTCAGAAATGAGAGATAAAAAAGACAACGCCACCATCGACTTGCCCGGTTTCGGCCCGCCGCCAGCGCACGAGGCGCCAGAGCCGGCGCCGGAACCGCAACGCCGCACGCGCGCGCGCAAGGTGGCGCTGAAGCAGGTGCAGCTTGAATTGCTGGAGCCGACCGACGCCACGGGCTTGCCCGTATGGACGCGCGACGCTGGCCTCGATCTGACCGGCTTGCCCATCTGGGCGCCCGACAACTAGTATCCCAACGCCGGCGGCCGTTTGCCGCCAGCTTCCACAACCATCCGCACAAGGGCGTATAACGCCTGTAGACTGTGCCCATCCACCCGCTTTTTACCGGCTCCGCCCTTATGAACACCACATCCGCCACCACTTCTTTTTCCAGCCTGCCGCTGACGCCCGCCTTTTTGGCCAACCTGGATTCGCTCGGCTACCACGAGATGACCACCATCCAGGCGCAAAGCCTGCCGGCGGTACTCGATGGCCGCGACCTGATCGCCCAGGCGAAAACGGGCAGCGGCAAGACGGCTGCCTTCGGCATCGGCATCCTGCACAAGCTCAATCCCGCCTGGTTTGCCGTGCAGGGCCTGGTGCTGTGCCCCACGCGCGAACTGGCCGACCAGGTGGCCAATGAGCTGCGCCGCCTGGCCCGCGCGGCCGGCAACATCAAGATCCTGACCCTGACGGGCGGCGCGCCGATGCGCCCGCAAATCGCCTCGCTGGAACACGGCGCGCACATCGTCGTGGGCACGCCGGGCCGTTTGCGCGACCACCTGGGGCGCGGCACCATCAACCTGAACCACGTACAAACCCTGGTGCTCGATGAAGCGGACCGCATGACGGACATGGGCTTTTACGAGGAAATCGCCGGCATCGTCAGCGCCTGCCCGGCGCGTCGCCAGACCCTGCTGTTCTCGGCCACGTACCCGGAAGATATCCGCCGCGCCACGGCGTCGTTCCTCGTCAATCCGCTGGAAGTGACGGTCGAGGCGCAGCACGACAACGACAAGATCGAGCAGCGCTTCTATGAAATCGGCTTCGATGAGCGCAATAGCGCCGTCGGCAAGCTGTTGAAACACTTCAAGCCGGAATCCACGCTGGCCTTCTGCAACACCAAGGTGCATTGCCGCGAGCTGGCCGACGAACTGCGCCAGCAAGGCTTTTCCGCGCTGGCCCTGTACGGCGAGCTGGAACAGCGCGAGCGCGATGAAATCCTCGTGCTGTTCGCCAACCGCAGCTGCTCCGTGTTGGTGGCCACCGACGTGGCCGCGCGCGGCCTCGATATTTCCGACCTGGGTGCCGTGATCAACGTCGACGTGTCGAAGGACACGGAAGTGCACATCCACCGCATCGGCCGCACGGGCCGCGGCAGCAAGAAGGGCCTGGCCCTGTCGCTGTGCGCGCCGAACGAGAAAAAATGGGTCAAGCTGATCGAGCAATACCAGAACAGCGCGGCCGAATGGCACGACCTGAAGGAGCTGGCGGAAGATGACGGCATGGAGGTGCTGCCGGCACCGATGGTCACCCTGTGCATCATGGGCGGCAAGAAGGACAAGCTGCGCCCGGGCGACTTGCTGGGCGCGCTGACGGGAGACGCTGGCCTCACCAAGGAGCAAGTGGGCAAGATCAACGTGTTCGAGTTCATGACCTACGTGGCGCTGGACCGCAAGGTGGCCGAAGCCGCGTTCAAGCGCCTGAACGCGGGCAATACCCTGGGCCGCGACTTCGGCAACATCAAGGGCCGCAGCTTCAAGATGCGCTTTATCGAGGCGTAAGCTGCTGCAATGCACGCAGGGCCGCCATGGTCCTGCGTCCCGGGTAGCTATCCCACGCGGGATGGCGCCGGCGGTAGTAGCAGCTCCAGTAACTGATGCTGCGCCGCTCCAGCGTGTCCACATACGCGGGGTTCTCCCGCAGGTAGCCCGCCAGCGCATCGGCATTCCAGGCCGGCAGCGCCGCGCCAATTGCCTCGATAATCTCCAGCACGTATTCGCCGCACAGGTGCACGACGAAAGGCACCGTCCACGCCCGCTCCTGCAGCAGCAGCTGCCTTGCACACGCTTCGCGCACATGGCCGTCATGGTGGCGCGTGCCGAGGCACAGGGCAATCACGCCCGCGTCGCCGGGCAGCTGCGTACAGGCCAACAATTGCTTGCCGTCGTAATACGTGCGCACGGGGATGCGCAGCAGCCTGCCATCCTGATGCACGTCAAACGGTGCCGACGGTGCATGTAGCTGGCCTGATGAAAGCACGGGCAGCAGCTGCGCCACAGTGCCGGCCAACGCGGCCGGAAAGGCATCCGCTTCAGCCATCGCGAGCTTCCTTGCACACCTTGCGCACGCCCAGCGCGGGCTTGTCCATCTTTTCAAAGATCACATTCGAATACCATTCGGCAGGATCGCCTTCGGTGGGCTTGCCCAGCGAAATATAAAAGCCGCCATGCGTGAACAGGGCCGTGGTTTCCTTGCCCGGCCTGGCGGCTTGCAGGAAGGCGGGCCAGGCTGCCTTGCCCACTGGCGTGAAACGCGCGGCCAGCAGCGCCAGCAAGCGCGCGTGCGTGGCCGGCGCATACGGGAACAGATACAGGTATTCGACCAGTTCACCGCCATCGGCCAGGCGCGTGACGGCGGATGTCGCCGCATCCACTTCACTGCCAAAACTGCACAGCACCCCGCCGCTGTAGGCGAAATCGATCACGGTCGCCGGCGCGCACGCCTGCCGTTCGCGGTCGATGCCGACGGGCGGCAGCGCGCGCACTTGCGCCAGCAGCGCCTCGCCGGAGGTGGCAAGCGCGGGAAAGCCCGGACACTCACTGGCCGCCCGGGCGGCAGAAAAGACAAGGCAACAACTCAGTATCAGCAAACGGCGCTTCACGGCATCTCCAGTTTCATCAGGCGGCCATTATGCCGGACATCGTCACAAAGGCCGTGCCTGTTGCCCCTGCGGCGTATCGTCGATGTCATAGCCGGCCGCGCGCGCCAGTGCGCGCAAGCGGTCCGCCTCGGCCCACTGGCGCTGCGCGCGGGCGATGGCCCGTTCCGCCATCCACGCCTGCACCGGCTGCGGCACGGCCACCTGCGCCGGCTGCCAGGCCAGCAGATCGAGTCCCAGGGCCACATCGAAACGGGCCATGGTGGCCTTTTTCACGGCGTCCGGCAGGCTGCTTTTCAGCAGCTCCCAGGCCACGGCCAGCGCGCGCGGAAAGTTCAGGTCATCGTTGACCTGCGCCGCAAAGCGCGCCAGCCACGCGGGATCAGCCTCCCCCTGTGCTTCGCAAAGGCCATGCACGCTGACGCGCAGGCGCGCCAGGCCGCTGCTGGCGGCGCGCAACGCTTCGTCCGTGAAATTGAGGCTGCTGCGGTAGTGGGCGCCCAGGCACAGGTAGCGGTAGGCCAGCGGATCGATGCCCTGCTCCACCAGGCTTTGCAGGCGTAAAAATTCGCCCGACGATTTCGACATCTTCGCATCCTGTGTTTTCAGGAAGGCGCCATGCAGCCAGAAGTTGGCCAGGCGCGTGCCGTGGCGCGCTTCCGTTTGTGCGATCTCGTTGCTGTGGTGGACGGCCACGTGATCCTCGCCGCCGCAATGGATGTCGAAATATGTCCCCAGGTGCTTTTCCGCCATGGCCGAGCATTCGATATGCCAGCCGGGGAAACCCAGGCCCCACGGACTGTCCCATTCCATTTGCCGCTGGCCAGGCACGCCGCTGAACTTCCACAGCGCGAAGTCGCAGATGTCGCGCTTCTCGCCCAGGTCCACCCTTTTCCCCGCCTGCAGGCCGTCGCGGTTCAGGCGCGCCAGTTTGCCATAGCTGTCCTGGCGCGTCGTGTCGAAATAAATGCCGTCGTCCGTGCGGTAGGTATAGCCCTTCGCTTCCAGGTCGAGAATGAAGGCGATCTGCTCGGCGATGTGGTCGGTGGCGCGGCACCAGACGGTGGGCGGCAGGATATTGAGTTGGCGCAGATCGCCCTCGAACGCGCGGGTAAATTCAGCGGCGATGTCCCAGGCCGACTTGCCGCTGCGGGCGCTGCGCGCCTCGATCTTGTCGTCGCCGCTGTCCGCGTCCGACGTCAGATGGCCGACGTCCGTGATGTTCATCACGTGGCGCACCTGCAAGCCGTTGAATTCGAGCGCGCGGCGCAAGCCGTCGACGAACAGATAGGTGCGCAGGTTGCCGATATGCGCGTAGTCGTAGACGGTGGGCCCGCAGGCGTACAGGCCCGCCTGGCCCGGGGCGATGGTCTCGAAGGGCCGCAAGCTGCGGCTATACGTGTCGTACAAATGAAGTGTCATGCGGGACTTTCATGCGCGTTGCGGAAAAAGAAAATGGCCACAGGTTTTTCAACGCTGTGGCCATCGGAATGAGGAATAAAAAGTTTAACGGCGCCGGGCCGCATCCTCGCGAAGCCAGGTACACGGACACAGCGCAGCGGCGGCGCGGTATGCAAGGACTGGAGGGAGGATGGAAGAGATCATGGAGACAATATCGCATGCGCGCGGGCGGGCCGTCAAGCCCTCCCGCGGCGCTGGCTTACTTTTTCGCCTGCTCGATATGCGGCAGCAGCACCGTCAGGATGCCCAGCAGCGGCAGGTAGGAGCATATTTTGTACACATAGGCGATGCCCGCCACGTCGGCCAGGTGACCCATCGCGGCGGCGGCGATGCCGGACACGCCGAACATCAGGCCAAAGAAAATCCCCGCGATCATGCCCACCTTGCCCGGCACCAGTTCCTGCGCGAAGACGACGATGGCGGAAAACGCGGATGAAATCACGAAGCCGATAATCACCGTCAGCACGGCCGTCCAGAACAGGTCGACGTAGGGCAGCAGCAGGGTAAATGGCGCGGCGCCCAGGATGGAAATCCAGATCACGCGCTTGCGGCCGATGCGGTCGCCGATGGGGCCGCCCATGAAGGTGCCTGCTGCCACGGCGGCGAGGAAGAGGAACAAATACAGCTGGGCATCGCCGAGCGACAGGTGGAATTTGTCGATCAGGTAAAACGTGTAGTAGCTCGACAGGCTGGCCATGTAGATGTACTTGGAAAATACCAGCAGGGCCAGCACGCCCAGCGCGCCCATCACCTTGTTGCGCGACAAATTAGGGCCGTGGCCGCCCGCCTTCGGCTTGAAGCTGGCCAGGTGGCCGCTGTACCAGTGGCTGACCTTGTACAGCACGCCGATGGCCAGCACGGCCAGCAGGCCGAACCAGGCGATATTGCCGTGGCCACGGTTGACGATGACGGCGGCCGCCAGCAGCGGACCCAGCGCGGATCCGACATTGCCGCCCACCTGGAACAGCGACTGGGCGAAGCCGTAGCGTCCGCCCGAGGCCATGCGCGCCACGCGCGACGCTTCGGGGTGGAAGGTCGAGGAGCCGACGCCGATCAGGCCCGAGGCGATCAGCAGGGTCGGGAAGGTCGACACGACGGATAGCATCAGCACGCCAGCCAGGGTAAAGCACATGCCGACGGGCAGCAGAAATGGCAGCGGACGGCGGTCCGTGTACAAGCCGATCCATGGCTGCAGCAACGAGGCCGTGCACTGGAACGTCAGGGTTATGAGGCCGACCTGGGTAAAACTGAGTGAAAACTCGGCTTTCAGCATCGGATAAATCGACGGCAATAATGCCTGGATCAAGTCATTGAGCAAATGCACGAAGGCGACGGCGCCCAGGATGTGCATGGCCAGACCGGATTGTTGTTGGGAACTATGAAGCGAAGGAGCCGCCGGCACGGACTTGGCCAATGCTGGAGCAGTTGTGGTTGTGTGCATGTGTCATCCGCAATAATCGGGCTCGGCGGGCGGCCCGGCAAAGAAGCCAGTATAGTATGGTCACTGAACTGATAACTTCCAATAATCGTCGCCCAAGTGACAACCAAGTGACAATCCAACGACCAGCATGTACACCCAACCACTGATCCAGACTCACCCTGATGGGGTGCCGTTCAGCCGCAGCACCAGCTCGCACGATTACCAGCACGTGCCGCGCCCCGTGACGGCCATGTCCAGGCAATATGCGGCGGGCGACTATACGGCGCCGCACAGCCACGTGCGGGCGCAACTGCTGTATGCGACGGAAGGCGTGATGCGCGTGTCCACCGAGCATGGCGTGTGGATATTGCCGCCGCGGCGCGCCCTGCTGATTCCCGTGGGCGTCGTGCACGAAGTCCACATCTTGAGCGAACTGAGCATGCGTACCGTGTACATCGATGCGCAGGTGGCGGCCCGATATGGCGACGATTGCAAGGTGCTGGAAGTGAGCCGGCTGCTGCGCGAGCTGATCCTGGCCTTGCTGGCCGAACCGGTCGAATATGCGCTAGAGGGGCGCGGCGACTGGCTGGCGCACCTGATCCTGTCGGAACTGGCGGCGGCCGATACCGTCCCCCTCGCCATCCCCTGGCCCCGCGACCGGCGCCTGGTGGCAGTCTGCTCGGCCATCATGGACGCGCCCGGCAGCCGGCGCAGTATCGAGGACTGGGCGCAGGACGCGGGCGCCAGCGCGCGCACCCTGATCCGCTTATTTCCCAAGGAAACGGGTCTGCACTACCGTCAATGGCTGCAGCAAGTCCACCTGGCCGAGGCCTTCTGCCGCCTGGACCGGGGCGAAGGCGTGGCGGCCATCGCTTATGCGCTGGGCTACGCCAGCCCCAGCGCCTTCAGCGCCATGTTCCGCCGCATCCTGGGCCGCACGCCGCAGCACTACCTGAGCGAGTGGCGCGCCGCCGAGTAAACGAAAAAAGCAGCCCGTGGGCTGCTTTCGTCAAGGCGTTTGCCGGCATTGTCGACACACCGGGCAAGGCGCCAATGACGGGCGCCACGTAGGTCGGCTTAGCGTGGCAACGGCGCGCGTAAGCCGACAAGCTGCGTTGCCGGCATTGTCGGCTTACGCTTATTCCTTCTCGCCGGCGATCAGGCGGTAGGCCAGCGCACCCAGCAAGGCGCCGATGATCGGTGCCAGCCAGAACAGCCACAGCTGGCTTGTCGCCCAATCGCCCACGTACAGGGCCACGCCCGTGCTGCGGGCCGGGTTGACGGAGGTATTGGTGACGGGGATGCTGATCAGGTGGATCAGGGTCAGCGCCAGGCCGATCGGCAGCGGGGCGAAGCCGGCTGGCGCGCGCTTGTCGGTGGCGCCCAGGATGACGATCAGGAAGAACATCGTCAGCACGATTTCAATGACCAGCGCCGACAGCATCGAATAGCCGCCCGGCGAATGGGCGCCGAAGCCGTTCGAGGCAAAGCCCTTGCTCACGTCGAAACCGGCCTGGCCACTGGCGATCACGTACAGCACGCCACCGGCCACGATGGCGCCCAACACTTGCGCGATGATGTACGGCAAAAGTTTATTGGCGGGAAAACGGCCACCGGCCCACAGGCCGATCGAGACGGCGGGATTCAGGTGACAGCCCGAGATGTGGCCGATGGCGTAAGCCATGGTCAGCACCGTCAGGCCAAACGCCAGCGCCACGCCGGCAAAGCCGATGCCAAGGCCGGGGAAGGCCGCAGCCAGCACGGCGCTGCCGCAACCGCCCAGTACCAGCCAGAACGTGCCGAGAAATTCGGCGCCATATTGTTTCATGATTATTCCTTTACATTGTCGAAAAAACGTACCCAGGGGACGACCAGTCAGACCGCTCATTGAGCTCGCCCTCACCGTATGGCGATGGCAAGGCAAAACACCAGCAAAGTACGGCTGCGCAATCGCAGCAGAGCGCGCATAATGACATATTGTCATTATCAAGGCAATATTAATATGATACGACAATATCAATAGTTTTTATGGAATCAACTATTATTTTGATAATTTTACTGGCGCTGGGCGGCGCATGTACTTTTGCGGCGCCTCCAGCGGCGTAAAACCAAAGTCCGCATACAGGCTGTGCGCATCATCCGTTCCCAGCATCCAGGCGACATCGCGCAAGCGCTCATCGCCGAGCACGGCGGCCACCATCTGCTTGCCATATCCCCTGCCCTGGAAGGCAGGCAGAACGAACACGTCGCGCAGGTACGCAAAATCCGTGTAGTCGGTGACGACCCTGGCGAACGCCACTTGCTGCCCATCCACATAGCCGCCGAAACACAGCGCGTTGGCGATGCCCTTGCGTACGGTTTCGATCGCCACGCCCCGCTTCCAGTACGACTGCTCGCTCAGGTAGCGGTGGATCATGGGCACGTCCAGCTCGTCGCGCTCGCTGGAAATGTGCAGTGGCGCGTGCATCAGTTCTTGGACAGCAAGTCGGCTTCGGCGATGCTGGGCTCGCCGAAGTAGACGGTGCGCGCGACGCCCTTGGCATCGCTGCCCATGTACACGCCCGTCATGCTGCGCGCGGCCGGGTCGTACAGGATGGTGTAATGGTGGCCGCAATTGTGCGGTTCGCAGACGCTGCTCAGCAGGCGTGCCTTGCCGTCGATCTCGACGGGCTTGAGCGGGCTGGCCACGCCATCGGGCACCCAGCGCTGCCGCTTCAGGCCCGCCTTTTTCAAGCCCACATTGAAGGCCTTGCGAAAGGCGTAGTCCGCCTTGTAGACGTCGGGGAAATAAGGACAGGTAGCGCCGCCGTCACAGCTTTGCGCCTGCTCGATCAGCGACAGCCTGGGCGTACGCGCTTGCGCCGGCATGGCGGCCAGCGCCACGGCAGCGCCCAGGAACAGGGGCAAGAGCAAACGTGCGGACATGCAATCTCCTAAAAACATCGGGTAATGCCGAAAGCATAGCAGAATGGCATGCTTGTGTGCGCGCCTCAGGGAGAACAGCGGATGCCGACCACCCCGTTGACCTTGCCTTCCGGCCAGCCCGTCTCGCGCCAGCGGTACACGCCGGGCGCGACGATGATCAATTGCCATTCCACCAGCTTGCCAGCGGCATTGAGGCGGGTTTCATTGTCATAGCGTAGCGTCAGGCTATGCTCCGTTTCCGCCACGACCGTCGCGGCAAAGCGGTTGGTTTCGCCCAGCTTGCTTTTCCACGTGCGGTCGTTGAAGATCGCCAGCCGCTGATGGTCGTCAGACAGCTGCATGCGCGTGAAGTGGCGTGCTTCTTCGCACACACTATTCGTATTCACGCTGTCGGACCAGCTGCCGGACAATTGCTCGGCATCGAAAGGAGTCGGGGTGGCGGCCACGGCGGCACTCAGCAGCAAGGTTGCAAGCATAGTTTATCGAAAGAAAACGAAAGGAATCATCATGGTCGGCGCAGCGCCAGGGTGATGCTCGATGGCAGTGCGGGCGTGCGCCGGTGCAAAGTCGCCTGCTCATAGGCATATGCCATCGCAATGAGCGGCTTCTCGCCGTGGGCAGGGCCGATGAAAGACAAGCCGACCGGCAAGCCCCCGGCCACGCCAGCGGGCACCGTGATGTGCGGCAAGTCGGGCTGCGGCTGCGCTACGCCGTGGCAAGTCGGCCCCACCAGCGCATCAAACCCATGCGAACGCAGCAGCGCGTCGATGCCGCCCGGCCCGGGCGCGGGAGGCAATTCGATCAGTTCCGCGCCCTGCTCGCGCAGCACGTTCAGCGCCTGCTCGATCACGGCATCGGTCCCGGCGCACAGGCCGAACAGGCTGCGCGCCACGCCGATGCGGCGCCCGTGCAGGCCGGCGGCATCAAACACCATGCCATCGGCCAGGCGCTCGCCGCTCAAGGCAGCGAGCAGCCAGGCCGCCTCGCGCACGCTGGGCGCCATCGGTCCGGCAGTGGCTGGCTCACCGCCCTGCCCGCCAGCGGCCCTGCCCGTGGGTTTGATGGCAACCAGGCCGCAGTTTGAAGCAGGCGCGACGATGGAGCCATCCGCCGCGCTGTCGACGGCCAGGATGGTGAGCCCGGCCCAGCTGGCACTGGCATGCGGCACGCTGACGGCCGCCCACTGGCGCAAATTGCTTTTGCCGATGATGACGGCGCCGGCCGCGCGCAAGCGCGCCGCCACGAAGGAATCGCAGCTGGCGTGCGTGGCCAGGGGCGCCTGGGTGCGCGTCTTCATGCGGTCGCCCGTGGCGATGTTGTCGCGCAAGACGACGGGGATGCCGTGCAAGGGGCCGCGCACCTTGTGCACTTGCCGCTCGCGGTCCATTTCCAGGGCGATTTTCAAGGCGTCGGGATTGATTTCAATGCCGGGATAGGCGCGCGCGCCGATGCTGCACAGGGAGCGGATGCGGGCCAGGTATTGCGACGTCAGCGCATGGGAACTGAGTTTGCCTGCCTGCATCATCTGCTGTTGCGGCAATACGCCGGCGTCGAGCAGATGGGCCATGGGACTGGCCGGCGCCGTGGCTCGGGCCAGTACGGGGCGCGACACGCTCCGGGACGCGCCACTGCGTAACATCTGACTGCGCTGCATCGTATCTCCAAGAAACTTCAATGTTTCTACCGCAATAATGTGCTAGCCATAGCATAGCAGTCCTTGCAAGCTAATAGTTGTGATAAGGAATTATTTTCCAAGCAAAAAAAAACGCCGCCCGAAGGCAGCGTTTCTTGATGGTCCAGTACTGGAGCAAATCAGTTGCGTACGACACGCTTGTATTCGTTGGTACGGGTGTCGATTTCGATGACGTCGTCCTGTGCCACGAACAGTGGCACTTGCACGGTGTGGCGGTGCGCGTCGATGGCGTTTTCGATCTTGGCTTCTTTCAGGACGTTGCCCGAAGTGTTGCCCTTGACCGCTGGCTCCGAGTACACCACTTGACGGGCGATGGTCGTAGGCAGTTCAACGGAGATAGCTTTGCCGTCGTAGAAAATGGCTTCGCATTCCATGCCATCTTTCAGGTAGTTCAGCGCTTCGCCCAGGTTTTCTTCTTCGATTTCGTACTGGTTGTACTCGGTGTCCATGAACACGAACAGCGGGTCGGCGAAGTACGAATACGTCACTGGCTTTTTATCCAGAACAACAACGTCGAACTTGTCGTCGCCGCGGAACACGTTTTCCATCGGGGTGTTCGTCAGAAGATTTTTCATCTTCCATTTGTAGGTGAAGCCCGTGCGGCTCGAACCGTTGACATCAGAACGCAACACGATCATAGGCTTGCTGTCGACCATGATGATATTGCCAACACGAATTTCTTTTGCGGGTTTCATAGGAATGTACGTAAAAAGTGGGTTGCATGAAGACCATCTGCCGCCTGTGCGCCATCAGCGCCGCAAGCTTGCGTTTGATCGGTTAAAAATACGTTAGAAATAACCGGGCATTTTACCTTAATTTTGGGCAAGCGCCTATCTCGTCGCGCCAGCGAACGCCAGCAGGTTACTTGCCAGATCGCCATTAGCCTGCATCTGCCGCTGCCAATCATGTGCACGCGCCCGGATGCGCGGCAGATCGGCCTGCAATGCGTGCCACAGCTGGGCCCATGGCAAGGCGTCCGCGCTGGCGCCATTCCAGGCCAGCGCCGCCTGCACCAGGCTGTCGATGGGGCCGTCCGCGTCCACGGCATAGCGCTGCAGGAAGGCGCGCAATTTCACGTGATGCAAGTTTTCATCCTGCAGATAGATGTGCCAGAGAAACGGCTGGCCCGCCCATTGCGCGCGTACAAACGAGTCTTCGCCACGCACCAGGTTCACGTCGCAAGCCCACAGCAGACGGTCGTAATCGTCTTGCGGCACGAAAGGCAGGACGCGCACGGTAAGCGCGCCGCGCGTGCGCGCCGCCCCGGCCATCGCCGCATCGTCGCCGATAAACGCTTGAACGGCATCGAACGCGACGCCTTCCGGCACCAGGCATGTCACGGGTTCGCTGCCCGCCTGCCAAGCCGCAAACAGCTCGGCGACGGGAGCGGATGGATAGCAGAACAGCGACACTTTCAAGGCGCGCATTTCCGCCGCCGTCACGCCGAATCGCCCGAGAAATGCCGCCATGGCGGACGCATCGGACTGGAACGCCAGACGCCGCTCGTCGAGCGCCGCTTCGCGCAGCAAGCCACCCGTTTTATCCGTGAAGCCGGGGAAGAAGAAATGCTTGATCATGCCGTGGCGCGGCGACGTCAGCGCATGACAGCCCTCGACCCACTCTTCCGCCGTCAAGCCTTCCAGGTTCAGCCACACGGGCTGGGGCGCGCACTGCGCCATGGCGGCGATATAGCCGGGCGGAATGTCGCAGGCAAAGAATTCGATGACGATGTCGGCGATATCGGCTGGCGCAAACACGCCATCCTGGCCGCGCCAATGGCGGACCATAACACCGGACACCTGCTGCGCTTCGGCTGCCACGTCGATCGCGGGGCAAATGCGCTGGAAACTGGCCAGATCGTCGACCCACAGGGTGACGGCCACGCCGTGCTCGCCGCCCAACTGCCGCGCGAGGCGCCAGCAAATGCCGATATCGCCGTAGTTGTCGACGACTTTGCAGAAGATGGCCAGGGATGGCGCGCGATCGGTAGCTAATGGCATATTCAAAGGAGAAGAGAAAAACGTGACATGGCAGCCCATAACAAAAAAGCCGCACTGTTACCAGGCGGCTTTGTTGTTGGCTGATTCAGCCGGTCTGGCGTCCCCAAGGGGATTCGAACCCCTGTACTCACCGTGAAAGGGTGATGTCCTAGGCCTCTAGACGATGGGGACAGAAAATCTGTCCTGAATGCGCTGCTCTGCATCCCGACCTTGTTACTACGCGAATCTGGCGTCCCCAAGGGGATTCGAACCCCTGTACTCACCGTGAAAGGGTGATGTCCTAGGCCTCTAGACGATGGGGACAGAAATCTGTCCTGAATGCACTACTTCGCATCCTGACCCGGTACTGCAGCGATATGACAGAAACAAAAAAAGCCTGACTTGTCAGGCCCGTTCAGCACTGCACTCTTACTTTACAACGAAATCCTGGCGTCCCCAAGGGGATTCGAACCCCTGTACTCACCGTGAAAGGGTGATGTCCTAGGCCTCTAGACGATGGGGACCTGTGCTGGCTTTACTCTCAGCGGACTCTTCGTTGAAGGCTTTGCTTAGCCCCTCAAAAAAGCGTGCGCGAAGTATAGCATGGGGTGATTCACGAAATCAACTGCCAAGGGTTTTATTTTGCATCTTATTTGCAGGGATCTCGCTATGAGGCAGAAGATGCTCGTGCGATATGGCAATACTGCGTTATTGCGATTTCAGCAGGCGCAAAAAAAGCCGCATAAGCGACTCGACATGAATATGGATGTTGATTTGGGTCGACGGTGTTGTCGGATTACGCTGCGCTAATCCGACCTACGCCACATTCCCCCGAGGGTATGGTGGAAATACTTTGCCAAAATAAAAAAAGCCGCTCGAGGCGACTTTGATTTATTCACTACCTGTTTCTGCGCTGTTGGTGGAGGTAAGCGGGATCGAACCGCTGACCTCTTGCATGCCATGCAAGCGCTCTCCCAGCTGAGCTATACCCCCCGGGCGCAGAAACACTGCTACTTCTTTACTACAACACCAGACTGAACTGGCGTCCCCAAGGGGATTCGAACCCCTGTACTCACCGTGAAAGGGTGATGTCCTAGGCCTCTAGACGATGGGGACCTCGGCACTACATTTACTTCTTTACCTCTGCGCTGTTGGTGGAGGTAAGCGGGATCGAACCGCTGACCTCTTGCATGCCATGCAAGCGCTCTCCCAGCTGAGCTATACCCCCCGGGCGCAGAAATAATAAAAGCCGCACTTGGCGACTTTGTTCCACTACTTGCTTTCCATCCAGATTCCGTTTTTACGGGCCTGAACTTACAACAATCAGTACAAACAACTGCCACTACTATACCACAACAACCTGGCGTCCCCAAGGGGATTCGAACCCCTGTACTCACCGTGAAAGGGTGATGTCCTAGGCCTCTAGACGATGGGGACCGCGGAACTTCCAAACAACATCTGCACCACTTCAACGACTAACAAAACCTGACTGCGATTTTGCTGCTGGTGGAGGTAAGCGGGATCGAACCGCTGACCTCTTGCATGCCATGCAAGCGCTCTCCCAGCTGAGCTATACCCCCGTTGGTGCAGAAACAAGAGTATAGCAAAGAAGTTTCACTCTGCAAATACCCTTTTTCGTCTATGAGCAACTTTTCATAGGGGCGGTTTCCGCACCGTATTTTTACGCGTATTTAAGAGCGGCGATTACAGCCACTTTGCCAGGCGCGCCAGCACGGTGTCGCGGCCGAAGATCACCACTACCTGGTCGATGGCCGGGGTCTGCAACTGGCCCGTCAAAATCAAGCGCAAAGGCATGGCCAGCAGCGGCATCTTGATGGTATTGGCGGCCAGCACTTCCTTGATCATGGCGGCCACGGCTTCCTTGCTCCACTCCACCGTGGCGATGCGCTCGGCAAACTGCGCCAGCACGGGCTTGATGGCATCCGTGATGTGCTGCGCCACCAGTTCCGCTTCCGGCTGCGGCTCGCGGAAGAACAACATCGAAGCGGCAGCCAGTTCATTGACCGTGTTGGCGCGCTCTTTCATCATGCCCAGCACTTGTGCCAGGTCCGGCGCGCCTTCGAAGACGGCGCCGGCAGCGACCATTTGCGGACGGGCCAGGTCGGCCAGACGCGTGTTGTCGGCCTGCTTGATATAGTGATTGTTCAGCCAGGCCAGTTTTTCATTGTTGAACTGGGCGGCGGACTTGGACAGGTGGTTCAGGTTGAACCACTGGCAGAACTGCTCGGTCGAGAACACCTCATCGTCGCCATGGCTCCAGCCCAGGCGCGCCAGGTAGTTCAGCATCGCTTCCGGCAGGAAGCCTTGCGCCGGGTAATCCATCACGCTGACGGCGCCGTGGCGCTTCGACAGCTTTTCGCCATCCGCACCAAGGATCATCGGCAGGTGGCCGTACAGCGGCAGCGGTGCGCCGATGGCGCGCAGGATATTGATCTGGCGCGGGGTGTTGTTCACATGGTCGTCGCCGCGGATCACGTGGGTGATCTGCATGTCCCAGTCATCGACTGCCACGCAGAAGTTGTACGTCGGCGTGCCGTCCGGACGCGCGATCACCAGATCGTCCAGCTCGCGGTTCGAGATCGTGATCGTGCCCTTGACCACGTCGTCCCAGCTCACGTCGCCATCGAGCGGATTCTTGAAACGCACGACGGGCTTGCGGTCGGCAGGAATGGCCGGCAGGGTCTTGCCCGGCTCCGGGCGCCAGGTGCCGTCGTAGCGCGGCTTTTCGCCAGCGGCGCGCATGCGCTCGCGCATCGCTTCGACTTCTTCCGGCGACGAGTAGCAGTGGTATGCCGTGCCTTCGGCCAGCATCTGCGCCACCACTTCGCGATAGCGGTCCATGCGCTGCATCTGGTAGAACGGGCCTTCGTCGTGGTCCAGACCCAGCCACTTCATGCCTTCGATGATGGCTTGCACGGCTTCCGGCGTGGAACGCTCCACATCCGTGTCCTCGATGCGCAGCACGAAGGTGCCGCCGAAGTGGCGGGCATACGCCCAGCTGTATAAAGCGGTGCGGGCGCCGCCCAGGTGCAGATAGCCGGTCGGGCTGGGAGCGAAACGGGTACGGACGGGAGTAGCGGTTGTGGTCATCGAAGTAATCAGGCTTGAATAAGTAAAACGCCATTTTACTACCTAAGCAAAGCCCTAAGGCAAACCCCGGGTCAGTCACTTCGTGATCGAAATGGGGCCCACTGGGTCCCATTTCCCCTGAGGGTCGGACCCCGGTCCTTCAAGGGGCTTGTCTTATAGTGCCAGCAGCCGCCTTTTCACCTCGTCCGCCTGCGCATGCAGCGCCTGCTCGAACAGGGCCACCAGTTGCGACAAGGGCCGGTGCAAAGGCTTGACCAGATTCACGGTGAACGGCAAGGACACGGCAAAGCGGCGGATCTGCAAGCCCTGCCCCGCATAGTCGAGGGCCGTGAGCGGATTGACGATGGCCAGCCCCACGCCTTCGCGCACCATCGCGCACACGGAAGCGGCGCTGTGCGTGTCGAGCGCCATGCGCCGCTCCACGCCGGCCTGCGCGAAGATGGCGTCGATCTGCTGGCGATACGGGTCGACGGCGGCCAGGCTGATGAAAGGCTGGCCCGCGAAGTCCGCCGGCTGCAGCACGGCCTTGCCGGCGAGCGCATGGCCGTCGGGCAGCACGCACACTTCATCGACGGACATCAGGGTGGCGAGCGCGGTGCCCGGCGGCGCATTGCCCACTTCCGTCAGGCCGATATCGTGGCGCTGCGCCGACAACCACTCTTCCAGCAGCGGCGACTCCTGCGGCGTGATGCTGATGCTCACCTTGGGAAAATCGGCGACGAAGCGCTTGCACGCCTGCGGCAGCAAGGACTGGGAAAACACGGGCAGGCAGGCGATCGACAACTGCCCCTGGTCGAACTGGCGCAAGGCCGCCGCCGTGCTGACGATGCGTTCGAGGCCGAAGTACGCGCGCTGCACTTCCTCGAACAGCTGCAGCGCCTGGGCCGTCGGACGCAACCGTCCCCGCTCGCGCTCGAACAGGGTCAAGCCCGTCAAATGCTCGAGGCGCGCCAGCTCGCGGCTGACGGTGGGCTGCGACGTGTGCAGCATGGCGGCGGCGGCCGTCACGCTGCCCGTCGTCATGATGGCGCGAAAGACTTCGATATGGCGCAGGGAGATAGTCATGGCCATATCATAAATGAATAAGGTCAGCTTAAATGGATATTTTATGTTTAACCAAAAAAACCGCATCATGGCCAGCTTCGCAGATCGGATTAGCGGGCAAAGCCCGCGTAATCCGACACCACCCCACAACATGACAAAGACAACCACCATGAAACCAGTGCCAGACGCCTCCCTCGCCCAACTCGCCCAGGAACACGGCACGCCATTGTGGGTGTATGACGCGGCCACCATCCGCGCGCGCATCGCCCAACTGGCGCAGTTTGACACCGTGCGCTTCGCGCAAAAGGCCAATTCGAACATTCACCTGCTGACATTGATGCGCGAAGCGGGCGTGCACGTGGATGCCGTCTCGCTGGGCGAAATCGAACGCGCGCTGCAGGCAGGCTTTACGCCGGCGCAAACGCATGGCGCCGCTGGCGTGGTGTTTACCTGCGACCTGTTCGACCGCGCCACCCTGGCGCGCGTGGCGGCAGCAAAAATTGAAGTCAATTGCGGCTCCGTTGACATGCTGCGCCAGCTGGGCCCCGTGTCGCCAGGCCACCGCGTCTGGCTGCGCATCAATCCCGGCTATGGCCATGGCCACAGCAACAAGACCAACACAGGCGGCGAAAACAGCAAGCACGGTATCTGGCACGAAGAGCTGCCGGAGGCGCTGGCCGTCATCCGCGCGCATGGATTGCACCTGGTGGGCCTGCACATGCACATCGGCTCGGGCGTCGACTACAGCCACCTGGAAACCGTCTGCGGCACCATGGTCGACCTGGTCAAGAACATGGGCCACGACCTGGAAGCCATTTCCACGGGCGGCGGCCTGTCCGTGCCTTACCGCGAAGGCGAGCAGCCCGTCGACACGAATCATTATTTCGAGCTGTGGGATGCGGCACGCAAGCAGATCGAGGCGCACCTGGGCCATCCCGTGCACCTGGAAATCGAACCGGGCCGCTTCCTCGTGGCCGACGCGGGCCTGCTGGTGGCCGAAGTGCGCGCCACCAAGCAAATGGGCGGCAACCACTTCACCCTGCTCGATACGGGCTTCAATGAACTGATGCGCCCCGCCATGTACGGCAGCTACCATGAAATGTCGGTGATCGCGCATGATGGCCGCGCACTGGACGCCAGCCCCGCATGCGCCACCGTCGTCGGCGGCCCCTTGTGCGAATCGGGCGACGTGTTTACCCAGCGTGATGGCGGCGTGGTCGAAACACGTCTGCTGCCAGCAGCGCAGGTGGGCGACTACGTCGTCTTTGAAGGCGCGGGCGCGTATGGCGCGTCGATGTCGTCGAACTACAACAGCCGCCCCCATGCGGCCGAATACCTGGTCGATGGCGAGCAGTCCCGCTTGATCCGCCGCCGCCAGACGGTGGCCGAGCTGATCGCGCTGGAACAACTCTAAGCGGCTTCAACAGCGCGCCGCGTGCGGGCATGCGCATCTGCTAACATCGGGGCAACTCGATGAAAGCCCGCCATGCCCGCCACCACCCTTGCCCGCCGCAGCGGCAGTTTCTTGCTGCCCCTGCTGCTGTCCGCCATCCTCGCCGGCTGCGCTTCACTGCCCTCGCTGGAAAGCCGCATCCCCTCCAACGTCATCGCCGACACAAAGCATACCCAATTGGCCACGGCCATTGCGCCCATGGTGGCGCAGCATCCGGGCGTGTCCGGCATCTATCCGCTGGTGGACGGGCGCGATGCGTTTGCCGCGCGCGCCCTGCTGGCCGCCGCGGCGCAGCGCAGCCTGGACGTGCAATACTACATCTGGCACAAGGACATCACGGGCACCTTGCTGTTCGATGCCTTGCGCCAGGCGGCCGAACGGGGCGTGCGCGTGCGCCTGCTGCTCGACGATAACAACACGGGGGGACTGGACCAGACCCTGACCATGCTGGGCAAGCAGCAGAATCTGGAAATCCGCCTGTTCAATCCCTTTATTCCCCGCACGCCGCGCGCGCTGGCATTTGCCACGGATTTTTCGCGCCTCAACCGGCGCATGCACAACAAATCGTTCACGGCCGACAACCAGGCCACCATCGTTGGCGGGCGCAATGTGGGCGACGAATATTTTGGCGCGGCCGGCGACGTGCTGTTCGCCGACCTGGACGTGCTGGCCATCGGCCCCGTCGTCGATGACGTCTCGCACGATTTCGACCGCTACTGGAACAGTGCCTCGGCCTACCCGGCCAGGCTGCTGCTGACGAGCCCAGTCGAAGGCGACGCGGCCACCATCGCCGCCGAGGCGGACCGCATCGACGACACCAAGGCGGCCGAGGAATACGTGCAGGCGCTGCGCACCTCGCCCTTCGTCAAGCAGATGATGGAACGCACCTTGCCCTTCGAATGGGCCAGGACGCGCATGGTCAGCGACGACCCGGCCAAGGTGCTGGACAAGGCCAGGCCCGGCACGGGCGTGGCGGAAAACCTTCAAAACCTGCTGGGCGTGCCGGAAAAGGAAGTGGACCTGGTGTCGCCGTATTTCGTGCCCGGCAAATCGGGCACGCAAGCCTTTGCCGACCTGGCGAAAAAGGGTGTGGGCGTGCGCATCCTGACGAATGCGCTGGAAGCGACCGACGTGGCGGCCGTGCATGCCGGTTATGCGAAGTGGAGGAAACCGCTGCTGGAAGCGGGCGTGCTGCTGTATGAATCGCGCCGCTCGTGGGAAGCAGGCGATGCGCGCGAACAGACGGGCCGCTTCGGCAGTTCCGCATCGAGCCTGCATGCGAAGACCTTTGCCGTCGACGACCAGCGCATCTTTGTCGGCTCGTTCAACTTCGACCCGCGCTCGATCGAGCTGAATACGGAAATGGGCCTCGTCATCGACAGCCCCGCGCTGGCCAGCCAGCTGGGGCTAGCCATGCGCACCACGATCCCGCAGCGCGCCTACCAGGTGCTGCTGGGCGACGACGGCGCGCTGTACTGGCTCGCCCGCGACGCCAGCGGCGCCACCACGCGCTACGACACGGAACCAGGCACCAGCGTGTGGAAGCGCATGGGCGTGGCGATCCTGTCGGTGCTGCCGATCGACTGGTTGCTGTAAGCGGTTTTGCCAACGTTGTTGTCGGATTACGCTCTTCGCAAGGTCATTGTAGGTCGGCTTAGCGCGCAGCGCGTAAGCCGACAACACCACAAACCTGGCCAACTTTGTTGTCGGATTACGCGGGGCTTTGCCCCGCTAATCCGACCTACGCTCTACGCAAGGTCATCGTAGGTCAGGTTAGCGCAAAGCGCGTAACCCGACAAGCGCGTAGCACCTCCCTTTTACCGCACCGCTTCCGTCAAAATCCGCCCTTCCGACGCCGACGGCTGGCGTATGCGCAGCAGGTGGGCCAAGGTCGGCGCGATGTCGACCACTTCCGCGTACTGGCCATAGGCGCCCGGCTTGATCCAGCGGGGGCCGAAGACCATCAGCGGCACGTTGGTGTCATACGTGTAGGGCGTGCCGTGCGAAGTGCCACCGCTGCCCTTGCCGAAGTACCAGGCCGGTTTTGTCACCAGCATCAGGTCGCCCGACAGCTGGCGGTTCCAGGCGCGGCGCATCAGGGTGTCCATGCGCGTGGCGACGGCTCCCGTTTCCATCTGCGTGCGCGTGTAGACTTGGGCCAGGCCGTCCTGCTGCATCAGAAAGCGGGCCGCCGCGTCTTCCAGGGCGGCGCGATGGACGCCGCGCTTTTCCGCCAGCGCGTAATCGAGGTAGATATTCGGCAGTGACGACGCCGTCACCAGCTTGTCGATGCCCAGGGTTGCGGCCAGGTGCTGGTTCAGCGCATCGACCAGTTTGGCGCCGTCGATGCGTTTGGCGGAGAAGCCGCGCGTTTCGGAAAATTCCGGCACGTTGGCAAAACCATGGTCGGCCGTCAGCACCACGAGCACGTTATCCATGCCGACTTTTTTATCCAGGTCGGCAAAGAAGCCGGCCAGCATGCGGTCCAGGCGCTGCAGGTGGTCGTGCGACATCTTGCTTTCCGGGCCGTAGGCATGGTTCACGTAG
The DNA here is from genome assembly GCF_040815535.1 of Massilia sp. LMS1-1-1.1. Lineage (NCBI taxonomy): Bacteria > Pseudomonadati > Pseudomonadota > Betaproteobacteria > Burkholderiales > Oxalobacteraceae > Massilia > Massilia sp. LMS1-1-1.1. The sequence goes on along the minus strand of NZ_JBFPNG010000012.1, from coordinate 313,976 downwards.
TCGTGCGCAGACAGGCTCACGCCGAGGATATCGGGCACGCCGGCCGGGTTGCGGCCCAGGTTCTCGCCATCGATGGCGGCGCGGGCGAATTCCAGGGTCAGCTCATCGAGGAAGGGACCGGATTTCAGGCGGCTGTAGTACTCGCCATCAAGCTTGCCGCTGTCGCTGTAGTAGGCAAACGGGAAGGTGTTGCGCGTGCCCGGCTTGGCCGCCACGATGTCATCGCGGGCATCATTGACATAGGCCGCATCGGCCAGCAGCGGCGTCCAGCTCTTGCCGTAATAGCGGCCCTGCGGCTTGGCGGCCTGGTAGCGCTGCACCCATTGCGGATGCTGCTGCATATAGTAGGTGCTGCTGGCGAAATTGCCCGTCTTTTCCATGTACATGTACGCCGTGCCCGTTTTCCCGGCCAGCAGGATGGCGCCCCGGTCCTTGCCCGACACGGTGACGACCTTGGCCTTGTCGCCCGTGGAATAACGCAGTTCGTCGCCGAGGGTGCTCACGCGCAGCCTGGTCGGCGCCGTGCCGTCGTCGGGTTGCGTTTCTTCGCCGATGTAATGGAAATTGCCATCCTCGGTGCAGTACACGGATTTTTTCGTGACGGGATCGATCCAGTTATTGCCGATCACGCCATGCTGGTAAGGATAGGCGCCCGACAGCACGGCCGAGTGGCCGATGGCGGTGACCGTGATGCCGTGCGCCTGGTGCGCATCGCTGAACCACGCGCCCTGCTCCAGCAGGCGGCGGAACCCGCCCTGGCCGAACTGGTCGCGGTAGCGCGTCACCTGCTCTTGCGGCAAGCCGTCCACTACCAACACGACGACCAGCTTCGGCTGCGCCGCAGAGGCAGCAGCAGGCACCGCCTTGGCCGCATGCGCCTGGCACGCCGCCACGCCAGCGACCAGCAGCAGCGCCTGCGCCAGTTGTCGGGAAAGGGAGAAATGTTTCGTCATATCCGCTCATCAAAAGTTAGGCCACCGGGCAGCATACGCCGACTATATGACACAATAATGACAAAAAGCAATAACAAGAAAAAGGCCAGGCCCCATTGCTGGAACCCGGCCTGATGCCGAAACAGATGACGATGCCTGGCTTACTTGACCGTCACCTTGATGCTTTTGGCCAGCTCCGGCCCATACGACTGGTGCGCGCCGTTGGCGAACTGCATGGTCAGGGTGTACTGGCCCGGCGGCAAGGTGACGTCCGTTTCCGTTTGTCCTTTGCCGAAATGCAAATGCTTTTCGTCCATGGGTATCATCTCGCCCTCCTTCATCGGCCCAGTATTGATGAGCAGATGATGGTGGCCCGTCTTGGCCGTCATGTCGCCGGCCGGCTTGACGTCCATGCCTTTGATGGCAAACTTGACCTTGAACGGGCTCGTCACTGTCGCACCATCGGCTGGCTCGACGAAGGAAACGGATTGCGCAAACGCGCTGGCGGCCAGCAGGCTGCCGGCGATCACGAAGGCGGTTTTACGCAGGAATACGGTGGTCAATTGCATGATGTCTCCTCTTGTTAAATAACAACACGGACTGCATGAAACCATATTCCTGGCGACCATGGCGCAGGATTGTTAACCCATGAAGGGCCGGGGTCGAACCCTGAGGGTTCGACCCCAGTTTTTGCCTTGGGCTTAAGCTGGCTATCGATCAATCGTTCTTGATCACGATGCTCGGGAACTTGCTGGTCATATCCTTCGCCTTTTCCGCCACCTTGATCGCGATGGTGCGGGCGATCTGCTTGTAGATCACGGCGACGGGGCCTTCCGGCTCGGCCACGACGGTGGGCGTACCCGAATCCGTCTGCTGGCGAATCGCCATGGTCAGCGGCAAGGCGCCGAGGAATTCCACGCCGAAGTCCGCGCACATCTTCGCGCCGCCGCCGGCGCCGAAGATTTCTTCCGCATGGCCGCAGTTCGAGCAGATGTGCGTGCTCATGTTTTCCACCACGCCGAGGATAGGAATGCCGACTTTCTCGAACATTTTCAAGCCCTTGCGCGCATCCAGCAGTGCGATGTCCTGCGGCGTCGTGACGATCACGGCGCCCGTGACGGGCACTTTCTGCGACAGGGTCAATTGAATGTCGCCCGTGCCTGGCGGCATGTCGACGATCAAATAATCGAGGTCGCGCCAGTTGGTCTGGTCCAGCAATTGCTGCAAGGCTTGCGTGACCATGGGGCCGCGCCACACCATCGGCTCGTCCGGATCGATCATGAAGCCGATTGATGACACTTGCAGGCCGTGGTTTTCCATCGGCTCCATGCTCTTGCCGTCGAGCGTCTTCGGCTGGCCGCTGATGCCCAGCATCATCGGTTGTGACGGGCCATAGATATCGGCGTCGAGCATGCCGACGGTGGCGCCTTCAGCCGCCAGGGCCAGGGCCAGGTTGACGGCTGTGGTCGATTTACCAACACCGCCCTTGCCGGAAGCGACGGCAATGATGTTTTTCACGTTGCTCATCGGCTTCAAGCCGCGCTGCACCGTGTGCGAAATGATTTTCGACGACACGCCCACGCTGACGTTGCCCACGCCCGGCAGCACGCGCAGGGCGGCCAGCACGGATTTTCGGATCAGGTCGATCTGGCTTTTAGCGGGGTAGCCGAGCTCGATGTCGAGCGAAATATCATCGCCATCGACCTTCAGATTCTTGACGGTTTTACTGGAAACGAAATCTTTATGTGTATTTGGATCAATAACCTGGGCCAGCGCGGCCTTGACGTCTTCTACTGTGATGCTCATGTAAATCTCCGTGTGTACTACATATGTGCAATACGCGCAGTCTAGCGCAAATTTGCATGGTGCGATGGCGGCAAAAGCATCACTTGCCGGCCCTGCATCTGCTCACATTGCCTTTCCGCTGTTAAAATGTCCTATTATCCATCCCAAAAGTGCATCAATCATGACTCGCAAGCTGTTCGTCACCACTGCCCTGCCTTACGCAAACGCCGCTTTTCACATTGGCCATATCATGGAATACATCCAGGCCGATATCTGGGTCCGGTTCCAGCGAATGCAACGCGATGGCGCGGCCGGCCGTGAAGTGCACTTTGTGGGCGCCGATGATACGCATGGCACGCCGATCATGATCGCCGCCGAAAAGGAAGGCATCACGCCGCAGCAATTCGTCGCCAACATCGCGGCCGGCCGCGCCCAGTACCTCGATGGCTTCCATATCGCCTTCGACAACTGGTATTCGACCGATTCGCCGGAAAACGTCGACCTGTCGCAATCGATCTACCGCAAGCTGCGCGATACGGGCCTGATCGTCACGAAAACCGTCGACCGCTTCTTCGACCCGGTCAAAGGCATGTTCCTGGCCGACCGCAACATCAAGGGCGAATGCCCGAAATGCGGCGCCAAGAACCAGTACGGCGACAATTGCGAAGTGTGCGGCGCCGCTTACCAGCCGACCGACCTGGTCAACCCGTTCTCGGTGTTTACCAACGCGACGCCCGTGATGAAGCCGTCGGAACAGTATTTCTTCAAGCTGTCCGATCCGCGCTGCTTCGAATTCCTCAAGGATTGGCTCAACACGCCAGGCCGCTTGCAGCCGGAAATGGTCAACAAGGTCAGCGAATGGCTGGGCGAAGCCGGTGAAAAGCTGGCCGACTGGGATATCTCGCGCGACGCGCCCTACTTCGGCATCCCGATTCCTGATGCACCGGGTAAATTCTTCTATGTGTGGATGGATGCGCCCGTCGGTTACCTGGCCAGCCTGAAAAACTATTGCGACAAGAAAGGCATCGATTTTGACGCCTTCCTGAATGACCCGTCGACGGAACAGATCCACTTCATCGGCAAGGACATCGTTTCCTTCCATTTGCTGTTCTGGCCCGCCATGCTGAAGTTCGCCAATCACCCGGTGATCGACAAACTGAAAGTCAACGTCCACGGCTTCCTGACGGTCAACAACGAAAAAATGTCGAAGTCGCGCGGCACGGGCATTTCGCCGCTGCGCTACCTGGACCTGGGCATGAACCCGGAATGGCTGCGCTACTACATCGCCTTCAAGCTGAACTCGAAAGTGGAAGACCTGGACTTCAACGGCGAAGATTTTGTTGCCCGCGTGAACAGCGACTTGATCGGCAAATACGTGAACATCGCCAGCCGCTGCGCCGGCTTCATCGCCAAGCGTTTCGATGGCAAGCTGGCATCGACGCTGTCTGAAGGCGCGCAAAGCTGGATCAACCGCGCGCTGACGGTGGACGTCAACGGCGTCATCGTCGAGCGCCAGGCCAGCATCGCTGCGCACTTCGAGAACCGCGAATTCGGCAAGGCCTTGCGCGAAATCATGGAAATCGCCGACATCACCAACCAGTATGTCGATGAAAACAAGCCGTGGATTCTGGCCAAGGACGCCGAAAAGACGGCGGAACTGCACGACGTGTGCACCACGGCCCTGATCCTGTTCCGCCAGCTGACGATTTTGCTGTCGCCGGTCCTGCCGGGCGTGGCGAAGAACGTGGCATCGTTCCTCAACGACGCCGAGTTTACTTGGGCCGACACGCAAGTGTTCGGCGACGCCGTCTCGAACAGCATGCTGGGCCGTACCATCGGCGCCTACAGCCATTTGATGACGCGCATGGATGCGAAGATGATCGAAGCGCTGTTCGACGCGCCGCAAGCTGCTGCCATTGCCGCGCCGGCCGGCGACGCCGCCAATGACGCCGCCGCTCCAGTGGCAGCCGCTGCCGCCATCGAGGAACTGGCACCCGAAATCAAGATCGACGACTTCCTCAAGATCGACCTGCGCATCGCGAAAATCGTCAACTGCGAACTGGTCGACGGCTCCGACAAGCTGCTGCGCCTGACCCTGGATGCGGGCGAAGGCCGCTTGCGCAATGTGTTCTCCGGCATCCGCTCGGCTTACCAGCCGGAAGAACTGATCGGCAAGCTGACGGTGCTGGTGGCCAACCTGGCGCCGCGCAAGATGAAATTCGGTATTTCGGAAGGCATGGTCATGGCCGCGTCCGCCGCAGACGAGAAGGCGAATCCCGGCATCTACATCCTGAACCCGTGGCCGGGTGCCGAACCTGGCATGCGCATCCGCTAAGCCTCCACAAGGACCGATGATGAATATCGTGGTGCGCGAAGCAACGAATGCCGATGCACAGCTGATGGCCGAGCTGACCCGCGCCGCGTGGGCCGGCAAGGTGGCCGCCTCGTCTAGCGGACACCACGAGACGGCAGAGCAAGTGGCGGAGCAATTGCGCCACGGCGGCGGCTTTCTGTTGCTGATCGACGACATTCCAGCCGGTTCGCTGCGCTGGATGCCGCTCGACAGCGACCCCGCCATCTGGAAGATTTCACGCATGGGCGTGCTGCCCGCCTACCGGGGCAGCCACGTCTCGCAGCACTTGCTCGAAGCCATCATTCATCATGGCCTGTCATGCCAGGCCGAGGAATTGCGCCTGGCCGTGCGGCGCGACCAGCGCAAGCTGATCGATTTTTATGCGGCCTTCGAATTCGACCTGGCCGAAGAACTGGAATATTCGCACGCCAACCCCGCAGAACCGGCACCGATGGTGATGCGGCGTTTGCTGCGTTATTGATTTTTAGCAATTTCGCCCCGTACTTGCCGATACAACAACCCGCCAGGCCGCACGGCGCGGTAAAATACGGCCGGCTGACCTTACCCATAAGACACTCAGAAAAGAATATGAAACTGCCTGCAAAACACACCAACTACGTATCCGATCACACCTTGTTCATCGCCGAACTGAAGGCCAAGAATCCTGGCATGGAAGCGGGCCAGCAAGCGGGCCGCGCCCTGCTGTGGGACAAGCCGGCCGTCAGCATCGATGAGCAGGAACGCCAGCTGGCGTCGGCCGTCAAGCAACAGGCTTACGTTTACCAGAACAAGAACTAAGATCTGGAACCGGCACGATGTTGCCTGAAGAGTCTGCAGTCACGCCGGAAGCCGACGCTTCCGGTGCCGGCGCAGTCATCGAGTCGCCCCCACCTGTCGCTGACGGCGACGGCAGCGGCGACCCTGCAGCATCCGCCACGGCAGTAACGGACGCGGCGCCCGCCGCCGACCCGCTGGGCATCGCCCGCCTGTATGGCGAGCCGATGATGCGCATGCCGACGGATTTGTACATTCCGCCGGACGCGCTGGAAATCTTCCTCGAAGCCTTCGAAGGCCCGCTCGACTTGCTGCTCTACCTGATCCGCAAGCAAAACTTCAACATTCTCGATATCCCGATGGCGCAGGTGACCCTGCAATATCTGAAATATGTCGACCAGATCCGCGTGCGCAACCTGGAACTGGCCGCCGAGTATCTGTTGATGGCGGCCATGCTGATCGAGATCAAGTCGCGCATGCTCTTGCCTTCGCGCAAAAGCGACGTCGAGGAAGATGGTGGTGACCCCCGTGCCGAACTGGTGCGCCGGCTGCTCGAGTACGAGCAGATCAAGCTGGCCGCCTACGACCTGAACGCCATCCCCCAGTTCGAGCGCGATTTCGTGCGCACGCAGATTTTCATCGAGCAAAGCCTGACGCCCACCTGGCCCGACGTGGAACCGGTGGACTTGCAGCAGGCGTGGCTCGACGTGCTGAAGCGGGCCAAGCTGACCCAGCACCACCGCATCAGCCGCCAGGAACTGTCCGTGCGCGAGCACATGTCAAGCATCCTGCGCCACTTGCAATCATCGCGCTTCGTCGAGTTCAGCGAACTGTTCGACATTGCCGGCGGCGTGCCCGTGGTGGTGGTCAACTTCGTGGCCCTGCTGGAACTGGCCAAGGAAACCCTGATCGAAATCACGCAGGCAGAACCGTTTGCCCCCATCTACGTCCGGCTGGCCTATTCGCCCGCCTGACCCCTTCCCTTTGTCACTGACCACCGTACAACGGGGTTTTAGCGAAAGCAATCCATGAAAATTATTTCCGACATCGAAGAATTGCGCGACCAGCTCAGCGGACAGCTGCGTACGGCGTTCGTCCCCACCATGGGCAACCTGCACGAAGGCCATCTGTCGCTGATGCGTTTGGCGCGCAAGCATGGCGACCCCGTCGTCGCCTCGATCTTTGTGAACCGCCTGCAATTCGGCCCGAACGAAGACTTCGAAAAATATCCGCGCACCATGGCGGCCGACATCGCCAAGCTGGAAAAGGAAGGCGTGTACGTGCTGTTCGCGCCGACGGAAAAGGAACTGTACCCGGAACCGCAGGAATACCGCGTACGCCCGCCCGATGACCTGGGCAATACCCTGGAAGGCGAATTCCGCCCCGGCTTCTTTGAAGGCGTGTGCACGGTCGTCACCAAGCTGTTCTCGTGCGTGGGTCCGCGCGTGGCCGTGTTCGGCAAGAAGGATTACCAGCAGCTGATGATCATCCGCAACATGGCACGCCAGTTCGCCCTGCCGACGGAAATCATCGCCGCCGAAACTTACCGCGCGGACGATGGCCTGGCCTTATCGTCGCGCAATATGTATTTATCGGAAAGCGAACGCGCGGAAGCGCCGGAACTGTTCAAGGGACTTAATTTCGTGGCCGAGGAAGTGCGCAAGGGCAATCTGGCCGTGGGCGAACTGGAACAGGCCAGCATGCAGCTGTTGAACAGCCGCGGCTGGAAATCGGACTACATCGCCGTGCGCAAGCGCGCCAACCTGCAAGCACCGAGCGCCGCCGAGCTGGCCGCCGGCGAACCGCTGGTGGTGCTGGCTGCCGCCAAGCTGGGGCAGACCCGACTCATCGACAACCTGGAAATCTAAGCGCAATCACAACGGGGCCATTCGGCCCCGTTTCTTTCTCTACTTCTCCATCCCTACCAGCTTGAGTTCGGCAAACAGCGGCTTGTTGCTGCCGCGGGCCGCTTGCAACATGTCGTAGCTGGCCGTGTCGAGCACGATTTCCTCTCCTGCCCACAGTTTGCGCTGGCTCGCAGGCAGCCTCAGGCTGCGCAGGATGGCCCTTGCCTGGGCCGGATCGGCCGCCAGCAGGCGGATGGCGCGCGCGTGGCGCTGCGTGCCCGTGAGGATGGGCAAGCCGCCCTCGGGCCCGTGCTGGCTCAGGCTGACATAATCATGGCCGCCCACGCGGTGCAGATAGGCATGCCTGTCATCACCTTCGGCTTTCGCCTGCGCGGCCGGCTCCTGCATCTCGACAGACGCGACAGGCGCAACGGCGGTTTGTTCAAGGCTCACGCCACAGGCCGCCAACAGGGCCGTGCTCAGGGCGAAAAATAATACGGGTGCTCGGCGCATCGCGCGCTCCTTCTTGTCGGGGTCGGGGACAAAGGGGAAATACTGCAGCGATCATGGGCCAAATTATTTGACGTGTAAAGTTAACTTTAGGAAATATTTCATTCTTTTGCGCAATCTCATGTGATCGGCGCAAGCGGACGAAAAAAACGCTGCCGGTTTGCACGGGCAGCGTTTTTCTTGATAACGGTCAAGCCTGGATCAGGCGCCGGCTTTTTCCAGCTTCTCGAAAATCTTGTTCAGCTTTTCATCGAGGGTCGCGGCCGTGAACGGCTTGACGACATAACCGCTGGCGCCAGCTTGCGCGGCGGCGATGATGTTTTCTTTTTTCGCTTCGGCGGTGACCATCAGCACAGGCAGCTTGGCCAGTGCGGGATCGGCGCGGATATGCTGCAGCATCGTCAGGCCATCCATGTTTGGCATGTTCCAGTCCGACACGACGAAATCGAACGATTCCGCGCGCAGCTTGGCCAGGCCCATCACGCCGTCTTCCGCCTCATCGACGTTGGCATAACCCAGTTCCTTCAACAGATTCCGGACAATGCGGCGCATCGTCGAAAAATCGTCAACGACTAAAAATTTCATCTTTGGATCAGCCATGAATAACTCCGTTGTTTCTGTAGCGGTTTGTTAATAATATCGACATGAATGCCGACATTATGGTCGACACTACGGCAGCAAGTTGTAGGATAGCATTTTCGTTGCTTTTAGGCGAACAAACTTGCCTGAGATCATATAAAACGTGGCTTACACGCGCAAAGCACGCATACCGTGCGCCGCCAGGTGTCCCAGCACCATGCCAGGCAGCGCCGTCAAAGCGCCGACCTCATGCGTAGCGCCGACAGCGATCGCCTCGCGCGGCATGCCGAACACCACGCAACTGGCTTCATCCTGCGCAAAATTATACGCTCCTGCGGCCTTCATCTCCAACATGCCTTGTGCGCCATCCTTGCCCATGCCGGTGAGGATCACGCCGACGGCGTTTTTACCGGCCGATTGCGCGGCTGAACGGAACAGCACATCGACGGACGGACGGTGCCGGTTGACCGGTTCGCCCTGGTCGATCTTGGTCATGTAGTTGGCGCCGCTGCGCGTCAGGGTCAGGTGCGAATGGCCGGGCGCGATGTAGGCGTGCCCGGGCAGCACGCGTTCGCCGCCCGCCGCTTCCTGCACCGAAATCTTGCACAGCGAATCGAGGCGGCGCGCGAACGAGCGCGTAAAGCCTTCCGGCATGTGCTGCGTGATCAGGATGCCGGGGCAATCGGACGGCATCTGCATGAGGAATTCGCGGATCGCTTCCGTGCCGCCCGTGGAGGCGCCCACGATGATCAGCTTTTCGCTCGACGTCAATGGGCTGCGCAGGGCAGGCAACGGTGCTGCCACCTTGTCGCCGGCCGACGGCAGGGTGCGCGCGCGGATGCGTGCTTTCGAGGCGGCACGGATCTTGTCGGCGATCATGTCCGTGTACTCGCGCATGCCGCTCTGGATCGATATCTTCGGCTTGGTGACGAAATCGACGGCGCCCAGTTCCAGCGCGCGCATGGTGATTTCCGAACCGCGCTCGGTCAAGGACGACACCATCAGCACCGGCATCGGGCGCAAGCGCATCAGTTTTTCCAGGAAATCGAGGCCATCCATCTTCGGCATCTCGACGTCGAGGGTCAGCACGTCGGGGTTGGTCTGCTTGATCATCTCGCGCGCCACCAGCGGATCGGGCGCCGCACCCACCACTTCCATGTCGGGCTGGCTGTTCACGATTTCCGTCATGACGCTGCGGATCAACGCCGAGTCATCCACGATCAATACCTTGATCTTCATAGTTATCCTTCCAGGCCTTGCGGCCCGTATTCTTTATTAAATTAGTACACCGGACAAACCGCCGCAAGCCGCACAGCGCGACGCGCAGCAGGTTTGGCATGGTGTTTGTCAGAACAGTTCGACTTCGCCGCCGACCGGCGCGACCTTGAGGCGGCTGGCGTAATCGAGTTCGCGGCGTACCAGGGTATCGTTATGCGTCTGCATCAGCTTTTTCACCAGCACCTTGCCGCTGCGGGGGAAGAAGTAGACCTTGCGCGGGTGGATGTCGTTGAGGTCTTCGGCCACCACGCGCATCTTTTCCGCTTTCAGGTAGTTGATGACGAAGGCCGCATTGCGTTCGCCGACGTTGATCGCCGTGAAGCCGCGCAGCACGGCGCCGCCGCCGAACACTTTCGCTTCCATGTTCTCGCGCCGCGCGCCCGCCTTCAGCAAATCGTTGATCAGGATTTCCATGGCGTAGGTGCCATAGCGCATCGACGCGGAAATCGGGCTGTTCGGATCGCTGCCGCCATCGGGCAGCATGAAGTGGTTCATGCCGCCCAGGCCCGTGACGCGGTCGCGGATGCAGGCCGAGACGCAGGAGCCGAGCACGGTGACGATCAGCATGTCCTTGTTGGTAAAGTAGTACTCACCAGGCAAGATCTTGGCGGCGTCACAGTTGAACGTCCTGTCGTAATAGACGTTAGTGGCGAATTGCTCTTTGGATTCCAGGCTCATATTTCACTCTCATGTACGATGCGACGTTGCCTTGGGCGCGGCGCCCCGGGGCTGGTCGAGCTCATAGACTGTTTTACCGCGCAGCTTCAATGAATCCGACACGTACAGAAAATTCTCCGAATGGCCTGCAAACAGCAGGGCATCGGGCTTCATCAGTGGCACAAAGCGCGACAGGATCTTGCGCTGCGTCGCCTTGTCAAAATAAATCATCACGTTGCGGCAAAAGATGACGTCGAACTGCCCCGTCACCGGCCAGCTGTCGGCCAGCAGGTTGAGCGGCTTGAAGGTGATCATCTGGCGCAGTTCAGGGCGCACCCGCACCTGTCCTTCGCGGTCGCCCTTGCCGCGCAAGAAAAAGCGCCGCGCCCGGTCGGCCGGCATCTTGTCGAGCCGGTCCAGGTTGTAGACGCCATTGGCGGCCGTGGCCAGCACGTTGGTGTCGATGTCCGTGGCGATGATGGTGACGGGCGGCGTGAGCGTATTGAACGCCTCGCACACCGTCATGGCGATCGAGTACGGCTCCTCGCCGGTGGAACTGGCCGAACACCAGATGGTGATCGGCCCGCTCAGTTTTTTCACATGCTCGGCCAGCAGCGGGAAGTGATGCGCCTCGCGGAAGAACGACGTCAGGTTGGTCGTCAGCGCATTCGTGAACGCTTCCCACTCGTCGCCCATGCGGCCAGCTTCCAGGTCGTCCAGGTAGCGGACGAACGAGGAGATGCCGGTCGCGCGCAATCGCCTGGCCAGGCGGCTGTAGACCATTTCCTGCTTGCTGTCGGCCAGCGCGATGCCGGCCCGCTTGTAAATCATGGCGCGGACCCGTTCGAAGTCCTTGCCAGTGAAATCAAATTCCTTGACCGAATCCGTTTTAGTTTGCGGCATTTGTTTTTACCTCTCTATGACTACTCTGACCAATGCCTTTGCAAGTATAACTAGCGGGACCGGGTTGGCGTTAGAACTCTTCCCAATCGTCGCCGCCGGCCGCCGCCAGCTTTTTCGCGGGCGGTGGCGAGCCGGCTTGCGCCGTCTGTGCCAATCGCCGTGTATTTGCCGCCACACTCGTTGCCGGCCGTATCGCCGCTTTTACTACCGGCGCTGGCGCGGGTGCGGGCATGGCCGCCTGCGCCGCGCTCTCGCCGTCGAGCTTGAAGATGCTGACGGCGTTGCCGAGATTCTGCGCCTGCTCCTGCATGCTTTCGGCGGCCGCCGCCGCTTCCTCGACCAGTGCCGCATTTTGCTGCGTCATCTGGTCCATCTGCGCGATGGCCTGGTTCACTTCCTCGATACCGTGGCTCTGTTCCTGCGTCGCCGCCGTGATCTCGCCCATGATGTCGGCCACCTGCCGGATCGACGTGACGATCAGGCCCATGGTCTGCCCCGCCTCGTCCACCAGGCGGCTGCCGGCATCGACCTTGTCGACCGAGTCGCCGATCAGGCCCTTGATTTCCTTCGCTGCGCCAGCCGATCGTTGCGCCAGATTGCGCACTTCCGACGCCACCACCGCAAAACCGCGTCCCTGCTCGCCTGCGCGCGCCGCTTCGACGGCCGCATTCAATGCCAGGATATTCGTCTGGAACGCAATGCCGTCGATGACGCCGATGATGTCGACGATCTTGCGCGAGCTGTCCTTGATGGAACCCATGGTATCGACCACTTGCGCCACCACCTTGCCGCCCTGCTCCGCCACCGACGACGCCGACACGGCCAGCTGGTTGGCCTGGCGCGCGTTGTCCGCGTTCTGCTTCACGGTCGACGTCAGCTCTTCCATCGACGAGGCCGTCTCTTCGAGCGAACTGGCCTGCGTTTCCGTGCGCGCCGACAGGTCCGCATTGCCGCTGGCGATCTCGCGCGAGGCCACGGTGATGGTTTCCGTTCCCTTGCGCACGTCGCTGACCGTCTGCACCAAGCTCTCGTTCATGTCCTTGAGCGCCTGCTGCAGCGCGCTCGTTTCATCCTTGCCTTCGACCACCACGCGCGACGTCAGTTCGCCGGCCGCCACCTTCTGCGCCACGGCCACCGCGCCGGACAGCGGCACCGTGATCGAGCGCGTGATGAAGATGGCGCACCAGGCGCCGATCGCCACCGCCGCGCCGCCCAGGATGAACAATACAGTCATCAGGCGCGCATCGGCCGCCAGCGAGTCGTCCATGAAGCTTTGCTGCGCCACGTGCTGCAAGTCGAGCAGCTTGTTGATATCGGCCAGGGTCGTCTTGTTCAAGGGATCGATGCGGGTGGCGATCACCTTCGCCGCGCCCTCGCTGTTAAACGCCAGCACCTGCCCCATCGCTTCCTTGAAGGCGGCATCGACTTCGCCGTCGACCTTGGCGATATTGGCCAGCAGCGCCTTCTCGCCATCGGACAGGCCCAGGGTGGCCAGCTTGCCGCGCGCGCCGTCGTACAGCTTGCGCTGCTCGCGCACCTTGCCCTCTTCCGCCTGCATCAGGGCCACATCGCCCTGCAAGCCGATATTGCGCATGGCGATACCCGTTTCCAGCATCGCGCTTTTCATCAGCGACGCCTGCGTATTCTTTTCGCTTGCCAGCTCCAGACCCGTGAGCAGCTGGGCCTTGTTACGGTAATTCAGTGCATTCGCCGAAACGATCACCACCACCAGGATGGCGAGAATGCTGCCAAAACCTATCCCCAGCCGGGTGCCTATCTTGAAATCGCGCAAACTCATTACAGTCTCCAATATTTATGTGAACGGCGCCCGTTCAACCGGACGGCGCCGTGTTATGGCCTGGTCTCTGTCGGACCTTGCAGCCTGCCGGCGCGCCTCTAGCGACTGCTCGCGCCGGTACATGCATATCTGTAGTGATTCTTTGCGTGGTAAAACGGCGGCGCACCGGGCGCCGCCTTGCTGCCATGCGGAGGCTTACGCCGCCAGCTTGTCGATCAGGCCCATCTCGCTGCTCGACATCAGCTTGTCGATGTCGACCAGGATCAGCATGCGCTCGTCGATGGTGCCCAGGCCGATCATGTAGTCGGTCGAGAAGGCGGTGCCCATTTCCGGCGCCGGCTTCACCTGCTCCGGCGTCAGGGTGGTGACGTCGGAAACGCTGTCAACCACCATGCCGACGATACGGCCGCCGATGTTCAGGATGATCACCACCGTGAACTGGTCGTACACGGGCGTGCCCAGGTTGAACTTGATGCGCATGTCGACCACGGGAATGATGATGCCGCGCAGGTTGATCACGCCCTTGATGAATTCAGGCGCGTTGGCGATGCGGGTGACCGCTTCGTAGCCGCGGATCTCCTGGACCTTCAGGATATCGATGCCGTACTCTTCGGAGCCCAGGGTGAAGGCCAGGAATTCACGGCCGGCGATATCCTTGCCGTCGCCCGCATTGCTTCCGGATGTTTGTTGAGTATCTGACATGGTGCGTTTTCCTATCTTTATCTATCGGTATTACGAAAAAATGGACTCGTCAGCCAGCTGGCGCGAGGAACGGATCAGGGCGGCGACATCGAGAATCAGCGACACGCCGCCATCGCCCAGAATGGTGGCGCCGGAAATGCCCACCACCTTGCGGTAATTCGATTCGAGGTTTTTCACCACGACTTGCTGCTGTCCCACCAGGTCGTCGACAAACAGGGCCGCCTTGCGTCCTTCCGTCTCGAGGATCACGCAGATGCCTTCCGAAGGGCTGGTAAAGCGCGGCGCGATGTCGAACATCTGGTACAGCGGGATCAATGGCAGGTATTCGCCGCGCACTTTCACCACTTGCCCCTTGCCGCTGATGTCCTTGATATCTTCAACGGCTGGCTGCAGCGATTCGATGACAAAGCCCAGCGGTAAAATATACACTTCGTCGCCGACTCTGATCGACATGCCGTCGAGGATGGCCAGGGTCAGCGGCAGCGAGATGGAAATCGTCGTGCCGAAGCCTTTTGCCGAACGGATGTCGACGACGCCGCCCATGGCGCTGATATTGCGCTTGACGACATCCATGCCCACGCCGCGGCCCGATACGTCGGTGACGGCTTCGGCGGTGGAAAAGCCGGGTGCGAAAATCAGCTGCCACACGTCGGCGTCGCTCATCGACTCGGACACGTCCAGCCCCTGCTGCGCAGCCTTGGCCAGGATGCGTTCACGGTTCAATCCCGCGCCATCATCGGATACTTCGATGATGATGTTGCCGCCCTGGTGGCTGGCCGAGAGGAACAAGCGGCCCGCTTCGGTCTTGCCGGCGGCCACGCGGGCGGCCGGCATTTCCACGCCATGGTCGATGCTGTTGCGCACCAGGTGCGTGAGCGGATCGACGATGCGCTCGATGAGGCCCTTGTCCAGTTCCGTGGCGGCGCCATTCGTGATGAAATCGACCTTCTTGCCCAGTTTCGTGGCCAGGTCGCGCACCATGCGCGGGAAGCGCGAAAAGACGAAATCCATCGGCATCATGCGGATCGACATCACCGCTTCCTGCAAGTCGCGCGTGTTGCGCGTCAGGTGGCTGACGCTGTCGAGCAGCTTTTCATGCAGCATCGGGTCGAGCGCGCTGGCGCGCTGCTCGATCATCGCCTGCGTGATCACCAGTTCACCCACCAGGTTGATCAGCTGGTCGACTTTCTCGATCGAGACGCGGATCGACGACGATTCGGCGCCGGCCTTGTCGCCTTCTTTCTTGGCCGGTTTCTTTTCCTGCTCCGCTTCGGCCACGGCGCTGGCCACGGCCGGCGCGGCGGCAGCGCTGGCGTTGCCCGCCTTGGCGGCGTCGGCGCGTATCTGTTCGAGGGGCTGGAAGAAACCGTAGCCCTGTTCGGCGTCGCTCTGCACGCCGGCGGCGGCGCGGATATCCTCGAGCGGCTGGAAGAAGCCATAACCGGGGTCCGTCGCGCCCTGCGCGGCTGGCGTGCCTGGCAGCGGGTCGAAGAAACCGTAGCCCTGGGCTTTTTCCTGCGCCGCGCGGGCCGCTTCGGCTTCGCCTGGCGCCAGTGGCGGCGCCTGCGTGATGACCATGTCGTCGGGATTGAGCACGAACGAGCAGATGGCCAGGATATCGTCCAGGCTTTCATGCGTCGTCACTTCCAGCACCTTGCGCGCGTCGGGCAAGGCGGACACGGCGACATCGCCCAGCAAGCCCAGTTCGGCCGCCAGCGCATCGACTTCGCGCGGCTCCATGGCTGGCAGCTCCAGGCGGATGCGATGGCCGCCGGCATGGCTGACGGCGGCTTTTTCCGCCGTATGGAAGGCCGGCGCGACGGGCGTGAGCGCAGCCACGGGCACGTCCTGCGAGAACGACTGCAGCATCATGCGCACATTGGCCACGGCATCCTGGTCGACGGCGCTGCCCAGACGGTGGCCGTCGAGCTGCATCTTGAGGATATCCTTGGCCGCCAGGAAGGCGTCGACGTGTTCCGCCGTCAGCGCCATCTGGCCCTGGCGGATGCGGTCGAGCAGCGACTCGAGGATGTGCGTCACCTCGCTCATGTCGGAGAGGCCGAACGTCGACGCGCCGCCCTTGATCGAATGGGCGGTGCGGAAAATGGCATTCAGGTCTTCGGCGTCGGGCGCCGCAATATCAACGGCCAGCAGCAGCCGTTCCTTTTCAGCCAGCAGTTCTTCGGCCTCATCGAAAAAGACCTGAAAAAACTGGCTAATATCGATGGTCATAGGGTGACTCCGTCAATTGCATCATTGCACTGCGCGGCTGGCATCAGCCGATCACCTTCTTGACCACTTCGATCAGGCGTTGCGGATCGAACGGCTTGACCAGCCAGCCATTGGCGCCGGCGGCACGTCCTTTCGATTTCATCTCGTCCGACGACTCCGTCGTCAGCATCAGGATGGGTACCTTCTGGTAGGTCGGCAGTTCACGCAGCAGCTTGATCAGTTCCAGGCCATCCATGCGCGGCATATTCTGGTCCGTCAATACCAGGTCCACGGTTTGCAGCTTGGCTTTTTCCAGTCCGTCCTGGCCGTCGACGGCCTCCACCACCTGGTAACCGGCGGCTTTCAGGCTGAACGCCACCATCTGGCGCAATGAGCTGGAATCGTCCACTGCAAGTATCGTTTTGGCCATCTTTGCTCCCACTTATTCCGGGCATCCTGCCCGAGTATTTGATTAATCAATCCATGCAACCACAAGCGCTCCGCACTGGCATGCTAGAACAGCTCGATGTCGCCACTTTCCAAATGCTGTTGACTGACAGCCTTGCGCAGCACGCTGCGCAACTCCAGGCTTTGAATCGCCAGCGCCATGCTGACCCGTCCCAGCAAGGCGACAATTTCTTCATTGTCGCTCTCCGGCAACATCTCCGCGCCATGCTCGCCCAGGGTCCCGAGGAACTCGCGCAAGCCCGTCACGCGCTTCAAGGTGCGCTCGATCAGCTGGCTGGTCATGTCCTGGAATTGCAGGCTGGTGATGGCCGCATTCACATAGCCCCCCACCTCATCCTGCAACGCCAGCAGTTTTTCGCGCTGCTGCTCGGCCGGAATACCGCCGTCGAGCAGCAAGGCGATGGTGTCTTGCTGCGCAGCAACGGCTGCGTGTATCGCCATGAAATTGAAGGACAGCTTCTCGATCGCCTCTTCCAGCAAGATGCCGGTCTGCACCAGGTCGGTTTCCACCTCCGTCAAGTGCTTGCGGCCATGGTCCGACACGCCAGACAGCAGGCGTTTTACATGCGAGCCAAGTATTTTCTTTCTTGTCATAAAGGTCTCATTGTTTCAGTACACCACGCGTCGACAGCCTTGCGTGTTATTTTTTCGCCGCTGCCGGGGCGGGAGCGGGCGGCGCACCGGCCGCCAGCCCTGACGCGACAGCGGCGGAAGCGGCATCGGTCACCGGCAGCTCTATCGCCGAACCATCGCGCAGGACATTTTCTTCCGTGCGTTTGTTCATGACGATGATGCTGATGCGCCGGTTGATCGGATTGAAGGGGTCGAGCTTGTCCAGGTGGGCGGCCGAGCCCAGGCCCACCACGCGCAAGACTTTTTCTTCCTTCATGCCGCCGATCACCAGTTCGCGCCGCGACGCATTCGCGCGGTCGGCCGACAATTCCCAGTTGCTGTAGCCGGCATCGCTCATGTAAGGCGTCGAATCCGTATGGCCGGACAGGCCGATGCGGTTCGGCACTTCGTTGAGCACGAAGCCGATCGCGTGCAGGATTTCCTTGGTGTACGGTTGCAGATTCGCATTGGCGAGCGCAAACATTGGACGGTTCTGCTCGTCGACGATCTGGATGCGCAAGCCTTCGCTGGTGATATCGAGCAGCAACTGGTTCTTGTATTTTTTCAACAGGGGATTGGCGTCGATGGTCGCTTCGATGCGTGCCTTGAGCGCCTGCAGGCGCTTGCCCTCTTCGCGTTCGAGCGCGGCCTTGGCGGAATTGAGGTCGAACGATTTGCGCTGCTGCTCTTCCTGCGCCTTGCGCACCTGCCCATCCTGGCGCGACAAGTCCTGGCCGCCGCCCTGGATCACGGAATTGCTCTCGCCGCTGCCTGAGCCGCCCGCCATCGCCACTTTCAGCGGCGTCTTGAAGAATTCGGAAATGCCGTTCAAGTCGCCCTTCGACGTGGAGCCCAGCAGCCACATCAGCAGGAAGAAGGCCATCATGGCCGTGACAAAGTCGGCGTAGGCGATCTTCCACGCCCCGCCATGGTGGCCGCCAGCTGTCTTCTTGATACGCTTGACGATAATCGGGCGCATGCCTTCATCGGCCATGGCGTCCCCCTTCCGTGTGCTGCAAATGACTCATGGTATCCAGGCGTATATTCACTGCTTACTTCGTTTTCGATTTCTTGATGTGGTCTTCGAGCTCATTGAACGTCGGGCGCTCGGTCGAGAACAGCACCTTGCGGCCGAACTCCACGGCCAGCGCCGGCGCATAGCCGTTCAGGCTGGCCAGCAAGGTCACTTTCACGCACTGGAACATCTTGCTCGACTCTTCCAGCTTCTGTTCGAGCAGGCTGGCCAGCGGGCCGACGAAACCATAGGCCAGCAAGATGCCGAGGAAGGTGCCGACCAGCGCGTGCGCGATCAGCATGCCCAGTTCTGCCGGCGGGAGGCCCACCGATTCCATCGTGTGCACCACGCCCATCACGGCGGCGACGATACCGAACGCAGGCAAGCCATCGCCCACCTTGGCGATCACGTGGGCCGGCACGGCGCCTTCGTGATGGTGCGTCTCGATTTCGTTGTCCATCAGGTTTTCGATCTGGAACGCATCCATATTGCCCGACACCATCAGGCGCAGGTAATCGGTCATGAATTCGACGATGTGGTGGTCGGCCAGCACGGCCGGGTACTTGGAAAACAGCGGGCTTTCTTCCGGCTTGTCGATATCGCCTTCGATCGACATCAAGCCTTCCTTGCGCACCTTGCTGAGCACTTCGAACAGCAAGGACATCAGTTCCATATACAGCTCTTTGGTATAGCGCGAACCCTTGAACAGGCTGGGCAAGGCGGCGATCGTTGCCTTGATGGCCTTGTTATTGTTACCAACAAGGAAGGCGCCCAGGGCGGCGCCGCCGATCATCAGCAACTCCAGCGGCTGGAACAGCGCCGCCAGATGGCCGCCGGCCATTGCGAAGCCGCCAAAGACCGAGGCGCAAACGATGATGTATCCGATTATGACTAACAAGTGCCCTGACTCCCAATAATGGCCGGGGCTGTGTGCCCGGCATGTTCAAACCTGTTCCTGTCTCCTGGCGGCTGCGCCGCCGGCAAGGACAGTGGCAAAAAAGTAACTGAAAGTTAATTGAAATGCTCTGCTTTTCAACGCAATTCCGAGAAAATGCCGTGTGGAACTACAATAACGTGAGATTGCCCCACGGGCAAGCAAATAACGCAGACAATTGCTTAAAAGCACCATATGTAAAGCAAAGGACCACCCTCTGTGGCGGCGATGGTCTTATCGGGCTTGCGTGCCGCAATCTGGAATTCGTAACTAAAAAGCATGCTACCGGGCAACATTTCCCTTTCCGCCTTGCTCCACAGGGCTGCCATCGCCGCCGGCGACAGGTAGGCAAACACGACATCGTAGCGGCCGAAATCGAGCGCTTCGTAGTCGCCGCGCAGGAAGCGCGCGCGACTGCCCGCCAGCTTCGCGCGCAAGCGGCTTGCCAGCCACGGCAGCGGCGCCAGTTCGATACCGGAAAACTGTCCGTCGGGCCGGCGCCGCGCCAGGTCCAGCACCAGGCCGCCCAGGCCGCTGCCGATATCGATCAGGCGCACGCCGGGACGGTCCGCGATCAGCCCGGCTACGGCCTGCCATACCTTTGGCCCCGACGGATAAAACGGCACTTGCGTGCGGAATGTGGACCAGTACAGGCTCAGCAGGAAAACAAAGGCCGCCAGGAACACGGCCGGGGGCAAATCAAGCAGGCTGGCGGCCAGCAAGGCGGGCGCAAACAGCAGGCCGATGGCGCACCACCAGCGCGCCAGTCCCGCGCGCCACGTGATGAGCGCCGCCAGCACGCCCTGCACCAGCGCCACGGCCGGCAGCGACATGGCGACGCCGGCGCGCGCCAGGCCATATACCAATAGCAACATCAAGGGAAAGGCCAGCACCTGGATCAGGATGGCCTTGAGCGCGGGCGCGCGCAGGATTTGTTGCAGCATGGGGTAGTCGAAGGAGGAAAACGCCAGTGTAAGCGATGGAGACATGAAAAAGCCGGAGTGCGGTCAGGCGACCGGCTCCGGCTTGCTCTCTGTCTTATATATATATGTACGACTCAGATCTACGACTCAGGCAAGCGCGCCCGGCGCGACAGCGGCCGCTTCATCGCGCGCCTTCTTGGTCTTGCCGGCCCGCGAAGGCATGTGGCACAGGCCGCATACATAATCGGCGTTCAGGTCGAGGCAGTTGACGACGAACTTGCCGCCGCACTTGCCGCAGGGCGCCATGTCCAGCATTTTGCTGCTGAAAAAGCGCACGAGGGTCCAGGCCCGCGTCAGCGACAACAGCGGCTCTTCGCCCGCTTCGGGCGGCATCTGTTCCAGATACAGTTTATAGGCCTTCATCACGGCTTCGATGCCCGTGGCGCCGGCGTGATCAACGAGGAATTTGTGGATATTGATGAACAGCGAGGAATGGATATTCGGTTGCCAGGTGATGAACCAGTCGGTAGAAAACGGCAACATGCCCTTGGGCGGCGATACGCCCTTCAATTCTTTGTACAGATTCAGCAGGCGTTCGCGCGACAGCGAGACTTCCGTCTCCAGCAGTTGCAAACGGGCACCCAGCTGTATCAATTCGATGGCCAGCTGGATTTCCTGCGCTTCCGATACGACACTTTTCTTGGCCATGCTGTGTACTCCGCGACTGACTGATGCTAACTAACTGCTACTGACTGAAAGCTTGCTGAATCAAGCGATTTCTTCGACGCCTTGGCCTGCCATCAGAATGGCTGCGTGCGACTGGGCCAGCGAGCGGTCTTTATTGTAGTTCGTCAACATGCCCAGGATGGCGCTGTCGTCGAAGCGGAAGCGGGCCAGCATCATGTTGCCGCCAGCGAGCTTCAGGATCTGCGCATTGCTCATGCCTTCGATCAGTTCGGCGATTTCGGCGGCAATGCCCAAACGGAAGATGGCCGTTACCTTGTCCGCACGAATCATTTGCTGGGCCAGCATCAGGTAGCTCAGGTTAGCGTCGCGAATCTCAGCCATCATGTCGTTAGCAGTCATTTCCATCTCCTCAATCCGTTGAATTCAGCTGGCATTGTTTGTTGCCAGTGAGATACATTCTGCAGGAGCAACATTAAACGCAACAGAGGCGCAGCGCTGTATTTTTGGTCGGGAAATGGCGGATGCGATCGTAGGTGTTTGTCTGACAAACACTGCTCGATCATGGTCGCACGCCAGTAACGGCGCGGATGTGAGTGGTTGGCTGCATGCCGGATTTAGCCAATTTTTGGCCTGTAAAAAATATCACTTTTTTACAACAACTTGATCGGAATCAAGCCTGTCTACCTAGATAACGGCTGCCTGGACAGGAACTTTAGGGCTTTTTTGAAAAATATTTCAAAGATCCGCATTCTTTTTCGGCCGGTTTGACACCGTTCATGTATTCGTTGACGGCGGTGTCTGGGAAAACTTTAGGGCTATTTGAAAAATATTTTTAAAAATCGTGATTTTTTTCGTTGACGCCCCGCAGGCAGGCACTTCGCGCGCCTCATCGAGCGCGGAAATTCCGCTTTCCGGCGTGGATTTGCTACACTGCCTGCTTCCGCACAATACTTTAAGCTTCAAGCAATATCGTGCCATTGACACAAGTACCAACATGAAAGCCACCATGATTTCTCGACATGACTGCAGCGCGCGCGACCTCGACGATCCCCTGGCGCCCTTGCGCCAGCAGTTCGACTTGCCGCAAGGCGTGATTTACCTCGACGGCAATTCCCTGGGCGCGCGGCCGAAAGCGGCCCTGGCCCGCGCCCAGCACGTCATCACGGCAGAATGGGGCACGGACCTGATCCGCAGCTGGAATACGGCCGGCTGGTTCGACCTGCCCAAGCGCTTGGGCGACCGCCTGGCCCCGCTGCTGGGCGCCGGCACGGGCGAAGTGGTGATCACCGACACCACGTCCGTCAACCTGTTCAAGGCCCTGGCCGCCGCCCTGCAGATGCAGGCCAGCGATCCCGCGCATGCCGCGCGGCGCATCATCGTCAGCGAACGCAGCAACTTCCCCACCGACCTGTACATGGCGCAAGGCCTGTCCGCCTGGCTCGACCGCGGCTACCAGCTGCGTCTGGTCGACAGTCCCGAGGAACTGGCGCAAGCGATCGATGCCGATTGCGCCGTCGCCATGCTCACGCACGTCAACTACCGCACCGGCTACCAGCACGACATGGCCGCCATCAGCAGCCATTGCCACGCGCAGGGCACGCTGGCACTGTGGGACCTGGCCCATTCGGCCGGCGCCGTGCCGCTGGACCTGAGCGGCGCCGGCGCCGACCTGGCCGTCGGCTGCACCTACAAATACCTGAATGGCGGCCCCGGCTCGCCCGCCTTCATCTGGGTGCCGGAAAAACACCAGGCGCGCTTCCGCCAGCCTTTGTCCGGCTGGTGGGGCCACGCCACACCGTTCGCCATGGACCCGGGCTTTGCGCCGGCAGACGGCATCGCCCGCGCCCTGTGCGGCAC
This sequence comes from Massilia sp. LMS1-1-1.1, assembly GCF_040815535.1. Classification (NCBI taxonomy): domain Bacteria; kingdom Pseudomonadati; phylum Pseudomonadota; class Betaproteobacteria; order Burkholderiales; family Oxalobacteraceae; genus Massilia; species Massilia sp. LMS1-1-1.1. Next base: position 291,151 of record NZ_JBFPNG010000012.1, on the reverse strand, counting down.
GCAGCCGATACTCTCGCTGGCCCTCGTCGAATGCGGCCTCGATATCTTTGCGCAAACAAGCATGGAAGCCATCCGGCGCAAGTCGCTGGCCCTGACAGACCTGTTCATCGCGCTGGTGGAGCAGCGCTGCGCCAGCCATCCGCTGGGTCTCGTCACGCCGCGCGAGCATGCGCGCCGCGGCAGCCAGGTCAGCTTCACGCACCCGCATGGCTATGCCGTCATGCAGGCACTGATCGCGCGCGGCGTCATCGGCGACTACCGCGAACCGGCCATCATGCGCTTCGGCTTCACGCCCCTGTACACGAGCTTTGCCGACGTGTGGGATGCCGTGGAAATCCTGCGCGACATCCTCGACACACTAGCCTACGACATCGCCGCCAAGCGCGATGCCGTCACCTGAATCACCCCATGAGCGACGACAAGAATATGAACAAGGAAAACACCAGCGGCTGCCCCATGCATGCGGGCGGCCAGGATGCGCAATGGCATGGCGCGCAAATGGATTTCAGTGAATCGATGAGCTACGGCAACTACCTGGCGCTGGACCGCATCCTCACGGCCCAGCATCCGCTGTCGCCGAACCACAACGAAATGCTGTTCATCGTGCAGCACCAGACGAGCGAATTGTGGATGAAGCTGATGCTGCACGAAATGCACGCCGTGCGCGCCAACCTGCAAAGCGGCGACCTGGCGCCCGCCTTTAAAATGCTGGCACGCGTGGCGCGCATCATGGACCAGCTGGTGCACGCCTGGGACGTGCTGGCCACCATGACGCCGCCCGAATACACGGCCATCCGTCCCTACCTGGGCGCCTCGTCCGGCTTCCAGTCCTTCCAGTACCGCGAGATCGAATTCATTTTGGGGAACAAGAACGCGGCCCTGCTCAACGTGCACACGACGGCGCCCGACACCTACAAGGTGCTCGACGCCGCCCTGCGCACGCCCTCCGTCTACGATGAATCGATCAAGCTGCTGGCGCGCAGCGGCCTGCATATCGCCCCCGAGCGCCTGGACGCCGACTGGACCCTGCCGACCAGCGCCGACGCCTCCGTCAAGGCGGCGTGGCTGGAAGTCTACCGCGACCCGTCGAAACACTGGGCCCTGTACGAGCTGGCCGAAAAGCTGGTCGACCTGGAAACGTCCTTCCGCTTCTGGCGCTTCCGCCACGTGACGACGGTCGAGCGCATCATCGGCTTCAAGACGGGCACGGGCGGCACGGCGGGCGTCAGCTATTTGCGCAAGATGCTCGACGTGGTATTGTTCCCCGAGCTATTCGCCCTACGCACGGAGTTATAACTTTAAGGAGCATTGATGTCGCCTCTCGTCCTGACCCTGGCCGGCCTGTGGAATTCCGGGCCGCAGCACTGGCAAACCCATTGGGAAGCGCGCCACCCGCAATGGTCGCGCGTGCCGCACCGGGAATGGCAGACGCCGGACAAGGACGAATGGGTGGCGGAGCTCGACCGTGCCATCGCCGGCTGCGAGCGCCCGCCCGTGCTGGCAGCGCACAGCCTGGCCTGCACGCTGGTGGCCCATTGGGCGGCCAGCGGCTCGCCGCACAAGATCGCCGGTGCCTTCCTCGTCGCCCCCAGCGATGTGGAAGCGCCCTCCTACCCGTCCGGCACGACGGGCTTTGCGCCGATGCCGCTGCAAGCCTTGCCGTTTCCCAGCCTGGTGGTCGCCAGCGGCGATGATCCCTACGTCAGCTTCGCGCGGGCACGCGCGTTTGCCGCCGCCTGGGGCAGCGATTTCACCATGATCGGCGACGCCGGCCATATCAACGGCGACGCCGGCTACGGCCCGTGGCCGGACGGTGAGCAGCTGCTGCTGGACTTCTGCGCCGCGCACCAGCCCTGAACCAGGGCGCGCACACGATAGACGCGCGCCCATTTGCCCACAAGTAAGAACGCAGGCAGAATCGTGGCCTTTCCATTGCGGCGCCCCGGCGCCAGTATCACGATGAAACGTCTGCTTCTGCCCTTGCTGCTTTGCTCCGCCTTCGCCCACGGCGCGCCCTTCTACGAAGGCAAGACCCTCGCCCATCCCGCCATCACCGCCTCGCAGGACAGCGGCTTCGACATCGCCTTTCTCAAGGAAAAAGAAGGCGTCAACGGCTATTACTGCGAGTGCAAGGGCAGCAATTCAAAGCCCATTTTGCTCGACCAGTTCGGCAACGCCGTCATCCGTTCCGTCTTCTACGCCTCGCTGGACAAGGAATCGGACGACAGCGTGCAAACCATGCTGGTGCTGTTCCGCCAGGACGGCAAGAACGGCTTGCGCGCCTACCGCTACCACCGCAGTTCCGGCAAGTACCGGCGCCTCGACGGCTTGCAGCCGGCCCTGAACCGCATCGTGGCGCAAAGCGCCGCGCCCAACGCGGGCCAGGTCAAGGCGGCGCTGGCCAAGCTGGCGCCGATGGACTACAGCGTCGCGCGCGGCAAGAGCGGCAATGCGGACTTCGACGCCATCGACCATACGCAGGGCACCATCGTCGGCTACTACAGCGATGAGGGCAAGCCCGTGGAGGCTGGCAGCCAGGACGCCATCATCTACAAGAAAACCTTCGAGAAAAAAGGCGAGCGTTTTCTCACCGCCAGCTACACCCTGTACAGCGATGCGGGCGCCGGCATCCTGCGCAATTACCGCCTGTGGCAAGTAACGTGGGAAACGGCGCCGAAGCAGTTCACGGGCAGCCAGGAAGGCCCTTCCGTCATCTACAGCCTGGCCTGGGACGACGGCTCGGTGGTCGAGCGGGGCCAGTACGCGAAAGGCAAGCGCCAGGGCCTGTGGGTGCGCGAAGGCATGCACGAAGGCAGCGAAAAAGGCCATTTCGTCGACGGCCTGCAGGAAGGCATGTGGTACTTCAATTATCCAAAACAGAACGAGAGCGGCATGTACCGGGCCGGCAAGCGCGAAGGCCGCTGGACGGTCGTCAACTATGCCGATGCAGAGGAAGTGACGGGCTTCGACACCTACGCGGGCGGCCAGCTGAACGGCCCGCACGAACGCAGCATGGGCGGCAAGCTGCAAACGCGCGGCAACTACGTGAACGGCTCGCGCCATGGCGCGTGGATCACGGAAGACGGCGACGGCAGCTTCATCGAAGGCTTGCGCGACGGGCCGTGGAAGCTCAAGCTCAAGGACAAGGCCACGCAACGCGTCACTTTCGTGCAAGGCAAAAAACAGGGCGAAGCGATCGACACGGATGCGCAGGGCGCGCTGCGCCTGCGCGACCATTACCAGGCCGGCGTGCTCGAAGGCAGCCGCACGCGCTATCTGGGCCCGGCCGGCAAGGAATACGTGGTCTACACGGCCACCTACCGCAACGGCCAGCTCGATGGGCGTGAACAGGCGTTCGACGACAGCGGCAAGATCCTGCGCCTCGATACTTTGTGGGACATGGGCAAGAAGCAGGGCCTGGACGCGCGCTACTACCCGAACGGCAAGCCGGAGCGCCTGGCCGTCATCGACCAGGGCCGCCTGCTCACGCACCTGCGCGAGTACTATGAAGACGGCCAGCTGCTCAACGACATCCACCGCTGCACCTTCAAGGAATACGGCAGCACGCGCGACGACGTATGCGAGTACCACCATATGTACTACCCGGACGGCAAGCCGCAGTATTACTACGCCTTCCAGTACGGCCAGCGCCAGGAAGGCTATTCGAACTACCCGAACGGCAAGCGCAAGGATGAACTGCTGGTCGACCGCGCCGCCGACACCTCGGTCTTGAACGTCTATTACGAAAGCGGCCAGCTCAAATGCACGGAGCCGCGCAGCGGCCACAGCACGCGCACGGTCAACGGCGAGACCATGATCAGCTACGCTTCGGCCGACCGCGACGGCGACAATATCTGCTACCACCCGAATGGCAAGGTGGCCAGCATCTACACCTTCCGCAAGCGCGTGCTCGTCGAGTGCGGCAAACGCTACGACGACACGGGCAAGCAGACGTTTCCGGGGCCGGAAGGCTGCCCTCCCCCCAGGAAAGTGGACTATCCGATAGGACTATGAGCATGACACAAGCAACACAGCCGCTACGCATCCAGAACCCCGGGCGCATCGACGCCAGGGCGATCCGCACCGCCATCGCGGGCGGCCAGCAGGTACTGGTGCAGTTCGATACCCTGGGCGAGCCGGAGCCGCTGCTGGCCGACCTCGACGCCCTGGCCGCCACCTGCGGCACGGCGCTGACCATCCGCATCTACGGTTACGACCCGAGGGTGTTCGATGCCCGCATCCTGCGCGCGCTGCCGCATGTGGCCAGCCTGTCCATCGATTGCCACTGGCAAGCCATCCATCTGGAAACCCTGGGCGAGCTGCGCCACCTGAAGCGCCTGAGCCTGGGCGTGTACAAGCTGGCGCAGGCCGACATCCTGCAGCTCGATAATTTGCGCGGCCTCGAATACCTGAACCTGGGCGAGTCGGCCAAAAACAATATCGACCTGGCCCCGCTGCGCCACTACACGCAGCTGGCCAGCCTGGTCATCGAGGGCCACGACCAGCATATCGACACTGTGGCTGGCCTGCCGGCGCTGCACGAGCTGTCGCTGTACCGCATCAAGAACAAGGTAGCGCTCGATTTCATCTCGGAGATGGCCCGCCTGGACCGGCTGCTGTTGCAGCTGGGCGGGCGCGAATCGCTCGCGCACATCGAGGCGCCCCTGTTGCGGAAACTGGAAGTGATACGCGTGCGCGGCCTGGAAACCCTGGGCGACATCGGCCGTTTCCCGCTGCTGCAGGCGCTATGGGTGGAAGACCAGATCAAGCTGCGGCAGATCGCGCTGGGGCCCAATCCCGTGCTTGAACGCCTGCATCTGCACACCTGCAAGACGCTCGACAGCCTGCCCGGCCTCGCCGCCTTGCCCGCCCTGCGCCAGCTGTCGGCATCCGAAACCATGCTCGACATAGACGCCTTGCTGGCGCATGGCTTGCCCGCGTCCCTCACGCATGCGCGCCTGCGCACGGGCAAAAAAACCCGCGACGACGCCATCGCCGCGCAGCTGGCGCAACTGGGCTACGAGCAGCCAGGCCCCTGCTAGATCAGCGGCTGGCGGCCAGCTTGCGCTGCCACAAGGCCACGTCGATCATCACGCCATCGGCGCCCGTGTTGCGGATGTAGACGCGGTAGCTGCCCTGCCCCATGTTGCCATCGAGGTAGGCCGTGCGTTCGTTGCGCTGCAGCCTGGCGCCCTTGGCCAGCTGGCGGTAGCGCTCGACCACCGTGTCGAAACTGGCATAGCTGCGCAGCGCCACTTCCAGGTCGCGCGGCGGGCGGCCTTCGGCATGGTCAAGCACATTGTTCTGTTTCTTGCCCTTGAGCGTCAGCGGATAGGCAAACACGCCCGCGCCGGCCGACGTCAGCACCGTCGATTTATCGAGCAGCAGCGGCAGCAGCGCCGGCGGATACGCGGGCGGCAACTGGGTGCGGTTCCAGCCCGGCAGGGCCGGCTGCGCCAGCACATATTCGACGGTGGCGATCTTTTGCCCGTCGGCGCCCGCTTCCTTGTCGCCCGCGATCAGCGCCAGCATGGGCGGCAATTGCCGGGCCCAGGCCAGCAAGGGCGCCGCATCGCCGACCAGCATGCCCTTGCGGTGGAACACGGTCAGCACCGCATTCGGATCGGGATTGCAGACTTTCGCCAGCGGCTGGCCCTCCAGGCGGCAATGCCCATTGACGAGGCCAAAGGCGATGATGGTGCCGCGCTTGTCGAGCAGCATGGCACCGCGTTCGCGGCCCTGCTTGCGGTCATTCATCGACGCCAGCAACTGGCGGCCATCGGCCAGCACGGTGCGCGTGGCGTCGCGCTTTTCGCTGATCGCTTCGAGCGCCTGCGCCAGCAGCAATTCATCGTCCTCCGTGTAACTGCCGCGCGCGTAACCGAAGAAATCGAACAGGGCCGCGCGCACTTGCGGGTCTTCGCTCAGGCGCGGCAAGGCACCGCCGGCCAGCAAGGACGACAGGCTTTTCCCGGCCGGCGCAGAGGGCGCCGCCGTGGCGCGGGCGGGCTGGGAAAGGATGCAGGCCGCTGCCAGCAAGGCGCCGCCCAGGGTGCGGTAATTCGAAAAAATGATATGCATGATTCTGTCTGTCGGGGATTTGGCCGCTCTTGCGGCCACGCATGGCGCGCCGGCGATTCTAGCATGGCGCCAGCCCCCATGCCGTGCGGCTGGCGGACGGCGCGTGCGCCGGCGCGGCTGTTATGATGGCCGCAATGACGACATCAACCCACGCCTCGCCCCTGCTTGTCCTCCTGCCCGGCATGGATGGCACGGCCAGTCTGTTCCACCATTTCGACGCCGCCTTGCGCGCGCACAGCGCCATCGATACCTTGGCCATCGCCTACCCGGCCGCGCCACTCGACTATGCGGCGCTGGAAGCATTCGTGCGCGAACGCTTGCCGCGGGACCGCCCTTTCGTCGTGCTGGCCGAATCGTTTTCGGGACCGCTGGGGGCGGCTTTGCGCGCCGATCCACCGCCCGGCATGCGCGCCCTGGTCCTGTGCTGTTCGTTCGTGCGCAATCCGCGCCCGGTGCTGGCGCCGCTGCGCCACCTGCTGGGCCTCGTGCCCTTCGGCACGATGCCCGGCTTCGCCCTGCGCCAGGCGCTGCTGGCGCCCTTCTCCACGCCGCAGTTGCAGAATGAACTGGCCGCTGCGCTGGCGCAAGTGCCACCGGCAACGCTGCGCCAACGCTTGCGCGCCGTACTGGAAACGGACGCCACGCGCAGCTTCGCGCGCGGCAGCCTGCCCGTGCTGTATCTGCGCGCCCGCCACGACCGCCTGGTGCCGCCCGCGAACGCCGTGCAGATACTGCGGCAGGCGCCGGGCGCGCAACTGGTCGACATCGCCGCGCCGCACATGCTGCTGCAGGCGGCGCCGGAAGCGGCCGCCATCGCCGTCGCCGCTTTTATTACGGGCCTGTCAGCCGCGCAGATACCCGCTTAACCGCGCGCTGGCCAGCACGGCCAGCCAGCTCAAGCCGCCCGCCAGCACACTGAAGTAGATCGCCCGCAGCGGATGCTGGGGCAGCAGATACGCGAGCACGGCCGCGCCCAGCAAGGCGCACAACGCAGGCTTCCACCAGCCGGGCGGCAGCAGCGCCAGCAGCAGATTCGTGCCCGCGTACACGTAAAACACCAGCAGCAGGGCCAGGCCGCCGGCAACGCCGCGCGAGCCCAGGCTGCCGAACAGCTGCGTGTACAGGAAAAATCCCAGCCAGCTCAACACAATAAACAACAGGCAGCCCAGCGCATGCGCGCCCAGGCCCGCCATCAGGCGCTTCTTCATGGCCATCATCCGTATCGTCCCGTGCAAAGCCGCATCATAGCGATTTTGCCGGCAATGCGACCGGTTGACTTGTCTACCTACTAGATGGTAGACTTATTTCGAACCCGGTATTTCACCCGGCAATCCTTCCGCGCCACGGCGCATTCGACCTTTGCGAGGCATCACATGCATCAACTGTTCACCCCTTATGACCTGTCCGGCATTTCCCTGGCCAACCGCGTCGTCATGGCGCCGATGACGCGCACGCGCACGCTCGAAAACAATCCCGATGCGCTCACCGCGCTGTATTACGCCCAGCGCGCCTCGGCCGGCCTGATCGTCACCGAAGGCTTGCCCGTCTCCGATGAAGGCCGCGGCTATTTGTACACGCCCGGCATCTACAGCAGCACGCAGGGCCAGGGCTGGCGCCAGGTCACCGATGCCGTGCATGCCAAGGGCGGCAAGATCTTCGCCCAGCTGTGGCATGTGGGCCGCATGTCGCACGTATCGATCCAGCCTGGCAACGCGGCGCCCGTGGGCCCCAGCGACGTGGCGGCGGAAAACACCACCGTCTACGCCTGGATCGAACCGGGCAAGGCGGGACCGGTGCTGCCCAGCGTGCCGCGCGCGCTGAGCGTCGACGAAATCGCCCGCGTCACCGCCGACTTCGTGCATGCGGCAAAAGTCGCTATCGACGCTGGCTTTGACGGGATCGAGATCATGGCGGCCAACGGCTTCCTGTTCGACCAGTTCCTCAGCAGCGCCGTCAATACGCGCACCGACCAGTACGGCGGCAGCATCGCCAACCGCCAGCGCTTTTTGCTCGAGACCATAGACGCCCTGTCGGCCGCCATCGGCAGCGGCAAGGTCGGCGTGCGCATCTCCCCATTCGGCCGCCTGTACGACATGCGCGCCTATGCCGATGAAGCGCAGGTGTGGAGCAGCGTGGCGCAGGCACTCGATACGAGGCAGCTGGCCTATGTGCACCTGAACTACCAGCCGACCATCACGGCGGCGGAAGTGCCAGCCGGCTTTGGCGCGCAATTCCGCCAGGACTATCACGGCACCCTGATCGGCGCGGGCGGCTTCACGCAGGAACTGGCGCGCAGCGAGCTGGAAAAAGGCGACCTCGACCTGATCGCCTTCGGCATGCCGTTCATCTCCAACCCGGATCTGGTGGAGCGCATGCAAAACAACTGGCCGCTGGCCGACAGCGACCGTTCGACCTATTACGGCGCCAGCGGCGCCCCGTCCCACGGTTATACCGACTATCCCGCGTATGGCGCGGCGCCCAATCCGCAAGAACTGCTGATGGCCGCCCTCAACGCCTGCCTGTCAGTCGGTTACGCAGCCAATGCGGCGGCCATGGGCATCACCGTGCACAGCCTGGAAATCGAAACGGACGGCAAGCTGGACCTGCGCGGCTTCCTCGGCCTGGACGAGAACGTCAATCCCGGCTACGACGAAGTCAGCTACGTGGTGCGGCTGCGCACGGATGCCTCGCGCGAGCGCGTCGAGGCGCTGCACCAGGCCGTCACCAAAACGTCGGTCAACCTGGCCAATTTCTCGAAGGCCATCCGCATGCTGCCCACCCTGGAAGTAATCGAGGCCTGATACCCATCCCGGGAATCATCTAGCCACCAACCCGCGCGCAAGCGCCTACATAGCGAGGAAATCATGGAAGACTGGAAACAAGCTCGGCAAGACATCAACACACGTGCGTTGCAATTGAACGCACTGACGCCCGACACCATGAAAGGCATCGCCGCACTGGGCGGCGCCGGCGACAAGACCAACCATCTCGATGCGAAAACGCGGGAACTGATCTCGCTGGCAGTGGCCGTCACCACGCGCTGCGACGGCTGCATCGCCTTCCACGCTGCCGCCGCCAAGAAACTGGGCGTGACCGTGGAAGAAATTGGCGAGGCGCTCGGCGTGGCGATCAACCTCAATGCCGGCGCCGCCGTTGTGTACAGCACCCACGTGCTGGACGCGTTCGACAAGGCTTGATACTGCCGCATCAGCCGGCCTGGCATGCGTGCACGCCGGGCCGGCCACTCAAGGAGCAACCATGAAAAACAACACACAAGCGCTGGTCGTCGACATCTGGTCCGATTTCGTCTGCCCCTGGTGCTGGATCGCCAAGCGCCGCTTCGAGAAGGCCCTTGCCGCTTTCGAACACAGGGACGCCGTGCAGGTCAGGCTGCGCGCTTACCGCATCGCACCGAACCATCAGGCCGAACCGATCAAGGCAGCCTTGCTGAAAAAATTTCGCGATCCGATGGCCGCCGAGGGCATGCTGTATTCGGTGCAGTCGCATGGAACGGCCGAAGGCCTGGACTACCGCTTCGACAGCATGCTGTTTGGCGACACCATGGACGCGCACATGCTCGTCAAGGCCGTCAGCGACGAGGCTTTGCAACAGCGCCTGGTCGAAGTGCTGTATGCGCAGAGTATTTCGCACGGAAAATCGCTGTTCGACCGCGATTCCCTCGCCCTGCTCGCGGCGCAGGCGGGCGTGCCTGCCGAGGCGGTGCAGCGCGCGTGGTCGACACCGCAATTGCGCCAGCAGGTGCAGGACGATGAGCGCAGCGCCTCGCGCATCGCTTCCGGCGTGCCGCTGTTCGTTTTCGGCAATGGAGCGCACATTTCCGGCGCACAGCCGCAAGAGGTATTCCTGCAGGCACTGGAAAAAATGCATGCCAGGTCCCAGGAGAATCTGGCCGCATCGGCCGGGGAAATGTGTGGCCTGGACGGCTGCATCCTGCCTTAAGCGCTGGCGGCGGCTTCCCTGGCAGATCCCGCCGTGTCCAGGTAGCCGTGGACCGCGCGCCCCAGGCGCCGCGCAAGCGACGCCATATCCGTTTCTCCCCGCAACGCCGCGGCGTCGATGATGCCGCGGCATAGCGCAATCACGTCAGCGGCGGCCATATCCGGATCGGCTATGCCATGACGCGCCAGCAGCCCTGCGAGCTGGCCCGATAGCGCCTGCCGCAAGGCCTCGTCCTCACGCTGCAAGGATGGCGACGACGGCGCCGATTCCAGCGCGAGGGCTAGCGCGGGCCGCCTGAACTGGTGCGCCAGGCCGGCCATCACACCTTGCTCTATCGCGAACGGCAATTCACCCTCCAGCGCCATGGCTAGACCCACGTCGTGCAGCAGCACTGCGCGTTCGCGGCGTACCAGTTCGGCCAGCAGCGCCTCTTTCGACGGGAAGTACTGGTACAGGGAGCCGATGCTGACGCCGGACAGCTCGGCAACGTGATTCGTCGTCAACGCGGCCCAGCCCCGCACCTCGATAATGCGAGCAGCCGCCTCCACCATCGCCGCGACGGTGGCAGCCGATCTGGCCTGGGATGGCCGCTTGCGGGGTTCCGCATGCGCTGCAGTTTTTGCCATGAATGCGAGTAGCGGAAGTGGGTAGTAAAACTTATTCTAAACGTTCCACAAACAACCGTCCTTGCCGATACGAGAACGCCATGCACACCTACACATTCCTGCTGATACTGCACGTTGTCGCCGCCATCGCCTTCATCGGCCCGATGATGCTGACGCCGCGCCTGCTGAACCTGATATGCGAGCCTGCCGGCCGCGACACCTTGCATAAGCTCCATCAGCAGATCGCCGTCGCAGGCTGGATACTGCTTGCCGGCGGGCTGGTCCTGCTGTACCAGCAAGAATGGGCCTGGCTGCACATGGGCTGGATGCAGCTGTCCCTCGCGCTTTTTATCGGCGCGCAAGCCATCGACCATTTCTGGGCGGACAAGGTGGAAGAAGAAGTGGAACAGGGATACGCGCAGGCGGGCGCCAGGCTGAAAACCTGGCTGTGCATCAAGCTGGCCGTGTTTGTAAGCATCTGCGCGCTCATGATCGCCAAGCCCGCCCTGTTTTCCTGAGCGGGCTGGCCCGCGCTACGCCAGATTGTCGAGCATGTAATGGAAAGCGGCCAGCGGATCGGTCGATGGCCCCAGGGCCCAGCCGATAAAGCTGGCGCCTTCCAGAGCGCTGAGCAGCATGAAGGCGTAATCCTTCGGCGCTTTCCGCAAGGTCCAGCCATGCAGCTGCGCCGCCTGCACGAGATTGCTTTCCATCCAGTCCAGCTGCTGCGCCATCAGCTGCCTACCCAGGGCCTGCAGCGATTCGGGCAGCGCCGCCATTTCGGCCGCGAGCGCGCCGCACAGCGGCAGCAAATGGTCGTTGGCGCTGGCCAGGAACAGCCCGCCGAATTCACGCAGGCGTTCGACCGGATCGGCATGCGCCGCATCGATCGCCTGCAGCTTCGCGGTAAAGACCTCGATATATTGCGTGATCAAGGCCACGCCGAGGTTTTCCTTGGTGGGGAAATGATGGTGGATACTGGCCTTGCGTATGCCGATTTCTTCCGACAAATCGGCATAACTGAAAGCGGCGTAGCCTTTCGAACGCAGGTGGATCTCTGCACTTTTCAAAAGGGCGTCGCGGGTACTCACTGACATGACAGGCTCCTGCATCAACGGCCATGCCGGCCATTGATGGATTAAATTCAACAAGGGGCAATTATGCCTGAAGTCGCCGCGGCCAGGGCTTGGGGCATGCGCATGAAAAAAGCCGGCCCTTTCACGAGGAAAGGGCCGGCCTGGATACATCAGCCGCCGTGTCGGATTACGCTTGCGCTAATCCGACCTACGTACCACGGCAAAGGAATTACTTCGCCGAATTGAGCAGCAATTCGTTGAGGCGTTTCACGAAACTGGCCGGGTCGGCCAGCGAGCCGCCTTCGGCCAGCATGGCCTGGTCGAACAGGATGTTGGCCCAATCGCCGAACTTGCCGCCTTCCGCATCTTCATATTTCAGACGCGTCACCAGCGGGTGGTTCGGGTTGATTTCCAAAATCGGCTTCGATTCCGGCGCGCTCTGGCCAGCCGCTTTGAGCATGCGCAGCAGGTTGCCCGACAATTCGTTTTCATCGGCCACCAGGCAGGCTGGCGAATCGGTCAGGCGGAACGTGACGCGCACGTCCTTGGCCTTGTCGGCCAGCACGGTCTTCATCTTGCCAACCAGGTCGGCGTACGAGGTTTCCGTTTCTTCGTGCTCTTTCTTTTCCGCTTCGTCTTCCAGCGCGCCCAGGTCCAGGCCACCCTTGGCGACGGAGACCAGTTCCTTGCCTTCGAAGTCCTGAATAAACGACAGCATCCATTCATCGACACGGTCCGTCAGCAGCAGCACTTCGACGCCCTTCTTGCGGAAGATTTCCAGGTGCGGGCTGTTTTTCGCGGCCGCGTAATTGTCGGCCGTGACGTAATAGATCTTGTCCTGGCCTTCCTTCATGCGCGCCACGTAGTCGGCGAACGAGGTGATTTGCTCGTCGCTGTCGTTGGCGGTCGACGCAAAGCGCAGCAGCTTGGCCAGGCGTTCCTTGTTGGCCGCGTCTTCGCCGATGCCTTCTTTCAGCACCTGGCCGAATTCTTTCCAGAAGACGGCGTATTTGTCCTTCTTGTCCTGCTCGTCCGCGTTCGCCAGTTCTTCCAGCATGCCCAGCACGCGCTTGGTCGAGCCTTCGCGGATGACCTTGACGTCGCGCGACTCCTGCAGGATTTCACGCGACACGTTCAGCGGCAGGTCGGCCGAGTCGATCACCCCGCGCACGAAGCGCAGGTAGGTCGGCATCAGCTGCTCGGCATCGTCCATGATGAAGACGCGCTTGACGTACAGCTTGATGCCGCCGCGCTTGTTGCGGTCCCACATGTCGAACGGCGCCTTGGCCGGGATGTACAGCAGCTGCGTGTATTCGCTGCGGCCTTCCACGCGGTTGTGCGTGTGCGTGAGCGGCGACTGGAAGTCGTGCGACACGTGCTTGTAGAATTCGTCGTACTGTTCCGGCGTGATGTCGGCCTTGTTGCGGGCCCACAGGGCGCTGGCCTGGTTGACGGTTTCGAATTCGTCTTTCAGGACGGTTTCTTTTTTCTCGTCGTCCCACTCTTCTTTCTGCATCACGATCGGCAGCGAGATATGGTCCGAGTATTTGCGGATGATGGACTTGATCTTCCAGCTCGACAGCAGTTCGTCCTCGCCTTCGCGCAGGTGCAGGATGATGTCCGTGCCACGGCCCGTTTTTTCGATGTTCTCGATGCTGTAATCGCCTTCGCCGGCCGATTCCCAGCGCACGCCCTCGGAGGCGTCCGCGCCGGCGCGGCGCGTTTCGACGGTGATCTTGTCGGCGACGATGAAGCCCGAATAGAAGCCCACGCCGAACTGGCCGATCAGGGCCGCGTCCTGCTGCTGGTCGCCCGACAGCTTGCCGAAGAATTCCTTGGTGCCCGACTTGGCGATGGTGCCCAGGTGCGAGATCGCCTCGTCACGGGTCATGCCGATGCCGTTGTCGGAAATGGTGATGGTGCGCGCATCCTTGTCGAAGCTGACCTCGATCTTCAATTCGTGATCGTTGCCATACAGGGCGTCGTTATCGATCGCTTCAAAGCGCAATTTGTCGGCCGCGTCGGACGCGTTCGAAATCAATTCGCGCAGGAAGATTTCCTTGTTCGAGTACAGGGAATGGATCATCAGGTGCAGCATTTGCTTCACTTCGGTCTGAAAACCCAGGGTTTGCTTTTCGGAGACAGCCATTTTTACCTCATAGTCTTGTGGATGGGACGGATTCTACGGAGTTGGGGATGGTACATGCGATTTCAAGAGCACCCGGAAAATGTGCTGTGTTAGCCCAGCGCGCGGGCGAAAAACGCCCACACCCGCTCGTCCTGCACCGTGGCCAGGTTCAGGCGCATGCGGGTCGACGGCAGCTGGCGCGGCGAGAACAGGCTGCCCGGCGCCAGCACCAGCCCCTCGGCCAGCGCCTTTTCGGCCAATACATTCGTGTCGCAGCCCGCATCGGCCCACACGAACATGCCGGCCGGCGCGGGATCGAAGCGCAAGCCCGCCTGTTCGACCTTGCGGTACGTGCCCTCGCGCACCTTGTCGAGCCGCGCGCGCAGGCGCTCCGCATGCTTGCGGTACAGCCCCTGCGAGAGGATTTTATACACGACCCTTTCGCCGATGTCGCTGGTGGTCAGGGTCGCCAGCATCTTGCGGTCGGCCAGGCGCTGCGCCCGCTCATTTGATGTGGCGATGAAGCCCACGCGCAGGTTCGCCGCCAGGCTCTTGGAAAAGCCGCCCAGGTAAATCACGCGGCGCAGCTGGTCCAGCGCGGCCAGGCGCGTGGCCGGCTGCACCGCGCCGCCCGGGTGCATGTCGCAATAGATGTCATCTTCGACGATGAGGAAATCGTGCTGTTCGGCCAGGCGCAGCACCTGGAAAGCCTTGGCCGCCGACAGCGACGTCGAGCTGGGGTTGTGCAGCACCGAGTTGATCACGTACAGCTTGGGACGGTGCAGGGCCGCCAGTTCCGCCAGCACGGCGATATCGGGGCCATCGCCGAGACGCGGGATGCCGATGACATTCACGCCCATGGCGGCAAAGGCGCCGAACATCAGCCAGTACGCGGGGTCGTCGACGAAAATGGTGTCGCCGGGGCGGGCAAACTCGCGCGCCACCAGGTCCAGCGCCTGCATCACGCCCACCGTGGTGACGATCTGCTCGGGCGGGCAGGCGATTTCCAGCCCCGCCAGCTTCAGCTGCAATTGCTGGCGCAGCGGCAAGAAACCCTGCGGCATGCCATAGCCCAGCAGCAAACTGCCGGGCTGGCGGCTGACGTCGCGCAAGGCGCGCGCCACGAGGTCGCCATCGAGCCACTCGGCGGGCAGCATGCCGATGCCGGGCGCGGGAATGGCCGGCGTCTGGCGGAACATATTACGGATCAGCCACACGACGTCCATCGGCTGCGCCGCTGCTTCCTGCGCGCCAGCGGGCGCCGCCGGCGTGTTCAGGGGCGAGCGCTCGCGCACGAAAAAGCCCGCGCCGCGCCGCGATTCCAGGTAGCCGCGCGCCACCAGCTTGTCGTAGCTGGCCACCACCGTGGCGCACGACACGTCCAGGCTGGCCGCGCACTGGCGGATCGACGGCATGCGGGCGCCGCCGCGCAGCAGTTTGTCATCAATGCGCGCCGCCAGCGAACGCGCGATCTGGTCGATCAGGGTTTCGCCCGAGGCGCGCGACAGCAAGGGCAGGGACGGAGAGGCGGGTGTATTGCTCATATGACCATGACAGTATGTGGAATTATGCGTGAAAGTGTATTTGTACTGTATTGCTATTGCACCCTAGGATAGCAGTACCGGGCGCATTCATCCACATCTGCCCGCCTTTATTCCACACCACCCGCACCAGGACAGCCATGCCATCGCACGCCACACCTTCCCCCAGCCATTCCCTGCGCCTCGGCGCCGACCGCAAAGGCCTGCTGCTGGGCTTGATCGCCGTCGCCCTCTTCAGCCTGACCCTGCCCTTTACGCGGCTGGCCGTGGCCGAACTCGATCCCACCTTTGTCGCCCTGGGCCGGGCCTTGGTCGCCGCCTGCCTGGCCGGCCTGTGGCTGTGGCAGCAGCGCGCACCGCTGCCGCGCCGCGAACAATGGCTGCCGCTGGCCCTGGTGTCGCTGGGCTGCGTGGTGGGCTTCCCGTGGCTGACGTCGATCGCCATGCGCAGCCTGCCCGCCTCGCACGGCGCCGTGCTGGTGGGCATTTTGCCGCTGGCCACCGCCGTGTTTGCCGTACTGCGCGGCAAGGAACGCCCCTCGGTCGGCTTCTGGCTGATGGCCCTGCTCGGCACGGCGCTGGTGGTGGCGTTCGCATTGCGCCAGGGCGGCGGCAGCTTCCACGTGGCCGACTGGCTGATCTTTGCCGCCGTGCTGCTGGCCGCACTCGGCTATGCGGAAGGTGGACGCCTGGCGCAAGCCATGCCGGGCCAGCATGTGATTTGCTGGGCGCTGCTGCTGGCCGTGCCTTTTGTCTTGCCCGTGGTCCTGTGGAACGCGTGGCCCCAGCGCGCGCTGATGGCGCAGGCCAGCGGCGCGGCCTGGCTGGGTTTTGCCTACATCTCCGTGTTTTCCATGTTTATCGCCTTCTTTTTCTGGTACCGGGGCATGGCGCTGGGGGGCGTGGCGCGCGTGGGACAGACGCAGCTGCTGCAGCCCTTCCTGACCCTGGTGGGCGCGGCCGTGCTGTTGCACGAGCCATTGACGGGCGAAAGCCTGCTGTTTGCCGGCGCCGTGATCGCCGTGGTGGCCATCGGACGCAAGCTCAAGTAAGGTTTCTTGACGCCCATTTGCAACGCCGTGGCGCGTGCGGATGGGCACAGCGGCGTGCAAGCCGTACAATACCGCAGCACCATGGCGGCGCCTATCCGGCGCCGCTTGCGAACGCACCGCCACAAGCGGGCCAACAAATCCAGCCGGCGCAGCTCGGCATCTTCCGTGAGACTCGTATGAAAATTGAAAATCCGAATCCGATCCAATGGCGCTTTGCCGAACGCGCGGAACAGCTGCAAAGCTCGTTCATCCGCGAAATCCTGAAGATCACGCAGCGTCCCGAGATCATCTCGTTTGCCGGCGGCCTGCCCTCGCCCGCCACCTTCCCCGTGGAAGAAATGAAGACCGCCTTCGACAAGGTCCTGTCGAACAATGGCAAGGTGGCCCTGCAATACGGCCCCACCGACGGCTACCTGCCGCTGCGCCAGTGGATCGCCGACTCGCTCTCCAGTAATGGCAGCACCATCCTGCCCGAGCAAGTGCTGATGACGTCCGGCTCGCAGCAGGCGCTGGACTTGCTGGGCAAGGTCCTGATCGACGAAGGCAGCAAGGTCCTGGTGGAAACCCCCAGCTACCTGGGCGCCCTGCAGGCGTTTTCCGTCTACCGTCCCGAATTCGTTTCCGTCGATACCGATGACGAAGGCCTGGTGCCGGCGTCGATCAACCCCGTCGCCGATGGCGCGCGCCTGCTGTACGCGCTGCCGAACTTCCAGAACCCGACGGGCCGCAGCCTTTCCGTGGCGCGCCGCGTGGAACTGGTGGAAACCTGCGCCCGCCACGGCCTGCCGCTGATCGAGGATGATCCGTACGGCGCCCTCAGCTACAGCGGCGAGCCGTATCCGAAGATGATCAACATGAACCCGGACGGCGTCATCTACATGGGCTCGTTCTCGAAGGTGCTCACGCCCGGCATCCGCCTCGGCTACGTGGTGGCGCCGATGCCGCTCGTGCGCCGTCTGGAACTGGCCAAGCAGGCGGCCGACCTGCACACGTCGCAGCTGACGCAGATGGTCGTGCATGAAGTGATCAAGGATGGCTTCCTGGACCGGCATATTCCCAGCATCCGCAGCCTGTATGGCAACCAGTGCCAGGCCATGCTGTCGGCGCTGGAAGAACACTTTCCGGCCGGCGTCACGTGGACGAAGCCGGAAGGCGGCATGTTCATCTGGGTCACCCTGCCGAAACACATCGACGCGATGAAACTGCTTGACGAAGCCATCGCCAATAAAGTGGCATTCGTGCCGGGCGCGCCGTTCTACGCGAACACGCCGGACACGCACACCCTGCGCCTGTCGTTCGTCACGGTGCCGCCGGAACGCATCCGCGAGGGCATCGCCATCCTGGGCAAACTGATCGCCGCAAAAATGTAATTGCACTCTCCACGCCCCGCCTGACGCGGGGCGTCTCCCCCGCTGCCCCTGCACCAGGGGCACGCGTCTTTTCCGCCTAAAAACCGCTTTCATGATAGCAATTGCGTGTATTTATTTTTAAAAATATCATAAAAATAATACTTTCATTGCTCGTGCAACATCGATTTTTTCACCCAAAAAAATGGCGAGGCGGTATGATTTGACCGCTGTATCAGATTTGAACCCGGTCAGCATCACCGAATATGCAGCAAACGCAGGCAGCGCAGAGTACATCGAGAAGGCCGGAAGCAATGAGTCCAGGCAGTGTGGAGCATTCCCAGCGGTATGAAGCCGCCATTTTGATTGTCGACGATGCGCCGGCCAACCTTGAGCTGCTGCGCAAGCTGATGAGCGAACAGGGTTATCAAACCTATGTCGCCACGTCCGGCGAGCGGGCGCTGGCGATCGCCCAGCGCGCCCAGCCCGACCTGATCCTGCTCGACGTGCTGATGCCGGACATGGACGGCATCGAAACATGCCGCCGCCTCAAGCAGCATCCGCTGACGCAGCGCATCCCCGTCATCTTCATGAGCGCCAAGACGGAAACGGAAGACGTGGTGGCCGGTCTCGACTGCGGCGCCGTCGATTACATCAGCAAGCCGCTGCGCATGGCCGAAGTGTGCGCGCGCGTGCGCGCCCAGCTGAAAATCCGCAGCAATAATGAAACCCAGCAGGAACAGGCCGAGCGCCTGCGCACCATCGTCAACAACATGGCCGAGGGCTTGCTGATCATCGAGGCCGATGGCCGCATCCAGTACACCAACCCGGCCTGCGACCAGTACCTGGGCTACCGCGAAAACGAACTGGCCGGGCGCTTCATCGGCGAGCTGCTCAGCCCCCTCGTGACGCAGGAATACCTCGATTACTTCGCCATGCACGCAGCCAATCCGGAAAAAGCGCACAACCACGGCACGCGCGAAGTGGCGATCCGCCACCGCAACGGCGCGGCGCTGAGCATGGACCTGACCCTCACGCCCATGTATCTGCGCCAGCCCCTGTATATCGGCCTGCTGCACGACATCACGCACCACAAGCAGTCGGAAGACGCGCTGCAGCGCGCCGCCTATCTCGACCCGCTGACGCAGATCGCCAACCGCCGGCATTTCGACAGTTTCCTGGAAAAAGAGTGGCAGCGCGCCGTGCGCGGCGGCGGTGCCCTGTCGCTGGTGGTGCTCGACGTCGACCACTTCAAGCTGTACAACGACAGCCTGGGCCACCCGGCCGGCGACATCTGCCTGCAGCAAGTGGCGCAAGCGATCGCCGCCCACGCCAGCCGCTCCGGCGACCTGGCGGCCCGCTACGGCGGCGAGGAATTCGTGCTGCTGTTCGCCGACACGGATGCCGACAGCGCCCTGCACCTGGCCGAGGCCATCCGCGCCGGCATCGAGGCGCTGCAACTGCCGCACCCGCGCTCAAGCACTTCCCCATGGATCACCGTCAGCATCGGCGTGGCCACCATCCGCCCGCACCAGCTGGACGACCGCGAAGCCCTGTTCGTCGCCGCCGACCGCGCCCTGTACGTGGCCAAGGAAGCGGGCCGCAACCAGGTCCGCGCCACGCACTCGGGCAGCACGGCCTGGGAAACGGTCAAGGCGTTGGTGTTACGTTGACGTTTGAAGGAAGTCTAACTGAACATGCAGCGAACAAAGAGTAGGCCCAAGTCACAAAAAAAGGCACTCCGGGCCAAGCGAGCCTGAAAAATGTCGAGGGCAAGGCGCAGCGACGCAGACAGTACGCAAGTACGGCAAGGAAGCTGCAACGCCGCCATCGGCATTTTGTCAGGCCCGCGTCTCCGGCCCGCCATTCTTAAAACTGGTCAAAACTTACGCGACACGCTCAACTTCGCATTCCTCCCCACGCCGGTAACCGCTTCGCTCAAATAGGGCATGTAATTGCGGTTGAAGACATTATCAACCGTCAGCCGCACCTCCGTGCCGCGCCACATGCCTTGCCGGCCATTCCACGACGCAAACACGGTATGCAGCGCATAGCCTTTCGATGGCGGCAGGCGGTACACATTCCCCACCGGCAAGACGCGCTCCTGCTTCGCCACGAAGCGGCCCTGCCAGCCGATGCTGGCGCCCAGGTCGGGCATGCGCCAGCCCAGGCCCGCCATCAATTTATCGGGCGCGATGGTCGACACGGCTTCGTCCTGGCCCCACGGGTCGCGCTGGGAACCGGTGCGCGTGCCGCGCTGCTTCGACAGCGACGCGCTGGCAAACAGGCGCGGCGAATTGTAGTAAGACTCGACCTCCACGCCCTGCGTGCGGAAACCGGCCAGGTTGCGGTAGGACGACAGGGCCGGCGGCACCTTGCCCGATCCCGGCACATAGCCTTCGATCAGGATACCCAGGCGGGGGCCGATATTGTCGCTGACGCGGTTCTGGTACGCCGTCAGGCGCAACTGCACGTCGTCGCGTTCCATGAACACGTTTTGCCGGTGCAGCATGACGCCCGTGCGCACGGCCGTCACGCGCTCGACGGCCAGGTCGCGGCTGGTACCCGGCGTCGATGAACCCTGCCTGGCCGATACATAGTATTCATTCGAATACATCTCGTCGATCGTCGGCGCGCGCCAGCTGCGGCTCAAGTCGCCGAACAAGGCCAGCGTGCTGGACGCCTTCCAGAACAGGCCCAGGCGGGGCGACCAGTCTTCGTGCGCCTTTTCGCTGAAGTCGTGGCCAGCCGCCGCCAGCGTGCTGTTGTAGCGCGATGCCTTGTTCGGCACGCCCTCGGAAACGACTCTGTCGTGGCGCAGGGCCGCCGTCACCGTCACGTCGCCATACGTCATCGCATCCTGCAGATACAGGCCCGTGGTTTCCTGGCGCCCGGCCGGCATGTAGTAGGGCTGGAAGTAGCCATAGTTGTAGCTGGGGTCCTTCAGCGCCGTCGACGACGGGTAGTACATCAGAGTGTCGCGCACGTTCTTGTGCCATTGCAGGCCCGTCAGCAGCACGTGCGACACGGCGCCCGTGCTAAACACGCTTTCGTTGCGCACCTCGGCGATGCGGTCCACGTACGAAGCCCAGCTCTCGTTGCCCAGTGACCCCAGGTAGGAACCGAGCGAAGCGGACGGCAAACGCTTGTCATGCTGGTCCGTGTGCGAATAGCCGGCGCTGGCCGTCAGCTTGATCCATCGGTTGTTCTGCGGCGCGTACTGCCACTTCACGGAATAGGTATCGTCGTCCTGGTCGCGGTACACGGCCTTGCGCTGCCACGCCTCTTCCAGTCCATATTTTTTGATTTCCGCCTCGGTCGGCGTGGGCACGTCCTCGCCCATGGCGGCGAACGGGCCCCAGCCCGAACTGCCGCTCTTCATCGCCGTCAGGGTCAAGAGCTGCTCCGGCGTCAGCCGGATATTCAGCTTGGCCAGGCTCGATGGCGCATCGATGGCGGAAAAGCGGAATGGCTTGCCATCGGGCTTGCGCAAATCGTCGGACTTGCGCTGCGTGGTGAAGGCCATCGCATCGAAACGGCCATCTTCCGTGCGGCCATAGACGGCCACGGTGGCATCGTTTTCTCCATTGTTCGAGTGACGCGAGTACTTGAGCATGGCGCCCGCTTTCTCGCCGTCTTCCAGCAAGTCCTGCGCATCCTTGGTCTCGACCGTGATGACGCCGCCGAAACCGCCATTGCCATACAAGCTCGTATGCGCACCCTTGTTCACTTCGATCTGCTTGATCAGTTCCGGCTCGATGAAGATGGAACCCTGGCGGTATTTCTCGAAGCCCTTGGGCACGCCATCGAGGATGACTTTCACGTCCTGCACTTTATTGAAGCCCCAGATATTGAGGCTCTGGCCGCTGGGACGGGCCGTGCCGGCCAGGTCCACGCCGGGCAAGGTGTCGAGCAGGGACGCGACATTGTCGGCCTGCTGGCGTTCGATGTCGGCGCTGTTGATATACGAGCGTCCGGCCGTGCCGGCGCTGATGGCGTCGCCGAACACGCTGATGGCCGGCATCTGCACGGCGTCGGCCTTCTCGGCCTTGTCGGCCATCGCCGCCGCCCACGCGTGGCCGTGCGCGCCGCCCAATGCCAGCGCCAGCGCGGCCGCCAGCGGGGTCAATCGTTGTTTGCTGCTGCTCTTCATCGCTATCCTTGCCTGGGTTTGCTTGCTGCTCGATGCTTGTGGAATGAAAAAATGCAGGGGCAGAGGACAGCGGTGCACGATCAAGCGGCGGCGTTGAAGGAAGCGTTGCGGCGAACTCTGCCCGCGCGGACACGCCGCCGGCGCATGGCCGGCGGCGCACTGCAGTCACCGGATAAGTTGCCTTAGTGAAATGCGGAACACATCATATACTGGATGCGAATGATTCGCAATACGATTTAATGGCCAGCTATTCCGGATAGCCGGTGATGTCGGCAATCTCGCGGTACAGGGGCTGCAGCCGCGCATACATCTTCTGGTACACGCGCCGGTACAGCTGCTCGTAGATCTTGCGGTGCTCGGGATGGGGCTGGAATACCTTGCCCTTGCGCGTCATCGCCAGCACGGCGGCGGGGAAATCCGCATGCCAGCCCAGGCCCACGCCAGCGGCGATGGCCGCGCCCAGGCCCGAACTTTCATACACGTGGGCGCGCGCGGCCGGCAAGCCGAAGATGTCGGCCGTCAACTGCATGGCAGCGTCGCTTTGCGAACCGCCGCCCGCGATGCGCAGCTCGGTGATGGCAATGCCGCTGCGCCGCTCGATGCGCTCCTTGCCTTCGCGCAGCGCATACGCGAGGCCTTCGAGAATGGCGCGGTAGATATGCGCGCGCGTATGCACGTCGCCAAAACCGATCATGGCGCCCTTCGCTTCCGGCCCCGGCACCTTGATGCCGGGACTCCAGTACGGCTGCAGCATCAGGCCCATGGAACCGGGCGGCACGGCGTCGACCAGGCGGTCGAACAGCGCTTCGGCGGACAAGCCCGTGCCATCTTCGGCCGCCGCCGCCCGTTCGCGGTCGCCGAACTGCTCCTTGAACCAGTTGACCATCCAGTAGCCGCGGAAGATCTGCACTTCCGTGCTGTAGGCGCCCGGCATGGCGGCCGGATACGGCGGAATGAATCGCGTCACTTCCACGTACTTGCGGTTGGTCGTGTTGATGGTGGCCGTGGTGCCGTAGCTGAGGCACGCCACGTGCGGTTCGACGCAGCCGGCGCCCAGCACTTCACAGGCCTTGTCGGCGGCCGCCGCCAGCAAGGGCGTGCCTTCCAGGATGCCCGTCGCCGCGGCGGCCGATGCCGTGATGGCGCCCATGCGCGTGCCCGGCGTCACCAGCTCGGGCAGCATGGACGGCTTGATCGCCAGCGCCTGCCACTTCCAGTCGAAGCGCCCGGCCCACGCATGGCGCTTGTAGTCGAACGGGATGTACGCCACTTGCGAGCCCGTCGAATCGATGTATTTTCCGCAGAGGCGGTGGTTCAAAAAGCCCGACAGCAGCAGGAATTTGTGCGTGCGGCGCCAGATGTCGGGCTGGTGCGCGCTGATCCAGTTGATCTCGGCCTCGCGGCGGAAGTACGTGATCGTGCCATCAAGGCGCGTGGCGCGGAAGGCGGCGCGCCACCATGGCGCCAACTGGGGGATGTCGCGCGTGCTGCGTTGGTCCAGCCAGGTGATGGCGGGCCGCAAGGGCTGCCCCTCTTCATCCACGTTGACGACCGTGCCGCGCTGCGTCGTGACGGCCACGCCGGCTACCGACGATTTGACTATGTCCGTGCCGCGCCACAGCTGCTGGCACGCTGCGCACACGGCTTGCCAGTAGCCGTCGGCGTCGTGCTCGGCCCAGCCGGGGTGCTCCGAGTAATACGCTTCGAGGAACACTTGCGCCTTCGCCGCCAGATTGCCATCGCGGTCGAACAGCAGCGCGCGCACGCTTTGCGTGCCATTGTCGATGGCGAGAATGTACGGCCCGGGGCCGGCTGCGCTGGCCATGGCTTATGCCAGGCTGGCCAGCGCGGCGCGCAGCGCCTGCAGCAGCGCCTGCGGATCTTTTTCCGGCCGGGCGCTGAAGACAGGCGCTTCCCAGTCCTGCCCGCGCACTGCCACCACGCGCAAGCGCCCCTGTTCGTTCCACGCCGGATACCAGCCCACGTCGACGATGTCGCCATTCGCGCACGTGATTTGCAGCAGGTCTTCGCCCAGGTCGTCCACGAGGACGTCCACGCTCTGGCGCAAGTCCAGCGGCGACAGGCTGTCATAGGTGATGCGCGCGTCGCCCAGTGCCAGGGGCTGGCCAAACAGGATGGTCTCGATGATGCTCTCCTTATTTTATGGTTGTTTCATTCGCCTTGCGGCACGCTGTAATGGCGGCGCCACAGGGCCAGGTAGCGCTGCTGCTCTTTTTCCCAGCGCGCGTCGTCCCAGCCCAGTTCACGCTGGCAGATGGCGCGCAGGCGCGGCATGATAGCAAGCGCGCCGCCTGCCAGTTGCAAACCGAGGCGCGTGCGCCGCAGCAGCAAGTCGTCCAGGTGCTGCACGTCTTCCGTGCGCGCGCCCCAGCGCAGCTGCGCCCACAGGGTCTGCGTGCCGGGAATCGGTGCCAGCTCGCCGTCCTGCGCCGCATCGCACAGCGCTTGCGCCCCCGCGCCATGACGGCCCAGCAAGCGTTCGCGCTGCTCGCCATCGAGCACCAGGGCCTTGCCCGACAAGGGCGGCGTGGCATCGAAAATCGGCAAGGGCCGCAAATCCGCCTGCCAGCCCGGCAGCAGCGGCGCGGCGCGGCGCAATGCGTCGAGGGCGATCACGCGAAACGTCGTCAGCTTGCCGCCCGCCACCGTCAGCAAGCCGTTTTCCAGCCATAGCGCATGTTCGCGCGCTTCCTTCGACGGGTCAAGCTGGCCGCTGCCGATCACGGGACGCACGCCGGCAAACGTGGCCAGCACATCGCCCTCGCCCAGCGCCAGCTGCGGGAACTGCCACTGCAAGGCGGCCAGCAGATACGCAAGTTCGCCGCGCGTGATGGCCGGCTCCACGTCCAGGCTGGCGCCGTGGTCGACATCGGTGGTGCCCACAAGGGTCACACCCTCCCACGGATACGCAAACACGGGGCGACCATCGTGCGGGTGCATCAGGCTGACGGCTTGCGCCAGCGGCAAACGCCAGGCGGGCAGCAGCAGATGGCTGCCGCGCAGGGGCCGCAGTTTCGGCTTTTCTCCCACTTGCCCCCGCAAGGCGTCGGCCCAGGCGCCCGTGGCGCTGATCACCAGGCGCGCGCGCACGGTGAATGCCCTGCCATCGAGCACATCGGTCAAGCTGGCGCCGGCGACCTTGCCACCGTCGCGCAGCAAGGACGCCACGCCCAGGTAATTGACGGCCACGCCGCCATGGCGGCGCGCTTCCTGCAGCACGCGCAGCACCAGGCGAGCGTCGTCCGTCTTGGCATCCTGGTACAGCATGCCGCCCTGCAGGCCGTCGCGCCGGATGTGCGGCGCCAGCATGGCAAAATCCGCCGCATCAACATAGCGGCGCGTGCGCCGGCCCGCCATCACGTCGTAGATGGCCAGCCCCAGCATGAACTGGCGCCGCCCCGGCTTCCTGCCCGTATAGTCGCCAAAGGCAAATCCTTGCGGCTCGACCAGCCCCGCCGCATCCGTCAGCAAGGCTACCCGCTCGTGCACCGACTCGCGCGTCAGCGCGAACTGGCCCTGTTTCAGGTAGCGCAAGCCTCCATGCACGAGCTTTGATGAGCGGCTCGACGTGCCCCAGGCGAAATCGCGCTGCTCCACCAGCAGCGCCGTCAAACCGCGCCGCGCCGCTTCGAGCAAGATGCCGGCGCCCGTGATGCCGCCGCCGACGATCAGCACGTCCCACTCGCGCGCCAGGATGCCGGGCAAATCCTCCCTGTTCACAATCCGCTTCCCGCGTCAGGCAGCAGTTTGCCCGGGTTCATCATGCCCTGCGGGTCGAACTGGCGCAGCAGCGCGCGCATGGCGGCGATGCCCAGCTCTCCCTTTTCCGCCGCAAGCCACGGCGCGTGGTCCGTGCCCACGCCATGCTGGTGGCTGATGGTGCCGCCGTTGGCGACAATGGCGGCGCCGGCCGCGTCTTTCAGGGCACGCCAGCGCGCCATGTTTTCTTCAAAGGTGGACGCCAGCCGGTATACATAGGTGGTGTAGACGCTGGCGCCCTGCGCATACACGTGCGACAGATGCGTGTACGCGTGCACCTGCTCGCCGTGCGCGGCCAGCGCATTGGCGCCCGCCTGCTCGAGCGCCGCCATCATCGGGGCCACGCGGGGCCAGTCGACGGCCGTCTCCACCGTGTCGATCACATAGCCGTGCTCCCACGCGCCATTGCGCAGGTAGACATTGCGAAAGCGCCCCTGCTTCCACTTGTCGCCCATGTGCCGTCCCACGTGCACGCCCCCGTGCCGCCGCGCCAGCGCCAGGGCGCCGCGCAGGGCCGCGCGGGCCAGTTTTTCCTCTCCGCTGACGCCCAGCATCAGCATGCACTTGCCGTCGCCGCAGCCGCGCAGCGACAAATAACGTTCCAGCAGTCCCACCAGTTTCTTGTGGCCGGCCAGGGTCAGCATGGTTTGCGTTTCCAGGGCATTCGACAGGCGCAGCATGCACAGGGGCAGGCGCGACTGGGCCAGCGCCCGCACGGCCGCCTGCGCCTGGCCCCAGTCCACGAAAAACACGGCGTGAAATGCTTCGTAGGGTGGCAGCGGCGAGACGCGCACCGTCGCCTGTGTCAGGATGCCCAGCCGCCCTTCGGAGCCGAGCACCATTTCGCGCAGGTCGATGCCGGCCGCCGAAGCGGGAAACGTGGGGATGCTCAAGGTGCCGGCCGGCGTTTCCACTTCGCCGCCCGCGAACAGCTGCTCGATGCGGCCGTAGCGCAACGATTGCTGGCCCGACGAGCGCGTGGCGATCCAGCCGCCCAGGGTCGAATACTCGAACGACTGTGGATAGTGGCCCAGCGTGTAGCCATGCGCGCGCAGCTGCGCTTCCAGGTCGGGGCCATACACGCCGGCGCCGAAAGTGGCCAGCTGCGCTTCGCGGTCCAGGTGGCCCAGCGCGCACAGGCGCGCGAGGCTGACCGACAGCACGGGGCGCGGTCCCGCCGCTACCGTCAAATGCCCGGCCACGCTGGTGCCGCCGCCGTGCGGGATGACGGCCACGCAGGCCTGGCGCGCATACGCGAGCAGCTGGCGCACCTGCAGCGCGCTGTCGGGAAAGGCCACGCCATCGGGCACCGCGCCGATGCGGCCATGGCGCAATTTGAACCAGTCGGGCAGGCTTTGGCCGAGCGCATGGCGCACGCGCGTGGCAGGCTGGGTGTCGATCAGCGGATGCGGCGCCAGGCGCGAAACCGGTACTTGCGCGCAGGCGTCGTCGAAGGTGGCATCGACGATGCCGCTGCCCGGCCCCAGGCGCTCGCGCAGGAATGCCAGCGCGTCCCCGCTCAGCGCATACGTGATGCTCTCGTCTCCCCAGCCATTCCAGCGTTGCATCGACATCCCCTGTATTCGGCCAGTTGCGCGCCACGGCGGCTTGCTATACTGTGCTTGCCTGATTTTCTTGCTAGATCAATAGCATATGCCGCCACAGACGAAGGGTATTGGTTTTTCATGACAATCGCATTGTTCCATCATGACAAGCACTGAAGGCCGGGTCGCCGGCGCCTATCTGCTGCCGCTGCTCGAAGCGGCCGGCGCGCACGGCATCGCAGCAGCCACTCTGGCGCAAGCGGCCGGCGTGGCGCCGCACAGCCTGGAAGCGTCCGCACCCAACCTGGCCGCGCGCGACTATGTGCGCCTGCTCGATGCGGGCGCGATGCTGGCGGGCGATGCGCATTTCGGCCTGCACGTGGGCCAGCGGGTGCGCATGGGCACGTACAGCGCATATGGCTTGATCTTACTCAGTTGCAGCAACGTGGGCCAGGTGCTGGAACAGACGGCCCGCTATGAACGGCTGGCGCACGACCTGGGCCAGTCGGCCCTGCAGCGCGATGGCGCCGTCGCACATTACCGCTGGACCAGCAACTACCCGGGCGCCAGCCGGCACCTGGTCGACAGCGTCTTTGCCGGCATCCGTGTCAGCGGCGACTGGCTGGCCGGCATGCCGCTGCCGCCGGCCCGGCTGGCATTCACCCACGATGGCGGCGGCGACCTGCTGCGCCACGCGGCCCACCGCGACGAATACGTGCGCGTGCTGGGCAGCCTGCCCGCCTTTGGCGCGGGTGCCAACACGGCCACTTTCGACGCGCAATTGCTGGACTGGCCAGTGCCGAACGCCGACGTCAGCCTCTACCCCGTGCTGTGCCAGCATGCGGAACAATTGCTGGCGCAGCGCGAGGCTGAAACGGACACTGGCGGCGCCATCGATGCGCAAGTGCACGCGGCCATCGTGGCAGGCTTGCGCCAGGGTTCTGCGCGGCTGGCC
The DNA here is from genome assembly GCF_040815535.1 of Massilia sp. LMS1-1-1.1. Taxonomy (NCBI): domain Bacteria; kingdom Pseudomonadati; phylum Pseudomonadota; class Betaproteobacteria; order Burkholderiales; family Oxalobacteraceae; genus Massilia; species Massilia sp. LMS1-1-1.1. The sequence continues at coordinate 262,930 of NZ_JBFPNG010000012.1, read as the reverse complement.
ACCGTTGCCGCCAGCCTGGCCGTGACGCCACGCACCTTGCAGCGCAAGCTGGCCGACGCGGGCACCAGCTTCCAGGCCCTGCTGGACCAGGCCAGGTACGGCCTGGCACGCGACTATCTGCGCGAGCCGCATTTGTCGCTGGTCGACATCGCCTTCCTGCTCGGCTACCAGGAACAAAGCGCGTTCAACCACGCGTTTCGCACGTGGGCGGGCACCAATCCCGGCGCCTGGCGGCTACAGGAAATCCTTGACAGGCAGCAAGCCTCATAGACGTGCGCGGGGCATGCACGCCCCGTTTTCTCGCTATACTGGCAAAGTCAGGTTTTCCACGATCACTCCAACCCGCAATGCAAAGGATTAATATGCAACTCAAAGACAAAGTCGCACTGATTACCGGCGCCGCCAGTGGCATCGGCAAGGAAATGGCCATCGAATACGCAAAACAGGGCGCCAAGGTCGTCATCGCCGACCTGGTCCTGGAAGCGGCCAGCAAGACGGCCGAGGAAATCAAGCAGTCGGGCGGCCAGGCGTTTGCCGTCGCCATGGATGTCTCGAGCGAAGAACAGGTCGACAAGGGCGTGGCCGATGCCGTGGCCCACTTCGGCGGCATCGATATCCTGATCAGCAATGCGGGCATCCAGATCATCAGCCCCGTCGTCGACTATCCGTTCGAGCAATGGAAAAAGATGCTGGCCATTCACATGGACGGCGCCTTCCTCACCACGCGCGCCTGCATGCGCGAAATGATCAAGGCGGGCCGCGGCGGCGCCATCATCTACATGGGTTCCGTGCACTCGCACGAAGGCTCGCCGTTCAAGAGCGCCTACGTGGCCGCCAAGCACGGCTTGCTGGGCCTGGCCAAGGTGGTGGCCAAGGAAGGCGCGAAAGACGGCATCCGCGCCAACGTCATCTGCCCGGGCTTCGTGCGTACGCCGCTGGTCGACAAGCAAATCCCCGAACAGGCGGCCCAGCTGAATATCAGCGAAGAAGACGTGATCAAGAAAGTGATGCTGAAAGACACCATCGACGGCGAATTCACCACCACGCAAGACGTGGCGCAAACTGCCGTCTTCCTGGCGGCGTTCCCGTCGACGGCACTGAGCGGCCAATCGATTGTGGTCAGCCACGGCTGGCATATGCAGTAAACACGCAGCGTCTCCGGCAGGCGGCGCCGTCCGCCTGCATCACCGCATCTGAAGGTTCCCAATTGCAAGACAACACTTACCGCCACCCAAACGCGGGCTGGCCGGGGCGGCTCTTTGCCGCGCTCGCCAATTGCACGCGCTTAGCCAAGGTGCGCCAGGCCGTCATGTCGCGCCTGCCCTTCCTCACTTTGCACAGCGACGTGCGCGACGTCGTCTACGTGAGCTGGCTGGTCGACGCAGAGGCCGCACAGCGGCTGCTGCCTGCGGGCGTGACCCTGTGGCAGCGCGGCGGCAAGACGCCATTCACGGTGCTGACCTACCGCCACGGGCATTTCGGCCCGGCCCTGCTCGGTCCCTTACGCAAGCTGCTGCCGTCTCCGCTGCAAAGCAACTGGCGCTTGTACCTGGACCACACGCCGCCGGGGGCGCCCGCCGTGCCCTGCGTGTATTTTCTGAAAAACATCATGGACAGCCTGCCGCACGCGCTGGGGACGCGGCTGTTCAGCGACATCCTTCCGACGCACCTGGCCGCCGGCATGACGCATGAGGTCACGGCCACGCAGGCCCGCTGCACCATTGCCAGCGGCGCCGGCAGCGCCCCGCTGCTCGATGTGCAGGCGGACATCATGGCGGAGCATGGCCTCGATGCCGGCTGGCAGCAGCTGTTCGGCAACTGGCACGACGCCGTCGCCTTTCTCGCCTGCCAGGATGCGGCCATCGCCCACGTGCCGCGCAACGGCAAGCTCGTCTTTGGCGAAATCGACTTGCCCGTCGATGTGGGTCAAGTGCAAGCGCTGACGGCCTTGCGCGCCGACTGCGGCTTGCTGGGGCAGTTGCCGCCCCTGTCAGCACCATTTGCCTTTGTCGTACCCGAGGTTGCCTTCAAGGCGCTGTCAGAGCGCCTGCTGTAGCGCGGCGGCGCTCGGGTGGGCGTACAGGCGCGGCCTGGCCGCCGCGCCGCCGTTCCAGCTTGAACAGGGCCATCGCCTGCTCCAGCTGCAAGGTCTGGTCTTGCAGCGACGCCGAGGCGGCCGCCGATTCCTCGACCAGCGCCGCGTTCTGCTGCGTCACTTCATCCATCTGCGTGACGGCCATGTTGACCTGGCCGATGCCGTGGCTTTGCTCGCGCGAAGCCGAGGCGATCTCTTCCATGATGCCGTGCACGCCCTGCACGGCGCCCAGCATCTCGGCGCTGCTGGCGCCTGCCTGCTGCGCCAGCTTCGCGCCCGCCTGCACCTGCGCCAAAGACGCCGTGATCAATTGCTTGATTTCCGTGGCCGCCGCCGCGCTGCGATGGGCCAGGCTGCGCACTTCGCCGGCCACGACGGCAAAGCCGCGACCCTGGTCGCCCGCGCGCGCCGCTTCCACGGCCGCGTTCAGGGCGAGGATATTCGTCTGGAAGGCGATGCCTTCGATAATGCCCGTAATGTCGCCGATCTTCTTCGATGACGCGTTAATGTCCGCCATCATGCTCACCATCTGGCCGACGAGTTCGCCGCCGCGCCCGGCCAGGCCGTGGACTTTGCCCGCCATGTCGCTCGCCTGCACGGCGTTGCCGCTGTTTTGCTGCACCGTGGCTGCCAGTTGCTCCATGCTCGACGCCGTCTGCTGCAGGGCCGACGCCTGCGCTTCCGTGCGACCCGACAAGTCCATATTGCCGGCGGCGATTTCCTGGCTGGCCATGCTGATGCGCAGGAAATTGCCGCGCACGTCGCCGACGATGGAATGCAAATTCACGCGCAGCTGGCGCAAGGAACGCAGCAGCTGCCCCATCTCGTCGCGCCGCGTGGTGTCGAGTTCCCCCGTCAGGTCGCCGCCCGCCATCACGTCGCAGGCCTGGCGCGCCTGCTGCAACGGTTGCAGCACGGCGCGGTGCAGGCTGTGCCAGAAATACAGGGTCGCGCCCAAGGCCAGCACGGATAGGCCCGTCAGCCAGCCGCCCGCGCCGGCCGGCAGCACGCCCGTATTCCACGCCAGTTGCAGCAACAATACCAGGCTCAGCAAGCCCAGATTCCAGCCGATGCGCTTGCCCAGCGGCAGGTCGCGCAAGCTCGCCAGCCTGGCCAGCCAGCCCGTGCGCACGGCCGCGCCCTGGCTGATGACGATGCCATCGGCCTGCCCCGCCTTGATGCGCGCGTACAGGGCGGATGCCTGCGCCACCTGCTGGCGCGTGGGCTTGGTGCGCACGGACATGTAGCCGACGGCCACGCCATCCTCGACCACGGGCGTGACGTTCGCGAGCACCCAGTAGTAATCGCCATTCTTGCAGCGGTTTTTCACCATGCCGCTCCACGAACGGCCCGAGCGGATGGTGGCCCAGAAATCGGCAAACGCCTCGACCGGCATGTCCGGATGCCGAAGGATGTTTTGCGGAGCACCGATCAATTCTTCCGCGCTGTAACCGCTGACGGCGATGAAATACGGGTTGGCATAGGTGATATTGCCTTGCAAGTCGGTAGTCGAGACGATGGTCTCGGTATCGCTCAAATTGATTTCGGTATCGCTGACGGGAAGATTGAGTCGCATGGTCGGATCCTTGGCTGTAGCCCTTGCTGGCACGGGGGAACGGTCAAATGCGGCACGGCAGCAAGCCGGCTGCAATCTGCACCGATACATTAATTTTAATATTTAATTATTAATTTAAATCGGCAATTTTCACGGAGGAGATTGCCTTGTGGATCTGCAAATATTGCAGACGGCGGCGTGGCCGCGGGGAATGGCAGGAATGATGCCGGAACAGCGTGGCTGTCCCGGCAGAAAAACGTTTAACGGGGCACGTAGCGCCAGTTGCCGCTCTCGAGCATGAACGTCAGTTCCGTCTTGATGGCTTCCGAACGGCTCGGCACGCTCAATTCCGTATCGCATGCTAGGTAGCCCGTCTTGCGCTTGACGTCGCATTCGTTGACGGCCTTGACCTGCATTGTGCTTTGCGCTTCCTGCATCTGCACGTCCTTGGCCGCTTCCGGATTGCGCGCCACTTCTTCCTTGGCCCACGCGCGTATCATCGTTTGCGCCTCGGCCGGCGACGGTCCTGCGAACTTGGCGTTCTTGCGTTCGACGCCGACCCAGGTATCGCCCTCTTTCCGCAAGGGCAGGACATTAAAACCATCGCGCATGCCGGCGCTCATGCCCACCAGGCACACCACTTCGCCCGGCACTTCCTGCGAGTCCTGGCAGCCGGCCAGGCTGGTGACCTTGATGACGAACGGCATGCTTGACTGCGTCTTCGCTTGTGTCTTGGCCACGCCTGCCTGCACGGCAGCGTGGATTTGCTCGAGCGTGGGCATGGTGGCGGCATGGGCCGGCAGGGCGGCGAACAGGGCGGCGGCGGTCAGGGCGATGGAAGTCAGGCGCATGAGTATCAAAAGTAGTGATCAAAGGCCGGCAGTCTAGCACTTTGCATAAAAACAGCTGTTTCTATAGGGAATTATCCACGACATCGGGCGCGAGAAAGGCGCCGCCCGCGTCCGCCTGTCCGCGCAGGCGTAAGCCGATGGCCCGCAACATTTCGACCAGTTCGCGCAAGCGCAAGCCCTCGTCCGTCAGCCGGTATTCCACCTTGACGGGTACTTCCGCGTAGATCGTGCGCGTCAACAAGCCCGCTTCTTCCAGCGCGCGCAAGTCCAGGGTCAGCATGCGCTGCGAGATATTCGGCACGGCGCGGCGGATTTCGCTGAAGCGCTTAGGCCCCGCCATCAGATAGCTGAGCAGCACCACCCGCCAGCGCCCGCCCAGCAAGCGCATGGCCTCTTCCACGGCGCAGCCGGAGACATTGTCTTTCATGCTTCGCTTCCCACTTGGTATAAAAAATGTACCTATACCACATTATTCTGTCTTCTTCCAAATAGTAACCATCGCGATTAGACTGCCCTTCCCTCACCCAACTTGGAGTCTTGACTTGGAAACCACCCTGATCTACAGCGTGCCGTTCGGCTGCTCGTTTGCCGCCATCGCCGCCCTCGAATGGAGCGGCCTGCCGTATCGTCTGGCTCGCGTGGAAGCACGCGACCCGGCCAGCAAGCAGCATCCGGCCTTTCTCGCCATCAATCCCCTGAGCCAGACGCCGGCCCTGCTCACGCACACGGGCATGCCGCTGCTGGAAAGCATGGCGATCCTGCTGCACCTGGCCGCTCGTGCGCCAAGCAGCAACCTGGGCTTTGCACAAGGCACGCCAGACTACGACCGCCTGAACAGCGTGCTGTCCTTTTTGCACACGACGTTTCACGCGGCCTTCATGCCCGCCTTCCAGGCCTCGCGCGCGCCCGCCAGCGATGCGCGCGCGGCCATCTGGCGCGAGATGGCCGTCGAGAAGGTGAACAAGAGCCTGGCCCACCTGGAGCGCCTGCTCGAGGGCCGCGCATGGCTCGCCTCCGATGCCGCACCGACCATCGCCGACGCCTACCTGGCCGCCACGGCGCGCTGGGCCGAACCGCTGCAGCTGGCCAGCCTGGCCGATTACCCGAACACGGCGCGCGTATTGGCCGCGCTGGAACAAGACCCCGGCATCCGCTTTGCCCACGCCATCGAAGACGGCTTGCCGGCCACCAGCCGGGGCGGTTTCCTGGGCCACGTGGCGCTCGACCAACTGGCAGCAAAGGCCGGCTAACCGGCGGTCAACTCCCGCAGCAGACGCGTCTTTATTGCTATGATGTCGGGTTGCCGGCGGTACAGCCGGCCACGTCAATACCATATCGATAACGTCGCAATATAAAACGGGAGTTTGAATGAGTTTACGTCTGCTGCTCTTGGGAGCATTCAGTGCCGCCATGGCCACCACCGCCGCCGTGCCGGCATTGGCCGCGCCACGCGGTTTCACCGTGGAAGACATGGTGGCCATGGAACGCGTGGGCAGCCCCGTGCTGTCGCCGGACGCCACGCGCGTCGTCTACACGGTACGCACCACTAACCTGGACAAAAACCGTGGCAACACGCAGTTGTGGATGATCGACCTGCGCGCGCCGAACGCGGCGCCACGCCAGCTCACGCGCGGCGACGCCAGCGCCAGCGATCCGCAATGGTCGCCGAACGGCGACGCCATCTTCTTCCTGTCCGGCCGTTCCGGCTCCTCGCAAGTGTGGCAGCTGCCCCTGAACGGCGGCGAAGCGGCCAAGGTCACCGACCTGGCGCTGGACGTGGACACCTACCGCTTGTCGCCGCAGGGCGACCGCCTGGCCTTCAGCATGGGCGTCTTCCTCGATTGCGCGGACCTCGCCTGCACGAAAAAGCGCCTCGATGAAAAAGCCAGGAACAAGGCGAGCGGCATGGTCTACGACCAGATGTTCGTGCGCCACTGGGATACCTGGGCCGATGGCCGCCGCAACGCGCTGTATTCGGCGCCGATCGATTCGACCGGCAAGGTCAGCGCCGCGCCCGTGAGCCTGAGCGGCACCCTCGATGGCGACGCGCCATCGAAACCGTTCGGCGACAACGGCGAATACCATTTCAGCCCCGACGGCAAGACCGTCGCCTTCTCCGTGCGCGTGGCCGGCCGCACGGAATCGTGGTCGACCAACTTCGACGTCTACACGATTCCCGCCGCCGGCGGCCAGGCGCCGCGCAACCTCACGGCCGACAATCCGGCCTGGGACGCGAAAGCCACCTGGTCGCCCGATGGCCGCACCCTCGCCTATGTCGCCATGACCAAGCCGGGCTTCGAAGCGGACCGTTTTCATCTGGTGCTGATGGATGTCGCCACCGGCAAAAAGCGCACCGTGGCCGACGATTGGGACCGTTCCGTGGCCGACTTCCGCTGGACGCCGGACGGCAAGGCTTTCCTCGTCGCCGCCGATGACGTGGGCCAGCACCGTCTGTTCCACATCGATGCTGCCAGCGGCAAGGTCAATGCGCTGACGGGCAAGGGCGCCGTGGGCGACTTCGACGTACGCGGCAATACCATCGTGCTGGCGCAAGCCAACCTGGCATCGGGCGCGCAGCTGTACACGCGCAAACTCGACCCGAAGTCGGAAAACGCGCCGATGGTGCAGCTGACGAAACAGAATGCGGCTGCCCTGGCCGACGTGCGTTTCGGCGAATATGAACAGTTTTCGTTCGCCGGCGCGAATGGCGAAACCGTCTACGGCCACGTCATGAAGCCGTGGAATGCCAAGGCCGGTGAAAAGTATCCAATCGCTTTCCTCGTTCACGGCGGCCCGCAAGGCAGCTTTGGCAACAGCTGGAGCTACCGCTGGAACCCGCAAGTGTATGCGGGCGCCGGCTACGCCACCGTCTTCATCGACTTCCACGGTTCGACCGGCTATGGCCAGAAGTTCACGGACTCCATCAGCGGCGACTGGGGCGGCAAGCCGCTGGTCGACTTGCAGAAGGGCCTGGAAGCGGCCACCAAGAAGTTCCCATGGCTGGACCGCGAGCGCAGCTGCGCGCTGGGCGCCTCGTACGGCGGCTACATGATGAACTGGATCGCCGGTAACTGGCCGGACGGCTTCAAGTGCCTGGTCAACCACGACGGCGTGTTCGACAACCGCGGCATGGCGTACGCGACGGAAGAACTGTGGTTCACGGAATGGGAAAACGGCGGCCCGTACTACGACGCACCGGCCAAGCACGAGCAGTTCAACCCCGTCAACTTCGTGAAAAACTGGAAGACGCCGATGCTGGTGGTCCAGGGCGACCTCGATTTCCGCATCCCGACCGCGCAAGGCCTGGGCACCTTCACGGCGCTGCAGCGCCAGGGCATCCCGAGCAAGCTGCTGGTCTTCCCTGACGAAAACCACTGGGTACTGAAGCCGGCCAATTCGCTGCTGTGGCATCACACCGTTTTGGATTGGTTGAATACCTACACGAAGAAGTAAACCCAAGCGAAAGGGCTGGGGTCGGACCCTCAGGGTCCGACCCCGGTATTTCGCCTTCAGGGGTTAAAAAAGCCGCGCGGTGCAGAGATGCACCGCGCGGCTTTTTCATGTAGGTCGGATTAGCGGCGCGCAGCGCCGCGTAATCCGACACAGCAACACATCAATACGTATTAAGCGCCTTGGCAAACTTCACGATCCACAAGCGGCTTGGACGCTCGCGGTCGTCGCCGCGCGCCACGCGGATGGTGTTGGCGGCGTTGCAGCCGGCGGTGCTGCTCGTGACGATGGTGCCGTTCGCATCGACCGTGCACTTGCTCACGTCGGCGCCATCGACTTCCACGCCATTCGCGTCAAAGACCTTGGTTTTCAGGCCGAAGTCATTGTCGTTGGCGAGCGCGATGGTGGAGTCGTCAATCAGGGTCAGTCCTTCCGCTTTTTCAGCCGCCCAGCCAATGGCGTTCAAGTCCAGCAGCACGGTTTTCTTCAGCGGCGTGACGGCGGCCCAGTCGGCGCCATTGACGGCCGCGCCGCCCATGCTGCTTTTTTCCAGATCCGACGTCGCCGCATTGAAGGCGGCGGCCGCGATGTCCGTGGCGCCCTTCAGTTCGACCAGCATCAGTTTATTGAACACCTTGCCCGACGGCGCGGCGCCCTGCTCGATGACGAGGAATTTGCCGCCGCCCAGCGCCACCATGTCGCCCAGCTTGGCGTTGCCCGTGCGGCCATCCTGGTAGTCGGCCGCATTGAGCGGATACGCATACATCTTGCCGCTGCTGCCCGTCGACGGGTCGAATTCGATCCAGCGCGTGAAGCGGGCGAAGCGCTCGACCTGTTCATTCTTCTTCGTCACCGAGTACGGCGCAGTACCGTCGGACAGGGGGCTTTGCAGGAACGCGTACAGCTTGTCATTGCTCGTATCGAGCGTCATGCCTTCCATGCCGCGGTTGGCGCGGCGCTTGGCGAACAGCGCCGGCAAGCCCTTGCCCGGCTCGTATTTGGCCTGGATGATGCCCGTGGCCGCATCGATCCTGACGATGAACGGGCCGTATTCGTCGGACACCCACAGCGCGTTGCGTTTGGCATCGACGACGATGGACTCCGAATCGAGACCGCCCGCATTGAAGACGGCCTTGCCTGCCGCGTCGAATTTCATCGCATCCATGACGGGAATCTCGGCCGAATTGCCGACGGCGCCCACTGGCACGGGCAAGCCCGAGCTGTTGACGGTGGCCGACACCTTGATCGGCGTCGACGAACTCAGGACGGCGCCGTTCTTGCCCACCGTGAGCACGCCAAACGAGGGCGTGAAGCTCGGCGACGGGAATATCTTGCTGCCGATCGTGCCCTTGCCCGATGGATCTGGCACCAGCGGGCCATCGCCGTTCGGGCCGCGGTCCGTCAATCCATAGAATTCCAGGTCGCCGTTGGCGTTCTTGCCCTTGTAGGCCAGGCCCGAGCCGTACGATGGCAAAAAACCGTTCGGGAATTCACCCTTGATCTTGGCGTTCGCGCCTTCGTACTGCACGTAGAACTTGCTGTCCGCCTGGATCTGGTAGCGCGTCACCGTCACTTTGACTTCGCCGACCGGGTTGGCTTGCGTCAGCGCCTCGTTGACGGGCGCGCCCGCTTTCGATGCCAGCGTATCTTCGAAATGCTCGCGCGCGAGGGCGCGGCGTTCCGCATCGACCGTGCGGCCGGCGAACTTCGCGCCCACGGCCGCCAGATGCGCGGACAGGGCCGCGTTGAAGACGGCCGGGACGGCGGCAAAGTCCAGGGTCTTGCCGGCCAGCGCGGCCTTCACTTCCGCCGTCAGCTTGATGCCGTTCGACGGATCGCTGTCTTCATCGAGCAGTTGCAGCGCCAGCAGGCGGTTGACGACCTTGTCGTCCCCCACGTTGGTGCTGGCGGCCAGCGCCAGCGGCGTGACGACGGCGCCGCATGGGGCCGAACCCAGGGCCAGGCCGCCCACGCTGAAGGCTACCGTATCGCCCGGGTTGCAAATGAACTCGCCCTTGGCATTGGTGCTGGCCTTGGCCGCGCTGCCGGCCACGTAATCGAGTCCTTCCACCGCGCCGTCGAGGAACACGCCCGTCTGCGCCACGGGCTTGGCCTGCTCATTGTGGCTGTCGCTGCCGCCACAGGCGGCCAGGGCCAGGCCGGCGGCGATGGCCAGCAGGGTCAGTTTCGGGGTGGACGTTACGGCAGTCTTCATGCATTCCTCGGCTAGGGTGGGGTTGAAGCCGTGGAGGATAACTGTTCAAAGTGACAAGCCCATGACAGGCATTACGGTGGTGGCGTATCCGCAACAGGCCCGCCGATGCCGCCAAAGCGCCCATCGGCCTGGCGCCGGAATTCCTTGGGCGTGACGCCTTTCACCTGCAAAAAGCGCCGGTTGAAGTTGGCCACGTTCTGGAAACCCACGTCGTAGCAGACATTCGATACGTATTGATCCGTGTCCATCAGCAGCTGGCAAGCCTTGTTGATGCGCAGGCGGTTCATGAAATCCGTGAAGCTGTTGCCCGTCGCCTTGCGGAAGAAGCGCGAGAATTTACTCAGCGACATGCCCACCTGCTCGGCCAGCATTTCCGCCGAAATCGGCTCGCGGTAATTGTCCGTAATGTAGTTGAGGACGGCATTGACCTTGGCCAGGGTGGCGTCATCGTCGTACGAACGCAAGGAGGCGCTCGACAGCAAGCGGTAATTGGCCGTGCGCGCCAGCTTGCTCATTAATTGCACGAATTCGGCGAAGCGCTCGGCGCCGTGCGTGGCGCGGATGCGCGCCAGATGCTGTTCGGCCTCGTGGCCCATGTCGAAAAACTCCACGCCATAGCTGGAGCGTTCGAGCAGCGGCAGCAGCTCGCGCAATTCGGGAATGACGCGCGCGGCGCCGGCCAGCGGCGCATGGGCGAATTGCACGATCATGTCGCGCAGGGCCACGCCGCCTTCCGGCATGACGTTGGATATCCAGTTGTGCGGCAGGCGCGGCCCCGTCAGCACCAGGTGGCCCGGTGAAAACTCGCCGATATAGTCGCCCACGAACAAGCGCCCGCTGGTGGCGACGATCAGGTGCAGCTCATACTCTTCATGGCAGTGCCAGCGCACGCGCGAGCTGGGATAACCATGTTCCAGGTAATTGATGATGCCGTCGTAGCTTTCGCGTTCCAGTTCGGGAGCCTTGCGCTCGCCGTCCTTCTGCCATCGGTATTCCATGCTCGTCTCTCCCAGGCTGTCCCCGCCTGTGCCATCCAATGTACCTCAAAAAGCGTCACTCGCCAAAGCGGCCCAGCGCCTGCTGGCGAAATTCCTTCGGCGTCATGCCCTTCAGCTCCAGGAAGCGACGGTTGAAATTGGCCACGTTATTGAACCCCGCCTCGTAGCAGATGTTGCTGACATAGCGCTCCGTCTCCATCAGCAGCTGGCACGCCTTGTTGATGCGCAGGCGGTTGACAAAGTCCGTAAAGCTGTTGCCCGTGGCGTGGCGAAAGAAGCGCGAAAACGTCCGCTCCGGCATGTCCACCTGCTCGGCCAGCTGCTTCAGCGAGAACTGGCTGCTGTAATTGTGCACGATGAAGTTGATGGCGGAACTGATGCGCGCCAGCGCCACGTCGTCGTCGCTCGACTGCATGGGCACCGTCGACAGCAGCTGGTAGTCGCTGGTCTGCGCCAGCTCGCCCAGCAAGGTCAAAAATTCAATGAAGCGCGGCAGGCCGCTGCTGTCGCGGATGCGCCGGAAGCGCCGCAGCGACTGTTCGCTGACGCCAAAAAATTCCACTCCGTGCAAGGCCCGCTGCAGCAGCGGAAAAACATCCTTCAGCTCTGGAATGGCGGCGGCCATCGACGCCAGCGGCGCATGCGAAAACTGGACCACCATGTCGCGCAAGACCACGCCTTCGGGTGGCGTATCGAGCGAGACCCAGTTATGCGGTACGCGCGGCCCCGTCAGCACCAGATGGCCGGGCGTAAACTGGCCGATGTAGTCGCCGACGAAGACCTTGCCGCTGCTCTCGACGATCAGGTGCAGTTCGTACTCATCGTGGTAATGCCAGCGCACCAGCGCATTCGGAAAGCCGTGCTCGAGGTAGCGGATGAAGCCGAAACTGCCTTTCGGCTCGAAGCCGGGCGTGGCGTCGCGCTGCTGTTCCAGCTCCATCTGCGGCAAGCAAGCGCCGGCTTTGCGTGGCATGGCGCGCCCTCCCCGTCAGGCCACAATCTGTTCCAGCGCCCCGCGTGCGCCCAGCCCGTACAGGCTGGCCAGCGCTTGCGCCACCGCCTGCGTGAACGCTGGCGTGTCACTCAAGTCGCCGAACAGCTCGCGCAGGGACAGCAGCGCCGCAGCATCCGCCCCGCCCTGCAGCGCCAGCACGCGCAAGCGCACCGCATACGGGTCGTTCAAGGGCATCTCGCGCCCCTGCTCGTCATGGCCTTCCAGGTAGCGGAACCAGCAGGCCACGGTAAACGCCAGCAGCTTGATGGCGCCGCCCTGCGCCAGCGCTTCGCGCACGGACGGCAGCACGAATTTCGGGATGCGCGCGGAGCCCTCCGTGCCGATGCGCGCCAGCTGGTCGCGCACGGCCGGATTCGAGAAGCGCACGATCAGGGTATCTTTATAGCGGGCCAGATCGATGCCTTCCACTTCATCCAGCAAAGGCGTGACCTCGTCATCCATCATGCGCCGCACGAGCGCGCGGATGCCAGGATCATTCATCGCTTCGTGCGCAAACGTGTAACCGAGCTGCATGCCGATGTAGCACAGGGCCTGGTGGCTGGCATTCAGGAGGCGCAGCTTCATTTTCTCGTACGGCAGCACGTCGTGCGTCATCTGTGCCCCCACCTTTTCCCAGGCCGGCCGGCCCTGCGGGAACTCGTCTTCGATGACCCACTGGCGGAACGGCTCGCAGACGACGGGCCAGGCGTCGATGATACCGAAGCTGTCGCGCACGAGCGCCCGGTGTTCATCCGTGGTGGCAGGCGTGATGCGGTCGACCATGCTGTTGGGGAAGCTGCCATCACTGGCCAGCCAGCGCGCCAGATCGAGGTCGCGCAGGGCGACAAAGGCCAGCAGCATCTTGCGCGTGACGTCGCCATTGTTTTGCAGGTTATCGCAGGACATGATGGTAAACGGCGGCAGTCCCCGCTGGCGGCGCAGGGCCAGCGCGGCGGCCAGGTAGCCGAACGAGCAGCGCGGCGCTTCGGGATGCGCCAGTTCATGCACGATGTCGGGGTGTTGCGCATCGAATTCACCCGTGCCCTGGTTCACATAGTAGCCGCCCTCGGTGATGGTCAGTGCGACGATGCGCGTGCCGGGGTCGGCCAGCTTTTCCAGCACGGCTTGCGGGTCGTCGGGCGCATACAGGTAGTCGCCGATGCAGCCGATGATGCGCGCGCGATCGCCGGCCGCGCTGCGCTCGACCACCGCGTACAAGCCATCCTGCGCCCGCATGGCGTCGCGCATGGCCGCATCAATCGCCAGCAAGCCCACGCCGCAATAGCCCCATTCCACGTTGCCGGGCAAGGCCAGCAAATCGTCGAGGTAGACGGCCTGGTGGGCCCGGAAAAAACCGCCCACGCCGATATGCACGATGCTGGGCACGAGCGTCTCGCGCACATACGCGGGCACGGCCACGTTCCCTGCCAGCTTGGCCAGGTTCGTCTGTTTCAGTTCAATGGCGCTCATTTCAAACTCCCTTGGCGGCGGCATAGGTCTTGCCGGCGCGGTCAAAATAATGGACGAAGCCCGGCTCGAACGTCAAATGCGTCTGCTGGCCCGGCTGCAGGCTGCTGCGCTCGGCGCCGCGCGAGACCACCTGCACATTGTTCGGCAAGCGCACATAGGTCAGGGTTTCCACACCCAGGGACTCCACCAGGTCGACGGTGACGGGCACGCTGCCCGGCTGCGCCACGCCCAGGTGCACGTGCTCAGGGCGGATGCCGACAAAACCGTCCGCCTGCGCCGCGCTGCCCGCCTGCGCCAGCAGCCGCGGCGCCGCATCGGCCGGCACCACGTTCATGCTGGGCGTGCCGATGAATTGTGCGACAAAACGGTTCGCGGGACGGTCATACAGTTCCAATGGCGAGCCATGCTGCTCGATCTGCCCGTCGCGCAGCACCACGACCCGGTCGGCGAGGGTCATCGCTTCGACCTGGTCGTGGGTCACATAAATCGTGGTGGCGCCCAGTTCGCGGTGCAGCTTGGCGATCTCGATGCGCGTCTGCACGCGCAGGGCCGCGTCGAGGTTCGACAGCGGTTCATCGAACAGGAACACTTTCGGGTCGCGCACGATGGCGCGGCCGATGGCCACCCGTTGGCGCTGGCCGCCCGACAGCTCCTTCGGCGTGCGCTCCAGGTATTTACCCAGGTCGAGGATGGCGGCCGCCTTGTCGACTTTCTCGCGGATGATGGCCGGATCGACGCCGGCCAGTTTCAGCGCGAACGACATGTTCTGGAACACCGTCATGTGCGGATACAGCGCATACGATTGAAAGACCATCGCCAAGTCGCGCTTGGACGATGGCAGGGCCGTGATGTCGCGCCCGTCGAGCGACAGCTTGCCGCCGTCGATCGGTTCCAGGCCTGCGATCAGGCGCAGCAGGGTGGACTTGCCGCAGCCGGACGGCCCGACAAAGACGACGAACTCGCCCTGTTGGATTTCCAGGTCGATGCCCTTGATGGCGCGGTGCTCGCCAAAGAATTTTTCGATATTGCTCAGTTGAAGGTAAGCCATGATGTGATCCTAAATTTACTTGACAGCGCCAAAGGTCATCCCTTGGACCAATTGTTTCTGGCAGAACCAGCCCAGCGCCATGATGGGAGCGATGGCCATCAGCGACGCGGCCGACAATTTGGCCCAGAACAGGCCTTCCGGGCTGGAATACGAGGCGATGAGCCAGGCCAGGGTGCCCGCGTTGGACGCGCCCAGGTTCAGCGACCAGAACGATTCATTCCACGACCACACCATGCAGACCAGCGCCGTGGACGCGATGCCGCCCACGGACAAAGGCAGCACGACGTGGCGGAATTCATCCCACACGGTGGCGCCATCCATGCGCGACGCTTCGAGGATTTCGCGCGGCAGCTCCTTCATGCTCGTGTACAGCAGCCAGATCATGATGGGCAAATTCATCAGCATGAACATGATGGTCAGGCCGATGCGCGTATCGAGCAGGCCGAAGTACTGGTAGCAGATATAGATGGGCATCAGGGCGCCCACGCCGGGCATGTAGCGCGAGCTGAGCATGAATTTCAGCAAGCCGATGGTGCCGCTCGTGGGAAAGAAAGCCATCGAATACGCGGCCGGAATGGCGATCAAGAGGCCAATGGCCGTCGACAGCACGCTGGTAAACAGCGAGTTCCACGCGTAGCCGAAGTAATTGTCGCGCGCCAGCACTTCGCGGAAGCTGTCGAGGGTCGGCGTGAAAAACAGCAGCGGCGGCGTGGAAATGGCTTGCCCTTCCGTCTTGAAGGCCATCAGGCCCAGCCAGAAGATGGGAAAGAACAGCAGCAGCGCGAACAGCCAGGCGGCGGCTGTGCGGCCGTATAGATTGAGTTTGCTATGCATCAAGGTCTCCTTATTTCGACAGATTCTTGCCGATGACGCGCATCAGGAAGAAGGCGGCGATGTTGGCGATGAGCACGGCGAACAGGGCGCCGGCCGAGGCCGCTCCCACGTCATACGACAGCAGCGCCTGCTGATAGATCATGAAGGTGATGGTGGTCGTGTCGAAGCCGGGACCGCCGCCCGTCGTGGTAAAGATTTCCGCAAAAATCGACAGCAGGAAAATCATTTCGATCATCAGCACCACCGAGACGGCGCGGCCCAGGTGGGGAATGTAGAGGTAGCGCAACTGCTGCAGATACGTGGCGCCATCCATGCGCGCCGCTTCCAGCTGCTCGCGGTCCATCGATTGCAGGGCCGTCATGAAGATCAGGCAGGCAAACGGCAGCCATTGCCACGAGACCATCATGATGATGGAAAACAGGGGATGCGCCGACAGCCAGTCGACGGGCGTGGCGCCAAAGAACAGACTGATTTGCGCGAACAGGCCGTAGATCGGGTTGAGCAGCATGTTCTTCCACATCAGGGCATTCACGGCCGGCATGATGAGGAAAGGCGAAATCAGGAGCACGCGCACGATGGCGCGCCCCGGGAACGCTTCATTGATCAACAGCCCCAGCGCCGTGCCCAGCACCACCGTGACCAGCATGACGGAAAACAGCAGGGTAAACGTGTTCTGCAAGGCCGGCAGGAACGAGGCATCGGTAAAGAAAAAGTGGAAATTGGCCAGCCCATGGAAAGGATGGCCGCTCGGATCGAGCATGGAATAGCGCACGAACGCGTAGTACAGGGTGATCAGCAGCGGGATCACGGAAATGACGGAGACGGCGACCACGGCCGGCGTCAGCAAAGTCCGGGGGATAATGCGTTTCATAGTGTTCTCTTGGGGCAGGTGAACCGATAACCCGCAAAGCTAAAGTACCGGGGTCGGACCCTCAGGGTCCGACCCCAGATTTACGCTATTGGGGTACGCAAACTATGCAGCAGGCCTACTTGTAGTACCCGCCCTTGCGCATCTCCCGCTCCGCCGTCTGCTGCGACAACTCCAGCGCCTGGTCCACCGTCACCTTGCCCAGCAGCGCTGCCGCCATCTGCTGGCCTGCCGCCACGCCGATCACCTGGAATTCGGGAATCGAGGCGAATTGCACGCCTACATATGGCGATGGCGGCAAGGTGCTTTGCACGGCGCGCGTGGTGGCCAGGGCCTTGCCTTCGGCGGCGGCAAATTTCGCCACTTTCTGGAACTCGGGGCTCGCATACGTCGACTTGCGCGTGCCCGTCGGCACGTTGGCCCAGCTCGTTTCTTTGGCCACCAGTTTCACGTAGTCGGGCGAGGTGGCCCAGTTGATGAAGCGCTGCGCTTCATTCGGGTGCTTCGAGCTTGCAGGAATCGCCAGCGACCAGATCCACAGCCAGTTGGCGCCCCGCTCCGTCACGCCGACGGGCGACTGGGCAAACGCCACCTTGTCGGCCACCTTGCTTTGCTTGGGATCCGTGATGAAAGAGGCGGCGATCGTCGCGTCGATCCAGATGCCGCACTTGCCCTGGTTGAACAGGGCCAGGTTTTCATTGAAGCTGTTGGCGGCCGCGCCCGGCGGGCCGTATTTCTTCATCAGGTCGACATACATGGTGACCGCGTCCTTCCACGGCTTGCTGGTAAATTGCGGCTTCCATTTCATGTCGAACAGCTGGCCGCCGTAGGAATTGGCCATGGTGGTGATCAGCGCCATGTTGTCGCCCCAGCCCGGCTTGCCGCGCAGGCAGATGCCGTACACGCCGTTGGCCGGATCGTGCAGCTTGGCCGCCACGTCGCGCAGCTGGTTCCAGGACGGGCGGTCCTCGATTGTCACGCCCGCTTTTTTCACCAGGTCGCTGCGGTACATGATCATCGAGCTTTCGCCATAGAACGGCGACGCGTACAGCTTGCCGTCGCCGGACAGGCCTTCACGGATGGCGGGCAGCAAGTCGTCGATATCGTATTTGGCGTCCGGCTTGATGGGAATCAGCCAGTTTTTCTTGCCCCAGATAGGCGTTTCATACAGGCCGATGGTCATCACGTCGAACTGGCCGCCCTTGGTGGCGATATCGGTGGTCATGCGTTGGCGCAAGACGCCCTCTTCCAGGGTCACCCATTTGAGCTTGATGTCGGGATTGGCCTGCTCGAAGAACTTGCTGAGCTTTTGCATTTCGATCATGTGGCCGTTGTTGACGGTGGCGATGACCAGGTCGGTGGCGGCAAAAGCGGACGAGCTGAGGCAGCCGGCGATCAGCGCGGCAATGGCGGAACGTTTCATTGTGTGTCTCCAGTGTTTTTTGTCGTTGGCAATGCCCGATTACTTGGCACCACGACCACAATGTAGCACCGGACTTTGATACTTTCTGATACTCCAAAACCGCAATTCGATACTCTTTTGCAAGCCCATCATGCGCAAGAGTATCGATATGTAGCAAAAACAACACTCTGAAAGAAAGTATCAGTACTTGCACGTTTTGTATCAGGGTGGTCAAAAAAGCGCTGCTAGACTTGGTTTTCGGCATTAGACCGTGTGCGGTGCCGCCTTCCGGGGCGCCACCGCTACCACCAACATTCTTCTGGAGACCGCATGAATCGCACTGCATTGAAAACTTTACCTGCCCTGCTGCTGGCCATCGCCAGCGCTTCCGCCATGGCCGACCCCATGTACCCAAGCGACGCCGAAGGCTTCCACGGCTACCTGCGCGCTGGCGCCGGCAGCAATACCTCGAGCGGCGGCGGTTCGCAAGGCTGCTTCGGTCTGGGCGGCAACACCATGAAATATCGTCTGGGCAATGAGTGCGACGCCTACACGGAATTCGGCTACACCAAGTCCGTCGCCAAGTCCGGCGGCGTCAACTACCTGGCCACCATCTGGGTCAACGCCTACGCGCCAAACTCCGATTTCGGCGACAACAAGCTGGGCATCGTCAAAGCCTACGTCGAAGCGCAGGGACTCGATTTCCTCAACGGCGGCACGGCCTGGATCGGTAAACGTTTCTACTACCGTCCTGACATCCACATGCTGGATCTGCAATACATCAACATGAACGGCACGGGCGCCGGCCTGGACCGCATTCCTGCGGGCCCCGGTAAATTCTCGTACGCCTTCTTCAAGGACAACGACATCGCCCAGCGCGATGACGACAAAGGCTCGCGCAGCGGCGTACCTGGCGCCTACCTGGGCACGAAATCGGCCGTGCGCCAGAACTTCATCTACGGCGAAATTCCCGTCAATGAAAACGGCACCCTGGACCTGGCCGCGACCTACATTGTCGGCGAAGGCAAGGATGACGCCATCCTGGGCAAGCGCAATAACGGCTGGCAGCTGTCGGCATTCCACCGTCAGGCGAAAGTCTTCGGCGGCGGCAACACCTTCGGCGTGCAGTACGGCGTCGGTCCTGGTGTCGGCGGCGCCGGCAACGGCCAGTTCGGCGCCTCGGGCGACACCGGTTTCGGTTCGGACCGCAAGCGTACACGCGTCTTCAATGACATGGCGATCCAGCCGATGGCCAACTTCGGCATGGAATTTGTCGCCCTGTGGCAAAAAGACGAGTCGAAAGCTACCGGTTCCTCGACCTGGACTTCGGTCGGCGTGCGTCCTGTGTACGCGTTCACCGACAACTTCAAGCTGGTGGGCGAACTGGGCACGGACCGCGTGACGCAATCGGGCGGCCAGCCGGCCAAGCGCTTGACCAAGCTGACCATCGCACCGACGATCTCGGCCGGTCCTGGCCTGTGGTCGCGTCCTGAACTGCGCGCTTTTGTTACCTACGGCAAATGGAACGATGCGGCCACCGCCTCGGTCAATGCGTCGAACAATGGCGGCCCGATCTATAACAACAATACCAGCGGCACTTCCTACGGTTTCCAGGTAGAAACCTGGTTCTAAGCTAAACCCAAAAGCACGCCGGGGTCGGACCCTCAGGGTCCGACCCCAGTACTTGCATTCGGGTCAAAGAAGGGCGGAACCTCGGTTCCGCCCTTCTTTTTTTACCCTGCAGGATTCAACTTACGGCAAGGCCACCGGCAGTTCCGGGTACTCCTGCGTCAGCGCGTACTTGGTACCGCCCACGGTAACCGTGTAGTTGGCCGGTCCCGAGATCGGCAGGCGGTAGTTCAAGGTCAGCGCCACGGAGCCGCCCGGCGCCAGCGATTGCCAAGCGGGAATCGCGAAACGGGCCCGGTTGTAGTTCTTCGTGAAGCCGCCGATATTGTTCGGGCCCGTGTAGCCGGCATTGATGACCGTCAAGCCGAAGCCGGACTGGTCGCTCATGTCCGATGGCGCCGAGACGGGATAGTCGAACTCCACCACGGTGCCGCCCGGCAAGGTCGTGGCCGTGTTGTTCTTCACCGTCATCACCGGGTTGATGGGGAAGTTGCTGTCGCCCAGCTTCCAGCCACCGAGGGTGATGCTGACGTTGGCCGCCGTGCCCGGCATGGCGATTTCGGCGCGCTTGTTGCCATACGCGCCAGCCGTGCGGAAGGCCTGGTACAGCACGTCCGTCAGGGTGGTGCCCATGAAATACTCGCCCTTGCCACCGTTGCGCGTGGCATCCCAGGCATAGTCGCCCGCCATTTCCCAGATCATCACGCCGCCGATATTGTTGTTGACGATGTACTGGGCCTTGGCCGCGATCGACTGCGTGGTTTCCGTGGAAATGAACACTTTCTTGGTTGCATTCCACAGCCACGGCGCCACCATGGTGCTGCTGTAATGCGGCACATAGGTGCCCACCAGCGCCTTGTCCGTGACTTTATAGGCGTCCAGATAGCTAGGCACGATACCGTTCTGCAAATTCAGCGCATGCCAGATCGGATTGCCGCCGCCCGGCGTGGGTTTGCCCTGGGAATCGAGATCGAACCACACGTTGTCAATGCCCGTTGCGCCCGTGCCGCACGTCTTGGTGCCGGCGCAGGTGACCGTAGAACTGATCAGCGGCGTCGTGCCCCACAGGCCGTTGGTGCCGCCCGTCACATCCTTCCAGCCCCGCGTGTAGAACGGCACGCCGATATTGATGCGTCCCGCCTGCATGGCGCCCCGGTAGTAGCGGTAAGCCCAGTCCGTGTTCAGATAGCCGATGTTCTGAAACTGGTAGGCATTGCCGGCCCGCAGTTCGCCATCGTTGCCGTCGTCAAACAGCGCCGCGTTTGGTCCCACGTACTGGTTCCACGCGCCGTGCAAGTCGTAGCTCATCAGGCTGGCGTAATCGAGATATTTCAACCCCGACATATTTTCCTCGCCGCGCAAGACCCAGCCCGAGGCGGAGCCGGCGATGGTCAGCAGATAGTATTTATTGTCTTGCACGGCCGCTTCGTCGAGCTTCTGGCGCAGCACCTTCAGCAGCACGTTGTAGCTCGTCATCAAGCCGGCCAGGCGCGGCTTCGAGACGGCGAAGTCGTTCGGATTACCCGCTTCATTGTTGGTGGTCGGGTGTTCGTAATCGACGTCGACGCCATCGAAGAAGTTGTACTGGCGCACGAAGGCCACCATGGAATCGGCCAGGGTATTGATGCCGGCCGTGTTGATGCTGCCGTCCGCGTTCGTCGTGGCCGTGTAGAAGCCGCCGCTGCCGGCCCAGCCACCCACGGAAATCATCAGTTTCACGCCTGGATACTTCTTCTTGTATTGCGACAGCAAGTTGAAGTGGCCCTTGTACGGCAAGGACGGGTCCATGGCCGCGGCCGGTACGTTTGGCCACGTCAGGCCCGTATCGGGATTGGCGGCGCCGCTGCCGATGGCGATTTTTGACGTGGCCGGATCGACGGTGGCGAACGCATAGTTCAGGTGGGTGATCTTGTCCCACGGCAGGTTATTCACCAGATACGTTGGGCTGCCATCGACGCCCGTGCGCCAGCTGGCAAAGTAGCCGACGATGCGCCGGTTCAAGCCATTGCTCAGCACTTCGCGGCCATTCGCGTCGTACACCTTGCAATACGGCACATTCGGCACGGCCGAAATCAGGCCGTCCGGACGGCAAGCCGTTGGCGTGGGCGTGGGCGTGGGCGTCGGGGTCGGGGTTGGTGTCGGTGTCGGTGTCGGTGTCGGTGTCGGTGTCGGCGTCGGCGTCGGCGTCGGCGTCGGCGTCGGCGTCGGGGTCGGGGTCGGGGTCGGGGTCGGGGTCGGGGTCGGCGTTGGCGTCGTATCCATCACGGCCCAGGGTCCCCACTGGTCGGTGGCGCTGGGGACATTGCCCTGCGTCCACCACTTGGCCTTGTAGGTGACACCCTGGTAAAGCACGCACTGGCCGCCCGTGTAGACGGTGGCGGCATCCCAGACGGCGCACGCCTCGACGGCGGCGAGCAAGGTGTTCGGGGTGGCGGTCGTACCGTCCTGGCCGCCGCCTCCGCAAGCGACGAGCACGCCGCTGAGCAGGGCCATCAATAATGCATTCGATTTCATGTTGTATTGGTCTCCGTTATGGTTTTACATCGAGAGCTGTTGCAGGCCCCTCGAGGGGCTCTTGTCAACTGTTATCCCTGGCTGGCTGGTCCTTCCTTTACTGCTACTGCAACTTCACATTCCAGTTGGCTTCCACGCATTTCACGTAGTTCCCGGCCAGCAATGCGCTGTACGGGGTTTGATAGCTGACCAGCTGGCATTGGTTCTCGCCACCAGCGCTCCAGTTCTTTTCCCAATAGATGTTGTAGGAAGCGGAACTGGCCGGGGTGAAGCGCTGCATGTTGGCGCAAGACAATTGTTCGCCGGAATAATCCCAGCCCATGTCGGCGGCAAACTGCTTGTAGTAATCGATGCGGTTTTGCGCGGCCTGTTTTTCCGTGCCCTGCCCGCATTCGGCGTTGATGATCATGATGGTGGTGGCGAAATTATTGCCGGCGCCAGCCGTCGTATCGGCCGCGTTCGGCACCCACGTGCCGTCAAGCACGTGCAGCATCGACGGTTTCGGCGGTTGCGGATAGACAAAGAAGAACGTGGCCGACGCCAGGTTCAGCCACGTCGAGGCCACCAGGTCCGGATTCTTCAGCAGCACGGACTGGTCGCCGTCATGCATGGCTTGCGAGAAGGGGCCGTAGTTGTAGTTATAGGACAGCTGCTTGGCGCCGCGGCCGAAATATTTCTTGAAGCTGCCATCAGCGTTCTTGCCGCAGGTCCACACCTTGTTGAAGACGGGGTCGGCGCACTCGACGTTGTAGCCGCAGCCGGCGCCCGTCTCGTCGCAGCCCAGCTCCCGTAAATACTTCAAGCCCTGGCGCCATTGCGGCAGCGGGCTGCTGGCGTTATGGTCGCCCGTTTCCTGCACGAAGTGGGCGAACATGGTGCTCAGGCTGTGGCGGCAGATGGCGTCAGCATTGCGCCCGTCGCTGTAGTCGTCGCACACGGCGGGAAACTTGGCCACGGCTTGCAGGAAGCGCTGATATGTATAGCTGGCATCGCGCGCGGCAAAATAGTAATCCCACTTCGCCGCCGGCAGCAGGCGCTCGACCCGCTTGACGTTGAGCGGGTTGCTGGCCAGTCCCGGCTGCACGGCCTCGACGGCCGTATTGCCCAGGGTGCGGATCGACGCCTTGACCTTGCGGAAGAAATCGTTGTTCGTCAGCGCCGCTTCGTTCGCCTCGGCCTGGGCCTTGGTGGGCACGCCTGGCGCCGGCGTGGGTGTTGGGGTCGGTGTTGGGGTCGGGGTCGGCGTGGGTGTCGGCGTGGGCGTGGGTGTCGGGGTTGGAGTGGTCGTATCGAGGCTCCATGGTCCCCACTGGTCGTTGTTGGGCGCCGTGCCCTGCACCCACCATTTGGCCCGGTACACCTTGCCGTCGTAGACGGCGCACTGGCCCGCCGTGTAGACGGCGCTGGCGCTCCAGGCCGCGCAGCTGTCGCTGGCGGCCGTGGCAGCCAGCAGGGTCGATGGGGGTTCGGTGGTGGAATTGCCGCCGCAAGCGAGCAGCGCGCTGCCCAGCAGGCCAGCCATCAAAGGCGAGGCCAGCCGGCTAATTTGCCGTGTCTTCACAATGTCTCCTGAACGTTATACGAAAACTATCGAAGTAGCTTTTTTATGTTGTACGTAAAGAAAGCACAGCGAAGCATCGGCTTTCTGCACAGAGAATGCGACGCCCTAAATTGGTAGTCAAGTGGTTTTATATAACGGTGTTTTTTACAGTACCAGTGCATGTGAGCGCTGCATTGGCAAGCAATGCGGCGGCGAATGGGACAGGTAAAAAAAAGCCCGCTGCGTCATGGCAGCGGGCAATACCGCGCAGTATGGGTGGCGGCAAGTGGTATTAAGGGTTGCCGCGCGTCCGGGACGAACTTATCGGTTCAGCACGTACTTCGCCAGGGCCGCCGCGTCGGCTGCACTGAGCTGGCTGAATGGCGGCATGGGCACGGGCCCCCATTTACCAGTGCCGCCACTGCGGATGTTGGCCGCCACGGCGGCGACTCCGTCCTTGCCCTTGTACCTGGCCGCCACTTCCGCAAAGCCGGGGCCGACCACTTTCTGGTCAAGCGCATGGCAAGCCATGCAGCCGTTCGCCGCCAGCAAGGTTTTGACATCCTTGCCGCTGGCGGCCGGGACAGCGGCTGCCACGGGTTTGGCGGCGGCCGCGCCCGCTGCTGCGGCGCCCCGCTCCACGCCATAGGTTTTCACCAGGTAATCGACCATGGCCGGCACGTCCGCGTCGTCAAACTGGGCGCCAAACGGCTTTTTCATCTTCTTGACGGTCGCTTCCCAGTAGGCGCGCGGCGAAGCGGGCGGCTGGCTCGATGCATACTGGGCCGCGTGGCACGTCATGCAATTGCGCTGCACCAGCTGGTAGCCGGGCAATTCGCTGGCTTTATAGGTCGCCGTTTCCGGCGGTAAATGGATTTCCAGCGCGCACGCGCCGCCCGCCGCCGACAGTGCCAGCGCGGCAAACAATATCTTCATATGGTTCTCCTCAGACTGCCTGGATGCGCGTGGTTTCCACCACATTGCGCATATAACCCATGGGATTCCACAGGGCTTTCATGGGCTGGCTCTGGCCGATGCGGTTGACGGCGCGCACCATCAGCAGGTGCTTGCCCTTGCGCGGCGCCTTCATGACCATCGTCCATTCGCGGAACGAAAAGCGTCCCAGGTCCTTGCCCAGCTTCGCCTCCTGCCACGTCTGGCCGCCGTCCACCGACACGGTCACCTCGCTGATGCCCTGGCCGCCGTCAAAAGCGATGCCGCGCAGAGCCAGGTCGCGCCCCGCTTTCACTTGCGCGCCATCGTGCACGCTGGTGATGAAGGAGCGCACGTTGAGGCGGCTGATCGGCGTCGTCTTGCCCACGGGCGTGCCCGGTTCGATGAAGCCGGAGCCGTTGTCGGGGATGCGGTAGCCCGTGCTCATCCAGAAGCCGTCGAACGGTTTGTCGAGCACCGTGATCTCGCTCAGGTGCTTGACCCAGTAGGTGCCATAGAAGCCCGGCACGATCAGGCGCAACGGATAGCCGTTGAGGAAAGGAATGTCCTCGCCATTCATGGCCCAGGCCAGCATGACGTCGCCAGCCATGATGTGCTCGACGGACAAGGCTTTTTGAAAGTCGGGACCGTCGCCCACGGGCGGCGTTTCCAGGCCATTGAAGGCGACCTGCACGGCACTGGCCGCGATACCGGCCTTTTCCAGCACGGTTTTCAGTGGGATACCCGTCCAGCGAGCATTGCCCATGGCGCCATTGCCCAGCTGCCCGCCATTGGCGCGCGGGGAAAAGAAACCGCGGCTGTTGCCCGAACATTGGGTCACGGCCACCACATCGACGGGCTCGGCCAGCTGCTTCAGTTCGGCCAGCGACAGCTCGAGCGGCGTTTTGACAAGGCCGGCTATGCGTAAGCGGTAGCTGCCGCCGTCTATGCTGGCGGGCAAGCCGCTCCAGTGGTAGCGCACGAAGAACGCGTCATTGGGCGTGATCGCACCCTCGCTGAAGACGCTGAACGGCGTTTCCAGCTGGGGCGGACGGCTGGTCAGCAGGATCAGCGGACGCTTTTGCGGGAAAGCCACCAGTTCGCGCTCGCCATTTTCAAACGGCAAAGTCACTGAGGCGGACTCCGCCAAGGATGGCCCCGCCACGGCGGCGACGCCCAGGGCGGCCGTCGTGCGCAGGAAGCGGCGCCGGCCTGCGGGCAACAAGGTCGTGTCAGACATGTTTGAGCTCCACCTTGGCTTCGTTGTCGCCGTTGCGGTCGTCGTTGACGAGCTTCTTGATGTAGTACATGACGCTCATGATGACCACGCTCAACAGGCCAAACCAGAACGACACGCGCTGTTCCGTATCGGACGACACGCTCATGGCGCCGAGGATCACCAGCATGGCGAAGATGGTGAAATACGTCAGGTAGGGGAACAGCCACATGCGCACCTTGATGCGTTCCGGGCATTCGCGTTCCAGGCGGCGGCGCAAACGCAATTGAGATATCGCAATGAGCAGGTAGACGAACAGGATCAGGATGCCGTAGGAATTGACGATGAAGGGGAACACGAGGTCGGCCGACACATACGATACGGCAATGGCGAAATAGGCGAACAAGGTGCTGAACAGGATGGCGCGGATCGGTACGCCGTTCTTGCTCAGCTTGACCAGGCCCGTCGGTGCATCGCCGCGGCGCGTCAGCGCGAAGATCATGCGCGACGAGGCGTACAGGCTGGAATTGAGGGCCGACAGCACGGCCGTCAAAATGATGGCGTTCATGATGTGGGCCGCGTACGGGATGTTCATGACGGTCAGGGCGCTGACGAAGGGCGTGGCGATGGCCGGCGAATCCCAGGGCACGATGCAGACGACGACAAACATGGAACCGACATAGAACATCAGCACGCGCGTGATGACGGAATTGGTGGCGCGGGCGATGGCCTTGGCCGGGTCCGACGTTTCGGCGGCGGCGATGGTGACGATCTCGGCGCCCGAATAAAAGGCCGTGGCGGCGACGGCGCCGCTGAGCACCGGTCCCCAGCCGTGGGGCATGAAGCCGCCGTTGCTGGTCAAAAAGCCCAGGGTCGGGATGCTGTTGGGCAAGCTGCCCGTGATGAACAGGGCACCGACGAACAGGAAGACGATGATGGCGACCACCTTGATCGAGGCGAACCAGAATTCGAATTCGCCAAACGCCTTGACCGAAAACAGGTTAAGGATAGTCATCGAGACGAGCAGCACCAGGCTGATCGACCACGACGGCACGTCGGGCAGCCAGAAGTTGACGAGCTTGGCGCCGGCGATGGCTTCCAGGGCGACGACAACGACCCAGAAATACCAGTACATCCAGCCGCTCATGAAGCCGAGGAATTTCGAGACCTTCGGCTTGTCGTCGAAGGCCAGGCGCGCATATTCGTAAAAGGAGCCGACCACGGGCAGGGACGAAGCCAGTTCTCCCAGCATGCGCATGATCAGGACGACGAGGCCGCCCGTGAGCAGGAAGGATAGGATGGCGGCCGGGCCGGCGGCCTTGGCGATGACGCCGCTGCCGACAAAGAGGCCGGCGCCGATCACGCCGCCAATGGCGATCATGCTCATGTGGCGTTGCTTCAGCGAGTGCTGCAAGCCGGTATTGTTGTGGTTGTCGCTAATCATGTGTGTCTCCTAGTAATATCTGAAGCTCGGTGCGCCCTGGCCTGCTGCGGCATGTTTCTGCCGCGCGGCTTTGTTTTATTTAGGCAACACCGTCAAGCAGCATCGATACATCATCAAATCAGTCTGGTTGGCTGCATGCCATAAGTCAATCTGGAAATGCAGCGGCCCGGCGCGGTCGCCAAGGGGCAAGCGCGCTGGAGAGTAAGTACGGGGTATTGCTGGGTATTGCTGATCTATTGCTGCTTAAAAAATGGGAGCGGCGGCAACACTTGTGGCGTAAGCGCCACTCCCGGGAACGTATTACACCTTGCCCTTCCATGGCACGAGGGTACGTTCGAGGTAACGCATCATCAAATCAAACAGGAAAGCGAAGAAGCCGATCACGATAATGCCCATGATCACCACGTCGCTGGCCAGGAACTCGGAAGCGCTGAGCACCATGTAGCCGAGGCCGCGCGTGGCCGCCACCATTTCGCCGGCCACCAGGGTGGTCCAGCCCACGCCGATGCCGATACGCATGCCGGTGAGGATTTCCGGAATCGCGGCACGCAGGATCACGTGCACGATGACCTGGAAACGGGTAGCGCCCATCGAGTACGCCGCGTGGATTTGCTCCAGCGACACGGAGCTGACGCCGGCGCGGGCCGCGATGGCCATCGGTGCGAAGATGGCCAGGAAGATCAGGTAGACCTTCGAAAACTCGCCGATGCCGAACCAGATGATGACCAGTGGCAAATAAGCGAGCGGCGGCAGCGGGCGGTAGAACTCGATCAAGGGATCGAAGATGCCGCGTGCCACGCGGTTGACGCCCATCATCACGCCGATGGGAATGGCGAACAGGCACGCCAGGCCAAAGGCGCCGAACACACGCACCAGACTGGCGACGGTGTGTTCCCACAGGGTGGCGCCGCCGAAACCGGTGGTCGCCGCCATGATGAACTTTTCATAGACGGCTTGCGGCGACGGCAGGAACAGCGGCTTGACCATGCCGCTGGCCGTCACGCCGAACCACAACAGCAATACAGCGATGACGGTGACGGTAGCGATGCGGCTGGAATTGCCCTGCCCCGGCGCGCCGAACGCTTCGCCGGGCATGGCGCAGCGGGGAGCGAACAGGCGGCCAAAGAAGCCGGCGCGCTTGGCGGCAGCGGGAGGAAATCCCACGGCGGATGGGCTATGCATGGGACACCTCCAGCTCTTTATTGACAGCGCGCTCGTCGCCATAAATGATGTTGAGCACCGTTTCGCGCATCTTGATGAAGTCCGGGCTCGATTTCACGGCGCGCGCATCGCGGCATTCGAGGAAGCGCTTGTTGAAATCGAGTTCATACGTGTGCGTGATGCGGCCCGGACGGGGCGACATGACGATCAGCCGGTTCGCCAGGAACAGCGCCTCGTCGACGCTGTGGGTAATGAAGAAGAACATGGTGCTGGACTTGGCCCAGATATCGAGCAGCAATTCCTGGATGGTTTCACGCGTCAGCGCGTCGAGCGCGGCCATCGGTTCATCCATCAGCAGCATGGCGGGATTGCTGGTCAGGGCGCGGGCGATGCCCACCCTTTGCTGCATGCCGCCCGACAATTGATAAATCATATTGTCGTGAAAGTCCTTCAAGCCGACCAGCGCCAGGTTCTTGGCCGCCTGTTCGCGCCGCACGGCCTTGGCCACGCCTTGCAGCTTGAGGCCGAATTCCACGTTTTCCATCACGTTCAGCCACGGCAGCAAGGCATGTTTCTGGAATACGACGCCACGGTCGGCGCCCGGCCCTTCCACCTTGTTGCTGCCCAACATGATCTCGCCCTTGGATGGGGCGATAAAGCCCGCCATCAGGCTCAGCAAGGTGGTCTTGCCGCAGCCCGAGGCGCCCAGCGCGACGACGAAGTCGCCGCTATTGATGGTGAGATTGATATTATTTAAGGCATGTACGCGTTCACCGGCCGTCTTGCCCGGATAAATCACGCTGACATCCTTGACGTAGAGATTTTCCATCATGTGCCCCGCATAGGTGTAGTCACTTCAGTTCAACGCATTCTGTTCAGTCAGCGCGCCCGCAGGCGCGCCATCGCACAACGTTTACTTCAGCAGGCCGGCGGCCTGTGCATACCTGGGTGTCACATACTTGGCGTAATCTGTTGCCAGGGTGTCGATCTTGCCTTCGCCCTTCAAAAATTGCGCCGTGGCCAGCAAAGCTTGCGCCACGCCTCCCTTGGCGCCGCCACCGAGCCAGGCTGGCGACGCCTGCTCCTGCAGCGATGGGTAGGCGTACAGGGCCACGGAAGCGGCCACGTCCTTGGCGGCCGCGCCCGAATGCTTGACGTTGGCTTTCACTTGCGGGGAATCGATGGTCCACGCCTTCGGATTGGCGCGGTAGTCGGCGTCGGCAGCGGCCATCACCTTGACGAACTTGGCCATGAAGTCGGCGTTCGCTTCGCCCCAGGCGCGCTCGACGGCCATGCCGTCAAACGTGGCCTTGCCCTTCTTGCTCAGCTCGCCGGACGTGACGAGCACCTTGCCGTTTTGCTTGAGCTTGCTCAAGGCCGGGTCCCACACGAAGGCCGCATCGATGTCGCCCCGTTCCCAGGCAGCGGCGATCTGGTTCGGCTGCATGTTGAGCAGTTTCACTTCCGTCGGCTTGATGCCCCACGTTTCCAGCGCGAACATGGTGTGGAAGTGCGTGGTGGACACGAATGGCACGGCGATCTTCTTGCCGCGCAAGTCCGTGGGCTTGGCGATGCCGGCGCCATTGCGGGCCACCATCGCTTCCGCTTCATTGATGTCGTCGATGATCCAGAACAGCTGCAGGTCGACGCCGCGGCTGACGGCCGCCGTCAGGGGACTGGAACCGATGACGCCGATCTGCACGTCGCCGGACGCCATGCCGGTGGCTACCTTGGCGCCCGAGTCGAACTTGCGCCAGTTGATTTTATAGCCCGTGGTTTTTTCCACTTCGCCGCTGGCGATGGCCACGAGGAAGGGACCGTTGATTTCCTGGTAGGCAATCGTCACTTCCTTGCTTTGCGCAAAGGCGGTACCGCTGGAAGCCAGGGCGGCGGCCAGCACCAGGGTGCCGAGGACGGCGCGGCGCATCGATGAAAAACCTGTTTTGCTCGTATTAGTGTTCATGTCTCACTCCAAGTTATTGTTATGTGTGAACGTTCGGGCAATAACATCCTTGCGGATGGCGCCGCTGGCCGGTCTATGCCAGCTCATGCGACGACTTGAACTGCAGTGCTGCTTTTAGAAAACTTCATCTTTCAAGTGATACCAGCGGTACAGGAAGCGCTGGCCAAGGCGGCGGAACGGGGCGAACGCTTGCGACTCGACCAGTTCCATCATGTTCGGGTACGGCAGTTTCGAATTGAAGATCGGCAAGCCCGTGTCGCTGGCCTTGCCCGCGATGCGCTCGGCCATGCGCCGGCCCGCCTGCGCCGAGTACATGACGCCGTTGCCGCCGTAACCGAGCGAATAGAAGATCGATTGCTTCGGGTCCGGTTGCACGATGCGCGGCATCATGTCGTGGCTGACGTCGACCCAGCCCCACCACGAATAATCGATGGCGATACCCGTCAGCGCGGGGAACTTGCGGTGCAGATCGTTGATCAAAAACTGTTTGTATTTGTCGTCCGGCGCGTCGGCGCCCGTGATGGCGCTGCGGCTGCCGATCTGCACACGGTTGTCCGGCATCAGGCGGTAGTAGTGACGCAGAATGCGCGTATCGGTGATCACCTGGTGGGTGCGGAAGTTGCACGCCTCGATTTCCGCCGGGGTCAACGGACGCGTGACGAGCGAGTTCGACAGAATCGGCAGCAGGCGGTTCTTCACTTGCGGATGCAGATGGGGCGAGGTGTAGCCGCCCGTGGCCACGGCCACGGAACGCGCACGCACCACACCGCCCGGCGTTTGCAGATAATGCACGCCGTTGCGCGTTTCCCAGCCCATCACGGGGCTGGACGGGTGCACCTTGGCGCCCAGCGCACGGGCCTTGCGCAGGTAGCCGAACGCCAGCTTGCCCGCGTGGATGCCGATGCCTTCCGGCTCGTGCAGCGCGCCGGCCGCTTCCTTGTCGTCCACATACTCACGCTTGACGGTGTCGGCGTCGAGGATGCGCGCGTCGTACTTGAATATCTCGCGCATGATCTTGGCTTCTTTTTCCAGCGCGGGCATGGCTTTCGCCTTGTGGGCGATGTACAGATGGCCGCCCGGCTGCGGCTCGCAATCGATGTCGGCCGTGATCTTCTTGAACGTTTGCATCGCGTCGCACACTTCCGCGTGCAGTTTCAGGGCCGTGTCCGGCCCATAGCGGTCTATCCACTGCGAGCGTTTCAGGCGGCCCGTCGTGCATTGCGCCTGGCCGCCGTTGCGCGTGCTGCAGCCCCAGCTGACCCGGTTCGCTTCCAGCACGGTCGCCTTGATGCCGTGTTCCTGGGCCAGGAAGATGGCGCAGGAGAGGCCGGTAAAACCCGAGCCGATGATGGCCACGTCGACGTCGATATCATGCGTGATGGGGCCGTCGTCGGCGGGCGGCTCGCCGGCCGTGCCGATCCAGTAGGTGGGCGCGTAGGCATTGCCGTGGCCGGGGCGCTGGGCTACCAGCGGATCGTAGGCGGGATCGTAGGACGTGCGGGCGGCGGTGCTGTTGCCCAATACGTCAGATGGGGTGTCGACAGGTTTGTTCATGATCATTCCTGGTGAACGTACTGGCTCAGGCTTTGTTGCCGGTAGCAACCGGTGGGCGATCCTTGCGGAAGGCATTCTTCACGGCGATCTTGCCGTCGCGGAAAGTGAAGATGTCGACCATGCGCGCTTCGATGCGCGTGCCGTCCGCCTTGGTGCCGGCAAACGTCGATTCCGTCACGCCGCGCTCGCCGCTGACGAAGTGTTCTGGATTCAGCCAGGCGGCGTCGGGGAAGGTTTGCCAGGCCAATTCGAAGCCGGCGCGCACGGCGTCGCGGCCAATAAAACTCTTGCCCAGCAAGTCAGGGCCGGCCACGGCATGGAATTCACAATCGTCGGCCATGGCGGCCATCAGGGCCTCGATATCGTGGCGGTTCCAGGCATCGCCGAACGCTTGCAGGAAGTCAGTGGTGACGGCGTCGGTGTGCGGTACAGGGTGGTTCATGGTGGTCTCCGTAAATCGTTTTTGATACGCTACGTTCCGTTTTTTGTCTTTTATTGAATTTAAGCCTTAAGCATGGGCTTGTCAAATCAAATAATCCAAAAAACGGGACGCCTTGTATTCTTTAGTGAAATTATGATACTTCCGTGACAATGTGTGAGAATTTCGTCACAACACCAAAGTCGCAAATTCCGGGGTCAGACCCGCCGGGTCTGACCCCAGCTTTTTGTCGCTGGCTCAAGCAATCAAACGTAATCTTTATACTTGTCCAGATGCCGCACTGGTTTACTCAGCGCATCGCGGCGGAACGGGTCGCCCAGCTCGCGCGTGCACATGATTTCAATGATGGTGGTCTTGCCTTCATTCATCTGCATGTCGATGGCTTTCTTCAAGGCCGGGCCCACGTCTTCCAGCTTGTCGACCGTGATGCCTTCGGCACCCATGGCGCGCGCGATCTCGGCAAAGCTCTGGTTGTCGAGTTCACCGGCAACGAAGCGGCGGTTGTAGAAATCCACCTGGTTTTTCTTTTCCGCGCCCCACTGGCGGTTGTGGAAGACCACGGCCGTCACGGGAATGTTGTGGCGCACGCAGGTCATCGTTTCCATCAAGCTCATGCCCCAGGCGCCGTCGCCCGCATACGACACGGCCGGACGGTGCGGCGCGGCCACTTTCGCGCCGATGATGGTCGGGAATGCGTAACCGCAGTTGCCAAAGCTCATCGCCGCAAAGAAGCTGCGCGGCTTTTCAAAGCGCAGATAGCTGTTCGCCACCGAGTTGATGTTGCCGATGTCGGTCGACACCATCACGTCTTCCGGCATGGCTTTTTCCAGCTCGCGCAAGACCTGGCGCGGGTGCAGGTAATTGCCCGGCTCTTTCTTTTGCTCTTCGATCATGTCCAGGCTGTACGCATCTTTTTCATGCGTCCAGTTCGTCAGCTCCTCTTCCCACGCGGCCTTCTCGGCTTGCACGGTGGCATAGCGCTCGTCGCGCGTCGCGTCGCAGTCGAGCGTCTTGCCGTCCAGGCGGGCAATGATAGCTTTGGCGGCTGCCTTGGCGTCGCCGCAGATGCCGACGGAGATTTTCTTGACCAGGCCCAGCATCTTGTTATCCGCATCGATCTGGATGATCTTGGCGTTTTTCGGCCAGTAATCCATGCCGTGCTGCGGCAAGGTGCCGAACGGGCCCAGGCGCGAGCCTAAAGCGACGACGACGTCGGCCTTGGCGATCAGTTTCATCGCTGCCTTGGAACCCTGGTAGCCGAGCGGGCCGCACCACAGCGGATGGCTGGCGGGGAAGGAGTCGTTGTGCAGGTAGCTGTTGACGACGGGCGCACCGAGGCGCTCGGCCAGGGCCTTGCACTCCTCGATCGCTTCGCCCATGACGACGCCACCGCCCGAGATGATGACGGGGAACTTGGCTTTCGCCAGCAGCTCGGCCGCATCGTTAAGGCTTTGTTCGCCGCCGGCACCACGGTCCAGGCGGTTCGGTTTCGGAATCTCGGCCTTGATTTCGCCATAAAAATAGTCGCGCGGGATGTTCAGTTGCGTCGGGCCCATTTCGGACATGGCGCGGTCAAAGCAGCGGCCCGTGAATTCCGCCATGCGGGCCGGATTCGTCACGTGGCCCTGGTATTTCGTGAATTCCTCGAACATCGGCAACTGGTTCGCTTCCTGGAAGCCGCCCAGGCCCATGCTCATGGTGCCCGTTTCCGGCGTGATGATCACGACAGGCGTGTGCGCCCAGTAGGCGGCGGCAATCGCCGTCACGCAATTGCTGATGCCAGGGCCATTCTGGCCGATGACAACGCCATGGCGGCCCGAGACGCGGGCGTAACCGTCGGCCATGTGGCCGGCGCCCTGCTCGTGCACGACGGGAATCAGCCGGATACCGGCCGGCGCAAAAATGTCCATCGGGTCCATGAAGGCCGAGCCCATGATGCCGAACATGTCGGTCACGCCATTGGCGGCCAGGGTTTCCACGAACGCTTCGGAAGGCGTCATCTTTTGCGGGCCGGTGGGGATGGCCGCTGCGGCGGCGGCTTTTTGGTCGGTCATGTCATTCATGGGTGTCTCCTGGTCTGTTGTAATGAACTGCAGTGTAGTGAGCAACTTATTTATCAAAAATCGGTATATTTTGTTCCGAAATTTGATATACAATTCAATTTAAGCGTTCGGCAATCAAAAGTCAAACAGAATTTCGAGGAAACGGTACAATTTGAGTTCGAAAATGAAATAACACTCAGACAGACAACCGAGGCCACCATGGACATGATTTCATCCCCAAAACTTGAGCCGGAAAAACTGGAAGGCGACACGCCCACGATGCGTTTGTTTGCCTTGCTGGAAGTGATTGCCGAAAAAGACCAGTTGCTGTCGCTGCAGGCGCTGGTGGAAGAAACGGGGCTACCGAAGCCCACCCTGCACCGCATGCTGCAGCAGCTGGAAAGCGTGGGCGTGCTGCAGCGCGAAAGCGATGGCCGCCACTACAGCACGGGCGTGCGCCTGCGCCGCCTGGCGTCGAACCTGCTAATTAACAACACTTTCCATGGCGCCCGCCGCATGGTCTTGCGCCAGTTGGTCGAGGAAGTGGGCGAAAGCTGCAACCTGACGGCCTTCAGCGGCAGCGAAGTGGTGTACCTGGACCGCGTGGAAACGGCGGCCCCGCTGCGCTTCTATCTGCATCCCGGTTCGCGGGTGCCGGCCCACTGCTCGTCCAGCGGCAAGCTGTTCCTGGCGCAAATGACGCCCGTGCAACGGCGCCGCCTGCTGGGCCACATGGAATTGACGCGCTTTACGGACAAGACGGAAACGGACCCCGTCAAGCTCGAACGCGAACTGGAACTGGTGCGCCGCAACGGCTATGCGCTGGACGACGAGGAATTCCTGCCCGGCCTGCTGTGCGTGGCCGTGCTGGTGCCGAACCCGAACGGCCGCTCGAATCTGGCCGTGGCCATCCAGGCACCCATCATCCGTTTGACGCACGACAAGGCTTTACATTTCTTGCCAGCATTGCAGCGCGCCGCGCAAGCCCTGGCCGCCATCGAATCGGAAACCATGCCGACGACGGGCGGGGACGACGACGCGTTGCAAACCGGTCATTCATAACCGCCGTAGCGCCCATGCTGCGGTTTCACAGGAGAACAAGGTGCCAGATTCACGCCAACATCCCCCCGCCGCAGCGGCGCAAACCTTGCAGTCCGTGCGCAGCCTGTTCGATATCGACAGCGACCTGCTCGTGCCCGTCTTCACGGAGCGCGATCCGCACGTGCCCGACATCGATCCCGCCTACCGCTTCAACAAGGATGTGACCCTGGCGATCCTCGCCGGCTTCACCCACAACCGCCGCGTGATGGTGCAGGGCTTGCACGGCACGGGCAAGTCCACGCATATCGAGCAAGTGGCGGCGCGCCTGAACTGGCCTTGCGTGCGGGTCAACCTGGACGGCCACATCAGCCGCCTGGACCTGGTCGGCAAGGACGCCATCGTGCTGCGCGAACAGCAGCAAGTGACGGAATTCCAGGAAGGCATCGTGCCCTGGTCCTTGCAACGGCCCGTGGCCCTGATCTTCGATGAATACGACGCGGGCCGCCCCGACGTGATGTTCGTCATCCAGCGCATCCTCGAGCGCGACGGCAAGTTCACCCTGCTCGACCAGAACCGGGTCATCACGCCCCATCCGCACTTCCGCCTGTTCGCCACCTCGAACACGGTGGGCCTGGGCAACTTGAACGGCATGTACCACGGCACGCAAGTGCTCAATCACGCGCAGATCGACCGCTGGAACATCGTTGCCACCTTGAACTATCTGCCGCAGGCGGAAGAGACGCAGATCGTCCTGGCGCGTGTTCCCGCCATGAACGACGAGGCGGGGCGCCAACTGGCCAGCAGCATGGTGGCCGTGGCCAGCCTCACGCGCCACGGCTATGCGGCGGGCGACCTGGCTTGTCTGATGTCGCCACGCACGGTGATCACCTGGGCCGAGAACTGCCAGATCTTCCGCGACCCGGCGCTGGCCTTCCGCCTGTCCTTCCTCAACAAATGCGACGAGGCCGAGCGGCCCATGGTGGCCGAGTACTATCAGCGCTGCTTCAATGAGGAGTTGCTGGCGAGCCAGGCATGAGTACGGAAACGACGGCGCCTGCCGCCTACACGCGCGAGCAGCAGGAAACGGATGAACTGTGCGCAGGCGCCATCCGCGCCCTCAGCGGTTCTCCCTCGATACGCTACCGGGGCCGGCGCCTGCACGACGGCCACCGTCCCCTGCCCATCCACGCAGCCCATCTGCAGCCCGATGCAGCGCTGCAGGATTTGCCGTCCTTGCGCGGTGCGGCCGACAGCGTGGCCCTGCGCCTGCTGCATACGGATGCGGCCCTGCACAAGTCACTCTGCCCGCTCGAACCCGTGGCGCGCCTCGTCTTCGAACTGCTGGAACAGTTAAGGGTGGAAACGCTGGCGCCCGAGCAGCAAGCTGGCGTGATCGGCAACCTGCGCCACCGTTTTACCGCATGGTCGCACGCGTTCTACGATTCCGGCCTGGCCGAGGGTGCGTCGGGCTTGCTGCTGTACACGGTATTCCAGATGTGCTGGTCGCGCCTGACGGCCAGGCCCGTGCTGGAAAAGACGGAAGATTTTATCGAGGCGACACGCTGGTCGGTGTCGTCGCAATTGAGCGGCGACCTGGCGGGATTGCGCCGCCACCGCGCCGACCAGGCCGCCTTTGCGCGCCATGCACTGGCCATCAGCCACGCCGTCGACGCCATGCTGAAAGACGCGCAGGCCGCGCGCGATGGCGGCCAGGACGAGGCAGGCGACGCCAAGGCGCAGGCCGCCTTCAAACTGCTGCTCGATTTCGACAGCGATAACGACAATCTACCCGATGCCGCCCCGCTGGGCGAGAGCCGCGCCTTCAGCGATGGCGATAGCGGCTACCGCGCCTATTCCACGGCGTATGACCGAGAGGAAAGAGCGGGCGAACTCGTGCGCCGCGCCCTGCTGCTCGAATACCGCGAACGCATGGATGCCCGCATCGCCAGCCTGGGCATCAACACGGCCCGCCTGGCGCGGCGGTTCACGCAATTGCTGGCCGTGCCCGAGCGCGACGGCTGGTCGTTTGGCGAAGAAGAGGGGTATATCGACGGCCGGCGGCTGGCGCAACTGATCAGCTCACCATCCGAGCGCAGGCTGTTTCGCAAGGAACAATTCCTGCCGCAAGCCGACTGCCTCGTCACCTTCCTCGTCGACTGCTCCGGCTCCATGAAGACGCATGCGGAATCCGTGGCCGTGCTACTCGACATTGTGCTGCGCGCACTGGACCAGGCCGGCGTTGCCACGGAGTTGCTGGGTTTTACGACGGGCGCGTGGAACGGGGGAAGAGTCAAGCGCGACTGGCTACGAGCCCGCTCGCCCGCGAATCCAGGCCGCTTGAATGAACTCGTGCACATGGTCTTCAAGGATGGCGATACCAGCTGGCGCCGCGCGCGGCCCGACATCGCGGCCCTGCTGAAGGCGGACTTGTACCGCGAAGGCGTCGATGGCGAAGCCGTGGACTGGGCGTGCACGCGCATGCTGGCACGCCCGGAACGGCGGCGCATCCTGCTCGTCGTGTCCGATGGTTGCCCGATGGATACAGCAACGAATCTCGCCAACGACGAGTTTTACCTGGCGCAACATCTGAAACAAGTGGTGGCGCGCCGCGAAGCGCAGGGCGCCGTGGAAATTTGCGGGCTGGGACTGGGCCTGGACCTGGGTGCCTACTACAGCCGCAGCCTGGCTACCACCCTGCCCGCCTCGCTGAACAATGAGCTGTTCAGCGAAATCGCGCAGTTGCTCGGTGGACGCAAGCGCTAAGCCTTCAGCTCACTTCGTAGCGCACCGCGTGCGCCTCCATCGGCAGCGGGATTTCCCAGTTCCACAGCATCGCTTGCAGCTTCTTGTTGCTGAGCGACGTGTCGCGCTGGCCGTTGCGCCGCAGTAACTCCTTGCGCGGCTGTTCCAGGTACACGAGCTCCACCTGCGCATGGTATTTGTACAGCAGGTTGAGCGTCTTTTCGCGCATCAGTTTCGACAGATGCGTGGCGTTCCACACGAACGGTTCGCCCTTGCGCAACAATTCGCGCGCCCGCTCTTCCGCATAGTCGCCCACCTGCCCCTCGTTCTTGCCGTGCTTCAAGCCCAGGGCCGTCCGTGCATCGTCAAACGACACGACGGGCAAGCGCGGATGGTGCTTCTCCACCCACGTATTCTTGCCCGACGCAGGCAAGCCCGACATGACGATCACGCGCGAGCCCGCTTCCTGGAACAGCGGATAGTCGGGATGCGCCTCGGCGCCGCGAAAATATTTGACGCGCGTGTGATCGTCAACGAAAGCGCGTCGCTGGCCATAACATCCTTCCTCGCGCGCCAGTTCGCGGAACAGCTCGATGGCATCCAGAATACGCTGCGGATCGGGGCAGATGCGCCCGCGTATGTCCGCCTCGGCCAGCATGGCCAGCAAGCGGATATCGACTTGCCACGACAGCTCACGCACGGTGAACTCGGGCGTGACGCCGCGCCGCGACGACTCCAGCGCAAAGAACGGCACCTGGTGCACATTGATCAGGCGGCAAATTTCCTCGCGCACGGCAAACGGCACGTCGCAATCCCACAAGGCGATGCGCGCATCGAGCGCGCCCTTGCGCGAGTGGCCGGGCTGGCCGATGGCGCCCGTCACCGGGTCGATCACCGTGGTGCTGCACTTGGCCACGTCGTGCAGCAAGGCGGCGAGAAACACGATTTCCTGTTCCGCGCGCGTGGCTTGCTGGTAGTCGGGCATGGCCAGCAAGGACTCCACCACCATCATCGTATGCGTCCACACATCGCCTTCCGCGTGGTACACGGGGTTTTGCGGCGTCGTCTTGGCCAGTTCCAGCTGCGGGAAGGCGGCCAGGCAGGCGTTGAAATCGGGCGACTGGCCCGCTGGCGGCACCAGTTGCTGCAGGGTTTTCCAGTGCATCATTTTGTACTCCTTGAGAAAGCTGCCAGTTCGTCGAGCGAACGGCAGGTATGCAAACCCAGGCTTTCCCACGTGACGAGCGGCTGCGGCGCGTACAAGTCCACGCCCTCGGCCAGCTGGTTCGGGATCAAGGGCCGCGTGCTGTGGTGCGAACCGCTGTCGAGGATGGTTTGCGTAAAGTCATGGCGCACCAGCTTGTAGCGGGCCAGCACTTGCTCGTCGTCCTCCACTTTCAGATACAGGCCTTCCGCGTGGTCGGACTTGTCCGTCTGCTTCCAGCACAGGTCCAGCGGCAGGCGCTCGCGCGCCACCGCGTGCTCAAAGGCGTCGCGCCACAGCCGGGACTTGGCCAGCGAATGGCGCAGCAGCTGCCACAACTGCTTCGGCGTGGCCGGCATCAATCCCGCATACAGCACGGGGACGGACAGCACGGGCGAGCGGGCCAGCATGGCGTGGCGGCGCGCCGTCGACAAAAACATCTGGCTGCGGCGGCAATACACGTCGAACTCGTTGAAGTAATGGGGCAGCCGGTCGTAAAACACGGAGTGCTTGCTGTAGGACCATTCGCCAAACAGCACATACTGGTCTTCCAGCAGGTGCAGCAAGGCGTGTTCGTGCGCATGCGCCCACGGTTTCAACAGGTTGAACTGGCGTTCGCTGCCGCCGCCCGCCAGGTAATGGCCGCGCGACTGCAGCAGCACCTCGCCCGCGTCGCTGAACGACACGGCGGAGTTGGCGCCATCGATTTTTTCCTCGATGACGACGTACTGGCCGGCCAGCTTTTTCAGGGGCATCTGGTCCGAGCCGTCGTCGCCATCCTGCAGGCGCGAGCCTTCCAGGTGCGGCGTGCGCGGGTATTTGAATAAGGGTAAAGATTGTAAAAACATAGCGTCCCACGCCGCGTTCACCGGGGCGTGTCCATACAGGGTCAGGGGTGCTGACGACGTGTTCGGGCGTGGACGATCAAGACCAGGGTCTCGGATACGTGTGCGGGAAGAGCAAGAGCAGTGCCGCAGCAATCGGGGGCGTCAACGCGCCGAACGATGCTGCAAAGAGCATTTCGTCAGCGTTAGCAGGTGATGGCGAAGAAGCGAGGCACTTTTGGCTCCAATAAGGAAGAGGTTCGAGAAAGAACGGGAAATATAACGGCTGTTTGACTATTTTGCAAGCGCAGCACGATTAGACGAGCAATTGCGGCACGGCCGCCGCCATCAGCGAAATGCCGATCAGGGTCAGCACGGCAAACGCGATGCGGCGCATGCCGCGCTGGGCGATCGGCGGCGGGTAGTGCTTGCCGGCCATCGTGGCCAGCACGCCCACGGGCAAGGCCAGTGCGCACAGCAGCAGCACTTTCGCGTCGAGCTGGCCCTGGCTGCCCGCCATCAGCGAACGTCCGCCCGCGCTGATGGCGAACAAAAAGATCAGGCTGTAGCGGATGGTTTTCAAGCTCATTTCCTGGCGGTAGAACTGGTACACGAGCGGCGGCCCGGCCAGCGAAAACAGGCCCGAGAACAGGCCGCCGCACACGCCGCTGATGAAGAAGCTGCGCCTGTCGGCCGCGCCGGGGCCAGGCGGCGCCTGCAGCAAAATGCTGACGCCGCCATACACGATGGCCGCGCCCAGCAACAGATGCAGCAGCGGCGCGTACGCCTGGTCCAGGTATCCCAATAGCAAGACGCCGGCCGCCATGGCCGGCAGCAAGCCGATGCTGGCCGCGCGGATGGCGCGCCAGTCCAGGTGGTGCAAGGCGCCCGGCAAGGCCACTAGGCAATTGGCCAGGGACAGCAAACTGACGAGGGCCGCCAGCGCCGGCACGGGCGCCAGGCCCAGGCCGCTGGCCACGCCCATGACGATCATGCCCAGGCCAAAGCCCGTGACGGTCTGGAAGTACGTGCCCGCCGCCACCACGCCCAGCAGCGCCAGCACGGGCAAGCTGAACAACTCAGCGTCCACCCTGGGCCTGCACCGACGTGACGGCAATCACGTTATAGACATCGTCGGCGCTGCAGCCGCGCGACAAATCGTTGGCCGGCTTCTTCAAGCCTTGCAGCAAGGGGCCGATGGCGACGGCGCCGCCCATGCGCTCGGCCAGCTTGTAGCCGATATTGCCCG
The DNA here is from genome assembly GCF_040815535.1 of Massilia sp. LMS1-1-1.1. Classification (NCBI taxonomy): domain Bacteria; kingdom Pseudomonadati; phylum Pseudomonadota; class Betaproteobacteria; order Burkholderiales; family Oxalobacteraceae; genus Massilia; species Massilia sp. LMS1-1-1.1. Next base: position 221,655 of record NZ_JBFPNG010000012.1, on the reverse strand, counting down.
CGTCAAGGTTCGGGAACACCAGCACGTTCGCGCGGCCGTTGACGACGGAATCCTTGACCTTGCGCTGGGAAATCTCGGCCACGATGGCCGCGTCCAGCTGCACGTCGCCATCGATGGCCAGCAGCGGACGCTGGGCCTTGACCCGGTCTGTTGCCGCATGCACCTTGTCGACGGCCGCGTGGTGGGCGCTGCCGCTGGTGGAAAACGACAGCATGGCGACGCGCGGTTCTTCCATCAGCAAGGCTTGCGCGCTGTCGGCGGCGGCCATGGCGATGTCGGCCAATTCCTCGGCTTTCGGATCGACCACCAAGGCGCAGTCGGAAAAGATGAAACCACCCTTGAGGCTGTGGAAAGGTTCGCACAGCATCATCAGGAAAAAGCTCGATACGAGCTTAAAGGCCGGATCGACGCCGATGATCTGGATGGCGCTGCGCACCACGTCGGCCGTCGTGTGCACGGCTCCCGCCACGCAGCCATCCGCGTCGCCCAGGCGCACCATCAGGTTGGCGTAGCACAGCGGATCCTGAACGGCTTTTCTCGCCTGCTCCACCGTCATGCCCTTGGCCTGGCGCAACACGAATAATTGCTGGGCGTAATGTTCCGACTCGCTGGACTGTGCCGGGTCGACCAGGCGCACGGCGTCCAGGTCCAGCGCGTGTTCCTGCGCCAACGCCAAGATGGCGGCCGGCTGGCCGACGATGGTGATATGCGCCAGGCCTTCGGCAGCGGCACGCGCGGCCGCCTGCAATACGCGCGCATCGCCGCCCTCGCACAAGACGATATGTTTCGGCACGGCGCGGGCTTGCGCGATGATGCGGTGCAGGGCTTTCATGGCGACTCCAATTCGGTAAAAAAATGCCGGAACCATGGAAGCATGAGGCATGGTTCCGGCACATAAAACCCGGCATGGCCGGGGTCATACAAGGATCGGTCAGGGTGGTGTCGGATTACGCCGGGCTTGCGCCCGGCTAATCCGACCTACACACGCGCCATCCGTGTGCGTAGGTTGGATTAGCCCAGAGGGCGTAATCCAACAACACCAGCAAATCAAACGTAATCTTTATATTTATCCAAATGCCGCACAGGCTTGCTCAGCGCATCGCGGCGGAACGGGTCGCCCAGCTCGCGCGTGCACATGATTTCAATGATGGTCGTCTTGCCTTCATTCATCTGCATGTCGATCGCCTTTTTCAGCGCTGGCCCCACGTCTTCCAGCTTGTCGACCGTGATGCCTTCGGCGCCCATGGCGCGCGCGATCTCGGCAAAGCTCTGGTTGTCGAGTTCACCGGCAACGAAGCGGCGGTTGTAGAAATCGACCTGGTTTTTCTTTTCCGCGCCCCACTGGCGGTTGTGGAAGACCACGGCCGTCACGGGAATGTTGTGGCGCACGCACGTCATCGTTTCCATCAGGCTCATGCCCCAGGCGCCATCGCCCGCATACGACACGGCCGGACGGTGCGGCGCGGCCACTTTCGCGCCGATGATGGTCGGGAATGCGTAACCACAGTTGCCAAAGCTCATCGCCGCAAAGAAGCTGCGCGGCTTTTCAAAGCGCAGATAGCTGTTGGCCACCGAGTTGATGTTGCCGATGTCGGTCGACACCATCACGTCTTCCGGCATGGCTTTTTCCAGCTCGCGCAGCACTTGGCGCGGGTGCAGATAGTTGCCCGGCTCTTTCTTTTGCTCTTCGATCATGTCCAGGCTGTACGCATCTTTTTCGTGCGTCCAGTTGGTCAGCTCCTCTTCCCATGCCGCCTTCTCGGCTTGCACGGTGGCATAGCGCTCGTCGCGCGTGGCGTCGCAGTCGAGCGTCTTGCCATCGAGGCGGGAAAGAATCGCCTTGGCGGCCGCCTTGGCGTCGCCGCAGATGCCCACCGAAATCTTTTTCACCAGGCCCAGCATCTTGTTGTCGGCGTCGATCTGGATGATCTTGGCGTTTTTCGGCCAGTAATCCATGCCGTGCTGCGGTAAGGTGCCGAACGGGCCCAGGCGCGAACCCAAAGCGACGACGACGTCGGCCTTGGCGATCAGTTTCATTGCTGCCTTGGAACCCTGGTAGCCGAGCGGACCGCACCACAGCGGGTGGCTGGCAGGAAACGAGTCGTTGTGCAGATAGCTGTTGACGACCGGGGCACCCAAGCGCTCGGCCAGGGCCTTGCACTCCTCGATCGCTTCGCCCATGACGACGCCGCCGCCCGAGATGATGACGGGGAACTTGGCCTTGGCCAGCAATTCGGCCGCATCGTTCAGGCTTTGCTCGCCGCCGGCGCCACGGTCCAGGCGGTTCGGCTTTGGAATCTCCGCCTTGATTTCGCCATAAAAATAGTCGCGCGGGATGTTCAGTTGCGTCGGACCCATTTCGGACATGGCGCGGTCAAAACAGCGGCCCGTGAACTCGGCCATGCGGGCCGGATTGGTCACGTGGCCTTGGTACTTCGTGAATTCCTCGAACATCGGCAGCTGGTTCGCTTCCTGGAAGCCGCCCAGGCCCATGCTCATGGTGCCCGTTTCCGGCGTGATGATCACGACGGGCGTGTGCGCCCAGTAGGCGGCGGCAATCGCTGTGACGCAATTGCTGATGCCGGGACCGTTCTGGCCGATGACCACGCCATGGCGGCCAGAGACGCGGGCATAGCCGTCGGCCATGTGGCCGGCGCCCTGCTCGTGCACGACGGGAATCAAGCGGATGCCGGCCGGGGCAAAGATATCCATCGGGTCCATGAAGGCCGAGCCCATGATGCCGAACATGTCGGTCACGCCATTGGCGGCCAGGGTTTCCACGAACGCTTCGGAAGGCGTCATCTTTTGCGGGCCAACAGGTATCGCGGCTGCGGCGGCTTTTTGGTCGGACAAATCGGTCATGGCTCAGTCTCCTTACGGTTTTATAAAAAATCGGTATATTTTGTTCCGATATTTGAAATACGTGTTCAATTTAACGGTTGCGAAATGCGCTGTCAATGAAAATTCATGAAAAATCGGACTGTTTCATTCCTGAATCCGGAATCCATTCATGTGCACCGCTGCTGAAACAACAATGGCGGCTTATCCGCAACAGACAAGCCGCCATCGTTCCCTGCCCCGCCGTGCTTAGAACTTCAAACGCATGCCGGCCGTGAAGGCGCTCGAGTTATGCCCAGGCAAAGGCACGCTGCCGCCGCTCGATGCGTCGCCGACGAAATTGGTGCCAGCGCCATCGTTGTTGATGCGTCCGTACGAGGTGTACAGATTCGTGCGCTTGGACAAGGCGTAGGTGTAGCCTATGGCCAGCTGGCGCCCGCCGCGGCGCGCATTCGTGCGGTCATCCTTCTTGATATAGGACGCCATTACGCTGCCCGCCGCGCCCACGGGGGCCGACGCGCCCAGCATGTAGCTGCGGAAATCCGTGCCCGCGTCATCCTTGTCCGTTTCATACGCGGCGTGCAGCTTGGCGGGGCCGAAGTCGTAGGTGCCGCCCAGCAAGGTGACCTTGGCCGTGTTCAGCGGCGTGTCCTTGCGGTTGTCATGCGCCAGGGTCAGCACGAGCGGGCCGTTGGCGTAATCGATGGAAAAGTCGATGGTGCGGCCCAGGGTGTTGCTGTCCGGCTTTTCGCCGAGCCCGTACATCACGGCGGCCGACAGACCGTTCACCTTCGGCGTCTCGTACATGATGGAATTTTTCGTGCGCAGGCTGGCCACGCTCATCAGGTTGATCGAGGCGCCCGTCATGCCAGTCTCGAACGGGTCGATATTGTCCAGCGCGGTGAACAGCGGGTTGTGCTGCAAGCCCAGGTTCACGGCGCCGAAGCCGCCCGACAGGCCCACGTAAGCCTTGCGTCCGAACAGCGCGCCCTGGCGGTTGGCGCCCGTATCCACGTCGAGACCATTTTCCAGCACGAAATTGGCCTTCAGGTTGTTGCCCAGGTCTTCCGTGCCCTTGAAGCCGATGCGGCTGCCCGACTGCACGCCGGTGGCCAGCTTGGTGACGGAACCGTCAGCGCCGCCGTGTTCGGACGTCAGGCCCGCGTCGAGCAAGCCGTACACGGTGACGGACGATTGGGCGCTGGCGTTGCCGGCGAAGAAGGAGGCCAGGATGGCTGCCGCTACGAGTGTGTGTTTCATGTCATCTCCAGGTATTGTGGTTTTTATAAACGCTTGAAACAATCATCAACTGCCTTGCTACAAATCGGGCTCAGGCGATCAGCCCGGCCATCGGCGACGACGGCGAGGCGCTCATGACGCCTGCTCTCCGGGGCATGCGCCCGGCCAGATAGGCCTCGCGTCCGCCCTGCACTGCCAATTTCATGGCGCGCGCCATGCGCACCGGTTCGCGCGCCGCCGCGATGGCGGTATTCATCAGGATGCCGTCGCAACCGAGTTCCATGGCGATGGCAGCGTCCGACGCCGTGCCGACACCGGCGTCGACCAGCACGGGGACCTTGGCTTGCTCGATGATCAGCGACAAATTCCACGGATTCTGAATGCCCATGCCCGAGCCGATCAGGGATGCCAGCGGCATGACGGCGATGCAGCCGATGTCTTCCAGCATGCGCGCCTGGATGGGGTCGTCGCTGCAATACACCATCACCTGGAAGCCGTCGCGCACCAGTTCCTGCGCCGCCTTCAATGTTTCCGGCATGTTCGGGAACAGGGTCTTTTCATCGCCGAGCACTTCCAGCTTGCACAGCTGGTGCCCGCCCAGCAGCTCGCGCGCCAGCTGCAAGGTGTAGACGGCGTCGCGCGCGTTGTAGCAGCCGCCCGTGTTGGGCAGGATCGTGTATTTCGACGGCGGGATGAAGTCGAGCAAGTTCGGCTCGCCCTTTTCCTGGCCGATATTCACGCGCCGTATGGTGACGGTGACGATCTCGGCGCCGCTCTCTTCGATGGCCAATCGCGTTTCCTCGAAATCCTTGTATTTACCCGTGCCCACCAGCAGGCGCGACTGGTAGGTGGTACCAGCCAGGGTCAGGCCGGCCGGTGGTTGGCTGGGGGTGGCGTCGTCTCTCATCTTGATCTCCTGTGCAATTCATTTAAACCAGAAGCAAAATCCGGGGTCGGACCCTGAGGGGGAACGTGGCCCAATGGGCCACATTCCGCTCCCGGTGGGACCGACCCCAGCCTTTTTCCTTGGGTTTCCCCGCAAAACGCAAAATCGACTTCCGGCCGCCGTCCCGACACGAGGTCGGCGATCGCCCTGCCCGCGCCACAGCCCATGGTCCAGCCCAGGGTGCCGTGGCCCGTGTTGAGGAACAGCTGGCGGTAGCGCGTGGCGCCAATGTACGGCACGTTCGATGGCGTCAGGGGACGCAAGCCGGCCCAGTAGACGGGGTCGCTGTAATCGCAGGCATCAGGAAACAGCGCTTGCACTCTGCGCGTGATGGCGGCGCAGCGCACGGGGTTCAGTTCGCGCGTGTAGCCGTTCAGCTCGCACGTGCCGGCCACGCGCAGACGCTCGCCCAGGCGCGAAAACACCAGTTTGTGGCCATCGTCCGTCAGCGAGACGGTGGGTGCGGCAGCGGAATCGAGGATCGGATAAGTAGCCGAGTAACCCTTGCCCGGATACAGCATCAGGCGGATACCCAGCGGCCGCAGCAAGGGCGCGGAAAAGCTGCCCATGGCTACCACCACGGCGTCCGCGTATTCCAGGCGGTGACGGCCGTAGACATCGATGCATTCCACGCCCGTGATGCGTTCGCCATCGGCCAGCAAGCGCGTCGCCGTCGTGCCATACTGAAAATCCACGCCGGCCGCGGCCGCGCGGGCCGCCAGCGCCGTGGTAAACAAATGCACGTCGCCCGACTCGTCGCTGGCCGTGAAATCGCCGCCGACGATCTGGCTGCGCGCGTGGCGCAGGGCCGGTTCCAGTCGGATCACTTCATCGGCGCTGACCGTATTGCGCGGGCAGCCCAGCTCGCGCAGGAGCGCGGCGCCCGACTGCGATTTGTCAAACTCCTGCTGGTCCGTATAGAAATGCAATATGCCCCGCTCGAGGTGGTCATATTCGATGCCCGTTTCGCGGCGCAAGGCTTGCAGGCTCTGGCGGCTGTACTCGGCCAGGGCGACGATCTGGCGCATATTGCGCGACACGCGCGATGGCAAACATTCGCGCAGGTAATGCAGCGCCCACTGCCATTGCAGCGTATCGAGACGGGGACGGAACAGCAGCGGCGCGTCGTCCTTGCCCAGCCAGGTCAACACTTTGCGCAAGGTGGCGGGATTGGCCCACGGTTCCGCATGCGAGACGGAAATCTGGCCGCCATTGCCGAAGCTCGTTTCCTGCGCGGCGCCCGCCTGGCGCTCGAGCACGCGCACGTCGTGGCCCGCCTGGCGCAGATACCAGGCCGATGCCGTACCGACCACGCCGGCGCCGAGGACAAGGATCTTCATGGCGGGCTCGGCTCGCTTAACGGGTCAGCAGGACGGCGATGGCGACAAAAGCGGCGATCCACACGGTTTCCATCACCAGCATGATCACGGGGCGCCAGCCCAGCGAGGCCAGCGACTGGAACGACGTTTTGACGCCCAGCGCGGCAATGGCGATGACGAGGCAGGCGCGCGAAGCATTGTTGATCCAGCCATTCACTTCCTGCGGAATCAGGCCCAGGCTGTTGGTAATGACGAGCCAGACAAAGCCGATCAGGAAAAAGGGCACGAGCGGCGGCGCATCGACTTCGCTCTTGCCTTCCTTGCGCTTGAACATGATCGACAGGCCCAGCACGACAGGCACGAGGCAAGCCACGCGCGTCAGTTTGACGAAGGTGGCAACGTCGCCCGTATGGTTGCTGACCAGGTAGCCGGCGCCCACCACTTGCGCCACGTCATGGATGGTGCCGCCGATGAACACGCCCGCCTCGGTCGGGTCAAAGCCCAGCAGCTTGACCAGCAGCGGGTAGACGATCATGGCCAGGGTCGACAGGGTCGTCACGCCCACCACCGTCAGCAAAGTGAATTTTTCGTTTTCCTTGGTTTGCGGCAGCACGGCGGAAATGGCCAGCGCGGCCGACGCGCCGCAGATGGCGACGGAACCGCCCGACAAAATCCCTTCCGTGATGGGCCGCTTGAGCCACTTGGCCAGCAGATAGCCGAAGCCCAAAGTCGCCACCAGGCCGCCGACGACGATCAATAACGGCGTCACACCGACCGAGGCGATCTGGTTGAAGGTGATGCGCGCCCCCAGCAGGGCCACGCCCGTGCGCAGCAGCACCTTGCTGCAAAACTCGATGCCGGGCTTGCAGGTAGGGTCCGACGCGAGGAAGTGAAAAGCCAGGCCAAAGAACAGCGCGTACAGCAACTGGGGGCCGCCGTAATTGCTGGAAATGAAGGTGGCCGACAGGGCGATCACCAGCGCGATGGCCACGCCGGGCCAGCTGCGCAGCACGGCGCGGGGACGCCAGATGGCAACGGCGGAAGACAGGTAGGGAATGTTCTTGTCGACAACGCGTGTTATCGCTGAGGAGTTGGTTTTCATGCGGGTCCACTCATAATGTTTTAAAAATTGGGACATTTCATCTCGTTTTTTAATAATACACGATGAGCTCGCGAAGTCCATGCTTTTCCATGAAAATCGAAACCTGATGTTCCGGAAACTGACGTTTTTTACTTTCCAGCACCGTAAACGACAAGCGGCGCGGCCCTTTGCAGGGACGCGCCGCTCGCTAATGACGAGTTAAACTTTACTTTTTATTCAAACGGGTAATCAGGCTGGACGTATCGTAACGGTTGCCGCCCGCCTGCTGCACTTCGCCATAGAACTGGTCCGTCAAGGTCGTCACGGGCAAGTCGCTCCCGTTGCGCTTGGCCTCAGCGAGGCAGATACCGAGATCCTTGCGCATCAGGTCGACGGCGAAACCGAAGTCGAACTTGCGCTCTATCATGGTCTTGCCCCGATTTTCCAGCTGCCACGACTGCGCCGCGCCCTTGGAAATCACGTCAACCACCAGGGCCGCGTCCAGGCCCGCGTTTTCAGCGAAGGCGATGCCTTCGCTCAAGGCCTGCACGAGTCCCGCGATGCAGATCTGGTTGACCATTTTTGTGAGCTGGCCGGAACCGGACGCGCCCATATAGGTGACGGCGCGCGAGAACAGGGCGATGACGGGCTCGGCGCGTGCATACGCTTCCGCGTCCCCACCCACCATCACCGTCAGCTTGCCGTTTTCCGCACCAGCCTGGCCGCCGGACACGGGGGCATCGAGGAAGAACACGCCCTTCTCTTCCGCCGCCGCGTGGATGGTGCGCGCAGCTTCGGCCGAGGCCGTCGTATGGTCGATCAGGATGCTGCCCGGCGCCATGGCGGACAGCAAGCCGCCCTCTTCCAAAATGACCTGGTACAGGTCGTTATCGTTGCCGATGCAGGTGAAGACGAACTCGGCACCGGCAGCGGCGGCGGCCGGCGTGGCGGCGCTGCTGCCCTTGTGCTGCTCGAGCCAGGCGGCCGCGCGGGCCGGATTGCGGTTGTACACGGTGACGTCGTGCCCGCCCGCCGCCAGATGGCCTGCCATGGGGAAACCCATGACGCCCAAACCGATGAATGCCACTTTTGCCATATTGTCCGTCCTGTCGATGAATGAATCCGATTATTGTTGCACAAATGGCCCGCGCCAGCAGCATCGTGCCGCCAGACGCCAACTCTGGTCGCCATACATTAGCAATTGGCAAACATCAGCGATTTACATATGCAAGATCAAAATTATCATAAATGATTTATGTTGTATTTTTTTCTATTTAATATTACATTGAACTGGCATTACAAATAAGGAAACTTTTGCCACATCCTTTTCCCAACCCTCGTTAAGGAGTCGATCTTGCAAACCTCACTCACCCGCATGAAAATCATCAGCGCCGCCGCCTTGCTGCTCGCCGCCAGCGTTGCCCACGCCGACATCACGGTCTTCACCAGCCAGTCCGCCTATCTGGCAGCGGCAGGCAATACCAGCGTCGATACCTTTGATGATTTGCCCATCGATGCGCTCGACAGCCCGCTGTTCCGCAATGCCGGCAGCTATGCCTACACGGCAAGCAGCGTTGGCGCCTCGCCCATCCTGTATGGCGCAGGCACGGGCAGCGACAACTGGCTGAGCACGAACAACCGCAATGACAGCGTGGTGTTCTCCAACTTTTCCAGCGCCGTACGCGGTGTGGGGGGATTCTTCTTCGGCTCGAACTCTGCCGGTGGCTATGCCAACGCTCAGAGCATCACTTTGACAGCGCGCAATGCACTGGGCGAGCTGCTCACCTATGAACTGGCCTTACCGACACAGGCATCGTTTGTCGGCTTCCTGTCGACGGGCGCCTTCTCGGACCTGGCCGTCAGCACGGCCGGACAGGTCGGCATCTGGCCAACCATCAATAACCTGTCCGTGTCGGCCGTACCGGAACCAGCCACCTACGGCATGCTGCTGGGCGGCCTGGGCTTGCTCGGCTTCATGGCACGCCGCCGCCGGGCCAGCCAGCAGTAAGCAAACTGGCGCCTGGTACGGCTGCCGGCAGCCGTACCAGGCCTGCCATCACGACAATATCTCGCGCAAGGCCGCCATCAAGGCCGCGCACTCGCCCACGTTACCGATGCTGATGCGCAGATACTGGCTGATGCGCGGTGCATTGAAATGGCGCACGATCACGGAACGGGCGCGCAAGCCGGCCGCCAGTTGCGCCGCGTCATGCTGCGGGTGGCGGGCAAAGACAAAGTTGGCCACCGACGGCAGCACCTCGAAACCCAGCGCCTCCAGGTCCGCCGTCAGCTGCTCACGGCTGGCGATCACGGCCTGGCGCGTCTGCTGGAAATACGCTTCGTCGTGCAGCGACGCCACGGCGCCGGCCAGCGCCACCCGGTCCAGCGGATACGAATTGAAACTGTTCTTCACTCTTTCCAGCGCCTCGACCAGGTCCCGATGTCCGAAGGCACAGCCGACGCGCAAGCCGGCCAGCGAACGCGATTTCGAGAACGTCTGCACCACCAGCAAGTTCGGATAACGCTCGACCAGGGCCACGGCACTTTCCCCGCCGAAATCCACATACGCTTCATCAACCACCACCACGGCGTCGGGATGGTCGCGCAGCAGGGTTTCCACACCGGCCAGCGGCAAGTCGACGCCAGTCGGCGCATTGGGGTTCGGGAAGATGATGGCGCCGCACGGCCCCTGGTAGTCTTGCGGGCGGATGCGCATGGATTCGTCGAGCGCTACCGTACGGTAATCGATGCCGTACAGCTTGCAATACACGGGATAGAAGCTGTAGCTGATGTCCGGGAACAGCAGCGGCGCATCGTGCTTGAGCAAGGCCATGAAGGCCAGCGCCAGCACTTCGTCGGAACCGTTGCCGACGAACACTTGCGCGCTGTTCAAGCCGTGGTAGTCGGCCAGGGTTTGCTTCAGTTCGCTGGCAGAGGGATCGGGGTAGAGGCGCAGGCTGTCGTTACTGGCTTCGTGCAGTGCGGCCAAGACGTGGGGCGATGGACCGTAGGGATTTTCGTTGGTGTTGAGTTTGACCAAGTCGGGCAGTTTCGGTTGCTCGCCAGGGATATAGGGGGTCAGCTCGCTGACGATGTTGCTCCAGAATCGGCTCATTGCTTTTATTGGTGGGGTCGGGATAGGAGGGGTAGATTACCATAGGCTGAGCAGGGTCAAGGTGGGACGAAGGTGTTGAAGCCAGATATGCTACAGCGCAATAGCCGATAGTGCACGATACCGTCGGGATACGGTTTGACAGCGCTGAAAAAAGCGCGGAGCATGGGGTGGACAACGAGGAGATGCGGTCATGAGCGGACGGCGCGACACACAGGAGCGGGATACGGCTTTATGAAAATGGAGCATGCCGATTACGCGACCAAAAGCGATGTGGCTGCGGCCAGATCGGCCATGATTTTATGGTGCGTGGGGACGATAATTGCCATGTCGGTCGCGGCGTTTGCGGTGGCTAGGCTAGTGCACTAGCTTGCCACTGGCTTGCGTTAACGGGGACGCTGGCTTTCAATGCTGAATGGAGGAAAAAACGCCTTGCGCTGCGCGCTTTGGGCGGTTTTTCTACCTGACCTTGTTGGGCTGGTGGCTTGCATATGTGGTGGGTATAAAAAAAGCTCCCTTGCGGGAGCTTCTTCTATGTATTCTGGCGGAGAGGGTGGGATTCGAACCCACGGTACGATTTAACGTACGCTTGATTTCGAGTCAAGTACATTCGACCACTCTGCCACCTCTCCGTTTACTGCGGTCTATTCATTCAAACTGGCGTGCCGGTTTGAACGAGGCGCTATTTTAGCATGGGTGTTGTTGGGTTGGGTAGGGGTTTATTGGTGATTTGCAATTGAGGCTGGCATTTAGAACCAAACCCAATTTGACGATTCGGGGAGCCTCGCGCAAGTACGCGCTCGTCTTCGAATCCCACGCGTACGCCCCGCAGGGGGCGTACTCCTTTCCGCCGCCACAAATAAAAAAAGCTCCCTTGCGGGAGCTTTCTCTATTTGTTCTGGCGGAGAGGGTGGGATTCGAACCCACGGTACGATTTAACGTACGCTTGATTTCGAGTCAAGTACATTCGACCACTCTGCCACCTCTCCATTTGCTGCGGTCTTTCCCGCATTGCTGCGAGAAGGCAAGATTATAGCAGCCCGCAGCGAAAAGAAAAGGACTATTTTAGGCCTTCAGATGCGTCAGGCCACCCATGTACGGGCGCAGCACGGCCGGGATCTCGACGCTGCCGTCTGCCTGCTGGTAGTTTTCCAGCACGGCCACCAGGGTGCGGCCTACTGCCAGGCCGGAGCCGTTCAGGGTGTGCGCCAGTTCCGGCTTGCCGGCGGCGTTGCGGAAACGCGCCTGCATGCGGCGGGACTGGAAGGCCTCGCAGTTCGACAGGGACGAGATTTCGCGGTAGGTGTTTTGCGCCGGCAGCCATACTTCCAGGTCGAAGGTCTTGGTGGCGCCGAAACCCATGTCGCCCGTGCACAGCGACATCACGCGGTATGGCAAGCCCAGGCGTTGCAAAATCGTTTCCGCATGGCCGACCATTTCGTCCAGCACCTGGTACGAGGTATCCGGATGCACCACTTGCACCATTTCCACCTTATCGAACTGATGCTGGCGGATCATGCCGCGCGTGTCGCGGCCATAGCTGCCCGCTTCCGAACGGAAGCATGGCGTATGGGCCGTCATTTTCAGCGGCAATTGGTCGAGCGCAAGGATTTCATCGCGGGCGATATTCGTCAGCGATACTTCCGACGTCGGGATCAGATAGAAGGTCTCGCCCTCGCCTTCCGCACCGCCTTTTTTCACCGAGAACAGATCGGCTTCGAATTTCGGCAGCTGGCCCGTGCCGCGCAAGGAATCGGCGTTGACCATGTACGGGGTATAGCATTCCGTGTAGCCGTGCTCGTCCACGTGGGTGTTGAGCATGAATTGCGCCAGCGCGCGGTGCAGACGGGCGATGCCGCCCTTCATGACGGAGAAGCGCGAACCGGTCAGCTTGGTGGCCACTTCGAAATCGAGGCCCAGCGGGCCGCCCACGTCGACGTGATCCTTGACTTCAAAGTCAAAAGTGCGCGGCGTGCCGACCTTGCGCACTTCCACGTTGCCGGACTCGTCCGTGCCCAAGGGCGACGATTCGTGCGGCAAATTCGGCACGGCCATGATGAAATCGCTCAGCTTGGCTTGCACCACGGTCAGGGCCGCTTCATCGGCTTTCAACTCATCGCCCAGGCCGGCCACTTGTGCCATCACGGCCGAGGTGTCTTCCCCCTTGCCTTTCAACATGCCGATTTGCTTGGACAGCGCGTTGCGCTTGCCCTGCAGCTCTTCGGTGCGCGTCTGGATCGCCTTGCGTTCGGCTTCGAGGGCGGTAAAACCTGCCACGTCGAGCTGGAATTTGCGCGTCGCCAGGCGTTCTGCGACGGTGGCGATGTCTTTACGGAGAAGTTGGATATCTATCATGGGTGGATGGCGGTGCCGATGTATCGAAAGCACTCATTGTACCAAGACCCGTTCAGTTCTTTATGAGTTTTGCACATGGCCGGCCATCGTCATGGCGGCATGGCTGGGCACTCGCGCCCGCTTTACATCCAGCGCTTAGATAAAGGCGGCTTTTTCGGCAGCGGTCAGGCGGCGGGCGCTGACGGTGACGACAGGCATCGTGCTGTCGGCAGCCTGGGCGATCACGGTGCTGCTGGCGCTCACTTCCAGAGTGTTCGCGCCGGCGGTGGCGAAGCTGGCGCCGATGGCGATGATGGCGGCGGCGACAAAGGTGATTTCCATGTTTTTCAGTGCGTGCATGATGTGACTCCTGGTTGGTTTGTTTCGTTGACTGCTGCTGGTATGGTGCTACTTTAGCCAACGGCCGCGAACAAGGCCACCGGCTTGCGACCAGCGGCGAAAAACAGGGAGCGAACGGTGAAAAACGGGGACTGAAGCGCGCAGAATAGTTACAAGGCGTCCTTGACGAGACGCCCTAACCGGCTGATAGCCTGCTCAATGCGCGGCGTCCACGGATTGCCGCAATTGAGGCGCAGATAATTGCCGAACTTGCCCGAGGCCGAGAACAGCTGGCCAGGCATGTACGCCACGCCTTCCGCGATGGCTGAGCCATGCAAGGCCAGCGCATCGATTTGCGGCGGCATCTGCACCCACAGCACGAAACCGCCCTGCGGCTCGGACAGCATGCAATCCGCCGGAAAGCTGGCCGCCACGGCGTCGGACATGCGGGCGATGCGCTGCACCAGGGTGCGCCGCATCTTGCGCAATTGCTGGTCGTAGCTGCTGCCCTCCAGAAAATCGGCCAGCACGGCCTGGAAGAAATGGCTGGTGGCGCCGCTCGACACGGTTTTCAGCAAGGCCACTTCCTGCGCGAAACGCCCGGCCAGCACGTAACCGACGCGCGACGCAGGGGTAATCGCCTTGGAAAACGAGGAGCACAACAACACATTGCCGCTCGTATCGTAGGCTTTCACGGGCCACGGCCGCTGCGGGGCAAAGCACAGGTCGCCATATACATCGTCTTCCACCAGCGGAATATTAAATTCCGACAGCAGCCCCGCCAGGCGCTTCTTGTTTTCTTCCGGCATGACGCAACCGAGCGGGTTGTTGGCGTTCGGCACGAACAAACACGCTTGCACGAGGCCGGCACGCAGGGCCAGCTCGAGCGCGTCGAGCGACGGCCCCGTCTTCGGGTCGGTGGGAATTTCCAGCGCCTTCATGCCCAGGCTTTCGATCATCTGCAGCAGCACGAAATACGTGGCCGACTCGATGGCGATCGTGTCGCCGGGCTTGGCGACGGCGCGCAGGCACAGGCTGATCGCTTCCGTGCAGGAATTCGTCACGACGATCTCGTGCGGGTCCAGCTTGCCCCAGTCCAGCGCGCGGCGCGTCACCTGGCGCAGGAAATTGCTTTCGCTGACGTCGTAACAGCTGACCTTGCTCAATAAAGCGGGCTCGCGCCGCGCCACGGCGCTGATGGTGCGCTGCATGCGCTTGATGGGCAGTATCTCGTCGGGCGGCCAGGCCGTGCCCAGCTGCACGATATCGGGCGCCTCGTTTTCCTTCAGCACGCGCATCAATAGGTTGTTGATGCCGACAAAGGCCGGCTCCTTCAAATGCTGGGCGTCCGCGCTGCACGGGCGGCGCGGCGCGCGGTGGCGCACGAAATAGCCGGACTGGGGCCGCGCATCGACTTGCCCCCGGTCTTCCATCAGGCGCAAGGCTTGCATCACCGTGCTGACGGAGATGCGCTTTTGCTGCGCCAGGTGGCGGATCGATGGCAGGCGGTCGCCGGGCGCGAAGACGCGCGCGTCGATCAAGGCGCCGAGCTCGTTGGCCAGGTGCTCGTACAGATTCAAATGCGCGCTCATGTTCATCCCTTCAGTATGCGGCCGGCGCGCGTGGCCGGCACAGATACAGTTGCCGATTTTTTTGACAAGCACAGTGTACGACAAGGGACACTGTGCTCATGACAATTTCGTTTTCCTGCATCTGTCATGGTTTACGGCAAGCGCCTAAGCTGTTCCTGTCAGCACAACAGGAGCGATGCCATGCATACCGACCACGAATTACGCAGCGAACGGCCCTTACGCCTGGAAAACGCGCACGCCAGGGTCATCGAATGCCTGTCCGGCACGGCGTGGATCACGGCCTACGCCCAGTTCGAGGATTGCGTGCTGCGCAGCGGCGAACGCTATACGATACCGAACGACGGCCTGGTGCTCGTCGAAGCCGTGGGTAGCGGACACATCCGCGTGCATGGGACCGCCGCTCCGCGCCCTGCCCTGCTGCGCTGGCTGAACCTGGCACTGCCTCACACACTGATCACAAGGAATACATGACACAAGCTCCACTGCGCGTCCTCGTCACGGGCGCCGCCGGCATCATCGGCACCGCTTTCTGGAAGCGCCGGCACGGGGAATTCTCCCTGCGCCTGGCCGACCTGCACACAGGCAAGCTGGCCGAAGCACCCTGTCCCGCGATTCAGCTCGATGTCGCCGACTATGCCGCCTGCCTGGCTGCCTGCATGGATATCGACGTGGTGCTGCACCTGGCCGGCGTGCCGCACGCCAGCGCCGATTTCGATGCACAACTGCTGCAGCCGAACATCGTCGGCACGCACAACATCTTCCGCGCGGCACAGGAACAGGGAGTGAAAAGAGTCGTGCTTGCCAGCAGCGCGCAAGCCATCGAAGGCTATCCGCTGGACGTGCAAGTGCAGGAAAGCATGCCGGCGCGCCCCGCGAACATGTATGGCGCCAGCAAGGCCTTTGGCGAAGGCGTGGCCTCGGCCTTTGCGCACCAGCATGGCATGACGGCGATTGCCGTGCGCATCGCCAACGTGGCCGACTTTGCGCCAGGCCAAGAGCACAGCGCGCGCGACATCGCCGCCTTCATCAGCGAGCGTGACGTGGTGCAATTGCTGGCCCGCTGCGTGACGGCGGACGTACCGGCCGGTTACCACGTCGTGCATGGGGTGTCGGACAACCGCTACAAGCGGCTGTCGATCGCGGCGACGCGCCAGCTGGTCGGCTACGCACCGCAGGATGACGGTTTTACCTTACTGGGTTTATAACCTCAGCCTTTTCCCGCTTTGCGATCCAGCTCGCGCAGCCAGGCCAATTTATCGGCAATCTTGCTTTCCAGACCGCGCGGCACGGGCTGGTACCAGCCCGGTTCGGCCATGCCGTCCGGAAAGTAGGTTTCGCCAGCCGCATACGCATCGGGCTCATCGTGCGCGTAGCGGTAGGCGTGGCCGTAGCCGAGTTCCTTCATCAGCTTCGTCGGCGCATTGCGCAAGTGCACGGGCACTTCCTTCGACTTGTCTTTCTTCACAAACGCCATGGCCGTATTGAACGCGTTATAGCCGGCATTGCTTTTCGCGGCGATGGCCAGGTAGATGACGGCCTGGCCCAGCGCCAGCTCGCCTTCGGGCGAACCCAGGCGTTCATACGTTTCTGCCGCGTCATTGACCATGGTCAAGGCACGGGGATCGGCCAGGCCGATGTCTTCCCAGGCCATGCGCACGATGCGCCGCGACAAATAGCGCGGATCGGCGCCGCCGTCGATCATGCGGCAAAACCAGTACAGGGCCGCATCAGGGTTCGAGCCGCGCACGGATTTATGCAGCGCGGAAATCTGGTCATAGAAATTGTCGCCACCCTTGTCGAAGCGGCGCGAATTGAGGGTCAGTGCGTTGTCGACGAAGGCCGCGTCGATCCTGGTCGTACCCGTCGAGCTGGCGGCCGTCTCGGCCTGTTCCAGCAAGTTCAGAAAGCGGCGCGCATCGCCATCCGCATAGCCGATCAGGGTGTCGGCGGCAGCCTCATCAAACGTCAGATGCGTCAGGGCCGTGGACTGCGCCTTGGCCAGCAACTGTTTCATCTCGTCTTCGTTGAGCGATTTCAACACATACACTTGCGCGCGCGACAGCAGCGCCGAGTTCACTTCAAAACTGGGGTTTTCAGTGGTGGCGCCAATAAACGTCACCAGGCCCGATTCGACGAAGGGCAGCAAGGCATCCTGCTGCGACTTGTTGAACCTGTGGATCTCGTCAACGAACAATAAAGTGTGCTTGCCAAACTGGTCGAGGCTGTGGCGTGCCTGATCCATGGCCGCGCGGATATCTTTTACCCCAGCAAACACGGCCGACAGGGCGATGAATTCGCTGTCGAAGGCGTTCGCCATCAGCCGCGCCAGAGTCGTCTTGCCCACGCCAGGCGGCCCCCACAAGATCATCGAATGGGCCTTGCCCGCCTCGAACGCGAGGCGCAGCGGCTTGCCCACGCCCAGCAGATGCGTCTGGCCGATGACTTCATTCAGGGTAGCCGGCCGCAAGGCTTCGGCCAGCGGCTGGCGCGGTGCGGTGGAAAAGAGATCCGCCATAATATTTACCGGGTAAGAATGCAAAGGCCCCGCATCGCTGCGAGGCCGGTCAAAAACAAAACGTCAAGAATCAATTATTGATGACATCCGCGCCCTTGGGCATGACAAATTGAAAGTGATTGGCAGATAGGGCCGGGTTTTTCTGAAAATTCTTGAACGCCAGCACCGACGTCTGCCCGAACGAATCGCGCAACTCCATCGCTTCCGGCACGCCATTGCGCAGGCCGATGGTGATTTCGTCGAACGTCGTGTCCTTGGCTTTCGGCGTCGCTTTCAGCCATTCCAGGCCATCGCGCGTGCCCGCTTCGGCCAAGGTGAAATTCTTTTCCAGGTCGTTGCTGCCGAACAAAATCGCCGCTGGCGAGGAGCCGAGCGCGTCGCCCAGTTTCTTGACCGTCACCTGGCTCAAGTCCTTGTCATAGATGTACAGCTTGTCGCCATCGGCTTGCAGCAGCTGCTCGTACGGCTTCAGATAGGTCCAGATGAACTTGCCTGGGCGGGCAAACTCGAACGTGCCGCTGGCTGGCGTCGACACTTTGGCCTTGCCGCTGGCGTCAGCCTTCTTGACCTGGCGCTGCACGAACTCGCCCTTGGCCGACTTGGTGCCGGCCGCAAAACTCTTGAATTGTTCGAGGGCGCTGGCCGAGGCACTGGCCGCGAACAGCAGGCCGCAGGCGACGCTGGCCGCGCCGATCATCATTTTTGCTGCGAAAGTCGTATTCTTCATTCTGTTTTACCCTTGTTCACTACTGGCCGCCGGCACCAGGATTTCCCGGTTGCCATTGGATTGCATGGTTGATACCACCCCGCTCTGCTCCATCTGCTCAAGCAGACGGGCGGCGCGGTTGTAGCCGATGCGCAAATGACGCTGCACCAGCGAAATCGAGGCACGGCGGTTTTTCAGCACCACCGCCACCGCCTGGTCGTACAGGGCATCGGCCTCGCCGCCGCCCTCGCCCGGTACGCCGCCTTCGGCGCCGTCGCCTTCCAGGGTGCCGCCTTCGAGGATGCCCTCGATGTAATTCGGTTCGCCCTGCAGCTTCAAATGGCTGACGACTCTGTGGACTTCTTCATCGGACACGAACGCGCCGTGCACGCGCATCGGCAAACCGGTGCCGGGCGGCATGTACAGCATGTCGCCCATGCCCAGCAAGGTTTCCGCGCCCATCTGGTCGAGAATGGTGCGCGAGTCGATCTTCGACGACACCTGGAACGCGATACGCGTGGGGATGTTCGCCTTGATCAAGCCCGTGATCACGTCTACAGATGGGCGCTGCGTGGCAAGAATCAAGTGCAAGCCGGCGGCGCGCGCCTTTTGCGCGATACGCGCGATCAATTCCTCGACTTTTTTACCCACCACCATCATCAAGTCGGCCAGCTCGTCGATGATGATGACGATGGTCGGCAGTTTTTCCAGCGGTTCCGGCGAATCCGGCGTCAGGCTGAACGGATTCGGAATATGTTCTTCGCGTTTTTTCGCGTCTGCAATCTTCGCGTTGTAGCCAGCCAGGTTACGCACGCCCATCTTGCTCATCAGCTTGTAGCGGCGCTCCATCTCGTTCACGGCCCAGTTCAGCGCGTGGCCGGCCTGGCGCATGTCGGTCACCACGGGCGCCAGCAAGTGCGGGATGCCTTCATAGACGGACATTTCCAGCATCTTCGGATCGATCAGGATCAGCCGCACGTCGAGCGGGTCGGATTTGTACAGCAGCGACAAAATCGTCGCATTGATGCCCACGGATTTACCGGAACCGGTGGTACCGGCCACCAGCAAGTGCGGCATCTTCGCCAGGTCGGCCACGACGGGCTTGCCCGCGATATCCTTGCCCAGCGCAATCGTCAGGCTGGAGACGCCATCGTTGTAGACCTTGGAACCGAGGATTTCCGTCAGGCGCACGATCTGGCGCTTGGTGTTCGGAAGCTCCAGCGCCATGTAATTCTTGCCGGGAATGGTTTCCACCACGCGGATGGAAGTCAGCGACAGCGAACGGGCCAGGTCGCGCGCCAGGCCCACGATCTGGCTGCCTTTGACACCCGTGGCCGGCTCGATTTCATAGCGCGTGACGACGGGGCCGGGGTAAGCGGCCACTACCTTGGCATCGACGCCAAAGTCCGACAATTTCTTTTCGATCAGGCGGCTCGTAAACTCCAGGGTTTCCACGGAGACCGTTTCCACCACGGGCGGCGCTTCATCGAGCAAGGACAGCGGCGGCAGCTTGCCATCGCCCAGGTTCTCGAACAGATGGGCCTGGCGTTCCTTTTCCACGCGCTCCGATTTCACCACCGTCACCACCTGCGGTTCAATCTTCACGGGCGGCGCGGCCACATGTTTCTCCACGTGTTTGGCCCGTTCGATGACCACCACTTCGTCGCGGCGCACGGCGGCCACTTCGCCCTGGCGGCGGTCTTCGCGGTCCTGGTAGCGCAGCACGAACCAGTTGACGGCGTCTTCGATGGCACCGCCGATGCGCTCGGCCACTTGCAGCCACGACACATGGAAGAACAGGGAAAAGCCCAGGCCGAACAGCAGCAACAGCAGCAAGGTGGCGCCCGTGAAGCCAAAGGCCACGTGGGCCGAGTGCCCGACCAGCTGGCCCAGCACGCCGCCCGGATCGCGCGGCAGCTGCACGTGCAAGCTTTTTGCCATGCGCAGGTATTCGAGCCCCATGCTGCCGATCAGCATGATGGAGAAGCCGACGATGCGGATCAGCATCTCGACATGGTGCTCGCGCTCCACCTCTTCCTCTTCCAGCAGGAAGCGCTTGCTCAGGCGGCGATAGCCATGCCACACCGTGCGCAGCAGCCACACGCACCACCACCAGGCGGAAAAGCCGAAGATATACAGCAGCAAATCGGAGAAGGTCGCGCCGAGCTTGCCGCCCAGGTTGGCCACCTTGTCGACATTGGTGGCGTGCGACCAGCCGGGGTCGAGCTTGTTGAAGCTGGCCAGGATCAGCACGAAATACAAGGCAAACGCGGCCAGCGCGAACCAGCGCGCCTCGGACAGCAGCCGCACCAGCCGGTTGGGCAGGGGCCGGCGTTCGACCGGTTTTCGGGTGTAGCTATTTTGATTGGCCTGGGCTGGTTTAGTCATTCTGGGAAGCGCTGCAAGGTGAAAAATGTTTCTGAAAGGGAATTTCCCATAATAAGGAAGTATTCTAAGCCATATATGCCCCGGACGGCCCCACGATTCGTCGCTACAGGCGGCTTGGTCTATAATCGTGGATTGCTTGCGCAAGCGCAATACGCCCTTGTTCTTCGCGCGTATGCCCCCAATTCGGATAGACCCCACTCATAGAGAAGCCTCCCATGACCACTACCAAACACGCCCGCGTTTTGATCCTCGGCTCCGGCCCAGCCGGCTACAGCGCCGCCGTCTACGCCGCCCGCGCCAACCTGAACCCGATGCTGGTCACCGGCGTGGAACAAGGCGGCCAGTTGATGACCACCACCGACGTGGAAAACTGGCCTGGCGACCCGATGGGCGTGCAAGGCCCGGACCTGATGCAGCGCTTGTTGCAGCACGCAGAGCGCTTCAATACAGAAATCGTGTTTGACCACATCCACACGACGTTCCTCAATGAAAAACCGATCCGCCTGAAGGGCGACAGCCACGAATACACGTGCGACACCCTGATCATCGCTACGGGCGCATCGGCGCAATACCTGGGACTGCCATCGGAAGCGGAATTCATGGGCAAGGGCGTGTCCGCCTGCGCCACCTGCGATGGTTTCTTCTACCGCAACCAGGAAGTGGCCGTTGTCGGCGGCGGCAACACGGCCGTCGAAGAAGCGCTGTACCTGTCCAACATCGCCAATAAAGTCACGCTGATCCACCGCCGCGACAAGTTCCGCGCGGAAGCGATTTTGATCGACCGCCTGAACGCCAAGGTTGCCGAAGGCAAAATTGTGTTGAAATATAACCACACCCTGGACGAAGTGACGGGCAACGAAGGCGGCGTGACGGGCCTGAACATCAAGTCGACCATCGACGGCAAGGTCGAGGCGCTCTCCGTGCATGGCGTGTTCATCGCCATCGGCCACAAGCCGAACACGGGCATCTTCGAAGGCCAGCTGGACATGCACAACGGCTACATCAAGACCAAGACGGGCCTGGAAGGCATGGCCACGGCCACCAGCGCACCGGGCGTGTTTGCCGCCGGCGACGTGCAAGACCACATCTACCGCCAGGCTATCACCAGCGCCGGCACGGGTTGCATGGCAGCACTGGACGCCCAGCGCTACCTGGAAGGCCAGGAGTAAGCGTCGCATGGCGTCGATGAAAGACTTTGCCGACCTGAAAGCGGTCAGCAAGCAACTCAAGGAGCAGGCCGATGCGCGCGCCCAGGCTGAAGCTGAGCGCGCCAAACAGGTCAAGGTGCAGGCCGTGGAGAGCAATCTGTTCAAGGCCAGCATCGGCGGCGTCAAGCGCCTGCCCGAGTCGGACCGCTACGTGCCCAGCCTGCCCAAGACGGGCACCATGGCGGCCCAGCAACCGGCCCGCAAGTTGTCTCCGGAAGAGGACGATGCGGCCGTGCTGCGCGAGTCGCTGTCGGACTTGTTCGAAGTCGACCATTACCTGGAAAACGATCCGGCCCTGAACTACGCCCGTCCCGGCGTGGGACCGGACGTGATCAAAAAGATGCGCAAAGGCCACTGGCCCATCCAGGATGAGCTGGACTTGCACGGCTTGCGCCGCGACGAGGCGCGCGACGGCATCGGCGCCTTTCTGAACCAGGCCACGCGGCGCAAGCTGCGCTGCGTGCGCGTGATCCACGGCAAGGGTTTCGGCTCGAAAGGCCAGGAACCGGTCTTGAAATCGATGGTGCACAGCTGGCTCGTGCAAAAGGATGAAGTCATCGCCTTTTGCCAGGCGCGCCGTTCCGAAGGGGGCGATGGCGCGCTCGTCGTACTGCTTTCTTCCGCCCTGCAGCCCATCCGCTGAGCACCGCAGCAAGAAATCACAATTCAGTAACAAGTTAGCTCACGCACACGGCCCCGTTTGTCACCATTCGGGGCCGTGTCATGTTAACCTGTGACAATTATTTCCTGCTTAGCGTCTCGTGCACGCGCTCCACCCATGATGCCACCCCAATTGCCGCCTGGCTCGCTGATCAAGATCATTGAGGTCATCGCCATCCTGGTGGGCGCGTTTTCCGGCTTCATCGAAGCGCGCCGCAAGCGCATGGACCTGGTCGGCGTGTTCGTCGTGGCCTTCATCACGGCATTCGGCGGAGGCACCTTGCGCGACATCCTGCTCGACAAGCGGCCATTGTTCTGGGTTTCGCACCAGGAATACGCGATTCTCATCTTCGTGCTGGCCCTGACGGCCGCGCCCTTGATCCAGCACTTGCGCCAGATCGTCTCGGAACGCCTGATCGTCATCGCCGACGCCATCGGCCTGGGCATGTTCGCCATCGCGGGCGTGGCCGAAGCTACGCGCGCCGGCATGCCGCTGTTCATCGCATCGATGATGGGGGTGATTACGGGGATTTTTGGCGGCGTGATGCGCGACATCGTCTGCAACGAAGTGCCGATGGTGTTTCGCGACGGGAAACCGTACGCGATCTGCGCGTTTTTCGGTTGCTGGGCTTATCTGCTGCAGATGCACTTCGGCGCCGAGCATGACTTCGCGCTGTGGACCAGCGCCAGCGGCATCACGATTCTGCGCCTGATTTGCTGGAAATTCGATATGCGGCTGGGACGCTGAAGCGCGCTGAGGGCTAATTCGGCGGTTTTTTGGCTCAGCAGCGTCGGCTTACGCGCTGGCGCGCTAAGCCGACCTACGGCATGACACCTTGCTACGCGTAGGTCGGATTAGGCTCAAAGAGCCGTAATCCGACACCATTGCTGGCCCAGACTTACACCGCGTCCGGACCTGTCTCACCCGTGCGGATGCGTATCACCTGCTCCACGTCGCGCACGAAAATCTTGCCGTCGCCGATCTTGCCCGTGCGGGCTGCCTTGATGATGGCGTCGACCACCAGTTCCGATACGCTGTCGTCGACCACCACTTCGACTTTGACTTTCGGCAGGAAGTCGACCACGTACTCGGCGCCGCGGTACAGCTCGGTATGCCCCTTCTGGCGGCCAAAGCCCTTCACTTCCGTCACGGTCAAGCCCGTCACGTTCACATCGGCCAGGGCCTCGCGTACTTCGTCGAGCTTGAATGGTTTGATGATGGCGGTAATCTGTTTCATGGCTTTCTCCTTATTGATAATCGACAATTCTTCACCAACTGGCTTAACGGGACCCCGCAAAACCGTAGCGAGCAAGTTCAATACCGGGCTGAGTAGCGGAGCCGTACTTTAAGTACGGTGAGCAACGGATGCCCGGTAGTGAGCTGCGCAGCAGGTTTGGCGGGGTTCCCCTCGTTATTCGTAGAACTTGGAGGTGATCGGGTAGCGCCAGTCGCGGCCGAAGCCCCGGTGCGTGACGCGGATGCCCACCGGCGACTGGCGCCGCTTGTATTCATTGATCTTGATCAGGCGCGTGATTTTCGCCACGTCGGCCGGCGGGTAGCCAGCCTCGATAATGTCGGCGATCGGCCGGTTTTCTTCCATGTACAGCTGCATGATGCCGTCGAGTACGTCGTATGGCGGCAAGGAATCCTGGTCCAGCTGGTCGGCGCGCAATTCAGCCGACGGTCCGCGCGTCAGGATGCGCTCGGGTATCACGTCCGACACACTGTTGCGCCAGGCGCACAAACGGTACACGAGCGTCTTGGCGATATCCTTGATCACGGCAAAGCCGCCCGCCATGTCGCCGTACAGGGTGCAATAACCGACAGCCATCTCGCTCTTGTTGCCCGTCGTCAGCACGATGCTGCCATGCTTGTTCGACAGGGCCATCAGCAAGGTGCCGCGGATGCGCGCCTGGATGTTTTCTTCCGTCGCGTCTTCCGCCAGTCCGGCGAACTCGTCAGCAAGGGTGGCGCGGAAGGCATCGAAGGTGTGCTTGATCGGAATTTCATCGTAGCGCACATTGAGGCGTTTTACCATGTCGCGCGAATCGATCCACGAGATATCGGCCGTAAATTGCGATGGCATCATGACGGCGCGCACCTTGTCGGCGCCCAGCGCATCGACGGCAATCGCCAGGGTCAGGGCGGAATCGACACCGCCCGACATGCCGATCAGCACGCCAGGAAAACCGTTCTTGCCGATATAGTCGCGCACGCCCAGCACCAGCGCCTGGTACACCTGCGCCTCGGTGGTCAACGGCGCGGCCAGCGGCTGCGGCACGGGCGTGGCGCCGTCGAACTCGACCAGTTGCAAGTCTTCCTCGAAGTGGCGCAGCTGGGCGCACATCGTGCCGGCCGCATCCATGACGAACGAGTCGCCATCGAAGATCAGTTCATCCTGGCCACCGACCAGGTTGGCGTAGACCAAGGCCATGCCTTGCGCACTGACATTCTTGCGCATGGTGTCATAGCGCAGATGCTGCTTGTTCATATGGTACGGCGAGCCGTTCGGCACCAGCAGCACTTGCGCGCCGGCCGCGCGGGCGCGCATCGGCGCGTGCTCGAACCACGTGTCTTCGCAGATATTGATGCCGAAACGCACGCCTTTCACGCCAAACACGAATGCCTGGTCCGACGACGTGAAGTAACGCTTCTCATCGAACACGGTCGTGTTCGGCAAATCATGCTTGCGGTAGGTGCCCAGCACTTCGCCGTTCAGCAACACGGAGGCGGCGTTGCGGCGCACGCCCTTCTCGTCTTGCAGGGGCAAGCCCACCACCACGTGCAGATCCTTGAACTGGGCCAGGTCGGCAGCCAGTCCCGCAAACGCTTCCTGCGTTTTTGCGTAGAATGCATTGCGCAGCAATAAGTCCTCGGGTGGATAGCCGACCAGCGACAGTTCCGGCGTGAGCACGATATCGGCGCCCGCTTCAAAGGCGCGGCGGGAAAGGTCGAAGATCTTGGCACGGTTGCCGGCCAGATCGCCGACCGTACTATTCATTTGAGCAATTGCGACTTTGACTGTCATGATGATGATGGATATTTTCGTTCTATTAAACAAGACAGGGGCGCGCAGGCCGGTGGCGGCGCCCCGAGAGTGATGAATGCACACTACAACAATGAATTATCGCACGGCTATCGTCACTACCCTGGCTGAAATTGGCGAAGCGGCCTGGTCTGAACTGCTGGCAAGCCAGGCGGACGCCACTCCCTTCCTTTCCTACGCCTTCTTGCACGCGCTGCACGAGTCCCGCTGCGCCAGCGCGGATACGGGCTGGCAGCCGAATTACCTGGTGCTGTGGCAAGGCGAAACCTTGGCCGCCGCCCTGCCCCTGTACCTCAAAATGCACTCGTATGGCGAATACGTGTTCGACTGGGCCTGGGCCGACGCCTATCGGCAACATGGCCTTGAATATTACCCGAAACTGCTGTCCGCGATACCGTTTACGCCCGTCAGCGGCACGCGCCTGCTGGCCCGCGATGGCGAGGCGCGCACCGCCCTGCTGGCCTATCTTCAAGCCCAGCAGCAAGCGGCCGACGTCTCGTCATGCCACATCCTGTTCCCGCCGGAAAGCGAAGCGCGCCAGTTGGAGGAAGCTGGCTACCTGATGCGTAGTGGCGTGCAGTTTCACTGGCTCAATCCCGGCTACACGGATTTCGAGCAATTCCTCGCCACCCTGGAACACAAGAAGCGCAAGAATATCCGCGCCGAGCGGCGCAAGGTGCGGGAAGCGGGCGTCACCATGCGCCAGGTGCGCGGAGCGAACGCCACGGACGCGGACTGGAAACTGTTCCACCGCTGCTACAGCAATACCTATGCGGAACACCGCTCCTCGCCCTATCTGTCGCTGGACTTCTTCCGGCGCATAGGCGCCAGCATGCCGGAAAACATTCTCTTGGTGATCGCCGAGCGCGAGGGCCGGGCCATTGCCGCCTCGCTGGTGATCCACACGGCTGACACCCTGTATGGCCGCTACTGGGGCGCGCTCGAGCACGTGCCCTGTCTGCATTTCGAGACGGCGTACTACCAGCCGCTGGAGTTTTGCATCGCCAATGGCATCGCCACCTTCGAAGGGGGTGCCCAGGGCGAGCACAAGATGGCGCGCGGCTTCCTGCCGCAAAAGACATGGTCCGCCCACTGGCTGGCGCACCCTGCCTTTGCCGACGCCGTGCAGCGCTTCCTCGAACGCGAACGGGGCGGCATCGATGCCTACCTCGATGAATTGAACGAGCACAGTCCGTTTCGCGCATAAAAAAACGCTCCCGGCCATGACTGGCGGGGAGCGTTCTTCTTACTCGGTGTTCTTAGGCTTTGGCGGCGTCGGTCTTGAACGCTGCAACGCCGTTCAGGATTTCTTCCTTGGCCACTTCAGGGCCATACCAGCCATCGATCTTGACCCATTTGCCTTTTTCCAGATCCTTGTAGTGCTCAAAGAAATGCTGGATCTGGCGCAGACGCAGTTCGTTCAAGTCTTCCGGCTTTTGCCAGTGGCTGTAGATCGACAGGACCTTGTCGACAGGCACGGCCAGCACTTTTGCGTCTTCGCCCGACTCGTCGGTCATTTTCAGCACGCCGATAGGACGGCAGCGCACGACCACGCCCGGGATCAGCGGGAACGGGGTGATGACCAGCACGTCAACCGGGTCGCCGTCCGGCGACAGGGTGTTCGGCACGTAGCCATAGTTGCACGGGTAATGCATGGCGGTACCCATGAAGCGATCGACGAAGATCGCGCCGCTTTCCTTGTCGACTTCGTACTTGATCGGATCGGCATTCATCGGGATTTCGATGACGACGTTGAAATCGTTCGGCAGGTCGCGGCCGGAAGAGACGTTATTCAAACTCATGGGATTCCTCATTAGCGGGTGGTGTTTTAACCGCGCAATTATAGCGAAGTACAGGCCGCTTGTGCGACGCAGCAGCGGCCCGCCGGCGTTTTGCGCGTCCTGCCAGCAACAGTGGCGCGCCCGGCCCGCTGGCCTGCGCAGCCTGCCGTCGAGAGTATAAAAAGGTCGCCGGAAATAATAAGTAGAAACACTTAAGCATTACTACGGTCAGTCCCGAGTTAATACCATCAATATCCGCCTATTTTCATTTCAATATCACCATGCGGCAAACATGGTTATTATATTTGATATTGCATTTTATGCAGCCACTTATAACAACAGCGTCAATCTTATTCTCCCCGCAATGCGGGCGCATGACGACGTCGCCGCATCAACACACTCCTCCAGCCCGGGAATTCCCTCTTCCAGCATAATATTTGCGCTTATTTGAAGCATTTATTTATTCAAATGGCGGCCCTGCCAAAAAATGGCGCGACCAGAAGACATTCATCAATTCTGATAAACTGTCACATTCTGGTGTTTCCAAAACTTCGCATACTCTGCAAACAAAGCCTTCGCTAGATTCAATATGGCGCATCACGCGCCACCGATAAATCCTTGCAAAAAGGAATATGATGATTCCCTCTTTCCGGCCCGGGCCTTTATTAAAGGTCACCGGCGTTATTTTCATTCTGTTTGGCCTCGCCCTGCTGGGCGGCGGCATCTGGCTGGCCTCTCTGGGCGGCTCCTGGTACTACCTGCTGGCCGGTATCGGCATGCTCGTTGCCGGCGCTCTGGTGTTCCAGGGCAAGCGCAGCGCGCAAGCCTTCATGGCGCTGCTGCTGATCGCCACTCTCATCTGGTCCGTCATTGAAGTGAAATTCGACTGGTGGCAATTACTGCCGCGCCTCGACATCTGGTTTGCCGCCGCCGTCTGGCTGCTGCTGCCCTTCGTCAACCGCCGCCTGGCGCCAGCCGCCGCGGCGAAACAGGGACAAGCGGGCAAGACGGCGCTTTCCGCCGCCGTGGCCCTGACCGTCATCGCCGGCGTCATTGCCCTGTTCCAGGACTACGATGACCTGCATGGCGACGTACCTGCCGAAAACATGGCCGCCACCGCCACGGGCGACCTGGCGCCCGGCGTCGAGCACAATGACTGGTCCGCATATGGCCGTTCCGGCTATGGCGACCGCTATGCTCCGGCCGCGCAGATTACGCCTGCGAATATTTCCGGCCTGAAAGAAGCCTGGACTTACCACACGGGCGACTTCAAGGGACCGAACGACCCGGGTGAAATCGCCA
Organism: Massilia sp. LMS1-1-1.1; assembly: GCF_040815535.1. NCBI lineage: Bacteria > Pseudomonadati > Pseudomonadota > Betaproteobacteria > Burkholderiales > Oxalobacteraceae > Massilia > Massilia sp. LMS1-1-1.1. The sequence goes on along the minus strand of NZ_JBFPNG010000012.1, from coordinate 193,248 downwards.
ACGAAGTGACGCCGCTGAAGGTCAATGACATGCTGTACCTGTGCACGCCGCACAATATCGTCATCGCCCTGAACCCGGACACGGGCAAGGAAATCTGGCGCCACGATCCAAAGATCAACCGCGACGCGGCCAGCTACCAGCACATGATCTGCCGTGGCGTGGCGTACTGGGACGTGAACGCGGGCCGCGCGAAGAACAATCCCGCCCCCGAAGCTGCCGGCATGGAATGTCCGCGCCGCATCCTGGCGCCAACCATGGACGGCACCATGATCGCCGTCAACGCCGATACGGGCGAGTCGTGCAAGAGCTTTGGCAACAATGGCGTCGTCAACCTGTACAAGAACATGGCGATGATCAAACGCGGTTTCCTGATGCCGACCTCGCCGCCGGCCGTGTCGCAGAAAATGGCCGTGATCGCCGCCAGCGTGACGGACAACCATTCGACGGAAGAGCCATCGGGCGTCATCCGCGGCTACGATCCCGTCACCGGCAAGCTGATGTGGAACTGGGACCCTGCCACGCCGGAAGATACGCAGCCCTTCCCTGAAGGCAAGAACTACACCAACAACTCGCCCAACTCGTGGGGCGTGGCCAGCATCGATGAAAAGCTGGGCATGGTCTACATTCCGATGGGCAATGAAACCCCCGACACCTGGGGCGGCAACCGCAACAAGAATGGCGAGAAATTCAACAGCGCCATCGTCGCGCTGGACCTGGCAACGGGTAAAGTGCGCTGGGTCTACCAGACCGTGCACCACGATATCTGGGACATGGATATCGGCGGCCAGCCTAGCCTGGTCGACATCGACACACCGAAAGGCAAAGTGCCGTCCGTCGTGGCCACCACCAAGCGCGGCGACATCTACGTGATCGACCGCCGCGACGGCAGCCTGGTCGTGCCGGCGCCGGAAAAACCCGTGCCGACGAGCAATCCTGCCGCCGGCGACACCCTGTCGCCCACGCAGCCGTTCTCGGCCCTGACCTTCCTGCCAGAGCGCAATATCAGCGAAGCGGACATGTGGGGCACGACGCCGTTCGACCAGCTCGCCTGCCGCATCATCTTCAAGGAACGCCGCTATGAAGGCCCGTTCACGCCGCAAACGGCTGGCAAGGGCGCCGTCATCTCCCCGGGCCCACTGGGTATCTTCGAATGGGGTGGCGCGGCCATCGATCCCGTGCGCCAGTTGTTGATCGTCAACCCCGACTACATGGGCTTCCTGGAAAAACTCGTACCGCGCGCGGAAACGACGGCCAAGGGCGGCACCGGCGGCGAAATGGGCTTGCAGCCGCAGACGGGCGTCCCGTTCGCCGTGGAAATCAAAGCCTTCTTGTCGCCGCTGGGCTTCCCGTGCCAGGCACCGCCATGGGGCTATGTGGCCGCCGTCGACCTGCGCACCATGAAAAAAGTGTGGATGCACAAAAATGGCACCACGCGCGACAGCGGCCCCGTGCCGATCCCGCTGCCACTGGGCGTCCCCAGCCTGGGCGGCATGGTCACCACCGGTGGCGGCGTGACCTTCCTCAGCAGCACGCTCGACTACTACATCCGCGGCTACGACGTCAGCAACGGCAAAGTGATCTGGAAAGCCCGCTTGCCAGCCGGCGGCCAGGCTACGCCGATGAGCTATGTGTCGAACAAGTCGGGACGCCAGTTCGTCGTCGTCATGGCCGGCGGCCACGGTTCGCTGGGCACGAAGATGAGCGACACCCTGGTCGCGTATGCCTTGCCGGAAGGCGCCGCCGCACCGAAGAAGTAAATAGCAAAGTAGCAGCGCAAAAAAAAGCCGTTCAGTCTGCACTGAACGGCTTTTTTACGTCTGGAGAAACAGTTTACAGGATGGTTGCCAAAGCGCACTGCCGGTAATGGGCGGCAGCCTGTTCCGTCTGCTGCAAGGCGTCGTGCATCTGCGCCAGCTTCAGGTGGGCGTCGCGCACCATTTGCGGCTCGTTCGCGTCCGACAAGGCCTGCTCCAGGTGGCGCTGGGCCTTGCCCCACAGTTTTTGCTTGAGGCACAAGGTACCCAGGGTCAGCGCCAGTTCCGCATCGAGCGGACGCTGTTTCATCCATTGCTCGCAATGCTCGATCTGCAGCAGCAAGGCCGGCGTGCCGCTTGGCGCCGCCGCTTCGCGGTAGGCGCGCACGACTCTGTCGTCCCAGTCGGCGGCCAGCGACTCTTCGCACACGAGGCGCGCTTCATCATGCAGGCCGCGCGCATTCAGGGCCGTGGCGGCGCGGCAGGCGATGTACGGCTTGACCCGATCCGCGCTCGGCACGGTGGACCAGACGCGCATCAGCGATTCCGCGTCATGCGACGGGTCGGACAGCAAATGATCGTAGGCCAGCTCGCGCAGGCGCGACGACAGGGCCGGATGCAGGGCGCGGTGCTTGTCGAGCGAGCGCACGAGGCGCAGCACTTCCGGCCAGTTCTTCGCCTGCTGCTCGGCCTTGAGCGACCATTGCAGCGCGTGGATATGGCGCGTGCCGCTGGCATTGAGTTCGCGCACGGCGGCCAGCGCCGCTTCAGGCTGGTGGTCGTCGACCAGCAATTCCGTCACCGTCATCAACCGGGCCGTCTTCAGGCTGGCATCGCCTTCGACGCGGGAAAGCCAGCTGTCGCGGCGTTCGGACTGGCGCATGCGGTGCGCGGCGCGCGCGCCGATCAGCGCGGCCAGGCCGGCGTTTTCTTCCAGCTCGGCGGCGCGCAAGGCAGCTTTTTCCGCATGACCGAAACGGCCTTCGAACAGGGCTTTCAAGGCTTCGCGCAAGCCCTTGTTGCCATCGCGCTCACGCTTGCGCTGGCGGTAGGCCGCCACTTGCGCCGGCATGCGCACGGTGGCGCGCACGGCGCGCACCAGCAGGTACAGCAGCACGAACAGCACGACCTGCAGCAGCAGGAAGAAGTTCAGCGACAAGTCGATGCGGTATGGCGGATAGAACAGCACCACGTTGCCAGGGTTGAAACGGGCCGTCACGGCGATACCGATCGCCGCGGCCATCAGGGCGAGTAACCAGAGAAATAGACGCATGGGCTCAGGACTTCGCTTTGTAGTTGCGCACAGCCGTCAGGCTGTCGGACAAGGTTGGCATTTCGATGGCCAGGTTGCTGCCCTGCACCTGGCGCAGCAGCGCTTGCGCCGTCTGCGTGCTCTTGGCGCGGGTGTCGAAATACTTGGCCAGCGCATCCTGCGCAGCGATCAAGTCGTTACGGAAAGCCGTTTCATTGCGCGACAACAAGGCCATGCGGGCATTGAGCAGGCGCAGCTTGACGTTTTCGCGCAAGAAATACGATTGCGTCGGCGACAGCATCAGCGCTTCCGGCGTATCGACGCGGCGGATGCGGATCAACTGGCGCACGTCGGCCCACATGTCGCCGCTCCAGGTATTGAAGCCGTCGCGTACTTTTTGCAGCATCGGTTCCGGCGCAGGTGGACCTACCAGCTTGCCGGCGGCATCGCGCACGGGCTTGGCCTTGCCCGGTTTTTCCGGCGCGGCCGGCAAGGCCGGCGTTTCGTCGGACAGCATCGGCAAGGAGTCGATCTGGGCGATCACGGCGTCGAGGCGCAGGGCCACGCCCGTCGAATCGACGCTAGGGAGGGCCTTGAGTTTTTCCATGTCGCGCCCGATGGCGCGGCGGATGGTGATGAATTGCGGCTTGTCCGAGCGCGACAGGCTGCGGTCCGCGTTTTGCAGGGCGATCAGCGCGCCGGGCACGTTGCCGGCCAGTTGCAGCTGCTGGCTGGCCGTCGACAGCACTTGCTCGATTTCCGTCAGCGCCCACTCGTCGCGGTTCTTCGACAAGTCGTTATACAGTTGTTCCAGCGCCAGCTGCTGGCTTTGCGTTTCGCTCTGGCGGTTTTCCAGCGCGCCCACCTTGATTTCCAGCTCTTTCGTGCCTTCTTGCACGTTGCGCGCCAGCACGCCCGTTTCGGCATTGCTGACATCGCCCTTTTGCAGGCGCTTGGCCACTTCTTCGCGCAGGTTGCGGATCTGCTTGCTGGTCGACCAGCTTTGCGCAGCCAGCAGCACGGCCAGCACGATGACGGCGATGCTCATGGGCTTTTGCAGCTGTTCCAGCAAGGTCGGCGCGCGGCCGGCAGGTTGGTCGGCCGCCTGCGGCGCCGTCTTCACGGCGCCGCCAGGCGTTGCATTCGGTTCGGAGAGTGTAGGCATTTCGTTCATGGTCGTGATTGTAACGCGGCGAGCACTCCTGCGTCGCCTGATCCTGTCAGGGTGACACGGGCAAAACCCAGGGCCGCCGCCGTTTGTGCAATGCGGGCGTGCGGCACGATCAGATGCTGCTGTTGCATTTTCACAACAGCCGTCTTTTCAGCATCCATTTCGCCCAGCAGCGCCAGCAAACCGCGCAGCGCTTCCGAGCTGGTGATGATCCAGTCATTATTATGCTGCAACAGGTTTTCCAGGGTCGCCCGCAAGGCCGGCGTCAGCGTCGGCACCTTGCGGCGGTAGGCCGTGACGAACTCGACTTCGGCGCCGGCCGCGCGCAAGCCGTCGGCCAGGTAATCGCGTCCGCCATCGCCGCGCACGATCAGCACGCGCTTGCCGCGCAGGGCCGGCAAGTCCAGCGCCAGCAGCAAATGTTCGGAATCGCTGCGCGCCGTGTCCAGCGGGCTGGTGATGGTAGCGTTGGCGTCCGTCACGCCATGCGCGGCCAGGGCCATCTTGCTGCCCTCGCCCACCACGGCCAGCGGCACACCTGGCGGCCACGCGGGCAAGTGCGCAAAGACGCAGTCGATGGCGTTCGGTGAAACGAAGGCCACCAGGTCAAAATCGCGCAGGCGCGCCAGTACGGCTTGCAAGTGCGCGCATTCGTCCTCGCCCTCAAGCGCGTGGATTTCCAGCAGCGGCAGCAACTGCACGGGCAAGCCCAGCGCCGCGATGTGGGCGGCCAGCGGCCCCGCTTGTTGCGCGGGCCGCGTGATCACCACGGTGTCAGGCATGCGGCGCCAGGCCTTCATGGTTGTCGGGTGTGACGGCGCACGAGGCGAGGATGCCGGCGGCGTCTTGCCCGCGCAGCAGTTCGGCCACCTGTTCGCCCAGCAGTTCCGGCGCGCCAGCCGGACCACTGACGTCGGCGTTGGCCATGCGCGCGCCGTCCGGCGTGGCGACCATGGCGCGCAAGCGCATCTGTTCGCCCTCGACGGTGGCGAACGCGGCCAGCGGGATCTGGCAGCTGCCGCCGAAAATCTTCGACACCTTGCGCTCGGCCGTGACGGCTTGCGCCGTGGCCGTGTGGTTCAGCGGCGCCAGCAGGCGCACGAGGTCGGCGCCGTCCGCACGCCCGCTGCGGATTTCGATCGCCATGGCGCCCTGGCCCGCCGCCGGCAGGCTGTCTTCCGGCGCCAGCACGGCGCGGATGCGCGAAGCCAGGCCCAGGCGCTTCAGGCCGGCGGCGGCCAGGATGATGGCGGCATAGTCGCCACGGTCGAGCTTGCCCAAACGCGTATCGAGGTTGCCGCGCAGAGGCAGTATCGTCAGGTGCGGATAGCGCGCGGCGATCAGCGACTGGCGGCGCAGGCTGCTGGTGCCGACGACGGCGCCATGCGGCAGCTCGGCCAGGCTGGCGTAATCGTTCGACACGAACGCGTCGCGCGGGTCTTCGCGTTCGAGGATGGCGGCCAGGGCAAAGCCTTCAGGCAACTCCATCGGCACGTCTTTCAGCGAATGCACGGCCAGGTCGGCGCGGCCCTCTTCCATCGCCACTTCCAGTTCCTTGACGAACAGGCCCTTGCCGCCTACCTTGGACAGGGCGCGGTCCAGAATCTGGTCGCCGCGTGTGGTCATGCCGAGAATTTCAACGCTACACTGCGGATACAGGGCGGCCAGGCGCGCACGCACATGTTCAGCTTGCCACATGGCCAGACGGCTCTCGCGCGTGGCGATCACCAGGCGGGCAGGAATATTCAATTCGTTCGGGGTCAATTCGGATGCTTTCAAAACAAGTTCTTTCGCTGTGGCTGTCGTTGTCATTATCGTTGCCAATTCGCCCGTCCGATATCAATTTGTATCGGAATGGTGCCCGGCGTCGCTATAATCGTTATCCCTTGGCCTAGAAGGCCAAGTCAGGCTAGCGTCCATGTTGAAGACCACAAATTTTATCATGCGCCCCCTCCCCTCTGCGGCCAAACGCCCGGTGCGATCCACATTCCCTTGCTTTTACACTTACTTTGGTTCTTTATTATGCTCAATGACGCAGTAGCACCAGAAATAGTTCCAGCGGCCGGCTCCGACAAGGACGCGCCGCTGAAAGAAGACATCCGCCTGCTGGGCCGCCTGCTGGGCGACGTGCTGCGCGAGCAGGAAGGCGACGCCGTCTTCAATGTGGTGGAAACCATACGCCAGACTTCCGTGCGCTTCCGCCGCGAAGCGGACGCGGACGCGGCCCTGGAACTGGACGCCATGCTCAAGGAACTGAGCCGCGAACAGACGATTTCCGTCGTGCGCGCCTTTTCCTACTTTTCGCACCTGGCCAACATTGCCGAGGACCAGCACCACATCCGCCGCCGCCGCGCCCACCTGCTGGCCGGCTCGCCAGCGCAAAAGGGCAGCGTCAGCTTCGCGCTGAAAAAACTGCGCATGGCCGGCGTGCCGCGCAAGACCGTCGACACCTTCTTCCAGGACGCCCTGATCGCGCCCGTGCTGACGGCCCACCCGACGGAAGTGCAGCGCAAGAGCATCCTCGACGCCGAGCACGACATCGCCCGCCTGCTGGCCGAGCGCGACCTGCCGCAGACGCCAAAAGAACGGCAAGCCAACATGCAGCTGTTGCGCTCGCGCGTGGCCACCCTGTGGCAGACGCGCATGCTGCGCTACTCGAAGCTGACGGTGGCCGACGAGATCGAAAACGCCCTGTCCTACTACCGCATCACCTTCCTGCGCGAACTGCCGGGCCTGTATGACGATATCGAGGACGACATCGCCGCCGAGTACCCGAACGGCGACGGTACGGTAGAACCGATCAATGCCGCCTACGTGCAGATGGGCAGCTGGATCGGCGGCGACCGTGACGGCAACCCGAACGTCAACGCGGGCACCATGCAGCACGCACTGGCGCGCCACGCCACCACCATCCTCGATTTCTACCTCGACGAAGTGCACGCGCTGGGCGCGGAATTGTCCGTCTCGACCCTGATGGTGGGCGTGAGCGCCGAACTGCAGGCGCTGGCCGACCAGTCGCCGGACGCTTCGCCGCACCGCAGCGACGAGCCCTACCGCCGCGCCCTGATCGGCATCTATGCGCGCTTGGCCGCCACGGCCCGCGCGCTGGGCGCCACCAACATCCTGCGCAAGGAAGTGGGCGCGGCGGCCGCCTACCCTGACGCGGCCGCCTTTGTGGCCGACCTGCGCACCATCGTCGCCTCGCTCGAATCGCACCACGGCGCTGCCCTCGTGCGCCCGCGCCTGGCGACCCTGGCACGCGCGGCCGACATCTTCGGCTTCCACCTGGCGTCGCTCGACATGCGCCAGACCTCGGACGTACACGAGCGCGTGCTGGCCGACCTGTTCGCGAAAAGCGGCGTGGCCGCCGATTACACGTCCCTGTCCGAGGAAGACAAGCAAGCGCTGCTGCTGAACGAACTGGCCCAGCCGCGTTTGCTGTACTCGCCCTACATTGCCTACGCCACGGAGACGGATTCCGAGCTGGCGATCCTGCGCGCGGCGCGCGACATCCGCCAGCGCTACGGCGCGCGGGCCATCCGCAACTACATCATCTCGCACACGGAAACCGTGTCCGACTTGCTGGAAGTATTGCTGCTGCAAAAAGAAACAGGCTTGCTGCGCACCGACTGGAAGGCCGGAGGCGACGGCGACAGCACGTGCGAGCTGATGGTCATCCCCCTGTTCGAAACGATACCCGATCTGCAGCGCGCGGCCGGCATCATGAGCCAGGTCATGGCCTTGCCCTTGGTAAAACAATTGATCGCCAAACAGGGACAGTTGCAGGAAGTCATGCTCGGCTATTCCGACTCGAACAAGGATGGCGGCTTCCTCACGTCGAACTGGGAACTGTACAAGGCGGAACTGGCGCTCGTGTCCGACTTTCAAAAGGCCGGCGTCAAACTGCGCCTGTTCCACGGCCGCGGCGGTACCGTAGGACGTGGCGGCGGACCCAGCTACGAAGCCATCCTGGCCCAGCCGCCGGGCACCGTCAACGGCCAGATCCGCCTGACGGAACAGGGCGAGATCATCGCCTCGAAGTTTTCCAACGCGGAAATCGGCCGGCGCAACCTGGAATTGCTGGTCGCCGCCACCCTGGAAGCGAGCCTGGCGCCGCACGAAGCCAATCCGGCCCGCAACAGCCAGCTGGTGCAGTTCGAAGCCGTGATGGCGGAACTGTCGGACCTCGCCTACCACGCCTACCGCCACCTCGTGTATGAAACGCCGGGCTTTACGGAGTATTTCTTCTCGGCCACACCGATTGCGGAAATTGCCGAACTGAACCTCGGCTCGCGCCCCGCCTCGCGCAAGGCCAACCAGCGTATCGAAGACTTGCGCGCCATTCCCTGGGGCTTTTCCTGGGGCCAGTGCCGCTTGCTGCTGCCGGGCTGGTTCGGCTTCGGCAGCGCCATCGAAGCCTGGATCAATCAAGCCGAAGGGGCCGCGAAAGATGACAGAATCGCCACCCTGCGCGCCATGTACGCCGAATGGCCATTCTTTGCCACCCTGCTGTCGAACATGGACATGGTGCTGGCCAAGACGGACCTGGCGATCGCCTCGCGCTATGCGGAACTGGTGGCGGACCAGGACTTGCGCGAACGCATCTACAAGCGCATCACGGACGAGCATGGCAACACCTTGCGCTGCCTGGAGCTGATCACCGGCAATACCGAGCGCCTGGCGGGCAATCCCCTGCTGGCCCGCTCGATCCAGAACCGCTTCGCCTATCTCGACCCGCTGAACCATTTGCAGGTGGAATTGATCAAGCGCAACCGCGCCCTGTCCAGCGCCGGTAAAGTCGATGAACGCGTGCACCGCGGCATCCAGCTGTCGATCAATGGCGTGGCGGCAGGCTTGCGCAACACGGGCTGATCGCACCACATTGCCATCGGCAGACAGGGGCCGGCACCGCAAGGGCCGGCCCTTTTGCTTGCTCAATGGAAAAATATTCTCAAGAAAGCAACATTTGGTATTACACTAGCGTGGAATATCCTCCCCCCCCACTCCGGCGCCAGGCGCACCGCAGCGGCCAACCACGACGCCAGGAACGCGGATGAGCAAATGGTCGATTGAAACGCTGGGTGCGGCATGCGCCGCCCTCATCCTGGTCGTGCTGGGCTGGCTGGCGGGCGCGGCCTGGCAGGAACTCAACTTCTGGGAACATGTCTGGCTGTCGCTGCTGCTGGCGACCGCTGGCGGCATCGCACTGTGGCTGCTGCGCGTGCTGCGCAACCACCTGGCCAGCACGCGACTGCAGCTCGACGCCAGCGTCATGCGCTACCGCGACCTGAGCGAGACGGCGCAGGACGGGATGTGGCAAACGGATGCGGAAGGCACGATATTGCATCTCAACCAGCGCCTGTGCGACATGCTGGGCATCCCGGCGGAAAAGCTGCTGGGCCACAAGATGAGCGAATTCCACGATGAAGCGACCTTGCTGCGCCTGTGCCCGCTGAGGCGCACGCAGGAACACAGCTGCATGGGCGAACTGCAGTACTGGCACAGCGACGGCTCGGAACGCTGGGCCATGATCAGCGGCCGCTGCCTGTACGACCAGCTGGGCACCTTGACGGGCGCGCTCGTGCTGGCCAACGACATCACGGAACAAAAGCGGGCCGAACTCGCGTTGAGCGTCGCCCATGCGGAACTGGAAAGCCGCGTGGCCCTGCGCACGGCCCAGTTGCTCGACGTGAATCTCCAGCTGTCCGCGGAAATCGCCATGCGCGCGCAAACGGAAGCGGCCCTGGCGCGCAGCGAAGAGCGGCTGCAGGACATCATTTCCATGATGCCCCTGTCGCTGTTCCTCAAGGATGCCGATTCGCGCATTTTGCTGATGAACCAGGCCTGCGAACAGCAATGGGGCGTGCGCCAGCAGGACATCGCCGAAGGACGCGACCTGCAGCACTTCCCCAGCGATCAGAACGTGGGCTTCCACGCGGCGGACCGGGAAGCGTTTGCCAGCCGCAAGGTGGTGATCCGCGAAGAATTGGTATGGAACGCGCAGCTGCAGGAAAACCGCCTGGTGCAGACGCACAAGAAACCCGTGTTTGACGCCAACGGCCGGCCGCAGATGATCATCGCCATGGCCATCGACATCACCGACAGCAAGCGCAACGAGGAAAACCTGGAACGCACCCTGGCCCAGCTGCGCGAACTGACCGACCACCAGCAAACCATCAAGGAAGAAGAGCGCCGCCGCATCGCGCTCGACATTCATGACGATCTGGGCCAGAACCTGATGGTGCTGCGTATCGATGTATCGCTGCTGCACGCGCGCACGGCCAAGGGCCACTCGCGCCTGCACCGCCACGCGCAGCGCGTGCTCGACACCATCGATACGACCATCCGCTCCGTGCGCACCATCATCAATGACTTGCATCCCAGTACCCTCGAACTGGGACTGGGCCCGGCGGCCGAATGGCTGATCCGCCAGATGGAGGGCCGCGGCGCCATCCGCTACCGGCTCACGCTCGACAGTGAAGCGCCCGACCTGGGCCTGGACCACCGCCAGACGTCGGCCATCTTCCGCGTGCTGCAGGAATCGCTGTCGAACATCGTGCGCCATGCCCAGGCCAGCGAAGTGGAAGTGGCGCTGGCGCAGGACGCGGACGCCATCGTGCTGCGCATCAGCGACAACGGCATCGGCATGCAGCCGGGCGACCATGGCAAGCGGGCCGCCTTCGGACTGAAAAGCATACGCGAACGTGTCCACGCGCTGGGCGGCGAACTGCGTATCGACAGCCAGGCCGGCCAGGGCACGGTGCTGGCCATCCACCTGTCGCGGGCCAGGAAAGGCGCGCCAGTCAACCATGACGCAACACAAGAATTGGCAAAAACAGTAGAAAATTAAGTATGCATTTTCAACATTAAAAAGTATAGCAAGTTTTTTCTTTGAGGAAACTATCATGCTGCCACGGTTCTCCCGCTTCCGCTCCCCACTGCTTGGCCTGTGCCTGCTGGCCGCCGCCCCCATCGCCAGCGCCACCATCTATGCCGAACGGGGCTTTGGTGAAAGGGATGGCAACGGCAGCATCGCGTCCGACCTGAACCCGGCGGGCCTCGTGGCCGGCATCATCATGGAAGAAGAAGGACGACGCCGCGCCGTGACATATCAGCATGGCCGCATCCGCGAGCTGGGCACCCTGGGCGGCGATGAAGGTTTTACCAAGGCCATCAATATCCATGGCGTGGTGGTCGGTTCGGCGCAGACGGCCAGCGGCGCCTGGCACGCCTTCCGCTACGACGCGGCGGGCGGCATGCGCGACCTGGGCACCCTGGGCGGCACCAGCAGCTATGCCACGGCCATCGCGCGCGGCGGCCAGGTGGCCGGCTACGCCGATACGAGCGGCGGCGATTTCCACGCCTTTGTGACGAAAGCCGACCACAGCCTGCAAGACCTGGGCACCCTGGGCGGCGCCAGCAGCTATGCCAGCGGCCTGAACAGCCATGGCGTGGTGGTGGGTACGGCCCAGCGCGACGACGGCTACCGCCGCGCCTTCGTCTACCGCCCCGGCGCGGGCATGCAGGAAATCGGCACCTTGCCCGGCGGACGCATCAGCTCGGCCACCGCCATCAATGACGCAGGCCTGATCGTGGGCGCCTCGGAAACGGAGAAACGGCGCTGGCACGCTTTTGCCTGGGACGGCAAGCGCATGCTCGACCTGGGCGCCATGATCGGCCAGGGCGACAGCTACGCCACGGCAGTCAATGCGGCCGGACACGTGGTCGGCAGCGTCAACATCAACGGCTTTGAACCGATGACCTTTGTCTACAAGGAAGGCGTGATGACGGTGCGCCGCCGCGACGACGGCCTGTACCTGACCAACAAGATCACGGACGCCGGGCTGGTGGTGGGCGCCGTCTACACGGGGCATAAGTTCCAGGCCTTCGCCGTGCCGTCGCAAGCGTCGCCGGCGCCGCCGCGCCGCAACCCGCTGGACTGGTTCTTCATGACCGTCATCGTCGGCGCCAGCGGCGTGGCGCTGTACAAGCTGCAGCGCCATCACCGCGCCGGCCTGCAAGGCCAGCGTACGTATTTCATGTAAGCCAACGCTGGGGATGGACGAAAAAAAAGAGGCTTGCGCCTCTTTTTTTGTTGCTTGCCCTACGCTTAGTTTTGCGTCAGGAAGGTTTTCAGCTTGTCCGAACGCGAAGGCTGGCGCAGCTTGCTCATGGCTTTCGCTTCGATCTGGCGGATGCGCTCGCGCGTCACGTCGAACTGCTTGCCCACTTCTTCCAAGGTGTGGTCATTCGACATTTCCACGCCGTAACGCATGCGCAGCACTTTCGCTTCGCGCGGCGTCAGGGAGTCCAGCACTTCCTTGATCACGTTGCGCATCGATGCGTGCAGCGCGGCGTCCAGCGGCGCCAGGGTCGTGTTGTCTTCGATGAAGTCGCCCAATTGCGAATCGCCATCTTCGCCCATCGGCGTTTCCATGGAAATCGGCTCTTTCGCGATCTTCATGATTTCGCGCACCTTGTTTTCCGGCATTTCCATCTTGACGGCCAGGGTCGCCAGGTCCGGCTCGCTGCCCGTTTCCTGCATGATCTGGCGCGAGATGCGGTTCATCTTGTTGATCGTTTCGATCATGTGCACCGGCACGCGGATGGTGCGGGCCATGTCGGCGATCGAACGCGTGATCGCCTGGCGTATCCACCAGGTGGCGTAGGTCGAGAACTTGTAGCCGCGGCGGTATTCGAACTTGTCGACGGCCTTCAGCAGACCGATGTTGCCTTCCTGGATCAGATCGAGGAATTGCAAGCCGCGGTTGATGTATTTCTTGGCGATCGAAATGACCAGACGCAAGTTGGCGACCGTCATTTCGCGTTTCGCGTGACGGGCACGCTTTTCGCCGGCAGCCATCTGCTTGTTGATCTTGCGCAAGTCAGCCAGCGGCAAGGCCACGCGCGCTTGCAGGTCGATCATCTTCTTTTGCAGTTCCTTGACGGCAGGCACGTTGCGGCTGAGGATGGCGCTGTACGGATACTTGCAATCGACTTCGCGGTCGACCCATTCCAGGTCGCATTCATTGCCCGGGAACACCTTGATGAAGTGGGCGCGCGGCATGCCGCATTTGTTCACGCACAGTTCCAGCACGGCGCGCTCGATGTGGCGCACTTCTTCCATCTGGCCGCGCAGGGTGTCGCACAGCTTTTCCACGACCTTGGCCGTGAAGCGGATGCCCAGCAATTCCTGCGAAATGGCTTCCTGCGCCTTGATGTAGGCTTTCGAGTTGTAACCCTCGGGCGCCTTGCGCATCTTGTCGTACTGCGTCGAAATGACGTTGAATTTCTCCAACGCATTCTTTTTCAGCTGCGCCAATTGCTCGCTCGAGAAACCGGCCGCGCCGCCATTGGCGTCGCCGTCTTCTTCCTCGGCTTCCTCTTCCTCTTCCTCGTCGTCACCGCTGGCGGCGGCAGGCGCGGCGGCAGCGGCGGGCGCCGGGGCATTGCTTTCGTTCAGATCGACGAAGCCGTCGACCACTTCATCGACCTTGATTTCGTCGCGCGCGATTTTTTGCGACAGCGCAACGATTTCGCCGATCGTGGTCGGGCAGGCGGAAATGGCCTGGATCATGTCTTTCAGGCCGCCTTCGATGCGCTTGGCGATCTCGATCTCGCCTTCGCGCGTCAGCAGCGCCACGGCGCCCATCTCACGCATGTACATGCGCACGGGGTCGGTGGTGCGGCCGAAGTCGGAGTCGACGGTCGACAGGGCGGTCGCGGCAGCCGCTTCCACTTCATCGTCGCTGGTGACGGTGGCGACGTTGTCAGTCAACAACAGGCTTTCCGCATCAGGAGCGCGCTCGTAGACGGCGATACCCATGTCGTTGAAAGTGGCGATGATGCCTTCGATCGCTTCCGGATCGATGATGTTTTCCGGCAATTGGTCATTGATCTCGGCATAGGTGAGGAAACCGCGTTCCTTGCCCATGTTGATCAAGCCCGTGATCTGCTTGCGGCGGCGTTCCAGGTCCGCTGCCGATGCTTCCGGATCGCCCAATGCATCGGCCAGGCCGCCCTTGGCCTTGCGGTCGCGCGCTTTCGACACGGCCTTCAGTTCGGCGCGTTCGACGGCGTTCAGTGCTGCCACTTCATCGTTTTCCGGCGTGAATTCGCTTGGTTTGCGGCCACGGCGGCCTGGCACCTTGACCGTTGGCAGGAAGTAATTCGAGGTATCGATGGCGGCCAGGGCATCGGCGTCAGTGGTCTTGCTGACCACTTGCGCGCCGGTGATGATGGTCACGGGCGCCGCTTCCGGCTTGGCGCGCACGACTTTCGAACGGGCTGCCGTCACCACTTTGTTCGTGGCGGCGCTTTCGCTGACCTTGCGCGGCGCGGCCGGGGCCTTGGCACCGGGGGCGATCTTCACGCTTGGCGTCTTCGCCGGGGCAGCTTCAGCGGCCTCGGTCACGTCGGCAACAGCCTCGGCGGCTGGTGCGCTGACGTCCGCTTCCGCAGCCGTATCGGCCGGTGGCACGGCGGCCAGGCGCGAGCGACTTTTCTTCACCACGGTGACGACGGTCGGCGCCGTCGTGACGGTCGCTTCCGGATTCGCTTGCGCATTATCGATGAAGTAAGATAAAGTCGTTTTGGGTACGGCAAGTGGTGCCGCGGCTGGGCGTGGCGCCTTGGCGGACAACGTTAAAGTTTTTGGCGTATTCTTCATGAGATATCTCTTAATGCGAGACCAGATGGTGTCGGCGCGAAGTGAATGATTCCACCTAAGCCTGCGAAACCGGACTCGATGGAGCGTATTGTTGCGGCTGCCGTGTTAACGGCAGCGGCGCCTGTCTATCGGGACGTTCAAAGCCCGCGCATCCGTCATGCGGAGCGGCGGACCGTACGGCGAGGCCGGAGCCGGGTCAGATAAATAAGCGATGTACATTGCGGAATGAAAAAAAGCCCGTACCAGAACGGGCTTGAATCTATTGTTGTTCAGTGAAGACACAGCGGAGAGCAAGATTATGCACGAAGGCCAGTTATCTGGATAATTGATAAGCGGAATATCCGATATCAAAAATACTAATAGTGATGGCCTGTACCGCACTGCTCCTATCCCCTGCACACCTGAGCCAGACCGTCAAAAACAGGGCCCAGTCATCAGCGCAAGCCGACATTATACACATTTCCCGCATTTCGCGCTGCGCACGCTGTAGCGCGAAGCCGTTTATCGCAGGTCAAGTTGCCAAAAAAGACAATGCACTTGCCTGTGGCGCGTGCTATGCTCCCCTTTTATAGCCCAACCAATGATGTCGATGACCAGCTCCACGCCAGACCAGCAAGCCACCACTCCTGACACGCCAGTCGATGCAGCCCCAGCGGCGGCACCGGCCGCAGCGACCACGCCGGCGCCTGCCGGCCTGACCGCGCGCGCCCTGCTGAAGCAGTTCCAGGAGCAATTCCCGCCATTCCGCGATTGCCTGCCCTTGTCGATCGGTATCGACAAGCAGATCCTGGCACGCCTGCCGGACCTGGACCGCAAGCTGATGCGCACGGCGCTGGGCATCCACACGGGTTCATTGCGCTACCTGCGCGTGATGGAAAAAGCCAAGGTACGCTACGACCTCGACGGCACCGCCGGCGCGGAAGTGACGCAAACCCACCGCGACCACGCCACGCAAGTATTGCAGCAGCGCTTCAAGAAAGAAGCCGAGCGCAAGAAAGCCGAGCGCGATGCGGCCGCCGCCGAAGAAGCGAACCGCTTGCGCCTGGAAAAACTGAATCTGCTGACCGCGAAATTCTCGCGCAAAGGCTGATCCGGTTTCATGGACACAGCTGCCGCACCGCCACTCCCCCCGTATCAAGGCATCGCCCTCGAGCACGTCAAGCTGGTACGCACCATCGATGATGCAAAAGCGGCCATGGCCGCCCTGCTGGCAGCGGACGCCATCGGCTTCGATACGGAATCGAAGCCGACGTTCGTCAAGGGCGAGTCTTCCACGGGACCGCATTTGATCCAGCTGGCCACCGACGACATCGCCTACCTGTTCCAGGTGGGCAGCACGCCGGCGCCGGCCCTGGCCGAACTCAAAGCCATCCTCGAATCGACCACCACCCTGAAGGTGGGTTTTGGCCTGTCCGACGACGTCAAGCGCCTGCGCAACAAGCTTGGTATCGCCCCAGCCCAGGTGCTCGACCTGTCCGTCGCCCTGCGCGGCGGCCAGCGCAACGACCTGGGCGCGAAGACGGCCGTGGCCAAGTTCTTCGGCCTGCACCTGCAAAAATCGAAAAAGATCTCCACCACCAACTGGGCCACGTCGCGCCTGACGGAAAAGCAGATCCTGTACGCAGCCGACGATGCACAAGTGGCGCTGCGCGTGTACCGCCGCTGGATCGCCGAAGGCGGTAAAGTCACGCCGCAAAAAGCCCCGCGCGCCAGCACGCCACCGGCCCCGCCGCCCGCTCCTGCCTGAAGCTGGCGCCTTTCCGCAGCATGAACAAGAACAAGTCCATCGGCACCACGCTTGAGGCGATCGCCGCCGCCGAACAGGCGCTGGGGCGTTCGCTGCCCGCGTCCTACGTGCAATGGTTGTTGGTCAACAATGGCCGCGCGCTGGGCGCCTTGAGCATATTTCCCGTCTACGACGCGGCCAATGCGCGCAAGACGTGGGAATCAATCGAGCGCCACTACAACACGGGCTGGCAGGAATGGCTGGGGAATGTGGGTGGCGGCAACGAGGCCAGCGCCCTGCTGCCCTTCGCCCAGTTCGGCACGGGCGATTACTATTGTTTTGACTATGCGCAAACGGGGCCATCGGGCGAACCGGTGGTCGTGCTGTGGTCGCATGAAACAGGCGCCACCAGCACGGTGGCACCCGACTTTGCGTCATTCCTCATACTGCCCGGCCGGCCGGACTGAAACCCGGCGGCCGGCGCAGCCTTATTTGACCAGGCGCAAGGTCAGCGGATAGCGGTAAGTGATGCCATTACTGGCCTTGACGGCCGCGACGATCGAGCACACCAGATTGGCGAGCGCCACGATCCAGAACAGGAACAGGCCGATCAGCACGAACGACAGGATGAAGCAGGCGAAATACCAGATAATCAGGGTGATCTGGAAATTGAGCGCTTCGCGGGCGTTCTCGGCCGAGAATTTATCCGCATCATCTTTCTTGATCAAGTAAATGATCAGCGGCGCCACCCAGCTGGTGAACAGGCCGCCAACATGGGACAGAATGGCGATCGTCGTATCTTGCGTACGACCCACTTCCGGCTGCGTGTTATCCATTATCATTCCCATCATTAGTTATAGATACTTCAATATAACAGCAATATTTCTTTTTGGAATGAAACATGTGCTACCGCAAGGGACTTTTTTTCATGTACCGCTTGTTGCCGCCTGCGCCAGCCGCCCCAGGGTGGCAATCGCCTCTTCCAGTTGCGGACTCCACGGGTGGCCGTAATTGAGGCGGATGCAATGGCGAAACGCGCGCGTGGCGGAAAAGATGGGGCCGGGCGCGATGCTGATGCCGGCCACCAGCGCGCTGCGGTGCAAGGCCAGCGCATCGATACCCACAGGCATTTCCACCCAGACAAAATAGCCGCCCTGCGGCCGCGTCACCCGCGTGCCGGGCGGAAAATGCACGGCGATGGCTTGCAGCATGGTGTTTTGCTGCGCCGCCAGGGTCAGGCGCAGCTGGCGCAAATGGCGGTCGTAACCGCCCTGCGCCAGGTAATCGGCCAGCGCCATCTGCAGGGGAATGGGCGCCGACAGGCTGGTCGTCAGTTTCAGGCGCTCGACCTGGCGCGCATAGCGGCCCGCCACGGCCCAGCCCAGGCGAAAGCCGGGCGCCAGGGTCTTGGAAAACGAACTGCAATGCATCACCAAGCCCGCGCTGTCGTGGCTTTTCGTCAGGCCCGGGCGCTGCTTGCCAAAGTACAGCTCGCCATACACGTCATCCTCGATCAGCGGCACGCCATGGCGCGCCAGCAGCTCAACCAGCGCGCGCTTCTTTTCCGGCTGCATCAGGCTGCCCAGGGGATTCTGGAAACTCGTCATCAGCCAGCACGCCTTGGGCTGGTGGCGCTGCAACAGCTCTTCCAGCGCGGCCAGGTCTACACCATCGCGGGGGCTGGTGGCAATTTCCACGGCCTTCAGTTCCAGCCGCTGCAGCGCCTGCAAACAGGCATAGAAGCTGGGCGACTCGATCAGCACCGTGTCGCCGGGCCGCGTGACGGCTTGCAGGCACAGGTTCAGCGCTTCCAGCGCGCCATTCGTGATGACGATGTCGTCGCTGGACACGGGCACGCCGTCGAGCTGGTAGCGCAGCGCGATCTGGCGGCGCAGTTCCGCATTGCCCAAGGATAAATCCGTGACGGTGCTCCACGGGTCGAGGCGGCGCATGCTGGCCGACACGGCCCGCGCCAGCCGTTCCATGGGAAACAGATGCGGGCTGGGAAACGCCGAGCCGAAGGGCACGATATCGCGCGCACCGACGGCGCCCAGTACTTCGAACACGAGGTCGCTGACGTCGACGGTGGTGCTGGCGGCCAGCGGATGGGAACTGTCCGGCTCGGGCGCCAGCGCGGCGCGCTGCGGCGCCACGTAATAGCCGGAGCGGGGGCGCGAGACGATCATGCCGCGCGCTTCGAGCAAATAATAGGCCTGGAACACCGTCGACGGACTGACGCCCCTGCGCGCATGCTGCTGGCGCACGGACGGTAACTTATCGCCAGGCAGCAACAGCTGCGCGCTGATCATGGCGGCGACTTCTTCCGCCAACTCCTCATATCGTTTCAACCCTGCTCCTCAAACTGATCCGTAGTTTTATTGCACAACTGATCCTGTCACAGTGACAGCGCCCGGTATATGCTAGGCTCATAAAAATTAACCGGGCAGCAACACCGGCACACAATACCGACCGACGAGACAGGCTATTTTCCCATGCAACTCTCCATGCTACTGCATTCCCCCCTCGTGCTGGTGCTGACCCTCGCGCTGCCCGGCATGGCACTGGCCGCGCCCGCTGCCATCTCCGCCAGCCACGACAGCCTGGAGCAGCGCATCAAGGCGTGCACCTCCTGCCATGCGCAAGAGGAAAAGCACGACGCCTTCTTTCCCCGCATCGCCGGCAAGCCTGCCGGCTACCTGTACAACCAGCTGCTGAACTTTCGCGAGGGACGGCGCCAGTATCCGCTGATGAACTATATGGTTGAACACTTGCCTGACGATTACCTGCGCGAAATTGCCGAGTATTTTGCGGCACAGCACCCTGCCCCGCCGCCGGCCCAGCCCAGCAGCGCCGGCGCGACGGCCCTGGCGCGGGGACAGCAACTGGTGCTGCGCGGTGACGCCGGCAAAAAGATTCCCGCCTGTATCGCCTGTCACGGCCAGCAGCTGGCCGGCGTGGCGCCCGCCATCCCCGGCTTGCTGGGCTTGCCGCGTGACTATATCAATGCCCAGCTGGGCGCGTGGAAGAACGGCGTCCGCCGCGCCCACTCTCCCGACTGCATGGCGCAAGTGGCGCAGCGCCTGTCGGACGCGGATGTCGGCGCCGTCTCGGCCTGGCTGGGTACGCAGGTGGCCAGCGCCGACGCACGTCCCGCCAGCAGCATCACCGTGCCCTTGCCGCTGCATTGCGGCGGCGTGCCAGGTTCCAGCGCGCAGGTGGCGCCATGAAAAAATGGATGATCGCGGCGGGCTTGCTGCTGATTGCCGGCGGCAGCGCCACATTCCTGCTGTATCCAGCGGACGACCTGGGACCACCCGCCGTGGCCAGCCCCCTGAGCCAGGAACAGCTGGTCGCGCGCGGCGCCTACCTGGCCAAGGCGGGCGACTGCATGGCTTGCCACACGACGCGCGGCGGCGTGCCCTACGCGGGCGGACGGGCCTTGCAGACGCCGTTCGGCAAGGTGCTCTCGCCCAACATCACGGCGGACAAGGAAACGGGCATCGGCAGCTGGACGGCCGACGATTTCTGGCGCGCCATCCACAACGGCAAGTCGAAAGATGGCCGGCTGCTGTATCCGGCCTTCCCCTACACCAGCTACACCAAGGTGCGGCGCGAAGACAGCGACGCCCTGTATGCGTATTTCCAGAGCGTGCCGCCGCACAAGCAGGCGAACGCGCCGCACGCGCTGCGCTTCCCCTACAACCAGCAGATCGCGCTGGCCGCCTGGCGCGCCCTGTATTTCAAGCCGGGCGTGTACCAGCCGCTCACAAACAAAAGCATGGAATGGAACCGCGGCGCCTACCTGGTGCAAGGCCTGGGCCACTGCAGCGCCTGCCATAGCAGCCGCACCACCCTGGGCGGCAGCGACGATGGCCTGTCGGGCGGCCTGATCCCCGTGCTGGGCTGGTACGCGCCGTCGCTGACGTCGGATGCGGAAGCGGGCCTCGGCGACTGGGATACGGCGCATATCGTGGAATTGCTGCAAACGGGCGTGTCGCCGCGCGCCACCGTCTTCGGCCCCATGGCCGAAGTCGTGCGGCAAAGCTTGCAGCACATGAGCACAGCCGATGTGCAGGCGATGGCCGTCTATCTGAAAAGCCTGCCCGGCCCCGCGCAGCCCGCACAACGGGCGCCACGCGACACGTCGGAGCAAGCCAGGCAGCAACTGGCGCTGGGCGCGAAACTGTATGAGGCGCAATGCGCGAGCTGCCACCAGGCCGACGGCAAGGGCGTGCCGCCCGGCTACCCGCCGCTGGCCGGCAACCGCGCGCTGACGACGCAGTCGGCCGTGAACGCCATCCGCCTCGTGCTCAACGGTGGCTTCGCGCCCGGCACCCGCGGCAACCCGCGTCCCTACGGCATGCCGCCGTTCGGCCCCGTCATGGATGATGCGGAAGTGGCAGCCGTGGTCACCTATCTGCGGGCGTCGTGGGGCAATGATGCGCCGGCGGTTTCTGCGCTGGAAGTCAATAAATACCGCAGCGTGCCGCTGGAATAGGAGACATGAAAAAGCCGGCTCGCGCCGGCTTTTTCATGAACCACAGCCATCCTCAGCGGAACTTGCTCTTGTGCCCCGTCTTCAAATCCAGCGCATAGCGCACGCCATTGTCCGTCAGCATGACTTCATCGGGCGGCTCTTCGCCGGCCAGGGCGCCGTCGATCAAAGGCAAGCCTTCGCCCTTGCGCATCAGGTCGTCGCAGCGCTCGTACACGTTCGCGCAACCGGTGGACGCCATCAGCGATTGCACGATGGCCACTTTCCACGCGTCGACGCCGCCGGCGTTGAATTCGCAGATCAGATAGCCTTGCACGCCGCCGAACAGCTGCACCACCAGGCCCGGCAAGCCCTCGTCCTCGCCCTTGATCAGGGTCAGCAGCTGGTTTTCGCCCGCTTTCTTGATGGCTGGCAGTTTTTTCTCGATGGCGGCCTTGACCCTGCGCTTGATCAGCGCGTGGTCGACCGGTTCGTCTTCCTTGAAGCTCCAGATGCGCGCGCGGATCTGCGACTTCGAATTATAGGCGGCGCGGGCGATGAACTGCTTCGAGGAGCTTTGCACGATGGCCGTCGAGCCGGGCTTCATTTTTTCCTGCGGCTTGCCTTCGACTTTTTCAATCGCGGATGCGTAAATCCACGATTGGCCCAGCAAGCTCTTTTCCTTGCCCTGTTTGATGGTGATGATCAGCATGTAATTCCAGTAGTGTGAGCGGCACGTGCCGCTCGTCGTATGTCCCACCGACATGATACCTCATGCCATCCTGTCGCAGCCTCCTGCATTCCATGCCGCTGCTGGCGCAGTCTGTCGCAGGACGGTACGCAGACGCGGCCGGCTGGCATACCATGCTCTCATACCAATTCCAACAGGGAGCAAGAATGACACCGATACTTTTCCACCGTCGCCATGCCAGCGTCGCGACCGCCCTGCTGCTGGCCGCCTGCGCGCTGGCCATTCCGGCCGCGCCGGCGCTGGCGTCGCCGCTCGACTGGATTTCCGGCAACAGCATCCAGGGCAGCGGCAAGCTGCAAAAGCAGACGCGCGACGTGGGCAGCTTCCATGCCGTGGCGCTGAACGTGCCGGGCACGGTCGAACTGCGCATCGGCAACACGGACAGCGTCACCATCGAAGCGGACGACAATATCCTGCCGCTGATCGACACGGCCGTGGAAAACGGCACCCTGCGCATCCGCCCCGCCAAGCGCAACGCCAACTTCCGCCAGAGCAGCCTGACCATCGTCATCCAGGCGCGCCAGGTGGAGCGCGTCAGCGTGGGCGGCTCGGGCAACATCACGGCAACGGGCTTGCGCGCCGAGAACCTGCGCTTCGACGTGGGCGGTTCCGGTTCCATCCACGCGCGCGACCTTGACAGCCGCCAGGTGTCCATCGCCATCGGCGGCAGCGGCAGCTTCAAGGCCAGCGGCAAGACGGAGCAGCTGACGGCATCGATCGGCGGCTCCGGCAATATCGAGGCGGGCCGCCTGGCCGCGCGCGAGGTGCAGGTGAGCATCGGCGGCTCGGGCGAAGCCACCGTGTGGGCCAAGCAAGACTTGGCCATCAGCATCGGCGGTTCTGGCGAAGTGAGCTACTACGGCGACCCGCGCATCAGCCGCAGCATGCAGCGTTCGAGCAGCATCCGCCGCCTCGGCGCGGCACCGAACTAATCATTCACAAGGAAAAAAAGCCCGGAACGCTCCGGGCTTTTTGCATTTCCAACAGTCAAATCAGCGGGCCGGCTTGACCGGTTCGCGGTCGATCAGGACCGTGTTGACGCTGTCCGTCAGCCAGATCTGGCCATCCTGGATCGTGCATTGCAGCTGCATCGTGCGCTGCGCCAGCTTGCTCATGTCCTGCGCCGCCTCGGATGGCAGGTTGATCACGGTCAGGTTCTTCGCCCGCTCCAGCTTGTTGGCAATCTGCTTCCACCAGATGTGGCTGGTTGCGCCATAGCTGTAGACGATGACCTGTTCCGAACGGCCGCACGCCTTGAGGATGCGCTTTTCGTCTGGCTGGCCCACTTCGATCCACAGCTGGATGGCGCCCGTCAAGTCTTTCTGCCACAGGTCGGGCTCTTCCGTGTCGAACAGGCCCTTGGTGAACGTCAGCGCCTCGTCGGCATGGATGGCGAACGCCAGCAGGCGCACCATCATGCGCTCGTCCGTTTCGGACGGGTGGCGCGCCAGGGTCAGCGCGTGATCCTGGTAGTAATTGCGGTCCATGTCGGCGATCTGCAGATCGGCTTTGAAAATTGTTGCTTTGAGGGCCATCGTGTTTCTGTCTCGGTAAAGTGAATAGTGAAGTCGGTATCAGCGGAAAACCACCGTCTTGTCGCCATTTTTCAGGATGCGGTGCTCGACGAACCATTTCACGGCGCGCGCCAGCACCACGCACTCGACGTCGCGGCCGATGGCCGTCAGGGTTTCCGCATCCATCGCATGGTCGACGCGCTCGACGTCCTGCTCGATGATCGGGCCTTCGTCGAGGTCGCCCGTGACGAAATGGGCCGTCGCGCCGATCAGCTTGACGCCGCGGTGATGCGCCTGCGCATACGGCTTGGCGCCCTTGAAGCTGGGCAGGAAGGAGTGATGGATATTGATGGCGCGGCCATCGAGCGCCTGGCACAGGCCTGGCGACAGGATTTGCATGTAGCGCGCCAGCACCACCAGGTCGATCTTGTGCGTGTCCATCAGGTCGATGATCTTCGCTTCCTGGGCCAGCTTGGCCGCTTCCGGCGCGCCGGTGGCCAGCGGCAGGTGGTGGAACGGGATGTTGTAGCTGGCCGCCAGCTGGTAGAACTCCATGTGGTTCGACACGATGGCGGGAATTTCCACGTTCAGCAAGCCGCTCTTGTAGCGGAACAGCAAATCGTTCAGGCAGTGGCCGATCTTCGACACCATCAGCATGACGCGCGGCTTGACGCGCGCATCGTGCAATTGGCCATGGAAGGCGCCGTTCAGCTGCATGGCTTGCGACAAGTCGGCGAAGTCGCTGCGCAACTGGGCGTCGCTGACGGCGCCGTCTTCCAGCGCGAAATGCACGCGCATGAAGAACAGCTGGGATTCCTGGTCGCCGAATTGGGCGGAATCGAGGATGTTGCAGCCGTGTTCGGCCAGGAAGCCGGAGACGCGGTGCACGATGCCGCGCTGGTCCAGGCAGGACAGGGTCAGGATGTATTCGGGATGCGTCATGGTCGCGGAATCAGGTAAAAAGTAAGGCGATGCTCGGCTCAGCCACGCGCGCCGGCCATCGGCTGCGCTGCCGCGAGCCGGCTATTGTCGCACGGCCGGGCCTGTAAACATGCATTTTCCACACAAGCGGCATGGCTGCTGGCGGCGGCAAGCCAATTGACGTTCATTTGATCTGACACAAAGTCATCTCTTTTTCTCACCTGACGGGCCCCATTCTCGCGTCAAACCGGCATCAGGCGTGGAACCTGGCACGCCATTGGGCGTCTATCTCTTTGCTTGTTTCACCATACGTCGCACCCGGTGCACCGGGTGTTTCCCGGATCAGTTTTTCATTGAGGTAGAACATGTTCCCAAACAGTATTTCCCCCAGTCTCAGCCCCGCCCTGAAGTCCCATCTCGAGGCCCAGTGCAATTTCGCCACGGAACTATCGCGCAAGATGTTCGATACGGTGCAGCAATTGAGCGAGCTGCATCTGCGGCTGGCGCAAGACCTGCTGCAAGAATGGAGCAGCGCCAGCCAGCAACTGCTGTGTGCGCGCGACACGGGCGAGTTCATGTCGATGGCCGCCGGCCAGTTGCAGCCAAGCGGCAACAAGCTGCGCCAGTACCAGCAGCAACTCGGCAATCTCGTCGCCAACGCCAATGTCGAGATGAACCGCACGGCAGAAAATCACCTGCCCGAAGCGGGCCGCACGGCCGTGGCCTTCGCTGACGAATTGGTGCGAAAAACGGCGGAAGAAACGGAAAAAGCCACGCAGCGCCAGCGTGAAATGATTGAAAAGATGCATGCCACGGGCCACCGCAACGGTTCGGGCAGCAGCCGCGATACCAGCAGGCAATCCGAGCAGGCGCATTGAGCGTCTGCATTGACCACTTGACCCCACTCGACAGCAAGGAGAGCGACATGGCTAGCAATCAAGGTAATGAACAGGGCAAAGGCGCTGGCAGCAGCCAGAAAACCAGCGAATCGGGCAGCGCCAAAGGCACGAGCAAACGCGGTTTCGCCGCCATGAATGAGGAGCAGCAACGCGAAATTGCCAGCAAGGGCGGCCAGGCAGCCCATCAAAAGGGCACGGCGCATGAATTCGATTCGGAAGAAGCACGCCGGGCCGGGCAGAAAGGCGGCGAAGCCGTCAGCCGCAACCGCGAACACATGGCGGAAATCGGCCGCAAAGGCGGCGAAAGCCGGCAATCGGCCCAGCGCGCCAATGAAAGCCGCAGCACGGCGGCGCGCGGCGGCAGCACTGGCCGGCAAGGTGGCAAGGACGAAGACGACAAGGGCTGACCGGGACTGGCGCGAATGGCCGGGCTGAGCGGCTTGGCCCGGCAGCGCGCGGCTTGACGCAGGAAGGCACGGGGCGGCTTTGGCGGCCCCGTGCAAGGGCTGGCGCAGCGCGTGGCACGGCGGTATGGTACATTCTCGCCTTACCGACACCTCCGCGCCACGCCCCGCCCTTCCCCGCATGCAGCCATCCCTGAAATACCTGAGCGCCTATTCCGAGCAAACGCAAGCGCAAGTGCAGCAACTGATCGCACAAGACAAGCTGGGCGACGTCCTGTTGAAACGCTATCCGAACGCGCACGATGTGCGCAACGACAAGGCTTTATACCAGTACGTGCAGGATTTGAAGAATGAATTCCTGCGCAATGCCGAGCCCATCAACAAAGTGGCGTTCGACAGCAAGATCCATGTGATCCAGCATGCGCTGGGCTTGCATACCTCGATCTCGCGCGTGCAGGGCGGCAAGCTCAAGGCCAAGCATGAAATCCGCGTGGCCACCATGTTCAAGGAAGTGCCGCTGGAATTCCTGCGCATGATCGCCGTGCACGAACTGGCGCACGTCAAGGAAAAGCAGCACGACAAGGCGTTCTACAAGCTGTGCACGTATATGGAACCGCAGTACCACCAGTACGAATTCGACGTGCGCCTGTACCTGACACAGCTCGACCTGTCAGGCCAGCGCCTGTGGTCATGAAGTCCTGGTCATGACATCCACGTAAAAATGCCGCCCGGCATACAACTGGGCGGCATTTTTACTGATGCGCCGGCATGACCGGCACCATGTTCAAGCTCAGGCGGCGTTCTTGCGGCGAAGCATGAAGCCCAGCAGGCCCAGACCGCCCAGCAGCATGCCGTAGGTGGCCGGTTCCGGCACGGCGCTGACAGTGGCGGCGATATTGTCGACCTGGAAGGTGTGCAGAGCGCCTTCCTTCCACGTTGCGGACAGCAGATTGCTGAAACCTGTAAACGTGTAATCGGCAAAGGTGTGGCCGCCACCGAGGGTGAAGGTCTGGCTCACCGTGCCGCCGCCCACCTGGTGGCCGACGAACGTCACGTCAAAGGAACCGGGCAAGCTTACGAAGTCGGCCAGGCTGATCGAGCTCAGCGAGAAAGCGGCGCCATCGGCACGGCTCAGGGTGGTCGTCGACAGTGGGGTCGCGCCGAGACCGGCCGAGCCGGCATAGGCGAAGCTATCCTGATGCGCCGAGCTCAGCAGGCCGAGGAAGCTGCTGTCGAAGTTGTAGCCGCCTTCGGAGTAGGAATTGAACACGGAACCGAAGTAGCCCGGTTGTTCCAGCGAATCGAAGCCGATGGTGGTGGTTTGTGCATGGGCACCGCTGGCGGCAGCGAGAACGGCGGCGACAGCGGTCGCTCGCAAGAGGGTCATAGGTTTCAAAATAGCATCCTTTCGAGATGAAGAAGTAGCGTGGTTGTGGCAACTTGAAACGGTTCGGCACCTTTTTTTGGGAGTCTGTACAACGCTCGTCGGTGTCCGATATTCCTAACTTTTGAACCCTGACAGTAGACCACAGCCATGATTAAAAATCATCTTCATTTTCAAAAAAACATGCCTCCAGAGCAATTTTATAGCCATATTTTTATTAATTAAGTCATTCAGCCCGATCAATTTTCCCGTGCAGAAATAAAAAAGCCATGCAGTGCGCACCGCATGGCTCTTTCCGGCGACAGGAAAAATAGTTGATCCGCGGCGCCCGCACGGCCAGGCAAACATGGTCTTACGGCGCGCACTCCTTCAGGCGCTGCACCAGCGCAGCAGGGTCGGCGTCGGCATTGAGGAAGGCCGCGTGCTGCGGGCGGATGAAACCCTGTTCCTTGCCGTTTTGCACGAAAGCGATCAAGCCATCATAGAAACGGTCAACATTGAGCAGGCCGATCGGCTTGGCGTGCAAGCCCAGCTGGGCCCACGTCAGCATCTCGAACAGTTCTTCCAGGGTGCCATAGCCGCCGGGCATGGCGATGAAGGCGTCGGACAGGCTGGCCATCATCGCCTTGCGCTCATGCATGTCCTTCACGATGAACTGGCGCGTCAAGCCCATGTGGCCCACTTCGCGCTCGACCAGCTGGGTGGGAATCACGCCCGTTACCTCGCCGCCCAGGCGCAGCACTTCATCGGCGATCACGCCCATCAGGCCCACCTTGCCGCCGCCATACACGAGCGAAATATTTTCCGCCACCAGCACGCGCGCCAGTTCGCGCGCCGCCACGGCATAGTCCGGCGAGACGCCCGCGTTGGCGCCACAGTACACACATAAAGCCTTGATCACAGTAATCCCTACCCTTTCAATTCATCGATGGCCGCCTCGACTTCGAGGCGTTCCTTGGCGTCCAGCGCCACGCACTCGGCCGCCTTTTCATACAGGGCCAGCGCTTCCGCCAGCTTTTTCTTTCCGTCGAGCATGTTCAACGCGCGCGCATATTCGCTGTGCGCCAGCGCCGAATACGGCGTCAGGGCCAGCGCCGTCTTGAAGTGCTGGTAGCCATCTTCCTTGTTGGCGCCGTAGGTCAGGCTGCCTATCATGGCGCCGACCTTGTCGATAATTTCCGTATGATAAATCCCAAACGCGATATGCGCTTCCGCATGCATGGGCGCTACCGTCATCGTGCGGTCCAGGCTGTTGCGCACGCGCGCACCCATGCCTTGCGCCAGTGCCTTGACGACGGACGTGCCCAGTGCGTAGCGGCCCAGGCTGTAGGCATGCCAGTAGTAGCCGGCCGGATTGTCCGGCTGCTCGCTCTGCTGGCGCTCGCAGCGCTCGGCCACTTCCTCGTACATGTCGAGTTTCTGGCTATCGTTTCCTTCCAGGTGCGTGGCATAGATGCAGGTGGCCTTGTGCGCCACCGCATAGCCGGGCACGCCGACGGCCAGGCCCAGCTTCACGGCGCGCTCGAAGTCGCCCGCGTGGAAAGCCAGCCAGGCTTGCAGCAGCGCAGGGTGCGTGGGAAACGGTTCCACATCGCCCGCATGCAGGCGCGGCCAGGCCGCTTCCAGGGTTTGCGGCGTGTAGACATATGCTTCGTCCGGATAGGGGAATTGTTTCCAAGCCATCTCTCTCTCCTGTAATTGACGACGTGGCGCCAGCAGCAGCGTCAGTCGTTCTTGAGTTTGGTCACATACTCTTCCGACAGTTTGCGAAACAGCAAATGCGTTTCATTGCGCAGATACGGCCCGATCAGCGATAGCACCTGGTAGCAGCCGCGCGCCAGCGCATCGGACATCGATTGCTGCTCGCTGTACTTGCGCGGGTTACGCACGTACTCGTACGACAGCCAGTAGGTGGCGACGACCACCATATTCGTCGCCATGGCAGCAACTTCCATGTCCGACGCTTCGAGCGACTGTTCGCTGCGCAAGTCTTCGCACAGCTGGGTGGCCACCTTGATCTTGTGCGCCAGGATCAGTTTGAAGTGCAGTTCCAGCTTGCGGTTGCGCGACAGCAAATCGTTGAGGTCGCGATAGAAAAAGCGGTAGCGCCAGATCAGTTCGAACATCAGGTGCAGGTACAGCCAGACGTCCTCGATATTCGAACGGCGCCCGTCGGGCACGGTCAGGATGCGTTCGATTTCCGCCTCGAACTGGACGAAGATCGAGTTGACGATGTCGTCCTTGTTACGGAAGTGGTAATACAGGTTTCCCGGCGAAATGTTCATCTCTTCCGCAATCACGGTCGTCGTGATATTCGGCTCACCAAACTCATTGAACAGGCGCAGCGACAACTCCAGGATGCGTTCGCGGGTACGGCGTGGTGCTTTTTGTAGCATGGCGGGCAATCTCTCTGTGTTCTGCCTCAAGCATACCACCTAAGATAGTCGTAATGAAACACTGCGCCCGCTGGCGCCGGCGAAAACCGCAGGCAAAAAAAAGCCTGCGCGAGCAGGCTGGAGGAATGCGGCGCCAGCTCAGGCGGCCGGCGCTTTTTTCTTCGCCGCCGGCCTCGCGGCGGGTTTGCTCACCGCTTTGCTCGCGGGCTTGACCGGCGCCTTGGAGGCAGGCGCTTTCAGTGCAGTTTTTGGTACGGCTTTCGATGCGGCTTTCGGCGCCGCCTTCACGGCAGGCTTGGCCGCCACCTTCGGCTTGGGCGCCGGCATGGGCTTGGCCGACAGCGCCGCCACTTGCCGGCTCAAGGCATCGATCTGCGCATGCAGCGCGGCGATGTCCTGCTGCGTGGGCACGCCGATGGTGGCCAGCGCGCGCGCCACGCGCTCTTCGAACACTTGCTCAAGCTTGTCCCAGGAGCCGCTGGCCTGCTTGCCAACGCCATCGGCCAGTTTGCCGACGCTGCCGCTGACGTCGGCCACCTTGTCTTCGGCCCGTTTCTGGAATTCCGTGCCTTCCTTCACCAGCCTGGAAAACACGCGTCCGCCCTCTTCCTGCGCCTTGGCAAAAGCGCCGAGGCCCGCTTGCCAGATCTGCTGCGCCGACGAGCGCACGGCGCTCGCCAATTCCGTGTCTTCCGTCAGCGCCTTCAATTTCTTCGCCATCGCCAGCTCCCGTCATGTGAAAGGCCATGCCACTTCATGGATGCGTTTTATTCTAGAGAGCAAAACTAGAGACGGGAGTCTAATTCGGTGGAAAGCTGCGGCGCAAGGTGCGCCAGCGCACGCGGCGGCCAATTACCCGCTGCGGAAAATCCTCAGGCCGCCGCTTTCACCTGGCCATGCAGCAGCTTGTGCAGGCGGAAGCCTTCGCGGATATTCTCGCGCAGCACGGCGCCTTTCCATGGCTTGGTATAGAAGCGGTCGACGGCGCCGCGGTTGATGGCCGCCATGATGGGCGTCAGGTCGGCAAAGGCCGACAGCATGATGCGGAAGGTGTCGGGACACAGGTGCTTGACCCGCTCCATGAATTCGGTGCCGCTCATGAGCGGCATGCACTGGTCGCACAGGATCACCTGCACCTTGTGGCGCGCCAGGATGTCGAAGCCCTCGGCGGCCGTCTGCGCCGTCAGGATGCGGTAGCCGTCCTGCGCCAGGAAGTCGCTGAGCACGTCGAGCATGAAGACATCGTCGTCGACGATCAGCAGGGTTTGCTGCTCTTCGCTGCCCGCATCCTGCGGCGCCTGCAGCAGCTTGCCGCCCATCAGCATCTGCTCGAATTCTTCCTGCGGCACGGGGCGGCTGAAATAATAGCCCTGCATCTCATCGCAGCCATGGCGCCGCAGGTAGGCCAGCTGCGCATCGTTTTCCACGCCTTCGGCGATCACCTCCAGCTTCATGCTGTGGGCCATGCTGATGATGGCCAGCACGATGGCCGCATCGTCCGGATTGCTCGTCACTTCGCGCACGAAGGCGATGTCGATCTTCAGCTTGTCGATGGGGAAGCGCTTCAGATAGGCCAGGCTGGAATAGCCGGTGCCGAAATCGTCGATGGAAATCTGGATGCCCAGCGCCTTCAGGTTGCGCAGCACGGCGATGGTTTCCTCGGCATTCGACATCAGCGAGCTTTCCGTCAGCTCCAGCTCCAGCAGGTCGGGCGCGATATCGTGCTTGCGGATCGCCTTGAGCACCTCTTCTTCCAGGCCGCCGACGAAAAACTGGATGCCCGACACGTTCACCGACAGGTGCACGGGGCCGATGCTGCTGGCGCCCCACTCGCTGATCTTCTTGCAGGCCTCGTCGAGCACCCAGTTACCGACGCGCACGATGAGACCCGTTTCTTCCAGCAGGGGGATGAACAGGGCCGGCGAAACCATGCCGTGGCCGGGACGGCGCCAGCGTATCAGCGCCTCGGCGCCACTGATGCGCCCCGAGATGA
Source organism: Massilia sp. LMS1-1-1.1 (assembly GCF_040815535.1). Taxonomy (NCBI): domain Bacteria; kingdom Pseudomonadati; phylum Pseudomonadota; class Betaproteobacteria; order Burkholderiales; family Oxalobacteraceae; genus Massilia; species Massilia sp. LMS1-1-1.1. The sequence goes on along the minus strand of NZ_JBFPNG010000012.1, from coordinate 161,940 downwards.
TATTCACCTTGGGCTGGAAGAACAGCACGAATTCCTCGTTGTCGATGGCACGCCGCAGGGCATTTTCCATGTCCAGCCGCGCCATCGATTGCGCGTTCATTTCCGCCGTGAAGAAGCGGAAGGCATCGCGGCCCGCCTCCTTGGCGCGGTACATGGCCGTGTCGGCATATTGAATCAGGGTGTCCGCATCGGCCGCATCCTCGGGGAACACGGAAATGCCGATGCTGACCGTCACCGTCACCTCGTGGCCCTGCAAGTCGAAGGGCTTGCGCATCGCCTCGCGGATCTTATCGACCACGCCGACGGCATGCTGGGCGCCTTCGGGCAGCAGCAGGATGGTGGCAAATTCATCGCCGCCAAAGCGGCCGATGGTGTCGCGCACGCGCAGGCAATCGACGAGGCGGCTGGAAAACTGGCGCAGCAGGTCGTCGCCGATGGTGTGGCCCAGGGTATCGTTGATATTCTTGAAGCGGTCGACATCCATGAACAGCACGGCCACGGCCCACTGATGCTCGGCCGCCTGGGCCAGCGAATGGGTCAGCGAGGCGTAGAACTGGCTGCGGTTCGGCAAACCCGTCAAGGTGTCGAAATGGGCCAGCTTCATCAGGCGCTGTTCGGCGTCCTTGCGCTCCGTGATGTCGCGCGCCACGGCCACCAGGATCCAGCTCTGCCCCGAGCGCAGGGTGCGCCGCTGCACTTCCACCGACAGCGGCGAACCATCCTTGCGCTGCAGCTGCAATTCCGTCATCGGGCCGCCCTGGTCGCCGGCCAGCAGCTTGTTGTACAGTTCTTCCAGCTGGGATTCGCCCTCGTGCGCGCGGCCCGGGCCCACGCGCAGGAAATCCTCGCGCTCGAAACCGAGCATGCGGCAAGCCGTCTGGTTGACGTCGACGAAGCACATGCCGGCGCGGTCGACGAGGAAAATAGCGTCGGCCGTGGCGTCCATCGCCAGGCGGAAGCGGCGCAAGTCTTCATCGAGGCGGATGCGCGCCGCCATGTCCAGGGTCAGCTGCTCGTGGTGGCGTTTGATCTCGTCGTACAGCAGCAGGTTGTCGTAAGCGACGGCGATCTGCGCCGCTACCGTGGCGGCGACCCGTTCGTCGACTTCGGAAAATTCATTCGCCCCCAGCTTGTCGACCAGGTACAGCCAGCCGTGGCTGCGCTCGCGCGAGGCGATGGCCACGCCGAGGAAGGAGTGGACGGGCGGGTGCGTGTCGGGCAGGCCCAGCGCGCCGGGATCTCCCTTCAAGCCATTGACCCGGTATGGCTGGCGCTGTTCCAGCAAGCGGTTCAAAATGCCCGTGCGCGGCGTGCTGGCGATGCGGTCGAGGTTTTTCTCGGTGCCGCACGAGGAAAAATAGCTGAGCTTTTCGGCGCCCTCTTCCAGCACGCCAATGCAGGCGTACTTGGAGACGCAGATATTCTGCGCCACCTTGCAGCCCGCCTCGATCAGGGCGCGCGGATCGCGTTCGGCGCCCAGCTCGATGCCCAGTTCGATCAGGGCCGTCAGGCGCAGGCTCACCGCCTGCAGGCTCGACAGCGAGCGCGACAAGCGCTCCGTCATGATGCCCAGGTCTTCGGGGAGCGCGGCTTGGCCCTCGCGCTGGCTGGCCAACTGAGAAATCTGCTGGCTGCTCGATTCGAGTTCGTCGAGGTAGCCGCTGACCTGGTGCTCGATGCCGGCCAGCTGGCCCGTGGCGGGAAGCGCCGCACCGCCGCCCACACCCGGCGGCGCCGGCACCTGGGGCGCCGCCGGCATCAGTCCCAGCGCCTCGTTGACGGTGCGCACGATGACTTCGGGATCGGACGGCTTGGGCAAGACCCAGCGCACGCCGCACGCCTGCGCCAGCAGGATCGCTTCCTGCTCGCGGTAGGTGGCCGTATAAAAGATGATGGGTACGTCGGCCAGCGCGGGATCGGCATGCACGCGCGTGACGAATTCGTAGCCGTCCATGTTCGGCATGAGGATGTCGGAGATGATCAGGTTGGGCCGCTCGGTGCGCAGTATTTCCAGCGCGTCGGCGCCGTTGGCCGCCTCCAGCAGGCGGTGGCCGCCGTAGCCCAGCAGTGCGGTCAGGAACTCGCGGTTCAGCACATGATCATCGACGATCAGGATGGTGGCTATGTCGTTTTTAACTGGCGTCGACGGCGCCCCGGGTAAAAAAGACTCCAGCTCCGCGACGAACAGGTCGGGTTCGATTGGCTTGCCGATGTAGCCATTGAAGCCCGCTTCGAGCAGGCGCTCGCGGTCGCCCACCATGGCCAGCGCCGTCACGGCCAGCGCCGGGATCTTGCGCAGCTGCGGGTCTTTCTTCAGCTCCGCCACCACGCCATAGCCATCGAGCTTGGGCAAGTGCACGTCGCAAATGATCAAGTCCGGCAACTCGCTGCGCGCCATGCGCACGCCCTCTTCGCCGTCATAGGCGGCCAGCGGCGTGTACCCGAAGGCACGCAGCAAGTACACCATCAATTCCATATTGGTGGCGTTATCTTCGATAATCAGGATACGTGCGGACAATTAGCGCCCCCAATAAAAACGGCATGGACTCATTTTTCCGCATGCGCGGGCTACATAACAATCGTATAACATCTTGCCATAGATTCAGAGAAATTTCTGGCCGACGTACGTCTGCAGAACGGCTCAAGCGGCCTCATGAACAAATTTCCTTCAGCTATCTTCTGACGTTAGCTTAATACAGTACGCCAGTGGAAAACAGCATTTTCTGCCTCGTGCGTTGTTAAACATGGGCAACAGCAGAGACAAAAGAGACAGTCTTGCCATGCAGACAAAACACAACAGGACTCAGGCGAAATGGGGAGCGGAGGGAGGCTGGGCGACTTCGCTCTTGATAGTGATTTCTGCCAGCAGCTGGCGCAGCACGCGCGCATCGCTGGCCAGCGCCACGTGGCCGATGCCGCCGAAAGCGATATTGCGCGCGCCCGGCAGCTGCGCGGACGCTTGCGGCGCGACGATATTGTCATGATGCGAATAGATCGACGTGATCAGGGCACGCGTCTCCGGCGTCTCGCTGGCGGCCAGCTGCGCCAGCCAGCCGCTGGGCGTGCCATCGACGCGGCTCATCTGGCGCGCATTCGCGCCCGCCGCCAGGTTGGCCAGCGCCGTGCCGTGGTGCGGCGTGCCGATCGTGATGATGCGGGCCACGCGGGCCGCGCCGTAATGGCGCAGCCAGGCGCGCGCCACCAGGCCGCCCATGCTGTGGGCGACGAGAATCACGCGGTCGCTGCCCGTGCGGGCGCACAGCTCGGCGATGGCCAGTTCCACCTGCGGCACGAACGCCTCGATGTCGGCGCCGATCGGTTCCAGGTCGACGCCGTCGTGCACGATGCCGGCCCGCGCCAGTTGCCGGCTCAGCTTTGTCCAGTAGCCGCGGTTGCACACATAGCCGTGCACCAGCAGCACGGGCAGCCCTTGGCCGGCGATGGTGTCGGCCGCATGCAGGCGCGGACGCAGCATGCCCCATGACGACGTCCACAGGGTGGCACGCAATTCGCCGAAAAACAGGCGCATCGTACCCATGGCGCCCAGCTGGTATTCAGGCGGCACGGAACTGCCCAGGCGCCGGCTCTCCCGAAAATTGCGCACGACGATCAGCGCGCGCACGGCCAGCAGCATGCCCAGCGCCAGCAGCACGGCCAGCATCGGCGAAGCGACGCCCCACGCCTGCATGGCCAGGTACGCCAAGCCCAGCACGGCCAGCACTTGCAGCAGCATCAGCCACTTGAGGATGCGCGCGATCATGCGGCGCCTGTTGCGGCGGCAGGCATGGGAACGGGCGCCGGCTTGCCCGTCAGCGCTTGCGCCAGGCCGCTGGTCAGGCGCGCTGTCAGCGCGTAGATCGTCAGTTGTGGATTGGCGCCGATCGAGGTGGGGAACAGCGAGCCGTCGTGCACGGACAGGTTGCGTACGCCGTGATAGCGGCCATCGGCCCCCGTCACGCCCAAGCGCGCATCGTCCGACATGGCGCAGCCACCCATCACGTGGGCCGACACCACGCGCGCCAGCAGCGCCTTCATCGGCAATGCGCCGATGGCCTGCTTCGCCCGCGCCCAGCTCGTGTAGTGGCTGGCCATTTCATGCACGGGATAGACGCTCCTGGCGCCGGCCGCGAACTGGATTTCCGCCATCGACAGCAACGCGCGCCGCACGCCATCCCAGAGAAAAGGCGTGAGCGGATAGTCGAGCACGGGCGCACCGAAACTGTCGATCGAGACGCTGCCGCCCGCCGCATCATGGTGAAAGCCGTCGCGCAGCAGCGCCAGCAAGGCGTGCGCATGGGGAAATTCGCGCATGGTGCGCGCATGCTCGTCACCGAAACCGCCCATGGTGGTGGCCATCAGCAGCGGGTGCAAGGGCGGCGCTTCGAGCTTGTAGCCGATGGGACCATCGATGGGCGCCACGTGCAGGAAATGGTCGGAATAAATCGTCTGCGGCGCGCCCGCATAGGCGTCGACCCTTTGCTGGAACAGGCCCGCCGAGACCACGGTCGGATGCAAGAAGGTGCGCCGGCCCAGCAAGCCGTGCGGATCGGGCGCCTGCGAACGCAGCAGCAGCGCCGGCGAGTTGATGGCGCCGCCGGCCAGCACGAAGTGTTTGGCGCGCAGCGTCAGGCGCACGCCCGTGGGCGCCTGCCCGGCGGCGTCCAGCGCCGTCACCTGCAGGCTGTCGATGCGCTCGCCCTTGAAAGTGAAACGCTCGGCGCGCGCATGCACGAGCAGGCCCGCGCCCAGCGCCAGCGCCGACGGGATCGTCGTCACCAGCATCGACTGCTTGGCGTTGGTCGGGCAGCCCATGCCGCAGTAGCCGAGGTTCCAGCAGCCGTTCACGTTGCGCCGGATGGCGGCCGTGGGGATGCCCAGCACCGTGGCGCCACGGCGCAACAAGTCGTTGTTTTCATTGGGCGGCGCGGCCCAGTCGCTCACGTGCAGGCGCTTTTCCATCATGGCGAACCACGGCGCCATGGCATCGACGCCATAGCCGGACAAGCCAAAGTGCTTGCGCCAGTATTCGAGGGTGCCGGGCGGCGTGCGAAAGCTCGACGTCCAGTTGACGGTGGTCGAACCTCCGACCGTGCGTCCCTGCAGGATATTGATCGCCTTGTCGCGCGTCTTGCGCGCGGCCGATTCCTGGTACAGCGCGGGATAAGCGTCCGCTTCGCGCATCTTGAAGTCTTGCGAGGACTTCAAGCCGCCCTCCTCGACGATCAAGACCTTCAAACCGGCCAGCGCGAGGATTTCCGCCGTCACGCCGCCGCCGGCGCCGCTGCCGATGACGACGACGTCCGCTTCCAGGGTGCGGTCGGCGCTCAATGTGCTGGCGTCGGTGACGTTCCAGCCGCTGGCCACGCCGATGGCGATGGGATCAAGAATGGGGGATGTGCTCATGGATGCCTTATGCGCTCAGTTCGGGCAGCGGTCCCGGATAGCCGATGGCGGCCCAGTGGGCGGCATCGGCATACCAGGCGCCGAGGATCAGGTCGTGCAGGGCCAGATAGGCCGTCTGCAGTGTCGCCAGGCGGTGCGTGCGCCACGACTGCAGAAAGGCGGCCACCTGTGCCGGGTCAGCGTCAAGCCAGCCGCCATGCACGCCGGCGACGAAGCGCCGCGCGGGCGCCAGCGCCAGCAAGCCAAACAGATCCTGCACTTCCTGCTGCGCCGCCAGCGGCAAGCCGCGGATGGCCGTGTCCACGCCGGCGATGGCGCCATCAAGCGCCGTGGCCCGCGCGGTCGCGTCCCGAGTCAGTGCGCTGCCCAGCATCGCCGGCACGATGGCCGCCAGCGCCGCGCGCGCCTCGCCGTCGAGGACGAAGCGGCCAGGTGGCGCCGGTCCGCGCACGAGCCGGTAGGCGGCGCCGCCGGCGGCCAGCACACCGGCGCCGAGCACGCCCAGTTTCAGAAACGATCTGCGTCGCATCCCCATGTCTCCCTTGTTTTGTACGGCCTTTTGCAGGCCAGTGTACGCCAAAGGGGGCGGCGATCCGTGCGCAAAAACTAGAGCGACCCGTCTAGTTTGCGCGACGGGAACCATAGCAGCAGCATGGCCAGCAGCGCCGCCAGCGCGCCGCCGATGGCGATGCTGGGCAAGCCAAAGGCGACGATCAGCGCGCCGCCCAGCGCGCCACCGGCCGCCGTGCCCGCATTGAAGGCGGCGATATTCAAGCCCGCCGCCACGGCGTCGCTGCCCGGGCAATACTGCTGCGCCAGGGCTAGCTGCCGCACGGTGGACAAGGTCACGAGGGCGAAGAACAGCAAGCCCAAAGTGCCGCACAGGGCCAGCATGGCCACGGGCTGGGCGCGCAGCACATAAAACGCCAGCAGGTTGAGCGCCAGCGCGGCCAGGGCCAGCACGGTGGCGCGCAGCGCGTGGGGCCTATCGGCGCACCAGCCGCCCAGCAGGTTGCCGCCGATGACGCACGCGCCAAAGCACAGCATGGCGGCGCCCAGCCAGCCCGCATCGAGCCCGCCCAGCTGCAGCAGGAATGGCGAGACATACGTGAAAAAACTGAAGGTGGCCACGCTGACCAGCGCCGCCACGCCGGCCGCCAGCAACAGGGGCGGCTGCAAGATGGCGCGCAGGCTGGCCAGCGCCGATACGGCGGCAAGCTGCTGGCGCGCGGCCGGCATGGCGAAGCGCAAGCCGGCGCCGCCGCACAGGGCCAGCACGCCGATGGCCGCAAATACCCAGCGCCACGACGAGACGGCGCCCAGCCACGTCCCCAGCGGCACACCGCCCGCCAGCGCCAGGGTCAGTCCCAGCCAGACGATGGATAGCGCCCTTCCCGCGCGGGACGGGTCGACCAGGCTGGTGGCCGCATGCGAGGCGATGGCCATGAACACGCCATGCGCAAGTCCCACGGCAAAGCGCACACCGAGCAGCGCGCTCAGCGCCGGCGCGGCCGCCATGGCCATGCTGCCAACCGCCAGCACGAGCATGGTGGCCACCAGCACCTGGCGCGTGGGCCAGCGCGCCAGCATGGCCGTCAGGATGGGCGCGCCGATGGCCGCCCCCAGCGCATACGCGGCAATGGCGCCGCCGGCCGCCGCCACGCTGGCGTGCAAGTCGCGCGCCATGGGGGTCAACAGGCCGGCGGCGATGAATTCAGATAAACCAAAGGCGAAGCTGCACAACGACAGCAGATAAATGGAGAGTGGCAGCCCGCGGCTGCGCGATGAAACGATGGACATGGCAATTCCCGACAATCAAAACGCCATGCTGCCCCCTGGGCCACCATCTGTAAAATATCTTATTTATCTTGAAATGAGACTCTACAAGTCTCAATGCGAGGCAGACAGCCGCAGCTGCGCCAGCAGCCGCTCGCGCACGGGCGACGTGCGCTGCGGGTCCCACGCCATGTACAGGTCGAGCTGGCGCAGCGCTTCGGGCGCGCTGCTTGCCAACGGCAGCATGATGACGCCGGCAGGCTTGGACGTCGCCAGGCTGGCCGGCAGCAGGGCCACGCCAAAGCCGGCCGCCACCAATCCCAGCACCGTTTGCAGCCGGCGCGCCTGCTGCACCACGCGCGGCACGAAACCCGCGTGCAGGCACAGGCTGGCCAGCTGGTCGTGGAAGCCCTGGCCCAGCTCGCGCGGCGAGGCGACGAAATCGTCACCGGCCAGGTCCGCCAAGTCCACCATCGCCTGACCCGCGCAGCGGTGGTCCGATGGCAGCGCAATCACGATGTCTTCGCCGGACAGGCGCTCGAAGCGCAAGCCCGGCGTGCTGCGGCCCGGTGCGCGCAGCAGCGCGATATCGATGTCGCCCCGCTCCAGCCACTCGACCTGCTGCTGCGTCGACGCTTCGCGCAAGGTGAATTGCACGGAGGGCGAGGCGGCGCGGAATGCGCGCAAGGCGGCCAGCACGTGGGCGTAGGGCGTGATGTGGATGAAACTGAGGCGCAAGTGGCCCTCGATGCCTTGCGCCACGCGGCGCGTGGCGGCCACGCCCTCTTCCAGGCTGGCCAGCACCTGGCGCGCCGTGGCCAAAAAAGTGCTGCCGGCCGGCGTCAAGGCGACCTTGCGGTTCGTGCGTTCGAAGACTGGGTAGCCGAGCACCTCTTCCAGCCGCAATATCGCCTGCGACAGCGGCGGCTGCGCCATGTGCAGCCGTTCGGCCGCGCGCCGGAAATTGAGCTCCTCGGCGACGGCAATGAACTGGCGCAGCAGCCGGGTCTCTATCATGGGCCTTTTTTGGCTACCGCCAGGATATGGCGCGCGATGCCGCGCAGGATATTGACTTCTTCCGTTTCCAGTCCCGTGCGCGAAAACAGGCGTTTCAAACGGGGCATGAGCTTTTTCGGGTTGTCGGCGTCGAGGAAATCGATGGCGACCAGCGCCTGCTCCAGATGCGCATACATGCCGTCGACCTGCGCCAGGCTGGCCGCGTCGCCATGGAAACCGACGGGGCTGGCCATTTGCCCATCGCCGAGCGCCGCCACGCGGCATTCATAGGCGACGACCTGGGCCGCCTGCGACAGGTTCAGCGACGAATACTCGGGATTGGCGGGGATGTTGATCAGCACATTGCACTGCTCGACGATCTCGTTGGGCAAGCCGAAGCGCTCGTTGCCGAAGATGACGGCCGCGTGCAAGTCTGCGCCGGCCGCCAGCTGGGCCGCGATGGCGCGCGGCGCCGTGACGGGCGGCGAAAATTCGCGCAACCTGGCCGACACGGCGGCCGCGTAATTGCAGCCTTCGAGCGCCTCGGCGATCGAGCCGACGATGCGCGCGCCCGACAAAATATCCTGCGCGCCGCTGGCGAAGGCCACCGCTTCCGCATCCGTCAAGGCATCGGGAAAGCGGGGATTGACCAGCACCAGATCGGAAAAACCCATCGTTTTCATGGCGCGCGCGACGCCGCCAATGTTGCCAGGACGACTAGTTTCGACAAGAATAAATCGCAGGCGTTTGAAAAGAGACGTGTTGATTTCGGGCAGATTCATTTAAAATAGCGCTATTGCGCGGTATCGATACAGGAAATTTCGGGAAACGGAGTCACAAAACGCTGACGCCAGGCCGGGATTTTAACCACTTCGGCACCGCTCCGCTCTTTAATTCATTCTTGCACTCTATCGTACCGGCGCCGCAAGGCGGCCATGGGCGGTCGCGTGCTTTTAACGGAAGCTCACATGCACCCAATGCTCAATACGGCGATCAAAGCCGCCCGCCGCGGCGCCGCCGTCATCAATCGCGCCTCTTTTGACCTCGACCGCGTCGTCGTCACGGAAAAACAACATAACGATTTCGTCACCGACGTCGACCAGGCGGCCGAACAAGCCATCATCGAGGTGCTGTCCAAAGCCTACCCGGACCACGCGTTCCTGGCTGAGGAATCGGGAGCTTCCGCCAACTCGCACGACGAGAACGAATATCAGTGGATCATCGATCCGCTGGACGGCACCACCAACTTCATCCACGGTTTCCCGCAATACTGCATCTCGATCGCCCTCGCGCATCGCGGCGTCGTCACGCAAGCCGTCATCTACGACCCGGTCCGCAACGACCTGTTCACGGCCACCAAGGGCGCCGGCGCCTACCTGAACGAAAAACGCATCCGCGTCACCAAGCTCGACCGCATCTCGAACGCCCTGCTGGGCACCGGCTACGTGGCCGGCAGCGCCCGCGCGCTGGACGAATACCTGAAGATGTACGCGATCATGGGCGAACGCAGCCAGGGCGTACGCCGCGCCGGCTCGGCCGCGCTGGACCTCGCTTACGTCGCTTGCGGCCGCCTGGACGGCTTCTACGAAAAAGGCTTGAAGCCTTGGGATATCGCCGCTGGCGCCCTGATGATCACGGAATCGGGCGGCATCGTCGGTGAATTTTCCGGCGAATCGGACTACCTGTACAAGGGTGACGTCATCGCCGCCAGCCCGAAGATCTTTGGCCAGATGATCACCTTGCTGACGCCATTCGCCTGATTGCCAGGCAAGGGCTGATGTAAAGAAGCTGCCGGAGGAAACTCCGGCAGCTTTTTTTTGCCCGCTCGGCTACCCCTCAGCTGCCCCGCATGGCCGGCAGCAGCACGCGGTAAATCTGCAGGAACGCCGGGCCCATCAGCACGACCATCAGCGATGGAAAAATGAAAAAGATCAGCGGGAACAGCAGCTTGAGGGCGATCCTGGCCGCCGTTTCTTCGGCGCGCTGGCGCCGCTTGGTGCGCAGCTGGTCGGACTGCACGCGCAGCGACGCGGCGATGCTCGTGCCGAAGCGTTCGGCCTGGATCAGCAAGGTCACCAGTGCGTCCACGTCTTCCACGCCCGTGCGCAGGGCCAGGTTGCGCAAAGCCTTGTCCTTGGCGCTGCCGGCGCGCAGTTCCAGCGTCACCAGTTGCAGCTCTTCGGCCAGCACCGCGCTTTTCAGGCCGATCTCCTGCGCCACGCGCGCCAGCGCCGCATCCATCGCCAGCCCCGCTTCGACGCACACCGTCATCAGGTCGAGCGCATCGGGAAAGGTCTCGAACACTTCGCGCTGGCGCTGCTTCAAACAGTGCGACAGCCAGACGTTGGGCAGGTAATAGCCGAGGGCGGCCGCCGCGACCAGCCACAACAGCATATTCTGCGCGCCCTGGCGCAGCAGGAAATACAGCAGCAGCGGCAAGCCCACGAACAGACCCGTCTTGGCCGCATAAAACAGGGCCGGCGCGGCCTGGCTGCGCCAGCCGGCATGGACGAAGCGGCTGCGGATGGGCGAACTTTCCCAGCCTTCGTCTGGCAGCGACAGCCTGGCCAGCGGGCGAGTCAGGCTGACGGCGTGCGCCACCCAGCGCCTCCTCGCATGGCGCTCCCGGTCGCTGGCGGCGCCCGCATCACCGAGCGATTGCAGCCGCTGCTGCACAGCATTGCCCGCGAACAGGCGCAGCACCAGCACGGCCAGCGCGAAAACAATCAGGAACAGCAGGCCCAGCAAAGCCAACTGCGCCGCGTTCATGCCGCTCATCGTGTCTCTTCTTTCATGTCACACCCGGATATGGATAATTTTTCGGATACAGAGCACGCCGACCATCAGCAAGCCCAGCGCCACGCCGACCATCTTGCGCCCGCCCGCATCCGTGTAAAGCACGGCAAGAAACTGCGGATTCATCACGTGCATCATCAGCGCCGCGCCAAACGGCAGCAAGCCCAGCACCCAGGCCGACATGCGCCCTTCGGCCGACAGCACGCGCACCTGCCCCAGCAGTTTCAATCGGTCGCGGATGATGGCGCTGATGCTGCCCAGCAATTCAGTCAGGTTGCCCCCCGTTTCGCGCTGGATCAGCACGGCGATGACGACATAGCGCAAGTCCGTACTGGGCACGCGCCCGGCCAGGTTGCCCAGCGCATCGGCCATCGCCACGCCGAAACTGACTTCGTCGAACACGGCGCGGAACTCGTCGGCCAGCGGCCCCGTCATCTCCTCGCCCACCATTTTCAGCGCGGTGGGAAACGCATGGCCGGCACGCATGGCGCGGCCCATCAAGTCCAGCGCGTCCGGCAATTGCTGCTCGATGCGCACCAGCCGCCGGCTCCTGGCGCGGCGCGCCAGCAGATACGGCAGCGCGGCGCCGCCCGCGCCCAGGCCCAGGCGCACATACCATGGCAAGGGCAGCGCGCTGGCCGCCAGCAGGCCGGCGGTCGCGCCAAGCGCGCAATAGCCGAGGAAGCCGGCCACGAGCCAGCGCATGCCCGCCTGCAGCAGCAGTTGCTCGATGCGCCGCGCGCCGGGCAAGCCTTCCAGCACGCCCTGCAGAAACGGATAGCTGCTCAGCGGGCGCTGCTTGGTGATCGACAGCGCCTGTTCGCCATCGCTGGCCGTGTACATGGACTGCAGGCGCCGCGTCACCCGCGCAGCGCCCGCCCCCCGCGCCGCCTGCCACGCCAGCCAGGCGCCCGCCACCAGCAGCACGACGGCAAGGAAAAGGAACAGATAGACAAGGTAGGAAAGCATGGCGCTCAGCGCCCCGCCGCGGGTTCGAACAGGGCGGCCGGCACGCCGATGCCAAAGCTGTTCAGGCGCTCGAGGAAGCGGGGGCGGATGCCGCTGGCCGAGAACTGCCCCACCACGGCGCCGCCCTCGGCCACACCCGTCTGTTTGAAACTGAAGATTTCCTGCATCGTGATGACCTCCCCTTCCATGCCCGTGATTTCTTGGATCGACGTGACCTTGCGCTTGCCATCGATCAGGCGCGACACTTGCACCACCACCGACACGGCCGAACTGATCTGCTGCCGGATGGCCTTGCTGGGCAAATTCGCCGCCGCCATGCTGATCATGTTTTCCAGCCGCGTCAGCGCGTCGCGCGGCGTATTCGCATGGATGGTGGCCATCGAACCTTCATGGCCCGTGTTCATCGCGCCCAGCATGTCGAGCGCCTCGGCGCCGCGCACTTCGCCCAGGATGATGCGGTCGGGGCGCATGCGCAGCGCATTGCGCACCAGCGCGCGCTGGCTCACTTCGCCCTTGCCTTCGATATTCGCGGGCCGCGTTTCCAGGCGCACGACGTGCGGCTGCTGCAATTGCAGTTCGGCCGCGTCTTCCACCGTGACGATGCGTTCCGTATGGCCGATGAAGCCGGAAATCACGTTGAGCATGGTGGTCTTGCCGCTGCCCGTGCCGCCGGAAATGAGGATGTTCATCTTCGCCTTGCCCAGGCCCTGCAGCACTTCGGCCATCTCGGCCGTCATGCTGCGGTAGGCGACCAGGTCGGCCAGGCGCAGCGGATCGACGGAAAAACGCCGGATCGACATCACGGGACCGTCGATGGCCAGCGGCGGGATGATGGCGTTCACGCGCGAACCGTCGGGCAGGCGCGCATCGACCATGGGACTCGACTCGTCGATGCGCCGGCCCACGCGCGAGACGATCTTGTCGATGATTTTCATCAGGTGGGCGTCATCGTCGAAGCAGATGTCGGTCAGCTCCAGGCGGCCGCCGCGCTCCACATACACTTGCTTGTGGCCGTTGACGAGGATGTCCGACACGCTGGCGTCCGACAGCAGGGTTTCAAGCGGCCCGAAGCCCAGCATCTCGTGCTGGATGTCGCGCGTGAGGCTCCGGCGCTCGGCGTCGTTGATGACGACCGCCTCTTCGTCCAACAGGCGCTCGACGAGGCCGCGCAATTCTTCGCGGATGCGCTCCTGCGACAGCCGCTGCATGCTTTCCAGGTCGACCCGTTCCAGCAGCAGTCCATGGATGCGCAGCCTGAGGTCACGGTAGCCGTGGTTGTCGATGGCCGCCGCGCGTTGCGGCGCGAGCGCGGCGATCTTGGCGCTGCCGAGCCGTTCGCGGATGGACAAGGCGGCGGAGGGGGAACTAGCCATGCGATGCTCCTGTTCTGGGATTTGTATCAAGCACGTGGGCCAAGCACGTGCATCAAGCTCGCCGCAGGACGCGGCCCAGCCAGCCCTGGCGCGCCGTGCTGGCCGCGCCGCCGGCCAGGCTGGCGGCGAATTCCTGCAGCGAGCGGGTGATCGGGCTGGCCTTGTCGAGCTGCAAAATCGGCATGCCCTGGTTGACGGAGGCGGCCGCCGAAGCATAGTGATTGGGCACGGTGCGGTAGACAGCCGTGCCATACGCCGCTTCCAGGTCGCGCAGGCGGATTTCGCCGCCCTTGTCGTGGCGGTTGACGATGATGTGCACCTTTTCCTTCGCGTATTCGAGCGAGCGGAACATGCCCAGCAGGCGCTTGCCGTCGCGGATGTACGGCAAGGTTGCCTGCAGGACGGGAAAGATCATGTCAGCGTGGTCGAGCGCGCGCACGCTGACGGCGTCGAGGTTGCGGCCCACGTCGAGCACGATGAAATCGTACTGGCGCCTGGCTTGCCGGATGATGGCGTCGATGTGTTCGGGCGCCACTTCGCTGGCGTGCGCGGGATCCTCGGGCGCGGCCAGCACGCTGTAGTTGGGCAGGATGTGCAGCATGCTCGATCCCAGGAACGAAGAGTCGAGCCGGTGGATGTCGCGCGTGACGTCGGACAGGGTGGCCAGTGGCTTGTTCTCGGAAACGAAGAGCGAGGCATCGCCAAAATGCAGGTTCATGTCGATCAGGGCAACGCGCTGCTGGCCGCCGGCGGCCAGCGCATAACCGAGGTTGCTGGCAATGAAGGTGGCGCCGCTGCCGCCCTTGCACGAGATGAAGGCCAGCACCTTGCCGTTGCCATGCTCGCGCCGCTCCAGCTTTTCCTCGATGCGTTCGAGCGCCGCATGCAGGCTGGCCGGCACGGCAGGGAACGGCAGCACGTCGCGCACGCCCGCGCGCATGGCCTGCAGCAGGAACTCCGGCGCCTGCTGGTGGCACAGCACGATGAAGGCCATGCGCGGATGCAGGTTGCTGAGGCGCTCGATGGCGGCCAGGTCGGCGCCGTCGTTCGACGGGCGGTCGAAGATCAGCACGTCGGGCAGCGATTGCGCCGTCTGCAGCGGTTCGAGCGATTCGCCGCCCGCGCTGATCTCGTCGAGCCGGTTGCGGCTGCGCAGCAGCCGGCCCAGTTCGGACAGTATTTTTTCATCCCTGGAATTGATGGCGATTTTCACGATATGCCTTGCTGATTCTGTGGTGACGGTGCCAGGCTCACGGGCGCGCCCCGACGCCGATGGTCAGGGCGGCCGCTTGCGGCGCGGGCGCGGCAAAGCTTTTCTGGTACGCCGCGTGGGCGGCCTGCGCGGCCTTGCCGTCGATGCCGGCCACGGGGTCGCGGTTCGCGCCCGCCTGCGGCGCCAGCACCTGGCGCGCGCGCAACTGCTCGACGCTGTGGCCGAACTGGCGGTCCAGGTTCGGCGTGGCGGCGCAGCCGCTGGCGGCCAGGGCGGCCAGCAGCACGGGAAAGTAAAAAGAATGCTGCATGGTGTGCTCCTATTGAATGTCCGGGCCGGCCGGCGCTGTCTGCGTGGCCGCTTCCTGCCGTGGCCGTGGTGAGGCGGCGCCTTCCATTTTTCCTTGCAAGAAGAACTCGCCGCGGCTCGGTGCCACATAGGCGTCGGTCGGCAGCACGATATCGGCGCCATCGGCGGTATCGAGCGGCTTGACCAGATGCGGCGTGATGATGAATACCAGTTCGGTGCGGTCGGTCTGGAAATCGCTGCTGCGGAACAGCGCGCCCAGCACGGGAATCTCGCCGAGGAAGGGCAAGGCCTTGATATTGGTCGTCACATTGTTCTTGATCAAGCCGCCAACGGCAAAGCTCTGGCCATCGAACAACTGCACCGTGGTCGTGGTGCGCCGCGTGGTAAAGGCCGGCAGCACCGCATTGGCGGCGGTGCCCCCGCCCGTGGTGATGCCGATGCCTTCGCGGTTCAGTTCCGACACTTCCGGCGCCACCTTCAGATTGATGCGTCCCCCTTCCAGCACGGTGGGCGTGAACTTGACGGCGATGCCGAATTCCTTTTCCTCGAGCGTGATCTTGTTGGTCGTGCTGTCTTGCGCGACCGGAATGAAAATCTTGCCGCCCGCCAGGAAACTGGCTTCCTGGCCGCTGATGGCCATGATGTTCGGTTCGGCCAGCACCTTGACGAGGCCGTCGCGCTTTTGCGCATCGAGCGTCAGGCCGTTGCCATTCTTGCCGTGCACGGCGCCCAGCTGGCTGGGGTTGCCGCTGAGCAGGTTCGACAGCAAGCCGTAGCTCCAGTTGCCGCGCGTGCCGCTGAGGCCCACGCTGGCACCGAGCTGGTCGACGAGGGTCTTCGACACTTCGGCGATTTTCACTTCCAGCATCACCTGTTGCGGCGCCGCGACCGACAGCATATTGATGACCTTGACGGCGCCGCCCGCACTGGCGGTGCCGTCGGCCGACGTAGCCGGTGCAGCCGGCTCGCCGGCGCCCCGCTGCGCATAGGCTTGCGCCATTTCGAGGATCTGGCTGGCCTTGACGCCGTCGCTCACCTGCCCCGACAGCACGATGCTGCCGCCGGCCACGCCAACTTTCACGGCGCGCTCGCCAGGGAAGACGTAGCCCAGCTGCGCCTGCAAGCCTTCGACGTCGATCTCGACTTCAATATCGACGATCACGGGGCGCTGCTGCCGGTCCCACAGGATCAGGTTGGTGCTGCCCGGGGCCAGGCCCCAGACGAACAGCTGGCTGGACGAGCCCAGCATCCTGGCGCCAGCCACCCTCGCATCGTTGACGGCGATCTGCGACACCGGCAAGCTCAGCTTGCGCAAGGTGGACTTGCCCACGGCGATGCGCACGGGCTCGCCAAGGCGGGCGATATCGGCGCCCAGCGACATGGCCGGCGCCGCCACCGGCGACATGACGGCCTGCCGGGCCGGCGCCGCCGCGATGGCGCCGCCCGGCCAGGCCAATCCTGCCGCCAGGGCCAGGCGCATGCCCGCACTCGCGGCGTGCTTACGAAATGTGTTCATCGGTCATCCTTGCTTGCCTGCTGGTTGTTAAAATTGCTGGACGCTCGTATCCATGCCCTTGACGACGGTGACGCTGTCGCGCGCGGCGGCGCGTGCCGGGGCCGCGTGGCGCCGCGCCGCGCGTACGGGCACGGCCGCCGGCGCCGGCGCCTTCAGTTCCAGCAACGACTCCTTGGTGGCGCCGCCCGTGTTGACGGGTTCCGGATCGACCTGGTTGCGCAACACCAGCGACAGGCTGCCCACGCTGCGCGCCAGGTCCAGCTTTTCCACCTGCTCCGGCGTCAGTTCCAGGGTCACGGCGTTGACCACCTTGGGCTTGTTGTCGTCGCGGCCCGACTCCTGCGCCACGGCCAGCACGAGGATGCGTTCAAGCACGATCTTGGAAATGGCCAGCGGCGCGCCGCCCGCCGGCCTGGCGCGGTCATCCTGCGTATGCACGAGAATGTCGACGAAATTGCCCGGCAGGGCGAAGCCGGCCACGCCCACCACGTCATTGACGCGCACCGTCATGGCGCGCTTGCCGGCCGCCACGATGGCCGACAGGCCGCCCGTGGCGCCGGGCGGCGCGAGCTTGCTTTCCAGCACCGGCTCGCCCCTGCTGACGGCGCTGCGCGTGATGCGCCCGTCCAGCGCGCCGGCCTCGCCGAACGCCCCGGGCGGCATGGCGCCGGCCGGCCAGTCCATGCCGCGCAGCATGGCCGGCGTCACCTTCGCGCCCACGCCGATATCGACCAGCGCGACCATCACCGTCTGGCTGGCCGGCGCACTTTGCCCCGACATCCAGCGCGCGGCCGCCAGCACGGCGGCCCCCGCCATCAGCAACGCCAGCAGCAGCACGATCACAACGCGGCTATTTCTCATTGTTTTTCCTCTTGATCAAGCGTGGGGTTCCGGACGGGCGCGTCATGCATGGCCGCCAGCCGCCAGGGCCAGCCAGCTGGCGGTGCCGACGGCAATGGCGATCGCGTACGGCAAGTTGCCGCCCGGCGCGGCGGGTGCGTCAAGCTGCGGCGCCTCGCCCGCCGCGGCGCGCAGCCAGCCTTGCAGCAGCAATTGGCGGGCATTGGCCAGCGCCTGGCGCAGCGTGCCCTGATACAGGGCGACGGCCAGCGCCAGCACGCCGCCGGCGAGCAGGCTGCACAGCACGGCAAACACGGCGGCGCGCGGACCGAGAAAAGCCCCCACCATCGCCATCAGCTTGACGTCGCCCGCGCCCAGCGCCTTCATCGCATGCATGGGCAGCAGCAAGCCCAGGCCGACGGCCAGGCCGCCCAGTGCCAGCCACGGTCCGGCCGTCGTTACCCCGGGCAAGGCCAGGCTGTTGAGCAACACGCCCAGCACGGCGCCGGAAAACACCAGGCGGTTGGGAATGCGCCGGCGGCGCACGTCATGCCAGACAGCCGCAGCAAGCAGCCCCCACAAGACTATGGCGGGGCTGAACGTCCAGAAAGAATGAGGATCCATCGTGTACCTGATGCAAGCCGAGCGCAGGACAGCATGCGCATCGTTGGGCGGGAGGTCGGCAGGCCGGGCCGGATCGGCAGCCGGCCTGTCGGGGTGCAGCGCGGTGGGCCGGCGTTTTAGATCGCCGCGCCCGTCAGCTTGGTGCCGATCGCCTTGAAGGCGCCATCGAGGCCGGTGGTGAAATAGCCGACGGCCGTTACCAGCGCCGCAGCCACCAGCGCCGCGATCAGCGCATATTCGATCGCAGTCACGCCGTCTTCTTCGGCGATAAAGTTTTTAATGCAATTCATATTATTCCCTTTCAGGTCAAGTTTCAAACATGATAAAAACTGAAAATACAGTCTGAAAATAAAAACATCATCCTTGTTTTTATTTGCCAATTTCTGATGCGTGTATTTTATATAAACAAACATCAAATCGAATCAGAGAAAAGTCATTTTGTGCGCAGTACAAAACATCTTAATTTTTTATTCACATCCAGTACATATGTACCGTCATTCCGCAGGCATGGGCTCGGCCAGCCGGTTGCGGGTGGCGTACACATATAATTCCAGGCGGTTGGTGACATCGAGCTTGCTGTAGATCGATGTCAGATGATTACGCAAGGTTTGCTCCGAGATAAAAGCGCGCTGGGCTATCGCGCGGTTCAGCGCACCATTTCCCTCCACCATCATGGCAACGATCTTGCGCTCCTTCAGCGTCAGCCTGGCGATCCGCTGCTCTTCCGGATCGGGCGCCGCTTCCGGCTTGTTCAGCACGCCGAGCATGCTGTCGAGCAGCGCCGGATCCAGGCACAACTCGCCCTGATATAGGCGGGCGATGGCGTCGACCATCTGCTTGACGGGCGTTTCCTTGCCCAGCACCGCGCGCGCGCCGCTGCGCACGGCGCGCGCGCATGCGGCCTGGTCCTGCGTGCCGCTGAACAGCAAGGCCCGCGACACGCCATTGCCGAGCAGCTGCGGCAGATAGTCGATGGCGCAGGCGCTGGCGCCGCTGCAGTCCAGGTCGGCGTCCAGCACGATGACGTCGGGACACAGGGTCCGCGCCAGCAGCAGCGCGCTGTCGATCTCGGTGGAGCTGGCTACCACCTGCATCGCCGGCTGGGCACCGGCGAGCAGCTGCTCCAGGCCCCACAGCCAGGTCTTGTGGTCCGACACCAGCATGACGCGGATGACATTTTTTGTTGACATGCTTTACCTCTTTACTTGAAGCCCACTCCCCTCGGGGAGGGTTGTTGATCCGAATCGGCTTGCCTGCCTCGCCCGCGCGCGCCTTCCGCGGCTGCGCGCAGGGGAAAGAAGTCACGGGGGCACGAAGGAAGAGGCATCGGGCCGGCACGCGCAAACGCGGTGCGTGGCCCAGGCCAGCGGGCGCCGCATGGCGGGCGTGTGCCGATGGATGGGCAGCGTGGCCGGGACGCACGCGGCGCGGGCGCGCCATCGCTGCTGCCACCGCTGCTGTTGCTTACGTTGCAGCATTTTTGTTGCATCACCTTGCAAAACAAGTCCTTGCCTGCACGCAGGACAATCCTGACATCAGGCCTGTTTTCATACCCGCGCATATTACTCCCGGCCTTATCGGGACGGGGCCGGCACAATTGAAATATGGCAGTTAATTTCGATTATCTTGACCTGTAATAATTTAAATAGCGGCTACGCCCTTGAAAATCAATATAGAATAATCGCCAGTCAAATGGCGCAATGCCATCCGCCCGACATTTGTCGTCGCGGAACTTTACCGGATTATTCCCATGCGTTTAAAACAGGCCGATTCCCGCATATTCCGCAAGCACCGCGGACAAGGCGGCGCCACCTTGCTTGAATTTGCCTTGATAACGCCGGTCTTTCTCATGCTGATAATCGGCATCATCGAATTGAGCATGGCTTATTTTGCCAATATGACCATGCAGCACGCCGTGCGCGAAGGCGCGCGCTATGCCGTCACGGGGGCCAAGGACTTGGACCCCGACAGCGCCAACCAGCAGCGCTACCAGGCCGTGATACAGAAGATACGGGACAGTTCCATGGGCATGTATGACAAGGTCAGTCCCGTGATCGCCGTCAACGGCAGCGATGCCGTCGGCGCCGCCATGTTCGGCCAGGCCGGCGATATCGTCGTCATTTCCGTCGATTGCCGCTGGGCGTTTGCCACGCCGATGATCCGTGCCCTGTTCCGTGATGGCCAGGCGCATTTCGTCGTGGCCGCCACCATGCGCAATGAAAGCTTTGGCGGCCTGTGATGCGCGGTCACTCTCCTGCGCGCCTCGTGCGCGGCATCGCCGCCGTGGAATTTGCCATCGTGCTGCCACTGCTGGCGCTGCTGCTGTTCATGGTGGTCGACCTGTCGCGCGCCATCCAGGCCAAGACCATCTTGCTCAACATCAGCCGCGAAGGCGCCAACCTGGCTTCGCGCTCCACGTCCGACCTGAGCGGATCTAGCCAGGCCATCATGAACGCGCTGGCAGCCAGCACGCCGCCGCTGGACATGAACCAGCGCGGCATGATCTACATCACCAAGATCATGGGCTACACGGCCAAGAGCGGCATGCGCAACATCGTGCTGGAACAGTACCGCTGGGATGCGGGCGCCAACGCCAGCGGCTACCTGCCCGCCAGCCAGGTGTGGCAATGCGGCAGCTGGAGCAATGGCGCGTGCACGGGCATCGCCAAGGACGAGTCCGCCCCCACGGTGGCCTTGATGCGGGACCAGCTGGCCGACGGCGAACTGATCTACGCCGTGGAAACTTTCTACCATTTCGACATGCTGTTCGGCACCTTGAAATTTGGCAACAGCACGACGCCCGTGCTGGGGCCCAACCTCACTTCGATGACGGTATTCTGATGCGCATTCCACACAAGCGGCAAGACGGGCAAGTGCTGATCATGGTGGCGCTGTCGGCCGTCGTTTTGATCGCCTCGGTGGGCCTGGCCGTCGATTCGGCCCTCGGCTACTTCGTCAAGGCCAAGCTCAACGCGGCCGTCGACTCGGCCAGCCTGGCGGCGGCGCGCGGCGTCACGGCGGGCAGCTCGGAAGAGGACCAGCGGGCCAATGCGCGCCAGTCGGCCAGGGAATTTTTCGACATCAATTATCCGGACCAGTTCCTGCTCTCGACACCGACCCTCAATCCCGTCGGCGTCACGTTCGACAAGGGCACCGTCACCATCGACGTCTCGGCCACCGCCTCGCTGCCCGTCTCGCTGATGGGCGTACTCGGCTTCAAGACCCTGAAAGTGGCCGCCAGCGCGCAAACCATCCGCAAGGACCTGGACATGGTGCTGGTGATGGATACCTCGGGTTCGCTGAAAAACAATGCGGACGCCGTGCGGGCGGCGGGCAAGTCCTTTCTGAATAAATTCAATTCCACCGTGGACCGCGTCGGCTTGCTGCATTTTGCCAGCGGCGCGCAGCTCGATCTGCCGATCAAGACAAGCGATCGCGGCTTCGATCGCACGCAGGCTGGCAATGCCATCAATGGCTACAAGTTCGAAGGCGGCACGAATTACTCGGAAGGCATGTGGAATGCTCAGGATCAGCTCAATAGCATCAGCCAGAACAATCGCTCCAGCCTGCGCGTCATCGTGTTCTTTTCCGATGGATCTCCGTCCGCCTTTTCCTCTTACTTTTTCCCCGCTACCACGGGCAATTGCACGAAAGCGGGAGCGCTGGCCGTGTACGACGATTTACCATCGAGCGGTTTTGCGACAGATGGACTGTACCGTATCAATGCAAGCAGCACCAAGCTCGCGCCCGAGACCTATTGCACCAGAAACCTGATCAGTGAATTGCCGACCTGGTATAACGCGCACAATCTTCCCGCCCAGGCCGACGATCCGACAGCACGCGAATTCCCCATCGTGACCACTACGCCGCGTGCGGTGAGCAAAGATATGTCCACCAGAAAACTCCAGTGGACCAATATGCACCGTGCATCGCGCAACCTGGCAGAGGCGATGGCCAGCAAGGCACGCCTGGAAAATACCTACATATTTACTCTGGGCATGGGCGCCGCGCTGAAGGCCAAGGCCGGGCCGGACAATGAAATCGGCGAGGACTTGCTGCGCTGCATGGCCAATACAGCGGATGCACCAAACCGTTGCCGCAAGCCGGCCGAACCCGTGGGCCTGTACTGCTATGCGGCCACGGACAGCGACCTGAGCCCCTGTTTCACGCGGCTTGCCTCGGCCATCCTGCGCATTTCCAAATAAGGCCCGGCCAGCTCCTAGAAGGCGAAGCAGCTGCAGCCCAGGGTGCCCCAGAAACCGGAAAAGTCGGCAACCGGCACGGCCGACTTGCGCGCCCGGTCGTGCGCATGCGCATGCACGCCGCAGGCGCCCGCGCACTGGTGCGGCAGCATGGCTTGCGTTTGCGCTTGCTTGGCCACCGGCCGGTAATGGCCGGGCACCGTGCGCACGGGCGACCACTCTGGCAGTACGGGAATCGGTGGCGGCGCCAGATTGGTGAACTCCGCCTGACCGTAGACGACCTTGCCGCCCACCATGGTCAGCACGGATTCGATGGACTTGATCGCCTCTTCCGGCACCGTAAAATAATCGGCCGACAGCACGGACAGGTCGGCAAGCATGCCCTCGCGGATACGTCCCTTCTTGCCTTGCTCGCTAGAGAACCAGGCACTGCCCGCCGTCCACAGTTCCAGCGCCGTGTCGCGCGACAGTCTGCCCGCCGCATCCGTCAGGGCCAGGCCGCCCACCGTGCGCCCCGACACCAGCCAGTACAGCGCCGTCCACGGGTTGTAGCTGGCGACCCGGGTCGCATCCGTGCCGCCGCCGACGGGCACGCCCGCGTCCAGCATGCGCTGCACGGGCGGCGTGGCTTTCGCCGCGTCGGCGCCATAGCGCTCGACAAAATACTCGCCCTGGAAGGCCATGCGGTGCTGGATGGCCAGGCCGCCGCCCAGCGCCTTGACCCGGTCGATATTACGCGGGCTGATGGTTTCCGCGTGGTCGAACAGCCAGTGCAGGCCGCCGAATGGCGTGTCGCGGTTGACCTTTTCGAACACGTCGAGCATGCGGCTGATCGATTCGTCATAGGTGGCGTGCAGGCGGAACGGCCAGCGCTGCTCGACCAGGTGGCGCACGACCTTTTCCAGCTCGTCTTCCATGCCGGCCGCCAGCTCGGGGCGCGGCTCGAGGAAATCCTCGAAGTCGGCGGCGGAAAACACGAGCATTTCGCCGGCGCCGTTATGGCGGTAAAAATCCGTGCCGTCGCCGGGCTTGATCATGCCCGTCCACTTCTGGAAGTCCTGCAGTTCCGCGCCCTTGTTTTGCGTGAACAGGTTGTAGGCGATGCGGATGGTCAGCTGTTCTTTTTGCGCCAGCTCGTCGACGACGGCGTAATCCTCGGGATAATTCTGGAAGCCGCCGCCCGCGTCGATGGCGCTGGTGATGCCGAGGCGGTTCAATTCGCGCATGAACTGGCGCGTGGAGTTCACTTGCAATTCGAGCGGCAGCTTGGGGCATTTCGCCAGGGTCGCATACAGGATCATGGCGTTCGGCCGGGCGATCAGCAGGCCGGTCGGATTGCCGGCCGCATCGCGCACGATTTCGCCACCGGGCGGGTTCGGCGTATTCTTGTCGTAGCCGACGGCGCGCAGGGCGGCGCGGTTCAGCAGGGCGCGGTCGTACAGGTGCAGGATGAAGACGGGGGTATCGGGTGCGGCCGCGTTGATTTCATCGAGGGTGGGCATGCGCTTTTCCGCGAACTGGAATTCCGTCCAGCCGCCCACGACGCGCACCCATTGCGGGTTTGGCGTGCGCAAGGCCTGCTCCTTCAGCATGCGCAAGGCGTCGGCCAGCGAGGGCACGCCTTCCCAGCGCAATTCCAGGTTGTAGTTCAAGCCGCCGCGGATCAGGTGCAGATGCGAGTCGTTCAAGCCGGGAATCACCGTGCGGCCAGCCAGGTCGATCACCTGCGTGGCGAGGCCGCGATGGCGCATCACGTCTTCCACGTCGCCCACGGCGAGAAATTTGCCATCGGCGATGGCGACGGCGGACGCCAGCGGCTGCGTCCTGTCGACCGTGTGGAAACGGCCGTTGAGCAAGATGGTGTTTGCGTGCATGGGAACTCCCGGATCAAATGAAAACACGGCCCCGCCGGCGGTCGGCGGAGCCAAAATCAGCGAAAAATCAATGGCCTTCGCTGGCGTTGAACATCGATTTGGCGTAGATCAGGCCCAGGCCATAGCCGCCGCCGTGCGCCACGGCAGTCGCCACCGTTTCATTGTAAGTCTCGCCGCGGGCCCAGTCGCGCTGCAGTTCCAGCAAGTATTGCACGGACGTCATCGGCTGCGCACCCGCCTGTATCATGCGCTGCATGGCCATCGCATGGGCTTCGTCGGAGACGTCGCCGCTGGCGTCGGCGATCACGTACACTTCAAAACCCTGCTCCAGCGCCGACAGCGCAGGGCCCACGATGCAGACGGACGTCCACAGGCCGGCCAGCACGATCTTGCCCTTGCCGTAGCCATTCACCTTGTCGGCGATGCGCGCATCTTCCCAGGTATTCATGCTGGTGCGGTCGATCGGCGCCTGATCCGGGAAGACGGACTGGATCTCGTCGAAGATCGGGCCGGAGAACGATTTGGCGGCCACCGTCGTCAAAATCGTCGGCACCTTGAATTGCGCCGCCGCCTTGGCCACCAGGGCTGCATTGTTGCGCAGCAGGGCCAGGTCGATGGAGCGGGTGGCGAACGCCATCTGCGACTGGTGGTCGATCATGATCAGGGTATGATCGTTCGGGGTCAGCAGTTTTTGTGCGGCTTGGGCGGTGGCGATAGGCATGATGTTTTCCTTAGTGAAAATAATTGAATATAAAAAAAGAGATGTCGTTATACGGTGCTGCTGCTCCTGCCCTTGCGTCACGCTGTGTGTGCCGGGCCAGTGCTATGCAGTATGGACGAGATACTTTGAAAACAAAAACGGAAAGAATGCCAAGCTATGTGCAATTTTTTCGATAATGAAAAATGGCCGCGACAGCAGCCTGTCCTCTAGGAGAAAACATGGGATTTGAATTCAGGATCACGGCCAGCCTGACGCCAGAGCAGCGCCAGCACATCGCGCAGCTGCTGGCGGCACTGCCGCAGGCGCCCGGCGCCATGCCCGACACGGACGCCAGGCTGACGGAGGCTGGCCTGTATATCTGCCAACACCTGCGCCCGGACCCGTGGCACGGCTTGGCCGCCGTGCGCGCCTGGCTCGATGCGCAGGGCGTACGCTATGCCGTCGACGAGATCGACGACTGAATAAAACCTACAAGGAGCCTTCGAGCATGACGCGCAAAGTGTTGTAGCTGCCCGTATCGACCGTGCGCAGCAGGCTGCCGCCACCATCCGCATACAGGCTGCGCGTGCGCTCAAGCTGGCGCAGCAGATTGGCGCCCGACACGCGCAGGCGCAGCTGGTCGCTGAAAGTCCACAACGCGTACAGATCCAGTTCACGCCGGACGCCCTGCCAGACCAGCAACTGGCTTGACTCGCGCGACCGTCCACCGCCCTGGTAATGCAGATTGCCGCCCAGGGTCAAGGGCTGACCGGCCAGCCGGTAATCGGCGCCCAGGTTGGCGCTCCACGGCAGCTGGCCATCGAGGCGGTTGTCCGGGCCGGCGACGGCGTCCAGCGTCGACCAGTTGCGCGCCACGTTCGCCCGCAGGTCCAGCGCGGGGGCGCCTGCCCACAGCGCCGCCAACGGCAGCTTCGCTTCCAGTTCGATCCCGCGCACCTGCGCCCTGCCCTGATTGACGGGCGTGGCCACCCAGCGCCCCTTGTCCTGATACAGCCGATCCAGCATCACGTCGCCGATGCGCCGCAGCGAAGCGCTGGCGCCCAGCATGGCGCCTTCCCCAAGATAGTATTCGTAGGCCGCATCGAGGCCCCACGCCAGTTCCGGGCGCAGTGCCGGGTTGCCCTGGTTGTCGGGGTTCACGGGGCTATTGCCGTTGTCGTTGAGGTAGGGGCGCGGGATCAGCTGGAAAATCTGCGGCGCCTTGTAGGTGCGCGTGACGGCCAAGCGCACCTGATCCTTGCCGGCAAGCTTCCACAGGCTTTGCAGCACAGGGCTCCATACTTGGGCGCGCACGTCGACGCGGCGCTCCGCGCCACCATTGGCGCTGGCCGTGCGCAAGGCTTCCCAGCGCAGTCCAAGATACAGCGACCAGCGCGCGGAGATATCCCATTCATCCTGCGCGAACAAGGCCAGGCGCCGTACCGTGGCCGCATAGTCTTCGTCCGGCAGCACGGGTGGCCCGCCCGGTGACAGCAGGCGTTCGCGGCGGAACTCCGTGCGCCGCCGGTTGCCCGCATCCCAGCCCGCCGCCAGCGCATGCCCCTGGCCCAGAGTCCGGCGGTAGGTACCGCTGGTCTGCACGCCCACATCGTCCACGCCCGCATCGACCCGGCGCACATTCGCCGGCCCGGGCGCGGCGCTGACGCCCTGGAACAGATAGTCGCTGCCACGGTGGTTGGCATCGAGGCCCAGTTTCATGTCGAGGCTGGCTCCTTGCCCCAGCTTGCGCAGCCAGTGCAGATCGCTGCGCACGGTGCCGCTGTCCTGGCTGAACGCGGCGTCGTTGTCCGGATAGTCGGTATGGCCGCCCAGGTAAGCCGTTTCCACAACCTGGCGGCGGCTGGCCAGGCGGCGCAAGCTGACCAGGCTTTGCCAGGCCAGGCTGTCTTCGCCCGCCAGCGCCCATTGCAAACGGGGCGCCAGTTCGAACGTATCGCTGGTTACGCGCTCGGTCAGCGGCATATGGCGCACCACCGCGGGCCTGCCATCGGCATCGTATGCGCGGTTCCACTCGTCGAGCAAGCCCCGGCGTCCCGTGTGCGCGAGCGTGCCGGCCAGCGCATACGACAGGCGGCCGTCCTTGTCCGACCACTGCACGGTGGCGCTGCCGGCGGGCATGCCGTGGCTACTGGATGCCCCCAGCTTGAAGGTGCGTTCGCGCCGCCTGCCCGATTTTTTCAGCACGATGTTAATGGAACCGGCGATCGACTGGGCGGAAAATTGCGCCGTGGCGGCACGCATGATTTCCACGCGTTCGACCAGTTCCGGGTCCAGAGAGTCGAGCGAAAAACCGGGCGGCACGGGCACGCCGTCGAGCATGATCAGGGTATAACCGTGGCTCAGTCCGCGCAGCTGGATTTGCCCGCCAGCCGTACCCGAAGCCGTACCGCCGATGGAAATGCCGGGCAGGCGCTTCAGGGCGTCGGACAGGGTACGGTCACCCTGGCGTATCAATTCTTCGTGTCCGACGACGATGGCGGCGACGGTATCGTTGCGGCGCTGTTCCACTTTACCGGCATTGACCGTCACGGAAGGGAGGGCCTCTTCGGCGCGGACGTGCGCCGTCAACGGCAGCGCAAGGCTGCACAATAAAATACTCAATCGCATGGGAAATCCTGAAAGGTCTGTGGTGGTGTCGGCTTGCGCGTTCCCGCGCTCAGCCGACCTGCGGCCGGATCACGTTAATAGCCGAATTGTTCCTTGCGCATGCGCAGGGCGCGCGCGGTGGCGTTGGCGTCCAGGCCGGCCAGCCACTGCCTCGGATCCTGCAAGCGCCCGTCGCGGGTGACCTCGAAATGCAGATGCGGCCCCGTCGCCAGACCGGTGGCGCCCACGGTGCCGATGGCCTGCCCTGCCGTGACGGCCATGCCGGTCGTGAGCGTAACCCGGTCGAGATGGGCATACAGCGACTCGACGCCAGCGCCATGGTGGATGCGCACGGCCTTGCCAAGGCGCGCATCTTCGCTGACGCTGACGATGCCGTCGGCCGCCGCATGCACGGGCGTACCGCGCCTGGCGCCCAGATCGATACCGCTATGGCCATGCGGTGTCATCTGGCGCACGACGCCAAAGAAGCCGGTCACGCGCATGGTGTCCAGGGGATTGCGCCAGAGAGCTGGCGCCGTCGCCGGCGCAGCGAGCATGCTTGCCGGCGCGGCTGCCACGGCCCACGCCAGTGCCGGCTGCAGCGCCAGGCTGGCCGCGCCGATCACGCACAGCAGCAGCGCCGTCAGCACCCGCAAGGCCGGAGATGGGCGCCCCTGGCCGTCACGCATGCGCAGCAGGCGCTCGGCCATGCTGCCGCCACCAAAGGCCAGCCCAGGCAGCGGTTGTGCCTGCAGGCCCAGTTGCTTGACCAGCGCCGCCGCATATTGCTGGCGCTGGCGCGGGAGGCAGCCAGCGAGTACCTGGCGGTCGCAACCGAGCTCTTGCGCCCAAGCCAGCTGGCCGGCCAGCCAGCGCGCGGCAGGATTGAACCACAGCAGCGCCTGCAGCACGGTGGCCAGCAGCAGGAGCACGGGGTCGCACCGGCGCGCATGGGTCAGCTCATGGGCGATCACCAGTTGCTGCTGTTCCGGGGTAAATTGCGCCAGGTGCGCCGGCAACAGCAGACGCGGCCGCCACACGCCCACCAGCATCGGCGAGATCGGCGCCTCCACCTCCAGCACATCCATGCCATGCAGCCGACGGCGCCGCGCAAGCCGCAACAAGGTGCGCAACATGGCGTGGCCACGCTGCCAGCGCCAGGCGGTCCAA
Source organism: Massilia sp. LMS1-1-1.1 (assembly GCF_040815535.1). Taxonomy (NCBI): domain Bacteria; kingdom Pseudomonadati; phylum Pseudomonadota; class Betaproteobacteria; order Burkholderiales; family Oxalobacteraceae; genus Massilia; species Massilia sp. LMS1-1-1.1. The sequence goes on along the minus strand of NZ_JBFPNG010000012.1, from coordinate 133,572 downwards.
GCGACGCCCAGCAGATAGATCAGGCCCCAGGCGGACGGCACCAGCACCAGCCAGGAAGCGGCGGATGGCAGCCCGGCGGCTGGCGCAACCATGACCATCGGCACGCCGGGCGCCGCGCTGGCCAGGGAAACGGGCACGCTCAGTTCGGGCACCACGCTCAGCTGCCGCGTGTCGGGCAGCAGCGGCAGCACAAACACGGCGACCAGCACGAGCTGAGCACCCAGCCACACGCTGCGCTGCGCCGCCAGCGCGGGCCAGCGCCGTTGCGCCAGACTCAGCAAAGCCCACAGCAGCGGACCGGTCACGAGACAGGCGACGCTGGCCTGCAACAGCGTGAGGGAAAACAGCAGCATCGCTTATTCCTTTCCCTCGAGCGGCCAGTCCTGCAGCAGTTGCTCCAGCGCCGCCAGTTCCTGCTGATCCACCAGTTTGCTGCCCGTAAACATACTGACCGGCAAGGGACTGTCGATTTCCATCACGCGCCGGCCAAAGTCGTGGGCGAACGCGGCCAGGGTGGCCACCTTGTCCACGTTCGCTTCATACACGAGCACGCCATGCACGCTGCGCTGCTGCAGCATGCCCTTGTCCAGCATGCGCTCGACCGTCTTGCGCGTGGACGAAAATGACCATCCCAGCTCGTCTTCCACCCTGGCATGCAATTCACGCGCGGACAGCGGATGGTCTTTCCACAAGGCTTTCAATAACGACAGTTCGGTGACGGAGGGCGTGCTCATGTTGCATCCTTTAGTGACTATTGACACAATTATGCGACAACAGTCACACGCACGCAAGCACTATTTGCGACAGCTGTCACATGCGCTAAAACGCCTCCCGCGCTTCTTCCGTTCAGGCACGCCCTGCCCAGGTGGCCGAGAAAGGCCGCCTTGCCCGTGATCACGTCGCCGCTGCCCAGTTTCCATATCGTATAGCTCAGGCTTTCCAAGACGGCAGCGTGCCTTGGCCTCGCTTTTCTTTACTTGCGACATTGCAAACCTGAAACAAAACAGGCGCATTTTTGCCAGGCTGTTATACTTCGCGTGTGCGGCACATATGACCAGTCCCCTTGCCGCTGTCTTTCGACCCCTAATCTGATTGCCTGCGACTGGCGCCTCACGATGGCGACAGGCCGATCTCACAATAAAGTTACCATGTCCTTTTCCTCCCTCGGATTGTCCGACGCTATCGTACGTGCCGTTACCGAACACGGCTACACCGTGCCAACCCCGATCCAGTCGCAGGCGATTCCCGCCGTGCTGGCTGGCGGCGACTTGCTGGCCGGCGCACAAACCGGTACCGGCAAGACGGCCGGCTTCACCCTGCCCGTGCTGCACCGCCTGTCGACCGACGCCAATGGCACGGCCATCACCAGCAACACCTCGACACGCCCTATCCGCGCCCTGATCCTGGCCCCGACGCGCGAACTCGCCGCGCAGGTCGAGGAAAGCGTGCGCGCCTACAGCAAGTATACGAAATTGAACTCGGCCGTGATCTTCGGCGGCGTCGGCATCAACCCGCAAATCAAGCAGCTCAAGCATGGTGTCGACATCCTCGTCGCCACGCCGGGCCGTTTGCTGGACCACATGGGCCAGGGCACGGTTGACCTGTCGAAAGTGGAAATCCTGATCCTCGACGAAGCCGACCGCATGCTGGACATGGGTTTCATCCGCGACATCAAGAAAGTGCTGGCCGTACTGCCGCCAAAACGCCAGAACCTGCTGTTCTCGGCCACGTTCTCGGAAGAGATCAAGGCCCTGGCCGACGGTTTGCTGAACAAGCCAGCCATGATCGAAGTGGCGCGCCGCAATTCGACAGTGGAAGTGATCAAGCAAAAGATCCATCCGGTCGACCGCGACAAGAAGCACCCGATGCTGTCCTACCTGATCAAGTCGAACAACTGGACGCAAGTGCTGGTCTTTACGCGCACCAAGCATGGCGCCAATAAACTGGTCGAACAACTGGGCGCGGACGGCATCGGCGCCCTGGCCATCCACGGCAACAAGAGCCAGTCGGCGCGCACGCGCGCGCTGTCCGAGTTCAAGGATGGTACCCTGCAAGTGCTGGTCGCCACCGACATCGCCGCGCGCGGTATCGACATCGACCAGTTGCCGCACGTCGTCAACTACGACTTGCCGAACATTCCGGAAGACTATGTGCACCGTATCGGCCGCACGGGCCGTGCCGGCGCCAAGGGCGAAGCCGTGTCGCTGGTCTGCGTGGATGAGCACGAAATGTTGAAAGACATCGAAAAGCTGATCAAGCAAACCCTGCCGCGCGAAGTCATCCCGGGCTTCGAGCCCGACCTGAACGCCCGCGCCCAGCCTGTGCAATTGCGCAGCGGCACCGGTGGCCACCGCAACAACAGCCGAGCGCCAGCGGGCGCCGTCGTGCGCGTGAAAACCGGCGGCAGCGGCGCCAAGCCACGCAGCGCCGGCCCATCGGGCGGCGGTGGCGGCGGCAACCGTTCGGGCAATGCGCCGCGTTCGGCAGCTAATCACCGCTCCGGCGGCCGCGGCCGCTAAAACGCAGCCTTAAAGCTACTGCGCGGGGCGCTATTGCGTTTGCGTTGCTCGCCGTACTCCTGTACGGCTGCGCTACTCGACGCAATATCACTCCCGCTCGCTACGCTTTCAGGCGGCGTTTGTCTTTATCAAAAGACGATAAAAACCGTTCCAGAACTCGTTTCTGGAACGGTTTTTTCATGCCCGCCACCAATTGCCGATTTGGGCTAGGATAGTGTCCATTGCCCTCACCTGCGTGCCGCCATGCCGAACTTCGCTGCCAACCTCAGCATGATGTTTACCGAACTGCCCTTCCTTGACCGCTTTGCCGCCGCCAGGGAAGCGGGCTTCGATGCCGTCGAATTCCTGTTTCCCTATGCCGTCGAGGCGCGGCAGATTGCCATGCTGCTGGAGCGCCACCATCTGCAGCTGGCCCTCTTCAACTTCCCGCCCGGCGACTGGGAACGCGGCGAGCGGGGCATTGCCTGCGACCCGCGCCGGGGCGAGGAATTCCGCAGCAACGTGCAGCTGGCGCTTAACTATGCGCTGGCGCTCGGGGCGAAACAGCTGCACTGCATGTCCGGCATCGTGCCGCCCGGCATGAGCCTGGAGCGGGCGCGGCAAAGCCTGATCGGCAACCTGCAATTTGCCGCCGACGCCTGCCGTCCGCATAGCATCAATGTGCTGATCGAGCCGATCAACCACCACGACATGCCCGGTTACTTTCTGAACCATAGCCAGCAGGCGGCCGACATCATCGCCGACTGCCAGCGCAGCAATATCTTCCTGCAGTACGACATTTATCACATGCAGCGCATGGAGGGTGAGCTGAGCAACACCATCCGCGCCATGCTGCCCCTGATCCGCCACATCCAGATCGCCGACACGCCGGGCCGCCACGAACCGGGTACAGGCGAAATCAATTACCGCCACGTGTTCAAGCTGCTGGACCAGGTCGGCTACGCAGGCTGGGTCGGCTGCGAATACCGTCCCGCCAGCGACACCGTTGCCGGACTGGGCTGGCGCGAGCAATTGACGGGCGCCTGATCGCAGCCTGCTTGCGCCCGCACAAGGCGGGTAGCGCATGCCGGCACGACAATACCTTTCCATACAGTATTTCCTGTCGAGAGGTGACGTGTTTGCCCTGCCCGCCCGCCATCGCCGCGCCCTTTATCTTTGCATCCACCTCTGCCTGGCTGCCGTGCTGTGCGGCTGCGCCGCCGCGCGCCCCGAGCTGGCGCAAGTGCGCGCCCTGGCGGCCGGCACCGATGCCTTGACCGCTTTCAGCGAACTGTCGCAGCGCCACGTCGACAGCTACCAGCGCGCCCGCCCCTATCTGTCGCCGGCCGAAGACGCGCGCGAACGCCTGCTCGATGCGCAGCGCCGCGCCGCGCAGGCGGACGCCGCACGCCTGGCGCAAGCCGTGCGCCTGTACCTGCAGGCGCTGGGCCGACTGGCCGATGCCGACGCGTATGACGTGCGGCCGGAACTGGCCGGCGCCGGCGCCGCCATCCGCGCCTGGCCGGACAGCGGCATCGACGACCGCCATGTCAGCGCCTATACCCAGTTGCTGCAGCAACTGTCGCGCCTGAGCAGCGCGGCCAGCCAGCAGGCGCACCTGGCGCAAGTGCTGCACGATGGCGACGCGCCGCTGCAAGCCTTGCTGGCCGCGCTCGACAGCTTGCTGGCGCTGTACGACAAAAGCGGCGACAACGAGCGCGACATGGTGCTCGGCCTGCTCGACGTGGAAATCGCGTATGCGGACACGCCGCAGCAGCGCCTGCTGGCCGTGCTGGCGAAAAACATGCAGCAAAACAAAACCGAGGAATACCGCCTGGCTGGCTTGCGCCATACCCTGGCGCGCCGGCAACTGGCGGCACTGGGGCGCGAACACGCCCAGCTCGCCGCCGCCCTCACCACCACCACGGAGGCACAATGGACGGATCGGTAGGCAGGAGCAGCAACAGCGAACGCCGCGAAGCGGCTCTCAGCAGCGCCATGCGCGTCGAGCAATTGGCCGACAGTCTGTCGCAGGCGGCCGTCACCCTGCACGGCGCCGTCATGCGCGCCATCCGCAAGCGCGCCAGCCAGGGCGCCGACGGCATCAGCCACAGCCAGGCGCAAGCCGTCTTCGCCCTGGAAGTGGCCTTGCGCCAGCAAGCCAACCAGCTGTATGCCGATGCCGCCGGGCACACGGTGGCAGGGCTGGAGACGGCGCAGCGCCAGCTCAGCGGCCTGCTCGACACGGTGCGCCTGCGCATCGCCCGCAACGACGACGTACGGCACTGGATCAGCCTGGCGACGAGCTTGTTGCACCTGGGCAGCGCCGTGCTCGCCGGCAATCCGGAGCGCATCCTCAGCACACTGGGCAAGGTGCGTGAGCGCCTGCAAGAGATGGCCCCGGAGTGATTGAAATCGGCCGGTGAGCGCCTATACTGGGACCTCCCCCGCGTGGCAATCGTGCCTGCGGGAAGATGACCAGAGGAGACCAAGATGCGTATCGAACCGTATTTGCAATTCAGTGGAAACTGCGCGCAAGCGCTCGAATACTACCGCCAGCACCTGCATGGCACCGACCTATGTCTGATGCCATTCCGGGGCACCCCGGGCCAGGAGCAAGTCAAGGAAGACTGGTATGACAAGATCATGCACGGCTCCGTGCAGCTGGGCCCCACCATGCTGATGGGCTCGGATGGCGGCTGCACCGAGGATGGCGCCAAGGGCATGCACGGCAGCTCGATCTGCCTGACCGTCGATACGCCGGAAGAGGCGGAACGGGCCTTCGACGCGCTGGCGCGTGACGGCACTATCCAGATGCCCATGGAAGAAACGTTCTGGGCCAAGCGCTTCGGCATGCTGAAAGACCAGTTCGGCGTTGCCTGGATGGTCAACTGCCTGAAAGAGCCAGCATAGAACGGCCACTGCCAGCCTGCGCCGCGTCAAACGCGGCGCGGGTGGTAGCGCAAGCAGAGCCGCCAATCTTGGACTACCATGATGGAAGTAACCTCTACCGGGTGATGGCCATGAATGGATTGCCGCAAGACCAGTTGCAGCGCCTGCAGGGCGTGCTGGAGCAACGCAAGCTGGCGTTGCTGGAACAGATCGAGAACGAAGCGGCCGAAGCGGACGCGCGCGCCTCCTTGCTCAATGAAATCGAAGCCTCGCCGGCCGACAACGCCAGCGTGCGCACCTTGAACGCCCTCGTCAGCGAAGCGGCCGAACACAAGCTGGCGCAGCTGGCCATCATCAAGCACGCGCTGGCCAAGTTTGCCGATGGCAGCTACGGCCTGTGCGACAACTGCGGCGAAGCCATCGGCCTGTCGCGCCTGAACGCCCGCCCGGAAGCACGGCTGTGCATCGATTGCCAGACGCGGCTGGAAAAAGCCCGGCGCCCAATACCATGACGGCAGCATGACTGCGCAACAACAAAGGGCAAGGCATCGCTGCCCTGCCCTTGTTTTCCAGCGTAACTGCCATTGCCTGCCGTCCTCCGCCAGCGTCTGCGCGCCGGCTGGGTGGACGGGTCTCCTCTACTGCCATTGCCTCTGTGCAAGCTGTACGCTTGCTTAACTCATATGCTGTCCGCCATTGATGGCGATGTTCGCGCCCGTGACAAACGCGGCCTCGTCCGACGCCAGGTAAGCGACCAGGGCCGCCACTTCGTCCGGCTCGCCCAGGCGGCCCAGGGGAATTTGCGGCAGGATCTTCGTTTCCAGTATCTCGGCCGGCACCGCCGTCACCATCTGCGTGCGCAGGTAGCCGGGCGAGACCGTATTGACGGTGATGCCATGGCGCGCCACTTCCAGCGCCAGCGCCTTGCTGAAACCATGCACGCCCGCCTTGGCGGCTGCGTAGTTGCACTGGCCAAACGCGCCCTTCTGGGCATTGACGGACGAGATATTGATGATGCGGCCCCATTTATGTTCGAGCATCGGCTCGAGCACCTGCTTGCTCATGTTGAACAGGCTGTCGAGATTGGTGCGCATGACCTCGGACCAGTGCGGCAATTCCATCTTGCGCATGCTCTGGTCGCGCGTGATGCCGGCGTTGTTGACCAGCACGTCGATGCGGCCGAATTGCGCCAGCACGCTGGCCACGGCCTCGCTGCAGGCAGCGAAATCCGTCACGTCGATGGCCAGCGGATGGAAATAATACTGCTGCGCCTGCTGCTCGTCGAGCCAGCTTGCCACCCGCGCATTGTCCGGCGTATGCGCGGCCACGACGGCAAAGCCCGCCCCATGCAGGCGGCGGCACAAGGCCGTGCCCAGGCCGCCCATGCCGCCCGTGACCAGCGCTACCTTTTGTTCCTTCATGACTGTCTCTCCCCGCTTGTTATGGTTGTTCTGCGTGGCATCAAGTGTAGGAGCAGTTTTTATTGCCAGCCTTGCGCCAGATCAATTGCTCAGCCTGATGCAGTCGTGCGCGGCCGGCACCCCGGACTGTGCCAGAATGGCCGCTACTGCACAGCGAGAGGACAGGCCATGACGTACAAGACCGTATTGCTCCACATCGACGACAGCGCCGGGCGCGCCGCCCGCATCGAAGCGGCGGCCAGCATCGCCCAAGCTTGCGGCGGCCACCTGACGGGCGTGGCGCTGACGGGCGTGTCGCGCCTGCTGTACCAGAACCAGCCCGACCTCGATGCCGACCCGAACCTGAGTTTGCATCTGAACTTCCTGCGCGACCGGGCCACGCGCGCCCTCGACGGTTTTGAAGCGCAGGTGCGCGCGGCCGGCGTCGCCTCGTTCGAACAGCGCGTGCTCGACGACGAGGCGGCGGGCGGCATCAGCCTGCTGGCCCGCTATGCGGACCTGGTCGTCATCAGCCAATACAATGCCAAGGATAAATCGCCGTCCGTGATGCGCGACTTTCCCGCCTATGTGCTGCTGCATTCGGGCCGTCCCGTGCTGATCGTGCCGTATGCGCCGCCGCTGCCCCTGCTGGCGCCGCCTGCGGCCGCGCGCAATGTACTCATTTCCTGGAACGCCAGCAAGGAAGCGAGCCGCGCCGTGAGCGCCGCCCTGCCCCTGCTGCAGCGCGCCGGCCAAGTCCACGTGGCCATCTTCGACGCCCAAGTGCATGCCGCCGAGCACGGCGAACAGCCAGGCGCGGAACTGACGCAATACCTGGCGCGCCACGGCGTGGAAGCGCGGCTGCATCTGCTCGATGGCGGTGGCGTGCGGCGCGGCGATATCGGCGAAGCGCTGCTGTCGCAGGCGGCCGACCTGTCGGCCGACTTGCTGGTGATGGGGGCGTATGGCCATTCGCGCCTGCGCGAAACCATCCTCGGTGGCGTCACGCGCACGATTCTGCAAAGCATGACGATCCCCGTGCTGATGGCGCACTAGGGCGTATTGAAAGCGGCGGGCTAGCCGCCCTGCCAGGGCTGGCTGCGGATCTTCGCCACCTGGCGCTGCGCCAGCCACTGCCACAGTTGCAGCGCGTCGTCCTGCGGCAGGGCCGACATGTGGCGCGGACTGGCCAGGGCGATTTCGCAATCGCGGTCCGACCATTCCTCGAAAGTGACTTCGCCTCCGCTAGCGACCTCGACCTGATACATCAAGCCATCGTCGTAACCAAAACGCAACAGGACGGCGGCCGGGCTGCCATCCTGCGCCACGGCGCCGCCGCGGTAAACCTCGGCCAGCGCATCGGCCAGCTGTGCCGGCGAGGGCGCGCAGATGTCGCGCCCATCGGCCCGTGTCAGAATGAACCATGCCTGTGTCATGACGCGACCTCCTATTCATACCCGTTAGCATGCGAGGCAAGTACTACAGGCAGTCACCTTGGTCCAGTGTCACTTCGGGCGCGCGGAAACTATCCCTGTCGGCATTGTTTACCAATAATTACGAATACTAACAAGGATCATACCTAAATTTCATGCGGCGCGGAATTTATGCCTGTTGCGCCACCGATGCCCTGGTTCACGCCACCAGCACGGGCATGCTGAGCGGGTCGAAATCCAGCCAGTCGCCATTGGCGATCGTGCCTTCCGCTTCCTCGATATGCTCGGCGCCGAGCCGGTGCAAGGTCTCGAGCGCCCGTTCGCGCTCCTCAAGGCCGCTCAGCGCCACGGCGATCAGCATGCCCGGATGGCGTGGCTGGCGGCGGTTTTCGCCATTTTCCTCGGCCTCGCCCGCGTCCTTCATTTTATTGAAACTGTAGAGCGAGCCCACGTGGGCACCCACGAGCGCTCCCACCACCGGGCCCAGCGGCCCCGTCGCCAGCGTGGTGGCCGCGCCGATGCCCGCACCGACGGCGGCCCCGACAGCCACGCCTTCGGCAACGCCCTCCGGCGTCTCCTTGGCACCGGGCGAGATATCGCGGTCGCCGCCAAGCGCGTGCAGATCATGCTGGCCCGGCTGGTTGACAAAGAAGGCGCTGATGCGGCTGTCGGGAAAGCCCGCCTGATTCAGGGCCGCGCGCGCGGCGTCGATCTGCTCCTGCAACTGAAAATGACCTGCGATGATGCGTGACATGGTACGGCCCTCCTGGTCGGCTGCTGGCGCACCGTGCGCCGCTACGATAGGGTGCGCCGGACGGCGCCAGGATACCGTTCGCTTGCACACACAGTTACGCACACAGCCAGTCAATCATGCGGCTGCGCCGAACGGGCTGCGGATATCGGACAGGAATTGTTGTGCGCGCAAAGCCCATTAGGTGTTCTAAGGCGCCAGCGCCTTCGTCTCGCCACCGAGGCGGATGATCGCCGCTTTTGCGCCCACGGCGCCCGGATAGCGGGGGTCGAGCTGCAGCGCTTGCCGATATGCCTCGACGGCCTGCGGGCGCAAGCCTTGCTCCACATAAAACTCGGCCAGGCTGTCCTGCAGATTCGCGTCGCGCGGATGCAGGCTGACGGCCGCCTGCAGCACGGCCATGCCTTGCGCCACGGCGCCGCTGCCTTTCAAGCGGTAGACTTCCAGGTTCAGCGCCGCCGGGCTGGCCGCACCGAGCGGATCGCGCTCCAGCGCCAGGCGCAGGGCGGCGAGGGCCGCTTCCGTCTTGCCGGCGCTCAGCAGGGTCAAGCCTTGCAGCGCATGTGCGCGGTCGCTGAGCGGATACAGTTCCACGGCCAGGCGGCTGGCCGCCAGCGCCGCCTCCACCTCGCCGCGCGCGGCCGACGCTTGCGCCAGTTCCTGCAGCTCGGGCACGAAATCGGGATAGGCGCGCTGGCCACGGAAGGCCGTGCGCAGCTGGCCATCGCGTGCGGCGATGGAAGCGGGCGCGGCCGGCCAGGCGATGGCGGCCGTGCGGTCCCAGCTGCCAGCCAGGGCCACGATGGCTTGCTCGAAAACGGGATCGAAGCGGGGCAAGGCGCCGGCCTTTGTGCCTTGCGACAACAGGACATAGTCGCGCGCAAACGCCAGCGCGCCGCCGCGCGCGTATTGATTCAGGTCGACACCGGCCTCGCGCAACTGCCTGGCCATGCTGGCACCGGCCGTGAGAAATACGCGGCCGCCTGCGGGATGGCGGGCCGCGTCGATGTAAGCGCGCGCCGCCCTGGCATCGGGCGCCAGCGCTTGCCGGTTAATTTGCGTAAATGCCTCGCGCGTGGCGGCCACATCGGCATACGGTTGATCCGTGCGCTCGGCATACGCCCTGCCCTCCTCGAACATGCCTTGCGCCACCTGATACGCGCGCTGCGCGCCCGCATCGGCGATATACGTGTTCAGCTGCCACGGTTCGCCCGTGACGACTTCGAACAGGCGCTGCACGAACGCCTCGGGATTGACGCGCTCGAGATTGGCGGCGACGGCAATGGTGAGCTTGCGCGAGGGGAAGCTGTACAGATAGGTGACGGTTTCCGGCTGCTGGCCGCTGTGGGCAATCGCATAGCGCCCGCCCGTCGGGACGACTTCCCAGCCCATGCCATAGTCCGTCAAGCGGCCGGCGCGCGTGGCCATCGGCTGCACCATGGCGGCCACGCTGGCCGCCGACAGTATCTTGCCTTCATGCACGCCCCTGCCGAACGCCAGCATGTCGGGCACGCTGGCGCGCGTGCCGCCGGCGGAAAAGCGGCTGCTGATGTCGACGAATTCCGCATTTTTCCATTCCTTGCCGGCCAGCCGGTAGCCGCGCACGCGATGGGCAATCACGGTGTCCGGGTCATCCATCACGATGGTGTCCATGCCCAGCGGCTCCCACACGTGGCGACGCATGTAGCCGCCATAGCTTTCGCCCGAGGCACCCTCGATGACGGCGCCCAGCAAATTGTAGCCATAGCTGGTGTAGCGGAAGCGCGTGCCCGGTTCGGCGATCAGGTCGAACCGCTCGAAGACGGCGATGGACTGGCGCGTATCCTTGTGCTCCTTGAAGTGCTTTTCCGCCTTGCTGTTACGGTAGGCGTCGATGCCGCCCAGGTGGCCCAGCAACTGGCGCACCGTCACGGGAAACGGTTTGACGGGGAAATACGGCACATACGTTTGCACGGGCGCATCCAGGTCGATCTTGCCCTGCTCCACCAGTTGCAGGATGGCCACCGCCGTCATGGGCTTGGTGACGGACGCGAGCCGGTAGCTGGACCGGGCCGTGGCCGGCACGCGGTTTTCCAGGTCCGCATAGCCATAGCCTTTGACCCATTCCACGTCGCCCTGGCTGAACCCGACGGTCACGCCCGGGATGCGTGCCTTGTCCATGCGCTGAGCGACCCAGCCGTCGAAATCGGCCAGGCGCGCGGCCAGAGCAGGAGCGGGAACAGAAGCGGGAGCGGAAGCGGCTTGCGCCGCGCCGCAGAACAGCGCCAGCGCGCCGGCGAAACAAGTCTTGCTTTGCATAGTCATGATTCCATGGTGAGGGCCGTGTCCACAGCACGGCGCTGATGCATGGTAAGTGTCTTTTACACACTGCTGGCGAGCCGTGCACGAAATGCACGTGGCCGGCACGAACAGCACCGGCAATGATGAAAATGTTGCAAAGGGTTGGCAAATGAGCAGCTACAATGCCCGCCATGCCCTCCTGCTTCCGCTACCTGCTGCTGTGCTGCCTGGCCTTGCCCTCGTTCGCCATGGGCATGGACAGGCTATCGCTGGCCGAAGGCTGGCGCGCCTGCGGCACAACGCGCGCCACGCCCGCCGCTTCGCTGTACCAGCTGCTCAAGCCGGGCCAGCTGCTGTGCGCCGAGCGCGATATCACCGTGGCCGCCACGCCCTCGTCGACGCAGCTGCTGGTGCTGTCGGCGCTGGCTTCCAGCGAGCTGTGGCTCGATGACATATTGATCGGCAGCAATGGCCAGCCGGCCCGCCAGGCCAGCGGGGAACGCGCGGGCGACATCGATTTTGCCATCCACCTGACACCACGGCAGTTGTCCATGGGCAGGCACCACCTGCGCCTGCTGCTGTCGACGCAGCAGGCGCCTGCCCGCCTGGCGTCGCCACTGTATGCGCTGTACCTGGTCGACCGGCAAGACTACCGCGCGGCGCTGGCCTGGTACCGGCTGCCGCCGCTGCTGCTGGCCGGGGCGCTGGGTGCCGTCGCCCTGCTGTTTCTCGCCTTGACCGCGCTGTACCAGCGGCAACGGCACTGGGCCATGTTTGCCGCGCTGTGCCTGGTGGCGGCGCTGCTGCTGGTGGTGGAGCTCTGGCGCAGCGTTACCGGCTACGCCTATCCCATGCATTTGCCGCGCCTGTACGCCGTCAGTGCGCTGACCTGGCTGTTTTCCGCCTTGCTGCCCCTGTATTTTTATACGGCATACCGGCTGCCGCGCTGGCCGCTGGCGGCGGCGTTACTGCTGGCGGGCATCGCGCTGGCCGGCGCGCTGCCCGCGCATTTCGACTCGCGCTGCTGGTCGATGTTTTTGACGGGCCTGGCAGCGAGCCTGGCGCTCAACCTGGGCGCCCTGTGGCGCCGCCTGCCGGGCAGCCGCGGCGGCACCTTGATCGCGCTGGCCTCGTGCGCCCTGTTCCTGCTGACGGGCAGCCAGTTTGCCGAAGGCGGTTTCGCCCTCGTCGTGTGCTTCTTGCTGCTGCCCCTGTGTGCGCAATTGCTGGCGCAGCTGCTGCGCGAACGCAGCAAGGCGGCACGCGCCCAGCAGCTGGAAAACCAGCTCTTGCGCAAAAGCATGCAACCGCATTTCCTGATGAATTCCCTGAGCCTGATCAGCGAACTCAACGCGCAATCGCCGCAGGCGGCGGAAACCTTCATCGAGGCGCTGGGCGCCGAGTTGCGCATGCTCAACGAATTCGCGCAGCAGCCCAGCATCGCCCTGACGCAGGAACTGGCCCTGTGCGGGAATTACCTGAGCATCATGGGCACGCGGCTGCAGCAGCCGTGCAGCCTGCAGCTCGATGGCGAAGCGGCGGGCATCACCGTGCCGCCCGCCATCTTGCTGACGGCGCTGGAAAATGCGTTCAGCCACAACCGCTACCGCCACGGTGCGGCCTTTATCCTGCGCATCGCACAACATGCGCAAACGCAGGTACTCACCCTGATCCTGCCCGAAGGCGAGACACGCCCGCATGCGGGCGGCGGCGTGGGCGAACAGTACATCCGCGCCAGCCTGCACGCCGTGTTTGGCGATGCGGCCCGCTATGAGCGTGAATATGCCAGCGAACAGCAGCAGGCTGGCTGGCGCCTCACCTTTACCTTGCCGGCGGCGCCATGAATGTGTTGATACTGGAAGATGAACCGCTGATCGCGCAAGGCCTCGAACGCGAGGTGCGTGCGCATTTCGGCGCGCGCCTCAGCAATCTCGTGCTGCATGACAATGTCCCGCAAGCGCTGGCCGCGCTGGCCCAGGAACAGGTCGACTTGCTGCTGCTGGACTTGAACCTGCATGGCGCGGACGGCTATGACTTGCTGCGCCTGGCCCAGACAGCCCCGTTCCAGACCATCATCGTCTCGGCCCATGCGGAACGCTCGATCACGGCCTTCGAGTTCGGCGTGCTCGACTTCGTTGCCAAGCCTTTCAGCCGCGAGCGCCTGCACAAGGCGCTGCAACGCTATACGGGGCGGCATACGGAAGCGGCCTCGCTGGCCGTCAAGAAACGCGGCGCGCTGGAATGGATCGCCATGGCAGACATCGACCATGTGCAGGCCGATGGCCACTACAGCAATATCGTGCTGCGCAGCGGCGAACAGTGTTTTCATGACCTGGCCATCGACAAGCTCATGGCCCTGCTGCCGCCCCACTTCCTGCGCGTGCACCGCTCCTACATCGTCAACAGCCTCGGTTTCAAACGGCTGCAGATCGCGGCAGGCGGCAAATACGCGCTCGACACGCAAACCAGCACGGGCATCCCCGTGTCGCGCAGCAGCTATCCCGCGCTGAAACGGCGGCTGCTGGGCTGAACGCCTACCAATGTGCCGCGTAGTTGGGAAACGGCGAGCTCATGTGCTCGGGTTCCACGGGCGGCGCCATCCAGTCGCGCGGGTCGACCTTGTAGTACTGCAAGAATTGCGCGTACAGTTCTTCGTGGTGCTCGGCCATCTGGTACGGCTTTTCAAAGAAGGTTTCCGTGGCCACGGCAAAGAATTCGGCGGGATTCGTGGCGCCGTAATGGTCCATCACGCTGTGCTGCTGGTAGATGGCGTCGTGGCGCAGATTGTCGAAGTCGCGCGACAGCACGGTGGCCCAGCTGCGGTAGCTCGACACGCTGGGCAAATACGGCGCGCCATTCGCGGCGCCCGATTCACTGTCGAGCTGGTGGGCAAATTCATGCAGCACGACATTGTGCCCATCGGTCCAGTCGGCCGCACCGCGCTGCACATGGTCCCAGGCCAGCACGACTCTGCCATCGCCCCAGGATTCGCCCAATAGCCCATTGGCCGATGGCGTCACCACGCCGCCCGGTCCCACTTCATCGCGCGTGACGATGAATTCCGTGGGATACACGAGGATGGTGTCGAGTTCCGGATACACCTGGGTCTGGCGGTTCAGCAACAGCAGGCAAGCCTGGCCGGCGATGGTATAGCGCATCTCGTCCGTGATCTCCAGTCCGCCGCAACCGACGAATTTCTTCTGATACAGGAATTGCACGACGAGACGGCGCAACTGCTCCTGCAGCGACGCCGGCATGCGCGGATACACGGGGATATTCTTTTCCAGCACGGCCAGGCCTTCCGGCGGCAAGGGCCTGGCCAGGGCCCGCTTCAAACGCCAGCGGGGAAACCACAGCGAAAAGACGATGGCAGCCGTGACGAGGGCGATCCACAGCAGCGGATTCATGCAGCGGCCCGCTTCAGGATAAGGGCAATGGAGCAGGAGAATATGGCGTAGGCAGACAAGGACAAGCTCCTTCAAGTGAACCCGCGCGTTGCGGGCAGCAGTCCAGCCCACATGGGGATGCTTGCAGTCTTTTCAATCAGACGACATCAAATGGCCTGCCCCAACGCCAAAAGCCGGGTTGCAACCCGGCTTTCATTACAACATAACAACGCCTGACAAAACCGTCAGCTATTACTCGGCCGACTTTTGCTGCGGCGCACCGAACAGCGCGGCCACCAACGGATCGCGCGTCACGGGACCGCGGTTGACGCGGATGGCGTAATGCGTGTCATCGGCCAGGATGTGGAAGTGGCGGCCGCTGCCTGCCATGCTTTGCTCGCGCAGGCCTGGACGGTCCTTGCGCGGTGGCGCGCCTTCGCGTTTTGGCTGGACGATGGCGGCCAGGAAGGCGCGCACGCGCTCAGGATCCGGCGTCAACTGGTACACTGCCTTGCCAAGATAGGTGGCGGTGCCTTCTATGTAGCGGGCCAGTTCGATCACGCCCGCTTCGCGCAGGTCGCGGATGTATTTACGGGCGCCCGATGGCGAAAACTTGAGGAACCAGGCGATTTCGTCGGCCAGCATCTCGTGCAGCGACAATTCGCCGATCAGCTTTTGCATGTTTTCGATGCGGCGCAGGGTGGCCGACGTCGAACGCACGCGCTCGATCGGTGCCATGGAAATGGGATTCATGCGTTCCGGGGGGATAGGTGCTGCGCGTTCTACCATTTGCGAGCCTTTTTCGGGGCTACGAAGTTCCTGGTGCGCTGCCTTTAATTCGCTCTTCACGTGAGACTGAGTCATTGCATGCATTTGAATACTCCTTTTAAACGATTGCCGGTAGCCCGGATTGTTAAGTTCTTGGCAATTTTTATACCAGAACGCCACGAATCCTGAGCGTCTGGGCACAGAATGCCATCCTGATCCTCACTGGTCTGTGCGTTAACGAACATTAGAAGCAAGAAAGTGAAAAATATTGCCTTGTTGAATTATTTCTCTGAATGCATCTATAAAAGACATCTAAAAACGCTGCGCTTGCATACGCGCACAACGTGAAATAGCGAACAGAAGCGTCGGCATCCTTGTAATAAATTCAAGCTTCGCGCGCGGCACCCGCCGCCCGCATCGCGCCAATCTTGATACTTTGCAAAGGAACCATCATGAATATGCCCAGTCTGCTGGCCGCCGCCGCCCTGATCACCTTGTCCGCCTGCAAAAAACCGGCCGACGCGCCGCTGCCCGAAACGGCACCCAACCCCGCTTCCGCACCACAAGTGATGCCGCCACCCGTCACGCCAGCCACGCCGGAAGCGGGTCCTGGCAGCACGACGCCGCCTGCCCCGCTGACGGACCCGGCCACCGCGCCGGCCCTGCCGCCTGCCACGGCACCAAAGTAAGCCCGGCAGACGGAGCCCATCCATCAGGCGCCCGTGCGGCGCCGCCCCTACTCCACGGGGGAGTTGCGCGTTGCCAGCCTGTTTGCAACGCGTTTTTTTACGATTGGAGTCGGCCGCGCCATTTAGGTTCACCTGCTCCGAGCCCGCAAGCCGGTATCGAACCCGCCCACCAAAATGCGGCAATCCGCACAGTCTTTCCCCTCCCCGTGCGGAAAGACGGAATCTCGCCATTCCCCAATTTCAATAGATTCAAATTAAACCTTTATAAACAATCACTTGCAATAAACGCCAAAATGCGCTCCACTGGCACGGAAGATGCTTTTATATTTTCATAGCCGCCATCAGAGCGGCGGCCTGACCCACTATATAAAAACCATCTACCTTTTGGAGACAACAGCATGGCAAGCACCTTCCGCATCTCGTCCTTCCTCAACACCAAGGCACTGGCCTTGGCCGTCGCCCTGGCCGCGCAATTCCCGCTGGCCGTCCACGCAGCCGATACCGTACGTCTGGGCAACCTGAAATTCGCCCATTACGGCGCCGTTGCCTACATGAAGGAAATCGCGCCGAAATACGACCTGAAGATCGAAGAGCGCATCTTCGCCAAGGGCCTCGACATCGTGCCGGCCATGATCGCCGGCGAAATCGACGTGTCCGCCAGCGCGCTGGAAGCGGCCATCACGGGCCGCGCCACCGGCTTGCCCGTGTACCTGGTGGGCGGCTTCGCCAAGGGCGGCGTGCAGATCGTCGGCCGTCCCGACCTGAACATCAAGGGCATTGCCGACCTGAAAGGCAAGAAAGTCGGTGTCACGCGCGGCGGTCCGCAGGAAATCCTGCTGTTTGCCGAATTGACCAAAGCCAAGCTTACCTGGTCCGACAAACCGGGCAAGGACGTGCAAATTCTGTACATGGGCTACCCGGACTTGAACCAAGCGCTGCTGACCAAGGATATCGATGTCATGAGCCAGTCCGAGCCGTACTCGACCCAGGCCATCCACAAGAAATACGGCGCAGCCATCCTCAAGCCCTACGACACGCCGCTGGGCGAGCCCGTGCGCGCGCTCGTGATGACGGAAAAAATGTACAAGGAAAAGCCGGCCGTGGCCCAGCGCTTCATGGATTGCTTCGTCGCCGCCACGCGGGCCTTCCTGGCCGACCCGAAACTGGCGGAAAAATACGTGCGCGAATCGATGTTCAAGAACCAGATCACCTCCGACGATTACCGCGACGCCATCGACAACGCCATCTTCACGGAAGACATCACGCAAAGCCACGTGCAGCTGACCACCGACTACATGGTGAAATTCGGCGTGGGCCGCATGGCCAAAGCGCCTGCCGCCAAGGATTGGGTCAAGCTGGATCTGCTGGAAAAAGCCAAGAAGTCCTACGCACCACGCTAATCTGAAAGTGTCACGATGAATATTCAAATGATGAAACGCTTCGCGCACGGCGCCGCCGTACCCGTCGCCGTGCTGCTGCTGTGGCAAGCCATGTCCACGTTCGGCTGGATCAACCCGCAAATCCTGCCCTCGCCCGTCGCCGTGGTCGTGAAATGGTATGAATACCTGATTCCCATGGAAGCGTACACGCCCGAAGCGGGCAATTACCTGGTGTGGATGTTCTCCGGCGAACTGCCGCACGACGCCTGGGCCAGCCTGTCGCGCGTGCTGGGCGGCTTTGCCATCGGCGCCGGCCTGGCATTGCCGCTGGGCTTGCTGATGGGTACCAACAAGACCATCTATAAACTGTTCGACCCGCTGGTGCAGGTGCTGCGCCCGATTCCGCCGATCGCCTACATTCCGCTGGCGATCTTGTGGTTCGGCCTGGGCAACCCGCCCGCCTTCTTCCTGATCAGCATCGGCTCCTTCTTCCCCGTGCTGATGAATACCATCGCCGGCGTGCGCCAGGTCGACGGCATCTACATCCGCGCCGCACGCAACCTGGGCGCCAGCCAGATGACCATGTTCCGCCGCGTCATCCTGCCGGCCGCCACGCCGTACATCCTGGCCGGCGCGCGCATCGGCATGGGCACGGCCTTCATTGTCGTGATCGTCGCGGAAATGATCGCCGTCAACAGCGGCCTCGGTTTCCGCATCCTGGAAGCGCGCGAGTACTTCTGGTCCGACAAGATTATCGCCGGCATGTTTACTATCGGCCTGTTTGGCCTGGCCATCGATATCGCCATGAATGCCCTGAATAATCATTTGCTGCAGTGGCACCGCGGCCTGGAACATTAAGAGGAACGGCCATGACCACGATCAATATCAATGCAGTCAATAAAATCTTCACCACGGGCGGCGCGGACGTCATCGCTCTGAAGGACATCAACCTGGAAATCGCCAGCGGCGAATTCATCTGCCTGCTGGGACCGTCCGGCTGCGGCAAATCGACCCTGCTCAACGCCATCGCCGGCTTCTCGCAGCCGACGTCGGGCCAGATCCTGGCCGGCGGCAAGCTGATCACAGAACCCGGTCCCGACCGCGGCATGGTGTTCCAGGAATACGCGCTGTTCCCCTGGATGACCATCGAGAGCAATATCGCTTTCGGCCTGGAAATCGCCGGCAAGACGCCAGCCGAGATCAAGGAACGGGTCGACATGCTGCTGAGCATGCTGGGCTTGACGGAATTCCGTGCCCGCTACCCGAAAGACTTGTCGGGCGGCATGCGCCAGCGCGTGGCCATCGCCCGCGTGCTGGCCCTCGATTCGCCGATCATGCTGATGGATGAACCGTTCGGCGCGCTGGATGCCTTGACGCGGCGCAACCTGCAAGATGAATTGCTGAAAATCTGGAAAGTCTTCGGCACCACCATCGTGTTCGTCACGCACTCGATCGAGGAATCGATCTACCTGGCCGACCGCACCATCGTCATGACCTACCGTCCCGGCACCATCAAGCGCGACGTGGCCATCGACCTGCCCCGCCCGCGCGACCCGAGCGACCCGGAGTTCAACCGCCTCAAGCGCATGCTGGGCGAGATGGTGATGGAAGAGCAGCAGCGTCATCACAATGCCGAAACCATGTCCAGTACCGCCGATTGAGGGAGCTTGATTAAGCGACCGCAAACTTATTTGGGGTCTGACCCGGCGGGTCAGACCCCAAGGCCACTCGCCCCCCTGCTGGCCGTGGGGTCGCTGGTCGTGCTGACGTGGGCGTCGTATGCCTGGGTCAAGCAGCGCCAGCTCGACGAATTGCACCGCACCTTGGATTCGCGCGCGGAACTGTATGCGGCGTCCATCGGCGGCGCCCTCAACAAGTACGAATTCCTGCCCCTGGCCGTGGCCCAGAGCGATGCGGTGGCGCAATTGCTGGAGCAGCCCAGCGCCGACAAAGTCACGCAAATCAACGCCTACCTGGTCGACATGAACCGCCGCGCGGGCGCCTTTGCCGTCTACGTGCTCGACGACAAGGGCACGACCCTGGCGTCGAGCAACTGGCAAGACCGCAGCTCGTATGTGGGTGTCAACTACGGTTTCCGTCCGTATTTCAAGAAGGCGATCGCAGGCGGCATCGGCCGCTTCTACGGCATCGGCTTTTCCACCTTCGAGGCCGGCTATTTCATTTCGCAGCCCGTGCAGCGCGACGGGCGCATCATCGGCATCGTCGCCGCCAAGGTCAACCTGGACTGGATCGAGCAATCGTGGCGCACGCCCGGCGCTGGCGAACAGATCTGGGTCAAGGATGCGAATGGCGTGATCATCCTGGCCACCACGCCGGCCTTCAAGTTCAAGACCCTGGCCCCGCTGTCGCCGGACGCCAAGAAAGACATCAGCGAACAGCGCCAGTTCCTGCAAGAAAACCTGCCCATCTTGCCGCACCGCGTCAGCCGCCAGTTCGCCGACGGCGCCAGCGTGATGACCCTGGAGCGTCCACAGACGGGCGATACCCCCGCCCTGTCCGGCAGCGCCGACTACCTGGCCGTGAACCGCGCGCTGGGGCCGCTGCAATGGCAGATCACGGTGCTGGCCGAACTCGACCAGGTGAATGAGGCGGCGCGCAACGCGGCCATCGCCGCCGCGCTGGGCTGGGCCTTGCTGCTGCTGGCCCTGATGTATGCGCGCCAGCGCCGGCGCCGCATCGCCGACAAGCTCAACGCGCAGCAAACCCTGGCACGCGCGTATGAACAGCTGGAAATCAAGGTCGAGCAGCGCACGGCCGACCTCGTCCACGCGAACGGCCGCCTGCAAGCCGAGGTGACGGAACGCGAGCGGGCCGAGCAAACCTTGCGCTATGCCCAGGCGGAACTGGTGCAAAGCGGCAAGCTGGCGGCCATCGGCCAGATGGCGGCCGGCGTCACGCACGAGCTGAACCAGCCGCTGGCCGCCCTGCAAACATTTTCCGATAATGCCAAGGTGTTTCTGGCGCGGGGGCAGATCGACGATGCGCTCGACAACCTGTCGACCATTTCCGACCTCGTCAAGCGGCTCGGCTATGTCACGTCGCAACTGAAAGGCTTTGCGCGGCGCAGCGACGATGCGCGCAAGCCCGTCAGCGTGCGCCAGGCGTTCGCGCAAACCATGCTGCAAATCCGCACGCGCAAGAACTCGCAGCGTTTGACCCTGCATGAAAGCTGGCCTGATGGCGACATCATCGTGCTGTGCAATGCCATCGGCCTGGAACAGGTGTTTACCAATCTGATCACCAACGCCATGGATGCCGTGCCGGAAAGCGAGCCCGTGCAAATCTGGTTTCAGGTGCGCCGCGAAGGCAGCCTTGCCGTGCTGCATATCACCGATAATGGCCCCGGCATCCCGCTGGCCTCGCTCGACAAGATCTTCGATCCCTTCTATACCACCAAGGAACACGGGCTGGGCTTGGGATTGTCGATCAGCGCAGGCATACTGCGCGCTGCCGGCAGCGCCCTGGCCGTGCGCAACCGCAGCGCGCAGGAAGGGGGCGGCGCACAATTTACCATCACCCTGAGCTGCGACCCGGGGGAGAGAGACAAGGAAACATCTGATGCACGAGAATAATTTTGAAGGCATGCAAGTGCTGCTGGTGGAAGACGATGCCGTCGTGCGCAAGGGCGCCCGGCAATCGCTGGAACTGGCGGGCTTGCAAGTGACGGCCGTCGCCACGGCCGAGGAGGCGCTGCCCTATCTGGTACCCGAATTTGCCGGCATTTTATTGAGCGACATCAAGCTGCCGGGCATCGATGGCTTGAAACTGCTCGATATCGCGGTGGCGCAGGATGCCAGCCTGCCCGTCATCCTCGTCACGGGCCACGGCGACGTGTCGATGGCCGTGGGTGCCATGCGTCGCGGCGCCTACGATTTCATCGAAAAACCGTTTTCCGCCGACTTGCTCGTGGAAGTGTGCCGTCGCGCCCTCGACAAGCGCCACCTGGTGCTGGAAAACATGAACTTGCGCCGCCAGCTCGAGCAGCGGGTCGGCATCGAAGCACGCATCGTGGGCCGCAGCGCGGCCATGGCCAAGGTGCGCCAGCTGGTGCTGAACCTGGCGCCGAAATCGGCCGACATCATCATCCTCGGCGAAACGGGCACTGGAAAAGAACTGATCGCCCGCTGTCTGCACGACTTCAGCGAGCGGCGCGACCATCCATTCGTGGCGATCAACTGCGGCGCCCTGCCCGAATCGATCTTCGAATCGGAACTGTTCGGCCACGAAGAAGGCGCGTTTACAGGCGCACAGCGCCAACGCATCGGCAAGATCGAGTACGCGAACGGCGGCACCCTGTTCCTCGATGAAATCGAAAGCATGCCGCTGGCCCTGCAAGTCAAACTGCTGCGCGTGCTGCAGGAGCGGCAGGTGGAGCGGCTCGGTTCAAACAAACTCATTTCCGTCAATTTCCGCGTGATCGCCGCCGCCAAGGAAGACTTGAATGTACTGGCGGAACAGGGGAAATTCCGGCCCGACCTGTATTACCGCCTGAACGTGGCCAGCCTGACCCTGCCCGCCCTGCGCAACCGGCGCGAGGATATCCCGCTGCTGTTCGAATTCTTCGTACTGCAGGCGGCCCTGCGCTACGGCCAGCCGGCCGCCCTCGTCAGCGGTGAACTGATCGCGTCCCTGATGGCGCAGCGCTGGGCCGGCAACGTGCGCGAACTGCACAACGTGGCCGACCGCTTCGTGCTGGGCCTGCTCGACGACACCCTGAGCCCGGCCGGCTGCCGCGAAGCGTCGCTGGCCGAGCAAGTCGACACGTTCGAGATTTCCATCATCGAGGAAGCCTTGCGCCGCCACAATGGCAACGTCATCGATGCGGCGGCCAGCCTGAATATTCCCAAGAAAACCCTGTACGACAAGCTCAAGCGTTTCGACATTTCGACCGAGCAATTTCGCTGACGCCTGCGCCACGGCCAGCCATGCACCCACAGCCGCGGGCGGCGCGCTCCTACTTGCCGCCCTGCCCGCGCATGCCAGAATCGGTACTCCACTTCAAGCCACGAGAAGGAGTTCCCATGAAACCATCTGCATTGATGCTGGCCACCCTGCTGCTGGGCGGCGCAGCCGCCCTGGCTCAGGCCCAATCGACGGGCAATAGCAATACAACAGGCAACACTGGCAACACGGGCACGGCGGCCCAGCAAGATAGGCAGCAAAATACGCGACAGGATGACACGACGCCGCGCAAGCATGACAAGAAGCAGAAGCAGAAATCGGGCAAATCGCGCAACAACGATACGACCGGACAGTCCACCAGCGGCACCAACTCGGGCGGCGGTACCCCGGGCAGCGCCGGCCAGTCCGCAGGCAACGCCGCGCGCAGCGGCACGCAAAACATGAACGGCAATACGGGCGGCACAGGCACGTCGGGAACTTCGGGCACGTCAGGGACATCGGGGACATCGGGGACTTCCGGCAATACCGGCAACTCTGGCACGTCGGGTAACACCGGCAATTCCGGCACCACGGGCAACACGGGCGTGGTGCCGCCGCGCCAGCCCGGCCGCTAAGCGCCGGCAACGCGGCACGGGATAGCCATGACGGCGCTGCAGGCCGCGCTGCTGCTGCACGGCCTGCTGGGCGGGGTCGACGTCATCCTCAACCACGAGCTGCTCGTGCGGCTGCCGTCGCGCCCGGGCGCAGCCGCCGAGCAGCGCCTGCACAGCGCGCGCGAAGTCATCTTCGGCCTGCTGTTTCCCTCGCTGGGCCTGTTCAGCTGGCATGGCTGGCTGGCCTGGTGGCCCGTGGCACTGCTGCTGGCGGAGATACTGGTCTCGCTGCGTGACACCGTGGTCGAAGGCGACACGCGCCGCTTGCCCGTGCCTGAACGCATCCTGCACGTCTTGCTGTTCATCAACCTGGGCGTGATCGCCACCTTGCTGCTGCAGGCGCTGCCCGGCTGGCTTGCCCTGCCGGCCGCCATGCAGGCCCTGCCGCCCGGCGGACCCGGCCAGTGGCTGGCCGCCATGGGCGCCATCTCGCTGGCATGGTCCGTGCGCGATGGCCTGAGCGCGCGGCGCCTGCGCTTGCGTGCGGGCCAACATGCGTGAACACTGGCAATATGCTCACACGCGCATGCGGCATATTCCTACTTGGATACGACGGCACGCATGTGACAATCCAGTCTCGACAGCAACTCCCAACTTTTACACAGGATACGCACCATGAAAACTCCCGCTCTCTTGCTGGCCGCCACCCTGATGACCGTTGGCGGCGCCTGGGTACAAGCCCAGTCGACGACGAATCTGAACCAGACGGGCAACCACACCAACAATGCCAGAGACCCGGGCCAGCAATCGGATGCCTCCGACAAGCTCGACAACAAAGGCAAGCTGGTCCACGACGGCAAGGCCAGCAAAACCCGCACGGACAAGCGCACGCGGCACGGAAAGCCCCCGGCTAATGCCGGGGACAAACCACATAGTGGCAAGGCCACGGCGAATGCCGGGGACAAACCACATAGTGGTGCGCCAACGGTTCATACCGGGGACAAACCGCACAGCGGCACGCCCACCGAGCCGCCAGCGTCCACGCCTGCGGTGCCCAGCATCCCCATCGCCCCCGTGAAATAGTGTCTGCGCTGCGCCAGGTTGCTTCCAAGCACGCTATCATCACGCCTTTACAAGATAGCCAGGAAGACAATGAAAGCAGCATGGTGTGGAATGATGGCGGCGGGCGCATTGGCGGCCGCGAGCGTACAGGCGGCGCCCACGGTGGGCGAGTGCATGGAACTGACGACGGGCATCAAGTTCAGCAAGAACAATGGCGATGCGCAAGTCAACGTCGAGGAACTGTTCGAGGGCAAGAAACAAAAGGGCACGCAACTGATCCTCAACGGCGGCGTGCTGCTGGCAACGTCCTACCAGGATATCCGCGATGGCCAGGTATTCCTGACGGGCAACGTCCACTACAATGAAGACGGCACCGTGCGCAGCAAGAACGTCTACACGCCGCAGTCCGCCATCCCCGCCAACATGCGCCCTGGCCAGGAAGTGCGCGTGCAGTTCTCGGACACGCAAACGAGCACCCACTACCCGCTGGCGGGCCTGTCCGACAAGATCACCACCTCCACGCGCACGGACGAGCGCAATTTCTCCATCACCTTCTTGGGCTGGGAACGCCTGGAACTGGGCGGCCGCCGCTTCCCCGACGCCTGCAAGTTCGAACTGCATGATGTGGGCGGCAAAAGCAAAGGCAAAAGCGGCGAATACGTGTGGTACGCGCAAGGCTATGGCGTGATCATGACGGACAAGCTGGACAAGAATGGCGACGTGCAGCCGGCGTACCGGATTGCGCTGACGAAGATCATCAGCGCGCCATAAGGCGGTTCTCTTTCCGCAATTCTTGCGTAAACGCAATTGATCCGCCGTCCCGCCCCTCTACACTGTCCTGTCTGGTCAGCATGGAGCGGCGATGGCGTATCCCAAACTTCCCTACACCAGCGGCAAGAGTAGCGCCCTGCTCCATTGCGGCCGCCTCAACGACGCCATCGTGCGCATCCGCCCCGAGCTGCCCGGCAACGTCATCGTCATCCATGGCGTGAACGACGTCGGCACCAGCTTTGGCGCCGTGGAAAAGGGACTCTGCCAGGGACTCGACCCACGCCCCTTGCAGCACCGCATCCCCGAATACGGCGCCGGCATGTTCGGCTCGGGCCAGCGCGATCAGGTGGAAAAGGCCTTGAACCTGGGCAAGGAAGCGGGCGACCAATGCAAAATCGACCGCGTCTCGCGCCATCCGGGTGGCGGCGGCAAGCTGCTTGTGAACCGCGAAGAAACCCCGAACGAGGCGCGCAAGCGCTGGCAGAACGAGGTCAGCCCCAAATCGTTCCACGGGGCCATTATCGGCAATGCGGAAAATCATCGCAACGTGACGGCATATGACGTGGCCATCGGTGGCGGGAAGGCCAGCAGCGATCCGAATTTTTATCGGTACTTGTGTGCGGTGGCGGATTGGCGGCTGCAAAACGACAAAAAAAATCCTATAAGAGAGTCCATCCTGAGATGGGAGGATTTCATGAAAAAATTTACAATCTATTGGACGGCAGAACCTCTACAACGCAAGCAAATCATTGAAGGTAATGCCCATTATTACAGTTCGGGAGAGTTATCGGCCTTTGTGCCCGCATTGCAAGCAGGCCTGCCGTCTACCGTCGTTTGTGAAACAGTGAATGGCAGGCGTACCGAATCGGTCGTCACACCGGTCGTTCACAAGCCAAGCGACGATATCCCAAAATGAAAAGCTCATTTCCACGCTTGCGATATCGACTCGGTGCAGCCCTCATCGTGTTGGCACTGCTCGGGTCTCTGTTGATCAGCCCATCACTTTTCTTATTGGAGTCCACGATGAGCAGCAAAATATGGAAGCACCTGCAATGGCTCTTGCTGATTCCACCCATTGTAGCGGCCACATTGCTCGGTTCTCGCTGGCTGCATTCGTCCAAGCCTGCGGCCGTCGCAAAGCTGCAAGTACAGCACGCGATACCCAGTGAACAGGAGAAACGGGAATATGTGCTGGAAGTTATCGGCCTCGGCGTCACCCTGGACAAGTATCGCCAGGGCAAGCTGTGGGAAGCGCTGCAAAAGGGAAATGCCTATGCCAGCATCCGCGAACAGGACAAGGAAAAATACACCTGGGATGCCATGCAAAGAGCTGGGATAGCAGGTGGCCGCGGTGGTGACACTCTGGAAAATGGGGCGAGGGATACTCCCATGTATTTCGGTGTTCCCGTCTTTAACGCGGAACCACCGATCTTTAATTCGCGCATGCTGGATCGCCCAGATTCGCCAGCCATAGGCCTGGCCGGTGGCGCCACGTCATCCGGTATGCACTGGCACTTGTTTGCCTCCGGCCCGCGCCGCCTCAGCGAACACCCAGACCGCATACTGGAAGACATATTCGCCTTTTTTGATGCCCATCCCGACGTGCCTTACATCGTGCTCAATTCAGAAGACAGCATGCCCACGCGCGATCTGTACAGCCCAGACAACTCGCCACCGCTCACAAGAGACGGCCGCTACATCCCCGAAATGCCCGACGCCTCCGCCCTGTTCGTCCTGGCCCGCCGTGATCGCATCGATGCTGTGCGGAAGTTTGCGTATGACGATGCCCCGCCCGAGGACAGCGTCGATGACTTGAATACCTACGGCGTAGCGCGGCGGCTGTATCTGGCGTACTACGATTTGATGGGAACCGTGCCGCAAGCACGCCTGGAAACCGATCCGACAGCCACCACCCGGCGCCAGCCCAGCATCGCCGAATGGCTCCCCGTCGCCGCGCAATTCGCGCAGCGCCCCGACATCCGCGGCACGGGCAGCTTCAGCATGGTCGCCAGGCTCCAGCACAAGACCTACCAACCACCCAAAGACTGGCAACCCACGCCCTGGTTTCCCGTGCCGTTCAACAAGGAGCAGCTGGCGCAGCTGGACCGCCTGCCGACCTTCGGCTTCATCCACCGGCCCACATTCGTCAGGATGGTCGACAAGGATGGCAAGCCGCTCACACGGCGCGATCAGCGCGAGCAAGCGTTGCAGACGGGCTGGCAGCAAGCCTTGCGCAGCTTGCCGGAAGCCGAGCGTCCCGCCGCGCCGGCGCGCCTGGTCGCCGCCACCGGTGGCAATCAGGCGCAGCTGCTCGCATTGCACAAGACCGTGCTGAAACATGCGGAAAATGGCGGCACGGAACTCGACAGCGGCAACACGGCGCAATGGATAGACACGGACCAGCGCCTGGGCAATACGGGCGCGGCCACCCTGTTCGTGCAGATGGCCATCGGCGTGATGGGCAGCTACCGCGATGGCGGCGTCAGCGCTGTGGTGAACCTGCGCAATCAGGAAGAAGCAACCATCGTGCTGGTCAGCCCGCCGTCGGATGAAAAGCGCCGCACGCAAAAGCATCCGCATGGCGGCGATGTGTTGCGGCACCACGTCACGCCAGCCATCGACCCGGCGAATTATCCGGCGAACTGACCGCTAAAGTCTGACAAATCCTGCTGGCATGCATGGATGACCATGCCACAGGACACCTGGAACATAGTCGAACCCTGCTGCGGCCGTGCGCAATTTCAGTGCATTTACTGCAATACGCAACCGGCCTGCTCCCCTCCAGATAGCCGGCTCACAAATAGGAATGATTTTCATTTACTATTGACCGACGGTCAGTCGACAAATATAATCGGTTTTCCTACACTCAGCTCCACACCAAAATTGACCATGGATCTCGACCGACGTCCCCTTTCCAGCACCAACAAAAGTCGCCTCCTTGCCCGCCGTTGCACCACGCTCACTGCGGCTCTGCTATGCATGGGCCACGGCGCAGCCCATGCCAATGATGTCATTGCCCACGTCGCGCAAGAAGTCCCGGGCGCGGATCGTTTGCCGGATATCCCGACGCTGCCGGCTATCACCGTCACCGCAGACTATGCGAAGCCTGATGCGAATGGCGTGACGCGCGGCTATGTTGCCGAACAGTCGAGCACAGGCAGCAAGACGCAAACAGCCATATTGGAAACGCCGCAATCGGTGTCGGTGGTCACCCGCCAGCAGATGGACATACAGCAACCGCTGAGTACCAGCCAGGCATTGCGCTATACGTCTGGCGCAAGCGGCGAGAAATACGGTGGCTTCGGCGGCCATCTGGATCTGACCAGAATTCGCGGCATCGATGCTGATTATTATCTCGATGGATTGCGCATCATCAGCAATACCGGCAGCTGGACGCCGCAGGTGGATCCCTACACTCTGGAACGGGTGGAAGTCTTGCGCGGGCCATCCTCTTCGGTATATGGACAAGGAACGGGCGGCGGCATTATCAATCAGGTCAGCCGCAAGCCGCAGGGCGTCGCCGCGCACGAAGTAAGCGTGCAGATCGGAAACTTCGGACGCAAACAGGCCGGCATCGACACGACGGGGCCCGTCAACGGCGCCCTGTCCTACCGCCTCACCGCTACCGGGCTGGACACCAACGCGCAGGTCGAGGACATGCGCCACCGGCGCCTGTATCTCGCGCCCTCCCTGAGCTGGCGCCCCGGCAACGCCACATCGTGGACGGTCATGGCGACGCATGTGCGGGAGCCGGATATCGGCAATTACAACAGCTTGCCAGCGGCCGCATTGGGACTCGGGAACAGTGCCTACCCGCAGGTCAATCACAACAGGAATTACACCGATATCAACTTCGCCGGCAGTTCCCGCAGCCAAGATTCGCTCAGCTCGCTGTTCGAGCACACGTTCGGCAATGGCTGGACATTCACCAGCAAGCTGCGCTACATGTACATCAATGCCCCTTTGCAGCGCAGCGCCGTATACGGCTATGTGGATGTCGCCGGCAAGATGCTGCTCAAGGGCACTTATGAACAGGCGCCCGGCAGTTCGAATACGTTCTCGGTGGACACCCACGTGAGCGGAAACATCGTGCTGGGGCCCACCCTGCACACGGTATTGCTGGGTATCGATCACGCACGGGGAACGGTGCGCAATGCCTATGACAGCGATGGCCCCGTGCTGTTCGATCCTTACGCTACCAACTACCGTCCGGATATCACGCCGGATTTCACCGCCAGCCGCACACAGTCGCCGTACAAGGTCACGCAGCAATTCGAGCGTGTCGGCATGTATGCGCAGGACCAAATGGCATACGGCCATTGGCGCCTCACCTTGAGCGCCCGGCACGACCGTTCCCGGACCGACGAGCAGACGCAAAGCTATTCGCCGGTCATCAAAAACACCCGGCAGGATGACGGGAAATGGAGCAGCCGGACGGGACTCAGCTACCAGTTCGATACGGGTATCGCCCCTTACATCAGCCATGCCACCTCGTTCGATCCCTTGCTCGGCAGCGATTACAAGGGCACGGCCTTCGAGCCGGTGGAAACCAGGCAATCTGAAATGGGCATCAAATATCACCCTGCCAATTCCGCTACCCAGATCAGCGCGGCGCTCTTCCAGCTCAAGCAGACCAACGTCAAGACCAGCGATGCCGATCATCTCGGCTTTAACACGCAGGCGGGCGAAGTGCGTACGCGCGGTGCCGATTTCCAGGCGACCACTGAAATCATCCGCAATCTCAACCTGATCGCCAGCCACACTTACCTCGACAATACGCTGCTCAGGGACGCGCGCTATCAAGGCAAAAGCCTGGTCCAGACGCCAAAGCACAGCGCTTCGGCGTGGCTGGACTATCTGGTCGGCAGCGGCCCCCTGCGTGGCCTGCGCGGCGGCATCGGGGTGCGTCATCTCGGCGCCACCTGGGGCGACCCGGCCAATACTTTCAAGGTGCCTGGTGTGACATTGGCCGACCTCGCACTGCAATATGACCTTGGCGTCCTTTCCGCCCCATTGCGGGGAGCGACGCTTGCACTCAACGTCAGCAATCTCGGCAACAAGCAATATGTGGCAAGCTGCACGTCGCGGCTGTACTGCTTCATTGGCCAGGACCGCACGGCGGTCGCCACACTCGGCTATCGATGGTGAGCGCCATGACTGACGACGCTATCTCGCGGCGCTCACTGCTGCGCTGCGGCCTGGCTGGCGCCTTGCTGCTTGCCAGCCCAGGTTTGCACGCGGGGCAACGGCCACCGTTGCTGCTCAGGGATATTGCAGAGCGCACGGTGCGCATAGTCCGGCCGGTCAAACGCATCCTGCTCGGCGACGGTCCGCTGGCCTACGTGGTGGCGCTGCTGCAGCCCGGCCGGCCGTTTGCCAATGTCGTCGGCTGGGGCAACAACTTCCGCGCGGCCGATCTCGATGGCTATCAAGCCTATTTACGCCGTTTTCCCGAGATCTCGACGATTCCCGCTTTCCCCAGCACGACGCTCGATTCCATCGGCAGCGAACTGGCGATCTCGATGGAGCCGGACGTGGTCGTGCTCAATCTGAGTTCGCGCACGGCGGCAGAATCGTCCGGCCTGATGGCGCGGCTGGCGCAGGTCGGCATTCCCGTGGTTTTCGTCGATTTTCGCACCCGCATGTTCGGCAATACCGCAGCCAGCATCGAGGTGATGGGACAGCTTCTCGAACAGCCCGCAAGAGCGGCGGCCTTCCTGCGGTTTCGGCGGCAGCAGATAGAACGGGTGACCGGCCCGCTACGCGGCATCCGTGCAAGGCCGAGCGTGATGGTCGAACGCGCCGCCGGCCTGTATGACGACTGCTGCCTGACGTATGGCAACGGCAACTTCGGCGAACTCGTCGCAGCCGCTGGCGGCATCAACCTGGGCACGCGCTTTCTGCACGGCGCATTCGGCACCCTGCATCCAGAGCAGGTAATCGCTTCCGATCCTGACGTCGTCCTGGTTACCGGCGCTAACTGGTCCCTCTACTCGCCTGCCGGCGACTGGGTCAACCTCGGCCCCGGCGCCGATCCGCTGCAAGGCCAGGCCCGCCTGCAGCGGCTGATGCGCCGCCCCGCCTACCGCGCCTTGTCCGCCGTCAAGGCGCGGCAGGTGCATGCGATCTGGCATCCGTTCTACGACAACCCCTGCTACTTCATCGCGCTGCAGCGCATCGCCAAATGGCTGCACCCGGATCTGTTTGCCACACTGGACCCGGAGGCGACCTTTCGCGAACTGCATGCGCGATTTCTGCCAGTTCCGTATCAACCCGGCTACTGGCTCAGCCTTGATGGATCAGCGACATGAACAAACCCCACCCCGTCACGTCGTCCAGCGCACTGCTCCAGGGCCGGCAGCTGTACGCCCAACTGACGCAGCGGCGCCGTATCCTGCTTGGCGCAATCGGGACCCTGACCCTCGCCTGTTTCATGCTCGACCTGTGCTTCGGCCAGGCGCACTACAGCCCGCTCACCGTGTTGTCCGCCTTCTGGCAAGCGGATGCCGCGCTTGCTGTCAAAGTCATTCTGTGGGACATCCGCTTGCCGGTGGCGTTGTCGGCACTGGTCGTTGGCGCCAGCCTCGCCGTGGCCGGCCTGGAGATGCAAACGGTATTGAACAATCCCCTCGCCAGTCCGTTCACGCTGGGGCTGTCGGCAGCGGCCAGCTTTGGCGCGGCGCTGGGACTGATCCTGGGTGTGAGCGTGCTGCCGGCATCGGCGGTGGCCTTCGCCGTTCCCGTCAACGCCTTCCTGGTGTCGATGGCGGCGGCCTTGTTCATCCATCGCCTGAGCCAGAAACGCGGCATTACGACCGAAATGATTGTATTGCTGGGCACCACCCTGGTGTTTACGTTCACGGCACTGCTGGAGGCGCTGCAGTATGTTGCACCGGACCAGGCACTCTCTGCCGTCGTGTTCTGGACCATGGGCAGCCTGTCGCGTGCCAGCTGGCTCAAGCTTGGCATCATGAGCGCCGTCCTGGCCGCCGTCTCGCTGGCCTTTGCCCGCCAGGCCTGGGCGCTGACCGCCTTGCGGCTGGGCGAAGCGCGGGCCGCCAGCCTTGGCATCCCCGTTGCCCGGCTGCGGCTGCAAGGCATTTTGCTGGGCAGCCTGCTCGCTTCCGTCTGCGTCTCCTTTGTCGGCACCATCGGCTTCGTCGGCCTGGTCGGACCGCATATCGCACGCATGCTGGTGGGTGAAGACCAGCGTTTCCTGCTGCCCACTTCGGCGCTATGCGGCGCGCTGATGCTGTCGGCAGCATCGGTCTTGAGCAAAACCCTGGTGACGGGACAGACCCTCCCTATCGGCATCGTCACGTCGCTGGTCGGCGTGCCGCTGTTTTTCGCACTGATCCTGCGCGCGAGGCCACGATGAAAAACCTGCTGGAAGTCACGCGCGTGTGCGTCCGCTTCGGCCACCGCAGCATATTGAAGGATGTGAGCTTTGGCCCGCTGGCCGCCGGCAGCATCACCGCATTGCTCGGTTCTAACGCTGCCGGAAAGTCCACCTTGCTGCGCCGTATCGCTGGCGAACTGTGCGGCACCGGCCACATCGAGGTACTCGGCATGCCGCTGGAAAGCTGGCCCGCCCACCATCCGAACCTGCCGGCGTATGTGCCGCAAGACATTTCCATGGGCTCGACGCTGCGGGTATTCGAAGCCGTGCTTCTGGCCAGCAAACAGCGCAGCGGCTGGTCCGTCAGCAGCGATGAGCTCGATGCCGTCACCGGCTTGCTGCGCACCCTCGAAATCGATGCGCTCGCCGGGCGCGAACTGGCCGCGCTCAGCGGGGGACAGCGCCAGCTGGTGTCGATCGCCCAGGCGCTGGTCCGCACACCGCGCGTGCTGCTGCTCGATGAACCCACCAGCGCGCTCGATCTGCAACATCAGCATGAAGTACTGCACCTGCTGCGGCGCCTGGCGCAAGAGCGCGGCATGTGCATCGTCATGGCCATCCACGACCTCAACCACGCCTTGCGCTTTGCCGACCACGTTGTCGTCCTTCACCAGGGACAGGTCGATGCCAGCGGCGCGCCGGCCGACGTCCTGACGCCAGCCTTGCTGCAGCGCGTGTATGGCGTGCAGGCGCGGCTGGAGAACTGTTCGCAAGGCTATCCCTTTCTGGTCGTCGACCAGTCCATCCGACAAACTGCCCACAGGAGTATCACCACGCCATGAAACAAGCCGACAAACAACTCATCCTGCTGGGCATGCCCAGCATCCACGCCGGTGCCTGGCGCTACCCGGGCGCGGAACCCGGATTCCATTCCAGCTTTGCGCACATGGCATGGTTTGCCCGCATGCTTGAGCAAGCCAGGTTCGACGGACTGTTCCTGCCCGATACGCTGGCCATGCGCGCGGCGCCACTGGAAGTCCTGGCGCGTGGCCACAGTGCGGTCACGCTCGATCCGCTCACGCTGCTGCCAGCCCTGGCAGCGGTAACCGAACACCTCGGTCTGATCGGCACGGCCAGCACCACCTACAACGAACCCTATATGCTGGCGCGCCGCCTGGCGTCGCTCGACCTGATCAGCACTGGCCGCGCCGGCTGGAATCTGGTGACGTCCAGCAATCCGAACGAAGCCGCCAATTTCGGTGCCGAACAACACATGGAGCATGCTGAGCGATACCGGCGCGCGCGTGAATTCGTGGATGTGATGGATGGCCTGTGGGACAGCTGGGAGCACGATGCCTTCACGCATGACGTGGAAAATGGCGTGTATTTCGATGCCGCCAAGCTGCATATCCTGAATCACCAGGGCGCGCATTTTGCCGTCAAGGGTCCGCTGAACATTGCCCGCCCGCCTCAGGGCCGGCCAGTGATCGTCCAGGCGGGAGCCTCCGAGGCCGGGCGCCAGATTGCTGCCGAGACCGCCGAACTGGTCTTCACCTATCAGACCGACCTGATCTCGGCGCGGTTATTCCATGCCGACATGCAATCGCGTGCCGCGGCGGCACACCGCACGCAGCGCCTCAAGATCATTCCCGCCGTGTTCGTGGTGCTCGGCGACAGCCTGGCACAGGCACAGGAAAAGCGGGCCGCCCTGGATCTGCTGGTCGATGCGCCCAGCAGCCTGGCGACCCTGTCGATTGCATTGGGACACGATATCTCCGGCTACGATCCGGCGGGCCAGTTACCTCCTATTCCAGACAGCAATGCCAGCAAGAGCGGACGCGACAGAGTGGTGCAACTGGCCCGGCGCGAGCAGCTGAGCATTGCCGCCCTGGCGCGGCGCATCTGCGGCTACCAGGGACTGGAAATGGTCGGGACGGCAAGCATGGTGGCCGAGCAAATGGAGCTGTGGCTCGACACAGGGGCGGCTGACGGCTTCAACGTCATGTTCTCCCACTTGCCGGGCGGCGTCACCGAGTTCGCCGAGCAAGTAGTTCCCCTGCTGCAGGCGCGCGGCCTGCTCAGGCAGGAGTACCGCGGGGCGACGTTCCGGGACAATCTTGGCTTGTGACCGTCAGCATGCGCAGACAGGCATCCGACAGGCTACGTGCAAAGGGCAGGCAGTCGCCGGTTTGCGCGGCAATGACGTCATCGGTGGCGCCATGCACGCCCGAATAGATCAGCAATGCAACGACTCTTGGCTGCTCGGGAGACCAGACACCGGCGGCCCGGCCGCCTTCGATGATCGCCAGCAACTGGTCAAGGATGGCATTTTTAGCCTGGTTGGAGCGATTGTGATGATGGTGGTTTGTATACACGATGTCGTGCGTGCGGTAGGTCTTGACGTAGGTATCGACATTGGCATGTATCCAGGCGCGCAGCCGCCCGGCCCAGTCATCCGCCGCGCAGCAGTCAAGCGCCGCTTCGACCGATGCCAGAAATTGCCCGGTATAGCGCTTGCCAAGCGCATCGAGCATGTCGTTCTTGGACGTGAAGTAATGATAGAAGGTGCCCTTGGCAACCTGTGCCGCCTCGACAATCTCATTGATCGTGGTCGCTTCCACGCCTTGTGCCAGGAACAGGCGTTCGGCCGCCGCCATCAGCTCGTCGAGCCGCACTTCCGCTGGCTTGGTGCGCGGACGCAGCGCGGGCCTGGACGGCATGTCTGCCGGAGGTGTTTTCACTTTCATCATGGCATTTCGCAAATTAGGCTAAGCCGGACAGTTTACTGGAAGGCGAAGCCGCAGTCTTCGAATATTCACATGCAGCATCAATCATGATCGCCGCTCATCCTGCCACAAGCAAAGGAATTACCATGTCACGTTCCCGTCGCCGTGCCGCGCTGGCTGCGGCCTACCTCGGCACATTTCTCGCCACGCTGGACATCAGCATCGTCAACGTTGCCTTGCCTACACTACAAACCGCACTGCAAACGGATATCGCGGGACTGCAATGGGTTGTCAACGCCTACGCCATCTGCCTGTCGGCATTCATGCTGTCTGCCGGACCGCTGGGCGACCGCTATGGCCACAAGCTCGCCTGGCTCGCTGGCGTCTTCCTGTTCACCATAGGCTCGGCCATCTGCGGCATGGCCAGCGCACTCGGCCCCCTGCTTGCCGGCCGGGCAGTCCAGGGCGTGGCCGGCGCCTTGCTGATCCCCGGCGCCATGCCCATCCTGGCGCATGCATTTCCGGAGCCGAAAGAGCGCGCCCATGCCATCGGCGGCTGGTCCGCCTTCACGGCACTGGCGCTGATCCTGGGACCGCTGCTCGGCGGCTTGCTGCTGCATGGCGCCGGCTGGCAAGCCATTTTCCTGATCAACCTTCCGCTGGGCCTGATCGCACTGGCACTGGGCCTGTGGGGCATTCCCGAGCGCAAGCATCCAGAACAAGCGGCACTCGATCCGCTCGGCCAGGTCCTGAGCGTGATCAGCCTGGGCGCCCTGACGTACGGCCTGATCGAAGCCGGCGAGCATGGCTTTACAGGCACCGTCCCGTTGACGGCCTTGCTGCTGGCGCTGGTCTGCCTGCTCCTGTTTGCGCTGGTGGAAACGCGCACCGCGCGTCCCTTGCTGCCGCTGGCGCTGTTCCGGCAGCGCACCTTCGCGATAGCCAACCTTGCGTCCTTCATTCTTGGCTTTGCGTATTACAGCAGCCTGTTTTTCTTTTCCATTTTCCTGCAGCAAATCCAGGGCTGGTCACCGGTGGAAACCGGATGGCGCATGATGCCCCAGTTCCTCATGACAGGCTGTATTTCGGTACTGTTCGGGCGGCTCAGCGCCAGCATCCCGGTGCGCCATCTGATGATAGCCGGCTATGGACTGACCGCGATTGCCATGTCGGCCATGGCTGTCTTCAGCGCGGACACGCCGTACTGGATCGTCGGCTCCCTGTTTGGCCTGCTGGGACTGGGTGCAGGACTTGCCGTGCCCGCCACCGGCCTGGTCGTCATGGGCACGGCGCCGGCAGAGCGCGCAGGCATGGCGTCAGCGACGATGAATGCCTTGCGCCAGACGGGAATGAGCGTCGGCATCGCTTTGCTCGGTACGCTATTGAGCAACAGGGCAATGCACGTGCTGGCCGATAGCGCCGCCAGTCAAGGCGTTGCCAATGCCACCGAAGTGGCGCGCCGGGCCGTGACCCAGCATCGGATGCCGGACGCGCCTGCCGGCTTCCTGCAGCTGTACACCACCGCCATGGAAAGTGGATTCCACCTGGCCATGCTGTGCGCCGGCCTGGCCTGCCTTCTTGCCATGGCCTTGCTGCTGACGCTGGGTTCTGCGGAGGAATGACTGTGCTTCATCCGTGTCCCCCAGGACCGCTCACTGCAGCGACGCCAGCGCATTTCCCCGCACCTGGAACGCCACCTGCGCCACCGTCTTGCCCGCATCGTCGACAAGCGCCAGCGCATGCTTGCCCGGCACGGGGCGCCAGCTGATGCTGTCAAGCGCCGCGCCCATATCCTTGCCGTCGAGCACCCAGCGCAAGGCGTGGCTGCCCTGGGCCTGGAAGAACACGCGCTGCAAGGCGGGCGGAATGTCGGGATCGATGGCGAGGATGCTGTCTTCGGCCGGATACACGATGGCAGGCGGCTTCACGGTGTCGCCCAAGACGGCGATGACGGGGCTTTCCGTGCCGGCGATAAACCATTCGCGGCGCGGCGCTTCGAGCGCGGGCTGGTAGGCCACCATCTGCTGCAATACGCCGGGCGGCGCTTTCGGGGCATGGCTGGGCACGTTCTTGTGCAGGTAATCCATGACGTCGCGCCACACGGGCGCGGCGCCCGTCACGCCCGACACGTCCCACATGGGCTTGCCATCGAAGTTACCCACCCATACACCCACCGTGTAGCGCGCCGAGTAGCCCATGCACCAGTTGTCGCGCATGTCCTTGCTCGTGCCCGTCTTGACGGCGCTCCAGAAATTTGTCCCCAGCTCGTTGCGCAAGCCAAACGTCATGCTGCGCGCGGCGCGGTCGGCCAGGATATCGCCGACGATGAAGGCGGCGCCCGGCTCCATCACACGGCGCCGGTCCTTGCCGGACTGCCCCGGCTGCAGGCTGGCCGTGCTGTACAAGCCGCCGTTGGCCAGCGCGCGGTAGGCGTTGGCCAGTTCCAGCAAGGTCACTTCGGACGAGCCCAGCGCCAGCGACGGGCCGTAGTACTCGGCCGGTTCCGTCAGGCTCGACAGGCCCACTTCCTTGAGACGGTTGTAAAAGCCGTCCTGCCCCGTCAGCAGCACCGTGCGCACGGCGGGAATGTTCAGGGAGCTGGCCAGGCTGGTGCGGGCGCTGACGTAACCCTTGAAATTGCGGTCGTAGTTTTGCGGCGCATACATGCCGGACGCCGTGGCGACGTCGAGCGGCGAGTCGTCCATGACGGACGCGGCCGTCATCAGCCGGCGCTCGATCGCCAGTTCATATAGAAATGGTTTTAATGTGGAACCGGCCTGTCGCAGGGCCGCCACGCCATCGACATGGCTGCCGCCCGCATTGCCGACATAGGCGAGAATGTCGCCGCTGCGGTTATCGAGCACGATGATCGCGCCATCGTTGACATTGCGCTCGCGCAAGGACGCCAGTTGCTGGCGCAGGTTTTCCTGCGCGAAGCGCTGCAAAGGACCATCGAGCGTGCTGGCGACCTGCGCACCGGGCTGCTTCAGCAACTGCTGCGCCACTTGCGGCGCCGGCGCCAGCTCCGCGGCCAGCGCATTGCGCTGCAGGGCCGTCTGCACGCGCTGGCCGATCAGCTGGCAGCTGCTATCCATGCGCCACTCTTTCGCCAGCGCGCAAGCGCGCCGCGTGACGGTGGCCGGCGGCGCGTTCGGCGCGCGCACGAGGCTGGCCAAAATGATGGCATCCGTCTGGTTCAGGCCGGACGGCGCCTTGCCGAACAGGCTGTACGAGGCGGACGCGATGCCCTGCAGCTCGCCGCGGAACGACACGAGGTTCAAATACGCTTCAAAAATCTGCGCCTTGCTCCAGCTATCCTCGATGGCTTGCGCGGCGCGCATCTGGTCCCACTTCTGGCGCAGGCTGCGTCCGCCCGAGGACGCCTGCAAGTCCGCATCGAGCTGGCCTGCCAGCTGCATGGTGATGGTCGAGGCGCCACGGGCTTTCTTGGAAAACAGGTTATCCCAGGCGGCCGTGGCCAGCGCGGACACATCCACGCCGCCATGCTGCATGAAACGCTGGTCTTCCGCCAGCAGCACGGCTTGCTGCACGGCCGGCGAGATATCGGTCAGCGGCACCCATGGCAAGCGCCGCACCTTCATGTCCACGCGCAACGATTGCAGCGGCGCGCCGCTACGGTCGAGCAACTGCGCTTCCGAACTGCGGTAGGCGGCCTGCACCTGGGCCGGCGTCAGGACCGCTTCGGCGAAGACCGGGCCAGCCAGCAGGCAGCCCATCAGTAAAACCTTGCCTTTCACTGCCCCACCTTCACATTCGCATTCGGCGACTCGCCAAACATCTCGGGCGAATACATGGCCTCGATGCGCGTGGCTGGCAGGCTGAAGTCGCCAGCATTGTTCAGGCGCACCGTGTATTCCACGCTCCAGTTACCCTTCGGCACAAACGCGTAATACGCGCGGAAGGCGTCGAAAGCGCGTTCCTCGAACGTGGGCCAGACCCAGCCCGTGGATTTTTCGCCGGCCGTCATCAGCTGCGAATCACGGCCCAGGCCGTTGCCCAGCACCGTGGCGCTGGCGGGGATCGGGTCGTCGACCACGACCCAGCTCATGTCCGCCTGCGCCGACAACTCCAGGCGCACGCGGTAGACGTCGCCGCGCGACCATGCGCCCGCCGTCTTCTGTTCCACCGGCGTCATGGTTTTCTTGATCGTGTAACCGCTGGACACAGGCGCCTTGAGCGGGATCGCCGCCAGGCTTTGCACGGTGGCCCACGGTTTGCCCGTGCCGCTGTGCGCCAGGCCCAGGGTATCCGTGCCCTTCGGCCACGCCTGCAGCACGGGGCCCACTTTCGCCGCACCGTTCCACACGAGCGCTTGCGTATCGCCGCCCAGCTTGACGGCGCTGGCGCCCGTCACGGGCGTGGATTCGAACTTGGCCGAGAACTTGTTGATGGCCAAGGTGCCCCAGGCGTTGGCTACCGTCGTATCCCAGCGGCCCTTCTTCTGGCGGCCCATGCTGCCACGCACGAGGCGGCCGATGTCGTCTTTCCACGCCGGGTTGTCCATCACGGCCAGCAGCAGCCGGTTGGCATTGACATCGCCCGAGACCATCAGCCACCACCAGTTATCCTTGCGCTCGGTGGAAAAGCCCATGGTTGTGCCCTGAAAATTCAGGCGCGAACGCAAAATCTGCTGCGCCTCGGCCAGCAGCGCATCGCGGCGCGCCAGGCTTGGCGTGCGTTGCAGCAACAGGTTCCAGTCGATGACGGCGGAAGTCGGCCACAGGTTCGGGTTGATGCTGATGCTTTCCAGCGCATCGGGCGGCACCTTGTTCGAACGCGACAACGCTTCCAGTGCGGCGAGCTTGCGCACGGCCAGGTCGGTCGTATCCAGCGCGGAACGGCGCACGATGCGGCCCTGCACGAAGGCCGTCAAGGCTGCTTCCATGCGGTTTTTCGTCTGTTCGGGAATCGCATAGCCCGCTTCTTTCGTTGCCGACAACACGTAGGCCGTCAAGCTGTCGCTGCCTTGTTCCATGATGGGGAAGTATTTCAGCATGCCATCGCCGTCCAGGTAGGCGGGCAGGCTGGCGGCCAGCTTGTTCCACGCTTCCTGGTCTTGCAGGGCGATGGCCTTCGACGTGTTTTGCTCGAAGCAGGTGTACGGATACGCGGCCATGTACTCGCGCACGCCAGGCAGTTCGCCGCCGAGCTTGGCGACAAAGCTGGTCTGGATGCCGCCCCGGCCCGGCAAGGCGCCGGCCGGCATTTGCACGGACATATTGATGGGCTTGTCGACTTGCTGCAAGGTGGCCTGGTACGTGCGCACGGGCGTGGCCTGGCCCACCTTTTGCGTGATTTTCAGTTTATCGGTATGGTTGCCTGCTTTCGCAGCCACCTCCCACACGACCGTTTGCGCGCCGAGCGGCACCTGGTAATCCCAGCCCGTTTCGCGCGCTTCGCCCGCCGCCAAGGTCAAGCTCTGGCGCGGCAAGGCCTTGCCGCCCGCGCTGGCGTTCAATTCCACATTCAGCGAGGCGGCCGAGGTGTTGCGCACGGTGAAGCCGGCGCGCAACTGATCGCCTTCGCGCACGAGGGTCGGCAAGCCCGACATCAGGATCAAGTCTTGCGAGCTGCGGATGTCCGTGCTGCCCGTGCCAAACAGTTCCTTGCCGGCACTGGCGATGGCGACGATGCGAAACGCCGTCAGCGAATCGTTGAGCGGCACTTGCACCGTGGCTTCGCCCTTGGCGTCGAGCTTGACGGTGCCCTTCCAGAACAGCAGGGTGTCGAACAGCTCGCGGCTGGCGCCCTTGCCGCCGCCACCGCCGGCCGGGAAGGCCTTGCGGCCGAAGTGGCGCTTGCCGATCACCTGCATCTGCGCCGTCGCCGTTTCCACCTGCAGGCTGCGCTGCGCCATCATGGTATCGAGCAATTTCCAGCTATCGTTGGGCATCAGTTCCAGCAGCCCCGTATCGACGGCCGCCAGCGCCACTTCGGCGCCGGCCGGCAACGGTTTACCGTCGGCGCGGCGCACGCGCACGGACACTTCCGCCTTGTCACGCGTCTTGTACACCTCCTTGTCGGACACGACCATGACGTTCAGTTCATGCGCCTGCCACCCCACGTTCAGCGGTGCAATGCCCATCTTGTAGGCCGGCTTGCCCAAGTCCACCAGGGCCGTCGGCTGCACGCCATCGACCCTGCCCCGCACGACAAACACGGACACATACACATTCGGTGCGTAGTTCGGTTTGACCGGGATATTCACCACCGGTTCCCGGCCATTGAGCTGGCGCACATAGGTATCGAGAATGCCTTCGCGCTCGACCGTGATCAGCGCCGTGCCCGAACGGAACGGCATGCGCACCTGCAAGCTTGCTTCCTGGCCCGGTTCATAGCGTTTCTTTTCAGGCAGCACGTCGATGCGGTCATTGTCGCTGGCGTTGAACCACCAGTCGCCGCTGCCGGCCACCCACGTTTCGCGGTTGGCGACAGCCGCGTTGCCGGCACTGTCCTGCGTGCTGGCGCGCAAAATCAGGTTGCCGCTGGCGGGCGCCTTCACGTCGCACATCAGCAAGCCCTTGCCATCCGTCTTGCCCGCGCATGCAGGGCCCAGCTTGACCACTTCGCTGCTGTTTTCATATGCATAGAAACCGCCGATCAGCCGCCGGCGGTGCGAATAGCTGTTGCGCTGGAAGAAATCGACGGCGACCGGGGCATTCGCCACGGGCTTGCCATTGGTGCCGAGCACGGCCACGGTAAACTTGAAGGCATCCTTGCTCAGGGCCCAGGCATCGGGCTTGATGCCGATCAGATAGTTTGACGGCCACAGCGGGACGCGCGTGGCAACGGAAGCCGTCTCGCCATTCGCATCCTGGAAGGCCATTTCCGCCACCAGGTCGCGCGGCGTGGACAGCTGCGGCAACTGGTCGATGACGATGCGCGCGCCGCCCGCCTTGTCCAGGGTCAAGCTTTGCGTGCGCGCGGCCGCCGCACCGGCGTCGGCACGCCCGCCATTGCCTTCGTCCTGCCACTCGCCTTCATCGTCGTCGTAGCCGGTGCCCTGCTTGACAAGACCTTCCTTCACG
The DNA here is from genome assembly GCF_040815535.1 of Massilia sp. LMS1-1-1.1. Taxonomy (NCBI): domain Bacteria; kingdom Pseudomonadati; phylum Pseudomonadota; class Betaproteobacteria; order Burkholderiales; family Oxalobacteraceae; genus Massilia; species Massilia sp. LMS1-1-1.1. The sequence goes on along the minus strand of NZ_JBFPNG010000012.1, from coordinate 91,633 downwards.
TCGCCATTGCTGAAGCTGTACTCGGGATAATCGGCAAACGTCACGCTCTTGTCTTGCAGCACCGTGCGCAGCTTGACGGGCGCGTTGGTGGCCGCGCCGCCGGCCAGATACGTGATTTGCGCATCGAGGGCCAACTGCCTGGCTTGCACGGCGGGCGCTTTCGGTCCCTGCAGCACGGCTTTCATGGTCGGTACGCGGAATGCCTCCACGCGGAAACTGCCGGAAGGACGGCCCGCCATCGTCACGCTGTATTCGCCTTGTTTGGCGTCGGCGGGAATGAGCCAGTCGTTTTCCGCCGTGCCGCTGGCCGACCAGCGCAGCGGCAATTGATAGTTCTGGTCGCTGCCCTGGTGCCTGATGACAACGGAGGTGGCGCTGCCGGGGCCGTTGTTCTTGTCGACCAGGCTCATGCCCTCGCCCGTGTGCTTGCGTATGAAATGCTTCATGTGCACGGTTTCTCCGGCGCGCAGCAAGGTGCGGTCAAATACCGTCGCCAGCAGGGTGTTGTCGGCGCGCGTGTCGTCCGTGGGCAAATTGAAACGCCACGCTTCGATGCCGCCCACCCAGTCCGACAGGGTGAACGTCATGTCGCCGCCGCTGCGCGCGCTGATAAAGTAGCGGCCATTGTTCTTGCAGCTGGAATTGGCCAGCTCGCCGGGGATGTGCGCCACGCCGTCCGCGCCCGTGGCGCCTTGCCACAGCAGCTTGCCGGCGCAGTCGCGCACGGCCACTTGCGCTTTCGCAACAGGCGCGCCCTTGTCGAGCGACGTCACCCACACGAGCGACGATTGCGCGCCATGCTTGAAGTGGGCCGCCAGATTCGTCACCAGCGCGGCCGTGCGGATATAGGCCGTCGTCGGTTTGCCCAACAACACTTTGCCGAGGATGGGGCTGGCCAGTTCGACCACGTAAAAGCCCGGTTTTTGCAGCGGAATGCCGATCACTTCAAAGGTTTTCTTGCCATCGGGGCGCGGCAGGCTGACGGGACGCGTGCCGGAGGCGCCCGCCAGCACGGATTTGCTCATGTTGCCCGCATATTGCGCGTAGGGCTGCCAGTATTCGCCCCCGTCGCCGTTGCCGGCCAGGCGCTGCATCCACTCGATGATGAACTTGTCGTCATTGTCGGGCACGCGCAAGGTGGCGCCCGTGGCGGCTGCGGATAGCTGGGCGATTTCCTTGCCCGACAGCACGGGTTCGATATTGCGCACCGTCACGGGCAGCAAGCCGTCGCCCTTCGCTTCGATGATGCCGAACGGGGCCGGGAATTTGAGCAGCGGCGGCTGTTCGCCCGTGCGCACCGTCATGGGGAAGCGCGCGCGATTGAGCAAGGCGCGGCCCGCGTCATCCGTCAGCTTCGGCGGCAGGCTCAAGACAAAACTCGATTGCACGGGGAAGGGGCCGTTGAAGGCGGCGCTGTACAGGAATTCCGCCTTTTCCTCCTCTTTTGAAATCGTCGGCGCATACGTCTTGCCGCCGCCTTTCAGGGTCATGGCCCGCACCAGCGATGCTTTCACGGGCGCGGAAAACTGCACGCGCATGGGCAGGAAGGGTATGCATTGCTCCTTCGGGTTGCTGCGCTCGCAGCTGAACTTGGCCGTGAAATCGGGACGCGTCTTGAACTGCAAGGTTTGCGCCTTCTCCGTGGCGATGCCGCTGGCGCTGGCGATGCCTTCGCCCCACACGAGCGACACCTTGGCGTTGGCGGGGAAGCTGCGCTTGCATTGCAGCACGGTGACGGGCAACGGCGGCGCGCCCTTGCTGGCCACGGGCATGCCCACTTTCCATACGACGCCCCGCTGTTTGAAGTACACGGTCAGATAGCGGTCGAGGAAACTCTTGCGCAGGGTCAATACCTGCTCCAGTTCCTTGCCTTTGAACACGCGCACGGGAATCTTTTCATTGATGCCATCGGCGCGGCAATACGCATTGGCGGCCACGCTGGCCTCGTTCGGCGTGGCGTCCAGGCCCAGCACGAATATCTGGTTTTCATCGATGTAGGGCTGGCCGTCATACGGTACGGCCTCGACGATGGCCGGGCCGCCCGTGGTGAAGCGGTAGGACGTCGTCCCCTGCAAAGCCTGGCCCGCCAGGTCCTTCAGCCCCGGCTTCAAGGTGAAGCTGCAGGCCACGCCGGCCGGCAAGTCGCGCTCGAAATCGAAGTTCCAGTTGCGCTCGTCGGCCCAGCGCCCCGCGCCCGCCACGACGGCAGGCTCGGCCTTGCCGCAATCGATGGCGAACGGCGCGGGCAAGCCCATGTCGCCGAACGGCACCATCGGCGTGGCGAACTGGGCCCGTACCTGGCGCACGGCCTTGACCGTGCCGCTCGGTGAAAACACGGACACGCCGCTATCGGCCCAGGCCGGCGCCGCCAGGCCCAGCGACAGCAGCAGGCACAAGGTGCCCAGTTTGCCAGGCAGCGGGGAAGAAAAAACACGGGGCAGGTCAGGCACGGGTGACTCCTTGATGAAAAGTGGCGGAGCTGGCTGCGGCGCGCAAAAGTTGCTTGGCGGAAGCCCGGAAAAGCAACAGAACGCGGCAGGAATACAACATCAATGTAATATTAGTTATCAAGCTCATCATTATTGCTAATATACAGTGGCATGCAGGTGACAAGCCGTACGATTGCCTCTTGCCGCGGCGCCAGGAAGTGGCCGTGCTTGTAAAAGTTTCACCTAGCAAATTAGTTTTTTTCAACACCAAAGCCCTTGTCGTGAATCCGCAACACCATTGATATACCGCAATGCTTTGTGCGCCAGCGCACCGACCACGCGAACCTGCAACCGTATTCTCTAGTCCAACAGCAGTGCATTTATCGCAAGAAAGCGCACCTGGAAGTGTGGTCTATCTCTAGCAATAGCACGTGTAGCAAGATGTCGTTTTGATGCCGTAGAGAAAATCTCTTATCAACGTTGGGAGTTACTTGTGAATAATCTAAAAAAAATCGCCGTTGCCGCCGCAGTCCTGTGCTCTGCCCTCGGCGCACAGGCCCAGGAAATCAATCCCTCCTGGTATATTCAACCTAGCATCAACGCACTCAAGCCAGATTCCGACTTTGCCACGGATAAAACCGGCTATGGCGCAGGCTTGCGTTTCGGTAAGCCTGTTTCCCAGGATTGGGATATCCAGCTGGGCACCACGTATGCCCGTTCCAAGGATGGCGGCCAGCGCTACCAGCAAAATACGCTGGGCGTAGACGGCCTGTACATGTTCTCGCGCAAAGCCTTCCGTCCCTTCCTGCTGGTCGGTGCCGGTATGCAACGCGATAAAGACACCAGCTTCGCCTTCGGTGAACGCAGCAAGAGCTCGCCATACGCCAGCGTGGGCCTGGGTTTCCAGTCCACGATCAACGATCAATTGTCGTTCCAGGCTGACGTGCGCAATGTGCACGGCTTCCTGCGCGGCAATACCTTCGACCCGAGCAGCAAGTCTAACAACTACTACGTCACCGTGGGTCTGAACTTCGCGTTCGACAAACCGCCTGCACCGCCGCCACCACCGCCACCACCGCCAGTGCGTGAAGAAGTCGTCGTCGTGCCGCCACCACCGCCGCCACCGCCGCCAGCACGCTTTGAAAAAGTGACGATGTCGGCAACGGAACTGTTCGCGTTCGACAGCGCCAAGCTGGGTCCGACACAGACCAAGCTCGACGAAATCGCCCGCGTGCTGACCGCAGCGCCGGACGTCAACAACGTCGTCATCAGTGGTTATGCCGACCGCATCGGTTCGCCCAAGTACAACCTGAAACTGTCGCAGCAGCGCGCTGATGCAGTCAAGGAATACCTGGTCGCCCACGGTGTTGCCGCCAACCGCCTGACGGCCGAAGGCAAGGGCTCCACGAATCCTGTCGTCACCTGCGACAACAAGAAACGTGCCGACCTGATCAAGTGCCTGGAACCAAACCGCCGCGTTGAAGTGGAGCAAATCACCATCGAACGCCGCGTGCAATAAGCTGAACAGTGGTACGCCACTTGTGAATTAAAAAAAAGGGGCTCGCGCCCCTTTTTGCATTGAAAGCCACCATGAATTTCTCTACCCGCTATCCCAAACTGGCCAGCCTGGCGCCGTTCAGCAAGCAGATGCGCAGTGTCCTCGTCTGCTCCGTCACCGAATGGCTGGAACACCGCGCCTCGAGCAAGGGCGCCGCCCTCGCCTATTACACCCTGTTTTCCATCGCCCCCATCCTCGTGCTGGTGATCGCCATCGCCGGCTTTTTCTATGGCCCGGCCGCCGCGCGCGGCGAGCTGATGGGGCAACTGCAGGGCTTGCTGGGAACGCAGGGCGCCGAAGCCATTCAGCTCGTGCTGGCCGGCGCGAAAAACCATGAACAGGGCCGCATCGCCACCCTCATCGCCAGCGCCCTGCTGCTGTTTGGCGCCACCAGCGTGTTTGCCGAGCTGAAAGCCAGCCTCGACGAAATCTGGCAAGTGCCGCCCTTGAAGGAAGCGGGCGCCTGGGACATGCTGCGCACGCGCCTGCTGTCGTTCGGCCTGGTACTGGTGCTGGCCTTCCTGCTGATGGTGTCGCTGGTGGTCAACGCCGCCATGGCCATCCTCGCCAACTTCTGGGAAGGCGTGTGGAAAGACACGGCCGTGCTGTTTACCATCCTGTCGAACCTGATCGGCTTTGCCGTCATCGCCAGCCTGTTTGCCGTCATCTATAAAATGCTGCCGCGCGTGCGTCTGTCCTGGCGCGACGTGCTGATCGGCGCCATCGGCACGGCTTTCATGTTTTCATTGGGAAAATATGCGATTGGCGTATATATCGGCAACAGCGGCGTGGCCAGCAGCTATGGCGCGGCCGGTTCGCTGGTGGCGCTGCTGCTGTGGGTGTATTACTCGGCGCAAATCTTCTTTCTGGGCGCCGAATTCACGCGCCAGTTCGCCCTGCAGCTGGGCAGCATGAAGGATATGCCAAAGACGGAAGACGGCGACCTGCAAGTGAAGATATTGAAACGCCACCAGTCGTAAGCGATCAGTCTGCATGCAACAACGGCGCCCGCGGGCGCCGTTTTCCATTCTGGAGCCACTACTCGCCCAGCAATTCCGCCACCACTTCCATGCCCTGCACGCGCTCGGCCACGACCTTCACAATGACGATGATGGGCACGCCCAGCAGCAAGCCCCAGACGCCCCACAGCCAGCCCCAGAACAGCAGGCTGATGAACACGGCCGTAGGATTCATGCGGGCGATGCGCCCCGTCATCCAGGTGGTGACAAAAGTGCCGACCAAGGTGGCGATGGCCATCGACGTGCCCGTTACCAGCAAGACCATTTCCAGCGATTCGAACTGCAGGAAGGCGACGAGGCCCGTGGCAATGGTGATGAGCAAGGGGCCGAAATACGGCATGATGTGCAGCAAGCCGGCCACGATGGCCCAGGCGCCCGCGTTTTCCAGGCCGATCACGCGCAGGGCGATCCACATCAGGACGGCCAGCAAGCCATTCGTGACGAGCAACATGAACATATAGTTCTGGATCGAGGTATTGATGTCTTCCAGGATGTGCACGGTGACCTTCTTGCGGCTCAGCGACGGTCCCGTCAGCTTGACGAGCTTGCGCTTGAAGGTGTCGCCCGACAACAGCAGGAAAAACACGAGGAAGATGACCATGGTGGCCTGGCTGACAAAGCCCACCAGACCCAGCGAGCCGGCCCAGACCCAGTCCATGATCTTGAAATTGGGACCTTCGGACGCTGCCGCGGCGCGGCGGTTGTTGCGGCGCGCTTCGGCGCCGGCGGCCACTTGCTCGATCTCATTGGCCACGGCCTGCATCTTCTGGAAGGTGCTGTTCTTGCCACCCGTATTGGCGGCGATCAGGCGCGACAGTTTATGCGTGGCGGCTGGCAACTCTTCAACGATGGATTCGAATTCGCCCTGCACGCGCTCGACCACGACGATGGAGCCGAACAGGATCAGAGCCGTGACGACCGTGGTGCCGATGGCGCGCGGCAGGCGCAGCTTTTCCAGCCAGGCGACGACGGGATTGAGGGTGTAGGCAATGAAAATGCCGAAGATGACGGGAATGAGGAATTTCTGTGCCCACTGCAGCGCATAAATGAAGCTGACGGTGGCGATGATGCCCAGCGCCATGCCACGCGCATTGACATGCAGCGGCAAACGCAAGGATGCGTCCAGGTGCTCCACGGGCGTGCCGGGAAGTGGCCCGGCAGGCTCGGTGGAAGCAGCCGCCACCGGCTCGGGCGGGGTATCTGAAGGCTGGATATGCATGCGATTCCCGCGACGGTCGGTGGTGGGCCGCAGCACCAGCCGTAGGGCTGGCCGCTGCGGCGGGTCAGGCCATTACTTGACGCGGATGTCGTTTTTCACCGACTTCACGCCCTTGACGCCACGGGCAACTTCACCCGCTTTGGCGGCATCGCCAGGCTGGGCAACGAAGCCGCTCAGCTGAACCACGCCCTTGAAGGTTTCCACGTTGATTTCCGTCGATTTCAGGGTAGGCTCGTTGAAGATGCTGGCCTTCACTTTGGTGGTGATGGCCGCGTCGTCGATGTACTCGCCCGTGCCTTCCTTGGTTGGGGTCGAAGCGCAGCCTGCAACGGCGAACAGGGAAGCGACGAAAAGGCCAGTAGCGATAGATTTAGTGAATTTCATGGTTTTTTCCTTAGGAGTGGTCAATCAATGTGCTCACAATGAGCTTCTTATACCAGTGTGGTGACTGCGCGCCGGATGGAGCTCAGTAGCCAAACTGGGTTTTTGCAGCCTTGATACAGTCATCCTTGGCTGCGCCGGCTAATGCATCGCATTTTTCTGTCGCGACCTTGTACTCGGCTTTTCTTTTTGCTTCACGCGCATCGCTGCGCGCTTCGATGACTTTCTTGTCCGCCTTGGCGTCGGCCAGGGCCGCCACCTTGGTGGACTTGGCCAGCTTGACGCAGACATCCTTGTCGTTGCCCGTCACCGCATTGCAGCGCGCCAGGTCGACATCGTAATTGGCATCGGCAATCTTGATGCGCGCCTTGGTGTAGGCGCGCAGGGTATTCGTGTATTGCGCCTGGGCCACGGCTTCATCGTAGGTACGCACGGCCTTTGCTTCGGCGATGCAGACATCCTTCGGATTGCCCGTGATTTTTTCGCACTCGGCATGCGCGAGCTTGTAGTTCAGGGCAGCCTGTTCATTGGCCGCCTTGTAGGCTGCTTTTGCTTCCGGCGTGGCGGCCACTGCCTGGCCGCCCCAGGCGGCGCATGCCAGGCTGACGACGATGGCGGTGAAAAGCTTATTCTTGTTCATATTGTATTTCTCCCTGGTGGTGCCAAACATATCTGCTTGGCATGACTACCGTTTTACGTGGATAGTCGCCGCTCTTCTGTACGCTGCCGTACACAAGTAATTTATTTTGAAAGCAAAAGGGAGACAGAGAGAAATAACAACGTTTTGATGAATCGCCACGGTAAAAAATACCATTTTTGGCAGCAAATATGTACGTGCGGCAGCGTACAGACCCGGGACGGGGGCATGACTAAGATGGCACTACACCCTCACCTCGTCAGGAGAATAAAATGAAAACCAACGCCACCTTGGCCGCACTGATGCTCGCCGCCACAGCCGTACTCAGCGGTTGCGCCACCGGCCCGTCCCAATCACAACAGTATTACCCCGCCAACCAGCCTGAATCCGCCATGTACGGCACCGTCGACTCCATCCAGATCGTGCAGGGTGGCGGCCAAACCAGCGGCGCCGGCGCCGTGGTCGGCGGCATCGCCGGCGCCCTGCTGGGCAATACCATCGGTTCGGGCAGCGGACGCACGGCCGCCACCGTGGCGGGCGCCGTCGCCGGCGGCGTCGTGGGCAACCAGGTCGAAGGCCGCAAGCAGCAGGCCCAGGCTTACCAGATCAGCGTGCGTCTCGACAACGGCGAATACCGTACCGTGGTGCAAGACAACGCCAATGATTTGCGCCCGGGCAACCGCGTGCGCATCGTTGACGGCCGCGTCTACCGCTATTAATCCGCTGGCCAGGCTTGCCAGCAAGCCTGCGCCGGACCACGCACCAACAAGGAGATACCATGGGCACCATCATTCTGATCATCTTGATCCTGGCCCTGGTCGGCGTCCTGCCCACCTGGCCGCATAGCCGCAACTGGGGTTACGGCCCCAGCGGCATCGCCGGCCTGGTCGTAGTGATACTGATCCTGCTATTACTGACAGGCAGGTTGTAAAAAAAGGCGCTACGGCGCCTTTTTTATTTCAAGGAGGAAATATCATGACTATCCACAACATACTATTGGCCACCCTGTTCGCCTGCAGCCTGGCGCCGCTGGCATTGGCCCAGACAGCCACGCCGCAGCCAGGCGACCCGCAACGCTGGTACCAGGAAGACAGCACGGCGCAAGCCCAGCTGCGCACCCTGCGCAAGGAAATCGCCGCCGCCCTGGCCGAGGCCAAAAAAGCCTGCCGTTTGGAACCGTCCGCCGCGCGCGCCACCTGCCTGAAGGATGCACAAGACACCTACCGGCAAGACATGGCGAACGCGGAAAAACTGCGCGAGGCGGCACATCCGCATTGATGCAGCAATGCGGCGTACTCTTGCTCTGTACTCTTGCTCTAATACTCTTGCAACGCCTGGCAAAACCGACGCGCAGCAGGTTTTGACAGGCGTCACTAGGCAGCGTCGCGTTCGTAGGGTGGCAGTTCGTGCACCACGAGCGGCGTATCTTCCGTGACAAAAGCCAGCCAGCCGGCCGCCTTGATCGCGCGCAAGCCATCCTGGTAGCCCTGCTCCCAGCGCCACTCGATCGAACCCTTGGAAAAATTGATATCCTTGGCCGCCATGTGCCAGTCGCGCCCCGCATACGGCAGGCGCACGATGTGCATGGTGCTGTCGCAACCGAGCGCCACCAGTTCTTCCGTCTGCTGGCGGTTGTGCTTGGTGTCGGGCAGGCCGGCATACAATTCGCGCAATTTGCGCTGCAAGGTGTGCGTATTGACATAATCGGCGATATGCCGCTTCGAGCGCGACGCGAAGGTGACATCCTTTTGCCGCGTCTGCACTTCATCGAGGGTGGTCGGTTCCGGCCCTTCCGAGCTCCACAGGTCCACCATGAAGACCAAGGTATCGACGTGGGGCGTGTCGTCGAGCACGGTTTCCAGCGGCGTATTCGAGTACAGGCCGCCATCCCAGTATAAATCGCCATCGACGCGCACGCCGGCAAAGCCGGGCGGCAAGGCGCCGCTGGCGCGGATGTGATCGGCCGTCAGGGCCTGCTGCTGGCTGTCGAAACTGGTGAGGCTGCCGCATTTGACGCGCAGGGCGTTGACGGTCAGGCGCATGCCGCCAGGCTCGTTCAGATAATCGAAATCGACCAGTTCCTCAAGGGTGCTGGCCAGTTCGCTGGTGTCATAAAAACTGGCCTCTTCCGGCTTGACGGCGATTCCGGCCGGAAACAGGCTGAAGGTGCGCGGCTTGAAAAAGCCGGGCACGCCGCGCAGCACCGTATCGAGCGTGGCCAGCCAGATGTTCGAGCGGCGCTGCTGGTCGGAGACCAAATTCATGTCGATGCTGTCGCGGTGCGCCACGCGCTGCCAGAACTGTTTCAGACGCACGAGCCGGTCTTCGTGCTTGTTGCCGGCCAGAATGGCGGCATTGATGGCGCCGATCGAGGTGCCCACCACCCAGTCGGGCGCCAGGCCATGTTCGTGCAGCGCGTGATAGACGCCGGCCTGGTAGGCGCCCAGTGCGCCGCCACCCTGCAGCACCAGCACGATGCGCAGGCGCGAGGGATTTAACTGATTGATCGGTGTCTTCGAATGCGTCATCAAGATGGCCCCTCTGTCCGCCGCGCGAAATACGGCGTGAATCATTGTAAGGGATTGCGTGTATGCGCGCCGGACCTTGAGTGCAGGCAAAAAAAACGCCGTCAATGACGGCGTTCCTGTGCAACACGGCTGGCGTTCAGCGCTTGCGGCGCAGCCAGCTGGCGGCAACGGCGGCCACGGCCACGAGGACCAGGGCCGGCTTGACCAGCTTCTTGCGTCCGATAAACGATAGCGCCGTCAGCACGTAGGGCATGGCGCCTTGCAAACGCATGCCGCCCGGCGCCAGCAGGGACTCGACGCGGTGACCGGCAAAGCCGACCGCCGTCTCGACCACGCCCTGCAGCATCGACTCGGGACGCAATGCATAGCCCACGTTGGCGCGCGCATGCACGATGCCCACGCGGTACATTTCGCCCTGGGCGATCAGCAGGCGCTTGCGGGCGGCTTGCGCCGCCAGTTTGTCGGTTTCCGACATGAATTCTCCTCGTGAGGCAGCTTACATCAGCATGTCGCGGTCGGCCTTCAATTCCGCCATGGTGGCCGGCATCGACAGCTTTCCTTGACGCAGCATGGCGCGCGCATACATGACCAGCGCGATGGCCAGCAGTACGAACACGACCGTCATGATCGCCAGGATCTTCCAGCCCAGGCTATCCCAGGCGAGGAAAACGATCAGCACGCTGCCGTAAGCGATGGCAAACAAGCCCGCCACCGTCGCCAGCGCGAAAATGACAACCAGCTGCAGCATGTGATTGCGCACTTCCGACAGTTCGATGGTGGCCAGTTCCAGCCGCGACAACATCAGTCCGACGGCGTTCTTGGCCAGGCCGGCGACCGAGCCGATCAATCCCGGCCCCTGGTGAGACGAAGCAGACTTGTCCATATCGCTCCTGACAGTGGATTACTTGCGGCCCAGGATGAAGCCGACCAGCACGCCGACGCCAGCGGCAACGGCCACCGTACGCCATGGGTTTTCCTTGACATAGCCGTCTGCCTGGGCAGCCATCTGCTTGGTGGCAACGATGGCCGACGCTTGCGCTTCATGTGCTTTGGCCAGGGCGGCGTCCAGGGTTTTCATGCCCTTGATGCGCACTTCATCGGCTTTTTCGCCGGTCAGGGCGGCAGCGGCGCTGAACAGGGCTTGCGCATCCTTGACGAGGGTTTTGACATCGTTATTAACGGTGGTGATATTATTTTCCAACATGGTTTAGCTCCTTAGCTGTGGATGAATGTAGTTACTATACCTACTTTACTCAAAAACACTATTCCATTAGATCGCGCATATCATCGGCGTGCTCTTCTTCAACAGCCATGATTTTGATCAACAAATGGCGTGTGGTCGGGTCTTTGTCGCCGATTTTTACAATCATCTGGCGATACGACTCGATCGCTACCCGTTCCGCGATCAGATTGGCACGCACCATGCTCTGCACGTCTTCGGAGTCATCATACTCGGCATGGCTACGCGCAAGCAATGTTGCAGGATTAAAATCTGGCTTGCCATTCAATTGCACGATGCGTTCGGCCAGCCAGTCCGCATGTTCCTGCTCCTGCTGCGCATGCTCGAGAAACTCGGCCTTGATGCTGCCATTGTCGCGTCCGCTTACGGTGTAGTAGTGGCGCTTGTAGCGCGCGATACACACCAGCTCGGTGGCCAGCGCGCCATTCAACAGAGTGATCAACTCCTCGCGGTCGGCCTGGTAGCCGGCCGTCACGGCGCCGTCGTCCAGGTTTTTCGCGGCAGCGCGGATGGCCGCCGTATCGATGCCAGCTGGAATCTCAACAGATGTTGGTGTCATGATGCTTCCTTTCAATACTTGCGTGGGTATCCACCGGCCAGGTTGCGGCCGGTGCTGCCTTTGGCTTACAACGCCCCAAGGCGTTTAACGGCGGGCGGGAATCGCCGTGTTGTCCTCGGACAAGACGATTTCCACCCGGCGATTCAGTTGGCGGTTTGCCGCCGTGTCATTGCCGGCGGCCGGATAGGCGGCGCCATAGCCTTTCGTGGCGATGCGGTCGCGGCTGATGCCTTGCTCCAGCAGCGCATTGCGCACGGATTCGGCGCGGCGTTGCGACAATTCCAGGTTGTGCGCGGAGCCGCCCGTGCTATCCGTGAAGCCTTCGATCAGCACGGTGCGCTGCGGGTTGTTTTTCAGCACGTCAGCCAGCTTGCGCGCCGTATTCGCGCCATCGGCCGTCAGATTCGCCTTGTCCGTGCCAAACAGCACGTCGCCCAGGGTGATCACCATGCCGCGCTCGGTTTTCTTGGCCGCCAGATCGGCCAGCTGCGCCTCGAGTCCGGCGGCGCGGGCTTGCGCATCACGGGCCGATGCTTCGGCCGCTTGCGCCTGGGCCTTGGCCGCTTCCGCATCCGCCTGCGCCGACTGGGCGCGGGCCGTGGCCTGGTCAGCCTGCTGCGTGCGCGCATCGAGGCGCAATTGATCGCGCTGCTTGCCGGCGTTGGCGATATCGGCTTCAGCGGCTTTCTGCTTGGCGACTTCTTGTGCCGTGGCTATCTTTTGCTTGGCCAGGTAGGCCAGCTTGTCGACTTTTTCGCTATCTTCCTGGCGCGTGGCGGCCGCGTTTGCCGCTTCCAGGGCAGCGCTCGCTTCACGGAATTCGCGTGGCGCATAGGTCGACACGATCGGGTTCGATTGCGCCGCCATGTAGTCGCCACGCGTCTGGTCGAGCAGGCTGGTGGTGGTCGGTGCGGAGCTGCAGGCGGCGACAAAGGCGGCCATGGCCAGCAGGCCGGGAATGGTGGTGTAAGTAGCTTTTTTCATGATGGGGTCCTAGTTATTGTTATTAGTTATTGTTTTGGGGCTTGCTGATTGGCGCGGTCGAGCTCTTCGCGCATGACGCGGATGTTCTCGTTGATCTCGTCGGCGGCGCTGGTGGCCTTGGCCGAGTTGGCCTTGCTTTGCGCCAGCTTGGCATCGGCTTGCGCCTGGTCGGCCAGGTCGCGCGCCGTCTTGTAGTCGCGGTCTTTCAGCGCCTGGTTGGCCATGCGCATTTTTTCGCGGGCCGAACGCATTTCATCAGGCGCCAGGTCGGCGGCGCCGGCGCTGGCCGCGTTATCGACGGCGGCGCGCGACACGGCGACGTCGGCTGTGGCTGGCGTTTTCAGGCTGGAACAGCCCGTCATCAGGACAACGGCGGTGGCGCAGGCGGCCAAGGCGGCCAACGGGGACATCTTGAAATCTCGGTTTGTCATTTTTCTTCTCCTGGAGAATGTAAGCAGTAAGGTTCATACGTCGGTGCATCTGGAATCAGGAACGGCGTTTGATGTAGACGTTATAGGCTCCGGCTCCCCGCATATCCGTTCGGTGCCGCACATAGGGTAGGAAATCGACAATACTTGCATGGGCAACGTGCGCTAGCGCACGTGCCCGCCAGTAAAACCTGAAACGGCCCCGGCTTCAGGACGATTCCTGTAGCATCATGACTACTTGTACAGAAAGAATCCGCTCATGCCGCTCTCCCGCCGTCAGAAAATAGCCCTCGCCAGCACCGCCGTACTCATCGCCGTGCCCGTCACGGCTTCCATCGTCCTGCTGAACATGGACTGGAACCGCGCCAAACCCTGGCTCAACGCGCGCGTCAGCGAAGCGCTGGCGCGGCCGTTTGCCATCGAGGGCGACCTGGCGCTGACGTGGCAGCAACCGACGGCTGGAGGAAAACAAAGCTGGCGCGACTATTTGCCGTGGCCGCACCTGCAGGCCAAGGATGTGCGTCTGGGCAACCCGAGTGCCATGGCAGGAAGGGACGACGAGGCGCAGCTTGCCACCGTCAGCCAGCTGGCGTTCTCGCTCAATCCGCTGGCCCTGCTGGACAAGAAAATCATCATCCCGCAATTGCGCTTCGACACGCCGCAGGTGCGCTTGCTGCGCAACAAGGACGGCAAGAACAACTGGACCTTCGACAAGCAGGAACAGCCGTCGCCGTGGCAGCTGGAATTGCAAAGCGTGGTCTTCAGCAAGGGCACCGTGACCCTGGACGATGGCGTCAGCAAAACGGCGATGCGCGCCGATGTCGACACCATCGCGGGCGACGCGCGCTACGGCATCGCCTGGACGCTGTCGGGCAAATACCGTGGCGAAACCGTCAAGGGCGGCGGCAAGGCGGGCGGCGTACTGTCGCTGCAGCAGCAAGGCACGCCCTTCCCCATCCAGGCCGACATGCGCGCGGGCGGCAACAGCATGGCCATCGAAGGCACGCTGACGCGCCCGACGAATCTGGCCGCGCTCGACGTGCGCCTGAAGCTGTCCGGACCCAGCATGGCCCGCCTGTATCCATTGACGGGCGTGCTGCTGCCGGAAACGCCGCACTTCAGCACGGAAGGCCATTTGACGGGCACCCTGGCGCCGCGCGGCGGCGAGTGGGTATACGACAAGTTCAGCGGCAAGGTAGGGTCGAGCGACATCAGTGGCAAGCTGGCTTTTTCCGCCAGCATGCCGCGCAAGCGCCTGACGGGCGAAGTCCACTCGCGCCTGCTGCAATTTTCCGACCTCGGTCCGCTGGTGGGCGCCGATTCCAGCGCCAGCAAGAAGGAACGGGGCGTGCCGTCGACGCAGCCGGCTGGCCGCGTCTTGCCGGTGGAAACGTTCAAGACGGAGCGCTGGACCAGCCTGGACGCCGACGTGCGCTACACGGCGGACAAGATCACGCGCGACGCCGAGCTGCCGATCAGCAAGCTCGACACGCATGTGGTATTGACGGATGGCGTGCTGTCCCTGACGCCGCTCAACTTCAACGTGGCGGGCGGCACCCTGACGTCGCAGATCAAGCTCGACGGCAGTGGCAAGGTCATCGCCAACGGCATCGCCGCCGAACTCAAGGCCAGCGCGCGCCATCTGCACATCCAGCAGCTGTTCCCCCGCCTGCCCGCCCTGCAGGCCAGCGTGGGCGAAATCAATGGCGACGCTTCGCTGTCGGCCACGGGCAATTCCGTCGCCACCCTGCTGGGCAGTTCGAACGGCGAAGTGCGCGCGCTGATCAACCGGGGCAGCATCAGCAAGTTGCTGCTGGAAGAAATGGGCTTGAATATCGGCAGCGTCGTGCTGGCAAAACTGTCTGGCGACAAGCAGGTCAAGCTGAACTGCATGGCCGCCGATTTCGCCGTCACCAAGGGACTGATGCGCACGCGCCAGTTCATCGTCGACACGGATGACGCCGTCCTGAATATCGATGGCACGGTGAACCTGGCCGATGAACGGCTGGACCTGACCCTGCGCCCGGACAGCAAAGGCTTGCGCGTCTTTTCGCTGCGCTCGCCCCTGTATGTGCATGGGACTTTCAGCAAGCCCGACGTGAGCGTCGACAAGGGCGTGCTGGCCCTGCGCGCCGGTGGCGCCCTCGCGCTGGCCGTGGTGGCGCCCGTGGCGGCGCTGCTGCCGCTGGTCAATGCCGGCCCCGTCGAGGATAGCGAATGCGCGGCACTGCTGGCCCAGGCGCGCGTCAAGCCCGTGGCGCCCAAGCCGGGGAAAGCCGTACGCAAGGTGCGCTGAACGCGGGGTGGGTGCCTTTACAATTGTTACACGCCTATGTGCGTTGCCGAACAGACCCTGCCTTGCCACAATTCTATTCTGTGATCGTGCCTGAAACACACGGCGTCACGAAGTCATCCGGCCCATACCATGCCGGCGCCACGAGGTCCGAATTCATAGGAGAACTATCATGCAAATCATTAAAAAAATCGCCGCTACCACTTCCGTTGCCGCCCTGCTGCTGAGCCTGACGGCTTGCGCCAACATGTCCGCCCAGGATAAAAATACGGCCATCGGCGCCGGTGTCGGCGCCGTCGCCGGTTCCGTGCTGACGGGCGGCAGCGCTGTCGGCGCAGTCGGCGGCGCCGCTGTCGGCGGCGTGATCGGTAATCAGGTCAAGCCGAAGTAATCGTTGATCAAGAAAGCGGGGTGGGTGCCCAGGCGCCCACCCCGCTTTTTTGCGTCTGTGGCAACAGGAAGGAAAGCCGGGAACTCAGACGAAGACGTTGGCCATGCCGATGGTGCCGCTGTCCTTGACCAGCTCGTAGCAGCGGCAGGAAACGGCTTCCAGGCCAGCCGAATCGAGGATCTCGATATTGCCGCGGCTGTAAGTGATGAGTTTTTGCTGTTGCAGCGCGCTGGCCGCCTTGGTCACGCCGACCCGCCGCACACCGAGGGTATGGGCGAGGAATTCATGCGTGAGGTGGAATTTTTCGGACTGCAGGCGGTCGCGCGTGATCAGCAGCGAACGGGCCAGGCGCGCTTCGAGCACGTGGAAGCGGCTGCACACGGCAATCTGGATGGCTTGCGCCAGCAGGGTGTCCGTGTAGCGGTACAGCAAACGCTGCAGGGACTCGAGCTGGGCGAACTCGGCGCAGAAATCGGCCCGCGCGATGCGGCTGGCCGTGCCGGAACGTTGCACGACTGCACGCACTTGCGCCAGTTCATGACCGAGCGCGACGGAAGCGCCCAGGACGCCTTCGCGGCCGACGGAGCCCACTTCCAGGGTCATGCGGCCTTCCGCCACGGCCAGCAGCGAGATCAGGCAGTCGCCGGGGAAATAGATGTGACCGATAGGCTGGCCAGGTTCGTACAGCACCTCGCCCACCTCGACGGTGACGGTATCGAACAGCGCCGTCAGGTGCCGCAAGTCGTGCTCGGGCAGGCTGGCCAGCAAGCGGTTGCCGGCGTCAGGCGCGCCCGCGGGCGACCCCAGGCCGGATCGGCCTGTATCGCGGGACAGGGTCGTGCTGGCGTTCGTTAGTGGCATTGCTTTTCCTTGGTGTCGTTACAACTCGACATAATTTTTACCTAGCCTACGGTGCAGTACCGTCCCTGTATGTACGGTGACGCACGGAAGCGGGGCAAGCGGTACAGCACACTGGCCGCATGCACGGATAACACGCACTACCCATTTCATTATTTTAAAAAACAAGGAGCCTTCCATGACCACCACCAAATCCCTCCATCCGCTGGTGCTTGCCGCCGCCGTCGCCGTCCTGCTGTTTTGCGGCGTCGGCACGGC
Organism: Massilia sp. LMS1-1-1.1; assembly: GCF_040815535.1. Classification (NCBI taxonomy): domain Bacteria; kingdom Pseudomonadati; phylum Pseudomonadota; class Betaproteobacteria; order Burkholderiales; family Oxalobacteraceae; genus Massilia; species Massilia sp. LMS1-1-1.1. The sequence goes on along the minus strand of NZ_JBFPNG010000012.1, from coordinate 74,851 downwards.
GGCCCTGATGGGCTGGCTGCCTTCATCCCAGGGCGATAGCCAGCCGCTGGCAGCGAGCACCTCGGCCGAGCAGATGGCCAGCCTGCAGGCCAACCAGCCGCCAGCGAACCTGCAGCCTGCCGGCGCGCAGCCGCTGGCCGCCCTGCCGCCACAGCAGCAGCAACAGCAACAGCAACAGCAGCAACCCGTGCGCCAGCCGCAGCCCCAGCCGCAACCACAGCAACAATACGCGGCAGCCCCGGCGCCGCAAGTGTGCAGCAATTGCGGCGTGATCGAAGCCATCCATGAAGTCAATACGCGCGCCGAAGGCAGCGGCGTGGGCGCGGCCGGTGGAGCCGTCGTCGGCGGCTTGCTGGGCAACCAGGTAGGCGGCGGTCATGGCAAGCAACTGGCCACCGTGCTGGGCGCTGTTGGCGGCGCCGTGGCCGGTAACCAGATCGAAGGCAGCGTGCGCGCCACGCGCAGCTACAACATCGTCGTGCGCCTCGATAACGGCAAGACGCGCACCGTGCACCAGAGCGCCGCGCCGAACTGGCGCCAGGGCGACCGCGTGCGCATCGTCAACGGCGGCTTGCGCGCCATCGGCTAAGCGAACCGCGGCGGCGCCGCTGCTGCGATTAGTTGCAAATTCGACACACGCCCGGCCCGTCCGGGCGTTTTCTTTTTGATAATGTTCGTTGGCGTACAGATGAGTTTGCCGTCCCGCGAGATGATGCATTCAAGAAAGTTCAACGGATGTCTTCAAGGAGATGCGATGGAAAACGACAAGACAGGCAGTCGCCGGATCTGGCTCGGCTTTATTGGCGGCGGCGTATTGGCCACCGCGCTGGGCTTCTGCGCGCTGGACCTGGCGCCCGTGCAAGCGAGCGCGCCCGTGTTTGGCGTGATGCTGTTGCTGACGGGCGGCATGGTCAGCTGCCTGGCCGGCGCCATCGGCCTGGCAGGCATGCTGGCCTGGATACCGGGCATGGATGGCGAACAGGAACGGCCGCCGCTGCGCGAGCGGAATTTGGCCAAATAAGCTGGCTAAAATAAGGAATAAGTTGGGTAAATCAGGCTTGTGTACGGCACCGTACAGAAAATTTCAGAAACAAAGTAGACAATAAGTCATGGCATCAGCGTTCAGCGACCCAGTCGCCGCGCAATGACAAAAAACCGATGACAGCGCAAGGCCAAGGCAGACGCCGTCATCCACACATTACTCTCGGAGGACACATCATGCTGTATACAATCGCCGTCGTACTCATTATTCTTTGGCTGCTGGGCCTGGTAACTTCCTATACCATTGGCGGCTTCATTCACATTCTGCTGGTGGTCGCCGTGATCATGGTGCTGCTGCGTTTGATCAGCGGGCGCGGTTTATAGAGGCTGGCGCACTGGCTGGACAGGGCGGCGCGCGTGCAAACGGGCGCCGCCTTTTTGCCGCCTTTGCATACAGTGCGTGCGCACTGGCACGCCGCGGCATTTTGCAGTAACGTGTGCAGGTAATTCCTGGGTATGTCCCAATAACAAAACAAGGAGAAAATCCATGAAAGAAACATTCAAAAAAGGCCCTGGCGCCAAATCCCTGATCGGCATGCTGGTGATCGCATTGGCCGCCAGCGGCTGCGCGGACATGTCCGCAACGCAGCGTGGCACGGCCACGGGCGCCGGCGTCGGCGCAGGCCTGGGCGCCTTGATCGGCGGCACGACCGGTGGCGGCAGCAGCGGCCGCACGGCCGGCGGCGCCCTGATCGGCGCGGCAGCGGGCGCCGTCATCGGCAATATCTGGTCGAACCGCATGGAAAACCAGAAGCGCGCGATGGAACAAGCGACACAGGGTACTGGTGTGCAAGTCTCGCAAACGGCCGATAACCGCCTGAAAATGGAAATCCCGAGCGACATTTCCTTCGACACCAACCGCGCCGACATCAAGGGCAACTTCCGCCCCATCCTCGACCGCTTCGCCGCCACGCTGAATGAAAACCCGAACACGACGGTCAGCATCATCGGCCATACGGACAGCACGGGCAGCGACTCCATCAACGAGCCGCTGTCGGTGGAACGCGCCGCCCACACGCGCGACTACCTGGCCATGCGCGGCGTCTCGCCGACCCGCGTCGTCACGGAAGGCCGCGGCGCCCGCGAGCCGATCGCCTCGAATGCGGATGCATCGGGACGCGCACGCAACCGCCGCGTGGAAATTTACGTCGCGGAGTTGGCTCCGCGCTAAGTTGACATGCTTCAATAAAAAACCCGCCGGCAAGGTAACTTGCCGGCGGGTTTTTTTAATTGAAACAGCTTATTTCGACGTCGTTGCCTTGGCGCCGCTTTCACCCTCTTTCGCCACCTTGGCAAAGTCGCCGGCCGTCACGACCGAAACAGCCGATGGCTTCAGGTATTCGCGCAGGCCCTGGTTCACTTGCGCCAGGGTCAAGGCAGCCACCTTCGCTTCCAGGTCCTTGTCGTAGGCCATGGTGCGGTCTTCGGCAAGGTAGCCGGCCAGTTCGCGCGCCAGGCCGCTGTCCTGCGTGCGGCCCACTTCCTGCGATTGCAGCCAGCCTTTCTTCGCTTCGGCCAGTTCCTCTTGCGTGAAGCCGTCGGCCAGTGCCTTGGCGATTTCCTCGCGCAGGGCCGCTTCCACCTTGACCGTGTTTTGCGGCGCGCTGATGGCATACGCCATCCAGTAACCGGCCGGTTCGCGCGACGGAATGCTCACTTGCGAACCGACGCCGTACGACAAGCCTTCCTTCTGGCGGATGCGGTCGGCCAGGCGGCTGCGCAAGGCGCCGCCACCGAGCATGTGATTGGCCATCAGCAAGGCCGGATAGCTGGCGGCGTCATCCTTGAGGGGAATCGGCTGGATGGCGAACAGCACGCTGTTGGCCTTGTCCGGCGTTTCCAGCGTGACTTTCTCGCCGCTGACAGGCTTGACGGCATCAAGAATGCGCACATATGGCTGCTGCGCCTTCCAGCTGCCGTACAGGCTGGCCACTTGCGCCTTCAGCGCAGCCGGATCGAAGTCGCCCACGGCGGCAAAGGTGGCGTTCGACGCGCCATAGTAGGCGCCATGGAAGGCTTTTACATCGGCAACCTTGATGGCTTTCCATTGCGCCAGTTCCGCTGGCAAGGTCGCCACGTGGCGCACATGGCCTTCCGGCGTGGCGTCGAGCAGGCGGCGGAAGGCGTTCACGGCCAGCGGCTGCGGTTCAGGCAATTCCTGCTCCGCGCGGCCGACGCGCTCGCGCTGCAATTCCAGGAATTCCGTTTCGCTCAAGGCCGGCTTTTGCAGCACTTGCGCCAGCAAGTCCATGGCGGCCGGCAAGTTCTCGCGCTTGCCCATCAGCATGGCGGTCACGCCCTCGGCGCCGCCCGAAATCGCCACTTGCGTGCCCAGCTGGTCGAACTTGTCCTTCACTTCCTGGCGCGACAGTTTATCCGTGCCGCGCGACAACAGATTGGCCGTGTAGACACCCACTTGCGCCTTGCCGCGCAAGTTCTCTTCGCTGCCGATCTGCAATTTCAACACGACGCTGACGGTGCTGCCCTTGGTTTTCTTCGGCAGCAAGGCGCCCTTCAGGCCGTTCGGCAAGGTGAAGCGCGTGGTGCGCGCTTCGATATTGTCGGGACTCGGGTCGAATGCTTCGCCCTGCGCCACGACAGCGCGGCCCGTGTAGCCAGCCAGTTGCGGCGCCACGTCGGCGTAGGCCGGCACGACCGTGCGGTCCGGCGCATCGGTGGGAATGAAACGGCCCAGGGTGCGGTTCGAGCTCTTCAGGTATTTCTCGGCCGCCGCCTGCACCTGCGCCGTCGTCAGCTTGTCGAGCTGGTCGCGCTGCAGGAAGAACAAGCGCCAGTCGCCAGCCGCCAGGGACTCCGTCAGGGCGATCGTCATGCGCGCCGTGTTCGACGTGATCAGTTCGACCTGCTTGTTCAGCTGCTGTTTCACGCGCGCCACTTCCGCATCCGTGACCGGCTGCGATTTCAAGTCTTCCAGCACTTTCAGCATGGCCGCTTGCGCCGCGTCGAGGTTGCCATCGACAGGCACCAGCGCGCCAAACAGGTTGTAGCCCGGCTCCAGGTTGCTTACCGAGTTGTATTCGATCTTGCTGGCCAGCTTGGTTTCCACCAGCGCCTTGTGCAGGCGGCCGGCCGGTGCGTCCGTCAGCACGTGACCGAGCACCTCGATGGCGACGGCGTCCGGGTTGCCGGACGGCGCCACGTGGTAGCCGGCGCCGACGAACTGCGTGCCGCCGCTGCGGCGCACCGTCACGGCACGCTCGCCATCTTGCACCGGTTCGGCCGTGTAGGTCGGTTCGATCACGCGCGTCGGTTTCGGAATCTTGCCGAACAGTTCATTGATCTGCTTCAAGACCTTCGCTTCATCGAAGCGGCCCGCCACCATCAGCACGGCGTTATCGGGTTGATAATATTTATGGTAAAACGCACGCAAGCGGGGAATGTTCACCTGCTCGATGTCGGAACGGGCGCCGATGGTCGACTTGCCGTAGTTGTGCCAGTCGTAGGCGATGGCCTGGATGCGCTCGCTCGTCACGCCGATCGGGTCGCTCTCGCCCATCTCGAACTCGTTGCGCACGACGGTCATTTCGCCCTTCTGCGTCGTCGGATTCCACAGGTCGTTCTGGTCGATGGCCGCGTTGACCATGCGGTCCGCTTCCATGGCCAGCATCTGGCGCAGGTTGTCGTCGTTGGCGGGGAAAGTGGCGTAGTAATTGGTACGGTCGTACCAGGTGGTGCCGTTGAAATCGGCCCCCGTCGAGTTCAGGATCTCGACCGGGGTTTTCGTGCCCTTCTTGATGCCGAAGTTTGCGCTGGGCTTGAACAGCAAGTGCTCGAGCAAGTGGGCCATGCCCGTTTCGCCATAGTTTTCATGGCGCGAACCGACCAGGTAGACGATGTTGGTGGTCAGGGTCGGCTTGCTGGCATCGGGGAACAGCAGCACGCGCAAGCCATTGGCCAGCCGGTATTCGGTAATGCCTTCGACGGACGTGACCTTGACGGCGGCGGCGCGGTTCGGCGCGGCCTTGCCGGTTTTCTGAGTCGGCGCCGCTTCAACGGGGGTGGCGGCCAGGATGAACGACGGCGACAGGATGCCGGCGGCAAGCAGGAGGGCAGTAATGGGTTTCAAGGCAGAGTCCTGGTAACACTACGTTATTAGACAAGCGCACAAGCGGGCGCAATGGAATACGAACGCAAGAATTGCCATGGACCCGCGCTGCGTCTTCGCTGCCCAGGGAAATCATTGCTCTCGCAATTTACGTCATGCTTGTCAGTTACGCAAGTGCCTGTCATCGAGCTGTTATGTGCGCGTGTTATACTCCACGGTTCCAGAACTATCTGCCTGTATATGAGACGAGCTCTCGTCCTGCTCTGCCTTTTTGTTTTCATCGCGTTACCCCAGGCGTTCGCCAGCATGGCCTACGCCAGCCCTTCCCCATTCCAGCACCTTGATGTGGCCGGCGTTGCCGCCACGCCTGCCGCAGATTGCATTGCCCCCAGCGCCCATGCCGGATTGCCCGGCGACAGCTGCACTGCCGACGAATGCGACAACGATCCCATCACGCTGTACCCGAGCTCGCGCCAGGCCGTGCCGTTTTACGCCATCATTTGGCAAGCGGGACCGGGCGCACTTTCCGAAGCGGACGTGCGGCTGGCCACCCGGCCGCCGCGCGTCCGCCACTGAGACGAACACTGCAGCACCCATCACGCCCGGGGCACAAGCCGCCAGGCAAGCTTGATACTTACTGACTTTACAAGGTTACACACATGGAATGGTTATTTGACCCGACAATCTGGGTCGGCCTGCTGACGCTGGTCGTACTGGAAATCGTACTGGGTATCGACAACCTGATTTTCATCGCCATCCTGGCCGAGAAGCTGCCGCCGCACCAGCGCGACAAAGCCCGGGTGCTGGGCCTGACCCTGGCCCTCGTCATGCGCCTGGGCCTGCTCTCGCTGATTTCCTGGCTGGTCACACTGACGACGCCATTGTTTTCCATATTGACGTTCTCGTTCTCGGGGCGCGACCTGATCCTGCTCCTCGGCGGCCTGTTCCTGCTGTTCAAGGCCACCAGCGAGCTGCACGAGCGCCTCGAAGGCGTCACGCATGCCCAGACGGGCCCGAAAGTCTACGCGGGCTTCGGCCTCGTGGTGGCGCAGATCGTCGTGCTCGACGCCGTCTTTTCGCTCGACGCCGTCATCACGGCCGTCGGCATGGTGGAAAACCTGTATGTCATGATGGCGGCCGTCGTCATTTCCATCGTCGTCATGATGCTGGCCTCGAAGGTGCTGACGCGCTTCGTCAACGCCCACCCCACCGTCGTCGTGCTGTGCCTGAGCTTCCTGCTGATGATCGGTCTGTCGCTGGTGGCCGAAGGCCTGGGCTTCCACATTCCGAAAGGCTATCTGTACGCCGCCATCGGTTTCTCGATCGTCATCGAGTTCTTCAACCAGCTGGCGCGCCGCAACTTCCTCAAGCTGCAATCGAACGCCCCGCTGCGCGACCGCACGGCGCAAGCCGTGCTGAGCCTGCTGGGCGGACGCAAGGGCCGCGAAACCGTCGAAGAGCACGAAGTCAAGGAATTGCCCGACGTCTCCGCCTTCGGCGTGGAAGAGCGCAACATGGTCAGCGGCGTGCTGACCCTGGCCGAGCGCTCGATCCGCTCCGTCATGACGCCGCGCGGCGACGTGTCGTGGGTCAACCTGAACGACAGCAGCGACAAGATGCTGCAACTGCTGCGCGAAACGCCGCACAGCATGATTCCTGTCTGCAATGATGACCTCGACAATGTGATCGGCATCGCGCGCAGCAAGGACCTGATCGAAGATTTGGTGTCGCACGGCAAGATCGACCCGGCCAGCATGCGCGAAGCCGTCGTCGTGCCGGAAGCGGCCGGCGTGCTGAAAGCCATGGAAACCCTGAAGCGCTCGCGCGGCCAGCTGGTGCTGGTGGTCGACGAGTTCGGCACCGTGCAAGGCGTGCTCACGCCAATCGACATCCTGGAAGCCATCGCCGGCGAATTCCCCGACGAGGACGAGCAGCCCGACGTGGAAGTGCTGGGCCCCGGCCACTGGCGCATCGACGGCGCGACGGACCTGCATTACCTGGAGCAAGTGTTCGAAACGGAAACCCTGGTCAGCGAAGACGGCGAGTACAACTCGCTGGCAGGCTTCCTGCTGGCGCATTTCGAGAACATGCCGGCCGTGGGCGAAGTACTGGAACTCGACGACTTGCGCTACGAAATCGTCGAAGCGGACGAGCGCCGCATCGCCTGCGTGGACGTACGCCGCATCGAGCCCGATCACAGTTTGTAACACAATGGCAAGCGTGCCCCGCTTGCCATGCCGTATGCTGGGGGCTGCCTTTTTTGGAGACGCCAACATGAAACATTCTTTGCTACGCTTGAGCCTGCTGGCTTGCGCCGCCTTGGGCAGCCAGGCCAGTGCCCAGGCCGCCTCGCCATCCACCACCATCAAGCCGGGCCTGTGGCAAGTCGACAGCAAGATGGCGTCGCCGGACGCCGCCACCGACAACGCCATGTCCATGGTGCTGCAGCAACTGGGCAACCTTCCTCCCGACCAACGCAAGCAGCTGGAAAGCATGGCGGCCAGCCGCGGCATGGCCATGCCCACCGTGGGCGCTGACGGCGCCGTGCGCGTGACGGCGTGCGTGACGCCGGAAATGGCCGCGCGCAAGCAGATTCCCACGGGCCAGCCCGGCGATTGCACCTCGAAGAACAAAGACATCGCGGGCGGCATGCAGGTGTCGTTTACATGCGCGAATCCAAAGTCGAGCGGCGAAGGCAAGGTGCTGTTCAGCGGCGACCAGGCGTTCAACATGCAGCTGGCGGTGACGACCAGCGCGCGCGGCACGCCCGAACAGGTGAATGTGACGAGCAACGGCAAGTGGCTGGGAGCTAGCTGCCCTGCCCCTTCAACCGCTGCTGGTCAGAAACCGTGACGGAAGCCCATGTTGAAGGCGGCGTCGCCACGGCCCGCATCGCTGGCATTGCCCACCGTGTAGCGGGCGCCATTCTTGTTGTGGATCTTCGCGTAGGACGCGTAGAAATCGCTGCGTTTTGACAGCGAATACGTGAGGCCGACGGCCACCTGTTTGGCATCGCGGTTGGCCAGGTCGCGGTCATCCTTGCGCACGTACGAGGCCAGCAGCTTGAAGCCGCCCACGGGTACGGACACGCCCAGCAAGGTGTCGCGGCTGTCCGACGACGACATCGACAGGGCCAGCGAGCTGTAGGCATTGTTCGGGTCCCACGGCGAACTGCCATAGCCCTTGTTCACGCCCACGGCGGCAAAGGCGGTGGCCACTTTCAGGTCGATATTGGCCGCGATCAGGGTGTTGCGGGCCGACATGTCGATGGCGGGCAAGGTACCGGAGGCGAGGATGAAGTTGTTCTTGCGCTGATGCGACACGCTGACATTCACGGCACCGGACGAATAGCCGAGGGTGGCGCCATAGGCGCGGTTGTTGGCGCTGCTGTACGGCGACTCGCCGAAACTGTAGATGGCGCTGGCGGTCACGCCGCGCAAGGCCGGTGTCACGTATTTGACGGTATTGTCGTAGCGTTTCACGCTGTAGCCGGCCAGATTGCTGGCGCTGCCGGCCATGCCGCCCTTGAACGGGTCGGCCACGTCGGTCAGGGTCAGGTATTGCAGATTGTACTGGCGCCCCAGGGTCAGCGCGCCCAGGCGGCTGTCGAGGCCCACGTAAGCCTGGCGGCCGAACAATCGGCCCTCTTCCGACTGGCCCGTGTCGTTCTGAATGCCCGCTTCCAGGGTGAACACGGCCGTGACGTCATTGCCCAGCGCTTCGCGGCCCTCCACGCCCAGGCGCGAGCCGGACGCGACGCCGCCGGACACCTTTGCGCCGGCGCAATTGGCGGCGCAGCCGCGTTCGGCCACGATGCCCGCGTCGAGCACGCCGTACACGGCAACGTTACTGGATGCGGCACTGCCTGCGCCATCGGCAGCCTGGGCCGTCGCGCCCAGCGCGAAAGGCCCCATCCCTATCACAGCAAGCGCAAAATACGAGGTCTTCATGATAAATATCTCGGTAACGTGAATGAAACTTCCCGGTATTGATCAGGACATGCGCTGTGTGTCTGATCTCAGTGTTACCTTATCCCCGCTTTTTGTCCAGCCATCCGTGCGTTGTACAACAGAAACTTCAGCTTAGCCCCAGGAAATGCGTCGTACACTGACAACACGCAAGATTGACCATGATTGTGGCAATTTGCGGCAAAATGATGTGAATTGCAGGCCCTGCCGTAAAGCAATGTTCGGTGGCGAACGTTGCTCGATCTGACGCAGGCGGTACACTACTGGTTTTACCGACAGCGGCTCGCCCGTTTTTTCTGCATGCTAGCTATCCTCGAACGCATTGACCCCAACTCCAGCAATATCGACTTGCTGGTGGAATTATTCAACTCACTGCGTCCCAAGCGCTCCCACGACAGCGCTACCGCGATTGCCAACGTGCGCACCCTGCGCCAGCTACTCAAAGGTAACCCCGCGCAAGCGCGCGCCCTGCACGAATACGTGCTGCGCGTGCTGGCCGCGCGCCGCCACGCCAGCCTGTACACCGATATCGGCGTGCTGTCGAACAGCGGTTTTTTCACGGAATTGAAACGCCGCATCGCCTACCGCATGCTGCCGCCCGCCCTGGGCGATGAGTACCTGAACGACGCGCTCGACCAGGTGCTGTACCTGAAGACCGATTATTTGTGGATCAGCAACGTGCCGGCCACGGACTGGCTGGAACTGTTCGACGTATTGACCAGCGACGACATCGAACTGGCCGTCGGCGATGGCAACATCATGCTGCCGGGCATGCTCGACGCCATCCGCACCCTGTCCTACCGCGTCTGCGCCATGGGGCTGGAACCGGAATTGACGCGTTTCCACAATGAAATCGAAGTGTTCCAGTCGCCGTTCATGGTGCAGAACACGGAAGTGAACGCCTACCTGGACGCCTATACAAGCCTGCTGCAAGGCGACATCGAGCACATCGAGGACGCGCGCCATTTGCTGGTGATGCTGGACCAGTGCGACGCCGTCATCGCCAAGATCCGCAAGAAAGCGCTGTACCAGGGCACCAGCATTCCCCTCACGTATTTATTGGTAGCCTTGGCGCAAAGCATCGAGCGCCTGCGCAAGCTGCTGTTTCTCGTCGACACGAGCGGCGAACTGCCCGCATCGAACAACGTGGACATCGCCGCCATCACGGTCGACGCCACGCAAGACTTGCTGCACCCGCAACCCGTCAGCCGCCGCCGCGCGGGCGCCGTCGGGCTGGCGCTGGAACTGATACGCGCGCATAACCACAAGTACAAGGTCAGCGACCTGTTTTCCGACAATATCAACTTGCTGGCGCGCAATGTGACGGAAAACGCGAGCCGCACGGGCGAGCACTACATCGCGGAAAACCGCCGCGAAATGGGTGCCATGTTCCTCTCGTCCGCGGGCGCCGGCATCATCATCGGCTTCATGGCCCTGTTCAAGATATTGATGTCGTATTTGCGCTCGGCGCCGCTGGTCGAAGCGTTCATGTTCAGCATGAATTACTCGATCGGCTTCATGTTCATCCACTTGCTGCACTTCACGGTCGCCACCAAGCAGCCGGCCATGACGGCCTCGCGCATCGCCGCCGGCCTGCACAGCAAGGATGGCCGGAATATCGACCTCGACAGCATGGCCGAACTGATCAACAAGGTCTTCCGCACGCAAAACATGGCCGTGCTGGGCAACCTGGCCACCGCCATTCCCACGGCCTGGCTGATCGCGCTCGGCTACAAGGCGATCACGGGGCACAACCTGGTCACGCCCGAGAAGGCCATGCACTTGCTGCACGATATCGACCCCATCGGCAGCCCCGCCATCTTCTACGCGATGATCGCCGGCGTGTGCCTGTTCGTCGCAGGCCTGATTTCCGGCTACTATGACAACCAGGCCCTGTACACGCGCTGGGCCCAGCGCATCGCGCAATTGCGCGGCCTGGGACGGGTGATCGGCCAGGAGCGCTTGCAACGGCTGGGCCTGTACCTGGAAAACAACCTGGGCGGGCTGATGGGTAATTTCTATTTCGGTATCTTGCTGGGCTCCATCGGCACCCTGGGCTTTTTGATCGGCTTGCCGATCGATATCCGCCACATCACCTTCTCGGCCGCCAACTTCGCCACGGCCCTGGTGGGCCTCGACCACAACATGAGCTGGCAACTGGCCGTCAAGTCGCTGTCGGGTATCTTCGCCATCGGCACGGCCAACCTGCTGGTCAGCTTCGGCCTGGCCCTGTGGGTGGCCCTGCGTTCGCGCCAGGTGCGCTTCAAGCACGGCATGCAATTATTGAAGATTCTGGGCAAGCGCTTCCTGCGCTCGCCCATCGTCTTTTTCTTCGGCTCGAAAAACCCGCCACCGCTGGCACTGGCCGATGAATCGGCAAACCTGTCACTGACAAACAAGGCTCAAAAATGACCGCTAGGCGCATGCAACCCTGCCTCACCGCCCTACTGCTGTGCTGGACCCTGGCTGCATGCGCCTCGCTGCCCGATGTCAAGAACCTCAATACCACATTGGAACCGGTGGCCAAGCCCAAGGTGATCACGGGCAAGGGGGCCGTGCTGAACGTCAACAGCCGCGCCGCCCTGCTCAACAAGCGCTGGGCCAAGTCCGGCATGGACTTGAAGACCCAGGCCGCGCTGGAAGAAGCGGCCACGGGCGTGCCTTTGATCAAGGGCAACAAGGTGACCCTGCTGTTTGACGGCCCGCAAACCATGGCCGCCATGTTCCAGGCCATCAGCGACGCGAAGAACAGCATCAACCTGGAAACGTATATCTTCGACCAGGATCCGCTGGGCCTGAAATTTGCCGACATGCTGATCGAAAAGCAGAAAGCGGGCGTGACGGTCAACATCATCTACGACAGCGTGGGCACCATCGGCGTGCCGCAAGCGTTTTTTGACCGCATGCGCGCGGCCGGCATCCACCTGGTGGCCTTCAACCCCGTCAACCCCGCCAAGCTCAAGGGCGACGACTGGAAGATCAACAACCGCGACCACCGCAAGGTGCTGATCGTCGATGGCAAGATGGCGTTTACGGGCGGCATCAATATCAGCGATACCTATGCGAAAAGCTCGCTGTTCCGCTCGAAATCGAAACCCACGGACAAGAAGGACGTGGGCTGGCGCGATACCCATGTGAAAGTGGAAGGCCCGGCCGTGGCCGCCTTCCAGTGGCTGTTCATCCGCACTTGGGCACAGCAAGACCAGGCCGACCTGCCTGACGCCAACTACTTCCCGACTTTATCGGAAGTGGGCGACAAGCTGGTGCGCGTCGTGGCCAGCGAGCCCGAGGGCGGCTTTGAAATCTACAAGGCGTATATCCTGGCCATCCAGGAAGCCAAGAAATCGATCCACATCACGTCCGCCTATTTCGTGCCCGACCAGCAAACGGTCGATGCCCTGATCGCGGCGGCCAAACGGGGCGTGGACGTGACCGTGGTGCTGCCCGGCGTGTCCGACAGCGGCCTCGTGTTCCATGCGGGACACTCGCTGTACGACGAGCTGCTGGCCGGCGGCATCCGCATTTTTCATTTGAAACTGGCCGTCCTGCACGCCAAGACGGCCGTCATCGACGGCGCCTGGTCGACCGTCGGCTCGACCAACATCGACATGCGCAGCTTCCTGCATAACAGCGAACTGAACGTGATCGTGCTCGGCGACAGTTTCGGCCGCGAAATGGAAAACGCCTTCCAGGAAGACTTGCGCGACTCGGAAGAAATTACTAAGGCGAAATGGGAAACACGGCCGCTCTCCGACCGCATGAAGGAGTGGGCGGCGCGTTTCATGAATTACTGGCTGTAAGCACCGATGGGGCAACTGGATATTTGCACGGATATGCACTATATTGCACCAATAGTATGACAATCGTCGTGCTGCTCATCTCTGGAGTTGACTACCATGGCTACCGTGCGCAAGACCATTACCTTGACGGACCAGCAAGACGACTGGATCAAGGCGCAGATTGATGCGGGGCGCTATACCAACGACAGCGAATACATCCGCGACCTGATCCGGCGCGAACAGGAACGCAGCGCCGAACTCGAGGCGATCCGCGCGGCGCTGATGGAAGGAGAGGCGAGCGGCGAACCCCAGCCTTTCGACGCCAAGGCGTTCAAGCAGAGAATGCTGGCGGCGCATGGCTGAATACCGGCTGACGCCTGCCGCCGAGCATGACCTTGAGGCGATCTGGGCTTATACGGTACGGCGCTGGGGCGTACAGCAGGCCAGTCATTATCTTGACAGCATGACGGCGGCCTTTGATGACCTGGCAGGCGCGCCAGAGACCGCGCCGGCATGCGAGCAGATTCGGCCCGGCTACCGGTGCCGCAAAGTCGGACGGCACATGATTTATTTTCGCATCACGAACTATGGCATTGCCATCGTGCGGATTCTGCATGACCGCATGGATGCGGCACGCCATCTTTAATGAAATCACCATCCGACGCGACGCGACGCCTCACAACGGCCGCAAACTGGCCCACACGCCGCCCTGGCGCTCGAACGCTTCCGTGCTGACTTTTTCAAAGTCGGCGCTGTCTTCATTCCAGCTGTAGCGCTCGACGCGAATACAACTGTTTTCCACGCGCAGCACGTTGAAGGAGTTCGACTCTCCCCTGCCCCGCGTGGACGTGGCCGTGCCCGCCTGCACCATCAGGGCCGCGTAGCCGGCGATCTTGTAGCGCTCGGCCGTGTTGCCCGCCACGCTGGCATGCAAGTGTCCCGCCAGCAATAAATCCACGCCGCATTCGGAAAACATTTGCAAGGCTTGCGGGGCGCGGTCAACCAGGTCGTCTTCATCGAAGTGCTCCGGCAAGTCGAATGGATGGTGGGTGACGATGATGCGCGTCAAGCCGGGTGGCAAACTGCCCAGGCGTTCACGCAGGAAATCGATCTGCTCGTGGCTGATGCGGCCATCCTTGAACGTCAGGGAGCGGGCCGTGTTGATGCCCAGCACGGCGATTTCCTCGTCCACATATTCGGGCGACAAATCGTCCGTCACATGGCGCCGGTACTTCACCAGCGGCGTAAGGAAGCGGGAAACGACGTTGTACAGGGGCACGTCATGGTTGCCCGGCACCACGATCTGCGGCCCCGGCAAGCTGTCCAGAAATTGCCGCGCCTGCTGGAACTGGGCGCTGCGGGCGCGCTGCGTGAGGTCGCCCGAGACCACGACCACGTCCGGTTCCAGGCGTTCGATCAGCGCGCGCAAAGGTGCCAGCAAGTCCGCATCGACCCTGCCAAAATGCAAGTCGGACAAATGCACGATGGTACGCATGGCCTTACTCCCCAGAAAGTGCCGGTGCAGGCACGAGCACGGCCAGCTCGGCCTTGCGGATGCGGTACTGCAGCGGCGTATTCATGATCGTCACTTCGCCATCGGTGGCCACGCGCAGGCGGCGGTGGTGCGTGGCCACCTCCAGGTCGGTGGCCGTCAGCACGTCAAAATCCTTGGCCTGCGACAACTTGCCGAACAGCGCGTGCAAGGCCAGCTTCAACAAGCCCAGGCGGCCCGGACGCTGCGCCACATACAGGCTCAGCTGGCCGCCATCGAGCCGTTCGCGCTCGCCGATATTCAAGCCTTCCATCATGTATTCATTATTACCGATGAAGACGAATGGCGTGCGCCGCGCATGCACGGCGTCGTTGAGTGTCAGTTGCACGCTGAGGAAGGGATAGCGGCGCAAGGCCGCCACCAGGGCCCAGCTGAAGGCCAGCCACTTGCCCCGCCCCAGCCGGCGCTGCTGCTTTTCGCGGTCGCGCACGATATCGGGATACAGGCCCAGGCTGGAATTGTTCAGGAAGATACGGCCATTGACTTCGCCCACGTCGACCTGGTGCGGCACGCCCTGCGCCACGTTGGCAATCGCCGCATCGAGCTCGAGCGGGATATTCAAATCCTTGGCAAAATGGTTCAAGGTACCCAGCGGCAAGACGCCAAACGGCGTACCGCTGCCGACAACGACAGAGGCCACGGCATTGATGGTGCCGTCGCCGCCGCCGGCCACGACGATGGATGCGCCATCGCGCAGGGCCCGTTCAGCCGTGGCGATCATCTCGGCGCCGCTTTGCGCCAGGGTAATGTCAGCGTCAAGCCCCACCGCGGCGAATTTCGCTTCGAGCTGCTGCGCCCAGTCAGGCGCATAGCCGCAGCCGGCGCCCCCGTTGATGATGACTGCAATTTTGCTCAGGACAGTTTCCCCTTATTTGGTTTGCCGGATATGCCGGCGCCGGCGCAGGGTCGACACGCCGGCGATGCAGATGGCCAGCCAGCCATAGCTTTCCGCCATGGCTGCCAGCACATCGCTCAGGTAATGCGCGCCCAGGTAGATACGGCTGAAGCCCACCAGCGCCGCCATCAGGAAAGCGCCCAGCGCGATGGCGATGCGCTTGCCCCAGGCGCCCGGCGCCGTCTGGCAAATCAGGTAGGCGGCCAGCAAGCCGTACAGGGCTGTCGAGGTGGCAGTATGGCCACTCGGAAAGCTGTAGGTGCTCAGGGCCGTCTGCAAGAGCGGCTCATCAAAGCTGGGCCGCGCGCGGACAAAAATGTACTTTAGCAGCAGGTTCAAAAACATGACGCCCGGCATGGTGATGACGAGGGTAAACAGCCAGTAATCTGCACCCTTGCGGTGCAGATACCAGCCCAGCAAGGTGGCCAGGATGATGGCGCCGATCACGCCATGCATGTGCGTAATGACCAGCAGGCAAGTGGTGATCCACGGCACGGCATGCTGGTTGAACCACTGCGCCACCTGCAAGTCGATCACGGTAATTTGCTCCATGCCCATCACGGCTTCGGCGATCTCGTGGAAGACGACGATGGCCACCAGCATCAGGACCACGCCCACCGTCATGTGCAGGCCCAGCTCGCCCTCGGGCGACAGGCGCGCCTCGACGAAGCGGCGCAGTTTCGTGGTCCAGCCCGTGGTCATGCCCATGTCATTTTTCTCTTGCAAACTCATCTCTCTTTCCTGTTCCCGGTGATGATCAAAAAAACCACACCAGTAAAAAAATACTGTTTATTCATACAGTAGCTGTGTATTCATACAGTAGTTATGCTATTCTGATGACTCGTTCAACACATCTCCCTCAAAGGAATTGTCATGGCAACATTGAATAGCGGTTTTGGCTCACGGTTCGGCCTGGAATACGCCCCAAGCTCTTTCCTCGTCCGCATGGGCAAGCGCGAAATCCTCGTCTGCCGCGACTTCCGCAAGCGCTACTACACCGTCAATCCCCTGATCGAGTGCGGTACGGGCATCGAGCCGGGCTATGTTGAAGTGCTGCTGATGCGCCGTTGGTTGCTCATTTTATCCAAGGCGCATTAAATACACCGTAAAAAATCTACTGCGCGGCGCGATTTGCGGCCTGCGATGCTCGCTGTACTAAAGTACAGCTGCGCTTCTTAGCCACAACTCGTTGCCGCTCGCTACGATTTTTGTCGGCGTATTCCGGGGCTTTCGACGACCTTGCTTGAAAGCTCCGTCCGGCCACGCCGGAAGCGCGCCAGTACTGGCCAGCGGCAACGCTGGCCAACCCCTCATTACTGTGCGCGTTCCGGCGCGGCCGGGCTGGCAGGTGTTTGCACTGGCAGCACCTTGTCAACGACATTCGCTTCGTACCATAGCGTGACGAACAACACCATCACGACGGGGCCGATGAACAAGCCCACGAGGCCCAGGGTTTCCACGCCACCCAGAATGCCGAACAGCACGGCCAGGAAGGGCAAGCGGGTGGCGTTGCCGATCATGCCGGGGCGCACGAAATGGTCGGCCACGAACAGCACCACGGTGCCCCACGCGGCTACGCCGATGGCGGCACCGACATTGCCCTGGAAGACCAGCAAGGCGGCCGCGCACAGGTAAGCGAGCGGCGCGCCGAACGGAATGATGGCCAGGATGCCCGTGGCGAACGCCCACAGGGCCGGCGACGGCAAGCCGGCGATGGCGTAGGCGATACCGATCAGCACGCCTTCGGCCAGGCCCACCAGCACCAGGCCGTTGACGGTCGCGCGTATGGCCGTGGGGATTTTTTGCGCATAGCGGCCCCACCGTTCGGGGCGCAGGAAATGGCTGCCGACGGCCGTGATCTGGCGCGTCAGCGCTTCGCCATCCTTGTAGAAGAAAAACAGACACAAGAAGGCCAGGCCAAAATCGACCAGGCGGTGGAACACGTCCGCGCCCAGCACCTTGAGCATGTCGCGCGCGGAATGGAAGCCGCCCACGGCGCTGCCCGCAAAGAAGTGGCCGAGGCCGTGGGGCTGGCTCAAGGTCGCTTGCCACCAGTCGCCGATGGCGCTGCCGGCCAGGGGAATGTGCGCCACCCAGTCCGGCACGGGCAAGCCGTCCGTATTTGCATGGACGACGAAATTGGCCAGCACGGGCACTTCGCGCGCCGCCTGCGCCACGCCGAACAGCACGGGTATGATGAAGATGCAGGCGAACGCCAGGGTCAGCACGCCCGCCGCCACGATGGGGCGCTGGCCCAGGGCCGCGCGCACGCGCAGGTACAAGGGCCAGGTCGCCACGCACAGGATGCCGGCCCACACGAGCGGCAAAAAGAAACGCTGCATGACGAACGCCGTCACGGCGATCAGGACCAGGGAAAAGCCTGCGCTGACAATATCGCGTTGGGTATCGCTCATGCTACTCCATTCGTGCCCCGCACACTGTAAAGGTGTGCAGGCTTATAGCGCCTAACAAAACCGTAGCGAGCGGAAGGAAGGCTCGGCGCCCCCGTTGGCCTGAGAAGCGCAACTGTACGAAGTACGGGGCCGCCGAGGCAGTGAGCATCGCAGGCCGCAAATTACGACGCGCAGTAGGTTTTGATAGGTGCTAGGCTACGCGCCAGTTGCGCAGGCATAGCGTAACACGGAGGTTCGCTGCATCACACGAGACCCAGCTCCACCGGCTTGACGCCGGCAAACACGTGGTCGAGCTGCGCCGGGGTCAAGCCGAAGGTGCGGCGCAGCAAGCCGCCCAGCACGGCCCGGTACTCATTGAGTACGGGCATGTCGCGGTTCTGGAACAGCGTCGCCTGCGAAATCGCCAGCTGTTCGCCCGCTACCTGCTTGCCTTTGATGCCGCCGCCCAGCACCCAGAACACGCTGCCGTGGCCATGGTCCGTGCCGCGGTTGCCGTTTTCGCGGAAGGTGCGGCCAAATTCGCTGACCACGACGACGACGGTATTGCGCCACTCGCTGCCCATTTCCTGCGAAAACGCGGCCAGGCCACGTCCCAGCTCATCGAATCGCCCCGCCAGGTAGCCATTCGCGCCGCCCTGCCCCACGTGCGTATCCCAGCCGCCCACGTCGACGAAACCCAGGTTGTATTTGTCCTTCATCAGGCGGGCGATGCGCTGCGCCTCCAGTTCAAAGCCCTTGGTGCTAATGGCGTTGCGGTTGGCAGCCTGCATCTCGCCCGTCAATTCCTTCGCCACATCGTCGCGCACGGCAAAGCCCGCGCTGACCGGTTGCTGCAGGGGCGTGCCCTTGTACATGGCGGCGATGACCTGGCTTTGACGCGCATCAATGCCCGACTTGCCCACCGAGCGCAGCGCCATGTTCGGCACTTGCACGCCGCCCTGGAAGATCAGCGGCAGCTGGTCCGTGAAGGAAATGGCGTGGTTGCCTTGCTTGGCATTGAGGCTTTGCGCCAGCCGGTTCAAAAAGCCCGAGCGGAAATCGCGGCGCCCGCCCAGTTCTTGTCCTAGTTCGATGCTGTCCTGCGTCTCGAAATGGCTGCGCGTCAGATCCGTCGTGCCCGCAAACGGAATGAAGGCCGCCTCGCCGCCAGTGAACATGGGATAGATGGTTTCGCGCAAGGCCGGATGCAGGGCCCAGTCGGCGTTCAAGGCCAGCGCGCCGTTCTCCTCGCCCGGTTTCGCGATGGCGATATTCGGCCGCGAGGCATAGTAAAAATCGCTGCCGACCGGCACCAGCAGATTGTTTGCGTCATAGCCGCCGCGCAAAAAGACGAACAATAGCTTCGCATTCGTGGCCGGTGCGGCCAGCAAGCTGCCCGCATGCGACAACAGGGGCGCGGCGGCCAGGGCTTTCAACAAGTCACGACGGTTCATGACAATTCCTTTCAGCGGTGCATCATTTCGGGCGACGAGAGCAGGAAGGTATTCCACTCCTGCGGCGAAGCGGCCTGCTCCAGGGCCTGGCGCGTGGCCGGGCTCAAGGTCGGCTGCAGCGACTGGTAATACAGGGCGCTGGCCAACTGGGGAAACGCCACCTTTTCCTGCGGCTGCGGGCCATCTGTCTTGAACAGGCCGGCACTGCCCGAGCCGATGGTGCGGGCGATATCGAAACGCGTCGTCATCTGGCCGGGGCTGGCCCAGGAGGCATCCGTCAAGGGATAACCGTCCGGCGTCTGGCGGCCGTACAGAGGCTGGCCCATGCGCGAGAGCCAGCTCAGCATGGGGCCCGCATTCAGGATGGGCTTATCGTCATAGCTGAGGCGCACGGCCGACACCACGTAATGCATGGGGTCCTTGAATTTCTTGCCCAGCGACTGCGTAAATTCCGGACTGTTGAACATGGTTTGCAGCACGTCGGCGATCATGCCGTCGCTCTGCTGGAAGGTGGCCGCCATGCGCGCCACCAGGGGCGCCGGCGGATTGTCGCCGACGAAATACTGGGCCAGCTTGCCGCTGATGAAATGCGCGGTGGCGGGACTGCGGCTCAAACGGTCCAGCGCTTCATCGAGCTCGGCCAGACCCCGGCCCTTCACCGTTTGCCCGAGGAATTGCTTGTCGCCATAATCGTGGCGGTTCGGATTGAACTCGAACAGGCCCCGGCGCACGTATTGCGACTGCAGCGCCGGTTTCACCTTCGGCATGTCCGGTCCCAAATTCACGCCCACACCCGTCAGGATGCGCGCCAGCTCCTGCACGTCCGCCTGGCTGTAACCGCCGTTCACGCCCAGGGTGTGCAGTTCCATCAGCTCGCGCGCATAGTTTTCATTGATGCGCTTGGCGGCATTGGCTTCATTGTCCAGGTAGCGCAGCATGGCCGGATGGTGGACGGTCGCGCCCAGCAAGTCGCGGAATTTCCCCAGCGTGTGCGGCGCGATGGCGTTCGCCTCGTAATCGCCGACCATGGCGCGCAAGTTGTGCTTGCCCTGGTGCACGCTGAAATGGTTGAGCCAAAACCAGCTCAGCTGCTGCTGCAGCTGATTCGGCGAATACACATCCAGCAACAGCGAACGCGTGGCCGCTTCGCGCGCCAGACGGTTGAGTTCTTGCTGGTAATCCTTTTGCGCCTGCTGCTTGGCCATGTCGTCCATGACGGCAGCCGACTCCTTGCGCTTTTGCTCCACGGACATGACGAGCTGATCGAGCGGCACCTGGCTGATGGTCATGGCGTCGATCTGCGCCTGCACGGCGGGCGGCAGGCTGGCTTTGCCGGGATGCAATTGCGCCTGCAGATAGCGCTGCCAGCCTTGCGCCTGCATCTGGCGCGCGCTGCCAGCGTTCACGCCCCAGCTCACCCTTTCCAGCAAGGCAATGTCCTGCGCGGAACTGGTCTGCGCGCGATGGTCGGCCTGGACGGCAGGTCCGGTGGCGGCGCAGCCGGCCAGCAACAGCAGGGAAATCAAGGTCGTCGGCAACAGTCGGTGAGGGGTCATGGCGGTCCTTCAAGCGGTTTCAACCAGAATGCCTGAGGGTACGCCCAGGTTGACCTGCGCATGATTGCCATTTGCAACGAGTTGTAATCAATAATGCTATTTTTGCAATTCCGTGCACTTGTCGCGCAGGAAATCGCGCAGCTGCAGCACCAGCGGCGTCACCTGCGCCCGGTGCATGCACAGCAGTTGCAAGGGCGCGGCCTCGCCCGCCACCTTGGGCAGCAGCACGTGCAAACGGCCGGCGGCCACGTCGCCGGACACGTCGAGCCGCGATTTGTAGGCGATGCCCAGGCCCGCCACGGCCCAGCGGCGCACCAGGTCGGCATCGTCGGCGCTACGGTTGCCGCTCACGGCTATCGTCACCTGCTCGCGCTGCGGCAGGCGGTAAAAGGTCCAGCGGTCATGCAAGCCGTCTTCCAGCGCGAAGCGCAGGCAATTGCGCTGCGACAAATCTTCCAGCGCCAGCAGGGGACCATGTTCGCGCAGGTAGGCGGGCGACGCCACCAGCACTCGGTCGTTGGCAGGCGCGACCGGCATGGCGACCATGCTCGAATCGTCCTGCTGGCCATAGCGGATGGCCACGTCGACTTGCTGGCGCACCATGTCGGCCACCCGGTCGCTGACGCTGAGCTGGTAGTGCAGTTTCGGATGGCGCGACTGGAATTCGTCGAGCCAGCCCAGCATCAGGTTGCGGCCCAGGTCGGAAGGCATGGCAATTTTCAAGGTTCCGCCGAAACTGTCCTTGCCGGCCATCAGCGCATCGTGGCCAGCGCGCAGCAGGCGCAAGGCTTCACGCGCATGTTCCAGGTATTGCGTGCCTTCCGCCGTCAGGCTCAGCGAACGGGTCGTGCGGGCCAGCAGGCGCAAGCCCAGCTCCCCTTCCAGGCGCTTGACGGCGGCGCTGGCCAGCGCGGGCGAAATGCCGATCTCGCGCGCGGCCGCCGACAAACTGCCGCGGTCGGCCGTGCGCACAAATACCTGCAAGTCATCGAGTCGCAGCAATTTTCAGCATTCCTTTGAAAGTGTTTCGGTACGCGCCCCCTGTTTCCAGGGCGAGAAAATGGCCATGATACGTCAAGCCCGTATGGCCACGCCAACAATGGTGTCGGATTACGGTCCTTCGGACCTGATCCGACCTACGCCTACTCCATCACTGTTTTACCAAAGGAAGCACATGAAAGCCATCGCCTACCACCACAGCCTGCCCATCACCGATGCCGACGCCCTGCTCGACATCGAGCTGCCCGTGCCCGTCGCCACGGGGCGCGACCTGCTCGTCGCCGTCAAGGCGATTTCCGTCAACCCCGTCGACACCAAGGTACGCAAGAACCGCGCGCCGAAAGACGGCCAGCCGGAAGTGCTGGGCTGGGATGCGGCCGGCGTCGTCACGGCCATCGGCCCCGACGTCACCCTGTTCCAGGTCGGAGATAAAGTCTGGTACGCAGGCGCCATCAACCGTCCCGGCAGCAACAGCGAATTCCAGCTGGTCGACGAGCGCATCGTCGGCCACATGCCGGCCAGCCTCGACTTCGCGCCAGCCGCAGCCCTGCCCTTGACCGCAATTACGGCCTGGGAATTGCTGTTCGACCGCCTGCAGATCAGCCGCGACAAGAATCTCACCGGCAAGTCGCTGCTCGTAATCGGCGCGGCCGGCGGCGTCGGTTCCGTGCTCGTGCAACTGGCGCGGCAACTGACGGGCGTCACCATCATCGGCACGGCCTCGCGCGCGGAAACGGCGGACTGGGTCAAGGAACTGGGCGCCCACCACGTGATCGACCACAGCCTGCCGCTGGCGCAGGAAATCACGCGCCTGGGTTTGCCGCCCGTCGATTACGTGATCAGCCTGAACCAGACCGACAAGCATTTCGAGCAAATCGTCGAACTGATCGCGCCGCAAGGCAAGTTCGCCCTGATCGACGACCCCGAGCACATCGACGTGCGCAAGTTCAAGGGCAAGAGCGTGTCCTTGCACTGGGAACTGATGTTTACCCGCTCGCTGTTCCAGACGCCAGATATGGTCAAACAACATGAATTGCTCGAGGAACTGGCGCAGCTGGTCGACGCTGGTATCATCAAGACCACCCTGGCCGAGAGCTTCGGCACGATCAACGCGGCAAACCTGAAACGCGCGCATGCCCTGCTGGAAAGCAATACGGCAAAAGGGAAAATCGTCCTGGAAAGTTTTAATTAATCAGGTAATCAAAATGGCCCGGAAATCATTGACGTTCGTCAAGGTCGGGCCCGTGATCACGGCATCTCCCAGCGCCTGGAAGAAGCCGTGGCCATCGTTGTTGTCCAGGCTGTCGCGCGGTTTGATGCCTTGCGCCCAGGCCCGTTGCAGGGTGTCGGGCGCCAGGACCGCGCCGGCGATGTCTTCCTGGCCGTCGACGCCATCCGTGTCGCCGGCCAGCGCGTGAATGCCCTCGTGCCCGTCCAGCGCGATGCCCAGCGCCAGCAGAAATTCCACGTTGCGCCCGCCGCGCCCGTTGCCGCGCACGGTGACCGTCGTTTCTCCGCCCGACAGCAGCACGCACGGGGTGGGAAACGGCTGGCCACGCACGGCCGTTTGCAGCGCGATGCCGGCCATCACCTTGCCCACGTCGCGCGCCTCGCCTTCCAGGCTGTCGCCCAGGATATACGGCGTGACGCCGGCCGCGCGCGCCACGTCGGCCGCCGCTTCCAGGGCCATCTGCGGCGTGGCGATCAGGGTCGTGCGCGTGCGCGCCAGCCGTGGGTCGTCGGGTTTGACGGATTCGCCGCGCCCGCTTTCCAGGGTCTTTCGTATGCTGTCCGGCAAGTCCATGCCATAGCGGCGCACGGTGGCCAGCGCGTCATCGCACGTGGTCGCGTCGCCCACCGTGGGGCCGGAAGCGATGTCGCCCAGCTTGTCGCCAGGCACGTCGGAAATGGCCAGGGTCACCACTTGCGCCGGATGGCAGGCGGCCGCCAGGCGCCCACCCTTGATGGCGGACAAATGGCGGCGCACGCAATTCATTTCGCCGATGGTGGCGCCCGACGCCAGCAGCGCGCGGTTCAGCGCCTGCTTGTCTTCCAGGCTGATGCCGTCAAGTGGCAAGGCCAGCAGCGACGAGCCGCCGCCCGAAATCAGACACAGCACCGTATCGTCAGCGTGCAAATTGCCGACCAGCTCGAGCATGCGCCGTGCCGCGTCCATGCCGGCCGCATCGGGCACGGGGTGCGACGCTTCGACGATCTCGATGCGTTCGCACGGCACGGCATAGCCATAGCGCGTGACGACGAGGCCCGACAGCGGCCCCGGCCAGTGCCGCTCCACGGCCTGCGCCATGGCGGCCGACGCCTTGCCGGCGCCGATGACGATCAGCCGGCCCTTGGGCGCGGGCGGCAGATGGGGCGGGACGCAATGCGATGGCTGGGCCGCGGCGATGGCGGCCTGGAACATCGCTTGCAGCAAGGCGCGCGGTGGCGGTGGCAGGGTCGTCGTCATGGTCAATTCCTCCGGTTCGATCAGCGATTAACGATGCGCGCGGGAACGCGCAGCACCAGTATGGCGCCCAGCAGCATGACTGCGGAAAGAATATACAGGGCCACGTCGGTGCCGCCCGTCGCATCCTTGATCCAGCCGACGAGGAAGGGACTGACGAAACCGGCCACCTGGCCCAGCGAATTGATCAGCGCCAGGCCGCCGGCCGCCGCCGCGCTGCCGAGAAACGCCGTCGGCAAGGGCCAGAACATGGGCAGGCCGGACAGCGCGCCCATGGTCGCCAGCGACAGGCCGATGAGGGCGACGACCACGTTGCCGTGCGCCTGGGTCGCCAGCAGCAAGCCGCACAGCGCCATCAGCAAGGGGCCGCTCAAATGCCAGCGGCGTTCCTTGTGCTTGTCGGCCGAACGGCCCACCCAGATCATGAAGATGCTGGCGCACAGGTAGGGAATGGCGCTGACCCAGCCCACGGCCACGGGGCTGGCGAAACCGAGCGACTTGACGATGGTGGGCAGCCAGAAGTTGATCGCATACACGCCCATCTGGATGCAGAAATACACGAGGCCCAGCATCCACACATGCTTGTTGCGCAGCACGCTGGCGAAGGTGTCGGCCGTATTCGCGCCGTTGCGGCGCTGGCGTTCGTCCTCGTCGAGGTCGGCGCGCAGCAGCTGCTTTTCTTCGGTATTGAGCCACTTCGCCTGGGTGATGCCGTCGTTCAGCAGCACGTACACGAGAAAGCCCAGCAGCACGGTAGGAATACCTTGCAGCAGGAACATCCATTGCCAGCCGGCCAGGCCGCCGTGGCCCGCGAACGATTGCATCATCCAGCCCGACAAGGGGCTGCCCAGCAAGCCGGAAATGGGAATGGCCGACATGAACAGGCCCATGATGCGGCCCCGGCGCGACGCGGGATACCAGTTCGTAAAGTACAGCACGATGCCGGGGAAGAAGCCCGCCTCGAACACACCCGTGATGAAGCGCAGCGAATAGAACGCGGCCGGCGTGGTGACGAACATCAGGCAGGCCGAGGCGATGCCCCAGGCGATCATCAGGGTGCCGATGACCTTGCGCGCGCCCAGGCGGTGCAGCAGCAGATTGCTGGGCACGCCACTGGCCACGTAGCCGATGAAGAAAATGCCGGCGCCCAGGCCGTACACGCTTTCGCTCCATTGCAGCGCATCGAGCATTTGCAGCTTGGCAAAGCCGACATTCACGCGGTCCAGGTAATTGAACAGATAGCAGATGAAGATGAAGGGGATCAGATGCAAGGTGACCTTGCGGTAGGCGCCTTCGCGCACGCGGCCCTGCGCGGACGCGCCGGCGGACAGGCTGGCGCCTGGATGGGTGGTCATGGGTGTCTCCTGACTATTTTTTTATGGGATACGGCCAGCCCATCGTACAATCGCCGTCAGAAACAGTCATCGTGCGGATGCATGAAGAAATATGGTGCTTGATACGATGATTCCATGCAGATGCACGAGACGGACCACCACATGCCGAATATTGACCTTCCCCTGGCGCAGGACATCGTCCGGCGCACCATGCACATCATTCCCTTCAACGTGAACGTCATCGATGCGCGCGGCGTGATCCTGGCCAGCGGCGATCCGCAGCGCGTGGGCGACCTGCATCCGGGTGCGCAAGTGGCGCTGGCCCGGCGCGCCAGCGTGGAAATCGGCGCGGCCGACATGGCTCGGCTGCCGGGCACGCGGGCCGGCATCAACCTGCCCCTGACGGTGCGCGGCGAGATTTGCGGTGTGCTGGGCCTGACGGGCGAGCCAGATGCCGTGCGCCAGTTCGGCGAACTGGTGCGGGCCATGGCGGAAATGATGCTGGAGCAGGCACGGCTGGTCAGCGAGTTGCAGCATGAAAAGCGCTACCGCGAGGAATTCGTGTCCCAGCTCGTCTACCGCACGGGCATTTCGGACGCCAGCATGCAGGCATGGGCGGCGCGCCTGGCGGTCGATTTGCGCGTGCCGCGCGCCATGTTCGTGCTGGAAGTACCGGATGCGGGCGAAGGCCCGGGCGAGCGGCTCGACCAGGTGCTGACGCAGCTGCAGCAAGTGCAGTCCGACCTGTCGGTCCGCTGGCCCTCGCTGCTGATGGCCGTCGTCTCGCCGGGCGAACTGGTGCTGCTCGACGCCTTTCCCGCCAGCGGCCCGCAGCAGGCGCGCGCGGCGCAAGCCAGGCAGCGCCTGCTCGAACTGCATCAGGTAGCACAGCAGGCGCTCACGCCACCGGCCACCCTGGCCATGGGCGTGGCCTTGCCGGGCCTCGATGGCGCCACGGCTTCGTATGAATCGGCGAAGCAGACGGCGCGCGTGGGCCGCGCCCGCGATGGCGGGCACACTACTTTTTCTTATCTGGAACTGAGCCTGCCCGTGCTGCTGTCCGGCCTGCAAGCGGGTTGGCAGGCCGAGCAATTGCGCCAGACCCTGGCGCGCCTGCTGGCGCACGACCGCAAGTCGGGCACCCTGATGCGCACCCTGGCCGCCTGGTTCCGCCACCACAGCCACCCGATGGCCACGGCCAGGGCCCTGCACATCCACCGCAACACACTCGATTACCGGCTGCAGAAGATCGCCGAACTGACGGGGCTGGATCTGGACGACACGGATGACCGCCTGCTGCTGTATGTCGCCCTGCAACTGAATTGACAGATGCCCGTCTACAATGGCGGCTGACCGCACAACAGGAATAGCATGAACGACGCCATCGAATGGACCAGTCTTGCCCGCACTTTCGGGCTGTTTACCGTCACGGCCGTGGCCGAACTGCTGGGCTGCTACCTGCCCATGCTATGGCTGAGCAACAAGGGCAGCGCCTGGCTGCTGTTGCCGGCCGCCCTCAGCCTGCTGGTCTTCGTGTGGCTGCTGACCTTGCATCCGGCCGCCAGCGGCCGCGTGTATGCCACGTATGGCGCCATCTATATCGCCACGGCGCTGGGCTGGCTGTGGCTGGTGGACGACGTCACGCCGGCCTGGACCGACGTCGCCGGCGTGGCCATGGCCCTGGCCGGCGCCGCCGTCATTGCCATGGGGCACAAGGCGCAGTAATTACGCCGCATGCCGGCGGAAGTTCGTTTCCGCCGACCACGCCGCGCTGGCGCGGGCCAGCAAGACGGCTTCGCCATCGGCCAGCCAGTCGTCCGCATCGGCGATCTTCCACATGGCTTGCAGCAGCTGGCGACGCAAGTCCGGCTCGGTGATTTCATCGAGCAGGCTGTCGATCACGCCATTGGCCAGTTGCACGGCACCATGCACGGTCGACGTCAGCATGTCGTCGCACAGGTCTTGCAGCAATTGCTGGAAGGCGGCCGGCTCCAGGTCGATATGCTCGAGGATTTTGCTGCGGTGCATCGCTTGCAGCTCGGCACTGGCCAGGTTGCCATCGACCACCATCATCAGGGCCAGGATACGTCCCGCTGCCTGGGGACTGTTCATTGCATAGGTACGCATAGTTCACTTTCCATTGTCAGTTTAAAAAGCGCGCCCCGCCATTGCAGGGCGCGCGGTACGGCATTTACTTCTTGTCGCTGCGGGTGATGAACACGCTGGCCACGCAGCTCGACACGATCAGCACCGCCACCACCAGCAACGATGCTTCCACCGGCACGTGGTACCACGGCATGATCAGCATCTTGGCGCCGATGAACACCAGCACCATCGCCAGGCCATACTTGAGCATGTGGAAGCGGTCAGCCACGTCCACCAGCAGGAAGTACAGGGCACGCAATCCCATGATGGCGAACAGGTTCGACGTGAAGACGATGAACGGGTCCGTCGTGATGGCGAAAATCGCCGGGATCGAATCGACTGCAAACACCAAATCTGTCACCTCGATCAGGATCAGCACGAGGAACAGCGGCGTGACATAGCGCAAGCCACCCTTTGCCACGAAGAAACGCTCGCCGTGGTCGCCGTCGGCCACCCGCAAGTGGCGGCGGGCAAAGCGCAGCACGGGGTTGTTCGCCACGTCCGGTTCCGCATCGGCAGCCACCAGCATGCGCATGCCGGTCACCAGCAGGAAGGCGCCGAACAGGTACAGCACCCAGCTGAACTCGCTCACCACCCACGCACCGGCCATGATCATCACGGCGCGCATGACGATCGCGCCCAGCACGCCATAGATCAACACGCGGCGCTGGTACTGGATCGGCACCTGGAAAGCGCTGAAGATCAGCAGGAAGACGAACACGTTATCGACCGACAGGGCTTTCTCGATCAGGTAGCCGGAGAAAAATTCCAGCGCCTTCTGGTTGGCGATCTCGGGACCGGCCGTGCCGTTCAGGTACCACCACAGCCCGCCGTTGAACAGCATGGCCAGGCTGACCCACACGAGCGACCACGTCGCCGCTTCCTTGACGCTGACCTTGTGCGCCTTGTTGCCGCCGAAGACGAACAAGTCCAGCGCCAGCATCACCAGGACAAAGGCGATGAAGCCGGCCCACATGGGTGCCGTTGCAATACTTTCCAGGCCGTTCATCGGCGGCCTCCGCAACTATCTGTTTGTATTCTGAAGTCCATGACACTCTCCTTGCATGAATTGAGCTGCCATCATAGTCCGAATATAAACATCGAACAAATCGAATATAATTTAAGAATACGTCGAAAAAATCGATGTATTAATCTGCCGGGAAAAACCATGTCGACACTCAACTTCAAGCACTTGCGCTATTTCTGGATGGTGGCCAAGACGGGCAGCATCGCGCGCGCGGCCGAGCAGCTGCACCTGACGCCGCAATCGATTTCCGGCCAGCTCAGCGAGTTTGCCGACACCCTGGGCGTGGAACTGTTCCGCCGCAGCGGGCGCCAGCTGGAATTGACGGACACGGGCCGGCGCATCCTCAGCCATGCCGAAAGCATTTTCAGCACGGGCGATGAGTTGCTGGAAATCGTGCGCGACCAGTCACGTACGACAACGACGACCTTCCGCGTGGGCTGCGCCGATTCCGTGTCGAAACTGATCGCCTGCCGCCTCGTGGAGCCGGCGCTGGGCCTGGCCGAACCGCTGCGCATCATTTGCCGCGAAGGCCGGCTGGCCAGCCTGCTGGCGGACCTTGCCGTGCACCGGCTCGACCTGATCATGGCGGACCGCCCCATGCCGGCCCACTTGAGCGTGCGCGGCTTTAACCATTTGCTCGGTGAAAGCGGCATGACCCTGTTCGGCACGCCAGCCCTGGCCGCCACGCTGAACGGCGACTTCCCGCAATGCCTGGACGGCGCGCCGCTGCTGCTGCCCGGCGAAGACTTCGCCATTTACGGGCGCTTGCTGCAATGGCTCGGCGACAACAACCTGCACCCGCGCATCGTCGGCGAGTTCGACGACAGCGCCATGATGAAGGCGTTTGGCCAGTCCGGCGCCGGCCTGTTTTTTGCGCCCACCGTCATCGCGCCCCAGGTGTGCGAGCAATACGCGGTGGTGGCGCTGGGCCGGGTCGACAGCCTCGTCGAGCAGGTGTATGCGATCACCACGGAACGGCGCCTGCGCCACCCGGCCACCATCGCCATCAGCCAGAGCGCGCGGCGCGAGCTGTTCGTGTAAATCCGTTCAGCCGCTGACGACGATCTTGCCCGGCTGCCCGCCCCGCTCCAGCAGCGCATGCGCGCGCCGCAAGGTGGCCGCGTTCATCGGCGACAAGCGCTGCCGCAGCGTATGGCGCAGCACGCCCTCGTCCAGCAGCCGCGCCACGCGGTTCAGGATGCGGTGCTGCTCGATCATGTCTTCGGTGGCAAACAAAGGCCGCGTAAACACCATTTCCCAGTGCAAGGAGATGCTCTTGCCCTTCAGCGGCGCCGCATCGAAAACATCGTGGTCGTCGATGACGGCCAGCTTGCCGTGCGGCGCGATGAGTTCCAGCAATTCCATGAAATGCAGCGCCGTGTGCGACAGCGCCGCGATGTGACGCACGGGCGCCACGTTCAATGCCGCCACCTGCGCCGGCAGGGGTTGTGTATGGTCGATCACGTGGTGCGCGCCCATGGCCCGGCACCATTCCATGCTGTCGCCACGCGAGGCTGTGGCGATTACCGTCAAGCCCGTCAACTGGCGCGCCAGTTGCATCAGCATGGAACCAACGCCGCCCGCGCCGCCCAGCACCAGCAGGCTGCCCCACGGCTGTTGGTCGCCGGGAACGATGGCAAAGCGTTCGAACAGCAGTTGCCACGCCGTCAGCGCCGCCAGCGGCACGCTGGCCGCCTGCGCAAAATCCAGGGTCGCCGCCATGCGCCCCGCGATGCGCTCATCGACGAGGTGATATGCGGCATTTGCGCCCGCGCGGTCGAACGAACCCGCGTAATACACGGCTTGCCCCGGCGCGAACAGGGTCACTTCGCTGCCCACCGCATGCACGATGCCGGCCGCATCCCAGCCCAATGCCGTGACGCCATCGGGTACCGTCACCAGCCCCGCACGCACTTTGGTATCGAGCGGATTGATACCGACGGCGCGCACCTGCACCAGCACGTCGCGCGGGCCGGGCACGGGCATCGGGCCTTCCATGTCGAACAGGCCGCCTTGTTCAACCACACTGCTTCCTTTCTTGAAACCGATCATCTTCATTGCATGCTCCAGGTAAATCCGCATGGTAAGCAGCCACGCGAGAAAGAAAAATATGCTTCAATGCGTTTCACACCTGACCAAACTGTCATGAATCATGCAAGACATCGATAATCTCTCCGGCGTGGCTCTGTTCGTGCAATTGGCGCAGGCGGGCAGCTTTGTCGCCGCCGCGCGCCAGGCCGGCATTTCGCCATCGGCCGTCAGCAAGAGCCTGGCCCGGCTCGAGCAGCGGCTGGGCACGCGCCTGTTCCAGCGCAGCACGCGTCAGCTGAGCCTGACGGCGGAAGGCAAGCTGTTCCTCGCGCGCAGCGAACGCATCCTGGCGGAAATGCAGGCGGCGCAGGAGGAACTGGCGGGCACGCTGGCGCCGCGCGGCCGCCTGCGCCTGGGCTTGCCGGAACTGGGCAGCGTATTCCTGCCCGCGCTTGCTGATTTTTCCCAAAGACACCCGGCCATCGCCCTCGACCTGGACTTTTCCGACGCGCTGGCCGATGTCGTCGGCGACGGTTTCGACGCCGTCATCCGCATCGGCGCACCGCGCGATTCGCGCCTGGCCGCCCGCAAGCTGGGCCAGTTCCGCTCCTGCCTCGTGGCCTCGTCCGCCTATCTGGCGCGCCACGGCACACCCAGCCATCCCCTTGAACTGCAACAACATGCTTGCCTGCACTACCGCTTCCGCCACAGCGGCAAGGTCGAACAGTGGCAGCTGCGCCAGCAAGCCGAGGCGCCGACGCCGGATTTGCCACTGTCCATGGTCTGCAACAACGTCGAAGCGCGGCTGCACTTCGCCCGGCAAGGCCTGGGCATCGCCTGGCTGCCCGACTTTTATGTGCGCTCCGCCATCGCTGACGGCAGCCTCATCGAAGTGCTGAGGGACTACGCGATCGCCGCCCATCCGGCCCACAGTTGCTGGCTGCTGTGGCCATCCGGGCCGCACCTGGCGCCGAAAGTACGGGCCCTCGTCGATTTTCTGGCCGAAACAGACATACTGTTGCCAGCCACCCACGGAAGATGAGGCTCAAATACATTTGAGCAAATACATCTATATAATGGCAAGTCTCCCCGACGCCCTGCGCGCCCCTTCCTGGACTTGCCGCAATGAAGCACTTGCACGATATTCCCTCTGCCTTCAAGCATGAATTTGCCAACCCGCGCCTGTGGTGGTCGCGCGCCGTCGTCGTCGGCATGGCCGCCATCGCGGGGCTCGTCGTCGTCGGCTTTACGTGGCTGGCGGAGGAAGCGCTGGACCTGTTTCTCTTTTTCAACGGCAAAGCCTGGTGGTTCGCCCTGCTGTGGACGCCGGCCTGCGCCGCCCTGCTCGTCTGGCTGACGCGCCGCTACGCGATGGGCGCGGCAGGTTCCGGCATCCCGCAAGTGATGGCGACACTGGACCCGGCCGTGGCGCCCGAGCAGCGCTCGCTGTTCGTGTCCCTGAAACTCAGTGCCGCGAAAATCGTCCTGACGGCGGGCGGCTTGCTGGGCGGATTGTCGCTGGGGCGCGAAGGGCCGTCCGTGCAGATCGCCGCGGGCGTGATGCTGGCCGCGCGCCGCTGGCTGCCCCGCCACTCGCAAGTGAGCGCCCATTCCCTGCTGGTGGCCGGCGGCGCGGCCGGCATCGCGGCTGCCTTCAACACGCCGCTGGCCGGCGTCATGTTTGCCATCGAGGAATTGTCACGCTCGCCGGAGCAGCGCAACAGCGGCCTGATCGTCGCCGGCATCGTGCTGGCCGGCATGATGGCCGTGTCGATCCACGGCAACGCGACGCACTTCGGCATCATCCACCCGGGTCCCATCGGCCTGGCACTGGCCTTGCCAGGCTTGCTCGTGACCCTGGTGGCGGGCGTGGCGGGCGGCCTGTTTGCGCGATTGCTGCTGGCATCCGCCCGGGGCAATCCGCTGGGGAAATTGTCTGCGTGGAGAAAAGACCGGCCCGTGCTGTTCGCCGCCGTCTGCGGTGTGCTGGTGGCGGCCATCGGCATCGCCAGCCACGGCGCCACGTTCGGCAGCGGTACCGTGGCCACGCGCGCCATGCTGGAAGGCTCGTCCGATGTGGCGCCCGCCTTTGTCGCCTTCAAATATGTGGCGACGTGGCTGACCGTCTGGTCGGGCGTGCCGGCCGGCATTTTTGCGCCCTCCTTGGCCATCGGCGCCGGCATCGGCCACGATATCGCCGTGCTGCTGCACTACCCGCACGCGCCGGCCCTGATCGCGCTGGGCATGGTGGGTTTCCTGGCCGCCGCCACGCAGGCGCCGCTGACGGCGTTTATCATTGTCATGGAAATGGTCGATGGCCACGGCATGGTGCTGAGCCTGATGGCCTGCGCCGTGGTGGCCAGCACGGTGTCGCGCGTGCTCAGCGAGCCGCTGTACGGCGCGCTGGCGCAGCTGCAGTTGCAACGGCTGCCGCTGCCGCTGCAGCAAGCGGGCCGGGAAACTACATCGTAAACGGAAACGGCTGCATGCCCGCCTGCCTGTCATCGGGGGCGACGACGGCCAGCAAGGCGTCCAAGCCCTGGTTCAGGTGCGCCAGGCTGTCGGGGTCCAGCTGGGCCAGCGCACTGGGCAGCAAACCGCGCGCCGGCTGCGGCGCGCCGGCGATCACGGCCTGGCCTTCCACCGTCAGGGTCAAGGTGACCACGCGCTGGTCGGGCTGGTCGCGCGCCTTGCGCACATAGGATTTTTTCACCAGCGCGTCGACCAGGTTGCTGGCCGTCGTCTGGTGCAGCGACATCTTGCCGGCCAGCTCGCCCATGCGCAGGCCCGGCCGCTCCAGCAATTCCTGCATCACCCACAATTGCGCGCCCGACACGCCGCATTGCTTCTCGATCTGCGCCGAGTGCCGCTGCGCCGCGCGCATGACGACGCGCATGTTTTGCAAGGCCATGCCCTGCGCCTTGGCTATCGCCGATACTTCCGCTTCCGCCACCATTGCCTCCAGTTATCCCGCCGGCTTCGCGCCTGCTGGCGGGCCGGAATGCATACATGATACCTGCAATGGCGGCGAGGAACTAACTGCCTGTCACCGACTGGTCATCACGCCAAGCCTGTTCCAGCACCAGCTTGCCGGCCTTGTCCCACTGGCGCTCGATGCCGTGCTTCTTGCCGTGTTCATACGGCACGATCTGCCGCAGGCTGCCGTCGCTGTACCAGGTTTGCAGCAAGCCGTGGCGCTGGCCTGCGACAAACGGTGTCACGCTGGCGCGCACGCCGTTGGCATGCCACTCCGTCGTATCGCCGTGGTCACGACCCTGTGCATCTTTCTGCCACGCAAAAATGGGATGGCCATCCGCCCCCCACTTTTCCAAGCTGAGCACGGCACCTTTCCGGTACAGCGTTTTGTTCGACAGTTTGCCATTGCCATGGCTTTCAAACGACCAGCCATCGGGCTGGCCGTGCACCCACACGGTTTTGGCCAGCACCTTGCCGTCCTGGGCAAGCATGACAAACTCGCCCTCGCGCTGGCCATTGACATACTGTCCCCGCCGGTGCAGTTTGCCATCGGCATAAAACGATTCCTCCACGCCATCCATCTGGCCATTGCGGCGATACGAGCGGCTGCTGACGGCCCCGTTCGCGCCATACGACACGTGCTCGCCATCGGCCATCTCGTCGCCGTGATACAAGGTGCGACTCATCAGCTGGCCATTCTCGTGATACGTTTCCGAGATGCTGTCGCGCCCGTTCGGCAGCGCCGTCACCTTTTGCTTGACCTGGCCATTCTCGAAATACACGGAGCCGCCCAGCAGCTCCTCGCCCTGGTCATTGAAATAGGTTTCGCGCAGCAGCTGGCCATTCTCGTAGTAGTACTTGCGAAAACGCACGAACTTCACCTGGCTCAAGTCCAGGTCAGTGGCATAGGTTTCAAAGGCCAGCACGCCCGGCGTGTCAGGAAATTCGAGGCGCACATGCCAGGCGCCCAGCGCCTCGTCGCGCACGGGCGCCGTGCGCAGCGCATACGCGGCGCTGCGCTGGTTGCTCGGCATGAAATTTTCATCCAGATACATGGTCTGGCCTTTCTCCTGTAGGGTTGGCGTTGGCGCCGCCGGCAGCTCCTGCGCCGCCAGCGGCAAGGCTGCGCCCAGCGCGGCGGCCAGCAGCCAGCGCATCGTTTGTTGATTTTTCATGTTGTTCCATTGTTCATGTTGCTTTGCGGCCACCATCATAAAGGCAAGCGCCCTGCGCCATGGGCACGATTGCCGCTCCATGAAAAAAGGCCGGGGCGGACCTGCTGGTCCGGCTCCGGCCCGGCGGATGCGCTGGCGCGCCAGACGCGCCACACCTCAGCCCACGCTATCCTTGACTGGCGACAACTGGCTCGCATGCAGGCGCGCATACGCGCCGCCCTGTTGCAGCAAGTCCGTGTGACTGCCCGATTCCACCAGTCGCCCGCCCTGCATGACGACGATGCGGTCGGCGCTTTCGATGGTGGACAAACGGTGGGCGATGACAATGGTGGTGCGGTTGCGCATCAGCACTTCCAGCGCGGCCTGCACGGAACGCTCCGACTCCGTATCGAGCGCGCTGGTCGCTTCGTCCAGAAGCAAAATCGGCGCGTCCTTGTACAGGGCGCGCGCGATGGCCAGGCGCTGGCGTTGTCCGCCCGACAGGCGTGAACCGTTCTGCCCCGCCTGGGTGGCGTAGCCTTGCGGCAGTTGCATGATGAAGTCATGCGCATAGGCGGCGCGCGCCGACGCTTCGATGCGGGCCTGGTCCGGGGCCGGGTCGCCGTAGGCGATATTCGCCGCCATCGTGTCGTTGAACAAGATCACGTCCTGGCTGACGAGGGCAAACTGGCGCCGCAGGGCCAGCAAGGCGTAGTCGCGCACGTCCACGCCGTCGAGCAGGATCTGGCCGCCGCTGACGTCATAGAAGCGCGGCAGCAGGCCCAGCAAGGTCGTCTTGCCACCGCCGGAGCCGCCCACCAGGGCCACCGTCTCGCCGGCGCGGATGTCGAGCGTGACATCGCTCAAGGCCGTGGGCGCGTCAGGGTCGTCGCTGTTGTAGCGGAACTGCACGTTCTGCAAGGACAAATTGCCCTGCACGGCCGCCGGGGCCACTGTGCCCGGGTCCGGTTCCAGCGGCGTGTCGATCAGGCCGAAAACGGACTCGGCCGCCGCCAAACCCCGTTGCAGCGGCTCATTGATCTTCGTCAAATTCTTGATCGGCGACTGCATGGCCATCAAGGCGCCCATGAACGCAACGAAGGCCCCCGGCGTGATGGCGCCGCTCTGCGCGCGCAGCATGGCGAAATAGATCACGGACGACAAGGTGATACCGACGAGCATCATGATGAAGCCGGAATTCATGGCCGAGGTAGCCGCATGCTTGACTGCCAGCTGGCGGTTGCGCTTGACGACGTCGACAAAGCGCGCCTGTTCGTAATCCTGCCCGCCGAAGATTTTCACCACGCGCTGGCCAGCGATGCTTTCGTCGAGCACGGACGTCAGCTCGCCCACGGCTTGCTGCGAACTCTTGCTCAGATGGCGCATGCGGCGGCCCGCCAGGGTCACGACGATGGCCACGATGGGCATCGACGCCATGCAGAACAGGGCCAGCTTCACGTCGATGCTGAACAGCAAGATCAAATAGCCGACGGTGGCGACGGAATCGCGCACCATCACGTTGAGCACGTTCAAGCCCGCCTGCGACACCTGGCTCGCGTCGAAGGCCACGCGCGACTGCGTCAGACTGGTGGTGGTGGTATCGAAGAAGCGGCTGGGCAGGCGCATGATGGTGGCGAACATTTTTTCGCGCAAATCGGCCTGCACGCGGCTCGATAGCCAAACGGAGCCGTAATCGCCGGCAAAACTCGACACCATGCGCAGCACGGCCAGGCCCAGGATAGTGGCGGGAATCACCCACAAGTCCACCTGCCCCGCCTGTGCCGGCAAGAAACGGTCGACCCAGCCCTGCAGCATGCCCATCACGCCCGATGCGGGCGCCACCTGCGTGCTGGCCGTCGTACGCATGGCGTCGACGACGTTTTGCAACTGGCGGATTAACAACACATCGGTGGCGGACGCCACGCCCACGGCCAGCAAGGTGGCGGCAACGATGGCGCCATAGCGGCGAAACTGCCCGGCCAGGCGGAAAAACAGGAGGCGACTTTGCTGCATGCAGGTGAGAAAAGTGAGGGTAAAGCGTGATTCTAACCGCTGCCAGACTTACCTAGAGGAAAGTCGCCCCTTGCCGGTGCAGAACCGGCAAGGGAACAACACGGACGATCAGCTCTTCGCCACTTTCCACGCGGCCGTGCCGGCCTTGCAGACCTTCAGCTTGAGGGTCTGTTCCTGGCCCTTGGCGCTCAAACCCACCTGCACCTTGCGGCAGGTTTGCGCATCCGTTTTTTCCGTGTCGCTGGCCGTGATTTCCGCAGCGATACGCACGGAATTGCGCAAGCCTTCATTGCTCCATTGCACGGTTTCGCCATCCTTCTTGTCATTGAGCACGTCGGTGACGGCCTTGACGAAGACGGGCTTGTCGTTCTTGTTCAGGTAAGCCATCGGCGTATCGGCCAGGAAACCCAGGCCGACGGCGGAAGCAGAAGCGCTGCAGGCAGCCAATGCCAAGGCGGCGACGATTTTCCGATAGTGTGTACGCATCATGTCCTGCCCTTTAAAGTGATTTCGATAGTAGCGACAGTATGACCCGAAATGACTCCGCATCATACTTTTAACGCAGGCATTCTATATTTGTTTGCTCAAAGCAAGTGTACGCTTGAGCTGGTACCGCCTTGCCTCGCGCCACAAGCTGGCTGCGGCCAACAGCGTTGGCAAGCCCGCACGGCTGCCGCATAATGCGGGCATGTTCAAACTGACTTTTCTCGGCACCTCTTCCGGCGTGCCCACGCGCTACCGCAACGTCACGTCGCTGGCCCTGCAAACCACGCACAACCGCGACTGGTGGATGATCGATTGCGGCGAAGCCACGCAGCACCGGCTGCAGCGTATCCCCCTGTCCGTGCACGACCTGGTGGGCATCTGCATCACCCACGTGCATGGCGACCACAGCTATGGTCTGCCGGGCCTGCTGGCCAGCGCCTCGATGACGGGGCGCAAGAAGCCCCTGCTGCTGATCGCCCCGGCCGCCATCAAGGCGTGGATCGACGCGACCTTGCTGCACACGGAGCTGTTTTTGACGTACCCGCTGATCCACATCGACGTGGACAGCACGCCAGTCGTGCATGAAGCAGCGGGCTTGACCATCGAGCGCCACGCGCTGTCGCACCGCGCGCCGAGCGTGGGCTATCGTTTTGCGCTGGAAACAAGCAGATGGAAGCTGGACAAGACCGCCCTGCTGGCGGCCGGCGTGCCGCCCGGCCCCGCCTGGGGACTCTTGCAGGCGGGCCAGGATGCGATCCTGGACGATGGCACGGTACTAGCGGCCGGCGCTTTCCGCCAGACGGAAACGCAGCGCGCCACGGTGGTGATCGGCGGCGACAACGATACGCCAGCGTTGCTGGCGGATGCCTGTGCCGGTGCGCAATTGCTCGTGCATGAAGCCACTTACACGGAAGCGATGCTGCAGAAAGTGGGCCCCGGCCCCACGCACAGCTCCGTGCAGCGCGTGGCGCAGTTCGCCGAAGCGGTGCGTCTGCCGAACCTGATCCTCACCCACTTCAGCGCCCGCTATCACCATGCGGACGGCATGGCCGAGCTGGAAGCGGAAGCGCGGCTGCATTATTCAGGCCAGCTGTTCCTGGCGCGCGATTTCGACAGCTATGAACTCGATGCGGCGGGCGAGCTGATCAAACTGCCGTTAAAACCGAATTAACAACGCCTGACAAAACCGTAGCGAGCGGAAGGAAGTTGTGGTCGAGAAGCGCAACTGTACGAAGGTACAGTGAGCATCGCAGACCGCAAATTACGACGCGCAGCAGGTTTTGTCAGGTGTTATTTTAGTGGGGATTGACGCCGTATTGGGCCGCATACTCGGCCGCCAGCGCGCGCGCCGCCTGCTGCTGTGAGGGCGTGAGGATTTCCAGCAACTGGTCGCGGTTCTTGATCGATTGCGTGCTGCCCGCCTCGGCCGGCATGGCGATCCACGCGTAGGCCTGCACGTAATCGAGTTCCACGCCCTGCCCTTGCGCGTACAGCAAGCCGTATTCATTCTGCGCCGACAGGGAACCGGCTTCGGCCGCCTGCTTGTACCAGAACGCCGCCTCGGCATAGTCTTGCGGTACGCCATCGCCCTTGCGGTAAGCCTGCGCCAGGTTGAATTGCGACTGGCCATCGCCCGCCTCGGCCGCCTGGCGTCCGTAAGCCAGCGATTGCGCCATGTCTTGCGCGACGCCATCACCGCTCGCATACATCAGGGCCAGGTTGGCCAGCGACGGCGGAAAGCCCGCCTGCGCGGCGGCCGTGAACAGCTCCACCGCTTTCGGCAGGTCTTGCGTCACGCCATGGCCCTGGTAATACAGGCTGGCCAATAAATGCTGGCCGGCCGGATCGCCGGTGCGCGCCGCCGCGTCGAATTGCTTGAACGCCTCGGCGTGGTTATCGTCGTTATAAGCGAGGATGCCCGCTTCATTCAAAGATTCGGGAGAAGATGTCATCAGAATTCCTTGTTCGGGGATTTTTTGGCATTGTACACAGCACTGTTCCGCGCCGAATGCACGATAGGAAACGGTGTGGCGCATTGCCCAAATCATGCGTTATGATCGTTCTCCGCCTGATGCAATCAGGGCATTGCGCTCCAATACCCGCCCAAGAATATCGCCATGAAACTGATTGCTCTGCTTTTATCCCTGATTTCCACCTCGGCTTATTGCGGCACCTTGCACCTGGACAAAGCCGCGACAGGCAAAGTATGGCAAGCGGCCGATATCCGCTATGCGAATCACGATGAAAAACAGACGTACCAGCTGAACATCGGCAAGCAGTGGATCAATGGCAGTTGCAGCAGCAGCGGCACGGGCAATTTGCACGCGCTGCTGCTGGACATGAATTTCGACGGCCATGCCGACCTGTGGGTGACCGGCTACACGGATAGCCAGGGGCGCATCCGCTGTTCCGATGTGTGGCTGTGGGATGCGCCGGCGAAGCAATACCGTTTCAACAAGCTATTATCTGCCATTCCGAATCTGGATATCAGCATGGCCGATCAAGGAATCCAAGGCGGCATTCGCAATTGCGGCTGCGCAGCGCAATGTTTTTATGAGGACAGCTATAAGTGGCGGGCTGACAAGTTAATCGCCACCGCCCGGCGCGAACAGGATTGCGAACGCTACCGTGAGTATCGTTTGAATGAAAAAAACGACTTGATCATCGTCAAGGATGAAATTATCGATAGCGGCAATCCTGGCCAGCAAACCATTGACAACGTAAAAGCATATGACTGGCAGCGCCATGCGCACATCATGCGCAAATCCTGGGAATGATATTTATCCTGCCATCCGACACCATTGAATAAATAAAACATATGACGACACATCCAGCATCGATTACTTTCCATCCCGCCAAGGCGGAAGACACGCCAGCCTTCATCGAATTGCGCGGCAAGACGCGGCAAAACGCGATACCCAAGGAACGCCTGGCCGCAGTCGGTATCACAGCAGACTCCTGGGCGGAAATGATGCGCTCGGGCAGCCTGCCTGGCCAGGTCTGCCATCACGACGGCCAGCTGGTCGGCTATTGCTTTGGCGAGCGCGACACGGGCGAAATCATCGTCCTGGCCCTGCTGCCGGCATTCGAAGGCTTAGGGTTAGGCAAGACCTTGCTGGAATTGGTGATGACGGAGTTGCGTGCGCAAGGCCATCAACGGCTGTTCCTCGGCTGCTCCAGCGATCCCGCCTCGCGCTCCTACGGCTTTTACCGCTACCTGGGCTGGACGGCGACGGGCGAGACGGACAAGTATGGCGACGAGGTGCTGGAATTTTACTTTACGGCCTAAGCGGTCAAGCGGTTGGCATCCCACACGCGCATCACCTGCGTGATGGCAGAGCCAAACACGGCGTAACCTACGCCATCGCGGGCCTGGATCGCCACGCCCGATAAAAAGCTGTCGAAGACGGACGCCAGAGCCGCTGCATCCGTATCTGCGGGCAATTCTCCACTGGCCATGCCCCGCTCGACGCAGCGCACGAAGCCGGCGCGGGTGCGGGCACGCGATTGCGTGAGGGGAGCAGCCACGGCCGCATGCTCGGCCGTCGGCGCGCTCATGCAACCGAGCGCCACCATGCAGCCGGGCGGATGCCCCGCATCGGACTGCATGCGGGCCGACTGGCGCAGGGCCTGCTCGATGGCTGCGCGCGGCGCCAGGCCATCGTCCCACAGGCATTCCGTCACGCGGGCAAATGTGTCCAGATAGCATTGCGCCGCCTCGCGGAACAGCGCTTCTTTCGAACCGAATGCCGCATAAAAGCTGGGCGCGGAAATGCCGCCGCCCAGGCTCGCCTTGAGCTGGCTCAAGGACGTCGATTCATATCCCTGCTGCCAGAATAAATACATGGCCTGTTCGACCGCTGCCTGCCGGTCGAACGTGCGCGGCCGTCCCATTTGCGCCATCGATCACTCCCTTTTATCTACTTACATACTACTCGATACAGAAGTCGTTGACAACGCCGCGCGCCATCATCTATATTTATACCGATCGATACATATGTACCGTTATAACGGTCGGGGGGATTCCTGCGCCCGATTACTTTACAAGGATGTTTGCCGTGAATCACGCTACGCTCACCACCGGAACCAGCCCAGCGCTGGCCGACCGCCTCCCCGTCGCCGGCCTGCTGGCCCTGGCTATGACGGGTTTTATCTGCATCGTCACGGAAACCTTGCCCGCCGGCTTGCTGCCGCAAATCAGCGCAGGGCTCGGCATCGGCGCCGCGCTGGCCGGGCAAATGGTCACGGCCTACGCGCTCGGCGCCCTGCTGGCGGCCATTCCGCTCACCATCGCCACGCGCGGCTGGCGCCGCCGCAACGTGCTGTTGCTGACCATCATCGGCTTTCTTGTGTTCAACACCGTCACGGCCCTGTCGTCCCACTACTGGCTGACCCTGGCGGCCCGTTTCTTTGCCGGCATGGCGGCCGGGCTGGCGTGGAGCTTGCTCGCCGGCTACGCGCGCCGCATGGTGGCGCCGCATCAGCAAGGCCGCGCACTGGCGCTGGCCATGGTGGGCGCCCCCGTCGCCCTGTCCCTGGGCGTACCGCTGGGCACCTTGCTCGGCTCGCTCGTCGGCTGGCGCGCCGCGTTCTGGATCATTTCCGCGCTGACATTGATACTGATCGGGTGGGTGCTGGCAAAGGTGCCTGACTACCCGGGCCAGTCCGTCCATGAGCGCCTGCCCCTGCGCCGCGTCTTCACGACGCCGGGCGTGCGCCCCGTGCTGGCCGTCGTCATCGCCTGGATGCTGGCCCACAACATTCTCTACACCTACATCGCCCCGTTCGTGGCTCCGGCAGGATTGACAGAGCGAATCGACCTGGTGCTGCTCGTCTTCGGCGCCGCCGCCATGGCCGGCATCTGGATCACGGGTAAACTGGTCGAGCGCCACCTGCGCGCCACCGTACTAGCCAGCCTGGCCGTGTTCGCCGCGACGGCCCTCGTGCTGGGTATCGCAGCGCACATTCCCTTTGCGATCTACCTGGGCATGGCCATCTGGGGCCTGAGCTTTGGCGGCGCGGCAACACTTTTACAAACAGCGCTGGCCGACACGGCCGGCAGCGGCGCCGACGTGGCCTTGTCGATGAATGTGGTGGCGTGGAATGGCGCGATTGCGGCCGCGGGCGTGGTGGGCGGCGCCTTGCTGGAAACCTGGGGTGCGAATGCTTTCCCCTGGGCGATGGTCAGCTTGCTGGTGCTGGCATTCGTGATCGCCTGGTCGGCCCGCGAACATGGCTTCCGGCCCGGACGGCGCAGCGGCGGCGCGCCCGTATCCGGGCATTGAAAAGGCGCTCTAATCAGCCGCCGGTATGCTCAGAATGCGGGGCACGTGGCCTGTATGCGCAAGGAAATCGACGAAGGCGGCATGCGACAGCGCCACCGTGGCCGTGTTGCGCAGCGGATGAGCTTGCACTGAATCAGCGTCCCACACGACTTGGTCCAGCACCAGTTCCACCGCCTGGGCGCTGTCGTGTATCAGCGCAAACAAGCTGACGGACCCGGGCGTGATACCCAAGTGATGCAGCAGGCGTTCGGGCGAAGCCATGCTCAACTTGCTGGCCGGCAGCAAGCGCCCCAGCGCCGCCAGGCCGACGCGCTTATCAAAAGGCACGATGACGAGAAAATGCCGGCACCCCTTCTCGTCGCGCACGAACAGGTTTTTCACCATCAAGCCGGGCATGGCTGGCACATGAATCAGTGCTTCATCGATGGTGTGCACGGCCGGGTGCTCGACGGATGGGCAATCGCCGGCATTGCTTTCCAGCCAGCGGGACAGGGTTTCTTGCATGGTGATTCCTCAGCTCGGACGCGATGAGGAATTGTAGCGGGTCAATGCGTGGTGGGATTGCCATCAAGGCTTATTCTCCTGCTCCTTGTCGGCCTTGTCGGCCGCCGCCAGCCCCCAGTCATTCCAGCCTTCCCCAAACAGCTCGATCGGATGTTGCGTGCGCTCGGAACCATTGCCGCAACGCATGGCGTCCGGCGGACAATATTTGTCGCAGCCCCAGCAGATACGTTCGGGGTTCTTGGGATTCAGGGGAAAGGGCTTGGCCATGGGAGGCGATCGTGTTCGGTTGAGGGATCCTTGTTGACTCTAGACCCGGCGCGGGAGGTGGTCAAATGAATTCCAGTGAGGAATTTGTCCGAGGTCAATTCTGTGCAGATGGCGGGTGTGGCGGCAAGACACAGTACCCTTCCAGCACGATACGCGCCACATTGACACTACCGTCGGCGGCCGGCTGCTCCTTGAGTTCGTCCAGCGCATACACCATCGTCACCATGGCGCCAGGCACGAACAGCTTGATGTCGTGCTTGCTGTGCGTGTAGATGCTCTCGTCGAATGTCGAGCCATCCTCCAGGCGCAAGGTAAAGCTGTTGACTTGATCGCCACGCCGGCTATCCTGGCCCGCGAAATACGTGCGCTCGATCCTGCCCGTCAC
This sequence comes from Massilia sp. LMS1-1-1.1, assembly GCF_040815535.1. Classification (NCBI taxonomy): domain Bacteria; kingdom Pseudomonadati; phylum Pseudomonadota; class Betaproteobacteria; order Burkholderiales; family Oxalobacteraceae; genus Massilia; species Massilia sp. LMS1-1-1.1. The sequence goes on along the minus strand of NZ_JBFPNG010000012.1, from coordinate 31,077 downwards.
CGTTCGGGTCGTGATCCGGCCGGCTTTGATGCTTTCCCACCACTCGTCGGAGGCGAACAGGCCGTGGCTGCCTTTCAAGCCCATGTGCGGCCTAGTGATGTCGAGGGTGAGGAATTGCATTTTGACGATGCGGGCCGGGTCTTGTGCCAGGGCTTCGGCGAGGGTGTAGACAGGTTTCATTGAGCTGCATTTTACCGAGAACGAGAATTAACATAGCTTATATAAGATTGAAAATATCGGCTGGATGAACGGCGCTCAGGGAATGCCAGCACTTTATAATATTGCCAATCATAACAAGTACTTATATCAACCAACTCTCTCATTGATCAAATAACCATGTTATCAAAAATATTGTCTGGCCTGCTCTTGCGCTCGAAAACCTTGCGCACACTAGCGCTGTTTTCCTTCGCACTCGCTTACACCGGAGTGTCCGCCGAAGGCTTTCAAGGCATCACCGCCGGACAAACCTTTGGCAGCATCAAGGCACAATTTCCCGCCGCAACCATTGAATCCGTCGAAGCCGCATGGGTAACGGAGTCGGACGGTTTCTATCGACTGTCAGGCCCGGGCTTTCCCGGCAAGTTATACCTGGTGTTTTCCGACATGCGGCCTTTTTACCGAAAAATGCTTGAAAAGATAAGTGAGAAAATAGAAGTTTCTCCCCTAGGCACGATCACGAGAAAGGATGTATTCACTTTCGAGTATTGGACTAAACTGGCAAATGAAACCACCGATAATAGTTTAAAGATAAACAATATGCGCTGGGTACCGGACGCACCCATTCCCCTGCAACGCTATATTGCCAAATATGGGAAACCCGACGAATCGGGTTTCAGCGACGCTGACATGCGGCCCTATGCCGCGTGGACGAAACGCGGTATTTATCTCAATTTATCGGATGATCAGAAAGAGGTTAACTCCGTTGAATTTTCCTTCACAAAAGAAGAGGAACGCGTAGAGTGCCGCAAGAAGCATCAGAAAGCCGATTGGGCCAAGGAGTGTGCATAAGGCAGCACGCACGCGGCACCGGATGAAGGCGGGCATGGGTATGGACAGATGTATTGTCCGCTGTGAAAGCTTTCTTGATCTCCCTCACGACTTGACGCTGATGCTTGAACGCTTGTGCCGCGTGCGGCAAGTGCCCGTATGGACGTCCATCATCGAATGAAGTCGCCAGGAACGCGCACCAAGGCTCCATGATGCCAGCGGCTGCCTCGCCGGCATGAACGTTCAGTTATTTGAGCACCTGCACTCTGTTAAAATAGTCAAAAATTTTAATGATCAGACAATGAATAACCCGGATTTTTCAAACACAAGGAATGTGCTTAGCAAATGAAAGCCATTATATTCTGCACCAGCTTTATTAAAGATGCCCCGTCATGGGAAAGCCGGTATCAACGGTGGCTCGATTACTACCAAGATATTCCAATCAATGCAATAAAGAAGATAATGATCGATGATGGATCGCCATTTCTTCCCCCTGCCGATATCATCAATACCGTTTCCCATAGCGCTTCGCTGGCTTCGAATGGCGAAAAAAACCTCATCATTCGCTTCGATAACAATCTGGGACGGCAAAGCGGGGCCGACTACCCTGGCTGGTGGCGCAGCTTTCTCCACTCCGTCAAGGTGGCAAATGAATTAGGCGTGGATAAAATCATCCACATCGAGTCGGACGCCTATATCATGACGCCGCGCCTGGTTAATTTCATCAATGAAATCGAATCAGGCTGGAACGTCCTGTGGTCGCCGCGCTATCGTTTTCCAGAAACGGCCATTCAAGTTATCTGCAGAGGTCAATTTGAAATTTTTGAGAAATTCAAGGACAACCATCCGGGTTATTCCTTCCCGGATATTGCGGAAAGACTGCTTCCTTTCACCGCTGTGCACAAGCAGTTCAAAGGCGACCGCTACAGCGATTTCACGAAAAACAGATGGATATTCCGCTCGAAAAAATTCAACAAAATACCCATTTTCAAACATGTGTTTTTCTGGGAGACGATACCGTCGGATGCAGATTTTGTTACGCAGGGTATTCGCCGTCAGGACTTTGTGTATCGACGGGGTGAAGCGGCTTGATTTTGTGAGGGTGGGTGTTCTTTTTCGCGCCGAATTGACCCACTCTGTTTGACCCTCCCTCCATTGCCTGGCGAACGCCGCCACTCGGTCGTAAGACCCCTTGAACCCCAATTCCGTTAGATCCTCGTGAAGCTGTTTTAGGCTGCGCCGTTGCTTGCGTGATTTGGCCGCCTCGGTCTTGAGCCAGCCTGCGAGGTGAAAAGCGTATGGGTCGATGGCGCTGGCCGATTGGCGCTCCGCATAGGCGGGCTCAGTTGTCTCCGAGCGCAGATAGCGCCGGACGGTGTTGCGCGAAATGCCGAGGCGCTTCGCGATTTCCCTCAATGAGACTTGGTCGCGAAGATGCCAGCGCCTAATAATTCCTAGTAATGCCACGTCAATCACTCCGATCCCCTACTCATTCAGATAAGTAGGATTGTGTGCTAAACGTGGGTCAATTTTCGATGCAAATTATGCGGCTAAGTGGGTCAGTTTTCGGTGCAAATCAACAACACGCCGATAGAACGTTGCGAATTCTCAAAATCAAAGGACACACACAGGACGCTAAAAATATTAGATCATGGGCAGTTAAAAATCGCTGGAATCCAAAGGCTGCGGGCGAGCTAGAAGTTCTGGCAGAAAGAATTGGCGCACTGAAATCAAAACCACGGATACAAAGAACGGAAGATGCCGAAACCACCTACCAGTATTGGTGTTCGAAAGGCTCACCTACAACTTGAGGAAAAATTATCTAACGTTTCCGCGAATCTTAGTGAAATTGGACTTTATAAAATGATGGCCTGCGTCCTTTAGGTTACCCAATTGAAGGCACCATGGAAGGTTAACGCTCATGCTCCAGATCAGTAGCGGAAAGGATTTCTGGTTTCGGGCCGCGACTGAGTTGTCAAACAAAAACCAATTCGACAATCGGCTTACACCGTGGTTACATGTAAGGTTTAGATGTCGCAGGGGCCACAAAAATTTACATGTAACCATTTGATTTTAAAAGTATTTTTTGGAGTGATTGAGGGATAATATCCATTCACCCGCAGACCTCAGTATATTTATGCGGGTTTGCAGCGTGTTGTTACATGCGCAATGACTGCATCAGAGGAGCAACGGTTCTCTGAACGTCAAACGGGCTGCGTGCGAATGATCGTTCATAGCCGAAGGCGGACGGTCAGAATAGTTCAGTGTACGGTGTTGTTGCTGTGCAGACATTCGTAACAGCCTCCGCCCCTAGACCGGCGTCCCGGCCGGGGGCTTGATCCGCGGCCTTGACGGCAGCCCGCACGCTCGCCCACAGACCGGACAGCGGGCCTGGGACGTCCTCAAGGCGCTCCCTGGGCGCGATGCCGTCGAGCGCTTCGCGTGCAGCCTGTAGCAGCTTGCCGCGCAAGAGCTCGGCGCGCTCCATCAGCGCATTGAGCTGATCGCGATCGAACTCGTCGCGCATATTGGCGAAGCGTTCCTCCAGTTTGTGGTACAGCACCGTATTCCCGTACTGCAGTACGTCCAGCTGCATTGATTTGAAGGTATCGGCAACGTGCGCGCAGCGCGCCAGGTCGTCCCGCAGGGCTTTCCCGTACATGTCGAATACCATGTTCACCGTCGCCAGCACGCGCTCTTCCGCCGCGGCGGGCCGGTTCTGGCTGCGCAGGAAGTCGGCCAGGGACATGGTGCGGCAGGCGTATTCCTTGCCGCGCCTGGCGCTGTAGGCGCTGATGCCGGCCACGGTGATGTTTTCCTCCGCCAGGATGTCCTCGACTTCGGCCAGTACCTCCTCGACCTCGGATGCGCTGCGCAGGTCGACCTTGTTGAGCACCAAGTAGAGCGGCCGCTCGCCGAGCTCGAGTCCGCGAATGAACTGCAGGTCCGAGGCGGACACGGTGCCGTTCGCATCGACGCCGATCACCCAGAGCAAGGCCGCCGCCGAGCCCACGAACTCGCGCGCCGTTGCGCCATCCTGTTCCGTATAACCGTCACCCGCCGACGGGTTGTATCCGGGAGTGTCGACGATGCACAGGTTGCTGAATAATTCAGGGTCCAGGGGCACGCCCAGCGACAAGGCGGGCATCAATTGCTTGAGGTCGAAACCGAGCGACTTGACGAAGTCGTGCGAGATGCGCTTGTACATGCTTGAAGACAGTTCGAGCGAACCGCCGTTTGCCCCGTAGGCGCGGATGGCGGCTTTCGGCGCGCTCACCACATAGGTCGGGATGGCGGTGACGGGTTCGATGCCGACGGCCAGGCGCACCGAAGCGTCCTGGATAAAGCTGTTCACCAGTTCGGATTTGCCGGCGCTGAAACCGCCCGCGATAGCGACCCGGCGCTTGCCATAAATGCCGGGAAAGCCCGACAGCATGCGCAAGTCCTCGACCACTCCCTGCAGCAGCACCAGGGCTTCGGCCTCTTCGGCCAGCGATTGCTCTTCATTCGCAAACCCCATGTAGTCGTGCTCGATCAGGTCCCGCAGCCGGGCCAGGCCCGGATTCACCGGCGGCGTCAGGCTGAGCAGGCCGACCACCAGCTCGTTGCGCTCCTGCAGTGCGGCATACTTGCCCTCCACCCGCTCAAGGGTGTCGCGGACCGTGCCGAGCGTGCGCGCGGTTTCCTCCACCTCGATCCGGGCGATGCCCAGCTGGGCATCGAGCACGTCCTTGTGATTCGACAGCAGCGCATGCCGCGTTTCCCATTCGACGAGCTGCGCCCCTTGCGCGTCGAGCTGCCGCACCGCCTGGCCGACCGCTTCGGACAGCGTCGACAGGTCGGCCACGACCTCCTCCCTGAGCCGGCGCCGGCCCCACAGGAACCACCGCCCGAGCTGGCTGGTGCGCCCGATCAGTGTGTTAAAGATGTCGGTGTTCAGCATTCGCATTCCTTCAGCTCGCCGATCAGGTTCTGCAGCCGCTCGGTCACCTGGACCCTGCTGTGGATGTGGGCTTCAAGCTTGTCGATCCTGGCGCCGTAGTTCGCGACGAAACCGACCGCCACCCCGGGCGAAAGCACCTTTTCCAGCCGGTTCAGATAGTCGTCCAGCTCGCTGAAGAATCCGCGCCGCAGGTTGTCCATGTGCCTTTCGGCGGCCGACAGGTATTCCTCGGCGGCGTTGTCCGTCAGGGTGCCCCTTGCGCTCAGCCCGGCCGGGATCGTGATGTCGACTGCGGGAGGCGGCAGCTTGATCTTGTGGACTAGTTCATTCACCGTCCTGCTCGCGAGGACCTGGTCGAGATTGGCGTCGCCGATCACGCGCCTGAGTACGGCAAGCAGGTCGTGCCGCACCGCCTGTTCCCAGTCCAGCTGGATCCGCTCCGCCAGATGGGTAATCTCATCCCTCGCGCCGCGCGAGAATTCCTCGATCTGGGCGTGGATCTGGTTGGTGGCGACTTTCGTGTAGTCGACCCGGCGCTCGCGCGACCCGCCACCCCAAAGCAAGCGGGCCGTCCCGGCCAGGAAACCGGATTTTTCTTCGGTCACGGTCCGCGTGCCGCTGCTTACCGCAGCTTCCTGACGGTTGCGGGACTGGGAAAAGGCGTTCTCAATCTCCCGCTTCAGCTGCTCGCGCAGTTCCGCACGCAGTTGGTGGCTCAGCCGGCGGCCGACCGTCTCGAGTTCAACCTCGAGCAGCTCGGTTTCGCGGCGCAGGTCCTCTTTCTGCTTTTCGAGCTTTCCGATGTCAGCTGAACGCAGGTGCTCCTGTTCAGCGGTGACGAACTTGACCAGGTCACCCAGGTACGCTTGCAATGCGGTGCGCTTGGCCTGCACCAGGGCCAGCTTGCGCTCCTCCGTGATGCGTTCTTTCTGCTGGCGCACGTTGGCGATCAGTGCGCGCACGGGTTCGATGTTCCCCAGGTGCTCGAGATTCGCCCTAGCCAGCACTGGATCGTCCGGAAAGTTGTCGGGGAAGGCTTCCTTCAGGTTGGCCCAGACGGTCTGCTGGTGCTCATCCCACGCCGCAGGCTGTTCAAACTGCCGGGCCAGCGAGTAGCAGCTGCTCGACGAGTGCTGGACCCGCTCGCGGCCCTGGGCAATCAGGGCGTCGAAGGTGGTGCCGACAGCCGGCTGGTTCAGCTTGAGGCTGCCGAGGGTCTCGACCATGCGCCCGCCCAGCTTGCCGGTAATATCGTCCAGCACGGCGCGCAGCGGCTGGCCCCTGTACTCGCTGCCGAACAGCTGAGTGTCCGCCTGGCTCGCCAGCACCAGCATCTCGCGGACGCCTTCCTTGGTGACGATGCGCCCCATCAGGTCGAGGTCTTCGGCGCTCAAGAAATGTCCTGCCGGGCTCACGATCAGGATCACGTCGCAGCGCTTGAGCGCTTCGGCGGTGCGTTCCTCGCGCGATACGACCGGATCGTTCAGGCCCGGCGTGTCGACCACCTCGATGTCGAGCAAGCTGTCCAGGGGCATTGCGATGCGGACGTTGCGGGTGAAGGGCGTATGGCGGCCGTTGGAGCCGACATAGTCGCGCATCTGTTCAAGCAGCTCGGCATTGCTGCCTGCGCGCAGCGTCGCGCGCTGGCCAAGCTCGGCGATCGTCAGGCCCGACTTCTGGATGTCGATGAATTGCTCGTATGCCACCGCCTGGCTCGCATAGCGCTGCTTCAGCTCGCGTATGGCCGAGCGCCGGGCGCGCTCGCGCGCCTCGTCGCCCGCCGGGGCCGCGGGACTGTATCCTGCGCCCTCGCGCGGCTCGAGACGGCGCCGGGTTTCCTCGTCGACCAGGCGCACGAACTGATCGTGGCTGGCGCGGATGGCGGCGATATCGTTCTGGGTGAAGAATTCGACCTCGGCGGACAACTCGTCGCCATGCGTGAGACTCGTCAGCGCGGCCGTCATCGGGGTCGCCGCCTTCGGCAGCAACGATACGCCGTCGAACAGCAGGGCGTTGAGGAGCGAGGATTTTCCGGCTTTTACACGGCCTACCACACCGATCCGCAGCAGCCGGTCCGCATTGGCGATCTCGTCGAACGCGGCCTGCAGCGCATCGAGCTGCTCAATGCCGTGCTTGCGGGCGATTCCCGGCTCGTCCTGCCCTAGCACCTCGCCATAGCGGGCAACAATCTGTGTGACCCGGGTACGCGCAGCAATCAGTCGGGACTTATCCATGGGCGTCCTCGAAGATCAGTGCCGAGGCCCGCGAGGTCAGCGTTGCCTGCATTGCCTCCAACTGGGCGATGCGCGCGGCAACCTTGACGGCGTCATCGCGCACCACGCTTTCCTGCTGGCGGATGGATTCCTGCTTGTCGAGCAACACTTGCTCGAACTGGGCGCCGACCTGCCGGATGAGCTCAGCAAGCTGCTGCTCGAACAAGCCCGGCAATTCCTTGCGCAACTCCTCCTTGATCGACGGGATCATTTCCGTCAGTACCGAAGTGCGGATTTTTTCGCGGATACTGCCGGCAAAAAGTGCCGGCAGAATATCCGGCAGGAAGACGATCAGCAGCTCGACGATGGGGGCGACCACGTTGGTCGCGACCGCCAGAACCGTCGCCGCCGTCTTGAACACATTGCCGAGATTGCTGTCCTTGTCCAGGTCCTTGCCGAGTTTTGCGATACTCGTCTGGATCGAAGACAGGCCATCCAGCATCTTCTGCGACAAGCCCGAGGACCATGTGCTGTCGGCGGAATAGCTGCTCATTAGGCGGTCCAGCCCGCGCAGCTCGAGCTCGAATTCGTGGACCACCAGCGCCGAGATTTCGCTCATCTGCGCCTTCATCTTGCGTAGCAGCGTACTGCGCAACAGATCCCCGACCAGGCTCTCCAGGCGCGCCTTGTCGCCCGCCTGCAGGGCCGCCACCATGTCATCGGCCGCATCGGTCAGGGCGAGGCCGACGGCGTCGACGATGGCGCCGACGCGTCCATTGCCAAAACGATGCCGGATGTCTTCGATCAGGAGGTCGCGCTTGCGTTCGATCTTGCCGGCCGCCTCCTTCAGCTCGTCGAACGCCTGCTGGTTTTCCTCGCTGCTGTGGCGCAGCGAGGCCAGCGCGACGTTGCCGTTTTCCAGCAGGTCGAAGTGCAGGCGCTTCAGCCGGGCGCCGAACAGCGCCGCGAACAGCTTCTCCGGGTCGACGGTGCCCAGCATACCGGCGAACGCCGCCGGGTCCTTGCCCATCACATGGACCGGCTGGGCGGTGCCGGTCATGTCGTGGATCTGGTCGGCCACATAGCCGGCAATCTCGCTGACCTCCGCTTCCGGCTTCAGGTTGGCCTTGTTCAGCACCACACTGATCTGCCGGCCCATCGCGGCGATGTCCTGCAACTGGCTGGCGGTCGAACGGGTGATGTTGCCTTCTTCGACGCTGACGGCGGCCACGAAATGGGCGCCGCGCGCAAGATAGTTGCCGATCGCCTTGTTGTGGCTGATGGCGGCGGAACCGAAACCGGGCATGTCGACCAGTACCAGCGGTTCAAGGCGCTGCAACGCGGCACTGTCGACATACACGCGCAGGAAACGGAAGCTTTCGGCGCGCTCCTTGACCTGTTCGAAGGCATCCAGAGCGTACCGCGCCGTGCTGCCGTCGAGGCCGATCGCCTCGATGCGCTCGTCGGTATCGTAACGCAGCTCGGCGGCCAGCTCCGTCTCAGGGCGGATACCGACCGGCAGGACCGGGCGTCCGATGAACCCGTTGAGCATAGAACTCTTGCCGGCACTAAAACTTCCGACGATGGGAATCAGCAGCTCGGCGGTGTCCAGATCGGTCCGGAGCACGTCGAGCGCCTCCGACTGTACGGCCGCGCTGGAAAGTGCGCCTTCGGCCTCTTTCAGGTACTGCTGGTAGTTTTTCTTTGTTCTCATGAGCGTGGTGCGTCGAATGTCAGTGAATATCTGCCGCAGGTAGATATTAACTGTTGGCAATTAATTATGCCATTAAAATTGCTCTGACGCACTACACTGAGGGCTTACCCTTACGTTGCTTTGTGGATCCCGACAACTCTGCAGGTGCGCGGCGGTTGAGCACGGCCATGCCGATGGCGCCGATGCCTAGGAAGACCAGCGCAATGAACTGCGCCTGCGTGAACTGGATGCCGGCCAGTTCGAACTTGACGTTGACCCGGATCTCCTTGATCAGCAGGCGCTCGGCGCCGGCAAGCACCAGGTAGACCGAGAACAGCCAGCCCGCGCGAAACGGATGCTTGCGGGCCGCCCATACCTGATGCACCGGTATAACTGGATACGGCCGCATCAGTTCAACCAGGGACTGGCACCGGCCGTCTTCGAAGAAAAACTTAATATAGTGTCCGGGATGGGTTGACCACTACAGTGCAAGTCGAACACTGCAGCGGCGAACCTGTAGGTGGGCTCGCGACGGACGGCTTGCGGTCAGTGCCACCCGTAGAGTAATCTGTACGTTCATCCACGACTGGCTCTTCCATGACAGTGATCGATCTTGCTTTCCTTAAAGATAGTGTTGAGCCGTTTGAGGAGTTTTTGCTCAGCTTGCCCATCGGAACTCTATTCACTGGCGAGCTTTACAAAATCTCTGATGAGCGCTTCCCGGGCCTCAGTTTGGAGGGCTTTTCGGAAGAGCCGATGTGGCTCGACGCAACCAGCGTTGGGCGCCTGTTTATGGCTCCCGACGGTTCTACTGTCGCTGCGTTGAACGTATCCGAATGTGACGACGGCACCCCAGCAGGCGTCAAGATGATTTCGGATAATGAGTTCGTTCAAGAGGATGAGCCTGTTACCATTGTCGCGTATCAGGATGAAGGCGGTCCGCACGTCCGGATCGACTCTCTGCATTTGGTGCGTGTCATGCTTAACAAGGACGCGCCAGCGCGGTTCTGCACTGTCGCTTTTGGGCTTATGGCCTGTACAGCGTATCGGAACGGCTTTACGAAGATATCCCTCTTTGCTGGCGGGAACGGGCCACCCCCTGTCGATCTGGAGGATGGTGACCTCATTGGCTATTTTGTCTGGCCTAAGTTCGGTTTCGACGCGCCGTTGCTTCCAGTCGACCTGAATAGGGCGCCAGCTCACCTTAGGGGGTGCAGCAACGTCCTTGATGTCGTCGAGGCTGACCCGGCGTGGTGGGAAGCCCACGGGCGCGGTCAGGAAATGTACTTTGACCTGACCGCCGGCAGCACCTCATGGAAGGTTCTGCTAAACTACATTTACACAGTTCTGCTGGAGAACGACGATGAACACGAAGAAGAAGCTTGAAGCTGAGGCCATCGCGAAGTATCGCGCTGGTGCGGCGCGTCGTCGTGCGCAAAAGAACCTCGAGAAGGCATTAAGCGCGACCGCTCCGAATGCGTTGGTGGGGATCAATTACGCAGTCGGGATTGTAACGATCAAAAAGCCAGCCAACGCAAAGCCTGTTTCCAGCATGGGCGGCGCCACAAAGGTTTTTGGTCGCTCACGTTTCGCCATTCCTGAACTCGGCCACTACGCCAAGCGCTCGACGCGCTGATAAATGGACCGAGCCCTTGCCTAATTTTTCTTCCCAATTGCCACCAACACGACAATAGAAATTGAAATGTCGATTTAGTCGCCGGGATGACCGACTTGGGCTTCCGCTGGGCTGTTGCAGAATTTTCTCTGCTGTGAGCCTGGCCGCAGCGACGGCACCAGCGTCGCGTTCGCCTTCAGGTCGGCGTAGGTCACCCGTTCGAACGTGCTCGGTTCCTACCGCCGTACACCCAGGGGCGAGGCCCGGCTTACCAAAGGTAAAGCGCATGGTGATTCACTCTGCCAGAAACAAAGTTTTGGAGGTAATCGCGCGCCTCCAAGAAGTCGTTAATCAACGCGACTACCCTAGCATGCGACTCCTCGAATCGTTCAGCCAGTCCTGGGGCGGCGCCAAAGCCAGGCTTATTGCAGTGGTAGTATCCTTGACTGGTGTGCCAGGACCACAGGTCGGTAACCTCGGCTTTAATCGCCTTTAGAGTATCCAATAGGCGCTGTTGTACGTTGACGATGTGTGGGAACAGGCCGCTGTAAGGCCGCAAAGGCAATAGTGGCCACGTCTCAGCCCAAATCCGGTCAATATGGTGAATCGTGGGGACAGGAATCGCCAAGACTTGCCAGTGAAATTCGAAGCGAATGGATTTGGTCCAGGCCAGGAATTTTTCTACTTTTGCAGCTGCGGCTAGAAAGTCGATGCTGCTCGGTTGAACAGAACTGAGGGTACTACCTTGAAGTGCCTGGCACGCGGCCGCCTGCCACGAAGGCAAGGTCCCGAGCGGGAAAAATTTTTGCGCAATGTCCACAACGGTCGAGCAATTTCTGCATAGCCAAGCACCGTTTTCATAGGCCTTCTTTTGGTCAGCCGTTAGGTCGTTATCGGCACGCTCACCGCCCTCATTCGGTGATGCTGGTGCATCATGTGCTGCTGCACCGAGGTGCTTCCATTTACCCGCCATTTGATCGAAGAAGTGTGTTTGCTTGTTACATCCGGGCCGCACGCACCGGAACTGAGCAGCTTGTGCCAGGTCTATTTTGGTATTGCGGGAAAAGTCAAAATCTCTTGTCATGTCATTTTCTTCCCGAATGTTGTCACGCATCAAAGGTTTTGATCGTAACGCGCGAACACATTCACGTCTAGGAAAAGCAAATGAGCGAAGACACTGAGTAGGATGCCGGCACGCCTGACTCCAAACCGATCAGCTGCAAACTACACGACGTGCAGGGAGGCCGCAGCGACGCTGCGCGGGCGCGCGCCGATTGCGTCGTCAAGATGCTTTCCACGATTGCAAACGAAATCTGAAAAGTATCGTTCGCAGATGCGCTGCAAAGCGCCTTAGACAGTAACGCTATTGAGTAGCGTCAAATGGCACAGGTAAAGAATTAATATCACTGTGATGCACTCCAGCTAAATGACCATCCCCGCAGTAGCGGCGTGACGTCAGATAGCTTTGGAGTGGTTGCTTCAATCTTTGGCACAGCAATTTGAATGTCCCAAGCCGCTGGCAGCGGCTCCTGGTCAGGAAGTATCGGCTCGGCGAACTCTCCACGCTGGCGTGCGGCTAAAACTTGGCAGCCGTGTTGCGCAGCGCGCAAGAATTCATACGTCAGAGTTTGTATGCTCTCGCCGGTTTCATCGACTAATCGATAGCCGCGGAACATTGTCAACTGCTCAATAACCGGAATAAACGCTGATACATCGCCGGAAACTACAGCATTTTTTATGGTAGTGAGGACAGCATCTACGTCAGCCGTGAATTCATCAGGCTCGTTGCTGTGAGCCCATCGCTCTTGGCGGCTCCGCGCAGTATAGTCTGCTGAAAGCCCCGCGAGATACAGAGCAGACAATTGTTCCGCAAGGCGGGGGCGATCTGCCTTCAGTGACTTTAATCTTGTTAACGGATCTTTTTTCAGATACGCATCGATGGCATCTTCAGCACTACGTCCGAGCGCTAACTGCTGCCGGGTCGACTGAAAAAGCTTGGTACTTTGAGCTTCGAGCTCGGCCCATTTTTCTTTCGCAAGACTAAACTGACGGCCCAACGCTTTTTTTATAACGGTCTTGCCCAGAGCATCCTGCAGATCAGCAGGAATCGTTTTCAGATAGACATAGCCTGACGGGGTTTTACGCAGGTTGGGGAGCATATCGACCTCTTTCGCCGACGTCGCTCTCTGCTTAGGACTTGTACCAGTCATTTGTACCAAAAGGTTGAAAAACCTCTCGATAATAAGCGAAATCAATCACTTATGGTGAACTGGCGGAAGCGGTGAGATTCGAACTCACGAACAGTTTAACCCGTCGCTAGTTTTCAAGTCTTCAAAATACTTCATACGTTTCAGATGCTTACACGCGATTTCGTTCCGCACGCAATGTTTTTCCAGCACCTTACAATGCACTGTTTTCGCCGCCCCGCATGGACGATGCGGAAACGTTTTCTTATGAAAAAGTAGATCTGTATAGCCAGAATTTTTCGGTCAACCGGCTTCCAACTACCTGAAGTTCGATCCCCTCCACCTAGCTCATTCGGTGGAGGTAACTGTTAAAGTCAGAAAAATCATGATTTCTCATTCGCACGTATTTGAATACTAGCGGCAGCCCCAACAAGTGAAAAGGAATATTTCTTAAAATAACCCAATATAGCCTCAAAAAAATCTAAGAAACCATAGACTTCATTTCCGAAATTATATTCTTTTGTTGAATTTTTTATAACCTCAGGCCCAAGCAAACCTAATGCTTCATCGTGATCAATCACAAATCCATGATCTTTATAATGATTAACAAAATGGTTTGCCAACATTGAATAATCCTTACCCTCTGGCAGTTTTTTTCCACGCATCAATCGCTCAGCATATTGAGCTGCAGATTCGGAGATTCGATCAAAGTATCCTAAATCGTTCAAGTCAAGCTTGTTACCTAAATACTGGGCCCACATCGCAGATGAACCGGGGAATTTTGCTGATAGCTCTGCAACTTTATTCAATGCATTCGTCAAACCAAGAGCCGGATAACCATTAATCTGTGGATCAATTGGACCTAGTTCACTCATAAGGCCCATGTGAATCTCATCAGCACCTAAAGCAAGAAGGGTCGCTGCTGATTTTGCACGACGTGGTACAACAACTGCAAACTTCTTGGCGGATAGACTTTTACACGTTTTACTTATCAAGTAGGCGGGCTCGATTCGACCACCACCGCTTTGAACCACTAAAAGAATATCTCGTGGATTTGATACTTGCGATGCCGCCGCCTCATATATTGCATTTGAGTGCCGACTCGAAATCGAGGAATCGTCGTACAGGTATAGAATGTGGTAATTACTTAAATCATATTTCTTTGCTATGTCATCAAGGTGCGATGCAACAGCACGCTTGATTTCGTCGTCGCTCGCCTCCTTAACCAAGTCCAAGAGGTCGCCAATTTTAGACAGGTCGCGTGGTGGCGGTGGTACGGGCGGTGGTGCTGGCGGTACCGGCATTGGGAGTGGTGAAGTTTTTGGAGCAGCAGGGGCTGCCTTACGTTTGTTTGCTGGTGAAGTAGCCATATGAAAATACCAAAAATTTAAGATAATTTAATGCTAACACCAATCGTGCTCAATGCAATGTTAACCAAACGAAATTACCATTTTCATGCCCGAAAACACAACAAATCCTCTATTTTCACGGCACCTCACAAATTAAGAGAGGTACAGGTCCGCCTGTGCATACAAACTGATGCATTGTGTGTTGTAGAAGTGGATTCGATTCCCGCCGTCTCCACCACTGAATTGTTTAGAATCAAGTAGTTAGCAAGAAGTAGGCTGTCATTATTTGGGTTGTTTTTGGGCTGTTCTAGCCTAAGAATGACAACAAAATGACAGCCTTTTTTATGTGCTCCCCGTACACCATAGAGCGGAACCCTGCACTTTGATCGTAGCTCCGCGCCGATACACTGATGAAGCAGTAGCGTATCTTAGAGCCTAGTTTAAGAAAGCTACGCCAAAAGTTGCGCCGCTCTGTCGCCGGCGAACGAGAATAAAAGGGCCACCCGAGGGTGGCTCTTTTAGTTTCATTTCCGCCTAGCATTTAATCAGGAACACCCGGATAGGCTACGAACTCAATTGTTTCTAGAAAAGTGAGTTGGGAGGCGCAACATCAGGCTTCGCAGCCGGTTTAACTCGTGCTCGAGGGGGCAAGGGATCAGGCCGCGCTATGAGGAAGTCAACAGGATATTGCCGATAAACATCCTCTTCGGACGCCAACGAGCCGTCCAGCCAGCCTTGGTACTGGTCAGGGTCCAGGATCATCACCATACGCTTTTCGTCGTCGGGCTTGTGGAAGCGCTGCATCAGCGGATGCCCGTCGGCATTGATCGTCAGCATCGAGAACGACAGCAGCTGATCCGTCGGCCGGTATTCCCATATGCCAGCAATAGCCACCGTCCCACCGTCCACGCGCTCGATGCGCCAGCGCACAGGCTTGCCGGTTTCGTAGTTGGGTTCGAAGAAGTTGGCAGCTGGGATGATGCAGAACTGCTTGCGCTTCCAGGCGCTGCGGAAGGAGGGCTTGGTGGCCACCGTCTCCGTTCGCGCGTTGTAGGTCTGACGGGCCAGCTTGTGGTCCGCCCAATGGGGAACTATGCCGAACATGGCAGGGGCGATTTCTAGCTCACCGGGCGCTTCGTGTGACCCGCGCACGATTGGCGCCATGTAGCCAGGCCATGCCTCAGGCGGCAGGTCAAGCAGCGGGTATCCCGCACGGAAACTTTCCTCGATCTGCTCTTTACGGCTGGGAGTGTAATCGGCACACATAAAATCACTTTTTAATATAACTACTGAAATTTATTTCACATTATAAAAATAATCGCACAAAACCTCTCTCATTAACCATAAATATCCAAAAAAACTATAAATTCGGCTTATTTTCACTCAAACTTATAAGTCTATGCAATATTAAATTCTGCTTTGCCAAAATATCAGTTCTATACCTTCCGCCTGGAAAATCAATCTCTTTCAAAATTCCAAATGTCAAAACGGCATTTATGAAGTCATCAAAACAATCCTCCTCTAATACACCACTATATTGCTGAATTTCTCCTTTAGTTAAGATAATATTTCTAGTGTCGGTAGCATAGTCCAATTCAACAAGCCGACTTGCCAACTTTCGAAGATTAGAGAATAATTCCGAGTTGGCAAATTTTGCATACATCTCCCTCTTCATATGATCTGGCTGAAATACACCACTCTGCCATAAAGCGCTTATACTATTTGCCCAACTTGTTGCCCCATTTAAACCAAAAGATACATTCTGAAAGACAACGCTTTTAAAGCGATCATTGACTCGTTCAGCGTTATTTTTTATCATACTAATTTGATCAGCGTAACTATTTCTAATTACTGCCATCTCTGCCTCTAACGATTTATTTGTCGCTATTAAATCAGAAAAATGATATTCCTTTTCAGCAACAGACATTACATCTTTTTTCTGGCGCCAAAATACAAAACGACGCTCCAAATTTTTAAAATACATACCAATTATATTTATCAAAATATCAATAAATGGAAATATAAAAACATAGAATAATCCAACACATATTGGAAGGTATGCGATATACCAATATTTAAAACCAGACTTATACAATGAATTATCTATGTATTCTATTTTCTGAGCATAATCCCCACCGCCGAAAATAACCATAATTAACTTATAATTAATTATCGGCCAAGATATAATCACCGATGACATGAATGAATTGCTCATTCTAACTTTTAGGACATTTAAAATATTATCGACAACGTCAGGCATATTTATCTTCCCATATCATTATTTCACATGATATTGACATAAATAGAAAAATATGGCAACGCAAGTAATGCTTTTTCTCATGGGACAAGAGGGTCTATAGCGGCGTGAGGGGTATTCACATATTTTTTCCTCCGCTCAATTAAGTACGAGCTCCCGACTATCCCGTCATCCAAGGCCGATGCGGGTAGCCTGCTGAGATCATAGGCTGAGCACTGCAGAACCACCCTTTTACATGTACTAAATGACGCGCGCTCCATTCCAAGGTGCCGAGGACGTTGCGATGGCGCAGTTAACCCCACCAGCGCATGAAAATCTTCCGTCCCACACCATCACACCACCCGCCCGAAAAATCGCTCAAAGTGCGTCAAAATGCGTCAAATCGCATGCCCCCTTTTCGCCCCGCCGCGCCAGTCCTCATGCGCCTTCGGCCATGGCGCAAATTTGAGTCAAAAGAGCCCTATATAGCGGGCAGGTGTGGAGGGGGGACAACTGCGCGCGCCGGGCCGAAACGGGGCTTTTTTCTTGCATCTAGAGCAACATCATTCGTCCGGACGTGAAAAAGCCGCCTCGTGGGCGGCTTGTGCGGTGGCTGGGGCGCTCTGGCGCGGCTGGGCTATCGCGGCCCCGCCCTGCCGGCTATCGCGGCGTGGCGGTCATCCTGGGTGGCCGGCGCGGATCATCGCCGCCTGTTCCTTGTCGTAGTCATCGCGGCAATCCACATCACAAAACAGCAGCGCGGGCACCAGCGCCTCGTCGCAGTAGTGGCAGCACCCATGCGCCGCCAAGGCGGGCCGACCACGCACGGCGGCCAGGCCGCGCGCCACTTCGGCAAAGATGATCTTGTCGGTGTTGTCGATGTGATCGCTCATTGCGCGCCCTCCCCGCCCGTGGCCAGGTCATACGGGGCGAAGCGCACCACTTCCACGCCGGCCCATTCGTTGATCGCCATGAACTGTGCCTGCAGCGGCACCAGTTCATTGCGTGCGAAGACGCGCGCGGCAGGCTCGACGGCGCCGAAGCCGCCGGCGTTGTTCGGCAGGATGCCCATCAGCTGCGGCGGCACGCGGTGCGCGGCCAACTGGTCATCGCGCGTGACGCTCTTGATATTGAAAAACTCGTCCTTGGCGGCCACGTCCGACACGGGCAGAATCTGGATGCCGTCCTTCTTGCCGTTCGGCGCGTACATGAACAGGTTGCGGAAGTTGCCCGGTCCCTTGCTGTCGCGCATGGCCTGGCGTAGGTTGTCCACGTCCTGCGTGTTCGCGGCGGCATCCGTCATGTAGAAGACGAAACCAGCGTGCGAACCGTTCTTGTAGTACTTGCGGCGGAACAAGGTGGCCGCCTCGTTGAGCCAGGCCGATTGCAGCGCGCTCAGGTACTGCGGCACGCCGTACAGCTCCTGGTTGACGTCCGGCTCCATCAGGTGAAACACGCGGCCCTTGTCGAATTCATGCACGGCCTGGTAGCCGTTCACGAAGAAATACGTGTCGAGGTCAACGCCGCGCCGCATGTACTTGGCCAGCGCATGCTGGTACGCCAGCGCCTTGCCGCTGCGGCTGGGGCGGTCTTCCAGGTAGGCATTGCCGAAGGTCAGATAGTCCAGGGCCATGCGCTTGAATCCATCGCGCGACAGGTATTTCGTCGGCATCAAGGTGGACGTCAGCACGTTGGCCTTGAAGTGGATGGCGCTGCTGTGGTGCACGCCGGCATTGAAGGACTTGGCCAGGCCGGCCAGGTTGACGGGCGGCTCGTACCAGTGGCCGTTCTTCCAGCATTCGAAGCAATCCAGAATGTCGGCGTGCTCGAGCACAGGCGTCGGGTCGCCGAAGGAAAACGCCTCGATGCCGGCGGCGGCCGGCGCCGTGGCCGCTGGTGGTGCGCTCTCGGCCTGCCGGCCGCGCAAGTGTCGTGCTTTGCTCAAGAATAAATCTCCATGAAAGAGTGGTGGTTGTCGGTGGTGCCTTCGAATGGCTCGTGGTCGAGGGCGTGCATGCAGGCCCACGCCAGGTCGGCGTGGCCGGTTTCGTCGCTGCGGCCGGCGACATAGGTCACGTGCCGCCCGCTTGGAGTGAGGGTCTTGTGGATGGCCATGAAGGACTGCGCGATGTCCGTCCAGCCGGCGTCGAACTCCAGCCGCCCCTTGCTGATGATGTTTTTGGCCTTCAAGACCATGCGGGTTTTGACTTCGGGCGAGTAATTCAGGGCCGTCACTGCCGGGAAGAAGCCCCGCACGATGGGCAGCACGCCGATGCCCATGCCCGTGGTATCGATGCCGATGTATTCGACGTTGTAGCGCTGCGTCATCTGGCGGATGGCATCGGCGTGGTCTTCGAAGCTCTGCCCGCGCCACTGGTGGCGCTCCAGGATGCGGAACTTGCCGCCGGCCGTCATGGGCGGGGCCAGCACGACGCAGCCGGCGCTGTCGCCGTTCAAGGCCGGGTCGTAGCCGATCCACACGGGCCGGTTGCCGAACGGGCGCAGGCCCAGCAACGGTTTGTAGTCGTCCCACTCGACCCAGGAATCGACCATGCAGCGCTGCAGCTCGGCCAGCGGGAAGACCGAGGCCGAGTCGTCGATAAAATTGCACATCAGCAGGTTGTCGAACTGGTCGGGGCTGTATTCGAAGTTGCGCAGCTCGTCGATGTCGAACAGGTTGCAGCCGCCGCGCTCGGCGTCCAGGATGGTGACGATCTGGCGCCAGATTTTGTCCTCGCCCGTGAAACCCGACGACAAGCGGCCATGGCTCACATCGATATTCACCTGGTCCACCTTGGCGCGGCGCTTGTTGAACAGTTCGCCCGTCCAGAACGGGTAAGCCTGGTGCGTGGTCGAGGATGGCGTTGAAAAGTAGGTCTTGCGCCATTTCTTATGAATGGCCATGCCCGAGGCCACCTTGTTCAACTCCTGGAAATTCTGCGTCCAGAAAAATTCGTCGAAGTAAAAATTGCCGTGGTAGCCCTGCGCCGTGCGTGCGTTTGTGCCCAGGAAATACAGATGCGCGCCGTTCGGCAGCACGATGGGGTCGCCCGTCAGCTCGATGCCGGCCGCCTCGCGCGCGAATTGCACGATGTATTGCTTGAAGACGTGGGCCTGCGACTTCGATGCGGACAGGAAGATTTGATTGCGGCCCGTTGCCATGGCGTCGGCCAGCGCCTCGCGGGCGAAGTACCAGGTGGCGCCGATCTGGCGGCTTTTGAGGATGGCGCGCGTGCGCTGGTCGCCGTTGCGATACCAGACCTTTTGATAGTCGAACAGCGAGTCCTGGAAGGCGCCGAGCAGCTGGATTTTCTGTTCTTCGCTGAAGTCGTTGCGCGTCGGCTTCTTCTTGGGCCCCGCGTTGCGATTCGCCAGCTTCGGGTTCAAGTCCACCTCGTTGCCGCCCGGCTGCTCGTAGCGGCGCACGCGCGCCATCTGCACGATGGTGCGCGCCAGCAAGTCGATTTCCTTGTAATCGCTGCCAGTCTTGACCTCTTTTTCGACCAGCTTGATGATGCGCAGCTCGACCGCGTTTTCGACGTGCTCGATGCCCTGGGCCTTGTCCCACTCGTCGCGCTCTTTCCAGCTATTGATGGTGCTGCGCTTGATCCCCAGGTGGCGGGCGATGGACGAAATACGCCAGCCCTTCCAGTACAGGGCGCGCGCGGCACGGCGCGGCTCGGATTCGGGCACGGCCAGTTCGGCGATTTTCTCGTCGGGGGTTTGTTCGCTTGTTTTCTCGATTGTCAGCATGCCGCCAGCGTAGGCCGCGCGCGCGCGGAGCGGGGAAAGACAAAAGTCGCTATGGCCCATAGCAACCCGCCCCGCATTGAATCGCAGGGCCAAGACGTTGACCATGGCGTTATCCGATCAACCGAGAACGACCATCATGTCCAAATCGAAATTCTTCCGCGTCGCCACCGAAGGCGCCACCACGGACGGCCGCAACATCGACCGCGCCACCATCGAGCAGATCGCCGCCACCTACAACCCGAAAACCTACGGCGCGCGCATCTGGCTGGAGCACATTCGCGGCATCCTGCCCGACAGCCAGTTCAAGGCCTACGGCGACGTGATCGCCGTCAAGGCCGAGGAAGTCGACACCGACAGCGGCAAGAAACTGGCCCTGTTCGCGCAGATCGAACCCACGCCGGAACTGGTGGCCATCAACAAGGCAAAACAAAAGCTGTACACCAGCCTGGAAATCCAGCCCGATTTTGCCGACTCTGCACAACCCTACCTGGTCGGCCTGGGCGTCACCGACAGCCCGGCCAGCCTGGGCACCGAGGCGCTGCAATTCTCGGCCAGCCGCAAGCTGCAAAGCACCAACCTGTTTACTTCCGCCGTCGAGGTGACGCTGGAATTCGAAGAGCAGGGCATCAAGCTGGCCGACGCCGTGAAAAACCTGCTGTCCCGCTTCTCCAATAAATCCGGCACCGACGCCGCGCAGTTCGCCGACATCAGCGAAGCCGTGCAGGCGCTGGCCGGCCACGTCGTTACCGCCAACGACAACTATGCCGATGCCCTCAAGCGCCTCAATGCCGCGGAAAAGGCGCAGAAAGCGACGCAGGACGAGCTGGCCACCTTCAAGGCGCAGATGGACGAAGCGCCCGGCAACGGCCCGCGCCGCCCGGCCGCCACCGGCAACGACGGCGCCGTGCAGACCGAGTTTTAAGCGCGCGCGCCATCCAACAACACCCCATTCAACAACGGAGCACTGATTTATGAAAAAGCAAACGCGCCAGGTCTTTGGCCAGTATGAAACTCGCCTGGGCCAACTGAACGACACGGACAACGTGGCCAAGACGTTCAGCGTCACGCCCAGCGTGCAGCAAAAGCTGGAAACGAAGATGCAGGAATCGAGCGAGTTCCTGTCGAAGGTCAACATCATCGGCGTGACAGAGCAGGAAGGTGAAAAGCTGGGCCTGGGCGTGTCCGGCCCGATTGCCGGCCGCACCAACACCAAGGACAAGGAACGCAAGACGCGCGACCTGTCCACCCTGGACGGCACCAAATTCCGCTGCGAACAGACCAACTTCGACACGCATCTGAACTATGCCAAGCTCGATGCCTGGGCCAAGTTCCCCGACTTCCAGTCGCGCGTGGCCAATGCCATCCTGACGCGCCAGGCACTGGACCGCATCGTCATCGGCTTCAACGGCGTCAAGGCCATGGCCGATACCGACCTGGACGCCAACCCGCTGCTGCAGGACGTGAACAAGGGCTGGCTGCAGCACTTGCGCGAGCTGGCGCCCGAGCGCGTGCTGGGCCTGGTCGCCGCCGGCATGCCGGGCAAGGTCATCATCGGCGACGTGGACGGCGCCGACTATGCCAACCTCGACGCGGCCGTCACCGATGCCGTCAACCTGCTGGACCCGTGGTATCAGGAAGACACCAATCTGGTGGCCATCGTCGGGCGCAAGCTGTTGAACGACAAGTATTTTCCGCTGGTCAACACCAAGCAGGCGCCCACGGAAACCCTGGCGGCCGACATCATCATCAGCCAGAAACGCATCGGCGGCTTGCCGGCCGCGCGCGTGCCCTTCTTCCCGGACAACGCCATCCTCATTACGCGTTTCGACAATCTGTCGATCTACTTCCAGGAAGGCGCGCGCCGCCGCCGCGTCGAGGACGTGCCCAAGCGCGACCGCATCGAGAATTACGAGTCGTCGAATGACGCCTACGTGATCGAAGACCTGGGCCTGGCCGCGCTGGTGGAAAACATCGAGCTGAAAGACAAGTGATGGCCAACCAGTCCCCCGCCCTGCGCCACCGCGCGCGCATGCTGGCCGAGCGCACGGCCGGCGCCGCCACGCCGCAAGGCGTCACCACCGGTACGGCCTACGAAATGATGCTCTACAAGCTGGCCGACGACCGCCGCCGCCTGAAATCCATCCAGTCGGTGGAACGCAAGATCGAGGTCAAGGCCACCTTGCTGCCCGACTATGCGCAATGGATCGACGGCGTGCTGGCCGGCGGCAAGGGCGCCCAGGATGACGTGTTCGCCACCCTGCTGGTGTGGCACATCGACACGGGCGAGTACGACCGCGCCCTGGTCATGGCCGAATATGCACTGGCGCACAAGTTCACCCTGCCCGATACCTACAGCCGCGACATCGCCACCCTGATGCTGGACGAGTTCGCCGAAGGGTACTTGCACGGCAAGCTGGCCAGCAATCCGCAACACGCGGCCCAGGTGCTGGGCCAGGTGAAACAGTTGACGGCCGCCAGCGACGCGCCCGACCAGGCCCGCGCCAAGCTGCACAAGGCCATCGGCCTGGCCATGATCGCCGTACTGGATCAGGCCGACGACACGGACATCGCCCCGGCACTGGTGGCGCAGGCGGAAACGGCCATGGCCCAGCTGAAACGCGCACGCGCCCTGTCCGAGTCCTGCGGCGTCAAGAAAGATATGGAACGGCTGGAGCGGCGCCTCAAGCGCGCGGCCGGTTCCACGTAAAGAGCATCCCCCGCAGCACGGCGGCACGGGGGGATTCTGGCTAACGTATTGGCAACAATCTCGGCCTGATGAACCCCGTCCACCGCCCCCTTTTGAAAGCGCCCCGTATGTCCTTCATGGCCCTGCCCCCGTCCATCCCGCCCGGCACCGCGCCGGCGCCACCGGCACAGCCCATCGGCATCATCGAGAACGACGGCTGGTTTCCCGATGTCGCGCTGACCGATCTGCGCGACGCCATGCGCCTGGACGGCACCGTCACCGACGCGCGCCTGGTGCAAGCCGTGGTCGATGCCATCCTGCACGTCAACCGCGAACTGACCGACTGGCAGGGCAAGCAGGCGGCTATCGGCATCACCGCCCTGGTGGACGTGCCGGCCACGCGCATCAACCGCGAATCCCGCTTGCTGGCGCAGTACCGGCGCGCCGTCTACAGCACGGCCAAGGCCGATCTGATCGAGCGTTACCGCGATTACGACAGCACGGCCACCTCCGTCAGCGACAAGAAAAGCATAGAGTGGCTGGACGAAGCGCCCGGCGCGCAGCGGCGCAATGCGCAATGGGCCATCGCCGATATCGTCGGTCGCACGCACCTGACCGTGGAACTGATCTGATGCAGGTACGCACGCAACAGCACGACACGGTAGACGCCCTGGTGTGGCGCTACCTGGGCGACGGCGCGGGATACGTCGAGCAAACCCTGGAAATGAATCCCGCGCTGGCGCGCCACGGCGCCGTGCTGCCCGCCGGCCTGGTCGTCACCCTGCCCGAACCGGCGCCTAGCACGGGCCAGGTGGCCGCAGCAGATCTTGTGCAGCTATGGGACTGACCCTGGCATTCACCCTTTTATCCAGCATGAAAAATCTATTACCCCTCTCACCGGAGAATCAAGCAATGTCCGCAGAATCGTTTGGTGGTTTCGCCACCCTGGTCAAACTGTACGGCTTCAAGGCGGCGCTGGGCATGGTCGGCGCGGCCATGCTGTACATCGTGCTGCCGCCTCTGAATGCCGACGGCACCTTCAACAAGGGCGAATTCGTCGCCCGCCTGGCCTGCGCCGGCGTGTTCTCGTGCCTGCTGGGCGGCACCGTGTACCAGCTGCTGTGCGCCCAGCTCCCAGCCATCGGCGCCATGGTCAACGCCTCCGCCATCGACCTGATCGTGGGCGCGCCCGGCTGGTGGGTATCGCGCGCCGTGGCCCTGTGGTTTCAGCGCCGCAGCGACAAAGACATCGCCGAGCTGGTCAAAGACGCGAAGGAACACTGATGGCCACCACCGAAAACTTACTCATCGCGCGCGTCATCGACGCCATCCTGCGCGCCGAGGGCGGCTATGTGAACGACCCGCAAGACAAGGGCGGCGAAACCAATTACGGCATCACTGTCGCCGTGGCGCGCGCCAACGGCTACACGGGACCGATGCGCGACCTTCCCGTGACGGTGGCGCGCGCCATCTACACGGCCCGCTACATCACGGAACCGAAGTTCGACCAGGTGCTGGCCCTGCATGCCGGCATCGGCGCCGAAGTGATCGACACGGGCGTGAACATGGGGCCGCACCGCGCGGCCGAGTTCCTGCAGCGCTGGCTGAACGGCTTCAATGACACGGGCGCCCGCTATCCCGCCCTGTTCGTCGACGGTCGCCTGGGCGCGCAGTCGCTGGGCGCCCTTGCATCCTTCCTGAAATGGCGCGGCCAGGACGGCGCCACCGTGCTACTGCGCGCCTTGAACGGTCTGCAGGCGGCGCGTTACCTGGAAATCACCGAGGCCAACAAGACCCAGCGCCGTTTCCTGTTCGGCTGGATCAAGGAACGGGTGGCCATGTGACCGCGACCACCTGGCGTCCGCTGGCCGCCTGCCTGCTGTGCGGCGCCATCGCGGGCTGGACGACGCAGGGCTGGCGCAAGGACGCCAGCATCGCCGAACTGCAGCGAGCGGCCGCCACCAGCAAGACCAATGCCGCCACCGCACTGGTCCAGGCCACCGCTCGCGTGCTCACCTTGGAGCGCGCCGCCGGCGGCGCCCTGGCGCAGCGCGCCGACCACCTCACCCAGGAACAAACCCATGCGAAAACCGAACGTGACCATTTCAATGCTGACGTGCGCAGCGGCGCTGTGCGCCTGTCAATCCCCGTCGCCAGCGGCCACTGCGCCGCCACTGCAGATTCCACCGCTGCCGCAGGCCATCGGCATCAAGCGCGCGCCGAACTTGACGCAGCGACTGCGGCAGCTCTTGACGCCATTGCCGGCGAAGGCGACGACGCCACCCGCCAGCTCAACTCCTGCATCGACGCCTACAACCTAGTACGAGACACCTACCATGTACAAACCGAATAGCCTGCGCCAGCACCTGGCCGCCGCAATTCCCCAGCTGCAGCGCGATCCCGACCGGCTGCTGGTCTTCGCCGACGAGGGCAATGTGGTGGCGTCGGCCACCGCCTCCCTCTCCTTCGAATATCGCTTCAAGCTCAACCTGATCGTCACCGACTACGCGGGCGACGCCGACGCCATCATGGTGGCCCTGATCGCCTGGCTGAAAGTCCACCAGCTCGACCTGATGGCCAACGAAGAAACGCGCAAGCATGGCATCGCCTTCGAGGTCGATTTTAATAACCATGAAACGGTCGATATTTCCATCAAGCTGGACCTGACCGAGCGCGTGACCGTCAAGTCCGGCGATGCGGGCCGCCTGGACATCAAGCACCTGGCTGAGATACAGCACATGCCTGCCTATGCGGACGAGTTTTGGAAGCTATATGACGGCGAGACCCTGCTGGCCGAATGGCGCACGCCCGAGGCGACGCCATGAGCGGCGACCTGCACGCATTGGAAGCCTGGGCCGGCGCCCTGCTGGCCAAGCTGCAGCCGGCCCAGCGCCGCGCCATCAATCACAAGGTGGCCATCGACCTGCGCCGCAGCCAGGCACAGCGCATCAAGGCCCAGCAGGGGCCGGATGGCACGGCCTATCCGGCGCGCAAGCGGCGCAAGGAATTCAAGGGGAAGAATGGACGGATCAAGCGGCAGAAGGCGGCGATGTTCGCCAAGATTCGTACTGCAAAACATCTGAAAGTAAAGGCGACCGGCGACCAGATCGAGGTCGGCTTCTTTGGCTGGGTGGCGCGCGTGGCGCGGGTGCATCAATTTGGACGTCAAGAGCATGTCACAAAAAAAGGGCCCTCATATAAATACCCGGAGCGGCCACTGGTGGGATTGAGCAATTCTGGCAAATCATTAGTGCGAGAGTCTTTCCTGCACCATCTTTTTACAAATACAGATAATAAAAAACTCACAAACATTAAATTTTAACAACTAATTTCTTAATTTTATTTCCCACTATTGTTACAAAGTGTGAATTTCACAACAGAACAAAATGATATTATTTCCTATGAATTAATCATGATTGAAATTACACTTTATTTAAATATTAAATTAAAACAAAAATAGAGGAAATATGACTAAAGATAATTGTCATTTTAAGTTTAAATATATTTCACATAGACATTTAATATATATTTTTATATTATTAATACTATTTCCGATAGCAAATTTTTCTGATGCTAAAAATAAGCCTATTTTTCATAGGCTTCTAGATGGTGGTGATGATAGTTCGGAATCGCGTGACATTATTATTGATAACATTCCAGCTATCGAAATCCATGGAGAGCGACTTCCGAGATACGAACCTCCAGCGCCTATTTTCAGACCACCACCACCTACACGCTATGGAGATGGGCACAGTGATCCAGCACCTAAGAATCCTGGGAGAAAAGAAACAGCAGAGCCTGCCACGACAGATAGCAGTGCACCAACAGATTGCTCAGATACAAATAATACCAATCCAATGACTGGTAATCCGGTCATTATTTCTACAGGAGAAAAATACAAAAATGAGGTTGACTTTTCTGCGGGAAATAGTTACGGGCTGAGTCTGCAACGGACTTACCGCTCTTTTAATTCCAGTGCCACCATGTTTGGTCCAAAATGGCTCTCTGAATATGATTATCCAAGACTAGCCCCTTCTGGTTGCTATCGCCATCCGGACTTTGGCAATCTGTGTATTCCAACAGATGTTATTTTTACCAGACCAGATGGTGCAAACATCACGTACACAAGGATGATGGCCGGGGGAAGCCTAATATATCGGGCAAAGAATGCTGCCTCGAGGGGACGCATGACGTATAAGCCGACGAATCGTACTTGGACTCTTATTCTAGATCAGAAGACATATTCATTTTCTGCAGCTGGAATGATTCAAAAAATCACCAATCCTGGCGGCGCAAACTTGCTTGAATTTATTTATGGAAGCAATTCTGAGCAGGCTACCCGTATCATTAATATATCAGGACAAACTTTAGAGCTAACTTGGACAGATGGTCGTGTAACGAAAGTTCGAGATCCTGCTGGTAACGAATGGAACTACTTATACAACTTAGCAGGAATGTTGATTTCCGTCACCTCCCCAGGACAAAATCCTGATATACGTACATATTTCTATGAGGATGGCAGTGATCCTCGACTATTAACTGGTATTGCAATCAATGGCATCCGCTATAGCACATATCGTTATTATGCGGATAAACGTGTTCAAGAAAGTGGGTTATCCGACGGAGAGGAACGGGATACCTTTTCATACTCTTCAAACAAAACAACTGTAACCAGTGCAAAAGGTCAAACAGTAACCTATTCATATGTACCTATCCAAGGAGGACTAAAATTATCATCTATCTCCCGAGAAACAACAACGACATGCCCTACCGCTAATTCCGCCACATTTTATGATAGTAACGGATGGGTTGACTATACCTTAGACTGGAATGGAAATAAAACAGATTATCTATATGACGTAAGTGGAAAGTTGACACAGGCCATAACTGCTGCCGGCACCGACGCTGCGATAACGAAAAACTACAGTTGGTCTGGAGATTATTTATCTGAAATAACCATGTTAGACGAAAAAAATATTCCTTACGCCAAGGAGGCATATTCGTATTTCCCTGTTTCAGGAACTCCACAAGATGGGAAACTAGCAAGCATTATCTCAAGCGATTTACGCGTCGGCGGTCAACGACAAATAAATTACACGTACACATTCCATGCGAACCGAGTTCTAGCGACACAAATAGTTAAGAAAGCACTTCCAAGTAGCGAAGCGCAAACAACGTATAACTATGATGGATCAGGAAATCTCATATCCATCATTAATCCATTAGGTCATCAAGTTTCACTTGGCGGATATAACGCGCTAGGATTTGCCACCTCAAAAATAGATATCAATGGAATAGCTACGACATACAGCTATGATTCAATTGGGAATCTCATTGCCGAGAGTAAAAATGGGCGCACAGTCACTTATACATACAATCATGCTAGACAGGTCAGCACGATAAATTATCCCGATGGGAGGATCGATCGTTTTCAATATAGTGCCAGTGGTCGCTTGGAATACATAGGGAACGCGCTGGGAGAACTCGCACGTGTAGCAGTCGATGTTCCTAGCAATAGTGTGCGTGTCAGCTCGCCCTTACATCACGCCGATATAATCGGCAGTCAACCAGTGGCAGTTCCCGCAGGTGAGCTGAGCTCCACGACGCAACTGGATACGTTAGGCCGTTCATATACCGAGCTTGGAAACAACGGGCAGCGCATCGAGAAGCGCTACGATCTTAATGGCAATCTTACCAATGTCACCGACGCTGCTGGACGCAACACTACATATGCATATGATGCAGCCAATCGCATCGTAAGTCATACAACACCAGATGGCGGCGTGACCACAATAACTTACGATTCAGAAGGTAACGTAGCATCGGTGACCGACCCGCGCCCTCTGCAGACGCGTTACACGTACAATGGTTTTGGCCAGGTCACCAGTATGGTCAGTCCAGATACTGGTACTAGTACATTTGGCTACGACAGTGCCGGTCGCTTGGCGAGCGAAACACGTTCTGATGGTAGAGTTACGGTGTACACGTGGGATAAGCTCGGTCGCCAAGTTTCGCGCAGTAGTAGCGGGGAAACAGAGAGTTTCACCTATGACGAAGGGCAATTCGGTAAGGGATATCTGACAGGATTCACTGACCTAACGGGACAGACTGGCTATGCCTACAATGCCTTCGGACAACTGACTGCACAGGCCAACAAAATATATGGTGCCACCTATACCACCGCATGGGATTACGATGCCTCAGGTAGGCTGAAAGGCATCCATTACCCTTATGGGACACGCACATTTTACAATTACGATGCTTATGGCCGTGTCAGCGAACTCTTAACAAATGCGACTGGCGTATGGACGAAAATTGTGGATTCAGTACTATATCAGCCAGTCAGCAGCAAGCCTTATGCATGGCGATATGGGAACAATTTACCGCGCAGAGTGACTCTCGATACGGATGGCCGTATTACGCAAATTTCTGGCAGTGTGGAAAACGTCGAATATCGTCATAGCAGTACGAATCAGATCATTGCCATGATCGATTCGGTTGATCAAAATATGACGCAGGGAATTGACTATGACGCGGCTGATCGAGTGGGACTGGTGACACGCCCGAGCGACTATCAGAGTTTCTCCTGGGATCAGGCTGGCAATCGTATCGCCCAGACCCGAAAGGGCAGCAATTATAGCTTTGTGCTAGATAACACCAGCAACCGCCTCGCATCTTGGAGTGGCAACGGGGAGTTTCGCAACTTCAGTTACAACCCCGTGGGTACGCTAGC
Organism: Massilia sp. LMS1-1-1.1; assembly: GCF_040815535.1. Classification (NCBI taxonomy): domain Bacteria; kingdom Pseudomonadati; phylum Pseudomonadota; class Betaproteobacteria; order Burkholderiales; family Oxalobacteraceae; genus Massilia; species Massilia sp. LMS1-1-1.1. The sequence goes on along the minus strand of NZ_JBFPNG010000012.1, from coordinate 1,683 downwards.
GAGCGAATCGCGCCATGATGGTACGCGTGCCTATACCTATGATGGTTTCAACCGTATGCGTGGGATTCTCGTGAACGGCAGTTATGTTGCCGACTATCGTACCAATGCGCTCAATCAGCGTGTACAAAAAGAAAATTCTGGTGGAATTACGCTGGCTATTTATGGTCCAAGCGGAGAACTCTTGGCAGAAACCGGTACGCAAACCAGCCACTACTTCTGGTTCAATGGCGAGCTAATCGGTATGTCCCGTGCCAACCAGCTCTACTTCAGCCATAACGACCATTTGGGCCGTCCGGAAGTCATGAGTAATACAAGTGGTGGAGTCGTCTGGCGCGCCGCCAACGCCGCGTTTGATCGAAAGATAGTAATCAACAATATCGGTGGCATGCCGATCGGCTTTCCGGGGCAGTATTACGATACTGAGTCAGGCCTGTGGTACAACTGGAATCGTTACTATGATGCTTCACTGGGGCGATATTTGCAGAGCGATCCTATTGGGTTGATGGGTGGATTGAATACTTACAGCTATGTCGGCGGAAATCCGCTTTCATTTATCGACCCCATGGGACTCGATGTGACTATTGCTCGCTATCCAGGAGCAAATGGGGCAGGTCATGTAGGCGTCGGCGTTAACTCGACTAGTACAATGGGCTTTTATCCAGTAGCTACAGCCTCAAAATTGTCTATTGTAACTGGGCAACCAGTCCAAGGAATTATGCAACCCGACACACTCAATCAGGAACAATCCATAACAATTCAAACAACAGCAATTCAAGATAAAGCCATACAAGATTTTATTGATTTCCGCAGAAGAAATCCTGGCATGTACGATTTATACGATAGAAATTGTGCAACTACCGTACGAGATGCACTTAGGGCTGGAGGAATAAATACACCTGCGACAATGCTTCCTGGAACTTTAATGAGAAACCTACAACAACAATTCGGAGGCAGGCGATAATGACATTTTTAAAATTTACAGCCATATTTTCGTTCGCAGGGTTTTTATTTCCAATACTTATTCGCATTATTTGGATCTTCGTAGAAAAAAGCAAAGATATCGATTTTATCTTTATCTTCCAACAAATCACATTTTTGCTGTGGCCGACATTTTTGATGGTTCTCCCTGCAAGTCAAGACCCTAGAACTGAAATACAATTTTTTCTTTTATCTCTATGTGCAAATGTAATCTTCTACAGTATTTTTGGAATGCTATTTTGGCTTGGTTGGCGCAAACACTTTGCATATTTTTTTATTGCAGGAGTTCCATTAGTTTTAATATGGTGGTGGCTTTTAAATCTATAAAAACTTCACAATAAAAAACATCATTCATTTTTTTTAACTCTTAGGCGCTAAGCCACATATCAACCCGCCCCCGCGTGCATCCGCACGCGGACTTCGGCAACATGCACTGCATGAACGCCGACCTGTCCGACCTCCTCCGCTTGCTGCAAAACCTGATCCGCCTGGGCACCATTGCCGAGGTCAAAGGGGCCAAGGCGCGCGTGCGGCTCGGGCCGACACTCACCACCGAATGGCTGAACTGGGCCACGCCACGCGCCGGCAGCACGCGCACCTGGTCGGCGCCCACCGTCGGCGAACAGGTGATCGTCTTTTCCCCGGGCGGCGAGCTGACGCGCGGCATCATCCTGCCCGCGCTGTACTCGCAGGCGTTTGACGCGC